>CAWBAC010000005.1:0-536826 GCA_963786755.1 uncultured Actinomycetes bacterium | reverse complement strand
ATCGACCGGGAGTGGCGGGAGCGAACAGCAGCGAGCGATGCGTCAGTCGTGGGGTCAGGCGGCGATTCTGCAGCTGCAGGCGCCCGAGCTGGCGGGGGACAATCGGTTTCGCGACTGGTACGGGCGTTTCGAGCGGTACGGCGCAAGTCCGGGATGGCGCTGGCCGTCCTGCGGATGGTGCACGACCTCGACGTTCGGGATGCTGCCCGCGATCAGTGCCCCGTCCTGATCCTGCATCGAGCCGGCGACGCGATCGTCCGGGTCGAGCACGGCCGGTATCTGGCTGAGCACATCTCGAGCGCCCGGTACATCGAGCTGCCAGGCGAGGGCCATGGGTTCTGGTCGGGCGACCCCGACCCGATTCTCGGGAGATTCAGCAGTTCCTTACGGGCGCTCCACCCGTTACCGCCGTCGACCGCGTGCTTGCGACCGTGCTCTTCACCGACATCGTCGGCTCGACCGAGACCGCGGCGCGGCTGGGCGACAACCGCTGGACGAGACTCCTGGACGAGTATCGGATGCTCGTCCGCCGGGAGCTGGGCCGGTTCCGTGGCCGCGAGGTGGACACGGTTGGAGACGGGTTGCTGGCCACATTCGACGGCCCGGCTCGGGCCATCCGGTGCGCGGCGGCGATCCGGGACGCCGTGCGGTCGCTCGGGGTCGACCTTCGAGCCGGGCTGCACACGGGCGAGGTCGAGCGGCGCGGCGACGGCATCGCCGGCATCTCCGTGCACGTCGGCCAGCGTGTGCAGGGGGAGGCCGACCCCGGGGAGATCCTCGTATCGCGAACCGTCGTCGACCTCGTTGCCGGATCCGACATTCGCTTCGAGGATCGAGGCACCCGCTCGCTCAAGGGCGTTCCGGCGCGGTGGCATCTCTTTGCGGCACACGTCCCGACGCGCCGTCCGCCTTGAGAACAAACGATGAGGAGGGAGATTCAATGCGCATAGAGTCATCGGTCACGTCGATTTCCTGGATTCCCTCGGAAGCCATCGAGGGGATGCCGAAGCTGCCGTTCGAGCTCGGAATCGGGCACTACGACCCGCCGCCGCCGGACCGGCTGGAGGAGGGCGACCTCGAGCGCCTCATCGAGGACGACCGCGTCCGTGAGACGAACGAGCTCAAGGCCTGGATCGAGGTCGACGGCGACAAGATCGTCGACCGCGGGTACGGAGGCGGTGGCTTGGTCGGCAAGACGACCTTCCGACTCGGCGTCGGCAACATCGTCTTTCCAGGCGTCGCGTTCGAGACGATCCAGCAGGAGCCGGAACTGAACGAACACCAGGTGCGCTTCGTCCAGACAGCAGGCGGGCATGCCGGCTTCCCTGCCCCGCGACAGGTCGTCGGCGCGCCCTACTTCCGAATCACATCGGCAACCGCGTGGACGACCCTCGCGCTCACCATCAGCGCCGACGGCTCGTCCGACCATGAGCTCGCGGGTGCGAGCCCGTTCCCCCGTCACTGGCTCTACGACCAGAACGGCGAGCTCGTCCACAAGGCCGGAACGATCGACTTCAAGAGGTGGTATCGGGAGGTGCACGGCGAGCACACACCTTGGGGCGATGAGGAATCCGACGCGTTCGTGGCGGCCGCCGAGAGCGCGCTTGAGCGCCGGCTCTCACGCGAGCTCATGGACGACAGCCGGAGCCTCATGCGGCGAAAGCTCGATCCGGGAGACACGCTCGTCGAGCAGGGCGAGGAGGGCGAGGAGCTCTTCCTGTTGCTCGACGGCGTGCTGGTCGCCGAGGTCGACGGCCACGAGCTGGGGGAGTTCGGGCCGGGGTCGATCCTTGGGGAGGGAGCGCTCCTCGAAGACGGCAAGCGGCAGGCCACACTGCGCGCCCGGACCCGGTGCCGCGTCGCGGTCGTTCCTCCCAGCCTGGTCGAGCGTCGATTCAGGAAGGCGCTGGCCGCCAACCCGAGATACCAGTGACATCCGACACGCAACGGGCGCGCCGATGAGTTTTGGGCCCGGTCAAGTCAGGTAGGGAAACGAATGGGGTGATTCGATGACTCTCGAGAATCGCACGCGCTGGCTCGCTCTGTTCGTGCTCTGTCTTGGGGACCTGATGATCGTGCTCGACGTCACGATCGTCGGTGTTGCCCTCCCGTCGATTCGGGAGGACCTCGGGTTCTCCGAGGAGTCCCTCGCATGGGTCGTAAACGCGTACCTGATCACGTTCGGCGGATTCCTCCTGCTCGGCGGTCGCCTGGGGGACCTTTTCGGCCACCGGCGGCTGTTCCTCGCCGGCATCGCGCTGTTCACCCTCGCCTCGACAGCCTGCGGGCTTGCGACCTCGCAGGCGATCCTGATCGGCGCGCGGGCGGTGCAGGGTCTCGGAGCCGCAGTCGTCTCGGCGGTCGCCCTGTCATTGATGATGACCCTGTTCACCGAGCCCGCCGAGCGGGCGAAGGCGATGGGGATCTTCGGCTTCGTCGCCTCGGGGGGCGGTTCGATCGGAGTGCTCCTCGGTGGAATCCTCACCGATGTCTTGAACTGGCACTGGATCTTCCTCGTCAACGTGCCGGTCGGAATCCTCGTCGTCGTATTGAGCGTGATGTTGATCCCGGCGGCTCGAGTTGAGACCGCCGCGCAACGCCTCGACGTCGCGGGCGCGATCACGGTGACCGTCTCGTTGATGACCGCCGTCTTCGCGATCGTGAACGGAAACGACGTCGGCTGGCTGACCGCGCGGACGCTGGGCCTGCTCGGCGTGGCGACCGCGCTGCTCACCGGCTTCCTCCTCCTCGAGGCGCGCGTCGCGTCGCCGCTGGTGCCGCTTCGCCTCTTCCGGCTTCGCAACATCGCGGTCTCCAACGTCGTCGGGATCCTCTGGGCGGGGGCCATGTTCGCCTGGTTCTTCCTCTCCGCGCTCTACCTCCAGCTCGTGCTCGGCTACAGCCCGCTCGAGGTCGGGCTCGCGTTCCTGCCGGGGAACCTGGTCATGGGCGCAGTGTCGATCTGGCTCTCGGCCCGGCTCGTCATGCGGTTCGGGATCAGGCCGCCGCTCGCTGTCGGGCTGCTCTTGGCCTCGGTCGGGCTTCTGCTCTTCGCACGTGCCCCGGTCGACGGGACCTTCGTCATCGACGTGCTCCCGAGCATGCTTCTGCTCGGTCTCGGCGCCGGCATGGCATTCAACCCGGTGCTCCTCGCGGCGATGAGCGACGTTGAGCCGACCGAGGCTGGCCTTGCTTCTGGTGTCGTCAACACCTCGTTCATGATGGGAGGCGCGCTCGGGCTCGCCGTTCTCGCCAGCCTCGCCGCGTCGCGGACGGACACGCTGCTCGCCGGTGGCGAGAGCCAGGCGGCCGCGCTCACGGGCGGATACCACGTCGCGTTCCTCGTGGGCGCCTTGTTCGCCGCGGGTGCTGCGGCGCTCGGTGGCCTTCTGCTTCGTCCGGGTGCCTATGCGGCCGCGCATCCGGAGATGGAAGCCGAGGCGGAGTCGGAGGCCGCGGCGGAAGTCGCCTGATGACGAAACGAAAGGAGAACAGCATGCGAGTCTTCGTGGTGGGAGCAAGCGGTGCGATCGGCCGCCGGCCCGTCCCCCAGCTGATCAAGGCGCCGCTAAGAGGAGGGCTCGCGCCAATAGGAATCCGAGAACGTCGCATCCGCGCTGCCTGGGTAGAGGGGGCTCAGAGGGAGCTCCCGTGACCAAAGGAGAATCGAGATGGGAAAGCTGATCGCGACCACGCAGGCCACCATCGACGGCGTCGTAGACCCGGTCGGCGAGTGGGTGCAGCCGGACGGAGACCACGGCGACTACTCGTTCGAGCGCCAGGCGAGATCCAGCGGGCTGGTGCTGGGCCGCAAGACCTACGAGGGGCTGGCGGGATACTGGCCGAGCCAGTCGGGCAAGTGGGCGGACATGGTCAACCAGACTGCCGAAGTACGTCGGGTCCAACACCCTGTCCGGAGATCTCGAGTGGAACGCGACCCTGCTCGAGGGCGACCTCGAGGACTCGATCCCGAAGCTGAAGGACGAGGTCGACGGTGACCTGTTCATGCACGGGAGCGGCGAGTTCGCGTACGCCCTCGCCGAGAAGGGCCTGATCGACGAGTACGAGATCTACCTGAACCCGCTCGTCTGGGGCGAGGGAAACGTCCACGTGCTCGGCGACAGGGGAACCGTCCGGATGGAGCTCGACGACGTGAAGCGGTTCGACTCCGGAGTGGTCCTCCTCACCTACCTCCCGGCGTCTTGATGGGCGAACGATGAGGTCCTTGTGGATTCGATGGATTGAGTGCTGCGGTTTCGGGGAGCGCAGCGCTCCGCACCGAAGCGGTTCCGTGACTAGGAACCGCTTGGTTGAGCGGAGCGGGAAGGATTCGAACCCTCGATCCGCCTAACGACGGATAACGGCTTTCGAGACCGCCGCGATCAGAGCCGAGACCCCCAGGTCACGCACCGCGTACGCCAGCGACCCGCACACGTGGGACGGGAACGCTGCTCCGGCTGGGTACAAAATGGGTACGTCAGCCCGAGCGCGGGCGGGCACGCGCGTCCACCCTTGGAGGCCCTGAAACCGCCCGATCTCCAGCGAAAACGTGCCCGCGCGTGCCCGCGCGTGGCCGCACGTCCCTCATTCGTCTTTCCCTCGTAATGAAGGGTCCCCGGTTCGAGTCCGGGCGTCGGCTTTCGTCGTATTTGCAGGGACATTCGTCCGCATAGGTAACGCCGAGCAAACGCGGCGGGACGAAACGGGGTACGTCGTCTGGCCTTGTCACGGTTAGTAAAGGGCCCTCTGCTTTGCGATTTAGCCTGATTTCCAGGCAATTATGGTTCGGCGGGGCCTCTCCTTGAACACCTCGCCGCCTAGGCTCATCATGTGAGCGGTGGGCATTGTTCGATCGCACCCGGTCGAAGGGACCGACCTGCTCGAACGGGCCGATCTTCTCGAGAAGCTTGACGCCGCGCTCGCGGACGCCGGCGACGGCCGCGGTCGACTTTGCCTCGTCGCCGGCGAGGCCGGTGGTGGAAAGACGGCACTCACGCGACGTTTCTGCGAGAAGAACGCCGGATCGGCGCGAATGCTGCGGGGCGCCTGCGACGCCCTCTTCACGCCGAGGCCGCTCGGGCCACTGCTGGATTTCGCCCCCGGCGCAGGCGGAGACCTCGAGAGGCTCGTCGAGGCTGGGGCAAGACCACACGACGTCGCCGCCGCGCTCATGGGCGAGCTTCGAGCGCACGCGCCGACCATCGTCGTGATCGAGGATCTCCACTGGGCGGACGAGGCGACGCTCGACGTGCTCAGGTTGCTCGGCCGCAGGATCGAGGGGATCCCCGCACTTGTCCTCGCAACCTACCGGGACGAGAGCTCGACCGCTCGCATCCGCTTCGGATCGTGCTCGGCGAGTTGGCGACGGAGCGAGCGCTCGAACGGATGACCGTCGAGCGACTCTCGCCGGCGGCCGTCGCCGAACTGGCCGAGCCGTACGGTGTCGACGCCGACGAGCTTTACCGCAAGACGGCAGGCAATCCGTTCTTCGTCACCGAGGTGCTCGCTACCGGCGATGGCGAAATTCCGCACACGGTTCGAGATGCAGTGCTCGCGCGCGTCGCACGTCTCAGCGACGACGCGAGATCGCTGCTCGAGGCGGTGTCGATAGTCCCTCCGCAGGCGGAGTTCTGGCTGTTGGAGAGTCTCGCTGCGGACACGCTCGATGCGCTCGAAGAGTGCGTGGCATCGGGAATGCTCACATCCGAGTCGGGCAACGTGGCGTTCAGGCACGAGCTCGCCCGGCTCACCCTCGAGGAGTCACTCGCGCCGGGCAGTAGAGCCGCGCTCCACCGCAAGGCTCTCGCGGCGCTCGAGTCACGGATGACCTACTGCCCCGATTACGCCCGGCTCGCACACCACGCCGACGCCGCCGGGGATGGGGACGCGGTGCTTCGGTTGGCGCCTGCCGCTGCCGAGCGCGCTGCAGCCCTCGGCGCACACCGCGAGGCCGCCGCCCAATACGGTCGCGCCCTTCGGTTCGCCGAAAGACTCCCGCTCCGGAGGCGCGCTGAGCTCCTGCAGCGTCGCTCGCACGAGTCCTATGTGATCGAGCAGCACGACGACTCGATCGGAGCGATCGAGGCGGCGCTCGCCTGCTATCGCACCCTCGGCGACGGGCTCGGGGAGGGCGAGTCCCTCCGCTCGCTTTCAGCAGCTTCTTTACTGCCCGGGCCGAATCGCCGAGGCGAGAGGCGCTGGCAACGAGGCCGTCATGGTCCTGGAGCGTCTTCCGCGGGGACCGGAGCTCGCCATGGCCTATGCCAACCTTGCAGTGCTCTGCGCGTGCGATGAGGACGTCGACGGCACCCTCTCCTGGGGGACTCGCGCGCTCGAGCTTGGCGAGTCGCTCGGCAACACCGAAATCGTCGCTCGAGCACTGTCGTGCATCGGCTGCGATCGAGTTCCTCGGTGGGTCCTCGGAGGGCAAAGCGAACCTCGAGCGCAGCCTCGAGCTGGCGATTGAGGCTGGACTCGAAGAGCAAGTGGCGTTCTCGTTGCTGAATCTCGCCGTCGCCGCATGCGAGCGTCGCTCGTACGCGCTTGCGAACCGGTACTTCGACGAAGGGTTCCGATACTGCGCCGACCGAGGTCACGACCTCTGGAACTTCTACCTTCGTGCCTACCGCGCGCGCGCCGAGCTCGACCAGGGCCATTGGTCGGACGCTGCCGGCCTCGCCGGGCAGGTGCTGAGGAAAAGACACATATCCGTGCTTCCGCGAATCATTGGGCTCACCGTAAGAGGGCTTTTGTGCGCGCGCCGCGGCGACGCCGGCACATGGGAGGCGCTGGACGAGGCGCTCGCCCTGGTTGAGCCGTCTGACGAGCTTCCGCGAATTGCCCTGGTAGCCGCGGCGAGGTCGGAGGCTGCCTGGCTCGAAGGGAGGCTTGAGACGATCGTGCGGGAGACGGAGAACGCGCTCGTGCTTGCGAGACGCCGGAGGTCGAGGTGGGCTCTGGAGCTCGCCTACTGGCGATGGCGAGCAGGCGCGCCGGAGGAGACCCCGTTCGACGCGGACGAGCCGCGCGCGCTCGAGATAGCCGGGCACGCGAGGCGCGCCGCAGAGGCGTGGTCGCGGCTCGGGTGCCCGTACGAGGCCGCGCTCGCGCTCGCTGAAGCAAACGATGAGAGGTCGCTTCGCCGAAGCTTGGAGGAGCTCGAGGGTCTCGGCGCCCGCCCCGCGGCGACGATGGTCGCGCGAAGATTACGCGAGCGCGGCATCCGCGGATTGCCGCGTGGGCCGCGGCCGACAACACGCGACAACCCTGCGCAGCTGACGTCCCGCGAGGTCGAGGTTCTTGCGCTCGTCGAAGAAGGCCTCCGTAACACCGACATCGCGACGCGGCTGTTCCTTTCCCGACGCACTGTGGATCACCACGTTTCGGCGATCCTCGCCAAGCTGGGCGTGCGGACGCGGGGCCAGGCCGGGGCGGCCGCGCGTCGCGCGGGCTTGATCCAAAACCGGTAGTCGCCAAGCCCAATCTAGGCGTTTCGACCGATGTCGGCGTACCGGCTGCGCCCTACCGTGAGTTTGCCTCTTCCATTGGCGCAAGCCAATGAGCTTCAGGCTCATTTTCCGGACTGTCGCGGGGTTAGTGCATTTCCCGTACTCCACCATCTGAATGAGAAAGGGGGCCTGTCATGGCTCTCGGTTCGTCTCGAAGTCAACTGACTCACGCGTTCCTCGTCGGGTTGGGGGAACCCAACCGCTCCTGCTACGTGCAAGCGCTCTCCGGCTTCGGAAGCGGTCCGGTCGTGATGGACACGGCCAGCACTCGCATTGTCAGCAGCGGCGGGGCGATCTCGTCCGGCCCGGCGTCACCCTCTCCTGCCGCCAACGCGGCGACCGGAGGGGAGCGCGAGATGAGAGGACCTTGGTCCTTTCATCGAGGTGGGCGGAAGCTTTGTTGTTGGCAGCGGCTCTGATCGGGATGATCACGCCGTTCGCAGCGAGCGCCGCGCCTCCGTTCGGGGAGCCCCACGCCACCCAGCTGGTCGCCGGTCTGGAGGGTGGCTCGGGCAGCACCGTCGGCCCCGGTGGCGCGCTGTACGTCACTGAAGGCGCGGCCGGCAGAATCTCGCGCGTCGATCCGAAGACCGGGGACATCACGACGTTCGCCAGTGGTCTGCCGAAGTCGATCATCGGCCTCGGTGGGGCGATGGACGTCGCGTTCATCGGCAAGACCGCGTACGCACTGGTCACCCTCGTCGGCCCCGACGTCGGCGGCAGCGACATTGTCGGCATCTACCGGGTGGACGGCCCA
The DNA here is from genome assembly GCA_963786755.1 of uncultured Actinomycetes bacterium. Lineage (GTDB taxonomy): Bacteria > Actinomycetota > Thermoleophilia > Gaiellales > Gaiellaceae > DASQWP01. The sequence continues at coordinate 528,561 of CAWBAC010000005.1, read as the reverse complement.
GACAGCTTCACCGTCGTCGCGGACATCGGCGCGTTCGCCTTGAGCAATCCGCCGAACACTCCGTTCGACGTCCCAACCGGACTCCAGTACGCGCTGCGAAACCTACCGTGGCGGGTTCCTGGTCACCGATGGGCACCACAACCGGGTGCTGCGGGTCACGCTCGACGGCGAGGTCACCGAGCTCATCGCGTTCGGCAACATCGTCCCGACCGGGCTGGAGGTAAAGGGCAAGACGGTGTACATGGCCGAGGCCGGCCCCGTCCCCCACGAGCCCGAGGACGGCAAAGTGGTGTCGTTCCGGCCGAAGTCGCCCACCGCCAGGGAGGTGGCCTCCGGTGCCAGCCTCCTCGTCGACGTGGAGTTTGGCCGCGGTCGCAATCTCTACGCCCTCTCGCAGGGCGTCTTCGGTGGCGGCCCTGCGGGTTCTCCGGCGCAGCCGAACACCGGCAGCCTCGTGAAGGTGAAACAGGAACGGCACTTTCACCGTCGTCGCGGACGGCTTGGACCGGCCGACCTCGCTCGAGTTCATCCGGAACACCGCGTACGTCGTCACCCTCGGCGGGCGAGATCTGGAAGATCCGACGCGTGTCGCATTGAGCGCCGGCAAGCCGCATGCCAGCTTCGGGGGTGGCGCCCAGCTTGACCGGCCGGTTGAAGGTTCTCGCCGTCAACCCCTTCCTCTCCCCCGCGAACTGACGGCTCACGCACGCTGCCTGGCGAGGCCTCCCGCGCGGGGGCCTCGCTCGTTCTCGAACCCCCAAAGCGCCGGAGCGACTCGCCGCCGCCGATCCAGCTCGAAACCGACTCGAAATGACTGGAGCGAGGGCACCGCGTGCGTCTTCGCCGGGCTCCCGTTTACCGTTCACGAACTCTTCGAAGCCGGTCAGTGGTCGGCGTTGGCCCGGGTAAAAAACGGGTACGCCAGCCCGGACACTCGCGGGCACACCCGTCCACCTCAAAAGCCACGAAACCGTCTGATTTCGAATGAGAGTGTGCCCTCGCGTGCCCGCGAGTGGACGCGTGTCCCCCGCATGTCTTCCCTCGTAATGAAGGGGTCCCCGGTTCGAGTCCGGGCGTCGGTTTCGCTCTACTAAACGGTTTTCCCCACGTAAGAGGCCCAGGTCGAAGCTTCGGTCGCCGCCGCGTCAACCTCCCGAGCGAGAGGACGCTCGCGCACGCTGGGGTTACCCGCCCCGTGCGTGGTATCGGCCGCCGTGCGCAGCGCGTCGATCGTCGTCGTCTCGACGAGGCCGGAGACCGCCCGTGCCAGGTCGCCGTCGGAAGTGACGAAGACGTCCGCCTGCAGCTGCGTCAGCGCGACGAATTCGGCGTCATTCGTTGTCTCCCACCCCAGCTGGTCCGCGATCTTCCAGGCCTTCCGTTGCAGCACCTTGTCACCGAGGAAGCGAACCTTCAGCGAGTTGACCCGCGTCACCCGCTCGATCCCCTCGGCGGCGGAAATCTCACCCCGCCGGGCTGCCCCGTACAGTGCCGACAGCGCCTGCGAGCGGACGAGCGTCGGCGCAACGAGCTTGTGCTCGGCTGCGACCTCGATCTCGCCAGCCGCAATTCGGAGCAGCGTGTCACAGTCGACGACGAACCGTGTCATCGCGCAGACGCTACACGCTTGCCGATGACGCTTCTTGCGTCCAGAACGGGGTCGTCTCGTCGTCAGGCGAGATTCCCGAATGCTCGCGCGGCACAGTCTTGCGTCTAGCCCGCCACGCGACCTCGTCAACCGCTGGCAGCGCTACCGGAGGACGCGGTACTCGAGATGCGTCACGCCGTCGGTCTGGCTGAGCCCGGTCTGTTCCAGCTCGATTCGCTGCGGGAGCTGGTCGAACAGCCGACGGCCCCCTCCGAGCAGGACATTGATCAGGTGGATCCTGATCTCGTCCACGAGCCCCGCGGCGAGGAATTGCTGGTCGATGTTGGCGCCCATGAGCCCGATCCGCTTGTCGGCGGCGACCTCCTGGGCCTTCGCGAGGGCACGCTCGATCCCGTCGGTGACGAACGTGAATACCGGGTCCGCGCTCGCCGGCGGGCTGTGGGTGACGACGAAGCACGGGACCTCGCCCAGCGGACCCTTGCCACCCCATGCCTCGATCGAGTTGTCGTAGCTCCGGCGGCCCATGATCACGGCGCCCGTTTCCTCGACCAGGTCGCCGTACACCCGCTCGAACACCGAAGGATCGTCGAACGCCCAGTTATGGAGCCGCATCCCGTCCTCGCCCAGCCCCTGCTCCGGATTGTCATTGGGCGCTGCGATGTAGCCGTCCAATGACATGCTCATGTCGATAACCACGTTGCCCATGTCGCCTCCTTTGTTCTGCCGATGAGACCGGCGGACGCTCACGAACTCATCGCAGTTTGCGCTAGCCGCCGGGCGAGGAGGAGCGCGCCCGCGGCCAGGGGTTTGCGATCAGCGAACGCATCTCGCTCACCCCCCTCGCCCGCGAAGGGCATCCCCGGCATCAGGCTCGAGCTCGGTGCCGTCTGAGCCGCGCGAGCTGCTGGTAAACAGGAAAGGGCAGTCCTAGCGTCGATCTCTCCATGAACACAACCACGGAAGCGGTGAGCGCTTCTCCGCGGGCGACCGGGGACCGTCGTGCGGCGTCAGCCACCGCGATCGAGGCGATCTACCGTGCGCAGGCGGCGCGCTTTCGAGGGCTTGCGGCGGCGGTCGCGGGGGCGGACGCCGCAAGCGACGTCGTCCAGGACGCGTTTGCGCTCGCCCTGCGCAGGCGGGCCACTTGGCGCGGGGACGGACCGCTCGAGGCCTGGCTCTGGCGGCTCGTGCTCAACGCTGCGCGAGATGCCGAACGCCGGCGCGTTCGACGTGAGCGGCTCGCAGCTCGGCTGTTCCGCCTGTTCGAGCGAGACACGGCTCCGGCAGGCTCCGTCGACAGCACACTCGCTGAGCCGCTGAGGCGGCTTCCTTCGCGCCAGCGCGACTGCGTCGTGCTTCGCTACTACGGCGACCTCTCGTACGGGGAGATCGCCGGCGTGATGGGGATCGAGGTCGGCACCGTGGGTGCGCTCTTGTCCAAGGCTCATGCGGCGCTTCGCGCCGAGCTCGAACGGGAGGAAGGGCAATGACCATCTTCGACACCGTGACCGATCGCTACCTCGAGCGGGTCGGCGCGTCGCCCCCGCGCGGCGACTGGAACGACGTTCTCGAGCGCACGCGCCGTGCTCGCCACCGCTCGCGGTTCGCGCGTGCCGCGGTCGGCGTGGGTGCCGTTGCGGCGACGGCGGCCGTCGCGCTCGCCGTCGTCGGAGCTCTCGGAGGGCCCGGGGGCACGTCGATCGTCGACAAGGCCGAGGCCGCCGTCCTGGCGCCGGTGCAGGCGGCGCCGGGGACGATCGAGCACATCCTCGTCCAGTACCGCATGGATTCCGGCGAGACGTTCATCGAGTACGAGACCTGGATCGCAGACGACGGCGCCTGGTGCCGGCGGACGGTCGAGGGCGTGCCCGGCGAGGCGGTCGCCGACACGCAGCTGACCAAGTGCGGGTCGCCGGAGGGCGACTTCGAGGTCTACCTGCCGAGCGAGAACGAGATCCTCCGCCTGCGACCGGGCGCGCAGAGCGAGGACGGGCCGGAGCGCGGAGACGCGGCCTCGGGGCACGTCGAAGGCCCGACCTACTACAGGGTGCGCGTGCGTCCGGACGGAACGACCGTCGGCGAGGTCGTCGTCAAGCGCGAGGGTAAGTACCACAAGGTGCGCACGGTCGGAGCCGAGGCTCCGTCGCTCGAGATCCCTTCGGCGAACTGGTTCGACGAGGACGTCGTCGAGGCGTTCCGCCGGGACGCGGTCCGCGAGGTCGGCACGATGACGCTCGACGGCCGTGAGTACACGAAGCTCGTGACCGAGGACGGGCTCAACGCGGTCCTCGTCGATCCGGACACCGGCGAGCCTGTCGCGTGGATCCCGAGCCCCAAGGCCTTCGGCGTTCCGACGACGGTCGTCCGAGCGCGGGAGACTTTGCCGGACGACGCGGAGACCCGGCGCAACCTCTCGCTCACCGAGCTGCATCCGGACGCGGCCGTCCGCGACGTCTCGGCGGCCGAGCTGGCGGAGGCGATCGCAGCGCAGTATCCGCGCGGCTGACGCGTGCCACCGGAGGGGCCGGCAAACAACCGTGGCAGGAGCGCGACTGCCTTAGAACGGTCTCTTATATTGTCCGTGAGCGTGTCGCGTGGCGAACGTCTGGAAGGGAAGATCGCAGTCGTCACGGGCGCGACGAGCGGGTTCGGCGAGGCAATCGCGCGGCTGTTCGCGTCCGAGGGTGCCGCGCTCGTCCTCGGCGGCCGCCGCGCGGACGCCGGCAAGACGCTCGTCGCGGAGCTCGCGAACGCGGGGGCGGATGCCCACTTCGTCGCCGGGGACGTCGGCGACGAAGCGACTGCCGAGGCGCTGGCCGCCTGCGCCCGGGACACGTACGGCCGTGTTGACGCTGCGGTCCTGAACGCAGGCATCGGCCGACCCGGGCTCGGCCCCTTCTGGGAGGTCGAGCCGGCGGACTTCGACCTCGTCTTCCGCACGAACGTGCGCGGCGTTTTCCTGTGCGCTCGCGCGCTCGCGCCGCTCATGGAGCGGGGCGGCTCGATCGTCGTCATGGCGTCGATGTCGAGCTTCATCGTCAACGAGGACGAGACTGTCTACAGCGCGAGCAAGGGTGCGGTGCTCCAGCTCGCGCGCGGAATGGCGGCCGACCTGGCGCCGCGCGGCGTGCGGGTGAACGCACTCTGCCCGGGCGTGTGCGACACGCCGATGACGCGCTGGTGGATCGACTCACAGGCGGATCGAGCTGCCGCCGAGGCCGAGGCTCATGCCTTCGCGCTTCTCGGGCGCATGGGGACGGCCGAGGAGATCGCGCGCGCGGCGCTCTTCCTCGCCTCCGACGAGTCTTCCTATTGCAGCGGCGCAAGCCTCCTCGCGGACGGTGGCGTGACGATCCGCTGAGAGCCGCAGAGGCCGCGGAGTGGTGCCTTCTCCCGGTGACGGCCCTAACTTGCGGCGCGTTGAACCGTCTTTGGTCACTGTGATATACCGTCGCCTCCCAGCGGGCCGAGCGGTGTCCAACTCGGGCTAGTCGGAGTCGACCAGAGCGGCTGTCCGCACGCGGGGTGGGCGGACTCCGGAAGGAGGTCGGAGATGCGGAACGAGGAGCGGCACGGAGACCCCGAGCGCGGCTTGACGCGGCGGGAGGTCGTTTTGCGAGGCGGGGCCGCGGCCGGCGCGGTGAGCGTGGGCTGGCTAATGGCCGCCTGTGGCGGCGACGACGAGGAAGGAGCCGGGACCGGCGCCGCCCCCACGGGGACGGCTCCGGCAGGCGGCGGCGAGGTTGACGTCGTGAACTGGGCCCTCACTGGCGACGCGCCCGCGATCGACTATGCCAAGGCGTACGACTTCAATACGAACGGCGTCGTCACGAACATCACAGAGCCGCTGCTGCTGATGAACCCGCAAGGGGAACTCCAGCCGAACCTCGCCGAGGAGTGGGAGCTCACCGAGCCCACGACGATGGTGATCAAGCTCCGCTCCGGCGTGAAGTTCCATGACGGGTCGGACATGACGGCGGAGGACGTCGCCTTCAGCTTGAACCGGCACCGGGACCCCGATGTCGGCTCGTTCCTCGCTACCTTCCACGACCGAGTCGAGAACGTCGAGGCGACCGGGCCGCTCGACGTTACCGTCACGTTCACACGGCCGGACGCCCACTTCCCGTACGCCCTGGCGACGATGGCCGCGGCCGTCTCCTCGAGGGCGTTCCTCGAAGCGAACGGGAACAGCGTCGGGACGCCGGCGGTGGGCATCGTCGGCACCGGCCCCTACAAGTTCGGCTCCTGGACGAAGGGGCAGGAGATCGTCATCGACCGCTTCGACGACTACTGGAACACGGACCGTGCGCTCAAGGTCAAGCAGTTGGTCTCAAAGATCCTCCTCGACGAGGCGACGGTCGTGCAGGCCCTGCAGACGGGTGAGATCGACGGCATTTGGGGCAACAACATCTCGGGCAAGGGCGCCAAGGCGGTCGAGGCCTTCGAGAACGTCAACGTCACCCGCGGGCCCTCGTACGGGATTCACTACCTCGCCATGAACACCCAGAAGCCTCCGTTCGACGACCCGCGGGTTCGCCAGGCGCTCTCGATGGCGATCGACAAGGCGGGCCTGCTCGAGTCAACCTGGGGAGGACTGGGCGAGGCGGGGATGAAGTCGCCCGCGCCGCCCGCCCTCTGGACGTTCGAGCAAGAGACGTTTCAAGCGGCGTACGACGCCCTGCCCTCCTTCGATCTCGACCTCGACGGTGCGCGGGCCCTCATCGCGGACGCCGGTGCCGAGGGCGCGGCGGCCGACATCCTCAGCTCGCTCCCGTACGACGCGGAGCAGGCGATTGCGGTTCAAGCCGCCGCCGAGGAGATCGGCCTGGATCTGTCGCCGCGGAAGGTCGAGTTCACCGAGAAACTCACCGCGGAGCTCTCCGGCGAGCCGACCCGCACGTACGCCTCGACTGCCACCCAGTGGGCCTCGGACATCCCCGATCCGGCCGGCCAGCTCTTCGTGCTCTTCCACTCGAAGAACCTCGTCACCAACAACACCGCCTATGTCAATCCCGAGGTCGACGACCTCCTAGACCGCCAGCGCGACTCGATCGATCCCGCCGAGCGCGCGCAACTCTTGACCCAGGCCCAGGCCATCATCGTGGAAGATCAGCCGGATGCGATCTTCTACAGCCCGGACACGATCCTCGTCATGAACAAGCGTCTCACCGGCTACGAGGTTCGTCCGCTCTGGTACTGGGACCCGTTCGCGGCCGACCTCAGCGGAGCGTAAATTAGATGCTTGATCGGAAATTGACCGGAAACCGTGGCACCGCCGGATGACGCCCGTGACACAGCGCCTGAGTCCACGCTCGTTCCTCGCCCGTACCTCCTCGGTACGAGCTCGGAATGATCGCGGCCTCATGCTCGGTCTCGGACGCCCCCGCCGGCGCCACACTTTCCGATCAACCATCTAGCCCGTGAGCGAGAGCCTCCCAGAGAGGGTGGTCAGGGAGCTCTCGGAAGGAATCGGACCCCGACTCGGTGGGAGCGACGGCTCCCACCGAGCGCGGGACTGGATTGCCTCCCTGCTCGACGAGCTCGGGCTCGAGGTGCGTCTGCAGAAGTTCACCTATGTCGGCTGGGACTACGAGCGACCGCCGACGGTGGAGCTTCGTGGGCCCGTGGGCGAGACGATCGAGTGCGCGCCTGCGGCGTTCTCCGCAGCGAGCGACGGGGCCGTCGAGGGGAAAGTCTGGGCCGACGGCGCCGTGACGATCATCCCGGAGCTCTTCGACATGGTGCGGCTTGCAGTGGGCGAGGACGGCGAGCGGCGTGCCGCGCTGCTCGTGCCACCGCTCGCCGGCCCGCCGTATCCGCTTCCAATCCTGCAGCGAACGACGCCCGAGCCCACCGTGTACATCTCGAAGGACGACGGCGACCGGATCCAGGGGTGGCTCGAGGACGGAAGGGAGGTGGCTGTCCGCCTCGAGACCTTCGGACGACACTCTCCGGGCATGGTCGACTGGAACGTCGTCGGGACGCTCCCGGCCGAGGGCGACGAGGTCATCGTCGTGTCGAGCCACTACGACACGGCCGTCGACTGCCCCGGGGCGATGGACAACGCCTCTGGCGTGGCGGCGATGGCCGAAGCGGCCCGGCGGGCGACGGAGCGCGGAGTCAGACAGACGCACGAGTTCATCGCCTTCGCGGCAGAGGAGTGGATGCTCTTCGGCTCGGAGAACTACGCCGAGGAACTCGCTAGACAAGGCGTGATCGATCGCTACAAGGGAGTCGTGAACTGCGATCCGCTCGGCCCGGGCGAGACGCTCGAAGTCTGGGTCGGTCCCGAGGAGCTGCGTGGGCGCGTCGACCGGATCCTGTACGAGCTCGGCGTCCTCGACCGCCACCCCGTCGTCTACCGGGAGCCCAAGACAGGATCCGATCACTATCCATTTTGGGAGCGGGGAGTGCCGGTCTGCTTTCCGATCTTCATGCCACCCCCGCACGAGTACCACCAGCCGGCGGACACGATCAGCATCGTCGACCCGGCGAAGCTCGCGACGATCATCGACATCGTCGACGCCGTCGCGCGCGACCTCGACCGCTAGACGAGCGAGGTGGCGCTCTACATTCTGCGACGGCTGCTGGGAGCGATTCCGCTCCTCATCATCACGTCCTTCATCGTTTTCTCCTTCACGTACATCGCACCGGGCAGCCCGGAGCAGGTCCTGGTGGCGGGAAGGAACGTCGACCAGGAAACGCTGGACGGAATCCGGGAGCGGTACCGGCTCGACGACCCCTTCCTCGTTCAGTACTGGAACTGGCTGAAGAACGCCGCCACCGGCGATCTCGGAGAGTCGATCGTCTTCAGCGACTCCGTCTCCAACGTCGTCAGCCCGCGGATCCTGCCGACCGTTCAGCTCGCCCTGTATGCCCTTGCGCTAATCCTCCTGTTCGGCTTTCCGCTCGGCCTCCTGACGGGCGTCAAACGCGACTCCCACGTCGACACGACGGTCTCGGGCATGACCCTCGTCGGCTCGTCGATCTCGACCTACGTGTCCGGGATCCTCCTCATCGCCGTCTTCTCGGTGGCGCTGGGCTGGTTTCCCGTTTTCGGCCTCGGGGAGGGCGGCCTCGACCGTGTCTATCACCTGACGCTGCCCGCCGTTGCGCTCGCGATCGCGCTTTCGGCCCTCGTCGCCCGTGTCACGCGCGCTTCGGTCGGAACAGCGCTCGAGCAGGAGTTCGTCGAGACCGCTCGCAGCCGGGGCTTTTCCGAGCGGCGGGTCATCGGGAAGCACGCGCTCCGCAGCGCCCTCGTCCCGGTCGTCACCATCACCGGCCTCGTCTTCGGCTTCCTCATCGCGGGGGCGGTGCTCGTCGAGTTCACGTTCGGCCTCAACGGTCTCGGTGCCTTGCTCATCCAGGCCGTCAGCACGAGGGACTTCCCCGTTGTACAGGCGGTGGTGCTCGTCTTCACGGTTGCCTTCATCGTCATCAACCTCCTGGTCGATCTCCTGTACGCCTTGGTCGACCCCCGCGTGCGCCTCCAGGGAAAGGCGACCTAGGATGGCGACGCCCGAGGCCGCGCTTCCCGCGCTTCAGCGCCGACGGTTCATCCCGCGGGCCGAGGCTACGCCGGCCGCGGTCGTTGCCGGCGTCGTGATCGCCCTGCTCGTCGTGGTCGCGATCTTCGCGCCCCTCATCGCGCCGGCCGACCCGAATGCAGTCGACCTCGCGAACGCCCTCGAGCCGCCGAGCGCCGATCACCTCCTCGGAACGGATTCCTCGGGCAGGGACATCCTCTCGCGGCTCATCGTCGGAACGAGGACGAGCCTCCTCGGACCGCTCCTCGTCGTCCTCATCTCGACGCTCGCCGGGGTTGCTCTCGGCATGCTCGCCGGCTACAAGGGCGGCATCGTCGACGGCGGGCTCTCCCGCGCGTGGGACGTCATGTTCGCCTTCCCGCCGCTTCTCCTTGCCATCGTCATCGTCGCCGCCTTCGGGCCCGGCTTCTGGACCACGACGCTCGCGATCGCGATCATCTACACGCCCCTGCTCGCGCGCGTCGTGCGCGGCGTCGTGCTGGTCGAGCGGGAGAAGGCTTATGTCGACGCGTGCAAGGTTCAGGGCTACTCGGGCTTGCGCATCTCCCTCCGGCACGTGTTCCCGAACGTCGCCCCGGCCATCGCCGCCCAGGCCACGCTCAATTTCGGCTACGCACTCCTCGACCTGGCCGGGCTTGCCTTTCTCGGCCTCGGCGTGCAGCCGCCGACGCCCGATTGGGGCCAGATGCTCACCACCGGCCGAAACAGCCTGATTCTCCACTCGTACGGCGAGGTGATCTCGGCTTCGGTTGCGATCGCGATCACCGTCGTGTGCTTCAACCTGGTCGGAGACGCGCTGTCCCGGCGGGCGGGGAGCTCGCGGTGAGCGTCGCTCGCCTTCGGCTCGCTCCCGTGGGGGAAACCATGTTTCCCCCACGTGCCCCCTTCTTTGATGCAGTGAGGGAACCTCCCGGTTCCCTCACACACCTTCCCCACGCTCATGGGCCAAAGGTTGGCCCATGAGTGAGCCGCTCCTCGAGCTTCGCTCGGTGACGACCGAGGTCGAGATCCAGGGCCGTCACTGGCCGGTCGTCGACGACGTCAGCTTCTCGCTCGGCCGGAGCGAGGTGCTCGGGCTCGTCGGCGAGTCGGGGAGCGGCAAGTCGATGACCGCCCGAACGATCCTCCGCCTCCTGCCGCGGGGGGCCCGCTCGCACGGCGAGATCCTGCTGGACGGCGTCGACCTCCTCCGGCTTTCGGCGGGAGCCCTCCGCGCGGTACGGGCGAAGCGGATCGCGATGATCTTCCAGGATCCCCGCGCGCACATCGACCCGCTCTGGACGTGCGGCGACCACCTGACGGAGGGCCTGCGCGTGCATGGTGGGCACGGGCGCCAGCCTGCGAGGAGGCGTGCTCTCGAGCTCCTCGCGCAGGTCGGCATCACCGATGGGGAGCGCGTCTTTCGCTCCTATCCCGGGGAGCTCTCCGGCGGCATGCTCCAGCGTGTCATGATCGCCGCCGAGCTGGCCGCCGATCCCGACGTGCTCGTCGCCGACGAGCCGACCACCGCGCTCGACGTCACCATCCAGGCCGAGATCGTGGCCATCTTCGACGCCCTGCGGCGCGATCGGGAGCTGGCAATGCTGTTCATCACGCACGACCTCGAGCTCGCCTCGGCGCTCTGCGATCGGGTCCTCGTCATGTACGCCGGCCGGATCATGGAGGAGCAGCGGACGGAGGATCTCTTCGCCGCGCCCCTTCACCCCTACACGGCGGGCCTGCTCGAGGCACGCCCGACGCTCGAGGCCCGCCACGAACGCCTCACGGTCATCCCCGGCCGGCCACCCACCCCGATCGACGCGCCGCCCGGCTGCCCGTTCCACCCGCGCTGCGCCTTTCGTGAGGACGCGTGCGTCGCCGAGGTACCGCCCCTGCGCCGCTTCGACGTAGGGGCGTCGGCCTGCCGCCGCACGGCGGAGATCCGCGAGGAGCTGCGACCGAAGGCGCCGGCGCGTGCCTGAGCAAGAGCCACTCCTCCTCGTCCAGGAGCTGGAGAAGACGTTCCTGGTGCGGCGCGAGTTTTCCCGGGCGCGAGAGGAGGTGCGCGCGGTCCGGCGCGTCTCGTTTGCGCTCGATTCGGGCGGTGCGCTGGGCATCGTCGGCGAGTCGGGCTCCGGCAAGACGACCATCGCCCGCATGCTCGTCGGCCTGGAGCGGCCCACCTACGGGCGGATCGTGCTCGAGGGCCGGGAGCTCTCCAGCCGGCCGAGCCGGGCCGAGCGGCTCGAGCGCGGCCGCCTCGTCCAGATCGTCTTCCAGGATCCCTACACGTCGCTCGATCCGCACCAGAGCGTCCGCCGCGCGCTCGACGAGGTGCAGAGTGTCCACTTCTCGCGCGGCAAGTCGGAGCGCAACGCGCGTACCCTCGAGCTCCTCGACGCCGTCGGGCTCGGCGAGAAGGAGGCCCGGGCGCTCCCTCGCGAGCTGTCCGGCGGGCAGCGGCAGCGCGCCGCCATCGCCCGCGCCCTGGCGGCCGAGCCGAAGGTGCTCATCCTCGACGAGGCCGTCTCGGCGCTCGACGTGTCCATCCAGGCTCAGATCCTCAACCTTCTGGCCGACCTGAGGCGGGAGTTCCGCCTGACGTACATCCTCATCTCGCACGACCTGACCGTCGTGCGGCAGGTCGCCGACGAAGTGCTTGTCATCTATCGCGGGCGCGCCGTGGAGATCGGGCCCGTGGAGACGATCCTCTCGGCGCCGCTGCACCCGTACACGCGGCGCCTCCTCGAGTCGGTGCCGCGGCCGGGGATGCCGCTCGCGCGCCGTCCGGCCGCCCTCGAGCTCGACGAAGGCGGCTGCCTCTTTAGACACAGATGCCCCCATGCGTACGACCCCTGCTCCGAGGAGCCGGAGCTCATCGAGGTCGACCGCTTCCACGCCGCCCGCTGCTGGCTCGTGCACGGCGTCGGGACGGCTGACGAAAGGAGGGAGAAGGTTGGCTTCTGAGCAGGAAGGGAGACTCGCAGTCGACGACGCCGGTCACGAGATCTACTACCGCCTCTTCGGTGACGGCAATGAGACGCTGGTCGGCCTCCACGGCGGCCCCGGGGCCGACCACCGCTACCTTTCCCGGCTCGGCGAGCTCGCGGGCGACGGGCTCCAGGTGCTTCTCTACGACCAGCTCGGAAGCGGGAAGTCCGACGTGCCCGACGACCCCTCGCTCTGGGTCGTCCCGCGCTTCGTCGAGGAGCTCGAGACGGTGCGGACTGCGCTCGGGCTCGGTCGTATGCACCTGATGGGCCAATCGTGGGGCGGAATTCTGGCGCTGCAGTACGCGCTGGACCATCCGGAGGGCGTGCAGAGCCTCGTCCTCTCCAACACCGGCTCGAGCGTCAACGAGATCTTCCGGGGGATGACCCAGCTCCGCCTCGACCTCGGCGCCGACCTCTGCACGCAGATGCTCATGCACGAAGGCCGGGGGGACGTCGAGAGCGACGAGTACCAGGCCATGGTCAAGCAGCTCTACGCGCGGCACCTGCGCCGCTCGACGCCGTTCGAGATCGACCGCTCGCTCCGCGAGTTCGAGGAGATCATGGTCCCGCTCATGGACGTCGGGCCGGCGTACTTCGCGATGTGGGGGCCCCACGAGTTCCTGCTCACCGGGACCCTGGCCGACTGGGACGTCACCGAGCGGCTCGGCGAGATCTCCGTTCCCGACCCTGATCCTCTGCGGGTGGTACGACGAGGTGGACGTGCGCTGCCACCGCATTCTCGCCGAGAGGATCCCGGACAACGAGTTCGTCATCTTCGGCAACTCCAGCCACGTGACCATCCTCGAGAAGGAGGGCGACGCGTATCTCGCCGTCATGCGGGACTTCGTCCGGCGCGCCGGCGCCCGGGTGGCGTAGGCCGTGGGCTTCCGGATCACGTGTCCCAACTGCGGCGAGCGCTCCTACACGGAGTACTGGTTCGGCGGCGAGATCCCCGACCCGGAGGACGACGACTTCGCCCGGGCGTGGCTGAGACGGAACGCCGCCGGGGTACAGGTCGAGCGCTGGTTCCACGCCGCCGGGTGTCGCCGCTGGCTGACGCTCGAACGGGATACCGTGACGAATGAGATCCGGCGGGTGCTCCTCCCGCGAGTTCCCGTCGGAAGGCCGTGAGCCGCCACTCGACCCGGGCGCAGCACCCGCAGAGCCGATGTTTCTCTTCGAGGGAAAGTCCGTTCCCTGTCTCCCCGGCGATACCGTCGCGTCGGCGCTCTACCGAACGGGCGTCCGGGTCTTCTCGCGCTCCTTCAAGTACCACCGTCCGCGCGGGCTCTACTGCCTGAGCGGCGACTGCCCGAACTGCCTCGTGACGGTGGACGGCGAGCCCGGCGTGCGCGCCTGCGTGACCGGCAGCCGCAGGTGTCAGGCGCGTCGTCCGCGAGAACGGATGGCCCTCGGCCGACCACGACGCGCTCGCGGTCTTCTGGTACCTGCGCCGGCTCCTGCCGGTCGGCTTCTACTACAAGACGCTCGTTCGGCCGGCCGGCGCGTGGCCGCGGGCGGAGCGGCTCGTCCGGCGGGTTGCCGGAGTCGGAAGCGTCGCCGCTCGACCTGCCCCGCGCGCACCGCGAGGCCCGCCACCACCACCCGGACGTGCTCGTGGCGGGCGGCGGCGTCGCCGGCCTCGCGGCGGCCCTCGCCTCGGCGGAGGCGGGCCGGACGGTCGTCCTCGCCGACGAGGGGACGATCGGCGAGAAGCTCCCGCCCGGGCCGACCTGGGACCGCGTCCAGGCCCTCGCCGCCCAGCTTCGCGACCGCGAGCGGGTGACGATCCTGGAGCGCGCCGCCGCGATCGGTGTCTACGAGGGGCCGCTTGTCCCCGTGAACGGGGAGGACTTCCTCCACCTCGTCCATCCCAAGAGGGTGGTCGTCGCGACAGGCGCGGTCGAGCGCCACCCCGTCTTCCCGGGCGGCGACCTCCCGGGAGTCTGGCTGTCCCGCGGAGCGGCACGCCTCGTGGGAGTCCACGGGCTCGCGCTCGGCCGTCGGGTCGTCTTCGCGGGCGAGGCGGGCGAGACCCTCGACGCCCTTCGGGAAGCCGGCATAGACCCACGCGTCGTGGTCGAGGAGCGGGCCGAGTACGAGCGGAAGCGCTGCGACGCACTCGTCCTGGCCCTGGGGCTCGTGCCGCGCGACAGCCTTCTCCGTCAGGGCGCCGGGCTGCCGGTGACCGGCGCGGGCGACGTCGTCGCGCCCGGGCTGCTCGCTCGACGAGGCCGAGGAGAGCGGGCGAGTTGCGGCCCGTAGGACGGGGTCTGACCCAGAGACCCGTCCGGCCCGGGAGGTTGCGCGGGGGCTTCGTCTGCCTGTGCGAGGACGTCACCGTCCGCGATCTCGAGGACGCCTGGGCCGAGGGCTTCCGCTCGACCGAGCTCCTCAAGCGCTACACGACGGCGACGATGGGACCCTGCCAGGGGGCGCTCTGCGACGCGCACCTCCGCGAGTTCGTGCGCGAGCGAGTCGCTGACGAAGCGGTGAGCGCGCCGACAACGGCCCGGCCGCCGGCCCGGCCGATCCGGCTCGAGGACGCCGCCGCCGGCCACGCCCCCATCGAGCAGCGCACAGCCCTGCACGAGCGTCACCTCGAGCTCGGCGCCGAGATGGAGTGGGCCGGGCACGTGGAAGCGCCCGCGGACGTACGGCGATCCCCTTGCCGAGTACTGGGCCGTTCGGCGAGCCGTCGGCGTCATGGACGTAGGCACGCTCGGCAAGTTCCTGGTGGCCGGGCCCGACGCAGCCGAGTTCCTCGAGCGCCTCTACCCCTGCAGGGTCGCCGACCTCGAGGAGGGGAGGCTCCGCTACGCGCTGCTCCTCAACGAGGCGGGCTACGTGATCGACGACGGAACGATCTGCCCGCTCGGTCACGGGCGCTGGTATCTCACCTTCACGACCGGCGGGGCCGACCAGGCCGAAGCGTGGTTGCGCGACTGGGCGGAGACGTGGGGCCACGAGGTCTGGATCGCCAACGTCACGCATGCCCGCGGCGCGGTCAACGTCACCGGCCCGAAGGCCCGCGAGCTCCTGGCGCGGCTCTCGGAGGACCGCCTGACAAACGACGGGTTTCCATACCTCAGCTGCCGCCGCGTTCGCGTCGCCGGTATCCCGTGTGACGCCTTCCGGCTCGGCTTTGCCGGCGAGCTTGGCTACGAGCTCCACCACGCGCGCGGAGACGGCGGCCGGCTCTGGGACGCCCTGCTCGAGAGCGGCCTCGACCTGGGCCTCGTCCCGCACGGCCTGGAAGCCCTGCGCGTGCTCCGGCTCGAGAAGGGCCACATTCTCGTCGGCCAGGACACTGACTTTGACTCGACTCCCGCGAAGCTCGGCCTGGGGTGGGCGGTCGCGAATGGACAAGGCCGACTTCGTGGGAAGACAGGCGCTCGCCCAGATCGCCGCGCTCCCGCCCAGGCTCCGGCTCGTCGGGTTGCGCTTCGAGGGCGACGGAGGCGCCGCCCGAGGGGGCGCCCCTTACCGCGGACGGCCTGCACGTCGGCCACCTCACCTCGTCGCGGTTCTCCCCCGTGCTCGAATGCGGGATCGCGCTGGGCTGGCTCCGGTGTGTGGCCGGCGAGCTTCCCGAGCGCGTCGAAGCCGCCGGCCGCGAGGGCCTCGTCGCCGCGACACCGTTCTACGACCCGGAGGGAGCGAAGCTCCGTGCTTGAGGTGAGACGCAGCGAGCCGCGTGTGGTCCGCTGCCTCGCCCGGCCCGAGACCCTCGACGCGCTGCCCGAGACGGCCGGCGTCCACGCCTGCCGAGTCGCTCCCGACGAGCTCCTCCTGATCGGCCGGCAAGCCGAGATCGACCTCCCGGGGGGTCTGGCCGTAGACGAGACCGGCGGTTGGGCGGCCTGGACGCTCTCCGGGCCGGATGCCGTCGAGGCGCTCGCTCGCGTCTCGGCCCTGCCTCCCGGTCCCGGCTTCCTCCAGGGCGCCGTCGCGGGCGTTCCGGCCAAGGCGATCGTGGGCGAGGCGGAAGATCCACCTGCTCGTGGCCGCGTCGCTCGCCCATCACGTCGAAGAGCGCCTCCGCGCGGCGTGCTCCGACCTGCTCGAGACGTGAGCGGGCTCCTGCGCCGGCGCGTCCTGCTACGTCAGGCGGAGCTACGACCGCGCTACGACGTCGTCGTGATCGGCGGCGGTGGACACGGGCTTGCCATCGCCTACTACCTCGCGAGCCGCCACGGGATCCGCAACGTCGCCGTCCTCGAGCGCTCGTACATCGGCTCGGGCGGCTCCGGACGGAACACGACCGTGCTGCGCGCGAACTACAAGACCCCGGAGACGATCCCGTTCTTCCGGGCGAGTCTCGACCTCTATCGGGCGCTTTCGCGCGAGCTCGACTTCAACCTCCTCTTCTCCCCGCGCGGGCTCCTCTGGCTCGCGCACTCGGACAACGCGCTGCGGATCCAGCGCGAGCGCGCGCTCCTGAACCAGGCGTTCGGCGTCGACACGGTCTTCCTCGGCCCCGACGAGGTCAAAGAGGTTTGCCCGGTCGTCGACCTCACCGGCGGCGGCCACCATCCGATCCTCGGGGCCGCCTACCATCCGCCCGGCTCGATCATCAGGCACGACGCCGTCGTCTGGGGCTACGCGGCGGCGGCGCAGCGGCTTGGCGTGCACGTCCACCAGGGGCTCGAGGTCACCGGCGTCACCGTCGAGAACGGCCGTTGCCTCGGCGTCGACACTCCGAGCGGGCCGATCGCCGCAGGAGGCGGTCGTCTGCGCCGTCGGGGGGTACGTCAGCCTCGTCGCCGCGATGGCGGGCCTCCGGCTGCCGATCGTCACCCATCCGCTGCAGGCCTTCGTGACCGAGGCCTACAAGCCGGTGCTCGATCGCATCGTCGCCTCCCAGGACCTGCTGGTCTACGTGTCGCAGAGCGCCCGGGGCGAGCTCCTGGCAGGCGCCGAGATCGAGCGGTACGCGAGCTACTCGACCCGCTCGACCTTCCCGTTCCTGTCGGAGGCCTCGGCACGCTGCGTCGACCTCTTCCCTTTCATGGCGAAGCTCCGCATCCTGCGTCAGTGGACGGGCGTCTGCGACATGACCCCGGACTACTCGCCGCTCATGGGGACGACCGACGTGGAGGGCTTCTACCTCAACGCGGGCTGGGGCACCTGGGGCTTCAAGGCGACCCCAATCGCCGGCGTGACGATGGCCGAGCTCGTCGCGACCGGGAAGGTGCCCTCGCTCATTGCGCCCTTCGCCCTCGACCGCTTCCGTCGGGACCGGGTCGTCTCGGAGCGGGCGTCCGCCGGGACCCACTGAGCGGGTGCGCTCCTCACCGGCTCATGCTCCTTCCTCCTCGAAGACGTCTTCGGGCAGAAACGCCCCCACGACCCAGTTCGGGGCATCCACGACTTCATGGATGCGCAGGTCGACGGCGACGCTTGTGAGCGCATAGGCCTCTTCCCGGTCGAGCCCGTGCCGGTCACCGAGGTGCGCGATCATCGCCCGTACGGCGTCCTTAGCCGCCTCCATCAGGTCCGGCCCGACACCGGTGCAGACATGGAAGGAGGAGTGCTCGTCGCGGGAGAGAGCCTCCCGCGGCAAGTGGTACTGCGGCGCGTCGACACGGAAGTCCCGCCGAACGCTCAATCGGAGGACGACGTCCATGGCCGCCTCGATCGCAGTACCGCAGACCTCGCCGTCTCCCTGGGCTGCGTGCGTGTCTCCCAGGGAGAACAGCGCGCCCTCGACTCCGACAGGCAGAAAGAGCGACGTTCCTACGCGAAGGTGCTTCGTGTCCATGTTGCCGCCCCAGCGCGAGGGCGGAACGATCGGGTGCGAGCCGGGCTCGGCCGGCGCGACACCGATCGTTCCCGGGAACGGGCGGTAGGGAAGCGCGATTCCTTCAGCAAACCGCACACGACCTGCTCCCGGATCGAGCTTCGAAATGCGAAGCCACGGGTCCGGGTACTCGTCCGCGAGGAGGCCGAAGCCCGGAATGATCGCCGTCCACCCCCACTCGCGCGGCCTGAAGTCGAGAAGCTCGACCACGAGGACGTCGCCCGGCCGGGCGCCCTTGACGAACAGCGGGCCGCTCACGGGGTTGACGTGCGAGAAGTCGAGCTTCGTCACGTCCGCCACGTCCGAGTCGGCGTGAATCTGTTCGTCCGATGCGTCGCGAACATGCAGCTCGACGACGTCGTCGGGATCCACTTCGAGCGCGGGCTCGATCGAGTTGTCCCAGACGTAGTTGAACGCGTCACCGCGAAGATCGTGGATCGATCCAGCGTGCAGGTCCGACATCTGGCTCCCTGACGGGGACTGGAACGGCGCCATTATCTGGGCGTCGCCGCGAACCTGACAAGCGGCCTGCGCCTTGGCGAGCCCTCCATCCCCGTCGGGCGTTTCGTCTTATCTGAGCGTTTCATGCAATCGGGATGGGCGAGTTAGGGGAGAATCGTCCACGGCACGACCCGTGGGAAGAGATTGAGATGGCACTCGTGGATGAAATCGTCCTCTTGAATATCACCGGCCGCCGCGAGCCGCTTTCGGAGTTCTTCCCCGGCGTGCTCCTCTTCGCGCACGGTGACTGCCCCACCTCGCTCCTCGCATTGCGGCGGCTCGAGGAGGTCTCGAAGGGGGTCGTCCTCGTGGCCGAGGAGGAGCCTGCCGCGGCCGCGCGCCTCGCCCGACGGGCACGCGTGGGCTTTCCGACTGTCGCCCAGTCCGCCGACCTCGTCGCTTCGCGGGCCTTCCAGGTCGAGACCGTGCCGACCGCAGTCCGCGTCGATGGCTCTGGACGCGTCCAGGACACCGTCGTCGGCTGGGATCACGGGGCCTACGAACGCCTGCTCGGTACATCTCTACCCGCAGAAGAGCCGGTGAGGAAGCCAGGCTGCGCGTCTCGTACGGTGTACGACTGGAAGGGCGGCGAGGGTCTCGACGAGATCGAGGACATGTTCGAGCGCGGGTGGACGGACGGCCTGCCTGTCGTCCCACCCACGCCCGGGCGAGTCGAGGCGATGCTCGGCGGCCGAGACCCTGCACGCTCGCTCGGCCCTGTGCCGCCGGCGCTTGGTGAGGCGACCCTCGAGCGTGTCGCCGCGTGCGCCGTGCTCGCCGGTTGTCGCCCCGAGTACTTCCCCGTCGTGGTCGCTGCAGTCGAGGCGGCGCTCGATCCGACCTTCAACCTCAACGGCCAGGCCGTGACGACACAGCCGGCCGGGCAGGTCATCGTCGTCAACGGACCAGTGCGGAGCACCATCGGGCTCAATTCGGACATCGGCGCCCTCGGGCCCGGGTTCCGCGCGAACATGACGATTGGCCGAGCCCTCCGACTCGTCGTTGCTCTAACGGGCGGCGGCTACCCTGGCCGGCTCGACCGCGCGACGCTCGGCCACCCCGGCAAGCTCTCGTTCTGCGTCGCGGAGGACGAGGAGGCAAGTCCATGGGAGCCACTCCATGTCGAGCGCGGCCTGGCCCGCGGATCGTCGGCGGTGACGCTCATCGCGGCCGACGCCCCGCTCTCGATCTCCGATCACCGCTCGCGGACGCCGGAGCACTTGGCCGCCACGCTCGGATGGGCGGCCGCGTCGTCTTGGAGCCCGTTCTGGTGGCCGCTCGACACCCATTCGCTTTACGTCCTTTGCCCGGAGCACGTCGAGCTCTTCCGGGCACATGGTTGGGAGAAAGAGCGTGTCCGCCTGGGGATCTACGAGACGGTGCAGCGATCGGCACGCGAGCTTCGCGGCCCAGGCGAGACGACGGCGCACGTACTCGCCGCGCCTGACGAGGAGGCGATCCCGCGCTGGGACGATCCAGCCCGGATCGTGATCGTCGTCGCCGGCGGCCCCGCCGGACGCTTCTCCGCCGTCCTCGGCCCCTGTCTGGGTATGGAAGCGGCAGTCGTCACGAAGGAGATCGAATGGAGTACGTAAGTCCGATCGACACGCGCGTGCGGACGCCCGACGCGCCGAGCAAGCGCCCCCCGGAGATCGCAGGCCGGCAGGTCTGGCTTCTCGACATCGCGAAGAATCGAAGCGCGGAGTTCCTCGATCGCATGGAGCAGCTCCTGAAAAGTCAGGGTGCCGAGGTGCGGCGAGCACGAAAACCGACCTTCTCGAAGCCCGCTCCGCAGGAGATCCTCGAAAGGATCGCTCTCCACGGCGATCTGGCCGTCGAGGCGCTCGCGGATTGAGGATCGTGCGTGTCGTGCAGTGTGCACGACGTCATTCGGCTCGAGCGGCGCGGCGTGCCCTGCGTGGCCGTGGCCACGAGGCCCTTCGTCGACGAGGCGGTCGAGCAGGCAGATAGCCTCGGCATGCCACAGATCGCCGTCGTCTATGTCCCCCACCCGGTGCAGCTCCTCGAGCCGAGCGACCTGCAAGCACTGGCGGACGATGCCCTTCCGGCCGTCGTCGACGGCCTGACCGTGTCGCGCTGAGCAACCGCCGCCCAGGGGGCTCAGCCGACGGGGTTCTGGTCAAGAGAACCGACCCCCCAACCTGCGCAAGGTCAGGCGGCGACCAGGAAACCCGGGTTGCATTCGAGTCTTATCGCCGAGACCTTCGTTTACCCCTTTGGAGGGTCGAGTCCGCGCTCCTCGGGCCGACAATGCTACTAGTCGCCCTCCGCAGGGGAGGCTGACCGAGACCGGGACCTTGAGGGAAGTGGAGCAGGCATGCGCGAGAAGACCGCTATAGAGACTGTGATCGAAGCCGGATGCGAGTTCAGGGATGATCTAAACGCTACGGTCGGTCTTGCAGAAGATTTCCTGTATGGGCTAAGCCTGCAATTCTCTCTCGGTTCCATCGGACTAGATCATCCTTTAGACAGCGCCAGGCAGGCGGATCAGGCTTAGTAGATCCGGGTGCGCGCGGCCGCGCCCGTAGTCGCGCCCTCAGTTGATGGCTGGCGTCGCGCTGGGCTCGATTCGCCCCGCGCTCGCGGCGCAGCACCTCGATCACAGCCTCTTGCTCCTCGACAACCTCCTGCAGGTGGAGGACGAGCAGCCGGTTAGTGCGGTTGCTGCTGCGGACGCTAGGGCCGCCGGAGAAGTTGCAGCGCCGGCAGGCGGCCACCAAGTTCGAGGGTCGTCCGGGGTGAAGGGCTTACCGCAGATGGCGCAGAACCGGGCGGTGGCGCGCGCCTGCCGTAAGAGGCGATCCCACCGGGCCCGGCGAGGTCACAAATGCATCGTCGTCATGGCAAGACGGTCTCTTGAAGCGCGGTTGCAACTGTCCTACCGTCATTCGTGCACATCGGGGTCGCGAAGGGAGGAGATCGAAATGAGGAAGGCGTTGATTACTGCTGCGCTCGCCGCGCTCATCATTGTGGTGCTGCTGCCCGCCCGCGCCGAGGCGAACCACACCCTTGCCCACAAGGTGCAGATTCTTCAGGCGAAGGTGGCCGCGCTCCAGGGAAAGGTCAATTGCTTGCGCAGGGTGGGTGCCTCAAGCTACGTCGGCTACGCCTGGTACGAAGGAAGCCTTGAGCCGGGGCTCGGCCCGTACCCTGTGCACACCCCTGCCGTCGACGTCTTTGACACCTTTTCGGCCGCAGAGTTCGGCCAGCACATCAACGACACCAGCCCGCCGGACTATTGGCTGATCACGCTCAACAAGACGCCCGCCTGTCGAAAAAAGTTCGCGATTGTCCGTAACCCCTTCGTGCAGGCAATCCCCCGCATGGGAGCGATAACGAGAATGCATCGGCTCTCTCGCATCCGGTAAGGAGAAGTAGGGCCCCACTCTGCACGACGCGGCCGTCCGCTGTCAGGACAACAGCGGCAGGGGTTACCGGGGGTCTACGGATGGATCGCGTTTGCTCTCAGGGACGCTCCTGCTTCTTCGGCGAGAAGGTTTGTGGGCGTGGCGCGCCGCCTCTCGCTTCGCGATACGACATGGCCGGGCCGTCCGCGACGCCGGTGGCGTCAGCGGCCGAGTCCGGCCGCACGCGAGCTGCCGGGATCCTGGCCACCGTCGCGTTCCAGACGAGTACCGTCTCGTCCCAACCCTCTTGGTCGTCACCCGGGTACGCGTGGTCAGTCCGTCCCTTCATGCGGCGATCTCCCGGCTCGTCGAGGCTCGCGTCGGGCTTTCCCGGCGCTCGTGCTGTCCGCGGTGCGAGAGGATGTGCTTCGCGACCCTCTCGCCGTCCCTACCCGCTCCGATGATGAGCATGGAGGCGAATGAGTGGAGGAAGGGCAGCCCGACGAAGTAGAGGCCGGGCGACGAGGGGACGGCGCCGCGCTTCTGCTCGGGAAACCCGTCGGGGTCTGCCGGAAGCGGGAACCGGATCCACTCGAAGTCGTTGCGAAACCCCGTGCACCAGATCACGTTCGCCACGTCGACGACGCGCCCGTTCGCCAGGACGGGCTTCCCGTCCTCGACTCCGATCGTCCGTTCGAAGACGCGCTCGACACCGGCGGCCTCGAGGTCGTCGCGCTTGACACGCAGGAGCGGGCCTCCATGCGTGCGGATCTCGGGCTTCGCCTTGCGGCCGACCGGAGTGGAGACCGTGAGGATACGGGTGGCGACGAATCGGAGAAGCGGGAAGACGAACCGCGCCTTTCGGCCTTCGATATCGAAAGGGATTTGCCCGGTGTCGCGGCCTGACAGGACCGTGCGGTAGCCAGCGCGTGCGACCTCGTAGGCGATGTCCCCTCCCGAGTGGGCGGCACCCACGACCAGCACCGCCCCTTCCTGCAGCTGCGCGGGGCTTCGGTAGTCGGCGGAGTGGAGTTGTTTGATCGTCGGATCGAGCTCGGCGGCGAACGACGGGACCAGCGGGTGGTCGTGCTGGAAGACGCCGGCGGCCACCACGACGTTCACGGCCTCGAAGCGGCGCTGGCCGGCGATGACGATGTATCCGTTGTCGTTCTTCTCGAGCCTGTCCACCGCGACCCCAGTCCGGACGGGAAGGGCGAACCGCTGCGCGTATGCCTCGAGGTAGTCGGCCATATCGTGCGCGCTCGGGAACGAGCTCGGCGGCGCCGGGAACGGCATGCCGGGAAGGCCGTCCGCGCGGGCGGGGGAGTAGAGGCGCAAGGACGGCCAGCGCTTCCGCCAGGAGTCGCCGATTCGCTCGTTCGCGTCGAGGATCACGCACGAGTGTCCTCGCTTTGTCAGGTGGTAGCCGACGGCGAGGCCCGCCTGGCCGCCGCCGACGATGACGGTCTCGTACTGCTCGGTGTCCTGGGTCGAGGTCATGTCGTCCTCCTGTGATGGGTCGTGCAGACGACGGTAGGACGCGCGGGAGAGCTTCGCTTCGCTCGGATCCACCAACTCGAGCGCGACCCGCCGTGGTCATTTCTGACCACGGCGGGTCGTCAGACGAGGTCGTGCTCGAACGCGAACGCGCTCGCCGCGGTGCGGGAGGAGACCCCGAGCGTGGCGAAGATGTTCTGGACGTGCCGGGCGACTGTGTGCTCGCTGATCACGAGCGACGCAGCGATCTCCCGGTTGCTCTTTCCGGCCGCGACGAGGCGAAGAACCTCCAGCTGCCGCGGCGTGAGCCCGTAGGCCTTCCCCGCGGCGCCCGTCGGCTGGGAGTCGAGCTGCGCGAGGTCGGGAGCCGCCCCGAGCGCGACGAACGCGTCGCGGGCCGCCTCCAGCTCCAGCGCCGCAGTGTCGTCGTCGCCGAGCGCGCGGCATGCCTCCGCGACGAGAAGCCGCGCTCGCGCTGCGTCGTACGGCGCGTCGAGCTCCCGCCACGTCTCCCCGGCCTGCCGCAGCGAGACGAGTGCGGAGCGGGCGTCTCCGGCCGCCAGCTCCGAGGCTCCGCGAGCGTGGCGCGACGAGGGCGGCGAGCATCGCGCTCTCGTAGGGCTCGGCGATCTCCTCGAGCTCACGGCAACCGGCGCGCGCTTCCTCGACGTCGCCGGCGGCCAGCATGATCTCGACGTAGGCGGGCAGCAGGTTCGCGCGCCTCAGCGGTTGCGTGGCCTCGCCCAGCGCGCGCCGAATCGTCGCTGCGGCGGCCTCGCGCCGCCCCTGAGCGAGTCGCAGCAGCGCCATGCCCGGCTGCGGCTCCCAGCCGAACCGGCTCGCCTCCCGGTACGCGCTCTCCGCCTCCGCGAACTCGCCTCGCAGGCGATGGAGCTCTCCCTGGCGGTAGAAGGCCTGGGCGGCGGCGGCCCGGTTGAAGCTCCGCGCCAAGCCGTTCCCCGGCGCGCCGTGCCTCCTCGAGGGCGTCACCCCAATCTCCGCGCAGCTGCATGATCTCCGCCCGGTGCACGAGGCAGCGGCCGGTGAAGGCAACGAGATCGGGCTGCTCCTCGCACCAACGGGTCAGGACCGCGGTCCACTCCTGCGCGCGGCGGACTTCGTACGCCTCCTGGCAGGCCAGGATCACGCCGCAGTAGACGATGCCCGTCGCGATCGGGGACACCTTCCCGCCCGCGATGGTCGCCATGGCCTCGTCCAGGAGGGGGAGGCCCTCCCTGACCCGACCGGCCTTGATCAGCATGCAGCCCTGCGTCTGAAGCGTTAGTGCCTGCCCCTCCGTATCGCCGAAGCGCTTGGCCAGGGCGGCCGCGTCGGCCGCGACGGCGGCCGCGGCGGCGAAGTCACCGCGGGCCTCGTGCTGGAACACGAGCGGCATGAGCAGGTAGCCGCGCTCGACCGACTCCTCCTCGCCGACGATCCCGCTGGGCGCGCCCGAGCCATCCGCCGGCCGGGCCCATCTCTCCGCGAAGCGCGTAGTTGATCCCCACCCAGAACGCGCACCTGAACGCGCGATGGGTCTGGCCCGCCTCCAGGTGGGCGTGATGAGCGCGCTCCAGGATGCTCAGGTACTCGTTGTCCCGGCCGAGCATGTAGGCCGACGTCGCGAGTAGCTCGAGATCGTCGGCTGTGAGCGGAGCGCCGCGGTCGGCGCTTGAAAGAGACTCGTACGCATCCTTCCAGGCGCGCCGCTCGTACGAGGCGCGGCCTCGCTCGAGGTCGTCCTCCGGCCGTTTGCTCGTCGCCCTCTCGCCGAGTCCCTGTACGCGCTGCTTCTCGATAACGCCTCCTCGAGACAGGAGCGTACTTCGATGGGCGAGTTGAAGGTAGGTCCCGCATCAGCGGGTTGTGAGCTACTGCCGCTTCACCCGGTAGTCGATGAACGTGGCGTACTGCGTCGGGGACTGTCCCGTTCTGCTACGCGCTCACGTGAAGCCTCTGACAGAGTGCCGCCATGCCCGAGGACTACTTCGGCGAGCGTGAGGCAGCGCGGTACGACGAGTCGAGCGCCGACATGTTCGACCCTGCCGTCGTCGACCCGGCTGTCGACTTCCTCGTGGAGCTCGCCGGCGACGGCGCGGCCCTCGAGCTCGGCATCGGCACGGGCCGGATCGCACTCCCGCTCGCGCAGCGCGGCATCCGCGTGCACGGGATCGATTTGTCCGAGGCGATGGTTGCGAGGCTGCGGGCGAAGCCGGGTGCGGAGGCGATCGGCGTCACGATCGGCGACTTCGCGACCACGACAGTCGAAGGCACCTTCTCGGTCTCCTATCTCGTCTTCAACACGATCATGAACCTGACGACGCAGGACGAGCAGGTCGCGTGCTTCCAGAACGTTGCCGCACATCTCGAGCCGGGCGGCTGCTTCGTGATCGAGGTGGGCGTGCCGAGTGTGCGGCGGCTTCCGCCCGGCGAGCGGATCCGCGTGTTCTCCTTCGAGAGTCCGACGAAGTTCGGATTCGACGAGTTCGACGTGGCACGGCAGGGCCTCGTCTCCCATCACTACGGGATTGTCGATGGCAAGCTCGAAGGGTTCTCCATCCCCTTCCGTTATGCGTGGCCGTCGGAGCTCGACCTGATGGCGCGGCTCGCAGGAATGACGCCGCGCGAGCGCTGGAGCGGTTGGAAACGCGAGCCCTTCACAAACGAGAGCACCAAGCACGTCTCCGTCTGGGAGAAGACGGCTTCGCCGTAAGCCCGGCGCTAATGTGCCGCGCATGCTCGTGCTCGTCATCGGAAGCGCGCTGCGCGAGATTTCCGGCGATCAGGCCCGGTTCGGGATGACCTACGTCACCCGAGCTCGGACCGCTCCGAAGTACCGCCTCTACGCCCTGGAACAACGCTGGGCGGCGCTGGTGGAGGACGAAGAGAGCGGAAGATCCGTCGAAGGGGAGCTCGTTCACATCCCCGATGACCGCTGGGCCGAGGTGGCGGCCGGCGAGCCACCGGGCATCACCCCAGGGCCGGTCGAGCTCGAGGATGGAAGGCTGGTAACAGCAGCGCTCGGCGATCCCGAGTACCTCCGGGTTCACGGCGAGGACATCACCGAGTTCGGCAGCTTCCCCTCCTACTTGCGGTCCCGAAGGTGACGGTCGTCAAGGAGCGCCTGCACAGGAGCGAGCTGGCAGTGCCCGGCTCGAGCCGACGCATGATCGAGAAGGCGCCGGGGCTCGGTGCGGACGTCGTCTTCCTCGACCTGGAGGACGCCGTGGCTCCGGGGGATAAGGTCGACGCACGGCGGAACGTCATCGAGGCACTCCGCGAGCTCGACTGGTCCGCATGCACGATCTCGGTACGCATCAACGGCCTCGACACGCCGTGGTGTTATCGGGATGTCGTTGATGTCGTCGAGCAAGCGGGTGACCGCCTCGACACGCTGCTCGTGCCCAAGGTCGGAAAGGCAGAGGACGTCCATTTCGTCGCCACGTTGCTCTCCCAGATCGAAGCGGAGAAGCGGCTCGAGCCGATCGGCCTCTCGGTCCTCGTCGAGACGGCGGTCGGGATGGCCAACGTCGAGAAGATCGCACAGGCATGCCCTGAGCGCCTCGAGGCGCTCGTCTTCGGTGCGGGCGACTTCTCCGTGTTCACTCGGGCCAGGACGAGGAGCGTCGGCGGCTCGGGCCCCGACTACGCTGTTCTGACCGACCCGGACGAGCGGGGTACCAGGGCGTTGCATTGGGGCGATCAATGGCACTACGCGCTCGCTCGAGTCGTCGTGGCTGCGCGCGCCTACGGACTACGCCCCATCGACGGTCCCTTCGGAGACATCGGGGACCCCGACGCATACAGCACGGCGGCCAGGCGCGCGGCGGCGCTCGGCTGCGAGGGCAAGTGGGCGATTCATCCCTCTCAGGTTCAGCTTGCGAACGACGTCTTCAGTCCCAACGGAGACGGAGATCGAGGACGCCGACCGTCTTCTCGCAGCGATGGAGCAGGCGCAGGGCGAGGGGAAAGGGGCAGCCACGCTAGATGGTCGCCTCATCGATATGGCGCTCGTGCCGATGGCCCGCCGGGTACTAGAGCGGGCCAAGCGCATCGAGCAGGCGCGGCCTCCTGCCTGACGGGGATATCGTCTCCGGGCGTGAAGGCGGTTCGCTTCCATGAGCACGGAGGCCCGGAGGTGCTGCGGGTCGAGCAGATGCCCGATCCGGCTCCCGGCGACGACGAAGTCCTCGTCCGTGTGCGTTCATGCGCCCTCAACCACTTCGACATCGATCTGAGAGAGAACGTGTCCCGATGGCCGCTCTCGCTGCCGTGGATCCTGGGCCTCGAGTTCGCCGGCGACGTTGCCGCCGTCGGGAGAAACGTCGACGGCTTGAGCGAAGGCGAGCGCGTCTGGGTTCTCCACGAGCTTCCGTGTCTCGAGTGCGAGCATTGCCTCGCCGGCGAGGACAACCTCTGCGTGGCAGCCGAGATGTGGAGCGTGCAGCGGCCCGGAGGCTACGTCGAGTACGTTGCGGCGCCCGCTCGCGCGGTCTTCCCTCTGCCCGGCTCGATTTCCTACGACGCAGCGGCGGCTGGTCAAATCGTCTTCACGACCGCCTGGCACATGCTGATCACCAAGGGTCGCATCAAGGCAGGGGAGACGGTGCTCGTGAGCGCAGCCGGGAGCGGCGTCGGCCACGCAGCTCTGCAGGTCGCGAAGCTTGCAGGTGCCACCGTGATAGCGACTGCTGGAGCGGACGAGAAGCTCACAAGCGCCCGCGCCGACGGCGCAGACCACACGATCAACTACACCCGTGACCACGTGACCGAAGCGGCCCTTGATCTGACCGGCGGCCGCGGAGTCGACCTGGTGGTCGAACACGTCGGCGGCGACCAGTTCGGCGCGTGCCTCGGCGCCCTGCGCAAGAACGGCCGGCTCGTCACCTGCGGAGGACACGCGGGCGAGGTCGTCGACTTCGACATCATCCCCTTCTTCCGCAACGAGTGGCAGGTGATCGGCTCGCGGACGGGCACGACACAGGAGACCCGCCTCGTCATGGATCTGATCGCCGCCGGAAAGCTCCGCCCGCGCGTCCACGCCGCGCTGCCGCTCGAGGAGGCCTCGCAAGCCCATCGGATCGTCGAGAACCGCGAGCACTTCGGGAAGGTGGTGCTGAACCCGTGACGAGTTGGCCGTCGGAAAGGAGCGCTGAATGACAGCTCAGGAGCACGACGGAGCGCATGACTACGTCGCCGTCTACACGCCGCGCACTGAGATCGACCCCGCGAGAGCCTGCCTCGTCGTCGTCGACATCATGTACGCCACGGGGCATCCGGAGACCGGCCTGGGCCGCTTCCTTGCTTCCCAGGGGCGCTTGCACGAGGCCGAATACCGGTATGCGCGGATTGCGGAGAAGGTCATCCCCAACACCAAGCGCTTGCTCGATTTCTGCCGGCGGAACGACATCCGCCGCGTCTTCTGTACGTACGGTTCGGAGGTCTCCGACTACTCGGATCTGACCGAGCAAATGCGCGCGCTCTGCGAGGGGACGAACAACCGTGTCGGCGAGCGGGAGCACGAGATCCTCGACGAGCTGAAGCCTATGCCCGACGAGCGTGTCTTCAACAAGATCACGCCGAGTGCCTTCACCTCCACGCCGATCGAGATCGTCCTGCGCGCCTACGGCGTCGACACGCTCCTCTTCACGGGGGTGTCGACCAACATGTGCGTGGAGCACACGATGCGCGACGCCGCGAGCTACGGCTTCCACTGCTTCCTCGTCGAAGACGCTTGTGGGGCCGACAGCAAGGCGATGCACGAGGCCGCGGTCACGGTCGTGCAACGGCTCTACGGTGCCGTCGTCTCGAGCGACGAGGCGATGGCGCAGATGGAGGCGAAGCTGGGGGCGGCGGTTTCCTAGGATCGTCGTCCTGACTGGAGAGAGGGAGGTTGAGATGTACGACGTGCTCGTGCGCGGCGGCACAGTGGTCGGCCCGACGGCGACCGAAACCCTCGACCTCGCCGTCGTGGGCGAGCAGATCGCCGCCATCGACCGTCCGGGAGCGCTTGCAACCGAGGCGAAGAAGGTCATCGATGCGACCGGCTGCCTGGTCGTCCCGGGTGGCGTCGACCCCCATTGCCACTACAGCCTGGGCTTCGGCGCCGTTCACGCCGAGCCGCAGGAGTACACGCCGGCGGCCGCATTCGGTGGGACGACGACGATCATCGACTTCGCGTTCTGGGAGCCGCCGAGCACGCTCCATCAGGCCGTGGACGAGAAGAAGGCGGAGGCAGAGGGGCGCATGGCCGTCGACTACGGGTTCCATGCACTCCTCGGCACCGATCCGCCCTTCGAGGTGATCGAGGAGATCGGGGACGTGATCCGCGGCGGTATCCCGACGATCAAGACGCTCACGACGTACGCCTGGATTTCGGACGACGGCCATCGCTTCGGCGTGATGAGCGAGGTCGCCGAGCACGGTGGGCTCTCCATCGTCCATGCCGAGGACGACGACATTGCAAACTGGCTCACCGCGAAGTATCTGCGGGCCGGCAAGACGCACGGCGCGTACATCGTCGAGACGCGCGGCCCTCTCGTCGAGGAGGCCGCAGTACGCAGATGCATGTTGCTCGCAGAGCGAACGGGCTCGCCGCTCTACGTCTTCCACATTGCTGCGGGTAGCGCTGCGCTTGCAGTGGCGGAGGGCAGGGCCAGGGGTCTGCCGATGTACGGCGAGACGCTCATCGCGTATCTCTCCTTCACGGCGGACAAGCTCTGGGACGACGAGAACAAGGGCCTGCTCTGGAACAACTATCCCGTGATCAAGCACCAGGAAGACCAGGACGTCCTCTGGGACGCCGTGGCCGACGACCGCTTGCAGGTCGTGAGCTCTGACCATTTCGCGACGAGCGTGGCCGACCGGTTCGAGAAGATGGGCACGACCGTCGACTCGCTCCAAGCCGGGCAGGCGAGCGTCGAGATGCGCGTGCCCGTCCTCTTCCACCGGGGAGTTCAAGAGGGCCGGATCAGCCTCAACCGCTTCGTGGAGCTCGTCTCGACCAACCCCGCAAAGATCATGGGCCTCTACCCGCGCAAGGGCGTGCTCGCGGTGGGAAGCGACGCCGACATCGTCGTCATCGACCCCGCGCGAACGTGGACTGTGCGGTGGCAGGACCACCACATGAGCTCGGACTACAACTGCTGGGACGGTTGGGAGCTCAAGGGCAAGGTGACGACGACGATC
Source organism: uncultured Actinomycetes bacterium (assembly GCA_963786755.1). Lineage (GTDB taxonomy): Bacteria > Actinomycetota > Thermoleophilia > Gaiellales > Gaiellaceae > DASQWP01. Next base: position 498,073 of record CAWBAC010000005.1, on the reverse strand, counting down.
CTGCGAGGCTCGGTGCTCGTCGAGAACGAGCAGTGGGTGGGGCCGAAGACTGGGGGCACAGTACCTCTCGCGCAAGCTCCTGCCGGAGATCGCGAGCCGGACTCCGGACCTGTCGGCCACCCTCGCGTCGGCAGAGGCGCCGGTCGCTGCAGCCCCCTCGAGTCGATGAGCGCGGTGTGACGAGGGCCGGCCGTCCGCACGTGCCCGGCCCGTGGGCGGTGGTCGGTGTCTCGCTCGCCGCGCTCGCGGCCGGCACGTTTGCAACCGTGGGAATCGGCGCACTCGCGCCAAAGCTGCAGGAAGAGTTCGACTTCTCCCGCGGCGAGATCGGGCTGCTGATCGCGCTCGTCTCCGTCGGGTCGGCGCTCGCCTCGCGCCGGGCCGGCGCCCTGACGGATTCGGTCGGCCCGGTCAAGGTCCTCGCGGTCTCGCTGGTCTTCTTTGCCGCTGCGATCCTGGTCGCCGCCGCGGCGCCGGCCGCCGTCGCGTTCATGGTGGCGGTGCTCGCCGCAGGTTTCGCCTACGGCGGCATCAATCCGCCGACCAACGTGGTCGTTGCCGGCCGCATGGAGGGCCGGCTGGGGTTCTTCATGAGCGTCAAGCAGACCGGCGTGCCCGTGGGCGGCTTCCTCGCGGGTCTCGTCCTCCCGCCCCTTGCCATCTGGGTCTCCTGGCGCTTCGCCTTCGCCTTCGCCGCGGTGACAGCGTTGGCCGTGGCGTGCTCGACGGCGCTCTTGCAGGGAGCAGCCGTACTCCGCTCGGCCGGCCCGGCGGGAGTCGAAGCGGGGCCGAGCCGTCGTGAGCGCATCTCCATGGGCTTCTACGGATTCGTCATGGCCGGCGCCCAATGGGTCTTCGTCACCTATTTGGTCCTCTACCTGACGGACGGCGGCGGCTTCAGCCTGCGAGCCGCCGGCCTCGTGCTCGCGTTGGCGATGGCCGTCAGCGTGGCGGGAAGGCTGTTCTGGGGCTGGCTCTCCGACCGTCCGGGTCGGCGTGTCTCGGCTCTCCTCGGGGCCACTGCGCTCGCGCTCGCCATGCTGGCGCTGATCGCGGGCGGGATCGGCGGCGCCGCCGTATGGCCGGTCGCGGCTCTGACGGGCGGGGCGCTCGTGGGCTGGAACGGCGCCTTCCATGCGCTGATCGCCGATCGCGCGGGATCGGGAGGGATCGGCCGGCTCTCCGGGGAGATGATGGCGGTGGTCTTCGCCGGCTGCGTTGTCTTTCCGCCGCTGCTCGGCTTCCTCTCCGAGGCGCTCGATTCATGGACGGTTCTCTGGGCGGGCACAGCCGCCGCAGTCGCTCTGGCAGGTGCTGGACTGTTGGCCGGAAGCCGGAAGCCGGCGCCCGCCCGGCCGGCCCTGGCCGACGAGTCGTAGCTACCGCGAGAACTCCTCGTGGTGGTCGAGCCACCAGCGGGCGATGTCGATCCGCCGCGTGAACCACACGTCGCCCGCTCCAGCGCGTACTCGATCAGCTCGCGCAGGCCTGAAACGCGGCCGGCCTGCGCCCGCCCAGCGCGGGTGGAGGCCGATCGACATCATCTTCGGATAGCCGGCCGCGCCCTCGCGGCGATACTCGTCGAGGCCCCGCCGGCAGTAGTCGAAGAAGTCGGTCGGGCTCGAGTATCCCTGCGGGAGGACGTAGCGGCCGTCGTTGTACGTGAGCGTGTAAGGGACGACGAGGTGGCGCTTGCCCTTCACCTCGGTGAAGTACGGGCAGGTCGTCGTTGTAGGCGTCCGCGTCGTAGACGAACCCGCCTTCCTCGACGACGAGCTCGCGCGTGTTCACGCTCGGCCCGTAGCGGCAGTACCAGCCGAGTGGGCGCTCGCCGCACGTCTTCTCGATCGACTCGATCGCCCACTGCATGTGCTGGCGCTCCTCCTCGCGGTCGAAGAGCCAGTGCTCGCTCCAGCGCCAGCCGTGCGAGCACGGCTCGTGGCCGGCCTCCTGGAGCCACTGCGCCGACCTCGGGATTCCGCTCGAGTGCGACGGCGCACGCGAAGAACGTGACCTTGACCTCGTACTCGTCGAAGAGCCGCATGAGGCGCCAGATGCCCGGCCCGGCTGCCGTACTCGTAGACGGACTCCGCGCAGAGGTCGCGGTACTCGGGGGGCATGATGTACGGGATCTCCGCGAGCCCCTCGTTGCGCCCGTCGCCGGCCGGCTTCGAGTACTCCGAGCCCTCCTCGTAGTTGACGACGAGGTTGACGCGCGACCTTGGCCTCGTTCGGCCACACGACCTTCGGCTGCCTGCCTGCCGTAGCCGACGAAGTCCCGCCTTGGCCCAGGGACGTCTTGGTCGACGAGCTGCATACCGTTCTCCTTTACCGAGTCTCGGTTGATGCTGCCGCGGCAGCGAGGCCCTCGTTCTCGAGGACCTCGAGGAAGAAGTCGGTCACGATCTGTACGGCCTCGTCCGGGACTTCGAGCAGCGGGGCATGGCCGATGTGTGGGAACTCGACGAGCCGAGCCCACTCGGGCACGGCCTCAACGATCTGCGCGGCGCTGAACCCGGAAGGGGCGAGGCGTGGCGGAGTCATGATGTCGTGCGTGCCGTTCGTGAACAGGATCGGACGGCGGATGTCCTTCACTAGAGGCTCGAGGTCCATCGTCTCCATTGCCAGGCATGCCTGCCGCACCGTGTAGGGGGCATTCTTCGAAACCATGTAGCGCACGTTCTCGAAGATGTCCGGGTGCGCGTCGATGAAGTCTGCGCTCACGGCCTGGATCGTTAGCGCGTCGCAGAAGTCGTCCATCGTGCCGGACTCGGCCATCTTCCGCCAAGAGCGGAAAAGGGTCCGTCGGTGGGTGTCGCACCTCGCGAGGGAGCAGTCGGCGCAGCTGGCGATGACCTTGTCCGGGAACTTCGCCGTGAACGCCAGGCCCACCATGCCACCCATCGACGTCCCATGCGTGAGCGCGCGCTCGATGCCGAGTGCGTCGAGGAGGTCTGGCCGCTTCGGCCGCCCAGCCTTCGATCGTGTAGTGCTCGATCGGACAATCGGACCGGCCGTAGCCGGAGTAGTCGTACGAGAGCAGGCGAAACCGCTCGCGAAACGCGTCGTTGACCATCGAGAAGTTCTGCCGCCCGAACAGGGAGCCGCCGAACTGGAGGATGAGCGGCGCGTCTTCGCGGCCCGTCAATTCGTAGTAGATCCTCAGGTTGCCGACCGTTGCGTAGGGCACTCCCTCCCCTTCCGGTGGCGGTGACCCTAACCAACGGCCGACTGGCCCGTCCAATGTTGAAGCGGGTTCGCGAGGGCTGTACGATCGGCAGACTGGCGGGCGGCGGTGCGTCCCGCCCTCCGAAGAAATACAAAATAGGAGGAGGCGGCTGCTGTGGACGATCGAGCCAGACGGCACTCGAGTTGGAAGCGCCTCGCACTGTTTCTCGTGCTCGCCGCGACGCTCACGCTCGCTGTCGTGGCCGCGGGGTGCGGCGGCGACGACGACGATGACGGGGAGGCGGCCCCCCCGCCTGCCGAGACCGACACCGGCGGAGGGGAGGAGGGCCAGCCCGCCGAGTGCAGCGTCGAGGGTGTCGACGACGGCACCATCAACGTCTTTGCCTCGGCCGACGTCGAGTCGGCAACGATCGGAGAGAACCTGAGTCCGGGCGCCTTCATCCGGATGACGAACCTCTGGCTCGACCAGACGAACAGCGCCGGCGGCATCCTCGGCTGTCCGGTCGAGTTCGTCGTCGAGGAGGACGGGTTCGACATCCCGACGTGCATGCGTCTGTACCGCGAGGCGCTCGCGTCGAGCGAGTACGACTTCTTCATCGGCCCGACGAACTCGGGTTGCATGGCGGGTCTGTCGGAGCTCACCGGCGCTGCCAACAAGTGGCTCTTCTCGGGCATCGCCGCCGACCATCAGCCGTTCTTCATGGAGAACTTCGTCACGCCCCTACGTCTCGCACTCCTCGGTCTCGACGTTCCTCGAAGGGCGGACCGCGGCCAAGTTCGCGGCCGAGCAGGGCTGGAAGCGGCCCGCGCTGATGGTGCCGAACTACGCGTACGGGCAGGACGTCGGCAAGGGTTTCAAGGGCTACTACAGCCAGCTCGTGCCCGACGGCCAGATCGTGAACGAGCAGTTCCCCGAGTTCGACGAGGACGACTTCACGCCGTTCATCAACGCGATGGTCGGGGCGAATCCCGACGGCATCCTGACGGCGTTCTTCTCGTCGTTCATCCTCCCGTTCGCGAGCCAGTGGGGGGACAGCGGCAACGATGCCGACATCCCGGTGATCTCCGGCCTCGCATCCGTCGACGCGATGCTGGGCTGGGAGACCGCTGACGCCATCCCGGCGAACTTCTACGGCTACGACCGCGGCAACTATCGGCTCCTCGCCGAATCGTCGGCATCGGCCAGGAGTACGTCGACCTGTGGGAGCAGGAGTACGGCGACCAGTACCCGGTTCCGGACTCGTTCACGTTCCAGCTGCTCTCGACCTGGCCGATGGCCAAGGCGCTGATCGAGGAGACGGAGAGCGTCGATCCAGAGGCCTGGAAGGAAACGATCGAGTCGGGCGACTTCAGCTTCGACAGCCCGTACAACGCCGGGCCGACGTACGTCAACCCCGTCAACCACATGGCGGACACGTGCGCCTCGGTTGGGGAGATCGTGTTCGACGAGACGCAGCCCATCCCGGCGGTCTACGACCCAGAGACCTTCGTCGTCGGCTGCATGCACGAGGTGCTGCCGATCGACGAGGTTCGGGACCTCACGGAGAACGAGGACGTGACCGACGACGCGCTCGCGACCTACTACGAGAACGCGGGAGAATAGGCCGGACGAGAAAGCCGCGAAGGAAGGGCGCCGCGCCTGATGACGGTGACGCTTGGGTACTCCCTCAGCCAGTACGTCGTGCAGATCATCGCCGGGCTCGGTACCGGCGCGGTGCTCTTCCTCGTCGCCGCCGGACTGACGCTCGTCTTCGGCGCCCTGCGCGTCATCAATTTCGCGCACGGGTCCCTCTACATGATCGGCGCGTATGTAACGGTGACCCTCGAGGCGGAGTTCGGCTTCGGAAACGCGATCTTCTGGATCGTCCTGTTCCTGGCGGCGATCGTGGTTGCCGCCGGCGGGCTGTTCATGGAGGTGTTCTTCTTCCGCCCGATCTACCGGCGGCCGCTGCTCACCCAGTTGCTCGTGACGTTCTCCTTCGTGCTCATCATCGCCGGGCATCATCGCGAGTTCTATGGGGCGCCCACGCGATCCACCGATGTGCCGCCGTTCCTCCAAGGCGGTGTCGGCATTCTCGACGGGCGGGTTCCCAAGTACCATTTCTTCTTCATGGCGGTGGCGGTCGCCGTCGCCGTCGCGCTCTGGGCTCTTCTCTACCGGACGGGGCTCGGCAGGATGATGCGGGCCGCAGTCTCCGACCCGACCCTGCTCGGCCTCTCCGGGCGTGAACGTTCGCTTCCTCTACACCGGGGTGTTCGTGATCGCGGCCTTCTTCGCGGGTCTTGCCGGAGCGCTGGTGACGCTCCAGGGGACGGTGAGCCTGGACCTCGCAGTCGACGCGATCATCCTCGCGTTCGTCGTCGTCGTCATCGGAGGGCTGGGGAGTCTCAGCGGTGCGTTCATCGCCGCCTTGCTCGTCGGCGTCGCGCAGGCGCTCGGCATTCTGTGGGTGCCGCAGGCGTCGATCGCGATCGTGTTCGCCGTGCTCGTCGTCGTGCTCGCGATACGCCCGCAGGGACTGAGGGGGAGGACAGCCTGAAGATTCTCGCGCGAGAGGTGTCCGCTCACGCATGACGACATGACTGAGATCGCCCAGCAACTTACGCGTGGACTCCCCGGCCTCCGGAAAGGCTTCCAGCGGTTAGTAGATCGCCTGCGCGTGTCTCCGGCTGCGTACCGGGCCGCGAACCCGGCCCTGTGGGGTTTCGCGGCCGCCGCGGTCGCGATCGTCGGTCTCCTGCCGTTCGTTGCCGGGCAGGGAGACATCTTGCTCGCCCAGCAGGCGATCTATCTCGGCCTGCTCGCGCTCAGCCTCAACCTGCTCGTCAACACGACCGGCCTCATCAGCTTCGGGCACGCGATGTTCTACGCCCTCGGGGCCTACCTCGTGGCGATCCCCTTCGTCAAAGAGGTCCCGATCCTCGAAAATCCGTTGTTTGCGTTCGCGCTGACGCCGCTGATGGGAGCGGTCTCGGGGCTCGTGATCGGCTTCGTCGTATTCCGCGGTCGCGAGCTCTACTTCGCGTTGCTCACCCTAGGCATGGCTCAGCTGGTCTGGGCGGTCGCCCACGGGTGGCAGAGCCTGACGGGAGGCACGAACGGCTCGAACGGAGTCTTCGCGGCCGACTGGCTGAATCCGTTCCTCCATCCCCATCAGCTCTACTGGTTCGTCTTCGGGATCGCGCTCATCTGTGCGGTCATCCTCTACGTGATCACAGGATCGCCGTTCGGCGACGCGCTACGTGGCATCCGCGAGAACCGCCGTCGGGCAGAGTTCGCCGGGCTCTGGGTCAAGCGCTACGAAATGACTGCTTTCGTGATCGCGGCGACCTTTGCAGCGATCGCGGGCGGGCTCGCCGTGATCGGCGAGACGCAGATCAACTCGGGGCAGCTCGACTGGCAGCGATCGGCACTCGCACTGATTGCCGTCCTCATCGGAGGCACGCGCTACTTCCTCGGCCCGTTCGTCGGCGCCTTCTTCTACCTCTTCGTCTTCGATTGGGTCATCCAGAGGACTGCCCTCTGGGACACCGTTCTCGGGCTGATCGTCCTCTTCGTCGCGCTCGCGATGCCCGGCGGCATCGCGGGCATGATCCACTGGGTCCTGGCCCATGCGGCGGCGCTGGTCCGCCGCGTACGGCGTGCGCCCGAGGTGGTGCCGGCAGAAGCCGCCCTCGCGGCAAGCAGCGGCCTCGAGGCGGTGCACCTGCCCGACGTCGAGGAGCTCGAGGCACCTGCTGCAGTCTCCGACGGCACCGGGCCGCCGGTCTTCGAGATCAAGGGACTGACGAAGGCGTTCGGCGGGCTCGTCGCGGTCAACGACGTCACCCTCCACGTGCGAAAGGGAGCCATTCACGCCCTGATCGGCCCCAACGGCGCCGGAAAGACGACGCTCTTCAATCTCGTCACGGGCCTGATGAAGCCCGACGCGGGCCAGGTCGTGCTCGAAGGTGAGGACATCACGGGCAGGGCACCATGGAGGCTGGTCAAGCGCGGGATGGGGCGTTCGTTCCAGCAGACGAACCTCTTCTGGGCGCTTTCGTCGCTCGACAACGTCACGCTGGCCGGGGCGGCCGTCAACGACGCGACGACGAAGATGTACGGCGGGCACGCGGACGCCGCTGCGCGCCAAAGCCCGCGAGCTGCTCGACCAGGTGGGCCTCGGCGCGTTCGGCGGGGTCGCTGCCACCGAGCTTTCCCACGGCGACCAGCGTTCGCTCGAGATCGCGACGGCGCTCGCGGTCGAGTCGCGCTTGCTGCTTCTCGACGAGCCCACCGCGGGCCTCTCCCCGGCCGAGACGGAGACGGCGGTAGCCCTCATCAGGAAGATCGCGAAGGAGGAGAACCTGACCGTTCTGTTCGTCGAGCACGACATGGAGGTCGTGTTCGAGATCGCCGACTGGGTGACCGTCATGCACCGCGGCAGCGTCCTCGCCGAAGGGACCCCCGCGGCGGTCCGGGCCAATCCGGACGTGTCAGCGGGCCTACCTCGGCGAGGTGGAGGAGGAAGACGAGGTCGCGAGATGACCGCAGGCGACGGCAGGCCGGCGGTCCTGGACGTCATCGACCTCAACGCCTTCTACGGCAAGAGTCAGGTCGTGTTCGGCCTCGACCTTCGGGTCGACGCCGGCGAGGTCGTTGCCATCCTGGGGCGGAACGGGGCAGGCAAGACCAGCACGCTCATGGCGATCGCGGGGGTCATCACGAGCCAGGCGGGAGACCTCCGGCTCGCCGGTGAGGAAATCTCGCACCTGCCCTCGTTCAAGCGGGTGCGAAAGGGGCTCTCGCTCGTGCCGTCGGGCTCGCGGGCGTTTCCGAACCTCACCGTGGCCGAGAACCTCGACCTGGTTCGCAGCGCGTCGGACGGGGGCGTGCGGTGGACCGTCGAGAACGCCTACCGGACGTTTCCGAAACTTGCAGAGCTGAGGGAGTCGAGTGCCGGCACCCTGTCGGGCGGCGAGCGCCAGATGCTCGCTGTCGCCCGAGCGATGCTCGCCCGACCGAAGCTCCTCATGCTCGACGAGCCGAGCGAAGGCCTCGGACCGATCATCTTGAAGGACATCGCCGCACGGCTGGGTGAGATGGCGAAGGAGGGCATCGGGATCCTCCTGGCGGAGCAGAACTACCGCCTTGCTCTCGAAGTTGCCGACCGCGTCTATTTCATCGAGAAGGGTACGGTCGCCTGGCAAGGCGACGCAGACACGGCGGGCGACGCTGAGGTCATCGGCCGGTACCTGGCCGTCTGATCCTCTGGCGCGCGAGCGCGTTACCGGACCGGGAAGAGGGCCTCGGGCCCGAGGCCGAGCGAACGTCCGACGATCAGCCTCAGGCGTGCCTTGTGCCCGGATAGGAGACCCGCCGGAAGCGCGCCGCGTCTGAGCAGGTCCCTCTCGCTGCCGGGCATCCCGTACGTCTCCTCGAGGTTCCGCCCGCTCGGGCAGCGCGTCGCGACCACGACCGGGATGCCCGCTGCGATTGCGTCGTCGAGCGCTCCGAGGAGCCCCGGCGGAACGTGCCCGCCACCAGTGCCCTCGATGACGATGCCGGACGGGGCGGTCTCGATCGCAGCACGAAGGAGCGTTTCGCTCGGGTCGGCCGCGAGGCGAACGAGCTCCACGGGGGCCTCGGCGAGTGAGTCCGGCAAGCCGAGGTAGTCCTCCCAGACCGGCCGGAACCACACGTGCACACGGCCCTCCACGACTTCTCCGACAGGGCCCGCGCCCAGCGAGGAGATCGTCGAGAGACGCGTTGTATGCACCTTCTGCGCGAAGCGGGCCGTATGCAGCTCGTCGTTCAGGACGACGAGCGGGCCGAGTCCGGCGGTCTCACTGCTCGCAGCCACGATGAACGCCGCAAGGAGGTTCGCCGGCCCATCCGTGCCGGGAAGCGCCGGATTCCGCATCGCTCCCGTGAGGACGATCGGCTGCGCCCGCGGCAACAAGAGCGCCAGCGCGTACGCCGTCTCCTCGATCGTGTCCGTGCCGTGTGTGATGACGACGCCGTCGCAGCCGTCGTCAAGTGCGCGTTTTGCCTCGAGCGCCAGCGCGTGCATGTCCGCGAGCGTGATGGCGAAACTGGCGATCGTCGCAACATCGCCGACCTCGACGTCGGCGATGCGCGCGAGATCGGGCACGCTCTCGACGATCTCGGCCGCCGTGAGGCTCGCCGTTGCGCCGGCTCCGCCGGCTGTGGGAAGGCACGAAATCGTGCCGCCGACCGCGAGCAGTCGGATCCGCGAGGACGCCCCCACGGCGCGCAAGTATATGAGTCCGGGCGAGGCCCACCCCAGGGTGGGATGTCATGATGCGCCGCGTGAGGGCCGCGCGATGGCACTAGCCCACGTGGATCCAGCGTCTTCCTGAGTGGTCGTCTTCCTGGGCTGCCTCGCCGGTGCCCTCTTCGGCGGGGTGAACGTCGCGATGCGAGTAGGCCTGCGCCGCCTGCCTGACACGGTTACCGGAGCATTCGTCACGGGCGTCATCGCGCTCATCTTCGTGCTCATCGTCGGAGTCATCACGACGCGTCCGGGCGAGGTGCGAATGGACGAGGCATGGCCCTTCCTCCTCATCGGCTTGCTGGTCCCGGGCTTCTCTCAGATTCTCTGGGTGCAGGCCATCCACGACGCCGGCCCTTCGCGCGCGGCGGTCCTGATCAGCACGTCGCCGCTTGTTGCAGCCCTCCTCGCGGTCAGCTTCCTCTCCGAGCCTCTACATGCCGGTATTGCGCTTGGAACGCTGCTCATCGTTTCCGGGGCGATTACCCTCGCCTGGGAACCTGCGCGGCCGAAGGACTTCAAGACCGTCGGGGCACTGTTCGCGCTAGGGGTGGCGGTCTGCCTCGCCTTCCGTGATTACCTCGTTCGACTCGTGGCGAGAGAGAGTCCGGTTCCGCCGCTCGTCGCTGCAACCTCTCTCCTCCTCGGTGCCTGCGCCGTCCTCCTCGTGTACTACGTGGCGGCGCGTCGTGCCGACCCGGATGTTGCGGAGGCGCATCGATCCTTTCGGCCGTTCCTTGCGGCCGGCGTGCTAATGGGGCTCGTGTACGTGACGCTCGTGATCGCGCTCGACCGCGGCCGGGTGACGGTCGTCGCGCCGCTGTACAGCACCACTGCGCTCTGGACGATCTTCTTCGCGGCGCTCATCCTCGGGCGGAGCGAGGCGATCGGGCGCCGGCTCGTGCTCGCCGGGGTTCTGGTCGTCGCGGGCGGCGCGCTAATCGGCGTGTCGCGCTGAGCCGCCAAGGCGAAGAGTCGACCGCCTGCTTACGCTACGTCCTCCTTTGGCAAGCGGCGAACGAGGAGGCTCGAGATGGATCCGCAGTTCTTCGTGAGGGAGGATCGGGAGGTCGAAGGGCCGCCCCGGGAGTTCGTCGGCTATGGAGAGCACCCGCCGGTCGTGCGCTGGCCGGGCGGGACGAAGGTCGCGGTCCAGATCGTGGTGAACTACGAGGAGGGCTCGGAGAAGTCGTTTCCGATGGGCGACGGAGTCAACGACGTGCTGCACGAGATCCCGTTTCATCTGGAGGGGGTCCGTGATCTCTGCGTTGAGTCGGTCTACGAGTACGGGTCGCGGGCGGGGATCTGGCGGCTCTTCCGGGTCTTCGATGCGGCCGGCGTGCCCGTCACCTTCTTCGCGGCCGCCGTAGCGCTCGAGCGCAACCCCGAGGTGGCGCGCAAGCTGGCGGCGCGTGGAGACGAGGCTGCAGGCCACGGATTTCGCTGGTCGAACCACTTCGAGATGACTCGGGAGGAGGAGGCGGAGGCGATCCGGCTCGGAGTCGAGTCGATCGAGCGCTCCGTGGGTACGAGGCCTCTAGGCTGGTACTGCCGCGAGATGAGCGTCAACACCCGCGAGCTGCTGGTGGACGAGGGCGGTTTCCTGTACGACTCGGAGTGCTACAACGACGATCTTCCTTACTGGACGCGCGTGGACGGCAAGCAACACCTGGTTGTGCCGTACTCGCTGGTCGTAAACGACGCCCGCTACGTGCTTGCTCAGGGCTACGGCAGTCCCGAGCACTTCCTCGAGTACGCGAAGGCCACCGTCGACCGCCTGCGTGACGACGGCGACGACTGCGCCCGCATGATGTCCATCGGGCTACACCCGCGCTTCAGCGGGCAGCCGGCTCGCAGCGACGCCCTGGCCAGGTTCATCGACTACGCGCAGAGCTTCGACGACGTCTGGTTCGCCCGCCGAGTCGACATCGCCAAGAGCTTCGCCGAACAAGTGCCCGCGGATTGAGGCCTTCCTAGAAGGAACCCGCTGGGGATGCCGTCTCCATCGATTCCCGCACGACTGCGGCAAGGCGGGAGGCGCCCACTCGGATCTCCTCGACCGACGGATAGCTGAAGGAGAGCCGGGCAGCTGTCCCGCCCGCGACCGTCGTGGAAGAAAGACGTTCCCGGCACGAACGTGACCCCGGACGCACCGGCACGCTCGCTCAGCTCGACCGTGTCGAGCGCCGACGGCAGCTCGAGCCAGAGAAAGTAACCGCCTTCGGGCCGGGTCCATCTCGCTCCGTCGGGCATCCCCTGCGCGAGCGCCTGGAGCAACGCATCGCGCCGGGGGCGCAGGAACGACCGCAGAAACTCCAGATGCGGCTCGAGGCCGCCGGAGGCGAGAAAGTCGTGGAGTTGCGCCTGCGGCAGCAGTGGCGGCGAGACGTAAGTCCGGGTCGCGATCCGCTCGAACGGGGCGACAAGCGCCTCCGGCAGGATCACATAGCCCACTCGCAGTCCAGGCGCGACGGTCTTCGAGAAAGACGAGGAGAAGAGGGCCAGATGGTCGCCCCCCATGTCGCGGAGCAGTGCGTGGATGCTCGGTAGAGGCTCACCTTCCACGCGAAGAAGCCCATACGGATCATCCTCGAAAACGAGCAGCTCCTGGTCGAGCGCGAGCTCCACGAGCTGCCGTCTCTGTTCGAGAGTGAAGGTCAGCCCCGTCGGGTTGTGAAACGTCGGCAAGACGTAGAGAACCTTGGGTCGAGGGCCCTTGCCGGTGAGCTGACCCAGCGTGTCCAGGTCCAGCCCGTGTTCTCCGCGGTCGACCGCGACGATCTCGGCGCCGGCCGCCTCGAGCGAGTGCAGCATCCTGTCGTAGGTCGGTGCTTCGACGACCACGCGCCCGCCCTCGCGACAGAAATGCGAGACGAGGAAGTTCAGGCCGATCAGTGATCCCGGAGTGATGAAGATTCGTTCGGCCGGGACACCGTGCCGATCGGCGAGCCAGTCACGCAGCGGGCCGTAACCCGACGGAGGACCGTAGTTCAGCGCAACGCGGCCGTCGTTCTCGATTGCCCGCCGCGCGCATTCCGCCAGCCGGGCGAGCGGGAACATGTCCGCTGACGGAACCCCGCGCGCGAACGAGATCGTGCCCGTCCCGGGCAGGACGCTCATCCGCATGCGCCTAGGTTCCGGAAGCCATTCGGGAGGCCAGGTTGGCTTCGGCGGCCGTCTCCTGCGCCGACCAAATGCCGAGGATCTCGTCGGCCGTCGCGATGTCGAAGCGGTGGCGCATCAGCAGCAGCGAAGCTTCGTGCTGCTCTTGGTCGTCGCTTGCGACGCAGTCCTCTGCGATGACCACGTAGTAGTCGTTGAAGAGCGCATCTCGCGCCGTCGACTCGACGCAGCCCTCGGTCGTGCAGCCCGTCATGACGACGGACTTGATCCCGTTGCTGCGCAGCAGCATGTCGAGGTTCGTGCCCCAGAAGCCACTCGACCGATACTTCTTGACCACCAGATCGCCCGGCTGCGGAGCAAGCTCGTCGATGATCCCCTGCCCTTCCGAGCCATCGGCCGCGTACTGAAGGGGCTCGAGGTCGCCGTGGCTCGCCAAATGGAGCCGAAGGTTGAAGCGAATCTGAGCCGGCGACTCGCTCGCCCGGTTGGGGAGCACCGTCATCTGAACGTAGACGACGGGTAGATCGGCGGCGCGTGCGCCCTCGATCATGCGCGCAACCCGCGGGATGATCGACGGGTACATCGAGATGTCGACGCCGAGACGATCGAAGGCCCAGCCCGGCACGCAGAAGTCGCGCTGCATGTCCACCACGAGCAACGCCGTATGAGCAGGATCGACGAGCTCCTCGAGCTCGGTGAACACCTGCTTGCCCTCGATCTCGATCATGGCCCCTCCTTCGCAAGCTTCCGCTGTGTCGGCGGCCGGGGTGACAGAATACTCCGGGCGTATTCCAGCGGCTCGTAACCACAAGGTGGAGGGATCCATGACTACAGCAGCCGAGTCCGCCCCAGCGCGCACGCAGCGCGGAACCGTCCTCGTCGATTTGTCGCTCGAGATCTCGAACGGCATGCCGGCGCACGCGTTCTTCCCCCCGCCGATCATCCTGCCTTACGTGAACCACGAAGAGGCGAAGGAGGCCGGCCTGGGGACCGCGGATGACCCGTTCACGTACGCGATCAACTACATCTCGATGCTCGAGCACGTCGGGACCCATGTCGACGCCCCTCTTCACATCGGAGCGGGCGGCGCATCGATCGACGAGGTCCCGCTCGATCTGTTCACCGGGAAGGCGGTCTGCCTCGACCTCCGTCACATCCCGGACCTCGGCGACATCGACGTTCGCGGAGCTCGAGGAGGCGGAGGAGAAGGCGGGCGTCAAGATCGACGGCCACATCGTGCTCCTCTGCAGTGGATTCCATGCCCGTCACTGGCCCAACCGAGAGGTCGTGACCATGAATCCGGGCCTCACGACAGAGGCCTCTCACTGGCTCGCCGACCGCTCCCGCGTCCATGGGGTCGAGGGGCCGTCAACCGACAAGGCGGGGACGAAGGAGTTCCCGAACCACCGCGTTTGCCGCGACCGCGGGATGGTCCACTACGAGTGGCTCGTCAACCTCGAGCAACTGGTGGGCAAGGGGGAGTTCCAGTTCACGGGCTATCCCCTCAAGTGGCTCGGCGGGACGGGATCCCCTGTACGCGCCGTTGCCGAGCTAGCCGGGTAAGGCGACCCGCGAGCGGAGGGTAGTCTTCACCCGGCTGAGTGGTGAAGCACTGGAGGTGTCGATGCGCATTCTCGTCGTCAACGCGAACACGTCCGAGGAGATGACTCGGGATATCGGCGAAGCCGCCAGGCGGTACGCCAGATCCGACACTGAGATCGAGGTGACGTCTCCGGCGTGGGGCCCCCGGTCGATCGAGGGACACTACGAGGACTACGTCGCCGCCCTTGCGACGGTCGAGACGATCAAGGAGCGGGCTTCGGAGTTCGACGGCGTCGTGCTCGGCTGCTTCGGCGACCCGGGTCTGTTCGCTGCCCGCGAGATCTCGCCCGTCCCCGTCGTCGGCACCGCGGAGGCGTCGCTGCTCATGGCGTGCCCGGTCGCCCACAGGTTCTCCGTCGTCACCGTCCTCCCGCGCGTCAAGCCCCTCATCGAGGACACGGTTCGGCTGCACGGCCTGGAGAGTCGGTGCGCGTCGGTCCGGACTACGCCTCTTTCCGTCCTCGATTGTGAGCGCGACCCGAGCGCGGCCGAGCGGGAGATCATCAAGGCCGGCAAGGCGGCCATCGAGGAGGACGGCGCCGAAGCGATCTGCCTCGGGTGTGCCGGGATGGGCCCTCTGGACAAGGCAGTGCAGGCCGCCCTAGGCGTTCCGGTCTTCGACGGCATCGCGTGCGCCGTGAAGCTGATCGAGAGCCTCGTCGACTACGGCGTGACGACGAGCCGTGTCGCGGCCTTCAAGCAGCCCGAGCCGAAGGAGTTCGTGAACTACCCGCCGGCGGACATGCCCGTCCCGGCGTAGGGCGAAGGTCGAGGATCTAATGCGGCTCGCTGGTGTCGATGTCGGTGGAACGTTCACCGATGTCATCGTCGCGGACACCGAGAGCTCCGATGTCTGGATTCACAAAGTCGCGTTCGACACCGGAGGATCCGTCCAAGGGGCTGATCGCCGGCCTGAGCTCCGCGAACGGCGAGCCTGGCGCCATCGACATTCTGCTCCACGGGACGACGATTGCGACGAACGCCCTCCTGCAGCACGACGGCGCCAAGGTGGGGATGATCACGACCCGCGGCTACCGCGACATCCTCCACATCGCCCGGCATCAGCGCCCGCAGCACTACTCGATCCATCAAGAGGTGCCGTGGCAGGACCGAGCGCTCATCCGCCGCCGTTACCGCAAGGTCGTGACCGAGCGGATCGGCCCGGAAGGCGAGATCATCACGCCTCTGGACGAGGACGAGGTCGCGGAGGTCGCCGCCGAGCTTCGAGAGAGAGGCATCGAGGCGATCGTGATCGGCTTCATCAACAGCTACCGCAACTCCGGCACACGAAGAGCGCGCCCGCGAGATCGTGTCCTCGGTCGCTCCGGACGTCTTCGTCACGACGTCCTCGAGCGTCTTTCCTCAGTTCAGGGAGTACGAGCGGTTCACGACTGCGGCCATCAACGGCTTCGTCGGCCTCAAGGTCCGGAACTATCTCCAGCGGCTGCGCAACCGGATCGTGGACACCGGGATGCAGGCTGAGCTCCGCCTGATGCGTTCCAACGGCGGGGTGGTGACGAGCGAGATCGCTGCCGAGCTTCCAGCCACGCTTCTGCTCAGCGGCCCCGCCGCAGGCGTCCTGGCGGGAGCGCACGTCGGGCGCACCTGTGGGCACGAGAACCTCATCACCTTCGACGTCGGCGGGACCAGCGCCGACATCGGAATCGTCACGCCGCGAGGAATAACCGAGGCGACCGCGCGCGACACCTTCATTGCCGGCTACCCGATCCTCGTTCCGATGATCGACGTGCACACCGTCGGCGCGGGCGGTGGCAGTATTGCCTACGTCGACGCAGGAGGTGCCTTCAGGGTCGGCCCGAAGAGCGCGGGCGCCGAGCCTGGTCCCGCCTGCTACGGACGCGGCGGCCTGGAAGCAACCGTCACCGACGCAAACGTCGTTCTCGGCCGCCTACGTCCCGAGTACTTCCTCGGCGGGGCGATGACGATCGAGCCGGCACTCGCCGCGGAGGCCGTTGAGCGGCTCAGCCGCCAACTCGATCTTTCCCTGGGAGAGACCGCGGCCGGAATCGTCACGCTCGTGAACAACAACATGGCGAACGCGATTCGGTCACGGACGATCCAGAAGGGACACGATCCGCGCGAGTTCACGCTGGTCGCGTTCGGAGGAGCGGGCCCGCTGCATGCGGCCGAGGTCGCCCGGTCGCTCGAGATCCCGCAGGTCCTCGTGCCGATCTACCCCGGGCTCACGTCGGCGATGGGGCTCCTCTCCACCGATCTCAAGTACGACCTCATCGAGAACGAGTTCATGTTCGACCGCGATGCGGACCTCGACAAGCTCAACGCGGACTTCGCCCGCCTCGATGCCGAGGCGCGCGAGCAGCTGCGGCGCGACGGCGTGCCGGATGAAGGCATTGCGCTCGTTCATGCGGCCGACTGCCGGTACGTCGGTCAGGGGTATGAGTTGCGCGTGCCCATGCCGGCCGGGTCACTGGACGAGGAAGCGATGCAAGCAGTCTCAGAGGAATTCCACCGCCTGCACGAGGAGGAGTACGGCCACGTCTTCCCCTCGAACCCGATCCAGATAGTCAACATCCGCGTCGTCGCAGTCGGCGAGACGCCGAAGCTGCCGGCTCTTCCCCCGCCGCCAGAGGCGAGTGTTGCGGATGCTCAACATCGACGAAGCGCCCGTGCAGTTCAGCGAGAACGGCTCGTTGAGCGAGC
The DNA here is from genome assembly GCA_963786755.1 of uncultured Actinomycetes bacterium. Lineage (GTDB taxonomy): Bacteria > Actinomycetota > Thermoleophilia > Gaiellales > Gaiellaceae > DASQWP01. The sequence goes on along the minus strand of CAWBAC010000005.1, from coordinate 481,202 downwards.
GGCCGACGGCGTTCTATCGGCGGGAACGGCTCCCCGCGGGCGAGCGCGTCGACGGGCCCGGCCGTGCTCGTGCAGTTCGACTCGACCGTCGTCGTGCCGCCCGGCGCGAGCGCGGAAGTGCTTCCAACCGGCGATGTCCTCATCGACGCATAGGGAAGGAAGATGGCACTCACCGAAGTAGCGACCGAAGCGCCGATCGTCGACGTTATCGAGTACGAGGGCGGCGAGCCGAGCACCGGGCGAATCGACCCGATCACGGCACGGGTGATCGCCGGCGCGCTCGACAACATCGCCCTCGAGGTGGGCCACAAGCTCACCCGGATGTCGTATTCGTCGATCATCCGAGAGTCCGAGGACTTCGGCGTCGCACTCCTCGACACGCAGGCCCGGCAGATCTGCGAGTGCCCGCTCTCGACGCCGCTCCAGCTCGGACCGATCCCCGGCTACATGCGCGGGATCATGCGAGCTCTTCGAGGAGCGCGGAGACACCTTCGAGGAGGGCGACGTCATCATTCACAACTCGCCCTACCACGGCGCGTCCCACGAGCCGGATGTTGGTTTCTGCGTGCCGATCTTCCTCGGCGGCGAGCTCGTCGGGTTTAGCTTCACCACTGCCCACCATCTAGACGTCGGTGCGATGAGCCCGGGCTCGTGCGGCATCGTGGACGCGGTCGACGCGTACGCCGAGGGACTCCAGTTCAAGGCGCTCAAGGTCTACGAGCGCGGCGTGAAGAACGAGGTCGTTTGGCGGCTGCTCCGCGACAACATCCGCGCGAGCGACATGGTCGTGGGCGACATGGAGGCCCAGGTCGCGGCCTGCCGCATAGGCGCCCAGCGCTACGTCGAGCTCCTGGAGCAATGGGGGCGGGAGAAGGTCGAGGCGGCCTGCGAGGAGCTGATGGCCTACTCCGAGCGGATGCTGCGCCAGGAGATCGAGCAGCTTCCGGACGGCACGTACAGCGCCGAGGGCTATATCGACGGCTTCGCCGACGACCCGGATCCGACGCAAACGCGACCAACGGATCCAGGTGACCGTGACCGTCGAGGGCGACACGATGACGGTCGACCTAACTGGAACTTCCCCTCAGATCTCGGACCGGTCGATCAACATGCCCTTCGTCGGGACTGTCGACATCGCGATCTACGTCACGCTGCGGTCGATCCTGCTCGATACGGCGACGCACGAGTACGTACCCCAGAACTCCGGGCTCGTGCGCCCGATTCGCATCGTGGCCGAGCGGGGCTCGCTCGCGAACCCGACCTTTCCCTGCGCGACGATCGGCCGCTTCTGTCCCGGGAATATCGTCGCCGACACGCTCATGCGCGCCCTCGCGCCGATCTGCCCCGACCGGGTCTCGGCGGGCATCGGGAACATGAAGGTGATCGCGTACTCGGGCGTCGTCGGCGAGAACCATTGGGTCTACATGGACATCACGGAGGGGGCCTACGGGGGCCGCCTCGGAAAAGACGGAATCGACGCCGTCGACGTCCTGTACGCGAACACGCGGAACAACCCGGTCGAGGACATCGAGGCGCACTACCCGCTGCGCGTGTCTCGCTACGAGCTGCGGGCGGGCGAGGTCGGCGCGGGCAGATGGCGGGGCGGAATCGGCTCGATCAGAGACATGGAGTTTCTCGAGCGGGCGCACATGAGCCTCGAGGGAGACGGGCACCGGCACCCGCCTCCGGGAATCTTCGGAGGCAGAGACGGCTACACGGGCGCCGTCACCTGGATCAAGAGCGACGGCACGGAGATCCCGCTGCCGTCGAAGCTGCAGTCCCGCTGGGCCGAGGCCGGCGACACCGTGCGGACGGTCAGCCCGAACGCGGCCGGGTACGGCGATCCGCTGGAGCGCGACCCGCAGAGGGTGCTCGACGACGTGCTCGACGAGGTCATCCCGGCGGAGGACGCACCCGAGGTCTACGGCGTCGTCCTCGACCTGGAGCACGAGCGCGTCGACGAGCCGGCGACTGCGGCTCTCCGCGAGCGGTTGGTCCAGGAGCAGGCCTAGATGCTCGATCGGAAATTGACCGGAAACCGTGGCACCGCCGGATGACGCCCGTGACACAGCGCCTGAGACCACGCTCGTTCCTCGCCCGTACCTTCCAGGTACGAACTCGGAATGATCGCGGCCTCATGCTCGGTCACGGACGCCCCCGCCGGCACCACATTTTCCGATCAACCATCTAGTCGGCCGGCAGCAGCTCGGCCGAGCGGATGTGACCCAGGACCGCCGTCGCGGCCGCGACGGTCGTTGCGCTCCCGCCGAGGTCGACCGTGCGCGTCTCGGGGCTCGCCGCTGCATGCTCGAGCCCTTGAACGACCAGGCTCGCCTCCTGCTCGAGGCCGAGGTGAGCGAGCATCATCGAACCGGCCCATATGGCACCGAAGGGGTTCGCGCTGCCCGTGCCGGCGATGTCAGGGGCCGAGCCGTGCACCGGCTCGAACATCGACGGGTGTCGCCCGCTGGGATCGACGTTCGCTGACCCGGCCACGCCCAGTCCGCCGACTATTGCCGCCCCGAGGTCGCTCAGTATGTCGCCGAAGAGGTTCGAGCAGACGATGACGTCGAGGGAGTCGGGCGCCGTCACGAGACGGGCGGCGAGCGCGTCGACGTGGTACTTCGAGAACTCGAGCTCGGGATGGCGGGCAACGACCTCGGCGCACACCTCGTCCCAGAGCGTCATCCCATAGGCCCAGGCGTTGGACTTCGTCGCGCTTGCCAGGCGCCGTCGAGGCCGGGACTCGGCGAGCCCACACGCGTACTCGACCACCCGCTCGACCCCGCGCCGGGTGAAGACGCTCGCCTGCACCGCCACCTCGCCGTCGTGACCCTCGTGCACGCGTCCTCCGACGTCGGCGTACTCCCCCTCGGAGTTCTCGCGCACGCACACGATGTCGACGTCCTCCGGGCCGCGATCGCTCAGAGGGCTCGGGACACCGGGGAGGAGCTTGACGGGGCGAAGGTTCACGTACTGGTCGAAGGCCTGCCGGATCGCCATGATCACGCCCCAGATCGTCACGTGGTCGGGTATCTCCGGGGACCCGATCGCGCCGAGGTAGATCGCGTCGTACCCGGCAAGCTGCTCGAGGCCGTCGGTCGGCATCATGCGGCCGTTCTCCAGGTAGTAGCGCGAGGACCAGGGGAGACGGTCGAACGTGAGCGGACCCGCGCCGGTCGTCTTGACGGCCGCCTCCAGCACCGGGATGGCTGCCTCGATCACCTCCGGGCCGATGCCGTCGCCGGCGATGACTGCTACGCGGGGCGCCACTCGGCGGATTCCTGAATCGCGGCCACGGTCGCCTGACGGATCACGCCGGCGCACGCGTCCGCGAGAGCGGCGTCGAGGATCTGCGCCGCGCGCTCGATCTGCTCCTCGGTCGTCGAGAAGGGCGGCACGAAGCGGAGTACGGAACCCTGCCGGCGCACGCTGAACAGGAGGCCCTCGCGCAGGCAGGCACGGCGGATTGTCTCGCCGAGATCGAAGGCGGCCGACCCGTCCGGGTTGACGAGCTCGACTCCCTGCAGGGTCCCTCGGCCGCGCACGTCGCCGATCGCCTCGTGGCGTGATCGCAGCTCCTCGAGCCGGGCCCGGAGCCAACGGCCGATCTCGACGGCGCGTTCGGCGAGCTGCTCCTCTTCGATCGCCTCGAGGGTCGCCAGGGCCGCGGCGCAGGCGAGCGGATCGTTCGAGTGCGAGTGCCCGTAGCTGTACCCGTGCCGGAGAGCCTCCTCCTCGATGTCGGCGCTCGTGACGACGGCGCTGATCGCGATGCCGCCGCCGAAGTGCTTCGAGACGGTCAGCACGTCTGGGACGACACCCTCCTGCTCGAACGCCCACATCGTCCCCAACTTCGCGAGGCCCGTCTGCGCCTCGTCCAGGATGAAGAGCGCGCCTCGGGCACGGGCCTCACCCGCGACCTGTGCCAGCCAGCCGGGCGGCGGCTCGATCACCCCGCCCGCGCTGAAGAGGGGTTCTGTGATCACCGCCGCGAGACCAGCGGTCACCTCCGCGTCGAGAAGCTCCATGCTCGCGTCGAGGCATGCGAGCTCGCACTCGGGGTAGGTGTGGTGGACGGCGCAGCGGAAGCAGTACGGCGCGAGGAGGGCGAAGTTGCCCGGCGCGGGCGTCGGGATCCCTCGTCGCCAGCCTGCGTACGTGAGTGCCCGCGGCGTGTCGCTGAGGCCGTGGAAGCTCACGTGCGGGCTTGCGACCTCGTAGCGGCCGGTGGCCGCCCTGGCGATGCCGATCGCCGCCTCGTTCGCGTCCGAGCCCGAGAGCGCAAACATGCACTTCGCGAGTGGCGCGGGAAGGGTCGAGGCGAGCCGCTCGGCGAGCAGGATCTCCTGGTCGTTGTAGTACGTCGAGCTCGCGTGCATCATCGTCTGGAGGGCCTTGGCGACGGAGCGGACGATTCGCGGATCGTTGTGCCCCAGCGCCGAGCACATCTGCCCGGAGTTGAAGTCGAGGTACTCCTTCCCCTCGACGTCCCAGACCAGCGACCCCGAACCGTGCGAGAACACCGGACCCTCGGTCTGCGGCCGGTCGATCCTGCCCCGGAAGCAGTGCCGCCGGGCGCGCTCGAGCCATTCGGCCTCGCTCGTCACGCGTCCTCTGTAACCGGCTGGGTGTAGTAGTCGACTGATTCGCCGCGTGCCAAGCGCTCGACGTGCTCCGAGACTGCGGCGACGATCGCTTCGAGAAACGCCTTGCCGCTCTCCTCGGACGCGAGGGTCGGATCTCCGACGATGCCCGAGTTTCGGTCGGGCCGAAGCCAAGGCCGCCAGATGAGGATGCTCGGCTGCACGGCGCCTGCGTCCCAGGCTGCGACCTGGCGGTCTGCGTCCTCGATCGCCTCCATATCGACGAGCTCGGGCCGGATGGCGAGCTCGAGCGACGTCTCGAGCTCGCACGCATGAGCCATCCCTCCGAACTCGGAACGGCGCAGGGCGTTGATCTCCTCCCGGGCAATCTCCCAGTAGGAGCCGGTGGCGATGAGCAAGTCCTCGTGCTCGGGCCCGTGGCGATCCATCGCCGTTCGGGCCACCGTCTCCATGACCGAGTAGTTGTGGCGATGTCCGTTCAGGAGGAAGATCGTCCGAAACCCCTGGCCGACAAGGCTTGCCAGCGCATCGAGGAGCACCTCGTGGAGCGTTTCCGCTCTGAGGCTCACAGTCCCCGGGTAGTTCAGCCAGGTCGAGGAGTACCCATAGGGCAGGGTAGGGAGAACGAGGGCCCCGGTTCGCTCGCCCACGAGCCGGGCGACGTGCCCGACGATGTGCGCGTCGACGTCCACGGGCAGCCCGGGCCCATGTGCCTCGGTCGTCCCTAGCGGGAGGATGACGACCGGCTGCTCTTCGGTCGCCCGGCCGAGCTGGACCCAACTGCGATCACCGAACTGCAGCGGTCACCTCGACGTCCCATGTTCCCTGCTCGGTTTGCATCTGCCTCCACGCTGTCGCGACATCGAGGTGGTGAGCGAACCAGACGTTCGGGAAGTTCTTCATGTACTCGAGCAGCTCGTCCAGCATCGCGATGCGCGGGTGCCGGCCGATGCAGAAGGGGTGCACGACGAGAAGGAAGCAGCCTCCCGCCCGGTAGGAGCCGTCGAACTCCGCCTTCCAGATCTCGAGTACCTGCGACGGGGTCGCCAGCCCGGACATGTACGGGAAGAAGCTGAAGAGGAAGTACGGCGCATCGTCGAGCTCCCAGCTCACGGGGAGCTCGACGAAGTCGCGCAGCCGCCCGGTTACGGTCGGGACGCGCGGACGGTAAGGCTCGTCATGGCCGAAGAGGCTCGAGTCGTAGACGAAGTCGAGCTCCTCGAGCAAGTCGGCTGTGTTGGGCCCGAGTGCGAAAGGCGGCGATCGGTTGCCGCGGGGTGTCTGCCCGAAAGTCTCTTCCAGGCGGGCGATCCCGCGCATCATGAGCTCTCGCTCCTCGTCGATCGCGATGTCGAGAACTGCTTCGTGGTGGTAGCCGTGGTAGCCGATCTCGTGGACTTGCCGGCTTTGGATCTCGGCGCACGCGTCCGGGTGATCATCGGCGACCTGACCTGGGACCATGAAGGTTGCCGGGATCCCGTGCTTGTCCAGCAACGCGAGTATCCGCGGCAACCCGGCGCGGATGTCATAGTCGCCCCGGGACATCGGGCTGGGGGTCGTTTGCTTGAACGTCCCGCTCCAGAGTGTCTCCGCGTCGAAGTCGACGGAGAGGGTGACTGCGCACTGGTAGCGGCCCTTCCACATGTCGTGATGCCTTCTAGCCCTCACTACCTCCGCTGTCAAGCGTGGGGCCGCAGGCCGAGAAAACGTGAGAGAATGCCTCCGCCTGATCGTCGGGTCGGGAGGCCGATCGATGGATCTCACTGACTATGCGGAATGCGACGCGGTAGGTCTTGCCGGGCTCGTTCGCGCGGGCGAGGTCTCGGCCGACGAGGTCGAGGAGACCGCGCGCCGGGCCATTGCCGAAGTCGATCCCACGCTCCACGCGACGGTCGGTGACCTTCTCGAGCCGGCGCTCGAAGCGGCTCCCGACGGTCCACTCGGCGGCGTACCGTTCGCCCTCAAGGAGGTCGCGCCCCACCTGAAGGGACAGGTGAGCCAGCTCGGCAGTCGCTGGACGGCCGAGGGGATCACGGGTGCCGCGGATACCTACCTCGGCCAGCGCATCCGGGCGGCCGGCTTGCGTGTCATCGCTCGCACACGCTCGCCGGAGTTCGCCTTCAACGCAACGACCGAGCCGATCGTGCACGGGCCGACGTGCAGCCCCTGGGATCTCGAGCGAAGTGTCGGAGGCTCGAGCGGGGGCGCAGCGGCGCTGGTCGCGGCGCGGGCGCTTCCCATCGCTCACGGAACCGACGGCGGCGGCTCGATCCGCATCCCGGCCTCGCTCTGCGGGCTCGTGGGGCTGAAGCCTTCGCGGCTTCGGATTCCGGTGGGGCCCGCACTGTGGGAGGCCAATCACGGAATGGCGCACGACTTCGTCCTCTGCCGCACGGTCCGCGACGTGGCCGCGGCCCTGGACGCCTTCCACGGACCGGCTCCCGGCGAGAAGTACGTCATCCCGCAGCCCGAACGGCGATGCGCGGAAGAGGTCGGTACGGATCCGGGTCGCCTGCGCATCGCCTGGACGACGGACGCTTGGTCCGGAGAACCGGTCGCGCCCGAATGCCGGAGTGCGGTCGAAGCCACCGCGCGGGCACTCGACGGGCTTGGACACGATGTCGAGCCCGGCAGCCCTACGGTCGACACCGAGGTGCTCCACCGCGCCCTCCTCACGTGTTGGGCCACCGGGCTTGCGCAGCGAGCCGCGCTTCTCGAGCGGGCGTTAGGCGCTCCGGCCTCGGATGACACCGTCGAAGCGTGCACGCTCGCGATGATCCGCCACGGGGCCTCGATCTCTGCCGTCCAGCTCCTCGATGGCTACGGGGACTGCAACGCTGTTGGTCGTTCGATCGGGACGTTCTTCGAGAGCGTCGACGTTCTTCTCCTCCCTTCCACTGCGAAGGTCCCGTGGAAGCTCGGCGAGCTCGACCAGAACGACTCGAGCCTCGATACCGACGGCTGGCTGCACAAGCTCTTCTCGCAGTACGCGCCGTTTACCGCGATGTTCAACATCACGGGACAGCCGGCGATCAGCCTCCCACTCGCCTGGAGCGAGAGCGGTCTGCCGGTCGGTGTGCAGCTCGTCGCGCGATACGGCGACGAGGCCACGTTGCTTCGGCTCGCGTCCCAGCTAGAGCAGCGTTTCCCCTGGGCCGGGCGCATGCCCCGCGTCGCGGTTGGAGCAGCAGTCGCCCGGCCGGTCGCCGCCCGGCCGTAGCTTGACCGCCGTAACCGAGCATCGCGTCCCGCGGGGCGTCGAGCGTTACGGGATCGAGCCGATCCCGGCCGAGCTTCGGACGGTGGGCTGGCATGACCTCTTCGCGATGATGCTCGCCTTCAACCTGAGCCCGTTCATGTACGTGCTCGGCGCGATCGTGGTCGTGCAGGGCGGCTTGCCGCTCTGGTGGGCGGCCGGGACCGTCGCGCTCGCCGTCGCGATCGCGGGTGTGATCCTTGTTGTCGTAGCTCAGGCAGGCGTGGACTACGGGCTCCCGGGACAGGTTGCGATGAGAGCGACCTTCGGCCAGATCGGGGCCCGCGGCCTCACATCGCCCTACCGCACGATCGCCTCCGCCTACTGGTTCGCGGCTCAGGCGCTCGCGGGTGCCTTTGGCGTCCAGGCGATTCTCAACGGGCTCGCTGGGCTGGAGCTTTCGCTCGTTCCGGTGGCGGTGGCATTCGCGGCCGTGCAAGCGGCATTGGCGGCAATCGGCTTCGACCTCCTTCGCTACTTCGTCCGGGCGTTGCTTCCCCTCATGGTGGTCTTCACCGGCGCGCTCGTTGCGCTGTTCGTCACGGCGGACGACCCCGCTTACGCCGTTTCCCGGGTATTCGACTCGCCCGAGCAGTCGCTGACCTGGCTCGGCTTCGCGACCTTCCTGACCGTCCTCTGGGGGACCCAGCTCACCGTGGTGACGAATGTCGCCGACTTCTGCCGCTACGCGCGCTCCCGCCCGCAGATGTACGTCGGGATTCTCGGCGGGACGATCGTCGGCGCCTTCGTCGCCTCCTGGGTCGGCGCCTACGCTGCGGTCGCAACCGGAAGCCTCAACCCGTTCGTTGCAGTTGCCGAGCTCGGCGGCAACAAGGCGCTCCTCTTTCTCCTCCTCATCGCCGTCGTCCTCCAGACGACGGCTGTCAACCTCATGAACCTCTACTCCGGTGGGCTCTCGCTGGTGAACGCGATCCCCTCGCTCGGCCGGTTCTGGTCGACCGCGATTCTCGGCGTCGTCGCCGTCCTCCTCTCGGCGCTTCCGGAGGTGATCGAGGACGCCGAAGAGTGGATGACGCACCTCGGTAACGTCGCCACTCCGCTCGCCGGCGTCATCATCGCGGACTACGCGATCCTCAAGCGGACACACCTCGACGTGCTCGCTCTCTTCGACCCCAACGGCCGCTACAGGTTCCTACGCGGCGTCAACGCAGCCGCGCTCGCCGCGGTAGTCGATCGCCGTAGTCGTCTACTACCTGGTTCCCCATTCCTGGGTGAAGGCCGCGTGGGGATTCGGGATCGCGTTGGCGGCGTACCTCGTGCTTGCGCGGCTCCAAGCCGCCGCGGTTCCCCGGACGCAGGCGGCCATCGAGCCCGCCGAGTCGGATACCGAGGAGACGGCTAGGCCTGAACCGGGAGTCCGCCTCGAAGCCGCTCCGTAGCCTCTTCGTCGAGCGTCATCGTCTCGGCGTCGATGGCGACGCGATAGATCTCTCGAGCTTGCTCGAGGCTGGTGAAGCCGTCGAGCACGTCGTCGAGGATGCGCTGCGGGTCGCGCTCGACAGGATTGCCGAAGCCGCCCGAGCACGGAACCGTGATTTCGATCGTGTCACCGGCCCGCAAGCGCTGGTTCGTGAACTTCGAGGGCCAGTGCTCCTCGTCGGGCAGCTCCGGGTTCCTGCGAAGGGTGGATGTGAGTCCGGGATGGCCGCCGAAGATTCCCCAGGGCGGGTCGCCGAAAAAGCGGTCGCCCTCACAGGCGACGATCGTGTCCACGAGGAAGCGGTTGACACGGACCGTGCCAATACCGCCGCGCCACTTGCCCGGCGCCGCGTACACGTCCCGGAGCTCGTAGCGTTCGGTTCGCATGGGAAAACGCCACTCGAGCTCTTCGATCGGGTTGTTGCGCGTGTTCGCGATCAACGAGTCCACGGAGTCCCACCCGTCCGCGCCCTCCTTGCCACCGTGCGAGCCCTCGTTCACCTCGAGGTAGATCCAGTACTCGTCCGTCTCGGGCTGGAAGCCCGAGTACGACAGAAACGTCGTCGAGGCTGAGTTGCCGGCCGTGATCTTCTCCGGGATCACGCCGGCGAGCGCCTGGAGCGTGAAGTCGGCCATGCGTTGCACCTGGCAGAAGCGCGCCTTTGTCGCGCGCGGGAACGTCGGGTTGAATATGGAGCCCTTGGGGGCGATCACCTTCACGGGCCGCAGCATTCCTTCGTTCTGAGGCACGAACACGTCGTACGTCGCCTCGTCGAGGAAGATCGTCCGCACGATGTAGGTTGCGCCGCTCACGACGGCACCCTCGTAGGGGCTGTTGAACGCGGTTTCGGTCTCGTCGCTCGAGCCGGTCACGTCGATTGTCAGCGTGTCGCCCTCGACGACCACCTTCACCTTGACCGGGAGCAGCTTCCCTCTGTTGCGGCCATCGTCGTCGAGGTAGCCGGTCTCGGCTTCGTAGACGCCGTCCGGCACTCTCGCAATCTCCTGCCGCAGCATCCGCTCGGAGTAGTCCAGCCAGGCGTCGGCCGTGCCGAGCACGGTCTCCTTGCCGTATCGCCTGACGAGGTCGAGGAACCGCTCCTTTCCACGCTCGCATGCGGCGATCATCGCCTCGATGTCGCCGCGGTTGTGGGTCGGCGTGCGGACGTTCCGGAGGATCACGCGCCAGGCCGAGTCTTGGCGGGTGCCTCGTTCGGACAGCTTGACGGCGTCGAGGATGTGTCCCTCGGACCACATGTCGACGAGGTCGATGGCCATCCCTGGATAGGCCCCACCGATATCGAGCAGGTGCGCCGAGGCGCCGCTGAATGCGATGAGCTCGCCCTCCCAGAAGATCGGCACGACGATGCCGATGTCCGGCGAGTGTGTCGCCCCTTTGTACGGATGGTTGTGCGCGATGACGTCGCCTTCGTGAATCGCGTCGGGTCCGAGCTCGCCGATCACGCCCTTGACGATCTTCGGCATCGCTCCCATGAACATGGGTGTCGAGTCCGATTCCGCGATCTCGTTGCCGGCGGCGTCGAAGAGGCCGGCGCCGAGGTCCTCCGACTCGCGGATGATCGAGGAGTAGGAGATACGGAAAAGCACCGCTCCCATTTCCTTCGCGATCGACTGGAAGGCGCCGCCTATCGCGCGCATCAGCACCGGCGTCGCGAGGCCGACTGTCTGCTCGGCGGGCTTCTCGACTGCAGTGGTGCAGTCGATGACGATGTTCCCATGCCGGTCGACTACGGCCGTGAGGCCGGGTGGTACAACCGTCGTCGAGTCGTACTGCTCGACCACTGCAGGCCCTGGAATTTCGTGGCCTGCGCGGAGCGCGCCACGATCGTAGAACGGCGTCTTGAGTGCTTGCGGCCGGCCGTCCACCTCGAACACGACCTGGTGCTCGGCCCGAGGGAGGCGGATGCCTCGGCCTTCTCGATCTCGGGCCAGTCGAGGGCCGGAACGAGCCCGACGGCCTTGACGCGGATGTTGACGATGTCGATCTCGGCGTCGAAGCGCTGTCCGTACTCACGCTCGTGGGCTTCGTGGAACGCCGCTTGCGTTCTCGCCACCCAGCCTGAATCGATCCGGCCGGTGGGCACCTGGAAGCGCACTTCGTAGCCCTGGCCGACGTAACGGCAGTCCGCAAGGCGCGTGACTACGGCTCGCTCGCCGCTGAAGCCCTCCTCCTCCAGCTGCGCGACCGCCCGGGCTTCGAGGTCGGAGTACGTCGACTCCAACCGCCCGACGTCGTGCCCGCGGAGCGGTTGCATCATCGTTGCCACGAACTCGTGCACCACGTCCGTCGCCAGGAGGCCCGTAGCCGACGTTATGCCCGGGTGCGGCGGCACGACAACGCGTGCGATCTCGAGCTCGAGCGCGATGTCACAGGCGAACAGGGGCCCGGCGCCGCCCGCGGCCACGAGCGTGAAGTCGCGCGGGTTGTAACCTCGCCGCACCGAGTTGAGCTCGATCGCCTGGATCATCCCGAACCTCTGGATCTGGAGCACTCCGAGAGCGGCCTCGGTCGTCGAGACGCCCAGCCGGTCGGCCACCTTGCGCATCGCCGCTTCAGCCAGGTCCCGATCGAGGCGCATCTCGCCGCCGAGAAGCCCTGCGGGCGTGAGACGTCCGAGCAGGAGCTGAGCGTCCGTGGAGGTCGGCTCCTCGCCCCCGCGCGCGTAGCACGCAGGGCCGGGGTCAGCCCCGGCCGACGCCGGACCGACGCGGAAGACCCCGCCCCGATCGACGTACGCGATCGAGCCTCCGCCGGCGCCGATCGTGTCGACGTCCACCATCGGCACCATCACCTGATAGCCCGCGACCGCCGTGTCGACGAGGTGGCGCATCCGCAGCTCGCCGCCGGGAGCGACGCCGATGTCGGCGGAGGTGCCGCCCATGTCGAGCGTGATGACGTTCTCGAAGCCGGCCATGCGGCCGGCCCAGATACCGCCGATCAACCCTGCGACCGGCCCTGACATGAGGAGCGAGACCGGACGGGCTTCGGCCGAGCGCGTGCCGACGGTACCGCCCGACGATTGCATGAGCTGGACGTCCTTGCGAAACCCGGCCTCGCCCATCGCCTTGTCGAACCGCTCGACGTAACGAGCGACCTTGGGGCCGATCGAAGCGTTGAGGCACGCAGTCGAGAAGCGCTCGTACTCGCGGTAGAGGGGCAGGACCTCGTGCGAGACGGAGAGGTACGCCTCGGGGAACTCCTCGAGCACGATCTCTTTGACTCGCCGTTCGTGCGCCGGGTTGAGGTAGGCGTGCAGGAAGCACACAGCCACCGCCTCGACGCCGGCCTTCCGCAGCTCCCGGACCCGCTCGCGAACCTCGTCCTCGTCGAGCGGAACGAGCACCTCACCGCCCGGAGCAGCGACCCGCTCCTTCACGGTCAGCCGGTGTCTTCTCTTGACAAGGGGGTTTGCCTGCCAGGGCAACTCGCAGTGCAGGGAGAAGTTGTAGGGACGCTTGTGGCGTGCGATGTGGAGGATGTCGCGGAAGCCCTCCGTCGTGATCAAGCCCACCTCGGCGCCGGAATGGGTGAGGACGATGTTCGTTGCGACGGTCGTTCCGTGCAGGATGCCGTCGAGCTCTCCGAGGGTTACGCCCGCGCGCTCGCACAGATCTCGAACGCCGGCGACCGATCCCCGAGCAGGGTCGTCCGGCGTCGAGGGCACCTTTTCGACCGAGATCCTCCCGGTCTCCTCGTCGACCAGGATCAGGTCGGTGAACGTGCCGCCGACGTCGACGCCGATCCGTTTCACGCCGGAACGGCCTGCGGGATCCGCTCCAGGTAGGCGATCACCTCGTCGGAGCTCGTCACCTCCGCATAGCGGCGGTGGACGTCGCGCAGGTTCGACTCGTGTGCGTCACGCCCCTGGTCGCCGATGCAGTCCTCCGGGAGAATGGTTCGGAAGCCGTACGAGAAGGCGTCGACGGTCGTGGCGCGGACACAACCCGATGTCGTGCAGCCCGTGACGATGACCGTGTCACGCTGTTGCGCGGTCAGCAGCGAGATCAGCGGAGTGCCGTGGAAGAACGAGGGCCACTTCTTGGGCAGGAGGACGTCCGAGTCGTCCCAGAGCCGGCCGTCCACCTCCGCCCAGCGGGAGTCGGGCGTGATCTCCGCGCAGGGAGGCAGCTTGATCGTCCAGAGGCCGAGCTCCGCCTCGTCGCGCCAGCAGACCACCGTGTGGAAGACGGGCACGGAGACCCGCCTGGCGACCTCGAGCAGGCGCGCGGTGTTGACGGTTGCCCGCTCGATCAGCTCCGCGCCGCCGAAGATGAAGTTCGGGTCGGTGAAGGCGTATTGCAGGTCGATGACGAGGACGGCCGGTCGTTCGCCTGGTTCAATCCTGCGCTGGCCGTACCCCCGCCTGACCCAGGGGTCATTCGGGTCGAGCTCGAGCGTCATGGCAGCTGCTCCCTCTCGCAGTGAACAACGCCGGGACTTTATCCTTCTGCGGATCGAGGGCTACTCAGGAGGTGGCCCCGAGAGGAGGGCACTCATGGCGCGGCGACTCGTCGACCTGTCGCAGCCACTCTCGAATAGCACGCAGCTGCATCCTTTCTTTCCGACCGTGCAGATCCTCCGCCACCTGCTGCACGGTGACTTCGCCGAGGGCCAGAAGTCTTTCGACGCGGAGGTCATCATCACCTCGAACCACGCCGCAACGCACGTCGACGCGCTCTCGCACTTCGATCCGAGGCCCGGCGCTCCGAAGATCGCCGAGATGCCTCTCGACACCTTCTGCGGCGAGGCGGTCTGCGTTGACGTCCGCCGGTTCCCGGCCGGGTACGAAGTGACTGTGGGCGACCTCGAACAGGCGCTCACCGACCCAGGTCTCGAGGTGAAGGAAGGAGACATCCTTCTCTTCTGCACGGATCACTTCAACCGCACTGCCGGAACGCCCGCCTTCCTGAACGGTTTCAGCGGCGTCGCCGCGGAGTGCGTGCACTGGATGGTGGACCGGGGCGTGAAGATCTTCGGGGTCGAGACCATCAGCCCCGACCTCGTCTACCAAACGGACGCCTACACCAACCACCGCGCCTGCGCGGAGCGCGGCATCACGCACTTCGAGAACCTCAACAACCTGAAGGACGTCGTCAACCGGCGCTTCGACTTCTACGCATTCCCGTTGCGGCTCGAGCCAGGCTCGGCATCTCCGGTCCGCGCCGTCGGGATTCTCGATGACTAGATGCTCTCAGCCGTCGCTGCAGTCCACGTTGACGTACCCGGAGCGGAAGGGCTTGCGCTCGCCGGACTCCGGCTCATAGGTGTGCCGCCACACGCAGCCCGTGTCGTTCGTCAGGAGGTGGATGGAGACAGAGGTCTCGGGCGAGGTCGTTCGCACCCGGTGGATGTCGTCCCTCGGCGGCAGGAGGGCGTAGAAGTCGCCCGGAGCGAGCGCGCGTCGTTCCTGGAGCACCAGACGGCCGTCCCGCTCGGCGTAGATCTCCTCGTCCTGCCTGCCGCGGTAGAGCCCGACGAGACCCCAGGCGAGGTGGTCGTGGACGGGCGTCTGCGCGGCGGGCGGTACGACGAGCGAGAAGAGCGAGAGCGAGCGGTCGGCCGAGCGGTAGAGGAGCCATTGCCCGATGCCGCCACCCATGCCGCTCTCGGGTGCGCTCTCCTGGTAGCCGGGCGGGAGCCAGTCGGGATCCTTCAGGAGGTCGGCGAAGCCCGGGCGGATCGCCTCGCAGGCCGCCTCGGGAGAGGCGGCGGCGTCGATCGCCGCGCGCACGGAGGCGACGAACTCCCGCACGACCTGGGTGTCGAGCACGAACTCGTCGCCGGTCATGAGGCGAATGTCTCGGTCAGAGGACACCGCCCTTCCGGAGCTCGGCGAGATCCGCAGCGGAGAGTCCGAGCAGGTCTCCGTAGATCTCGCCGTTGTGGCTCCCCTGTTCCCAGGTCGCCGACCAACGCACCCTGCCGGGCGTCTCCGAGAACTTCGGCATGACTCCGGGGCCGAGGAACGTGCCGAGCTCCGGGTCCTCGTGTTCGACGAGCATGCCGCGGGCCCGGACATGCTCGTCTTCGAAGATGTCGGCGATCGTGTAGATCGGACCGCAGATTACGCCGGCGTCGTTCAGGACGCGGTCGATCTCAGACGCGCTACGCTCCTGCGCCCAGGCGGCGACGATGCCCTCGATCTCCTCCTGGTGCTCGCCGCGCGCGAGGTGAGTCGAGAAGCGCTCGTCGTCGGCCAACTCCGGCCGGCCCATCGCCTCGCACAGCCGGCGGAAGACGTTGTCCGCGTTGGCCGCGATCACGACCCACGCCCCGTCGCGCGACCGGAAGATGTTCGAGGGGGCGATTCCCTGGAGACCCGTCCCGCCTGGGCCCCGGACGGTGCCCAGGCGGTCGTACTCGGGCACCGTGCTTTCGAGCAGCGCGAAGCAGGACTCCAGCAGCGAGACGTCCACGACTTGTCCGCGACCGCCGCCGAGCGCATCCCGGTGGTAGAGCGCAGCGAGGATCCCTTGCACCGCGAACATCCCCGCGAGTGAGTCGCCGAGCCCGATTTGCACGCGGGGTGGCGGCTCTCCTGGGAAGCCGTTGATGTGGCGGATGCCGCCCATCGCCTCCGCGACCGAAGCGAAGCCGGCGCGTGGCGCATAGGGACCCGTCTGCCCGTAGCCGGAGACGCGGCACAGTACGAGCCGTGGGTTCACCTGGCTGAGCCGCTCCCAGCCGAGGTTCCACCTCTCGAGCGTGCCGGGTCGAAAGTTCTCGACGACCACGTCGCTCACGCTCGCCAGGTCGAGCAGCAGCTTCTGACCTCTGTCCGTCCTCAGGTTGAGCGTGATGCACTTCTTGTTCCGCGACAGCACCGGCCACCAGAGCGGTCGGCCTCCGTGCCGCGCGTTTCCCCACTCGCGGAGAGGATCTGGCTTGTCCGGCGGCTCCACCTTGATGACCTCGGCGCCCATGTCGCCGAGGAGACGACCGGCGAAAGGGCCGGCGAGGAGCATGCCCAGCTCCAGGACGCGAATTCCGGCGAGCGGCCCTGTGCTTTCCGCGACTCGGCCGTCGCGTTCTGCGGCCACCGTCTCCCCGGTCATTCTCGTCCGCTCGCCGTCGCCTCCGACGCAAGCTTCGGCCGGCGCAGGTGCCAGTCGGTCTCGCGTTGGTATGCAGCCCCGGCCCGCAGCAGCAGGGCCTCGTGCCATTTCGGCGCGGTGAGCTGAAAACCGATCGGGAGCCCGTCCGCGGAGAACCCACACGGGAGCGCGAGGGTGGGTACTCCCGCGAGTGACCAGCCGTACGTTAGGCGCGTCAGCCGCCGAGTCGTCTCGATCGTCTCGGTCTCGTCGGCTCGAGGGGCAACCGTCCCGGCCACGGGGGTCAGGAGCATGTGCGTCCGCTCAAACGCACGCTCGACGGTCCGCGTCCAGGCTCGCCCGGTCTGTCGTTGGCGGGCGTAGTCCGCGCCGCTTACCTCGTAACCGAGCGGAAGCCGACGTCGCAGGTCCTCGCCGAACACCTCCGGGTTTCCTTCCAGCCGCTCGCGGTGGACGGCGAGAGCCTCGGCTCGGATGATCTGACTCGCCGCCTCACACGCCTCCGCTGCCCCGGCCAGGCCGACCTCTTCGACGTCCGCGCCGACTGCGGCCATCACGTCGCCTGCGGCACGCACCGCCCGCTCGACCTGCTCGTCCAAGTCCGCGAAGTAGAAGCTCCGCGGCACCCCGACGCGCAAGCCGTCCAGCCCGAGCTCGAGCTCGCCCAGGTAGTCGTCCACCGGCCGGTTGACCGAGCTTGGATCGTCGGGATCGAAGCCGGCGACCACCGTCAGGAGCCGGGCCACGTCGACGACCGAGTGGGCCAGAGGTCCGACCGCGTCCAGGCTCCAGCTGACAGGGAAGACGCCGCGGTTGCTGACACGCCCGAGAGTCGGTCGCAGGCCCGTTACACCATTCAAAGCGGCGGGGATGCGGACCGAGCCGCCCGTGTCGGTGCCAAGCGCCGCCGCGCAGAAGCCGGCAGCGAGTGCTGCGCCCGATCCTCCGCTCGATCCTCCCGGGATGCGGCTCGAGTCCCAGGGGTTTCGGCAGGCCCCGAAGTGTGGGTTCTGGGTCGTCGCTCCCAGCGCAAACTCGTGGAGCACAGTCTTGCCGAGCAGGACTGCACCAGCCTCCCGCAGTCGGCGCGTAACGTCTGCGTCCTCCGTCGGCACCCTGTCCGTAAAGAACTGCGCGCCGGCCGTCGTCCGCAACCCGGCTGTGTCGATGTTGTCCTTGAGTGCAACCGGAAGTCCGTGCAGCGGCCCGAGCGGGCCTCCCCGCTCGAGCGCCTCGTCGGCGGCAAGGGCTTGAGCGCGCGCGGACTCGGAGGCGACGGTCAGAAACGACTTCAGCGCGCCGTCGTGCCGCTCGATGCGCGTTAGGTAGGCCTCCGTCAACTCTGCCGACGAGACTTCGCCGCGGCGCAGGCGTCCGATCGGATCGCCCCCGGCTATCGGAGTCTCCGGTGCGCCGACCGTCACGTAGCGATCAAGCCCGCAGGGTCGCGTGCGGACTCTGATTGCTCATTCTCGAGTTTGTTGAGAAGCGACTGGTGTGCGCTGAGGATGTGGTCGCGAAGCTGGTCCGCGGCGAGCTGTTGATCTCCCGACGCAATTGCGTCCATGATCCGCTCATGCTCACGAGCCGACTCCTCCGCCCGGCCTGGGAGGGCCCACATCGTCCGCCACGGGTAGACGTCCCACAGCCGGCGGATGAACTTCCGGAGGTGCCAGGAGCCGCAGGCGTCGTAAATCGCCCAGTGCCAGGATGCGTTGCTCGTGCTGATCGCGGACCCGCGGCGGGCGTCGACCGCGGCAAGCAGCTTTTCGTGGAGCTGCTCGAGCCCTTGTAGCTGCTCAGGCGTCAGCGACGGAACTGCAAGCTCCGCCGCCAGTGGCTCGAGCAGGCAGCGAAGCCGCACGACGTCCTCCGTCTCCTCTGGTGAGGACTCGGCGACCACGATCCCCTGATGCGGGTGGTACTGGACGAGCCCGTCCGCCTGGAGAAGCCGGAGCGCCTCTCGGATCGGCGTGGGGCTCATGCCGAGCTCACGGGTCAGGCGGTTCAGGCGCAGCCGCTGGCCCGGCTCGAGCTCTCCGGTGCGGATCCGTTGGCGAAGGACCTGAAGCGCGAGCTCGGTTTTCGTCCGGTGATGGACGAGCGTCGTCATGCAAGCTCAGCGCTTCGAGGCCGCTTCCAGTTTTGACAGTCGACGCGAGAAAATAGAATATCTGGATCGCTCGCGACCACGCACAAAGGCTACACCGAGCTGGAGGAGGTGAAGTGCGCGATCGCCCTTTGCCTCTCAGCGGGCTCAAGGTTGTCGATGCCGCGACGCTCTTTGCCGGGCCCGTGATCGCGACGATCATGGGCGACTACGGCGCCGATGTCGTCAAGATCGAACACCCACGTGGGGATACGCTCCGCACGCTCGGCTGGTCGAAGGACGGCGTATCGCTCTGGTGGGCGCTCGTGGGCCGGAACAAGCGATCGATCACGCTCGATCTCGCCCACGACCGAGGGCAGGAGCTCGCGAAACGAATCCTGACCGACGCGGACGTCTTCATCGAGGGCTTTCGACCCGGGACGCTCGAGCGTTGGAACCTCGGCCCAGCCGCGTTGCACGAGCTCAATCCAGGGCTTGTCATCGTGAGAACGACTGGATTCGGCCAGACAGGGCCGTACAGCAACCTGCCGGGGTTCGGAACGCTCGCCGAGTCGATCTCCGGCTACGCGTACATGAACGGCTGGCCCGACGGACCCCCGACGCTCCCTCCCTTTGCCCTCGCGGACGGCGTTGCCTCGCTTACGGGCGCCTTCGCCGTCATGTATGCACTCTGGTGGCGTGAACACGGGGGAAACGGGCAAGGCCAGGTCATCGATCTCGCGATCTACGAGCCCCTCTTCTGGATCCTGGGGCCGCAGCCGCTCGTCTACGACCAGCTGGGGATCGTGCAGGAGCGAACCGGGAACGCCGCGCCCTTCACGGCACCCCGAAATGCGTACAGGTCGAAGGATGGGCGCTGGCTCGGCCTCTCGGCCAGCGCTCAGTCGATCGCCGAACGAGTCATGACGATCGTCGGGAGGGAAGACCTCGTAGAGGAGCCCTGGTTCCGGGACCACACGGGGCGGCTCGAGCATGCTGACGAGCTCGACGAGATCATCCGGGACTGGATCGGTCGGCACACCACGGAAGAGGTGCTCGCCGTGTTCGCCGAGCACGAGGCAGCAATCGCGCCGATCAACTCGATCGCCGACATCCTCGAGGACCCGCAGTTCGCCGCCCGCGAGACGATCACCACGGTCGAGCACCCGACGCTCGGGCCGCTCAAGATGCAGAACGTCATCCCGACGCTCGACGAGACACCCGGACGGATCGATCATCCGGGCCCCGAGCTCGGCGCCCACAACCGTGAGGTGTATCTCGAGGAGCTCGGTCTGACGGACGAGGACCTGGCCGAGCTCGTCGAGCATGGTGTCATCTGACCGACCAGGAACGCCTGTGCCGATGACGGACGCCTCGGCAGGCTACGAGGCCCTTCGTACGAGCTTCCGGTGGCAGTTGCCTCGGCGCTGCAACCTCGGCGTCGATGTCTGCGACCGCCAGCCCGCCGCGGCTCCGGCAATCCTCGTCGCGGACGGGCGCACGGTCACCCGCCGCGTCACCTTTGGCGAGTTAGCGGAGCTCTCGAACCGGCTCGCGAATGTTCTGCGCGGACTCGGGGTGCAGGAGGGGGATCGGGTCGCGATCCTCTTGCCGCAGCGCCTCGAGACCGCCGTCGCCCACATAGCCGTCTACAAGCTGGGAGCGATCGCAGTCCCGCTCTCCGTCCTCTTCGGCCCCGAGGCGCTCGAGGTGCGCCTGGGCGACGCTGAAGCGGCGGTTGTCATCGGCGAGACCGAGGCTTTCGAACGGGTCGCCGGGTTGGACCGCGAATTCACGACGATCGACGTGGACCGCGATTTCGATGTCCTTCTGGGGCGGGCGTCGCGTCGCTTCGAACCGGCGCCGACAGGTCCCGACACGCCTGCGCTCGTCATCTACACCTCCGGCACAACCGGGCCGCCGAAGGGCGCTTTGCATGGGCACCGTGTCCTCTACGGGCACCTGCCCGGCTTCGAGCTCTCGCACGACTTCTTTCCGAAGACGGATGACCTCATCTGGACGCCCGCCGACTGGGCCTGGATCGGCGGACTCTTTGACGTGCTCATGCCCTCGCTCCACCATGGCCGCCCGGTGATCGGCTTCCGCGCGGCGAAGTTCGACCCGGAACAAGCCTTCGACCTCATCGCACGGGTTGGCATCCGGAACGTCTTCATTCCTCCGACCGCGCTGCGGATGATGCGTGCCGTCGATGGACCGCGGCTCTCGCTTCGCACGGTCGCGAGCGGCGGCGAGTCCGTCGACGAAGAGACCCTCGCCTGGAGCCTGGATCGGCTCGGGGCGCCCGTAAACGAGTTCTACGGCCAGACCGAGGCGAACCTTCTGGTGGGGAACTGCGCGGCCGCTTGGCCGATCAAGCCCGGTTGGATGGGAAAGCCATACCCCGGCCACGACGTCCGCGTGATCGATGGGGAAGTCGCCGTGCGCTGCGCGGGTGATCCAGTGGTCTTCCTCGGATACTGGCAGAACCCCGAGGCAACGGCCGAAAAGACTCGCGAGGGCTGGCTGCGGACGGGTGACCTCGCCGAGGCCGACGAGGAGGGCAACCTCCGTTACCTTGGACGCGCGGACGACATCATCGTGAGCGGCGGATACCGGATCGGCCCGGCCGAGATCGAGCAGAGCCTGCTTCGGCACCCCGCCGTCGCCCTGGCCGCCGTGGTCGGGAGCCCGGACGAGGTGCGGGGCGAGATCGTGAAGGCTTTCGTGGTTCTCGCTCCAGGGGTAGAGGCATCGCCGGAGCTCGCCGCCGAGCTCCAGGGGTTCGTGCGCAGCCGTCTTGCCCTCCATGAATACCCGCGCGAGGTCGAGTTCGCTGACGCGCTGCCGCTCACGACGACGGGGAAGATCCGCCGCGGCGAGCTCCGCCGGCTCGAGGCCGAGCGCAAGGCGAGGGTGAGCTCGGCGTGATCCCGGCGAGTACGAGACCAGTGTGGTCCGAAGTCGACCTCGGCGCGATTGGGGCCAACTACCGCGAGATCCGCCGACGCCTTCGCCCTGGAGT
Organism: uncultured Actinomycetes bacterium; assembly: GCA_963786755.1. Lineage (GTDB taxonomy): Bacteria > Actinomycetota > Thermoleophilia > Gaiellales > Gaiellaceae > DASQWP01. Next base: position 459,711 of record CAWBAC010000005.1, on the reverse strand, counting down.
GAAGATCATCGCCTCGATCAAGGCGAACGCGTACGGGCACGGCGCGATCGACGTGGCGCGGACCCTCGCCGCCGAGGGCGCCGACTGGCTTGCCACAGGTTCCTTCGACGAGGCCGTTGCCGTCCGTGAGGCGGGCGTCGAGACGCCGATTCTCCTCTTCGCCGGCCCGCTCCCGGGGGGGATCGCCGCTGCGCTCCGGGCCGGCTTCGTACCCACCGTTTACGATCTCGATTCCGCTCGAGCAGCGTCTTCCGGCGCGAGTGGCTCCGCACCTGTCTGGATAAAGGTGGACGCCGGGCTTGGCCGCCTTGGCATTCCGCTCGAGGAGGCTGAAGCGTTCACCCGTTCGGTCGCCAAGCTTCCGAATGTTCTCGTCGAAGGCCTCTACACCCACCTCCCCTTCGTGGATGCGGCCGGGCGGCGGTGGGCGGCGGAGCGACTGTCCGCCTTTCAGGCGCTTGCCGAGAGCCTCGTCCGCGGAGGACTCCCCCTGAGCTTCACACAGGCGCTCTCGAGCGCCGGCATCCTCGCCGGCCTCGAGGACGGCTCGAGCGCAGTCTGCCCGGGCCATGTCCTGTATGGCGTACCACCCGCCTCCGCCGAGATCATCGACATGACACCGTTCCAGCCCGCGCTGCGCGCCGTGAAGACGAATCTCATTCACATGAGCACGCACCGCAAGGTTCGCACCGCTGGGGTCGGCGGCGGAATCCGGCTTCCCGCCGGCGCCGGCACGGGCGTCATCCCCTTCGGCCGCACGGACGGCTACCGCGACCCCCGGGAGGGACGACGGCCGTACATGCTCGTTCGCGGGCAGCGCGTGCCCGTCCGTGGCGTCTCGCTCGAGCACACGACATTGGATCTCACCGGCGTCGAGGCTGCCGTCGGGGACGAGGTAGTCGTCCTCGGTGAGCAGGGTGACGAGGCTATCTCGGCCGCCCAGATCGCCGACTGGCAGAGCGCGCAAGTCGACGACGTCGTCCTCGCCTTCGACCGGCACGTCCCCCGCTTCTACATCTGAGCGCGGCCGTGTCTCCCGGCTATCAGACCATCGACCGCGCAAGGAGCTCGGAGCGAATCGGTCGCGACATCGAGACGCTGGCCGGGCCCGACTACACGCTCTCGCGGCAGGCGATCTGCCGCTACGCCTACACCCGGGAGTACCGAAACACGCTCGACTATGTCGCCGCCGAGCTTCGCGCTATCGGGTTCGAAGTCGCGGAGGACGCCGTAGGGAACCTCGTCGCGCGGAACCGCAAGAAGGGTGAGAAGGTCTTCGGGGTCGGCTCCCACTGCGACTCGAATCGCAACGGCGGGAAGTACGACGGGACGATGGGCGTGATAACAGCGCTCGAGGTGTGCCGGCTGAACCGCGAGCTCGAGCTGGGGCTCCCGCTTCAGCTCATCTCGTTCCTCGAGGAGGAGAGCTCGGGCTTCGGGGAGCCGCTTCTCGGTAGCCGCATCATGACCCAGCAGGTGACCGAGGAGCACCTCCGCGAGGGCGTTCGCGCGATCGACGACGGCCGCCCCTTCTGGGAGCACGCGAAGGAAGCCGGCTACGAGCCCGAGCGCTGGCGCGAGTCGATTCACGTCCTCGACGACCTTGCCGGATGGATCGAGATGCACATCGAACAGGGCCGCGTCTTGCAGGACTCCGAGGAACGGCTGGGCGTCGTGACTGCGATCGTCGGCCTCGTCTGGGCGGACATCAACGTGTTCGGCCGAGCCGACCATGCGGGCGGAACACCGATGGATCTTCGCCAGGATGCCGGTGCCGTGGCCGCGGAGTGTGTACTCGAGCTCGAGCGGCTTGTCCGAGCAGCCGGTCCGGGAACGGTCGGAACGGCGGGCGAGTGCGAGTTCCGGCCCGGTCTCAAGAATGTGATCCCCGGTGAGGTGCGGCTCGGGCTCGATATCCGCAGCGTCGACGCCGAGGCTTACCGTGCAGTGGCTCGCGAGATCGGCGAGTTCGCACAGACAGCGGCTGCACGCCGCGGAATGCGGGCCGAGTACGTCGAGCGAATGGACACGCCGCCGACGAAGATGCACACGAGCGTTGTCGAGGCGCTCACTCAGGCAGCGGAGGAGTCGGGCGAGCCCTTCCGTCTCATGCCGTCGGGGGCGGGGCACGACACGCAGCTCGTCGCACCGCTGGTTCCGAGCGCGATGGTATTCGTCCCCTGCAGGGACGGAGTCAGCCACGATCCGTCCGAGGAGGCGCGCCCGGAGGACGGGGCGCTCGCGGCCGAGGTGATGGTGAATGCGATTCGGAACCTCGTCTAGGTGGCGAGGAGGCTCTTCTACGGCACGCTGACGGTGGCGCCTCCCGGGGAGGCGCTTCTCGAAGGCGCGAACTTCGTCGAACAGACGAGCACGGCGCCGGGCTACAGGCTCTTCAGCCTGGGCGGTTTCCCCGTGCTCGTCGAGGACCACGAGTCCGGATGCGCGATCGACGTGCAAGTGTGGGAGGTGCCGGACGACCGCTGGGGGGAAATCCTCGAGCAGGAGCCTCCCGAGATGGTGCCCGGCAGCGTTGCGCTCGCGGACGGCCGCCGCGTTGAGACGATGCTCGGGCCGCGGGACTGGGTCGACGCTCGCGGCGGCCTCGACGTCTCGGCCCACGGGAGCTGGAAGGCGTACCTCGAGGCGGAGACCTAGCGCCTCCGCTACGCGAGTAGCCCTTACAATCGCGTTCTTCCCCACGATTTGGAGGTCACGATGGCCAGAGTGGTCGTCATCGTCCCATTCGCGTTCGGCGAGGGCGGACTCGCGAACCGCGAGGCACAGATGCAGGCGGTTCAACTGGGGCCTGACATCGAGTTCGACTACCGCGGTGTCAAGGCGGGCCCGGCGCTCTTCGACAGCTACCACGACTGGGCGCTCGCGGACGTGGCTCTCTTCGAGGCGGGACAGACGGCGGAGGAGGACGGCTACGACGCAGTGTGCATCGACACCATGAGCGACTCGGGGATGAACGCGCTGCGCTCCGTTCTCGATATCCCGGTGATCGGGCCGGGTCGCGCCTCGTACCTGACGGCGCTCATGCTGGGCAACACGTTCTCCGTCCTGACCCAATGGGATCCGTGGATCGGCCTCTACAAGAAGGGGCTCGCCGAGTACGGGCTCACGGACAAGTGCGCGTCGATCCGCTCGATCAACACTCCCCCGGATGTCGAGAACCTGCTCGGCGGCAAGGAGGAAGACGTCTTTCCGAAGCTTCGAGACGCTGCGATGCGGTGCATCGACGATGACGGAGCCGAGGTGATCTGCATGGGCTCGACGACCATGCACCAGGCGGTCCCGTACCTGCAGGAGGAGTTGCCTGTTCCGGTCATCAATCCGGGCCCGCTCACGTACAAGTTGGCTGAGTTCATGCTCGGCCTCGGGCTCACACACAGCCGCCGGGCCTACCCGTCGCCGAACGTTCCGAAGCCGGAGATGGCCGCCGCGATGATGGAGGCTGCCGCCGTAACCGAGCAAGCGCCCGCGTGACGCTGCCCTGAGCTAGCCGTACCGCTCGCGGAGCGCGGCCGCAGCCTGCTCGAAACACGAGAGCGGGGGCGACGTGAGGCCGAAGCCGATCATTCCCCGACCCTGCTCTCGGTGGAGCATGACGATGTCGATCACGGGACGGATGCCCGTCTCGACTACGCGCAGTACGTCGATCCCGGTGGGCGCGCCACGGTCGCCGAGAACCGGGATGCGGTAGTAAGGATGCTCGCCGAGCGCGATCCTTCCGGTGTCCTCGAAGATCGCGCGAGCTCGAGCCTCGTCTGCGCCGACGAGTGGCCAGAGTGCCGGGGCCGCCGGGAGGACCGCCGCACCCAGGCCGCAGCACTCGACGAGAAGCGAGTCGCCGCAGCCCGGCCCGGCATCTTCAGGGCCGAAGCCCTCGAGGAAGACCCCTTCAGGAACCTCCGCCGGGGCCACGAACCAACGCTCCCCGAGGCCGGCGACCTTGATCCCACAATGGCGCCCGTTCGCTCCGACGGCGGTGAGGAGGCTCGAGCCCTCGACTCCGTCGGCCGCGTCGAGCGCGAGCCGTGTCGCCGCGAGCGAGACGGCGACGAAGAACTGCGGGTTTTCGCCGAGTAGACGAAAGATCCGTGTCTGAAGGTCGGCGTGGACGCCCGCGGAGGCGAACCCTGGTGCGAGCCGCTCGGCAAGCATCGAGGTGGCGGCCGCGTTGCGGTTGTGGAGCTCGTCACCCCGCCGCAGAGCCTCCGTGATCACCGCGCGCACGTCGATGCCGCCGACAGCCTGGATTGCCGCATCGAGCGCGGGGCCGAGCTCGTCTCGGAACCAGCGCAGGCGGGCCAGCACATCATCGTCGAACATCCCGAGAATCAGCGTCCGGCCGAATCCCTCCATGAGAAAGTGGAACGCCCGCCGTCCGTTCGCCCGGTCCTCGAGAACGAGCACGGGCAAGGAAGCGGTGATGGTGCCGGCGCCGCCGGCCATCGCCGAGTAGTCCTGCGCGGCCCGGAGATCGATCTCTCCCTCCGCCGCCGCCCTCTCGGCCTCCTCCGGTGTCGCGGCGAGGCCCTCGAAGAGCGCAGCACCGATGACCCCGCCGCGGAGAAGGTCGCTCATGTCTGTCCAGCTCGTGGGCGGGGCCGCATGGAGGATCGTGTCAGCGGACATCGACGGGACGACCTCGCCCGCCGGTCGTACCCCGATGAGCCAGGGCTCGCTTGCGAGCACGAGCTCGATGGCGCGCTCGTTTGCGTCCACCGTGGTAGCCATGGAGCTGCGGTCTATGCGTCTGTGGCGGCGACGGCCCGCACGTGGCGCCCGGAGCCCAGAGCCTCGAGGTACTCGAGGACGCGATCGAGCGGTTCGACGTCCCCGAACTTCGCGTCGATGTCGAAGAGATTCCACTCGACCGCCCCCGCCACCCGGTCGCCGACGCACTCGCGGACGACAATCGGACGGAAGCCCTCGGCGATCGCATCTTCGACCGTGTGCCGGACGCAGCCGGCCATGGTTACCCCGGTGACGATCACGGTGTCAACTGCGTGTGCACGCAGGAAACCGGCGAGGTACGTGCCGTGGAACGCGCTGGCGCGCTTCTTCACGATCACCTGCTCGCCCGGGTCGGGCGCGATGCGCTCGTCGATTGCGACTGCATCCGTTCCCAGCTGGAGGACCTCGACCGGGATCTTGTGATGCCAGAGGCCCATGTCCGTGTTCGGGCCCTCGGTGACCGCGTATGCCGTCGTCGTGAAGACCACCGGAATGTCTTTCGCCCGCGCCGCGCCGAGCAGGCGCTGAACTCCGGGAATGATGACGTCCATCTCGTCGCACGTGAACGGATTACCCGGGCGGGTCCATGCATTCGCGAGGTCGATGTTCACGAGCGCCGGCCGCTCCCCGAACCCGACCCGCCGCATGAACCCGCGGCCCTGATACAGCTCGGAATCGACCGAGAAGATTCGGGCAAGCGCCTCGGTAACGTCCTCACTCATAGAACTCACCTCCGGGACGAATGGTGTCGCTGTGATGATTCCACGCACCGGCTCGACATGAAAGTCGGGGCTCGGTCTTAGCCGCTCGGAGGCGAGTGCTCGCGCCAGTGTCGCGCGACGTCGATGCCGCGGCAGAGCCAGACGCGATCGTGGCTCTGAACGTGCTCGACGAAGCGCCGGAGCGCCCCGAAGCGGCCCGGGCGGCCGACGAGGCGGCAGTGGAGGCCGACGTTCATGAGCCTTGGCGTGCGGTCGCCTTCTTCGTAGAGCGTGTCGAACGTGTCGCGCAGGTACTTGAAGAAGGGCTCGCCCCAGTCGAAGCCGGGAGACGTCGAGAACCGGTGATCGTTGCAGTCGGCGGTGTAGGGGATCATGAGCAGTGGAGTGGCCCGCATCGACGATCCAGTACGGGAGCTCGTCCGCGTAGGAGTCCTGGCTGTAGAGGAATCCACCTTCCTCGGCGACGAGGCGCACCGTGTTCTCGCTGCGCCGGCCGATGAAGTAGCCGAGTGGACGCGAGCCGGCGAGCCGTGTGTGAATCTCGACCACCTTGCGGATGTGCTCACGCTCGGTCTCCTCCGGCATCCCGTGGTGATCGACCCAGCGGTAGCCGTGGCTGGCGATCTCCCAGTCGCTTTCGATCATGGCCGCAACCGCGTCCGGATTTCGCTCGAGCGCCATGGCGACGCCGAAGACGGTGATCGGGACGCCGTGGGCCGTAAAGAATCGATGGAGTCGCCAGAAGCCGACCCGGCTCCCGTACTCGTACATGGACTCGACCGGGAGGTAGCGCTCGCCGATCCTCGGCTGCGCGAAGCCGAATTCGGTCAGAAGGCTTTCGGAGGCCTCGTCGCCGTGGAGAATCGAGCTTTCCGCTCCCTCCTCGTAGTTGATGACGAACTGGACGGCGATCCGAGCGTCGCCCGGCCACCGCGCGTGAGGGGGAACTCTCCCGTATCCAACCATGTCGCGGGGATAGGTCTCGTCCATTCGTCCTCCTCAGACAATGGTCTCGAGGGTCAGTCGAGGATTCGCAACCCGACGCCCGGGGCGCGTATTCTTCCAGGCCGCCGCGGCGTTCTTCGGCTGTTGCTCCGCCTCGTGCGAGTCGCGGCTACCTAGAGGAGCCTTCATGCAGCACGCGTCTCCGCACAACCGCCCTCTCGTCGAATGGAGACCCGGCGTGCGGACGCGGTTGCATGCCGCCTCGTCGACCGGCTCGGAGCGGCTCTGCGTCCTGGAGCAGCTCTGTGCTCCGGGAACCGGCGCCCCGCCCCACTGCCATGACGGCGTCGAAGAGGTGGTAGCCGTGCTCGAGGGACGAGCTCGTTTCTTCGTCGCGGACGAGGAGGCCGAGCTCACGGCGGGGGAGAGCGTCATCGTCCCGGCCGGCGCGCGTCACGGATTCACGAACGCGGGCGAGGACGTACTCCGAATCCTTGCTGTGTTCTCGGCAGCGGCGCCTACCGTCGAGTACGAAGACGAGCCGGGCGTCCTCGAGATCGGAGGCCGCGGCGGCCGCCGGCGCGACGTTCACCGCGCCTACCGAGACGAGGAGTGATGGGGGCCTCAACCTCATAAGCCGGGTCTACCGTGACTCGAGATGACTGGTGATGACACCGGCCTGTCGCTTGCCTTGCGGTGAGCCTGGCCTGAGACTTTGATCCGTGGCTGCTCCTGAGGTTCGCTAAGCCAAGAGCGGAGATGTCAGCATTGCCTACGCGACCGTCGGCGACGGGCCCTTCGACCTCGTCTTCGTGGCCGGATGGGTCCTCTCGGTCTTCGAGTCGGCGTGGGATGGCCCCGCCGCTGACACCCTGAGCCGGCTTGCCTCGTTCTCGCGGCTGATCCTGTTCGACAAGCGCGGCACCGGGCTCTCCGATCGCTCGAGCGGCATCCCCGACCTCGAGACGAGGATGGACGACATCCGGGTGGTGATGGACGCCGTCGGATCCAGCAGAGCGGCCCTGCTGGGCGTTTCCGAAGGCGGGCCGATGACCCTGCTGTTTGCTGCGACCTATCCGGAACGCACCGCGGCCGCGGTCCTCTACGGGACCGGCGCGTCCTTCATGCGAACCGAGGAGTACCCGTGGGCGCACTCACCCGAGGAATGGCGTGTGGCGATCGAGCAGACGTTGGACCGCTTCGGCACGAAGGAATGGCTCGACGAGACGCTCGAGGGTCTCTCGCCATCAATCGCCCACGACGAGGACGTGAAGCGGTGGTTGCGGAGATGGGTGCTCGCGAGCTCGAGCCCCGGCGCGTTGGAGGCGCTCCGGCGCATGAACCTGAACATCGACGTTCGCCACGTGCTCTCCTCGATCAGCGCGCCCACCCTCGTGCTGCATCCCGTGGACGACGAGGCCATGGTCGTCGAAGGAGGGAGGTACATCGCGAACCACGTGCCGGGCGCGGAGTTCGTAGAGCTTCCCGGTGAGGATCACGGCTGGTGGGTCCGTCCGGAGGAGATCGGGGGAGAGGCCGAGCGCTTCCTCCTCGGCCTGTGGAAGCGCGGCGAGTGGGACGTGGTCGAGTCCGACCGGGTGCTGGCCACCGTTCTGTTCACTGACATCGTGGGCTCAACCGCGAAGGTGGCCGAGCTCGGCGACCGCCGCTGGCGCGAGCTGCTCGCCGAGCACCATACGCGTGTGCGTCGGCAACTAGCCCGCTTCCGCGGCCGTGAGCTCGACACCGCCGGCGACGGGTTCTTCGCCGCCTTCGATGGTCCAGCACGCGCGATCCGCTGCGCTTACGCGATCATCAACTCGGTCCGCGACCTTGGTCTCGAGGTCCGCGCAGGTCTCCACACGGGCGAGTGCGAGCAGCTCGACGGCAAGGTGGGTGGGATCGCGGTTCACATCGGGGCGCGCGTGGCCGCAGAGGCTCGACCCGGTGAGGTGGTCGTCTCCCAGACGGTGAAGGACCTCGTCGCCGGCTCCGGGATCGACTTCCGCGAGCGCGGGAGCGCGCAGCTCAAAGGAGTACCGGGCGAATGGCAGCTTTTCGCCGTCTCCGGCATCGGCGCCGACGGTTAGACGGCTGCGCGCGGGTGAGGCGAGCTGCGAGTCGTCGCTACTCGTCCAAGGAGACGGCGCCCCGGCTGCGCTCTTCGTTTTCCGCCAAGGTCAGGTCTGCGAGCGCCAGGGCGCTCGCGTGATCAGATCCGGGGAGACTGCGAGCAGTTCGATCGCCGTGGCTGTCCCAACCTGCATCAAACGCGACGGCAGTGAGCACCACGAGCGCCAACGTGGCTGCGATGGTTCCGAGTAGCTTCCGCATCCTTCCTCCTGCGTGACGGCGTGTACACAAACGATTCGCAGCGACGCAGCGGGAGGTTCAGCTTCTCACCTGCAGGTGGGCGCTGAACCGTCCTGGCAGGCGGGTGCGAATCAATGGTGTTCGCGCCCGCCGTGCCGGCAGCGAGTCGCTGCGGTGGACACCCAACCAGTCGGAGGTACGAAGCGATGCACAAGCTCCTTGCAACCATCGCACTCACTTTCGCAGTCGTGGCGGTCTTGCCCGCGTCGGCCGCAGCGGCTACGGCGATCGAGTACGGCCTCATCGCCGCCCTCTGAATCACTCTCTACGAGACGGCGGCCCTCGTCAGGGGGCCGATCGCGCCTGCGGGTGCGGCCGCGTCGTCGGAGCTTCGCGCCGGATCTGGGCGCGATGCTCCCGGTAGCGGAGCGCTTCGTAGGCGATCAGTGCCGTGCAGACCGCCGCGGCCAGCGCGAGTGCGGCGAGGGCGGGCACCGTCACGGCGACGGGCACGAGCGCGACGAGCAGGACGACAGCGATCGGCCTGCCGTGGCCGAGCCCGCCGCCGATGCGGAGCCGCCAGCCGACGTGCGCGAGAAAGTAGAGCGCGAGCCCGCCGCAGAGCCCGAGGGCCGGAATGGTTTCGAGCGGATCCCCGACGTGCTCGAGCGTTTTCTTCACTCCGAGCGCGAACAGGACGATCCCCGCGACCATCGGCAGGTGCAGGTAGGAGTAGGCGTCGCGTGCCAGGATCGCGCGCGCCGCGCCGGTCGCCTGGGCGAGCCGGCGCTGGGCGATGATCGCGACCCAGTCGAAGTAGGCCCACCAGAGGGCGGCGGAGACGCCGATCCCGAGGAGCGCGGCGGCGATCACGCCCGCGTCGAGCGCCAGTCCCGCCGCGCCGACCCCGATCGCGACGATCGACTCGCCCAGGGCGATGATCACGACGAGCCCGTGGCGCTCGGCGAAGTGCCCCGGCGAAAGGCTCCAGCCCCGCATGCGGCCGAAGAGCGCCCCGAGGTAGTCGATACCGAGCGCCGCTGCCCACAGGCCGACCTGCGCAGGGCCGTCGAGGAATCCGGCGACGACGATGAGCGCGGGACCGGCGACTGCCGTGGGGACGAGCCGGAGGACCGCGCCGAGGAGGTCGGGATCGCCGCGGGCGGCGATGACGTAGAGCACGAGGTGGAGCACGCGCACGGCGAAGTAGGCGACGCCGAAGAGCACGCCGTCGTCCCCGAAGGCGTCCGGCACGGCGAGCGCCACGAGGAGCATCGCCCCCATCGCGCCGAGCATGGCGAGGCGGATGGCGCCCTCCTCGGGGTCGAGCGTGTTCGTCAGCCAGGCGTACGCGGCCCACGCCCACCAGAGCGCGCCGAGCACGAGCATGCCGCGGAGGAGCCCGGCCCAGGTCGGGTCGTCCGAGAGCAGGCCGGTGACCTGGGTGACGGCGAAGACGAACACGAGGTCGAAGAAGAGCTCCAGCGGCACGACCCGCTCCTCGACCTCCACGTGATGATCTTCCATGTGGTGGAAACTAGTCGGCGAGGACAGATGCCGGGTGATGCCGAAAGCCTGCGCGTAGTATGGCCTGAGCTGGCGCGCACTCCGGGCCGCGCTCGTCGACGTGCGGAAGGGCAAGCTGAAGAGCCAACAGTTCACCACCGGGTAGATGAGGCAGCGCGCGCGCGAACTAGGGATCGCGATCGGGTCGCTCGAGCCCGGCCCCGTGAACGCGATCACGGATGTGCCGGGCGTTCGGGTCGGGCACACGACGCTGGTCGAGGGCGAGGGCGTGCGCACGGGCGTCACGGTTGTGGTTCCGAACGAGGCCGGGGCCTGGGCCGAGCCCGTCTTTGCGGGAGCCCACCGTCTGAACGGGAACGGCGAGCTCACCGGGCTCGAGTGGATCCGCGAGTCAGGCCTCCTGACCTCGCCGGTGGGGCTGACGAACACGCACTCGGTAGGGGTCGTCCGCGACGCTCTTGTGGCCGCAGAAGTAGAGGCGCTGCCGCAGCCGAACGAGGCGTGGGTGCTGCCCGTGGTGGGTGAGACGTGGGACGGGGTCCTGAACGACATCGACGGCATGCACGTGCGCGCGGAGCATGCCCGCGCGGCGCTTGCGGCGGCCGCGGACGGCGCGGTGGCGGAGGGGAACGTCGGGGGCGGCACGGGAATGATCTGCCACGAGTTCAAAGGCGGAATCGGAACCTCCTCCCGGGTCGTGGACGAGGCCGGCGGCTGCGTCGTCGGCGTGCTCGTGCAGGCGAACTACGGACGCCGCGCGCGCCTCAGGATCGACGGCGTGCCCGTGGGGGAGGAGATTCCCGCGACGGAGGTGCCGGTGCCCTCGGACTCCATTTCCGCGCCGGGCGGCTCCATCATCGTCATCGCCGCCACGGATGCCCCGCTTCTGCCGCACCAGTGCGAGCGCCTGGCGCAGCGGGCGGGCCTGGGCGTGGGGCGCATGGGCGGTGTCGGCGAGGACTCGAGCGGCGACCTCTTCCTCGCCTTCGCGACCGGAAACCGGGGCCTCGCCGGGGACGGGGAGCCGCTCGGCCTGCGCATGCTGCCGAACCAGCGGATGACGCCGCTCTTCGACGCCGTGATCGAGGCGACGGAGGAGGCGATCGTGAACGCCCTCTGCGCCGCCGAGACGATGGAAGGCAAGGGCGGAGCGGTTGTCCACGCGCTCCCCCTCGAGCGGACAGCCGAGATCGTCGCGCGCTTCGGCCGCCGTTAGTGTGCGTCCGTGAGCGGGATCGAGGCGGATATCGTCGCCGAGGGAACGCGCCTCCTCGTTCGTGCGGAGGAGCAGAACGTCACTCTGCGCCTACTCGGCGGAGTTGCGGTCCTCCTGCGTGCGCCCGACGGTATTCCGCCCCCGCTGGCGCGCGCCTACCAGGACCTCGACTTCGTGACAGCACGGTCGAGCTCGGGCGCGGCAGCCAACCTCTTCCGCGACCTCGGATACCAACCAGAAGTTGCCTTCAACACCCTCCACGGGGCGGAGCGGCTTCTCTTCTTCGACACCGAGCACAATCGCCAGGTGGACATCTTCGTCGCGACGTTCCGCATGTCGCACAAGATCCCACTCGAGGAGCGTCTTGCGCTCGAGCCGCGGACGGTTCCGCTGGCCGAGCTCCTCCTCACCAAGCTTCAGATCGCCGAGCTGAACGAGAAGGATGTCCGCGACAGCATCGCGCTTCTCCACGGCCATCCGGTGTCGGAGGAAGACGGGGAAGCGGTGAACGCGGCGTACATCGCCCGCCTGCTGAGCGACGACTGGGGCCTCTGGCGGACGCTCACAGGAAACCTTGCCGCGACCGAGAGAGCGGGTGGCCGACTACGACCTCTCAGAGGCAGAGCAACGGATGGTGGTCGAGCGCATCGACGAGCTGATGGAGCGGATCGATCGCGAGCCCAAGTCGCGCGGCTGGAAGCTCCGGGCCCGCCTCGGCGAGCGCAAGCGCTGGTACGAGACGCCGGAGGAGGTCGCAGAAGGCACGTAGATGCCCTGCGAGGTCATCAGCCGGGAAGCCGGTTCCTCTAGGCACCTAGAAGTCGGCGGTTGGTTGCTCGCGCAGAGGAACTCACAGGCGGTCATCACGCTGGCGACAATCCCACACCCGCAGGGTGGCTGTCCGTCCACTCTAAACCCCGCCTTCGGTGGTGATCACAGACAGACAACGCTTGCCGACGCCGTCGTCCTGTGCCTCTCCTGTCACGGAACGCTCGACGCTCCTCGAGCGACACGACCCCCCTCCTCTCACGCGACCAGGGGTGGACCGGAGAACGGCTCCTGTCGCTTCATAGGGTCACTGTGGTCCGGGGGCCATCACCCGTCGAGAACACGCAGAGGTCCGCTTGCCCCGGCGCTAGTCTCTGGCGAAGAAAGTGGCCGAAAAGCCGAAGAAAAACCGGAGGGCGGGGGTGAAGTGCGAAACGTGTGGGAAGCCGCCTGAGTACGGGGGACGGGCCGGCCGCGGAGGTTCTGTGCGACCGCCTGCTACGCGGCGGCGCACAACAAGCGGCGGCGGCGGGTTGAGAGGTGCGTGTTCGATCCGGAGGTTCGGAGGTACGTGCCGAACCCGGATCCGGGGCCGAAGTCCAAAGTGTGGTGAGGTGGTTTGCCGGCTAGGAGCGGGGATCGAGGTCTCGCGCGACGTCTCCGCCTTCGCCGCGCTTCTCGACCACTTCGGCGCCGCCGACCTGCTTGATCGCTCGCTCAAGCGTCGGATCCGCATGGCCCGCAGCCACGATGAAGCACTCGCCCTCTCCGCGAACGCCCTCGTAGCTGTCCAAGGGAAACTCCACTTCCTGGGTGCAGTCAACGTCACCGCACTCGCAGAGCAATGTGAGCGTCTCGGCCGGCTCGCTCACGGTGGCGTCCTTGATGCGCTCGTTCACCTCGCGAAAGAGAGCCTCGTTGCGAGCGTTGCGCTCCTCACGCGATTGCACGGTCGCACTCTAACCTGCTGAGCGAGCAGGACATCGACTACCCGATGGAGGCCTTGCCGCCCCTCCAGTTGCTGAGAAACACGTTGAGGACTCGCTCGGTTTTCTCGTCCGGCACGAAGGGGATTGAGACCTCGAGGCTGTCGGCGGCCTTTTCTACCTTGCACCCGAGCCGCTCGAGGAAGCGACTTAGATCGTCGAGAAGCGCGAGGTCTGTTGGCACGACACGCAACGGCTTCTCGTCCCTTCCCGCTCCCCGCAAGGGCAAACCAGCCCGGTCACAGAACAGCGGCCGCTTAGAACTTGTGGAGAACCCGAGAGGCTGCTCCGCCCCGTTTGGCCGTCACGCGGAAGTCGCGGCGGAAACTCTTCCCCAGGCGACCGTTACTGCTGGGAAGAGGACGGCCGGCCTGGCAGCTGAAGAACGTCGAGCAGCGGGCCGATGTCGTGTTCTCGCTGGGAAGGGTGCCTCAACTTCAGCTTCGGGTTGACCACGTAGTGGTTGCGGCGCCCGACGCGTTCGCGGGACACGTAGCCCCCCTCGATGAGGTCAGCGACGATCCTTTGCGTTGCCCGTTCCGTGATGCCCACGATGGTGGCGATGTCTCGCAGGCGCGTGTCGGGGTCGCGGGCGATCGAGAGGAGTACGCGCGTGTGGTTGGTGACGAACGTCCACGGCTTCTCCGCACCTTCGTTTGACATTGGAGACATATTTGTCATACTTCCAGAGTCGCGTATCGATTTTCGCGTACTATCTGTCCCCAAATCTCTCCACATGAGGCTAGCAGCAAACAGTGAATCCATGAGCCGCGAGACCGCAGAGGCAGCCGCGTCCGCTGACCGCCTGGAGCGCAATCAGCAGCTGTTCCGCACCGTGAATGACAGACTTTTCGAGCTCTCGACCCACCAGCTCGATGCACCTTGGACGGAGAAGACGACATACCTCTGCGAGTGCGCCGATCCAGCCTGCCTCGAGGCGATCGAGCTAACGCTCGACGAGTACGAAAACCTTCGGGCCGAGTCCGACCTGAGAGCGGTGGCACCGGAACATGAGCAGCCTGGCTGCCAAGTCATCCTCCGGACGCAGCGCTTCTCTATGATCTCGAGCCCCCTGTCTCGGACGAGCCCACGGGGCGATCTCGCGGCCTAGCGGTCTCGTGCGAGTTCGCGCTGCTTCGCGCTTAGAGGCGGGAGAAGAAGCCAGCACCGTCCTGGGCGACCCTTCGTGCCCGTCCATCAGAGCGAGTGGACGCAAGCCGCTTCTTTCTCGGGAGCGCGGGGATGGGCTATCGGAGCGTCCGACGACCCCGCCCCCGCGTTCCGTCCGTCCGTGTGCGGATGCCACATGACCCGCCCGGACGAACCCCGGTATCAAGGGCAACAGGCTTTAGGCGTCTTTCACTCCCCTTTCTAATTCAGTGAGCGGAAGTGAGTAACGCCGTTGCGCCACTTCGAGACTTGGCACAGTTTCTGGACCAAGGCACCGCAGTTTCTTCGGGGCGAACACTCCCACGGTCACGAGGGCGGAGTCAACTTTGTGTTGCCATCAGTCCCGCGGGATACTGGGAATACGCTGCGAGTCCCTGCATGCCGTCAGTCGCGCGGCCCTTTCTCCACCTGGAACGGCCGAGACCCCGATACCACTCGAACTACCCCGCGCGACACGTTCACAGCGCGACAGACGCGGGGTAAGACTCGGACGTAGGGACAGGGCACGGCTTACGGGCAAGGGCCGCGCTCGAGGAAGCGGGGGTGCGCCGAGCGGCGGTCCGTCCGGCGCATCCCCGCTTCGTGTCCCCAGCGGCGATCGAGGTGCGCCGGCCATCTGAAGGCGGCTGCGCGGCCTCGTTCTCGACGCAGCCGCCCTCGGTACTCGTCTCGACTACTGGCCGTGCCTGATTCCCGGCTCGCCGGAAGCCCACTCGATCCGCAAAGAGACCGAACAGCCCGATGCTCTTCGCGAGCGAGGCCACGGCCCCCGAAGCGGTGATCAACGCGAGCGCGATGAACCAGAAGCCGAGGCCGGAGAAGCGTCCGGCCGGCTCCTGCAGGGTGCCGGTGGCGAACAGAGCCCAGAGGACGCCGTAGCCCATCCAGAAAGCGCCCTACGTGCCGTGCATCGCCGTCGCGAGCACGTCCCGGGCCCGGTACGACCATTTGCCGGCCACGAACTGCGCCAGGCCGCCGAACAGCGCCGCAAACGGAAACAGGAAGTCGGGTGTCGTGGCCGAGCCGTACCACCCGGCAATCCAGGCGGCGACGATGAACGTCGCTCCTGCGAAGCCAAACCAGCCGAGCACGGAGGGAGCCGCGATCGGCTGCAGGACGATCCGCGTCGGGAACGCGGCCCCGTTGGCCGCCGTGTTGCCGTCGACCGGCATCGTTCGCGTGTCTCGTTCCTCCAAAACGCTCATGTGTTCCTCCTTCACTTTTGCTTGACCTTGCAAGCGTCGCCATGAGCCGGCGTGGGCCGCGATCCGCCGCCCGGCCGATCGTCCGGACCGTCGGTGTCCCTCGCGAACCATCCGCCGACCGGCCGCGCGGATTCGTCTGCGGAATCCTGCGATCGTCGGATGGCCGCAGGCCGCTGATGCCCGAGGCTGGCGGAAATGGTTGCGCTCAACGGGAACAGCCGCTCGGGCGCCACGGTTGCGGTCCGGGATCTGCGCAAGACGTACGGCCCCGTGGAGGCCGTCGCCGAGGTGACGGCTCTCGAGCGAGCCGAGAGCATGCCGGTGGGCCGCTCGGCGGCGTGAGGATCCGGCGCGAGACTAGGCTGCGGGAGTGGCCTTCCGAGTGATCCGTCCCGACGAGCTCGAGTGGATAACACGCGACCACGCACCCGAGGAGGCGCCACGCCACGTCGCCGAGTTGAGCGAGCTAGCCGGCTTCGCCCACACCCGTGCGAACGTCTGGCGGTACGAGCCCGGCGCCAAGGGCCGCCGACACAAGCACAAGCTCCAGGAGGAGACGTTCGTCGTCCTTGCGGGGACGCTGTCGATGTACGTCGGAGACCCCCCGGAGCGTCAGGACGTGCCTACGCGCGGGCTCATCCACATCGCGCCGGGCACGCCGCTCCAGATCGTGAACCACGGCGACGAAGATCTCGTCGTCTATGCCTACGGCACGCCGCCCGAGCGGGAGAACGCCGAGATTCTCGAGTCCGTGGAGATTCCCGACTGACGTCAGGCCTATGGGACGCGTGGACCTCTACGTGCAGAACACGATGCTGACGGTGGGGGAGGACTACTTTCTCCACTCCTTCTTCAGCACCATCGCGTACCAAGTCGAGCGCGAGGGCTGGGGGTCGCGCTTCCCGGCGCTCATGAAGGAGCTCTACATGGGGCGGCTGCCGCAGGATCGGGTGCCGCAGGCCCACGGGGAACTCGAGCAGGTACGCCAGGAGCTCGGCCGGCTCCCGCCGGAGGCGCGCGTCTTCGGCTACGAGGATCCCAACCAGCCGACACCGTGGCCGGTTCCGCCCGGGGCGAAGACCCTGGCCGACTGCTTTCTGAGCTCCAACGGCGAGAACGTGCTCGACCTGCTCGAGGAGGCACTGGACGTGAGCGAAGAGGTTGGCGCCGACGTAGAGATCCGCCCCTTCGACCAGCCGGGCACCTACACGTATTTCGTCACCGGCGAGCGCTGAGCGACGCTCGAGATCCGGTCCAGGCCGACATGCGCGACGACAGGGCTTGGACCGCCTGGCTCGCGCCGCGCTCGTAGAGCCCGACGATCTGGTCTCGGTCGTTGAGGTCGTGGGCCTGGCTGTCGGAGGAGGCGAGCGGGTGATCGATGGTGGTGAGGGTGCCGTTCTTGTAGAGGAAGCCGTGGCGGACCTGGTTGGCGTCGAGGTAGAAGCCCACTACGTGGCCGCGGTTGTTGATGCCGTAGGGGAAGGTCAGCGTGACGCCTGGGACGTCGATCCGGGTGAAGCCGCCGTTCCGGTCTCGCAGGTACCCGCGAATCGTTCCTCCGGCATCGGCGTAGATGCCGACGACCTGGCCGCGGGTGTTGATGTCGTACGCATTCGTTGCCAGGGCACCGGGGAAATCGATCGGCGTATAGACACCCTCGTCCAGCAGGAAGCCACGGGCTCGTCCCGCATCGAGATCGAAGAACGTGCCGACAATCTGGCCCCGGTCGTTGAGGCCCAGGGCCTGGGTGGGAGCGCCAGGGACGTCGATCGTCCGGAAGGCGCCTTTCTCCCGGAGGAAGCCGTGGCATCCGCCACGCACGTCCTCGTAGAGACCAAGGATCTGTCTCCGAGCGTTGATCCTCAGCGCAATCGTTCTCGAGGCCCCCGGGACGTCGATCGTCGTGTACCGCCCTCGATCGAGGAGGAACCCGTGGGCGACGAAGCCGGCGGTGTCGTAGCCGCCCACGATCTGGCGGCGGTCGTTGATGCCGTACGCTGCGGTCTCCAGCACTGAGTCCGGGTGGTCGATCGTGGTGAACGTACCTCGGTCGAGGAGATAGCCGGGGCCGAGCGGATCTACCGGCTCGTCCACGATGCAGCTCAGAGGCGGCGGCTCGTCGGCCGAGGGCGTGGACGTTGGGGCGAGTGCCGCCGCCCGCGGAGGACCGGCCAGCGCAAGCGCTGTCAGCAGAAGGCAGGCGGCGAGGGTGACGATCCCACGAGTGATGTATGTGCTCCGTCGCGAAGTCATGCTCACTTTCCTCTCACTGGACGCGCCGCTCTGGATTCCGCCCACAACCTGAGAGGGGACATCGGAGCCTCGACCGCCTGGCTCGCGCCCCGCTCGTAGAGGCCGACGATCTGGCCGCGGTCGTTGAGGTCGTCCACTATGGTGTCGGAGGCGGCGAGCGGGTGATCGATGGTGGTGAGGGCGCCGTCCTTGAACAAGAAGCCGTGGCGCACCTGGTTGGCATCGATG
The DNA here is from genome assembly GCA_963786755.1 of uncultured Actinomycetes bacterium. GTDB lineage: Bacteria > Actinomycetota > Thermoleophilia > Gaiellales > Gaiellaceae > DASQWP01. Next base: position 441,629 of record CAWBAC010000005.1, on the reverse strand, counting down.
TAGAAACCCACGACGTGGCCGCGATTGTTGATGCCGAAGGGGAGGGTCAGCGAGGCACCTGGGACGGCGATCGTAGTGAAGTCGCCGTTCGCGTCGCGCAGATACCCAAAGCCCGTTCCCACGGCATAGGCATAGAAGCCCACGATCTGGCCGCGGGCGTTGACGTCCAACGCGTTGGTCGCCAGGGCGCCGGGGAAATCGATGGGCGTGTAAACACCCTTGTCCAGCAGAAAACCCCGGATTCTGCCGGCGCCGGCGTCGACATCGACGATCCCGCCGACGACCTGGCCTCGGTCGTTGAGGCCCAGGGCCTGGGTCGGCTTGCCCGGGAAGTCGATGGTCGTGAGGCGGTCTTTCTCGAGCAGGTAGCCGTGGCAGCCGCCGCGACCGTCCTCGTAGTTCCCCAGGATCTGCCCACGGTTGTTGATCCGCAGGGCTGCCGATCGCAAGGAGCCCGGGACGTCGATGGTCGTGTAACGCCCGCGGTCGAGGAGAAAACCGCGGAAGATGAAGCCGGCGGTGTCGTAGCCGCCCACAATCTGCCCGCGGTTGTTGATGCCCAGGGGCTGAGTCTCGAGGGTGTCATCCGGGTGCTCGATCGTGGTGAACTTGCCCCGGTCGAGGAGGAAGCCGGGCCCGAGCGGGTCCACGGGATTGTCTGCTAGGCAGCTGACCGGTGGCGGGTCCGCGGACTGAGCGTTCGCGGAACCGGCTGTGGCGAGTGCGGCGAGGAGGAGGGCGCCCGCGACGGCCAGGATCCTCCAACTACGGATGGGTGTGCTCTCTGGGTAAGTCATCGTGACCCCCTTCTGGGCGTAGAAGAGTGCGTCCGTACTGCCGGGGGTTCGCGGCGAGCAACACGCATGGTTCGAGCCAAAGATCACAATCGCGCTCCGTGCGGAACGTCACCTGAGGCTGACCGCTGAGTTCTGCACCGCCGCGCGGTCTACCTTTAGGAGAGCGCGACGCCTCGATCCGGATGTCGAGATCGAAGGCGCGTGTTCGTTCTAGGAAAGCGCGCAAGAATGTCCGGCGAGATGACAAGGAGGCAGACATGAGCGGAGTGCGGCTCCTCGTGGGCACGCGCAAGGGCGCGTTCGTCCTCACTGCGAAGGGGTCCCGGGGCGAGTGGGACATCAACGGCCCGCTGTTTGCCGGGTGGGAGATCTACCACGTGAACGCATCGCCGGCCGATCCCGACCGCCTGTACGCATCGCAAACTTCGGGGTGGTTCGGGCAGGTCGTGCAACGTTCGGACGACGGCGGGGAGACGTGGGAGCCGGTGGGGAACGAGTTCGTCTACGACGGGGTCCCGGGCACCCACCAGTGGTACGACGGCACGCAGCATCCGTGGGAGTTCGCGCGCGTCTGGCACCTGGAGCCCTCGCCGGACGACCCGGACACGGTGTTCGCGGGCGCGGAGGACGCTGCGCTCTTCCGCTCGAGCGACGGCGGACGGACCTGGGAGGAGCTCTCGGGGCTCCGCGGCCACCGGACGGGCGAGCAATGGCAGCCGGGCGCCGGCGGGTTGTGCTTGCACACGATCTTGATCGACCCGAACGAGCCGGAGCGGATGGTCGTGGCGATCTCCGCGGCCGGAGCTTTCCGCACGGACGACGGCGGCGAGACGTGGCGCCCGATCAATCGCGGACTCCGCTCGCAGGAGCTGCCGGACGAGGACAGGGAGGTCGGACACTGCGTCCACCGGATCGCCAGGCACCCGGCGCGTCCCGACGTGCTCTTCATGCAGAAGCACTGGGACGTGATGCGAAGCGACGACGGTGGCGACTCGTGGCATGAGGTGAGCGACAACCTCCCCTCCGATTTCGGCTTCCCGATCGCCGTCCACGCCCATGAGCCGGAGACGATCTACGTCGTGCCGATCAAGAGCGACTCCGAGCACGTCCCGCCCGAGGGGAAGCTCCGCGTCTACCGCAGCAGGACCGGCGGGAACGAGTGGGAGGCGCTCACGCGGGGCCTGCCGCAGAGCCACTGCTATGTGAACGTGCTCCGCGACGCGATGGCCGTGGACAGCCTCGATCCCAGCGGCATCTACTTCGGGACGACGGGCGGCCAGGTCTACGCGTCGGCGGACGCGGGCGACAACTGGACGGCGATCGTGCGCGATCTTCCCGCAGTGCTCTCGGTCGAGGCGCAGACGCTGCCGTGATCCGCGTCGCGCTCCCTCACCACCTCCGCACGCTTGCCGGCGTAGACGGGGAGGTCGGCCTCGATGACCAGGAACGGCCGACACAGCGCACCGTCCTGGACGCGCTCGAGGCGAGATACCCCGTCTTGCGCGGGACAATCCGCGACTACGGCACCGTGGAGCGCCGGCCGTTCGTCCGCTTCTTCGCCTGCGGCCGTGACATCTCGCTCGAGCCTGCGGACGACCCGCTACCGGACGAGGTCGCCTCCGGGGCGGAGGTGTTCCGGGTGGTCGGTGCGATGGCCGGCGGGTAAGAAGCGCAGGCAGGGCCGGGTAGCACCGAGCCATGACCCTGCTCGCCGTTGTCGTCGGCGCCTCGAAGGAAATCTCCGAGACGAGCTCGCGCTCCGGGAAGGTCGCGATCCTCGCCGAGCTGTTGAGGGGCCTCGACCCGGGCGAAGTCGGGATCGTCGTCGCCATGCTCTCCGGCGTCCTCCGCCAGGGGCGCATCGGGGTCGGCTACTCGACGATCTACGGCATCGAGTCTGCGCCCGCCGCCACGGCGTCCCTCACTGTCAAGGAGCTCGACCGCGCGATCGACGAGATCCAGGAGGCGACTGGCACAGGATCGGTGGCCAGGCGCAGGCACGTCCTCGGCGAACTACTCGGCCGGGCCACCGGGCAGGAGGCTGACTTCGTCAAGCGGCTCTTCACGGGCGAGCTGAGGCAGGGCGCGCTGGGCGGGCTGATGGTCGACGCGGTGAGCAAGGCGGCCGGGGTCTCGGGACCGCTCACTCGCCGCGCGCTGATGCTCTCCGGCGACCTCACGCGCACCGCAGAGCTTGCGCTGACGCGAGGCGAGGAAGGGCTGCGCGCCGTCGGGTTCGAGATCTTCCGCCCGATTCTCCCGATGCTTGCCTCCACGGCCGAGCGCGTCGCCGACGCAGTCGCAAGCTTCGACCGTGCTTCGGTGGAGTGGAAGCTCGACGGGATCCGCATTCAGATCCATCGCGCCGAGGAGGAGGTCCGCATCTATACACGCAACCTCAACGACATCACGCACGCGCTGCCCGGGATCGTCGACGCGGTGCACCGTCTCGCCGTCACGCGAGCAGTGTTCGACGGAGAGGCGCTGTGGATGGGCGAGGACGGCCCGGCAGCCTTCCAGCACACGGTGTCGCAGATCGACAGCCAGGCGCCCCCGGAGGGGATCGCGACGTTCCTCTTCGACCTGCTCCACGTCGACGGCGACGACCTGCTCGACACGCCGCTCGAGGAGCGCGCGGCGAAGCTGGAAGCGATCGCCCCGCTTCTCAAGATCCCGGGAGTCTTCACCTCCGATCCGGACGAGGGCGAGCGCGTCCTGGACGAGGCGCTGCGCGCAGGACACGAAGGGGTCGTCGTGAAGGACGCCGCGTCGCTCTACGGTGCGGGCCGTCGCGGCAAGTCGTGGCGCAAGGTGAAGCCGGTGCGAACCTACGACCTCGTCGTGCTCGGCGCGGAGTGGGGGCACGGACGCCGGCGAGGTTGGCTCTCGAACCTGCATCTCGGCGCCCGCGAGCCGAGCACGGGCAAGTTCCTCATGGTAGGGAAGTGCTTCAAGGGGCTAACCGACGAGCTCCTCGAGTGGCAGACGAAGGCGCTGCTCGAGCGCGAGACCGCCCGGCGGGGAATCGCGGTGCTCGTCCGGCCCGAGCTGGTGGTCGAGATCGCGCTGGACGGCGTCCAGTCCTCGACGCGGTACCCAGGCGAAGTTGCCCTACGCTTCGCCCGCGTGAAGCGCTACCGGCCGGACAAGAACGCCCGGGAAGCGGACTCGATCGACGACCTGCGCGCGCTGCTCCCGGCCAGGCCGTGAAACGGGATCGACTCGGACCTGGAGCGGGCCACACTCGGCCGGCCGGCCGAAAACGGGCATACTGGACTTCAACATACGCGCTTCAGCCTCTCTGACTCTCACAGCCACTGGGGTCGGAGAGCAGAGAGGGGCTCCGTGCCGCCTGAGGAAACGCACATGCATCGTCCGGATACTGCGCTCGCACCCGGTGAGGAGGGGATGCAGTCGGCGGAGCCGACGGGCGCGATGATTCGCGTTCCGATCGAGAGCAAGCTCGGCCTGGGACCGAGTGAGCCTCACCCTGCCAAGGAGAGCTCCGAGCAGGTGCCCATCAGAAGGGCGCGCAGTCACCGTCGTCAGCCCTGAGCGTGGGTGCGTGCGGGAAGCCGACAAGGTGAATCGCGACCCAACCGCGGTGCTCGAGCTGGTTCTCATCAACGGCGAGCGCCGCACCCTCACGCTGTCGGCTCACACCGGTTCCCTCGGAAACGTCCTCGACCGCTTCGACGACTGGATCCGGACGGACGACGGCGGCTGGGTGCAGAAGAGCTTCATCGTCGAAGTCCGAATCCCCGAGCGCGTTGGAAACGCTCCGGCGGGAAGCGCCGAGGACTTCGACCGGCTCTAGATGCTTGACCGGAAATTGACCGGCATCTAGCGCGCAGCCGCTGCTACCACTTCGAGCGCCGCCCGCGGCGGCTCGTGTAGACCAGCTTGGCGCGAGCGGAGCTCATGCCCGCCTGCTCGAACTGTTCGCGGTGCCCGAGCCGGCCTGCCACCCGGCTCGTGTCGGCCTGCTGCTCGGGGAGCACGAACGTGATGGCCACGCCGCTCCGCCCGGCGCGGCCGGTTCGGCCCGTGCGGTGGAGGTATCCCTTGTCCTCTGCGGGCGGGTCGTAGTTGATCACGTGCTCGATGTCGTCGATGTCGAGGCCGCGGGCGGCGACGTCCGTGGCGATGAGGACGGGCACCTTGCCGCTCTCGAAGCGCGCGAGCGCGCGCTGGCGCGCTCCTTGCGTCATGTCCCCGTGCATGGCCGCCGCCCTGACTCCGTGGCCGGCGAGTTTGCGGGCGAGCCGGTCGGCTCCGCGCTTCGTGCGCACGAAGACGAGCGTAAGCCCGTCCCCGGCGCCGATGTGCTCGACGAGTGTCTCCACCTTCGTGTCCGTGTTCACGGCGACGAAGCGGTGTTCGATCGCTCCGGCGGCCCGCTCGTCCGGGGCATCCGCCTCGAAGCGGGAAGGGCTCGCGGTGTAAGAGCGCGCGAGCTCCCCGACCTCGCCGTCGAGGGTCGCGGAGAAGAACATCGTCTGGCGGTTCTGTGGCAACCGGCGGACGATTCGGTCCACCTGCGGCTTGAAGCCCATGTCGAGCATCCGATCGGCCTCGTCGAGGACGAGGATCCGGATGCGCGAGAGGTCGACCAGCTTCCTCTGAGCCAGGTCCTCGAGCCGGCCGGGCGTCGCCACGAGCACGTGCGCCACGCGCGCGTCGGCGGCCTGCCGGCGCAGCGGGACGCCGCCGTAGACGGACGCGACCCTGAGCCCCTTGGCCGGCGCGAGGAAGCGAAGCTCCTCTGCGACCTGCCCCGCGAGCTCGCGGGTGGGTACGAGCACCAGAGCGTTCGGCCGCGGGTCGCGCGGCGTCGTTCGCTCGACGATCGGAAGCGCGAAGGCGAGCGTCTTGCCCGAGCCCGTCGGCGACTTCGCAAGCACGTCGAGGCCGGCGAGCGCGTCCGGCAGGACGAGAGACTGGATCTGGAACGGCTCCGAGATCGATCGAGCCGCGAGCGCACGGGCGACAGGCTCCGACACTCCGAGCGCGCGGAAAGATTCCTTTGACATGTTGTTCGACTCCTTCGAGCTCGAGACTTGCCTGCCCGGAACTACCCGAAGGAGGAACGAGAAGCGCATCTCACGGCCGGCCCAACGCCGACCTAGTGGCCGTACGGTAGCAAGACGACGCTTCGGGCCGTCTCGACACCCGCTCGCGCCGGGCGAAAGGCTTCAGCTCGCAGCCCGGACGCGCGGATCCAGGAAGGCGTAGAGGACGTCGGCGACGAGGTTGGCGACGATGATGGTGAGAGTGATGAGGACGGTCAGTCCCATGACGAGGCCGTCGTCCCTAGCCTGGACGGCGACGACGAAGTACCGGCCGATTCCGGGAATCGAGAAGATGTTCTCGATGACGAAGGCGCCCGCAATGATCAGGCCGAGCATGGGGCCGGCGACGGTGACGAGGGGGATGAGCGAGTTGCGGACGACGTGGCGCCAGACGACGCGTCGCCTTGTGAGGCCTTTGGCTCGTGCAGCCCGGACGTAGTCCTGTGCCAGGGTCTCGAGCATCGTTGCGCGCACGATGCGGATGACGTAGCCGAGTGGCAGGAGCCCGAGCGCGAGCGCAGGCATGAGCATGTGTTTCCACGTCCCCCAGCCACTGGTCGGTAGTAGGCCGAAGCGGACCGAGAGGATGTAGATCAGGAACGTTCCGACGAGAAAGTTTGGAAGCGCCAAGGCGACGCTCGCGACCCCCGTCAGCGCATAGTCCAGCCATGAGTTCGCCCGAAGAGCGGCGAGCACACCGGCGGGGACCCCGACGAGAAGTGCCCAGGACAGAGCGAGCGCGCCCAACAGGAGCGAGCGGGGCGCTTGGGCGGCGATGATGTCGCTGACCTCGCGGTTCGGAAACTGCGTCGAGGGACCGAGATCGAGGGTGAAGATCCCGCCGACGTAACGCAGGTAGTGCACGTACCAGGGGTCGCTGAAGTGGTACTTCGCCTCCAGGACCTCCGGCAGGACCTCTGGCTGGAAGGTCTCGGGCGTGTTTCCCGGTAGCCCGATGGGCCCATGGATGAAGGGGTTCCCGCCGATCGCGCGCACCATCAAGAAGGCGATCAGGACGACCACGAGCAAGGTTGGGATCGTCCAAAGCACCCGGCGCGCCACGAAGCCGATCATGGCCGGCCCCCCACACTCGCTAGGACGAAACCCCGCTCCGTCTGGTTAGGTCCTGCGGCCGCAGGACCTCCAGCACGAGCTGCCCCGCACCCGTCCTACGGTGGCCGGCGCATCTCGGCGAGCATCTCCCGGTCCTGCTCGAGCCGCTCCCGGAGCAGAGCCAGCAGTTCTTCCTCGACCGCCACGAGCTTCTCGAACGCGTCGGCGACAACCGGAGACGCCATCACGCTCGCATCGTGCCTCGCCATCGGCAGGTCTCGATAGCCCGCCATCTCCTCGCCGATGGCCCGCAGCTCGGCGGCCGTCTGCCGATGCTCCGCGACGAGCTTCAGGTAGGCGTCGCGCTCTCTCCTGGCGTTCTCGTCCTCTAGGTCGAGGGCGGTCGTATGGATCTCCAGGACCTCGGCTACCGCAGCCGTCAGCTCGCCGAGCTTCGCCGGCAAGGCCGAATGAGCCGCCAGACCCTGTCCGCATGTTGGTTGTTCACCCATCTCGATCTCCTTCCTCTCATGGACCTCGGCCAAACAGAGTGAGGGGAGCGTGAACGGCCGAGGCGAATCGAGTACGATCGGCCCGCATTCGGCAAGCAATCTGCGAGACACCGGAGGAGCTCGAAACGGCGACGACGACAGTCGAGGAGGCCCCGGCGGCGGAGTTCATCCGCCCCGACGGAACGGAGAAGGTGACCGGAGTCGGCCGCTACACGGCCGACATCAACCTCACCGGGCAGCTGCACGCCAAGTTCCGCTTCGCGGACCACTCGCATGCGCGCATCCTCCGCATCGACACGGCGAAGGCGCGGGCGCTCCCCGGCGTGCTCGCCGTCCTGACGCACGAGGACGTTCCCGACGTCCTCTACGGCAACGAGGTCAAGGACCGCCGCTTGTTCGCGAAGGAGAAGGTGCGTTACGAGGGCGACGTGGTCGCGGGGGTCGCGGCGCTCACGCCCGAGCTCGCCGAGCAGGCCGTCGGCCTGATCGAGGTGGAGTACGAGCCGCTGCCGGCGGTCGCCACCATGGAAGCGGCACTCGCCGAAGAAGCTCCGCTGATCCACGAAGACTGGGAGTCGTACGAGGGCGACGAGGAGTGCGGCCGTGACGGCAACCTCCTCGGCTATTCGACCATCGTGAAGGGCGACGCGGACGAGGCCATGGCCGGGGCCGACGTAGTCGTCCGCGGCCGTTACCTCGCCGACGGCTGCCAGGGAGCGCCCATCGAGCCGCGCGCAGTGATCGCGGAGTGGCAAGGCGACCGGGTCACGGTCTGGACATCGACGCAGGTGCCGTTCGCCGCACGGGCGGGCGTCGTCCGCGTCCTCCAGATCCCCGAGTCGAAGGTGCGCGTGGTCGTGCCCCTGCTCGGCGGCGGCTTCGGCGCGAAATGCGACTTCCACTTCGAGGGGCATGTGGCTGCGCTCGCACGGGCGGCGCGGCGCCCGGTCAAGCTCGTCTTCTCGCGCCGCGAGGAGTTCGTCGCGCCCGACCACCGGCGCGAGGGCATGGTGATCGAGCTGGAGACGGGCGCGCGCCGCGACGGAACCCTGGTGGCACGCCGCGGCCGGCTCCTCCTCGACGGGGGTGCCTACTGCGGGGAGGGAGGCTTCTTCGCCCAGATGGCGGCCATGCACGCATGCGGTCCGTACGTGATCGAGGCCGTCAACGTCGAGTCGCGCCTGGTCTACACGAACAGCCAGCCGTCCGGCTCGATCCGCGCTCCGACCGCGCCTCAGGTCTGCTGGGCGCTGGAACAGCACATGGACGAGCTCGCCGAAGCGCTCGATCTCGACCCGCTCGAGCTGCGCCGACGGACGCTCATCGAGGAAGGCGCCGAGAGCCCGACGCGGCAGGTGTTCGACCGGATCGGGATGAAGGAGAGCCTCGAACGGGCGGTCGAGCTCATTGGCTACGGGCGTGACCTCCCGGAGGGTGAGGGGATCGGCATCGCCTGTGGCTGGTGGCCGTCGTTCGCCTCGAACTCCGGTGCCTACGTCAAGCTGAACGGGGACGGAACGGGAACGATCATCACGGGAGCGCAGGAGAACGGTAGCGGCGCGGTGATGGCGCTCCCCATCTTCGTCGCCGACGTGCTCGGCATGGAGCCGGAGGACTTCTCGCTCCTCTACCAGGACACCGATGCCGGACCGTCGGACAACGGCTCGTGTGGATCGCAGACGACGTTCAACAACGGACGCGCCGTCGTCGCGGCCGCCACAGAGGTTCGCGAGCAGCTCCTCGACCTTGCCGCCGAGGAGCTCGAGGCTGCCCGGGACGACCTCGAGCTCGTCGCGGGCGAGGTGCGGGTCAAGGGCTCGCCCAGCATCGCGGTCAGGATCACCGATCTCGCCGACACGCCCTTGCTCGGGAAGGGATCCGGCGAGCCGCCCGACGACCCGCCGGTCGACGCGCAGGGCTGCGCCGGGCGCCACGGGCTGGAGTCCTTCCTGGCGCCGCAGCTCATTGCGCACGCCGCGCGCGTGAAGGTCGACCGCGAGACCGGGGTCGCGCGCGTCCTGGAGGTCGCGGCCGTCCACGATTGCGGCGTGATCCTCAACCGCATGGGGGCGAACGGCCAGGTCTACGGCGGCGTCGTCATGGGAATCGGCCAGGCGCTCTCGGAGGTCACTCACTTCGACGAGGAGGGACAGCAGCTGAACCCGCACCTCCTCGACTACAAGCTCGTGACCGCCTCCGACGCGCCGAGAATCGACATCGACTGGGTCGAGATCGAGACTCCGAATGCGGGACCCAGAGGCTCGAAGGGCGTCGGAGAGCCACCTTGCGTGCCGACCGCCGGTGCGATCGCAAACGCCATTGCGAGCGCGACCGGAGCACGGGTGCGGCTGCTGCCCATGACCCCCGAGCGGGTGTGGGCCGCGAGCCACGGAGAAGAGTGAGCGCGACCGCATTCGTCGCTGCGACCACTGTGGCGGAAGCCGTCCGAGCGCTGGCCGCGGGCGCGAGGCCCGTCGCGGGAGGAACCGACCTCGTCGTCGGCGCCCGCCAGGGCAAGGCGCCGCTGCCGGACAGCCTGGTCGCGATCCACGGCGTCGAGGAGCTCCGCGGCATCACAGCCCACCAACGGAGGCGGCCTCCGGATCGGGGCGCTCGCAACCCATGAGGAACTCGTTCTGAATCCCGTGATTCGCGATCGGTTCACCGCGCTCGCCGACGCGTCGGCCATCGTCGGCTCGCACGCGACTCGTGCGCAGGGGACGATCGGCGGCAACCTGATGAACGCCTCGCCGGCGATGGAAACCGGCGGCCCGCTCGTCTGCCTCGATGCCGCCGTCACGCTCTGCTCCGAGGAGGGGTCACGTAGCCTCGCTGTCGCCGAGCTGTTCGCCGGCCCGGGCGAGACGACCGCCGATCCCGCTGAGCTACTCGCGTTCGTCGACGTGCCCGCCCCGGGGGAAGGCACGGGAAGCTGCTACCTCCGGCTCGAGTACCGGCGCCAGATGGAGATCGCAGTGGTCGGCGCAACGGCAGTCGCGACCCTCGGTGCGGATGGTGTCACCGATGCGAAGATCGCCATCACCGCGCTTGCGCCGACGATCCGGCGCGTGCCCGAGGCCGAGGCGGCACTCGTCGGCTCGGACGGAGGGCGCGAGGCCGTCGAGTCGGCCGCGCAAGCGGCGGCCGCCGCCGCGGAACCGATCTCCGACGTCCGCGCCTCGGCCGACTACCGCCGCGCGATGACGGTGGTGATCAGCCGCCGTGCCATCGAGGCGGCACTCGCCCGCGCCCGCGGACAGGCGGTTCCCGTTCCTGCCGGCTCGGCACCGCACGCAGGGGCGCCGTGAGCTTCCCCGCCACGCTCACCGTCAACGGCGTCGCCTACGCGATCGACGTCGATGCCGCAGGTGAGCCTGCTCCAGGCGGTGCGCGACGTCATCGGCCTGACCGGATCGAAGGAGGGCTGCGACGACTCGGAATGCGGCGCCTGCATGATGCTTCTCGACGGCAAACCGGTGAACGCCTGCTCGTACCTGGCGGTGCAGGCCGACGGGCGCGAGGTGACGACGGTCGAGGGCCTCGCCGGCGGTGACGCGCTCTCCCCGCTCCAAAGCGCCTTTCTCGAGCAGGGCGGGGTCCAGTGTGGCTTCTGCACTCCGGGCATGCTCATCTCGGCGACCGCGCTCCTTCGCTCCAGCCCGCAGCCAACCGAGGACGAGGTGCGGATCGCGCTCTCCGGAAACCTCTGCCGGTGCACCGGCTACGACGGCATCGTCAAGGCGGTGCTCCAGGTGGCCGCGGCGAGCGGCTGATCTCAACCTTCCCGCCGACGGCAGGCGGCCCCGGAGCGGTCTAAGACTCCCCGTCGTCGGTGCGGACGAGACGAAAGCGGCAGAACTCGCGCCCGAATACCAGCCCGCGGCCAACCCACTCTCCACCTGCCGCCGGTCTGAGCTCGTCGCGCAACGGCCAAAGCGTGTAATCGAGCGTCCGTCCCCGGACACGGAAGAGGCCGAGAGGAAACGGTCCAAGCCGGGTGGATCCCGTCCGCGGGCCGATGTGCTTGCGCAGTCCCCGGGGCAGCAAGAGCCCACTCAGGCGCTCGACGCGCCAGTTACCCACGAGCTCGCTTTCCGTCACCGCTCACCCATGCCCGGGCGATTTTCCTCGCACTCGCCTCCGCGCGCGTGCGCACCCGAGGTTTGCATGGCTCCCGAGAGGGAAGCGGGTGCTTTGTGAGCTGTTTTAGCTGTCTATCGCGAGGAGGTTGATGTCGTTGTTGGAGCGAACGCGGGCTGGTCTGCGAGAAATGCCTTCCAACGCTGCCTGGCTGGTGTCCCGGGTCGTCAAGCCCGCGGACGCGATCGGAAGCGCGGCAGAGTCCGCTAGAGCGGGTGCTCGCGACCGAGGGCGGAAGGTCAAGGCGGCCGTGGTCGACGCTGCTCCCATCGGCGGAGACTCGGTCGAAGCCCGGATGAGGCTTGCGCAGGACGCCGGGGAGCGTGCGCAGGAGGCCGAAGACCGGGCTGTGGAGGCCGCGCGGGAGTCCAAGGACCTCGCCGCTCACGTTCGAAGAGTGAGCGAGGGTGGGCGCGCCCGCCTGAAGGAGGTAGAGCGAGAGACGGGCCGGGAAGTCAAGCAGCGCGTGGCCCAGGCGCAGAAGGCTGCCGACGAGCTCGTGAAGCGGGAGCGCGAGGCCGCCGAGGCGGATGCCGAGGGGGAACGACGGGAAGTCCAGGAGGAAGTTGACGACGAGATCGGGGAGGCCCAGCGCGACGCCGAGGCGTCCCAGCAACGGGCCGAAGAGCTCGTCGAAGACGCGACGGAGAAGTTGGCTGAGGCCAGGCGACTAGCGGACGAGGCCGCTGAGGCCGCACGCGCCGCCGCCGAGGAGGCCAACCGCCAGGCGGAGCAGCTTGCGGGCGAAGCAGAGCAGCAAGCGAGCGACGCCGAGGAGCGGGTCAAGATGGCCGAGCAACTACGCGGGCACGCGGCGGCGACCGCAAAGCGCACCGCCCGCGAGCTCAGCGGGGATCCCACGAACGGTGGTCTGAAGTCGTACAACAAGCCGGAGCTGGTCGAGTTGGCGGCCAGCATCGGCATCAAAGGACGGACGAACATGACCAAGGAGAGCTCGTCCGTGCGATCACGAACGCCTCTCGTGCCAAGCGGTAGTGAAAGGAGAAGGATGCTCAGCAGGCACCAAGCCCTGATCGGGTACACCGTCTACGCGATCGGGAAGCCGATCGTGAAGGCGACCCAGATGCGACTGTTCGACAGGAAGAGCCAACAGGAGCGGCTGCTCGACTCCGTGAGCGGCTCGCTCGACTCGCTGAGCGACGGCTTGGCGACGAGCAAGGCCCGGAAGGCCGGCTTGATCGCCGCCGCCGGCTTCGCCGGTCTCACGGCGGCGAGCGCGGGCATCTCTGCACTCCGGCGCCGCGAGGCCGAGGGTGAAGGCTAGGACCGGTCAGGGCCACCGCTCCGCTCGAGCTGACGGCGGCGCCTGACTCCCAGAGACGCCTTTCGCAGGGGGTCCTCGTCGACGTGTCCGTCCGCGCGCGCGTTCTGGGCGTCCCGCTCTTGAGGCTCGAGCAACCGTCGTCCTCGTGCCGGCCGGGGCTGCGGCGCAACGGTTCTTGACCGCGGGCGGAGCCGACCCCGTGGCAGCAGTCGACTCCGCCAGTCAGTCGCCCGTTCTAGGCCGAGGAGAGTTGCTTGGCGGTCTCGTTGCTGAGTCGCGTGGCGATCTTCTCGACCTCCCGCAGGGTCTCCTTCTCCTGCTTGAGGTTCTGGTCGAGGAGATCGACGGCCTTGTCCTCGCCCATCGCCTTCGCCATCCGCCTGAGGCTTTCGTATGCGGCGATCTCGTAGTTCTCCGTCCGCGCCGCCGCGCCGACGTCGACGATGTCGATCAGGGAGGAGGAGCTTTCCTCGACCAGCTGGTCGTGCTCGTTCTTGAGCCCCTCGAAGCCGATGCACTTCTCGACCTGCGGCGCCTCGTCGAGTAGCTCGAAGACCTGCTCGACGTTGGCGACGTGCCGCCGGGTCTCCTCCAGGTGGCTTTCCAGGCCGGCCCTGAATTCCTCGTCGGAGACCTCGTCGATCAGCTTCGGGAGCGTCTTCTCGGCGAGGTCACGCTCGACGTAGAGGATGTCGCCGAGCTCGTGGAGGAAGAGCTCTCGCGGCGTTCCGATTTCTGGCATCACGGTCCTTTCAGTCGCTGACGGGAGGAGCGAGTACCCGGCGATGCGAATCGGAAACCGTGAAGCCCGCGAGCCGTCTTGGAGACCGCGCCACTACGATCCAGGCGCTGTGGTCTCCGAGCGCGCGGTCGTCCTGGTCGAAGGGGTCAGCGACCAGGTCGCGCTCGAGGCGCTGGCTGGGCGCCGGGGGCGGGACCTCGACGCGGAGGGCGTCTCCATCGTCCCGATCGGGGGTGCGCAGGCCATCGGAAGGTTCCTGGACCGGTTCGGCCCTCAGGGGCTCGACGTCAGGCTGGCCGGCCTCTGCGACGCCGGAGAGGAGCGAGGCTTTCGGCGCGGTCTCGAGCGGGCCGGCCTCGGCTCCAACCTCACTCGCGCCGACATGGAACGGCTCGGCTTCTACGTCTGCGTCGCGGACCTCGAGGACGAGCTGATCCGCTCGCTCGGAGCCGCCGGCCGTGGAACGGATCGTCGACGCTCAGGGTGAGCTGAGATCGTTCCGCACCCTGCAGAAGCAGCCTGAGTGGCGTGGACGGGCCCCCGAGGAGCAGCTTCGGCGCTTCATGGGCAGCGGCGGCCGACGAAAGATCCGTTACGCGCGCCTGCTCGTCGAGGCGCTGGACCCGGCCCACGTACCGCGGCCCCTGGACGGTGTGCTCGCTCACGTTTGACGCAGCAGGCGCAGAGAGACGCCGCCGGGAGGCTCGCAAGCCGTCCCGGCGGCGGTCTCTCGAGGATCTAGGCCTGTGCGGTGCGAGCCTTGTTCCGCTGGCTCAGAAGCAGGAAGCCGGATCCGGTGAGGATGAGCGCCGTCCCCGCGCCGCCGAGCACGCCGATCAGCGCGTCGCCCCAGTCGAACCCGTCGGGCCGGCTGATGTCGGCAACCACGACGTTGGGAAGGCGATAGTCCGACGGCAGCATCCCTCGGTAGGCGACGGGGGTTACCGCGCCCGGTCCGCGAGCTCCCGCGCGGTCGTCCGGCCGGACGCTCGCCTCGTGCCCTGCGACCGCCCCAGGGACCGCGGGTGCCTGCCTGGTTGTCCGGGTGCGTCGACTGCCCGCCGGCAGCCTTGCCGGGACCGCGGGCGCCGTCGCCACGGCTGTCCGGATGATTCGCTGCTGAGCCCAGACCCGCGATGGCCCCTGGGCCACGAGTGCCGGCCTGGTCGTCGGGCCTCTGCGCCTGCGCGACGGGAGCCAGCAGCGCCGCGCCGACGACGATCGTTCCGATGAGCTTCGTCCGAATCTTCATGTCGTCTCCCTTTCTCGTGATCGCCCTCTGCGATCTCATGGGCGGAGGATCGGAGGGCGCGCCAAAGAGGGACCTAAGACCCGGTAAAGGCCCCTCGACCGCAGTAGCGTTCGCGCTGTGGAGTTCAAGGTGCTGGGGCCGCTCGAGGTGCTCGACGCCGGGCAGCCGCTCGATCTCGGTGCTCCTCGCCAGCGCGCGCTCTTCGCGTTTCTCGCTCCTCCACGCGAACGAAGTCGTCTCGACCGACCGGCTCGCGGAGGCGCTCTGGCCGGGGGAGATCCCGAAGACCGCCGCGAAGGCGATTCAGGTCTACGTCTCCGCGCTGCGCAAGGCCCTCGGGAGCGCCCGGCAGGTCATTGAGACCCGAGCTCCCGGCTACCTGGTGCGGGTCGAGCCAGGCGAGCTCGACTTGCAGCAGTTCGAGCAGCTGCTCGCGAGGGCGCGGGGCGAAGAAACGGCCGCGCGTGCGGCAACCCTTCGGGAAGCTCTTTCGCTCTGGCGGGACGCTCCTCTCGCCGACTTCGCGTACGAGCCGTTCGTGCAGACCGAGGCGGCAAGGCTCGAGGAGCTGCGTCAGCTCGCTCTCGAAGAGCGGCTGGAGGCCGAGCTCGAGCTCGGGGGCGGTCGCGAGCTCGTAGCCGAGCTGCAAGCACTGCTCGCCGAGCGGCCGCTGCAGGAGCGTCCGCGCGCGCTGCTCATGCGTGCGCTCTACCGCGCCGGGCGGCAGTCCGAGGCGCTCGACGTCTTCCGCGAGGGCAGGCGGCTACTCGACGAGGAGCTCGGACTCGAGCCGGGCCCCGAGCTGCGCGAGCTCGAGGGAGCGATTCTGCGCCAGGATCAGGCGCTCTCCGCCGAGCCGCAACCGGCGCAGGAGCCGCTGCGGTCCATCCTGGCCGTGCCGGACAGCGCCGCGTCGGTCCCCATGCTGCTGCCGCTCGCCGAGGCGCTCGCCGGCGGCCCGGAACGGAGGGAGCTCGTGCTCGCCCGGATCGTCCCGGCCGAGGAGCTCTCGGCCACGGCGGCGTCACTCGACGAGGCCAGGCGCGAGCTCCTCGGCCGCGGCGCGACGGCGCGCGTCGCCGCCTTCTCCTCGGCGTCGCCCGGCGAGGATGTCGTCCGGCTCGTGGAGCAGCAGGAGGCCGACCTGCTGCTGCTCTCGTCCGCGGGCGATCCGTTCGAGGGCCGCCTCGCCTCGGTCTTCGACCGGGCGACCTGCGACGTCGCGTCGCTCGTCGAGCGCGGCGGGCCGGTTCAGGCCGGACCGGTCGTCGTTCCGTTCGGCGCCTTCGAGCACGACTGGGCTGCGCTCGAGCTCGGTGCCTGGGCCGCGACTGCGCTCGCTCGTCCCTTGCGCCTCGTCGGTTCGGCCGACGAGGGGCCGAAAGGCCGCGACGCGAGTCGCATGCTCGCCGACGCATCCCTGATCGTCCAGCACACGGCCGGAATCGTCGCGGAGCCGCTGCTCGGTCCGCCCGGGCGCGAGGGTGTCGCGGCGCTCGCGGAGGGAGCAGGACTTCTCGTCCTCGGGCTGTCCGAGCGCTGGCGGACGGAGGGGCTCGGAGACACCCGCGCCGCTCTCGTCGCGTCGCCTCCGGCGCCTACCCTGCTCGTGCGCCGCGGCCTGCGGCCGAGCGGCATCGCTCCGCAGGCGAGCCTGACGCGCTTCACTTGGTCCATCGAAGGGCCGAGAATGTGAGGCGAGATGCCCGAGCTCGGAACGCAGTTCGCCGGCTACCGGATCGACGGTGTGGTCGGTCGCGGCGGCATGGGCGTCGTATACCGCGCCACCGAGCTGGCGCTCGACCGGCCCGTCGCGCTGAAGCTGATCGCGCCCGAGCTCGCGGGCGATGCCTCGTTCCGGGAGCGCTTCCTGCGCGAGTCGAGGCTCGCGGCCTCGATCGACCACGCCGGCATCCTGCCCGTGTACGCGGCGGGCGAAGCGGACGGCGAGCTCTACCTCGCCAACCGGTTCGTCGACGGCACCGACCTCCGTGCGCTCCTCGAGCACGGCCCGCTTCCGGCCGAGCGCGCGCTGGGCCTCGTCGGCCAGGTCGCGGATGCGCTCGACGCCGCGCACGCGCAGGGACTCGTCCACCGAGACGTCAAGCCGGGGAACGTGCTGGTCGACGCGGCCGACCACTGCTACCTGTCCGACTTCGGCCTGACGACGCAGCTCCGCGCCCGAGACAAGACCGCGTCGGGAGTCTTGACGGGGACGCTCGACTACCTCGCTCCGGAGCAGATCCGCCGCGGCGAGGTGGACGGCCGGACCGACCAGTACGCCCTCGGCTGCATGCTCTACGAGCTGCTCTCCGGAGCTCCGCCGTTCCGGCGCGAGACGGAAGCGCAGACGCTCTGGGCGCACATGCAGGAGGAGCCGAGCCCGCTTGCCGCCTACCCGGAGCTCGATCCGGTCTTCGCGCGCGCGCTCGCGAAGGAGCCCGAAGAGCGGTACGAGAGCTGCGACGCGTTCGTCGACGATGCTCGTGCGGCGCTCGGCCTCGGGCCTTCGCCGGTCGCCGTCAGGCGGCGACGTCGCCGGATCGGCGGCCGGCTTCTCTACGGAGGTGTCGCCTTGATCGTCCTCGCCGCCGTCGCCGCCGTTCTCGCGCTGACTCTTCGCTCGAACGAGGCGCTGGTCGCTTCACCCAACTCCCTCGGGGTCGTCGATCCGGTCTCCCAGGAGCTCGTGCAGGCGATCCCGGTCGGCAACACCCCGACCGAGGTCGCCGCCTCGGACGACTGGGTGTGGGTGGTCAACTCGAACGACGGCGCCGGGACGATCTCGCGCATCGACCCTGAGACGCAGAGCGCGCGTGTCGACGTTCTCGGTCGGCGGGACGCCTCGGAACCTCCTCGTCCGCATTCGGCTCGCTCTGGGTCGGGACGGCCGAGGGCCGGGTCTTTCGCGTCGACCCGAGCACGCGATCTCGTCGAGGAGAGCTGGACGCTTCCCAACGCCGGCGAGGAGAGTCTTTTCGAGCTCGACCAGGGTGCGGGCTGGCTCGCGGCGGGGCCGAACGCCGTCTGGGCCGGCAGCCTCCGGACGATCTCCCGCATCGATCCGGCGACCTCGCGAGATGGATCCGCGGCGAAGCGAGGTCTGGGGGCCGATGGCCTATGGATTCGGCTCGCTCTGGGTCCTCGGCGCGGAGCTCGCGCGGCTGTCGCCCGCGACGATGCGACGTGTCGCGACCGTCGAGCTCCCGGGGGGTGGCCAACCCGCAATCGCTACCGGCCTCGGCTCGGTCTGGGTCGCCGACGAAGGTGGAGCCGTGGTTCGCGTCGACCCACGGGAGGAGGCGGTCTCCCGCACGTACGCCTCGTCGGCAGCCCATTCGGCGTGGCCGTGGGAGCCGAATTCGTCTGGGCAGCGAGCGAGGCGGGTACGCTCGCACGGATCGATCCCCGCACCGACGGGATAGCCGTTGTCCCAGTCGGCGGAGCACCCCGCGGAGTCGATGTCGGAGCGGGCGCGGTGTGGACATCCGTGAACTGAGTTGACCCGCGCGCATCCGCGCGCATCATCCGTCGATGAAGCGGGTGGCTGCGGCGCTCTTCGTCCTGCTGGCAGGGGTTGCTGCCGGCTGCGGTAGTGACGACTCCGCCAAGCCGGTGGCCTCGAGCTCGTGTGCCCAGATCCTCTACGAAGGCGAGGGTGAGCCGGACGTCATCGTCGTCTCGGACCTCCCGCGGCGTGGCATCGGCGCCGAGACGACGAAGCTGATGATCGACGCGATCGAGTTCGTCTTACGGGAGCGCGAGTTTCGGGCGGGGGAGTACCGGGTCGGCTACCAGTCCTGCAACGACACCCAAGGCGACGAGCCCTACGATCCGGTTCTCTGCAAGCGAAACGCGCGGGACTACGTCGCCACGGAGGACGTCGTGGGGATCATCGGCCCCTGGAACTCCGGCTGCGCAGTCGACCAGATCCCGATCGTCAGCCGCAAGGCGGCGGGGCCGCTCGCGATGATCAGCCCGTCCAACACGTTCCTCGGGCTGACGCGAGCGGTTCCGGGCGAGAGCTCCTCGGGGGCTCAGCTCTATCCAGACGGCGTCCGCAGCTACCTGCGCGTCATCACCCACGACCTCGCACAGGGCATCGCTGCCGCCCACCTGGCCAAGCGCCGAGGCGCACGGCGCGTGGCGGTCCTCCACCAGGACGAGCTGGACCCGGACTACGTTCGCGGGCTCACCGTGCCGTTCGTTGCCGCGGCGCGAAGCCTCGGGCTCGAAGTCGTCCAGTTCGACTGGCCCGTCCGCAAGAACTACGCGACCCTCGCAGCCTCGGTGGCGGAAGCGCACCCGGGAGCGGTCTTCCTGGCCGGACTGACACAGGGGAACGCGAAGCGTCTTCTCGAGGACCTCCGCGCCGCGCTCGGCCCGGGTGTCACCCTCATCGGTCCCGACTCGTTCGCCGCCGCCGACATCGCGAAGGAGCTGGGACCGGCCGGGGAGGGAATGCGCGTGACCGAGCCGGGTATCCCGCCAGAAGAGCTGCCGCCCGCCGGGAAGCGATTCCTGCGCGAGTTCGGCGTGGCGCCGACCGACGCGCTCTGGGCGCCCGAGGCCGCTCAGGCCACGGAGGTGCTGCTCGACGCGATCGCCCGCTCCGACGGGACCCGGGCGTCGGTGGTCGACGAGCTCTTCCGGACGAAGGTCACGAACGGCATCCTCGGCTCGTTCTCGTTCGACCGCTACGGCGACATCGTCCCCGCGCCGGTCGGCATCTACCGGGTCGAGGGCGGCGAGCTCGTCGCCGACGACGTCATCCGCGCTCCGCTCGATGAGGCGCAGGGATGAGGAAGCGCATAGCTGCGGCGTTCTTCGTTCTGCTGGCGGGGGTGGCGGCAGGCTGCGGCGGGGGCGACAGCTGTCGAGCCGGTGGCCTCGAGCTCGTGTGCGCGAGCTCCTCTACGAGGGGGAGGGTGAGCCGGACGTCATCGTCGTCTCGGACTTCCCGCGGCGTGGACTTCGGCGCCGAGTACGACGAGGCTGATGATCGACGCGATCGAGTTCGTCTTCCGGGAGCGCGAGTTTCGGGCGGGCGAATACCGGCGTCGGCTACCAGTCCTGTAACGACACCCAAGGAGACGAGCCCTCCGATGCGGTCCTCTGCAAGCGCAACGCCCAGGACTACGTTGCGACGGAGGCCGTCTTGGGGATCATCGGCCCCTTTCTCTCCGAGTGCGCTGCCCTGCAGATTCCGATCGTCAGCCGCAAGGCGGCCGGCCCGCTCGCAATGGTCAGCCCGATCCAATACGGACCTGCGGGCTAACGCGACCTTCCGGGCATCAGCCCTCGGGGGCTGCGCTGTATCCCGACGGCGTCCGCAGCTACCTCCGCGTCATCACCCACGACCTCGCACAGGGCATCGCCGCCGCCCACCTCGCGAAGCGGGAAGGCGCCCGGCGGGCAGCCGTCCTGTACCAGAAGGAGCTGGACGAGCCTTACGCCCGCGGGCTCACCGTCCCCTTCGTCGCCGCGGCGCGAGGTCTCGGCCTCGACGTCGTCCGGTTCGAGTGGCCCCTCCGGAAGAGCTACGCGACCCTCGCAGCCTCGGTGGCGGAAGCGCACCCCGATGCGGTCTTCCTAGCCGGGCTGCCGCAAGGGAACGCGAAGCGTCTCCTCGCAGGACCTCCGCGCCGCGCTCGGGCCGGGGTCACTCTCATCGCCCCCGACTCTTTCGCCGGACGACCGCCGCAGGAGCTCGGGCCCTCGGGGGAGGGACTGTGGGTGACCAGCCCTGGCTTCCCGCGGAAGAGCTTCCGCCCGCCGGCCAGCGGTTCCTGCGCGACCTGCGCCCCGGCGTCCACCAACCCGCTCTACGCTCCCGAGGCCGCGCAGGCCACCGAGGTGCTGCTCGACGCGATCGCCCGCTCGGACGGAACACGGGCTTCGGTGGTCGAGGAGCTCTTCGCGACGAAGGTCGAGAACGGCATCCTCGGCTCGTTCTCGTTCGACCGCTACGGCGACATCGTCCCCGCGCCGGTCGGCATCTACCGGATACGAGGGCGGCAAGCTCGTCGCCGACGACGTCATCCGCGCGCCGCTCGACCAGGCGCAAGGCTAGGCCGGTCCGGCCTCGCCGCCGGTCACACGCCGGCGAGCCAGGTCCTCAACGTCGTCGTCGCCCAGGTGCTCTCGCGTCCCGTCACGAAAAGGGTCTCGCCGCTCGTCCTCTTAGTGGGAGGCGAGCTCGACGAGAAAGGACTCAGAAGTCATGAAGGCATTCACCCAAACCGCATCCGGAGCGACAAAGCCCCCTCCGGCCGCCGCTTCCCTCGAATTTCAGGGAGGGAGATCGGGGAGCTCCCCGAGGCGGGAGCCGAGGCCTCCGGCGTACAGTTCGTCCCCATGGATTGGAAGACAGACCGGCGGAATTCCGTCCGGTCCAGGAGCGTTCACTTTAGAAAGTGAAGCTATATCTCCATGAGCGCCTCGTCCGCAGCAGTCGCATTTCCGGCCCGGTCAGAGGGCATTCCGGTGGCGCCCGGCCGGTCGCCACGTGGTCCTCGTCGCGAACGGAAGCGCGAGCGGCGTGGGGCGTTCCCGGGAGGCGCTCGAGCGAGCGCAGTGGGCACTGAGCCGGTGGGGCGCTCGGGTCGAGGCGCACCGGACGGAGAGCCTGGCCCAGCTGGCCGCGGAGTGGCCGGAGTTCGGAGAGCGGCGGGTCGTCCTCCTCGGTGGGGACGGGACGGTGCACGCCGCGGCCAATCTTCCGTTCGGGCCGGCCGAGCTCGCCGTCCTTCCCGCAGGCCGCGCGAATAACGTCGCCCGCGCGCTCGGCATCCCCCTCGACCTGGGTGAGGCCGCCGAGCTCGCGACGGAGGGGCGCCCGCGCCTCCTCGACCTCATCTCGGCGTCGAGCCCGACGCGGAATTACCGGGCTGTCGAGGGCGTAAGCGTCGGCCTGCACGCACTCGCGCGGGCGAACTACCGGGCGCCCAACTCGGCCGATGTCCGCGCCGCGGTCGGTTCCGCGTTGGGGGCAGCACGGCGTTTCGCCGGGGTGACTCTCTGCGTCTCCAGCGACGGCGCGTCCGAGCTCCTGACCGTCGGCCAGCTGTTCGTCGCCAACCTTCCCCTGTACGGCTTCGGGCTTCGGGTGGCGCCGAAGGCACGCCCGGACGACGGTCTGCTGGACGTCGTGAGCCTCGCGTGGGAAGGGCGGGCGCGCATGCTCCAGACGATCGGTCGGCTCCGCCGGGGCACGCATGTGCGCCGCCCGGGCACGCGCATGTGGACCGCCGGGCCGCGTCCGGATCGGAACCAGGGGCAACTCGCCCGTCATTGCCGACACGACGAACCTCGGCACGGGCCCGGTCACGCTCGAGGTCGAGCCGGCCTCGCTGGCCGGTGGTGGCGCCGTGACTACGGCAGCAGGAGATCCGGGGCTGCCCGCCGGCGCGCGGATCGTGCCGCTTCCGTACCTCCTCGTCTTCGGCGCGGCCACCCTCGGCGCCGGGCTCGGCCGCGCCGTGACGACGAGCTACCTGCCGGTCCTCCTCGACCGGATCGAGGACGCACCGGACAAGATCGGCCTGGTCATGCTCGTGAACGCGGCGGCGGGGCTGTTCGTGCCGCTGGCCGTCGGCTTCTGGAGCGACCACCGCGCCGCCCACGGTGGCAGCCGGCGGCTCCCGTTCGTTCTCGGCGGGAGCCTCGTGGCAGCCGGCGGGCTCGCCGCCGTCGCGCTCGGCTTCTCGAGCTCCTATCTCGTCCTGGCCGTCTTCGGAGCCGTGGTCTACGTCGGCCTGAACGCCGTCACGACGGCCCACCGAGCGCTCGTCCCCGAGGCCTTTGCGGCCGAGGCGCGGCCTCGGGCGACGAGCGCTCAAGAGCTTGCGCTGCTCGTGGGCGGGCTGCTCGGCATCGTCGTCGGCGGCGCGCTGAGCGGCGTCGCCCCCTGGGCGCCCTTCGCCCTTGCTGCCGTCGCCGTGCCCGTCATGGCGCTTCCCACCGTGGCGCGCACGCGGGAGCCTGCTTCGGCCGCGCCGCCCGAGCACGACGCCCGCCCGCTCGGCTACTACCTGACGGCGCTCAGGCGCCCCGGGGTGTTCGGCTTTCTGCTTCGCCCAGGTTCTCTGGGTGCTCGGCTATGCGGCGCTCCCCGCCTTCTTCCTCCTGTACGCCGAGGACGTGCTCGACCTCGAGGCTGCAGCCGCCTCGTTCCTCCTCGCCGGCTTCGGCGTCGCGACGGGGGCTGCCGTCCTCGCCGCCGGGCGGGTACGGAGCCCGGAGCGCCTGCGCCCGCTGCTGATCCTCGGGATCGTGCTCATGGGCGCCGGCTTCCTGCTCGTCTCCCTCGTGGCCGAGCTTCTCCTGGTCGCAGGCGCGCTCGCGCTCGTGGCGGTCGGCTTCGGCCTCATCTCCACGGTCGGATTCCCGCTCTTCTCTGCTCTCATCCCCCCGGGCGAAGCGGGCGGGTACACGGCGCTCTTCTTCTCGGTCCGCGCGATCGGCTCGACGATTGCCCTCCCGGCCGCAGGCTGGCTGATCGCGGCGACCGGGAGCTACCGCTCGCTCTTCGTCCTCGGCGGGGTCGCGACCTTCGCCGCACTCCTGCCGCTCTCACGGGACGCTCTGGCGTCGGCGCCCCGCGCCGCGCTCGCGCGTGTGCCGGGACCACGCTGGCTGGCGACCTGGGCGGGCTCGCTCGCCGTGCTCGCGGCCATCGTGCTCGCCGCGGGTCGCCTCGTCGCCGCGACGCCGCTCGAGCGGCTCGACGAGGAGCTCTTCCGGCTCGTCAACGGCCTGGGCCCCGGGCCGGAGGCGCTCTGGACGGTGCTCGATCCGCACACGCGCAACTACGTCATGCTCGTGGCGCTCGCCGGCACTCTCGCCTTGCTCACACGCCCGCCCCGCGTCCTCTCCGTCCTCGCGCAGACGCTCGCCTCGGCCCTCCTCGCGTGGGGCCTGCTCGAGGGGGTGTACGCGCTCTACGACCGCCCGCGCCCGGAGGAGGCCCTCGGCGCCTCGGCCGTCAGCCTCAACGGCCACAGCTGGGCGCAGCTCGAATCGTTCCCCAGCGGGCACATGGCCATCACCGTTGCGCTCGCGGCCGCCGCCGCGTTCGCCTTCCCCCGGTTGCGCCAGCTCTTCTGGGCCTACGTGCTCGCCGTCGCCTTCACGCGGGTGATGTTCGGCGCCCACTTCCCCCTCGACGTCCTCGCCGGGACCGCCGTCGGCTACGGCAGCGCGTTGGCCGTCCAGGCGCTCTTCAGCCACGCGGCCGTGGCCTCGAGCCGCAACGTGGCGTCCGTCTACCGGCCGCCGCTTGCGCGCGACTCCGTCGCCGCGCTGATGCCGACCTACGGCGACGTCCCGGCACGGGACCTCGTCGAAGAGACGTTGCGCCATGTGGGCCGGCTCCTGATCGTCGACGACGGCTCCCCCCGAGCGACCGCCGCGAGCTCGACCGCCTCGCGCGCGAACCCGATGTGGAGCTTCTGCGCCTGCCGGCCAACGGGGGCAAGGGCGACGCCGTGCGCGCAGGGCTCGCCGAGCTGCTCGGCAAGCATTCCAGGCCCGAGGCGGTGCTCGTCATCGACGCAGACGGCCAGCACCCGCCGGCGGCGATTCCCTCACTCCTCGCGGCCGCCACGGAGGCCGATCTCGTCATCGGCGACCGCTTCGGCGACCTCGGCGCAATGCCCGCGCACCGGCGGGCGATGAACCGCCTGGCCAGTGCCGTCCTCTCTCGCGACCCGAGCCCCCGTCCGAGACAGCCAGTCCGGCATGCGCCTCCTCCGCGGCCGGGCGCTCCACGAGGTCGTGTATCCGGGCGGGGGCTACGAGGCCGAGACCCGCCATCTCAAGCGCGCTCTCCAGGCCGGCGTCACCGTCGCCTGGACGCCGATCCCGGCGATCTACGGCTCGGAACGAAGCTCGTTCAGACCGCTTGCGGACTCGTATCGGATTGCCCGAGCCATGCTCGGACGCGGCGAACGGTCCACACGATCACGAGACCGAGAGCGATTCCGAGTACGGCTCCGGCCAGCACATCCAGTCCGTAGTGGACTCCGAGGTAGATTCGCGACAGGCCGACTAGGGCAGCCAGACCGAGAAGCGGCCACCTGAGCCGAGGGTAGAAGGAGCCCACGGCGATCGCCGCTGCGAACGCCGTCGAGGTGTGGCCGGACGGAAACGACGGCGAATCGGGCGTCGCGACGAGCGCCTCGATCCCCGGGTCGGCGAGTGCAGGCCGGACCCGGTCGAACAGCTCTTTTAGCAGCGCGGTGACCCCGGCCGCGAGACCGGCCGCGGAGACGCAGGTGAGCGCGGCCCAGGGGAGCGTCCGGCGACAGCGCGCGTCCGCGCATCCCCCGATCGCGACAAAGAGCGGCCACTTCACCCACCACGCGGACAGAAGCACGAAGAGTGTGGTCATCGGACCCCACCGCAGCGCCTGACCCGCGTCGAGAACCAGCGTGTCCCACTCGGCCAGGTGATGAAGGAGTGCCAGGACAGACAGATGCTAGCGAGCCGCGGCCCGTCGAAGGCGAGGGGGTGGGGTAGCCCCGCCCCCTCGCCTGAGCATTGGCGACGCCTACTCGTCCGTGAGGTTCGACCAGAGCGCCGCCTGGCCGATCAGCGGCCACTCGCGCTCTGCGTCCCCGCGGGAGAACGGGTTCGTCGCCAGAGCCCAGGTAGCGGCTGCCCACCTCGGTCGTCCCGTGAACGATCATCGGCGCGTTGCCGCGGCCTGCGTCGCGGTCCCGCCAGAGCCCGGCGACGAACATCTCGGTCATCGGACGGGAGGTACCGACCGTCCACCGCGGCGCCCGTCGGAAGCGACGAGAACCAGGTGATCGTTCGACGGCAGGTACAGGTTGTCCGTGGCCGGGAACCCGCCCGTGAGCGGGCCCGCTGCGCCGACGTTGCTCCATCTGGCGATGCCGCCGCCGGCGCTCGTCGCTCCCCTGCGTCGAGGGTCCCCTGGAGCAGCGCCGGAACGGCGTTGTTCAGGAAGGCGAAGTTGTTCGCGGACTGGCTCGTCCCGATGTACCCGCCGCCCCGCTCGAAGAAGGCGATGCAGCCGGGCTCGGGCGGTGGCGTTCGCTTCCGCCGGGAAGTTCTGGCCCGTGTTGTAGATGACGTCGAAGCCCGCCAGCGGGTCGCTCGCGGCGTTCTGCAGCGAGTTCGCGCCCGTTGACCGTCGAGACGAAGCCCACGTCCGGCCCGAAGATCTGCCGGAGCGACCAGGACTTGTCCGACTCGGCGGGCGTCGCCGTGTTGACGAGGATGGCGACCTTCGGGGCCTCGTCGAGCTGGGTCGTCGCCGGCTTGGCCCCGCGCCCCGCTCGAAGTAGATCCCGGCGGACTCGCCGGCGGCATCCAGCGCCGCCGCCGCGCTCGCCGGGAAGATCAGCGAGCCGGCCGGCATCGGGCCGGCGGAGGCGCTGACGAAGGAAGCCTCGGCGACCTCGCCGTCGACCCCGCTCCGGAGCAGGTCGAGGATGGCCCGGACCTCGGCCGCGCCCCTCACCGTCACGGCGTACCAGTCGGCGCGCGCCGCCCCGGACGCCTCCCTGGAGCTCGTTGACCTGCTCGGACCGGCACCGTCGTCGGGCCGAACGAGCGTCGCCCGCAGGGACCTCGACGACGTCGGCGCCCCACAGCAACCCGTGGCTCCAGGCGCCGGGCGGCGCGTAGAGCTGGGTGATCCGGTCGGAGATGTCCTGCCCGGCGCTCAGGGCCGTGAGCGCGAGTCCGCGTAGCGCCTGGTTCATCCACACGACGTACGACCCCGCGGGGAACGTCGTGCCGCTGCCAGGTGACGGTCCGCGTCCGTCCGCTGCACCTCGATCCCGTTGTCCAGGAGCCACTCGACCAGGCGGTTGGCCTCGGCGTCGCTCCGCTGGACGAGCCCTGGCCGCCGAGCCTCCGTCGAACGGGATCACGAACGCCTGCGGGTACTCGACCATCCAGTTGTGCTGATCCTCGGTGAAGCCCCGGCGGCGATGAGCGGGTCGTCGCAGCAGTTCGGCCGGGCGGCGCTCGCTCACGCCGCGGCGGAAGATCTCGAGCTGGTCGTGCAGGATGGTCTGCCCGGTTCTCGATCCAGAAGTCGGCCGAGGAATAGAAGATGATGTACTGCTCGCGCTTCGATCCCAGCCGGCCGCCGCAGGCCGCGTTGTTGCACATCTCCACCGTGGAGCCGTCGACGCCGAAGAACGCCCCGTAGGTCTGGCGTGTAGAAGGGGCCCCAGTCGTCCCAGCCCTCGGCGACGGCAGGGTTGCCGCTCGTGGTGCCGCTGTGCCCCGTCTCGTCCCACTGGTTCACCGGTCGCTGGATCGTGCGGCCGATCGCCTCGATGGCCGCCTGGTTGGCGTCCAGGCGCCGCTGGTTCCAGTAGAGGAACCTGTCGTACTCGAGGCCGGGGTTGTGCGGCTTGGTCAGGCCGTCGATCAGGGTCGGGTTGTAGTACCCGTGCATGAAGAGCCCCACCGGGGCCAGCCACTCCAGCTGGAAGGCCGTGTTGGCCCTCATCTCCGGCTGGGACTGCACCAGCAGGTCCCGGTTCATGTCGAACCCGTTCGCGTTCGCCCGCCGGCCGGCCACCCGGCCGTCGGGGTTCGTCGTCGGGATCACGACGACGATGGCGTGGTCGAGGAGGGCGTCGACGGTCGGCGTTGGTGCCGTAGGGCAGCGTCACCAGGTCGCGGATGACCTGCATCATCGCGTCGGTGCCCTCTCGCTCGCCGCCGTGGATGTTGGCCTCGATGAAGATGGGGAGCTTGACGTTCTCGCCCCAGGACGCGCAGCAGCACCTGGGCCAGGGCCGGGTTGGTCTCCATGATCTCCGCGCAGCTGGTGCCACCGCTCGGAGTCCCGCTGCTGCTCGGGGGTCTCGAGGGCGTCGACCACCACGCCGTAGATGTCCCGGCCGAGCGTCGACTGGCCGATGACCGAAACTGCATCCGGGGTCGGGACCCCCGCCGCCGCCGCCTCGGCCTCGAACTGCTCCAGCGTGCAGCCGATCGGCCGCGTACGGGATCACCGCCAGCGGGCGCCGTCTGGGGGACGTTCTCGGCGCTCTCACCCGGCGGGGGCGCACCACTCCTCCCCGTAGGTCGGGCCCAACCCGGGCGAGATCGGGTTCCCGTCCAACGGCGGCGCCGGCTGAGCGCCTGCCGGGGAAACCCCCACCATTACCGAAAGGATCAGCCCGACGCCGATCGACGCGGACAGCCTGGCCAGTTTCTTGCGCGTTCCCTGCACGGGACCCCCTCTCTTCCGTCGACCTCGCCTGCCGCGGGGTGAACATCGGCGGAACCGGATTCTCGGCCTGAGAATCTAACTCAGTCGGCGAGGCTCCGGCGTATGATCCGCCGGTGGTTCCCGAGGCTCCGCTCGAACGGACGGAGAATGGGCTCGTACCCGTCGGAGACGGGTGGTTCGTCCTCAACGCTCGCGAGGCCCGCTGGCGCCATCGGGAAGGGCGGGGCGAGCGCCTGCCCTTCGAGGGCGACTCGGACTTCGCGCAGGTGGGCATCAGCCTCTACGTGCTCGGGCCGGGTGAGCCGATCGGGATGTACCACTGGGAAGCGGATCAGGAGGACTTCCTCGTGCTCTCCGGCGAGGCGCTGCTGATCGTCGAGGGGGAGGAGCGGCCATTGCGACAGTGGGACTTCGTCCACTGCCCTGCCGACACGAAGCACATCATCGTCGGGGCCGGAGACGGTCCGTGCGTCGTTCTCGCAGTCGGTGGGCGTGAGCACCAGGAAGGCGACGGCTGGGGCGGCTACACCGTGGACGAGGTCGCGCTCCGGCACGGCGCCGGCGTCGAGCAGGAGACGAACGACGCAGACGAGGCATACGCCCGGTTCCCGGAGCCCGAGCCGACGCGCTACCGCGAGGACTGGCTTCCAGGCTGAGCTACGGCTGCGGGCGTCCGGCCCGCGCGAACGCCTTACGTGGCGAGGGCCGCCACGACCTCGAGCTCGGCCGCGATGGAGGGACGCTCGGCGAGCCGCTCGAGCCACCCGCGGAGATTCTCGTGCCGGCCCAGATCCACCCCCGCGCGCGCCTCTGCGCGTATCACCCAAGGGACGTAGGCGATGTCGGCGAGGCTGTACGTCGCGCCGGCGAGATAAGGGCTCCCCGCGAGCGACGAGTCGAGTTTCGCGAGCTCGGCCTCGAGCGCCTCGGCCGTCTCTCCCCCGAAGACGGCGCGGTAGTAGGGCCCGGAGAGATCGCCGAAGCGCTCGAGGCGGAGCCGAACGAGCGCGCGCTCGGCAGGCTCGGCCGGGAGAAGCGGCGGCTCTGCATGGAGCTCCTCGAGGTATTCCATGATCACGCGCGACTCGGGCAGGACAAAGCTGCCCTCCTCGAGGACGGGGACCTTCCCGACCGGATTCTTCTCGTAGAGCCACCCGGGGCGGTTGTCCAGATCGATCTCGACCGTCTCGTACGCGATTCCCTTCTCCGCGAGGAGGATGCGAACACGGGCGCAGTACGGGCAGCGCGCCGCGTCGTAGAGGGTGAGCATGCGGCCATGCTATCGCCGGGCGAGCCTCAACGCACCGGTCGTCGCCGGGCGCGGCGAGGGTGGACGCGCTATCGTCCCGGCAGGGCCGTGGACGTCCAGGACCCGCCCACCAGAACGCCGCCGTCGAGCTCGCCCAGCTCGACGAAGCCGGCGCCCGCCGCGACCGACGGACGGGACGGCGCCGCACGGGCTGCCGCCCTTCCTCCGCACGAGAGCATCGGCGCCAACGTCGAGCGGGTGCTCATGAGCTCCAACTCCCAGCTCCGCTGGTCGTTTCGGATCGCGGCGGTGATGAGCGGGCTTCTCTTTGCCTTCGGCGTCGCCTTCCTGGCCGTCGCCGTCGTCCAGGCGCTGGACGGGGAGCTCGAGGCGGCCGCGGTGATCGCAGGTATCGGGCTCGCCGCGTTCGTCCTCCTCTACTTCATGAACCCGCGCCGCAACGTGGCAAGAAATCTCGCGGCCTCCGAGCAGGTGCACATCGTCGCCACCTCGTACCTCGCAGGCCTCGCCTTTGCCGAGAAGCACGACACAGAGGCGCTCATGCTCCTCAACCAGCTGACCGCGCACTCGATCGCGCTCCTGGACGATCGCGCCGAAGGCCTGTCGGAGCAGAGGCTCGCCGCCCTGCGCGCCGCGACGATCGCCCGCGCGACGCCCCCGAACCAGGCCTGACGTCCGCGTTCGGTGTCGAGTTCGTCGGCTTTCGTTCGTCGTATTGAATGAAGGCGCCGCGGCGCAAAGCTGCGCCGACGCCGAGACGAAAGGAGGGCCTTGTGCCCGGACAGATGGTGCACCTGGAGATTCCGGCGGGAGACACGGCGAATGCACGCGAGTTCTGGAGCTCGCTGTTCGGTTGGGAGTGGCAGCAGTTCGAGGGGCCGACGGAGTACCACATGACGCAGTTCTCCGACACGACCGGCGGGGCCATCTACGCGCCCGATCCGCCCGACAAGCGCGGAACCCGCGTCTTCTTCGACGTCGAGGACATCAACGCAGGCGGCGCCAGCGTGAAGGAGCTTGGCGGCGAGGCGGGCGAGGCGATGCCCGTCCCCGGCATGGGCTGGTTCTCGCTCTGCAAGGACACGGAGGGCAACGAGTTCGGCCTCTGGCAGACCGATCCCGGAGCCCCTGCGCCAAGTCAGTAGGTCGGGCCCACGTACTTCCAGCATTCGGGCGAGATCTGGAGAGACTTCCCGGAGCTCCGCGCCGGCGCGCTGTTTGCCGAGGGAGTCTCCGCGAGTGCTTCTGTCGGCCGGCCAGTGGCCCGGTTCAGCGCAATCGCAGAGGCGCGGTTGGCCGCCGGTCCGGAAGGAGAGCTGCCCGAGGTTCAGGCTTGGCGACGCGCTTTCTCCAGGATGAAGCTCAAGCCGACGCAGTATCGGTCGGCCTCGGAGTCGCTCTTGCGGCGGTTCAGGAAGGAGAAGTCGCTACCGCAGCTCCACCCTCTGGTCGACGTCTGCAATGCGATCTCACTGGCGTTCGCCATCCCGGTGGCCGTGTTCGACGTCGCCGAGATCGCGGAGTACGTGGAGGTTCGATACGCGGCCGGCGACGAGACCTTTGTGAGCTTTTCGGGAGGGGTCGAGAATCCCGCCGCGGGTGAAGTGATCTTCGCGGACGGCGCCAGGCGGGCGCACGCCCGGCGCTGGACCAATCGGCAGAGTGCCTCCTCGGCCGTTCGCGATACGACGACGGCCGTCTTGATTGTCGCGGAAGCCCTGCACGACTCAGCGAGTAGCGATATTCCGACGCTGATGGCAGCGGTCGCCGACGAGTTCAGCGCGGTCTGGTCGGTGACCCCGGAAGCGACGACCCTGAGCCGGTCCTCGCCGCGGTTCGAGTTCTAGATGGTCAGTTTCCGGTCAAGCATCTAGTAGGGCACGTCGAGGGCGTCGCAGAGGAAGTGCACGAGCGGCGCAGCCGTCCGGCAGATGCGTGCGTAGTCGTCGACGAAGCCGGGAGCGATCACGTCTTCCTCGCTGAGGCGGGCCCAGGCGAAGAAGTCCTTCCGCTTCAGGTCGTCCGCGAGCGGGTGCTCGGGGTCGGCCCAGGGCGGGACGCGTTTCAGCGAGTCGCCGCCCAGCACGAGCCGCTTCGTGAACGCGCGGCCGCGCGT
Organism: uncultured Actinomycetes bacterium; assembly: GCA_963786755.1. Taxonomy (GTDB): domain Bacteria; phylum Actinomycetota; class Thermoleophilia; order Gaiellales; family Gaiellaceae; genus DASQWP01. The sequence goes on along the minus strand of CAWBAC010000005.1, from coordinate 410,162 downwards.
GGCCTTCCGCCAGCGCTCCGGCTCGGCGACGATCTCCTCGCGGATGCGCGTCGCTCCCTCTGTGCCCGGGTGCCAGATGCCGCCGCCGGCAAAAACCTCGCCCGGGCCGATGTGGAGGTAGAAGCCGGGCGCGCGAGCGTCCTTCGCCTGCTCGTGGCGGAAGTGGATTCCGACGTTCGTCTTGTAGGGCGACTTGTCCTTCGAGAAGCGCACGTCCCGGTAGATGCGGAAGAGCGAGCCGCCGCTCGGGCGTGCGTCGGCGCGGAAGTGCGGGCTGATCCCCTCCAGGCGCGGTGCGAAGGCGTTGACGAAGTCGAGCGCGGGCTCGAGCAAATGCTCCTCGTAGCGGCGCCGGTTGGCCGCGAACCACTCCCGGTCGTTGTTCGCCCGCAGGTCGGCGAGGAACGAGAAGAGCTCGGGACCGAACGAGGCTTGTTTCGTCGTCTCCTCCACGGCGTCTCACTCTAGAGACGAACGGGACCGCCGCCGATCGACCCGTGGCCAGCCGCCCCGTCGTGCCGTAGCCTCCGGGCGTGCGACGCCTCCTCGTCCCGCACGCCGCCGTCTTCGTGCTCGGCGCTGCTGGCGCTGAGGGTCGCGGTCGTGCCGGCCGAGGTGTGCCCGCCGCTCGAGGCCGCGTGCGGCGCGCGTCGCGGTCGCGCGAGGCGGCGGCCTGGCTCGAGCGCGGCGTCCAGCCCGGCGGGCGCTACACCTACGGCTACTACCGGGAGCGAGGACGCCGTCTCCGACGACTACAACATCACCCGCCACGCGGGGGTGATGATGGGCCTCTACCGGCTCGCGGCCGAGACCGGCGACGACGAAGGCCCTCGCGGCGGGCGATCACGGGCTTCGGTTTCTGCGCGCGAACCTCGTCCGGCGGGACGGGTGGGCAGCCTTCGCCGAGCCCGGGCAGGAGGCGCGGCATCGGCGCGAGCGCGCTCGCCGTCGCCGCCCTCGTCCACCGCAGGCTGGCGACGGGCGATCGCGGTCGACGACGAGCTCATGCGGGCGCTCGGCCGGTTCCTCGTCGCGCAGCAGCTGCCCGACGGACGCGTGCTCGGCTACTGGAGCCCGCGCACGGGAGCAGCCGGTTCCCGGCCTGTACGCGAAGTTCGGAACCGGGGAGGCGCTGTGGGCGCTCGCGCTCGTCAACCGCCTCTTCCCGGGCGAGGGCTGGGAGCGCCCGGCGCGGCGCCTCGCGCGCTACGTCGCGACGCGGCGCGACGACGTCGAGGGCTACGTCCTCACCTTCCCGGACCACTGGGCGGCGTACGCGCTCGCCGAGCTCGGGCCCGAGCTGCTCGGCGAGCGCCGAGATCGCGTACGCGCGCCGCCTCGCCGGCGCCTTCGGGCTCTCGTCGCGGCGTCGAGGCGCAGAGCGGCGAGGAAGGGCATCAGGCGGCTCTTCCGCGGCGAGCCGGCCTCGGGCGCGGGCCTCGGGATCGATCGGCGAGGGGCTCGCCGGGCTCTGGCGGCTGAGCGCGGCCGACGCGCGGCTCGGCGACCTCTCCGACGATCTCGCCGAGCGGCTGCGCTGCACGGCCGGGCGCACCGTCGACGCGCCAGGTCGACGGCCGCCGAGGCGCGCGCGCCTCCCACGGCCGGAGCTCGCCCGGGGCGCGTGGTTCTCGGAGGACGGCTACACGCAGATGGACGACCAGCGCCACCCGCTTGCGGCCCTCCTGGCGACGCTCCCGCTGCTCGAGGCACGGAGCGGAGTGAGCTTCGGCTTCCTGCTCCTCGCCTTCGCGGCGGCGGTCAACCCGTGCCGGACCCGCCTCGCCCTGCCCGCATCGCGCGCGGCCGTCGCGCTCGGGTCGCTCATCGCGCTCGCGGCCGGCGCAGCGCTTGGCGGTTGCGGGAGCGTCCTGCTCGACGCGCTCGACGTGAGCCCCGAGAGCTTCCGGCTGGCCGCCGGGCTCGTGCTCGCGCTGGAAGGCTTGCGCGCCCTCGTCGTGCCGCGGCCGGCCGAGGAGCCGGAGCTTGCCGGGCTCGGCGCGGCGCTGGTCCCGGTCGCCTTCCCGATTCTCCTCCAGCCCGGCGTCGTCGTCCTCGCGCTCGCCGCGGGCGGGGACGGAGTCGCCGGCGAGGCGGTCGGCGCGCTCGCCGTGGCGCTCCTCCTCGTCGGCCTGGCCGGCGTCAGCCGATCGGGGCCCGCGGGAAGGCCTCCTCGTCGCAGGCGGCCGACTCCTGGGCGCCCTCGAGATCGCCGCCGGCGTGGCCCTCGCCGTCGATGCGATCAGAGACGTCTGATTGCGCGGGCGAGAACGTGGTGATAGGCGCACTCGTCGTCCCAGGGCCCCTCGGCCTCCTCCTCGACGGCGAAGCCGGCCTGGGCGAGCCATGCCCGGACCGGTTCCATGGTCGGGTAGTAGTGGTAGAGGAGGCCCTCCGGCTCGTCCCAGAGCACCTCGCCTTCCACTACCGGGTGGCCCGCCTTCGGGCCTCCTCGCTGAGGGCGCGCACCCGATCCGCCGGGGCGAGCTCGACCGATAGGTATAGCCGGCCTCCAGGGTGGAGAGCCCGGCGGAAGCGCTCCACGACCCCGGGCCAGTCCTCCGGAGGGACGAACTCCATGGCCTCGAGGCACATGACGCCGTCGAACTCGTCCTCGTACGGCAGGTCCTGGAGGTCGTGCTTCTCCGTGGGGACGTTGAGGGAACTTCGCTCGGGCGTTGGCCAGGTAGGCGCCGGCGTGGTCGACGCCGAGCAGCGACCGGCCGCCGGCCAGCACGAGCGGGAAGTGACGGCCGGTGCCGCACGCCGCATCGAGCACCCTGCCGCTCGGGCGGGAGCACCGAGAGGAACCGCTCCACGAACGCTCGGTCCGTCTCCTCGATCTCACCCCAGCGGGCGTCGAAGACGGGGGCCAGGGCGTCTTCCTGCACGCTCGTTCACGCGCCGCAGGTCGCGGATCCAGACCTCCCTGCCGGTACTCGGCGCCGGGCCCAGCTCGTGGCTCATGTGCTTCTTGTACACGCTCCCTGCCCGCTGCGGCTGAAAGCTAGAGTCCCGCCGTGGCCAAGGTCTCGGCGCAAGAGCTCGCCGAGCTCGTCCCCTGCTCGCTCGAGCAAGTACGCCGGCTGGAGGAGCTCGGCATCCTCGAGCGGCACGACGAGGACGGGCTCTTCTCGGCGTCCGATGTCCACGTGGTTCGCCTCATGGCCGCGTTCGAGGAGGCGGGGATCTCGCTCGAGGACGTCGCGCGCGGCGTGGCCGGCGGAGAGCTCTCGTTCCCCCTGGCGCTCTTCCTTCCGGAGCCAGCAGGCACGTCGGAGACCTACGAGGAGCTTGCCGCGCGACTGGGGCGCTCGCCCGAGCTCCTGCGGCGCCTCAGCGGCGAGCTCGGCCTGCCGCCGCCCGACCGACGACCGCATTCGCGCGGAGGACGCGGAGATGCTGTCGCTCCTCGTGACCAGGCTCGATCTCGCGGACGACGACGAGCTCTCGCGCTTCGCGCGGCTCTACGGCGGCACGATCCAGCGGCTGGTCGGCTCCGGGCTCCAGTTCTTCGACCGAGCGGTGCGCCAGCGTGTGGCGACCTTCGAGCTCTCGAACGAGGAGAAGGACCGCCTCGTCTACGAGAAGGCCGCCGGATTCACCGAGCTCGTCGGCGCGACTCGTCCCCTGGCTCCAGCGCCGGCACCGTGAGCATGCCGTCCTCGAGTACATCGTCGGCGTCACGGAGGGCTTCATGGAGGAGAGGGGCATCACCCCCCGGCAGCCGCGGCAGCCGCCCGGCGATCGCCTTCCTCGATCTGACCGGCTACACCGCGCTCGCGGAGGAGCGGGGAGACGAAGCCGCGGCCGAGCTCGCCGCGGAGCTCGCGAGCGTTGTCCAGGAAGCGTCGCGCAGACGCAGGGCGGCCGGCCGGTCAAGTGGCTCGGCGACGGCGTCATGTTCCACTTCAGCGACGCCGGCAGAGCCATTCAGAGCGGCCTCGACCTCGTCGAGCAGACGGAGCAAGCCGTCTCCATACCGGCCCGCATCGGCATCGACGCCGGCGCGGTCATCGTCCAGGAAGGCGACTACTTCGGAAGAACGGTCAACGTCGCCGCGCGGATCGCGGACTACGCTGGGCCTCACCAGGTGCTGGTGAGCGAGAGAGCAATGCAGAGCGCCGGCACCGCAGACGTCGAGTTCGAGCTCGTCGGCGACGTGCGTCTCAAGGGTTTGAAGAACGCGGTGCGTCTCCACAAGGCGACGCGGGCCGACGGCTGAGCGTCAGCCCTCGAGGAGGGCCTTCAGCGCCTTCAGGCGCTCGCGCCAGTCCGCCTGGGCCCGCTTCGCCGACGCCTTGTCGGGCAGGCGTTCGTGCTGGACCTGCAGACGGGTCTTGCTCGTTCCCGTCTCGACGAAGTAGACGGCCAGGCGGCCGCCCTCGTGCCAGTCATACCGTGCGCTCTTCGGCTTCGTCGCCGTCCGCACCGAGAGCCCTCCGCCCGGGAGCCAGCGCTCGCGCAGAGCTTCGTCCTCCCAGGCGCGCCAGACCTCCTCGACCGGGGCGGCGATCGTCCGGGTCGCGCCCACCTGGTAGCCCTCCGGGCCCTCGTGCTTCTCACGCAGGCCCCGCGCCCACTCGTACTCGACCGTGATCGTCTGCGCCCACCAGGCGGGAACCCCGTGGTCCTTCGAGAGCGCGAGCGCTATCTCCCCGTGGGATTGCTTGCTCGCGCCGGCGCGATCGAGGAGCTCGAACCACTCCTCCCAACCCTTGCCCGTCTTTGCCCGGACGGCCTCGTCCCCGATCCTCGGCATCTGTCTTTCACTCCTCCAGGTCCACCTGGATCATTCGCGGCGACGCGTGGATGCAGACGATGTCGAGCCGTTCGGCGCCGATGTTCTTGAACTTGTGGGGAGTCTCCGGGCCCACCACCACGATGTCGCCGGGCGCGACTTCGAGGTCCTCGCCGTCGGCGGTCATGCGAGCCTTTCCGCTGCGGACGATCCAGGTCTCGGAGTAAGGATGCCTGTGCAGGTCGGGCCCCTTGCCTGGCTCGTTGTCGACGAGGAAGAACGAGACGCCCGAGCCGTACGGCTCGCCCTCGAACGTCACGGTGCCTCCTGGGCTCGGCTGCAGCTCACCGGAGCGAATGACCCTGTACATGGACCTCTCCTCCTAGCCCTCCTATGATGCTTGACCGGGAATTGACCGGAAACCGTGGCACCGCCGGATGACGCCCGTGACACATCACCTGAGACCACGCTCGTTCCTCGCCCGTACCCTCCAGGTACGAACTCGGGATGATCGCGGCCTCACGCTCGGTCACGGACGCCCCCGCCGGCACCACACTTCCCGGCCAACCATCTAGCCTATTCTGCGCGGTTGCAAGCGGATGATCGATGATCGATCATCTCCCTTCTGCCTAGACGAGGAGGGCGCGATGGCCGTAGCGAGCGAGGAAGTTCTCGGCACCTTCTACGGGAGCGACGAGTTCCCGATCGAGTGGGAGGAGGGGGAGAAGGAGCTCTTCTGGATCTACGACGACCTCCACTGCCCGAACCCGGTCTCGCCGCTGTTCTTCGACATCGGCGGCTGGTGGCTCACGTGCGACCACATGTTCCGCCGCTTCGGCACGCCCTTCGCGTGCGACTGGATCGCGAAGTCGATCAACGGCTACGTCTACACGGCCGCCGATCCCGGCCGACTCCTCGCTCCACTCCGAGGCGACCGAGTACAACGCCCGCTACGTCCCGCGCGTGCCGCGCGACCCCGCCCATGCGGAGAAGATCGGCGCCTACCTCGGCTGGGTCCTCCCGCACTACGCGCGCGAACTTCCTCGACTGGTGGCGCGAGCGGCTGCGCCCGGAGATCGAGCGCAACTTCGCCTACCTCGACGGCGTACGACATGGAGAACGCGAGCCTTCGTCGAGCTCGCCGTCCTGCTCGAGGACGCGATCGACATCCACGACCGTCACTGGAAGATCCACTGGATGCTCAACTTCGCCCAGTTCTCCTCCACGCTGGCGCTCAACGCGACGATCGCGGAGGTCAAGGGCGAGGTCGACCCGAACCTCGGCGGCCGGCTCCAGAGCTCGGTCGACGGACCGCAACTGGGACTCGATCGAGGCGCTCTGGCAGATGAAGGAGGAGGTCAAGGGCGACGCCGAGCTCGCCGAGGCCTTCCGCTCCGGGGAGACGGCGGCCGACGTTGCTGCGGGCGCTGGAGGGCTCGGAGCGCGGGCGGCGCTTCCTCGCCGAGCGCCTCGAGCCGTACCAGCAGGAGTTCGGCTACCGCGCGATCTGGTCGCACGAGTTCGCCTATCCCGACCTGGAAGGAGCGCAGGGAGCCCGATCGTCGAGGCAGGTGCGCGGCTACGTCGAGACCGACTACGACTACCCGCAGACGCTCGCAGGCGTGCGGGAGGACCTCGACGCGGCCGTTCGCGAGCTCATGGACGACGTCCCCGAGGGCGAAGGACGCGAGCGGCTCCAGGCGGCGCTCGACCTCTCCCTCGGCATGAACCCGCTCACGCCGGACCACCACTTCTACATCGACCAGGGGACGAACGCCCGCGTCCGCATCGTGCTCGTGGCCATCGGGCGCAAGCTCGTCGAGGCCGGCCTGCTGGACGATCCCGAGGACGTGATGTTCCTGCGCTACAACGAGCTCCGCGTCTTCATGGCGAACCCGGACGCGCTTCGACGCCCGCGCGCTCGTCTCCGAACGCCGCGACGAGCGCGAGCAGGCGTTCGCCCTGCGGCCGCCCGAGTGGGTCGGCACGGCGACGAAGACCGCGCTCGACTTCCCGTACAACGCGCTCTGGGGCTTCCCGGAGAAGTTCTACCGCGAGCCGTCCGAGCGCGACGGACGAGGTCCGCGGGCTGGCCGCCTCGCCCGGCGTCGTCGAGGGGACGGCGCGGCTCGTCGCCTCGCTCGACGAGTTCGACCAGGTGCAGAAGGGCGACGTCCTCGTCTGCCAGATGACGAACCCGGCCTGGGTCGTGCTCTTCACGAAGATCGCCGGCCTCGTCACCGACGCGGGCGGCGTCGTCTCGCACCCGGCGGTGGTCGCGCGCGAGTTCGGCATCCCGGCCGTCGTCGGCACCTCGGACGCGACCGCGCGGATCAAGACCGGCGACCGCGTGCGCGTCAACGGCGCCGACCGGCGTCGTGGAGATCCTGGCGTGACCGGAGGCGGCCCTGACGCCGCGCACCGTCCTGCGCGAGCAGGTCAAGGACGTCCTGCTCGAGCGCATCCTCGACGGCGACCTACGCGCCGGGCGACCGGCTCGTCGAGACGCGGATCGCGCAGGAGCTCGGGACGAGCCAGGCGCCCGTGCGGGAGGCGCTGCGCGAGCTCGAGCTCCTGCGCTTCGTCGAGTCGAAGCCCTTCGTCGGCGCGCGGGTGCGGGAGGTGCTCGCGAGGAGGAGCTCGCCGAGATCTATCCCGTGCGGGCGGCGCTCGAGGAGCTGGCCGCGCGGGAGGCGGCGGCCGCCTCGACGGAGACGTCGAGGAGCTCGAGCGACGAGCTCGAGGCGATGCGGGAGGCCGCCGACGCCGGCGACCCCCACGGCCAGGTCGAGCACGACGTCGCGCTTCCACCGGCTGATCGTCGAGGCGGCCGGGAACCGGACGCTCGCTCGAGGTCTGGGACTCGCTGCGCGTCGAGGCGCGCACGATCGTCACGCTCGCTCGCGACGGGCATCGACCGGCACGAGCTCGCCGAGATGCACGGCCCGATCCTCGACGCGCTCGCCGCGCCGCGACCCGGCCGCGGCGGGCCGCGCGGTCGCGCGAGCACGTCGAGCACTTCGGCCGGCTCTTGCTGACGAGGGAGGCGCGGCGTGACAGCTCGTCGACCTCTCCATGCCGGTGCACCGGGACATGCTCACCTTCCCGCGCGTCCCGCCCCCGACGCTCCTCCTCTACGAGAGCTGGACGGAGTTCGCGGAGCGGATCGGCGCAGCCGAGCACGGCGCCACCTCGCTCACGGCCAGCTACCTCGTGATCCAGAACGACCACGTCGGCACGCACTGCGACGCCGTCAAGCACATCCGCGGCCCGGACGCTCCGGGCGTCGAGGGCATCCCGCTCGAGTACTGCTTCTCGGACGGCGTCGTGCTCGACTTCCGCCACAAGGAGTCGGGCGCCGGGATCAGCGGCGGCGGAGATCGACGAGGCGCTCGAGGCGATCGGCTACGAGCTGAAGGAGCGCGACATCGTCCTCATCCACACGGGCGCCGGGCGCGTACCAGGACGAGGAGCGCTACCGCACCGACCACCCGCGGCATGACCGCGGAGGCGACGCGGCACCTCATCTCGAAGGGCGTGCGCATGATGGGCATCGACGCGATCACCTTCGACCCGCCGGTCTGGGCGATGTTCGAGCGCAAGCAGTTCTGGGAGGCGCACCTCGTCATGAACGAGGAGGACTACTGGCACCTCGAGAACCTGACCAACCTCGACCAGCTGCCGCCGCACGGCTTCAAGCTCGCCGTCTTCCCGGTCAAGTGGATCGGGACGACGGCGGCGCCGGTGCGGGCCGTGGCGATCCTCGATGAGTGAGATCGTCTGGTTCGACGACGAGGGCTGCGCCGACGTCCGCGTCGCAGGCGGGAAGGGAGCCAGCCTCGCGGCCATGACGGCCGCCGGTCTGCCCGTGCCGCCGGGCTTCGTCGTCGCCGCGCACGTGCTCGAGCAGGCCGTGGACGCCGCGCGCCTGCGGGAGCTGGCGCGCGCGCAGGACTCGGGAGTCGGCCCAGGACGCTCGTCCGGCGAGGCGGAGCCCCCGAGGCAGGCGATCGCGGACGCCTACGAGCGGCTCGGCGGCGGCCACGTCGCGGTCCGCTCCTCCGCCTGCGCGGAGGACTCCGAGACGGCGAGCTTCGCCGGCCAGCAGGAGACGTACCTGCACGTCGAGCGGCGCCGACGAGGTCTGCGCGCGCGTCGTGGAGTGCTGGGCCTCCTTCTTCACCGAGCGCGCGCTCTTCTACCGGGCGCGCAAGGGATCGCTCGACGACCTCGCCATGGCGGTGGTCGTCCAGCGCATGGTCGAGCCGGAGAAGTCGGGCGTCCTCTTCACCGTCGACCCCGTCCAACGGCGACGCGACCGGATGGTCGCCGAGGCCGTTCGTCGGGCTCGGCGAGCAGGTCGTCTCCGGCGCCGTCACGCCCGACCACTACGTCCTCGACCGGACAGGGCGCGGTGAAGCGCGAGCAGCTGCAGGACGGCGGCGTCCTCACCGCGGCCGAGCTCGCGCGCCTTGCCGCGCTGGGCGCTCGGGCTCGAGGAGCGCTTCGGCGGGCCGCAGGACATCGAGTGGGCGATCGCCGGCGGCGAGATCTACCTGCTCCAGTCGAGGCCGGTGACGACCCTGTGAACGAGGAGCTGGAGCGGCGCATCCTCGCCTGGATCGAGCCGTACTGGAACGCAGGCCACCTCGTGCGGACGCGCGACTGGGTGCTCGAGCTCGACCCGGACGCATCGGAGGCGCTCGAGATCGCGGCGCTCACGCACGACATGGAGCGGCACTTCCCCGGCGGCCCGCACCTCGACATGAGCCGGCAGCGGCCGGACGACGAGGAGTACAACCGCGCCCACTCCGAGCGCTCGGCCGCAGATCGTCGGCGAGTTCCTGCGCGGCGGAGGGAGCGGACCCGGAGCTCGTCGACGAGGTCGAGCGGCTGATCCTCGCGCACGAGTTCGGAGGGTGGTACGAGGCCGACGTGCTGCAGGCCGCCGACTCGATCTCCTGGCTCGAGGTGAACCAGGACGTCGCCCAGCGCTGGGTGCGCGAGGGCCGCTGCGACGTCGAGTGGGCGCGCGAGAAGCACCGCTGGAGCTTCGAGCGGATCCGGCTCGAGCGAGGCGCGCGAGCTGGCGCGCCCGTACTACGAGGAGGCGCTCGCCAGTGTCTGAGCCAGCCGAGTGGCTCGCCCCCACCTCGCTCGAGGAGGCGCTCGCGCTGAAGGCCGAGCACGGGGACGAGGCGACCGTCGTCGCGGGCGGCACGTTCCTCGCCATCCTCCTCAACCAGCGCCTCCTGGCGCCGCAGACGCTGCTGGCGCTTGCGCGACGTCCCCGGGCCTCGACGGCGTGGAGGCGAACGGCGAGCTCGCGCCTCGGCGCGATGACGACCCATCGCGCGGTCGAGCGCTCGCCGCTCGTGCGCGAGCGCTGGCCGGCGCTCGCGCGCGCCTTCTCCCTCGTCGCGAGCCCGCGCGTCCGCAACCAGGCGACGGTGGGCGGCGTGCTCGCCGACGCCGACTACGCCTCCGACCCGCCGGCGCTGCTGGCGGCGCTCGGAGCGCGCGCTGTCGTCGTGAGCCGGGACGGCGCAGCGCGAGATCCCGGTCGAGGAGCTGATCACCGGCCACTACGAGACCTCGCTCGAGCCCGACGAGCTGATCGTCGAGGTCCGCGTCCCGCCGCGAGGAGCGCGCCGTCGTACCGGAAGTTCCGCTCGCGCTCGCACGAGGACCGGCCCGTGCGTCGGCGTCGCCGCCGCCGCAGCGGGACGGCGAGCTCCGCGTCGTCGTCGGCGCCGTCGCCGGCCGGCCGCAGCTCTTCCCGGAGCTCTGCGCCGGACGGCGACGCCGCCGAGATCGGGCGCCGCTACGCCGAGGCGATCGACCCGCATCTCCGACGGGCGCGGCTCGGCCGACTACCGCCGCCGCGTGATCGCGGTCGAGGTGCGGCGCGCCCTCGAGGAGCTCGTGGGCGTGAGTGGACCCGCGCGTCACCGGAGCCGTCCGCTACGCCCAGGACGTCGAGCTCGACGGGATGCTCCACGCGCGCATCGTCCGCTCGCCGTACGCGCACGCGCGCGTGCTCTCGCGTCGATGCGTCGGCGGTCCCGCCCGACGTCGTCGTCCTCACGCCCGGAGGACGTCCGCGACCTCGGGCCGTACGGCTGCCAGATCAAGGACCAGACCGTGCTCGCGCTCGAGCGCGCGCGCTTCGCCGGCGACCCGGTCGCCGCCGTCGCCGCCGCCACGCCGCGCGCGGCCGACGAGGCGCCGATCTCATCGACGTCGCCTACGAGGAGCTCGACGCCGTGTTCGACCCGCTCGAGGCGTGCCGAGCCCGGCGCGCCGCTCGTCCACGACACGCAGGCGATCTCGGACAGCGACGCGGCCTACTTCGGCATGCGCCCGCAGCCGGGGACGAACGTCTGCCACCGCTTCCGCCTCCGCCACGGGCGACGCCGAGGCCGGCTTCGGAGCGAGGCCGACGTCGTCGTCGACGAGACGTACCGGACGGCCGGCGCGCAGCACGCCGCCATGGAGCCGCACGCCAGCGCTCGCCCGCTGGGAGGACGGGCGCCTCGAGCTCTGGACGGGGACGCAGACGCCGTTCAACCTCCGCGCTGACCTCGCCGGGCGTCTTCGGCCTCGAGCCCGGAGCGGATCCGGATCCACTGCCCGCCGATGGGCGGCGCGTTCGGGGCGAAGACGTTCGTCCGCATCGAGGCGATCGTCGCCGCGCCTCGCCCGCAAGGCCGGCCGCCCGGTCAAGTGCGTGCTCGAGCGGAACGAGGAATGGCTGACGCTGAACCGCCACCCGGCGACGATCCGGGTGAAGGTCGGGCGCGCGCGCGGACGGCACGCTCGTCGCCAAGCAGGTGTGGTGCTGGGCGGATACCGGCGCGTACGCCGACTGCGGGCCGGGAGTCGCGCAGAAGATGGGCTTCGCCGCTCCGGGGCCGTACCGCATTCCGCACGTCTGGGTCGACTCGCACTGCCGTCTACACGAACCTGCCGCCGAACGGCGCCTTCCGCGGCTACGGGCAGATGCAGATGCGCGTGGGCGTCGGAGCTCGCGATGGACGTGCTCGCCGAGCGCCTCGAGCTCGACCCGCTCGAACTGCGGCTCAAGAACCTCCTGCGCGACGGCGACCGCTACTGCACCGGCGAGGAGATGCACGACGTCCACTTCGCCGAGTGCCTCGAGGCGGCGGCGCTGGCCGATCGGCTGGCACGAGGGACGGCGCGGCAAGGGCCTGCGCCGTCCTCCTCAAGGGCATGCAGACGCCCGACGCAAGGCCTCGATCGCGGTCGAGCGCGACGGGCGACGGCACTACGTGCTGCGCTGCGCCACCGCCGAGATGGGCCAGGGCGCGCGGCGCGCGATCACGCTCGCAGGCGGCGGCGCTCCTGGGCGTCGACGCCGGAGCGCATCCGCTTTCCCGACCCCGACACCGACCTCGTTCCCTACGACACGCGCACGACCTCGAGCCGCTCCACGTACGTCATGGGCCTCGCGCTCGTGCAAGCGCGCGTCGCCGACCTGCAGGAGAACGGCCCGCGCGGCTACGGCGAGGTCGAGATCCCCGGCGGGCTCGACCCGGACACCGGGCCAGGGCGTCGCCTCCCACCACTGGCACCAGGGAGCCGGCGGCAGCCGAGGTCGAGGTGGACGAGGAGACCGGCAAGGTGGCGGTGCGTCGGCTGCACGCCGCGATCTACGCCGGCCGGGTCGTCAACCGTCCCGGTGCGGAGCTCCAGAACGAAGGCTCGATGATCATGGGCCTCGGCACGACGCTGTTCGAGCGGATCGACGCACGCGGACGGCCAGATCACGAACGCGAACCTCTCCGACTACGAGATCCCGAGCGCCGCGGACGTGCCGCCCGCTGACGCACGAGCTCCTCGAGCGCGAGGGCGCCGAGGTGCACGGGCTCGGCGAGACCGCGCTCCCCCCGGTTCCGCCGGCGGTCGGGAACGCGCTCGCGTCGCTCGGGCCTGCGCGTCCGCGAGCTCCCGGTCACGCGCCGAGGCGGTCCTCGCGGCCGTCGACGAGCGCGAAGGCGTGCGCGCGTGAAGGTCTCCTGCAGCGTCAACGGCGTCGCGGCCACGCTCGAGGCGCGGGCCGACGAGATGCTCCTCGACGTGCTCCGCCGCGAGCTCGGCCTCACGAGCGTGCGGCCGACCTGCGGGATCGGCGTCTGCGGCGCCTGCACCGCGCTCGTCGACGGCGAGCCGGTCTCGACGCTGCCTCCTGCTCGCCCCGCTCGCCGAGGGCGGCGAGATCACGACGGTCGAGGGGCTCGGTGGCAACCACCCCGTCCAGCGAGCGTTCGTCGAGGCGCACGCGTTCCAGTGCGGCTACTGCACGCCGGGCATGATCCTGACCGCGGCGCGCCTGCTCGAGGAGAACCCGCAGCCCGACGCGACGAGGAGATCGCGCTCGGGCTTGCCGGGAACCTCTGCCGCTGCGGCTGCTACGTGAAGATCGCCGACGCCGTTCGGAGGGCCGCGGCAGCGTGACCGTGCTCGAGGCGACCGGGCTCGTCAGGGAGGGACGGATCTACTCGCTCGCCCGGGAGCGCTTCCGCGGCATGCCGCTCTTTCCCGGGCATCCGCAGTTCGAGGTGCTCGCGTACCGCACGCCGCAGGGCATCCGCGCGGCCGGGGACGAGCCGTGGGGCCCGGGCAACGAAGCCGGCCTGGGCTACATGAGCGAGATCGTCCTCGGGACGACCCACACCGGCGCGCACATCGACGCGCACGCCCACATGACGATCGGCGAGGACGACCGCTGGCACGGAGGGTCGGCCCGGACCGACCTGGGCGACTTCGGGCCGCTGAAGGGCGACGCAACCGAGCTGCCGCCGCTTCTGGGCGCGCGGGCTCCTCTACGACGTGCCCGGCTTTCGCGGGGTGGATTTCCTCGGCAAGGGCGAGCCGGTGACGGCGGACGAGCTCGCGAGGTCGGGAGCGCGCAGGGGATCGGTGAGCCCGGCGAGGGCGACGTCGTCCTCGTCCGCACCGGCTACATGAGCCACTTCCCCGACGGTGAGCGAATGGCCGCGCACCGCGGCCCGGGCCCGGACATCTCGGCCGCGCGCTGGCTCGCGGAGCGCGGCGTGCTCGCCACCGGCTCGGACACGGAGACGTACGAGGTGCAGCCCGCCCCCGACCCGGGCTCGCCCGCGAACCCGCAGCCGGTGCACACGCACCTCCTGATCGAGCGCGGGCATCTACCTCATGGAGAGCCTCGACCTCGAGGAGCTCGCCCGCGACCGCGTCTACGAGTTCCTCTTCGTCGCGCTCCCGCTCAAGATCCGCGGCGCGACCGGCTCCATGATCGATCCCGGTGGCGGTGATCTGATGGACGCGCTCGTCGTCCACGAGCCGGATCGCTTCTCCGTCGAGGACGTGCCGCGGCCGTCGCCGGGTGAGAACGAGGTGCTCTGCAAGGTGCACGCCGTCGCGCTCTGCGGCACCGACCCGCACATCATCGCCGGGGACTACCCGGGCTTCTGGCCCAAGAGCTTCCCGTTCATCCCGGGCCACGAGTGGTCGGGCGAGGTCGTGGAGGTCGGGCCCGGCGCCGACGCGTTCGGCTGGACGGTGGGCACCCGCGTCGCCGGCACGTCGCACGCGGGCTGCGGCTTCTGCCGCAAGTGCGTGGAGGGCGCTACAACGTCTGCGAGAACTACGGCGACGAGCGGGTGCACCGTCAGTACGGGCACTACACGCAGGGCTCGTACGCCCACTACGTCGTCCACTCGATCAAGAGCGTCTTCCCCATCCCGGACTCGATCGGCTGGGACGAGGGCGCGATGCTCGACCCGACGGCGATCGCGCTCCACACGGTCAAGCGCGGCCGCGCACTCGCCCGGCGACACGGTCGTCGTCGTCGGGCCCGGCGTCATGGGGCTGCTCGTCGCCGAGTGCGCGCGGCGAGCTCGGCGCGGGCCGCGTGCTCGTCGTCGGGAGAGGCGAGCGGCTCGCCAAGGCGGCCTCGCTGCGGGTACGAGACGGTCGACGTCACCCGCGAGGATCCCGTCGCGCGCGTGCGCGAGCTGACGGGAGGGCGGGGCGCAGAGGTGGCGCTCGAGTGCTCGGGCGACCCGGCCGCGGTCGGCCAGTGCGCCGCGCATGCTCCGCCGCGGCGGACGTGTCGCCGTCGATCGGAATCCCGCTCGAGGACGCGCGCGTGCCGATGCAGGCCGTCGTCCTCGACGAGCTCGACATCGTCGGCGTGCGCGCCGCCGCCGGCGAGATGCCCGAGGCCGTCGCGCTCGTGTCCGCGGGGAAGCTCCATCCCGGCGAGCTGATCACCCACCGCTTCGCACTGCGCGACTTCGCCGACGCCTACGCGACGTTCACGGAGCGGCGCGAGGGTGCGCTGAAGGTGATCGTCTACCCCTGGGAGGAGCCCACATGAAGCTCGTGACGTACGACGCCGGGGACGGGCCGCGCGTCGGCGCGCTCGAGAGACGACGCGGTCGTCGATCTCGGCTTCGACGGTGACATGGTCGCGTTCATCGAGGCCGGCGCGCCGGCCGGCGAGCGGCGCCCCGTCGCGAACGCCCGCCTGCTCGCGCCGCTGCGGCCCTCGGTCTCTCCGCGACTTCCTCACCTTCAAAGGCCACCTGACAACGCGCTCCGCCGGCTGGGCCGGCCGATTCCCGACGAGTGGTTCGACGTGCCGGCGTACTACAAGGGCCTGCCCGACACGGTCATCGGCCCGGAGGAGACGATCCCCTGGCCCGCGTACACCGACCGGCTCGACCACGAGCTCGAGCTCGCCGCCGTCATCGGCCGCAGCGGCAAGGACATCGCTCGCCGAGGAGGCGTTGGAGCTACGTCTTCGGCTACACGATCTGGAACGACGTCTCCGCGCGCGACGTCCAGACGCGCGAGCTCCCGATCGGGCATGGGCCCCGCCAAGGCGAAGGACTGGGACGGCTCCAACGTCCTCGGCCCCTGCATCGTCACGGCGGACGAGCTCGACGGCACGAACGTGCGCATGGCCGTGCGCGTGAACGGCGAGGTCTGGGGCGAGGACAACTCGGCGCAACATGCACCACACGTTCGCCGACCTGATCGCCTACGCCTCGCAGGCGCAGACCGTCTACCCGGGCGAGGTCTTCGGCTCCGGCACGGCCGCCGGGCGGCTCGGGGCTCGAGCTCGACCGCCGGCTGCAGGAGGGAGACGTCGTCGAGCTCGAGGTCGAGGGCATCGGCGTGCTCCGTAACCCGATCGGACAGAAAGGGGGTTCTCTGATGGCCTACGTCGTCGCTGCCACCTATCGCTGCAAGGAGGGAGAGGAGGACAAGATCGCCGAGATCCTCGAGATCATGGGACCGCTCTCGCGCGCAGGAGCCGGACTGCCTCTTCTACCAGGCGCACCGCTCGCCGGACGACCCGCGCGTCTTCTTCCTCTACGAGCAGTACGTCGACGAGTCCGGCTACGAGGCTCACCAGGCGACGCCGCACTTCGAGCTTCACGTGAAGGGCGATGCGATCCCCCGTCTCGAGAGCCGCGAGCGCGCCTTCTACGTGACGATCGACTGATGGCGGAGGCCCTCGAGAAGGTCTTCCTCTCCTGCGCGGTCACGGGCGGGATGACGGTGCCGGGCCAAAGCCCTGCGATCCCGGTCACTCCCGAAGAGATCGTCGAGTCTGCCGTCGCCGCATACGAGGCGGGCGCCGCGATCGTGCACATCCACGTGCGCGACCCCGAGACGGGGCGACCGTCGGCCGACCTCGGGCTCTTCAAGGAGGTCCTCTCCGGGATCGGCGAGCGCTGCGACGCCATCGTGCAGCCGACGACCGGCGGTGGCGTCGGGATGACGATCGACGAGCGGGCCCGCGTCGTCACGGAATGTCGGCCCGAGATGGCGACGTTCAACACGGGCAGCTTCAACTTCGGGATCTTCCAGGTGCGCCACCGGGCGGAGATGGCCCCGTGGGAGATCGAGTACCTCGAGTCCACCCGCGGGTACGTCTTCCGGAACACGTTCGAGGACATGTACCGCCTCGCGGAGCTCTTCCGTGAGGCGCAGACCAAGCCCGAGTTCGAGGCCTACGACGTCGGGCACCTGTACAACATCCTCCATCTCCTCGAGCAGGGCCTCCTCGACCCACCGCTGCATGTCCAATTCGTGCTCGGGGTCCTCGGCGCCAACGCCGCGACCGTGGAGCAGCTCCTGCACATGCGTCAGACCGCACTGTCTGTCCTCGGTCAGGGCACGTTCACGTGGTCAGCGGCTGGAGTCGGCTACCCGGGCGAGTTCCATCTAGCCGCGACCGCGCTCATGCTCGGTGGCCACATCCGGGTCGGGCTCGAGGACAATCTGCGCGTGACGAAGGCCAGGCGCGCCGCGTCGAACGCCGAGCTCGTCCAGAAGGCGATGGCGCTGGCGCCGCTGCTCGACCGCGAGCCCGCGAGCGCAGACGAGGCGCGAGGCATCCTCGGTCTCGCGCGAGGCCCTCATCTCTTCGGATTGCTCGCTGAGAGGCGTGGCGCCCAAGATGTGGCCGGCGCAGTCCGTCCACTTTAGAGTCGTCCTTCACGAACAGAGAGAGGTGAGGATTTGTTCACAGCCACGAAGGACCTGATGCTCCCGGCCACGGTCACCGGCTCGTGGCCGCGACCGCGCTGGTACACGATGAACATGTGGGCTCGCCCGCTCGACACGGCGATGATGGACCCGTGGTACCGCGAGCAGTTCACGGACGCACACGCCGTCGTCGTCTCGGACCAGGAGCGGGCCGGGCTCGACATCGTCACTACGGGGGACTACCACCTCGACGAGGACGTCGCGGGCCGCTCGTGGCACCATTACCCGCTTCAGCGCTGGAAGGGGCTCGAGCACGAGGAGCTCCAGACCGATAAGACGCGTTCGCCGCTCCTTTCGTATCCGGTCGGAACCATGCTCGACTCGATTTACAAGACGTGGCGCTGGCCGCGCGTCGTGGGCAAGGTCGAGCATGACCCGAAGAACCCGCTCGAATACGCGAAGATCTGGCGGATCGCGCAGGCGAGCGCAGCATCTCGCAAGCCTGTGAAGTTCGGCACGTGCTCGGCGCAGGTCCTCGCCTTCTTCCTCGATAGCCACACCGACTACGACCTCGACGACAAGAGGCAGCTCACGTGGGACATGGCGGAGGCGATGAACCAGGAGCTCAAGCAGCTCGTCGAGGCCGGCTGCTCGGTCATCCAGGTCGAGGAGCCGACGCTCCACTTCCTGGCCCGCTACTACCCGGAGGAGACCGAGACGATCGACTTCCTCGTCGACTGCTTCAACCGCGAGATCGAGGGCCTGGACGACGCCGAGGTCTGGATCCACACGTGCTGGGGCAACCCGAACATGCAGAAGGTCTTCGCCGACGAGTCGTACGCGAACTCGATCGAGATCTACCTCGAGCGCTTGAAGGGGGACGTCTGGACGATCGAGGCGACGGAGAACGACCTCGAGGAGATCCACCTCTTCGGGCCGTACAAGGACTCGCTGAAGAAGAAGGTGGCAGTGGGCGTCGTGAGCCACCGGACGCTCCAGGCGGACACCCCGCCCTTGGTCGCCGACCGGATCCGGCGCGCCCTCGAGCACATCCCGGCGGACAAGCTCGTCCTCTCGACCGACTGCGGCTTCGGCAGGCAGGGCTTCAATCGCCATGTCGCGTTCTTCAAGACGACGGCGATCCCGCAGGCGCGGAACATCGTGCTCGAAGAGCTCGGGCTGGAGCCGCGCTACGTCGCCGCGGCCGACGAGAGCCTCCAGTGGGACGTGCTGCCCGACTACGAGCCGAACACGCATCTCAGTCCGCTTCGCTGAAGCCGCGTCCGTGAAGCTGGCGTGCGCCGACGATACGTTCCGGCTCTTCGAGCACGAGCACATCCTCGCGCTCATCCACATGCTCGGGCTGGACGGCGTCGACCTGTGTCTGATGGAAGGTCGCTCCGCCGTCCGGCCCGGCGATGTGCGGGCCGACGTCCCCGCCTGGGCCGGGCGGCTCGAGGAGCGGATCCGGCGGCCACGGACTCGAGCTCGCGGACGTGTTCGTCATCCCGTGGACAGACTTTCGCGGGCTCGCGCCGAACCACCCCGATCTGCTCGAGCGTGACGAGTCGCGCGTGCTGTTCCGCGACATGCTCGAGCTCGCCGCCCGTCTGCGCTCGCCCGGCATGACGATCCTGCCCGGGATCGACTGGGAGGGAGAGAGCCACGACGAGTCGCTCGGGCGCTCAGCCGACGAGCTCGGCCGGCGTGTCGCGGAGGCGCGTGAACGGGGCGTCCGGCTGTCGATCGAGCCGCACCTCGGCTCGGTGGCATCGACGCCGGAGCGCGCGCTGGAGCTCCTCGAGCTCACGCCCGGGCTCGAGCTAACGCTCGATTACAGCCACTTCGTCTACCAGGACATCCCGCAGGCCGAGATCGATCCCGCTCGTGCCGCACGCGCGCCACTTTCACGCCCGCGGCGCCCGTCCGGGCCGGATGCAGGCGCCGCTCAAGGAGAGCGTCGTCGACTTCGAACGGATGCTGGACCTCGCCGGCCGAGCGGGCTTCGACGGCTATGTAGGCATCGAGTACGTCTGGCTCGACTGGGAGCACTGCAACGAGTGTGACAACCTCGCCGAGACGATCCTGCTGCGGGACCGCCTGCGGGCGAAGCTCGCCGGACGGGCTCTGGCAGTACCCCGACTTTGCCGCGTAGTGCCTCCGGTGGGTGCGTGACTTGACGCGACACGGTTGCACGCACTAGCGTCGCGCTGGCGGTTGAAAACATGTCCAACCTCATGCGGCGAGCAACCCGACGATCTCTGGCTCGTCGGATGCGACGACACTGAGCTCACGAGCCTGCACGAACCGCCGATGCTGCTCGATCGCCTTCTCGACCCGACCGCCCCGCCCCGCCGCGTGACCCTGCCTACGACGTTTACGCCCCGCGCAAGCTCCGCGCCCCTGTCCCGGATCGAGAAGGTAGCGCGCGGGTGAGCTCGGGCATCGTCGACATCCGTGTCCACCCGATCTCGGTGCCGCTCGCGCGACCGTTCTGGATGTCTCTGGAGCCCTACACGGCGGCCGCTGAGATCGTCGTGGAGATCGAGACAGAGGATGGGCATGTCGGGATCGGCGAGATCCACGGGCGCCCCCAGGCCGAGATCGTGCGGATCCTGGACCACTTCCGGACGCTCCTCGTGGGTGAGGATGCGATCGACCACGCTTTTCTGTACGAGAAGCTCTTCCGCACGACTTTCAGCCGGGAGTCGGCCCGGTTCGCCGCGGCGGAAGGGCAGCCGCATTTCGGCGCAGGCGCAGCGCCGCAGCTGATGGCGGCGATCGCAGGAATCGACATCGCCCTCCACGACCTGAAGGCAAAGCGCGCAGGCCTGCCGCTCTACCGCCTGCTCGGCGGCGGTCGAGCAGCCGTCCGAGCCTACGCGAGCGGGGGTTATTACGGGCCGGAGGGCGAGGCGGCGGTCGAGGGGCTCGTCGAGGAGATGACCGGCTACTGGGAGCTCGGCTTCGCCGCCGTCAAGATGAAAGTCGGCGGCCTTGCCCTCGAGGACGACGTCGCCCGCGTCCGGGCAGTGCGCGAGGCCCTGCCGGACGTCGAGATCATGCTCGACGCGAACTCGGCGTACGACGTGCCCGCGGCCGTCGAAGCGGCACGGGCATTCGAGCCGTTCGACATCGCCTGGTTCGAGGAGCCGGTTGCCTGGTTCGACCCCGTCTTCGGGCTGGCTCGGCTCGGAGCCACGACCTCGATCCCGCTGGCAAGCGGCGAGCGGGAGCTGCACCTCTTCGGCTGTCGCGACCTCATCGACCACACGCCGATCCGCTTCATGCAGTTCGACTGCACCCGCGCGGGCGGCGTGAGCGAGTGGCTGCGGGTCGCCGCCTACGCGTCGGCCCACGGCGTGCTCATGGCACCGCACCACGATCCCCAGATCCACGGGCATCTGGTTGCCGCAGCCGAAAACGGCTACATCGCTCGAGGTGTTCCCCAATCCAGTCCGCGACCCGGTCTGGAGCGCGCTCTTCACCGAGCAGCCGCAGGTAATGGGTGGGGAGGTCATCCTCACCGACCGTCCGGGCCTCGGCGTCGAGCTCGACCGCGAGTTCGTCGAGCGCCACCGGACACCCGTGGAGGTGTGACGTGAGCATCGCTCTTCAACACGATCTGATCCTGGCCGGCCGGCGAGAGCCGGGCGGCGGCCCGCCGATCGAGATTCGCTACCCGTACACGGGCGAGGTGGTCGCGCGAGTCGGCGCCGCTTCGCCGGGGGACGTCGAGCGCGCCATCGACGCCGCCCTCGACGCCTTCCAGACCTTCCGCGACGTGCCCGCGCACCGGCGCTCGGCGCTCCTCCACGCGGTGTCCCGGCTCGTCGCCCGAGCGGCGGGAGCAGCTCGCCCGCGACATCACCCTCGAGACCGGTAAGGCGATCTGGGAGTCGCGGCTCGAATGCGACCGGGCGGTCACGACCTTCCGAATCGCCGGCGAGGAGGCGACGAGGATCGACGGCGAGATCGTGCCCCTCGACGGCGTGCCGGCCGGAGAAGGGCGCCTCGGGGAGGTGCGCCGCTTCCCGATCGGACCGAGTGGCCGCGATCACGCCGTTCAACTCACCCTTCAACCTCGTCGCACACAAGGTCGGTCCGGCGCTCGCCGCCGGCAACACGATTCTCGTCAAGCCTGCCTCGGCGACCTCCATCTCGGGACTCAACGTCGGAGGCGCTCGTCGTCGAGGCCGCTGCCGAGCTCGACCTCCCTCCGGGGCTGATCAGCGTGCTCCCCTGCAAGCCCGACGTGGCCGATCCGCTCGTCACCGACCCGAGAATCCGCGGCCTCTCCTTCACCGGCTCGAGCGAGGTCGGATGGGCGCTTCGTGCCCGTGCCGGCCGGAAGAAGGTCTCGCTCGAGCTCGGCGGCAACGGCGCGGTCATCGTCCACGCGGACGCCGACCTGAAGCTCGCCGCGGAGCGCTGTGCCTTCGGGGGCTTCCTCCTCGCCGGTCAGGTGTGCTCCTCCGTGCAGCGCGTGTACGTTCACGAAGACGTCGCGGACCGCTTCACGGAGCTCTTCCTGGGCGAGGTGGCCGCGCTCCGAGCCGGCGACCCGCTCGACGAGGAGACGCGGATGGGCCCGATGCTCGACGAGGCGGCGGCAGCGAGGGCGGAGCGCTGGCTGCGCGAGGCGGCCGGCCAGGGCGCGCGCGTGCTCTTGCGGCGGCACGCGCGAGGGCGCGCTCTTCCAGCCGACAGTGGTAACGGGGACGCAGCCGACGATGCAGGTGACGTGCGAAGAGGTCTTCGCTCCCGTCGTCGTGCTCGAGCGATACGCCGACTTCGACAAAGCGCTCGAAGCCGCCAACGCCACCGACTACGGGCTTCAGGCGGGTGTCTTCACGAACGACCTCGACGCCGTCTATCGCGCGTACCGCGAGCTCGAGGTCGGCGGGGTCATCGTCAACGACGTCAACATCTGGCGGGTGGATCACATGCCCTACGGAGGCGTCAAGGGCTCCGGCTACGGACGGGAGGGGCTGCGCTACGCGATCAGAGAGCAGACGGAGCCGAAGCTCCTCGTCCTCAACCTCGGCCGCCCACCGGCCCGGTGATCACCGGGATCCACCACTTCTCGATCGCCTGCTCGGACGCTGACCGGTCGCTTGCCTTCTACCGCGACCTGTTCGGGCTCGGCCTCGTCTCCGACCGCGAGGTCGAGGCCGGCGGTTTCGTCGAGGAGGTCACCGGCGTGGCCGGAGCGAGGGTGCGGATCGTTCACCTGTCCGGCCACGGGGTCAACCTCGAGCTGCTCGAGTACGCCGAGCCACGCGGCGATCGCGCGGGCCCGCGAGCCGAACCACGCCGGCAGCGCTCACGTCTGCTTCACGACGGACGACCTCGACGAGGCGTGTGCGTCGCTTGCGTCCCGAGGCGTGAAGATCCGGTCGCGCGACGGCGCTCCGGTCGTCGTCGTCGGCGGCCCGAACGACGGCGGCAAGGGCCTCTACGTCGAGGACCCGGACGGCAACGCGGTCGAGATCATCGAGCTGGTACGGCCCTGGCCTACTGCCGGAGACGGCTGAGGCGCGGACGAGTGGAGACGGGTCTCGCGGGGAGGGCGGCGATCGTGACGGGCGCGGCGGGCGGCATCGGCCTCGCCTGCGCGCGCGGCCTCGCAGCCGAGGGCGCACGAGTCATCCTCGGCGACCTCGACGCGGCCGGACGTCGAGGCGGCTGCGGCCGAGGTCGGCGGGGAGGCCGCCGCAGCGGTCTGCGACGTGACGGTGCCGGAGGACTGCCGTCGTCTCGTTGGCGAGGCCACTAGCCGATGGGGCAGGCTCGACGTTCTCGTCGCCTGCGCCGGCATCTTCCACGCGACGCCGTTCGACCGGATTACTCCCGAGGAGTGGGACCGGATCCAGGCGACGAACCTCCGCGGAACGTTCCTCACGTGCCAGGCGGCGCTCGAGGCGATGATCCCGCGGCGGAGCGGCCGCATCGTCACCGTCGCGTCGCTCGCGGGGCAGGTGGGCGGGCTCGCGGCCGGCGCCGCCTACGCGGCCTCGAAGGCGGGCGTGGCGGCGCTCACGAAGTCGATCGCACGTTTCGCGGGCCCGCACGGCGTCACCGCGAACTGCGTCAACCCGGGGGTCATCGATACGCCGATGGTCGCCGACTGGCCGGCCGAGGCGCGCGAGAGGACGGTTGGCCGCCACGCCTCTCGGGCGGATGGGGACGCCGGAGGAAGTCGCGGCGATCGTCGTCGTCCTCGCCTCCGACGTCGCGAGCTTCGTCCACGGCGCGCATGTCGACGTCAACGGCGGACTGTTCATGAACTAGGGAAGAGGAGGACGAAGGAATGGCAAAGACAGCGAAGGTCTGCCGGGGCAGCTGGTGCATGGCTTTCGGCTTCGAGAAGATGGCGACGCTCGAGCAGGTGGCTCGCGTGCTCTCTGCGTTCGATTACGACGGTATCGAGCTCGGCGGCTTCTTCGACCATGCCACGGTCGAGCGTTTTCCCGACAAGAAGAGCCGTACGAAGCTCAGGTCCTGGCTCGACTCGCTCGAGCTCGAGATCGCCGGAATCGCTCCCGGTCCATACGGCGACCTCTTCCGGCTCCCGTGGGCGACAGGATCCCAGGAGGTCTACGACGAATACCTCGAGTACTTCGACGGCTACCTGCGCCTGGCGGCCGATCTCGAGATCCCCGGCATGCGCGTCGATCCGGGCGCCGCCGGCCCGCTTCCCGTACGACGCCGACTACGACGAGGTCTGGGATCGCGTCGTGCGCACGTTCCAGCACCACGCCGAGCACGGCGCGGAGGTCGGCTGCGTCATGCTCTGGGAGCTCGAGTCGCTGCAGCCGTTCAACAAGCCGTCCGAGACGGTGAAGCTCCTCGAGGACGTCGACCACCCCAACTTCAAGCTCATGTACGACACCGGCCACTTCCAGGCCTGCGGCGTCATCGGCCACAACCACGTCCAGCCGGCGGAGACGCTGCCGAACCAGATCGAGTTCCTGAAGATGCTCCCCGAGGGCTCGATCGGGCATATCCACCTCTGCGACACGGACATGAACACGTGCCTGAACATGTTCGGGACGAAGTCGAACTTCGGGGAGGGGATCATCGACTTCGAGGAGCTCATGCCCGTCCTCGCCGATGCCTACGACGGCGTCTGGTGGTCGGTCGACTCGATCCCGATGGGATCGAAGGCCTGGCAGGACACTTGGGACGGGCTCTTCTTCCTGAACGACCTGCTCGACCGCCACGTCCGCAACCGCTAGCGAGCACGACTCGGAGAGGAGAGAGATCGGGATGAAAGCAGCCGTGTTCTACGAGGCGGAAGACCTCCGGCTCGAGACCGTGCCGGAGCCGGAGCCCGGGCCGGACGAGATCGCCATCGAGATCCTCGCCTGCGGCTTCTGCGGGTCGGACATCGAGTACTACTTCGGCAAGAGCCCGCTCGGGACCGAGACCGGCAAGGGACCGCTCGTGCTCGGGCACGAGATGTGCGGACGGGTGGTCCAGGCCGGGACGCTCGCCGAGCAGTACGGCCTCGCGGAGGGCGACCGGGTCGCGGTCAACCCGGTGCAGAGCTGCAATGCCTGCAACGCCTGCCGGGCCGGGAAGCTGCAGTTCTGCGAGAACCTCTCCGTCCTGGGAGTGACGACCAACGGCGGCTTCGCGGAGTTCGCCAAGAGCAAGATCGCCCACGCGTACAAGCTGCCGGACTCGCTTTCGGACGAGCAGGGCGCCTTCGTCGAGATGCTGTCCTCCGCGGTCTACGCGGTCCGGCGCGCCGAGATCGAGCCGGGCAATTTCGCCGTCGTCTACGGGCCCGGACCGGTCGGCCTCTCGATGGTCCAGCTGCTCAAGAACGAGGGCGCCCGGGTGGGAATCGTCGGAACGCGCGACTACCGGCTCGAGGTCGCGAAAGAGCTCGGCGCGGACTTCGTCTGGAACGTGAGGGAGGAATCGTCTCCGTACCACACCCCCGACCTCGCCGCGGCGATCCAGGAGGTGAACGGCGGCGCGCTCGCAGACCGGGTGCTCGTCGCGACGGCCGCGCTCGAGGCCAACCAGCAGGCCGTCGAGATCTCCGGGCCCGGCTCCATCGTCGTGCTCATGGGCCTCGCCGGCCCGGAGGACGCCATCTCGGTGCCGCTCCTCTCCAACCTCTACCAGGACAAGACGATCCGGTTCTCGCTCCTCTATCCACTCCAGTGGCCCACGACGATCAAGCTGCTCGAGGACGCCAAGGTGGAGACGGACAAGATCATCACCCACTCCGCCGCGCTCGACGGGATCGCGCCGGCCATCCAGCGGGTGCTCGAGCGCGAGGACGACGTCGTCAAGACCGTCATCAAGCCGTCCTAGGAGGTCGTCATGCCGAACCCGAAGTTCTCCGTCTCCGAGATCACGACCTTTCATCAGACGTTCGAGCAGGATCTCGCCACCTACAAGGAGGCCGGTGCGCGAAGGCATCGGGATCTGGGAGTTCAAGCTCCCCGAGGGCGAGGACGCAGACTCCGTTGCGAGGCTCCGCGACTCGGGCCTCGCGCGCCACGACCTGCATCCCCGGGACGCTCTCGATCTTCCCGGTGCCGTTCCCGGGGCCCGAGGACCCGGAGGAGCGAACGGAGGGCCTCTGCGCCGCCATCCGCCGCTTCGCGCCGTTCGAGCCGGTGACCGTGCTCTGCCTGACCGGCCACCCCGGCGACCGCGACCCAGCCGAGGCCCGCCCGATCCTCGTCGAGGGGCTCCGGAGAGCGGCGAAGGTCGCGGGCGAGTACGGGATCTTGCTCGGGGTCGAGCCGCTCCACCGCGACATCTACGGCCACTGGTCGATGATCGCGACGATCCCGGAGACGATCGACCTCCTCGACGAGATCGGCGAGCCCAACGCCAAGCTCCTCTTCGACGTCTACCACCTCTGGGACACGGACGACCTGCTCGACGAGATCCGGCGCCACAGCGAACGCATCGTGCCGAGCGTCCACGTCTGTGACTGGCGCGACCCGACCCGCAACGACTTCGACCGGGTCCTGCCGGGGGACGGGATCATCGACCTGCCCGGGATCTTCGGAGCGTTCGACGACGCCGGCTACGACGGGTGGCTGGACCTCGAGATCTTCTCGGACGATGCGTCCTTCAGCGATCAGGACTTCGAAGACTCCCTCTGGAAGCAGGATCCCCTGGAGGTCGTTCGGCGCGGCAGGGCCGGCGCCGAGAAGGCCTGGGACGCGAGGCGGAAGTCCTGATGCGGCTCGCAGGGAAGGTCGCGCTCGTCACCGGCGCCGCGCACGAGCGGGGCATCGGGCGCGGGATAGCGCTCGCGCTCGCCGAGGAAGGCTGCGACGTCGCGGTCAACGACATCTCCTACGAGGAGATGGGGCAGGAGCTTGTCGAGCGCGTCCGCGAGGCGGGCCGCCGTGCCGCCTTCTACAAGGCAGACGTCTCCGACCGGGCCGCGGTCGACGAGCTCGTCGAGCGTGTCGAGGCCGACCTCGGCCGCGCTCGACATCTGCTGCTCGAACGCCGGCGTCGCCGACTGGCAGGCGTTCACGGACATCACCGAGGAGAGCTTCGATCGCATCGTCGCGGTCAACCTCACCGGCGCCTTCAACGTCGGCCAGGCTGCGGCGCGCGCGATGGTGCGGACGGGCAAGGGCGGACGCATCGTCTTCACCTCGTCGGTGCACGCCCAGATGGGGTTTCCGACGATGGCGGTCTACGGCGCGACGAAGCAGGGCCTCAGGGCGCTCTGCGAGACGATGGCGATCGAGCTCGCGGACACGGGATCACCGTCAACCACATCGGGCCGGGCTGGGTGAAGTCGGCGCTCAACGACCGCTCGCCGGCGCTCCAGAGCGAGGACGACGAGCGGAAGACGCTCGAGCTGATCCCGATCTCGCGGCCCTCCGAGGCGATCGAGCAGGGTCGCGCGGTCGCCTACCTCTGCTCCTCGGACGCCGACTACGTCACCGGCGCGTTCCTGCGGGTGGACGGCGGCTTCGTCGTAGGAAAGTTCTGATGCCCGTCGTCGTAGGACTTCCGAAGCACGTCGCCGCCGCGATCGCCGATCGGGTGGCGAGCGACGCGGTCGTAGTCGGGATCGGGCGAGCCGGCCACCGGCCGGTTCCTCGAGCTGAAGCAGGAGGAGTGGGAGACGGCGGTCGCCGGCATCACGAAGGCGTTCCTGGCCGCCCGGGACGCGGCGCGGCGTCTCGTCGAGAGCGGCGAGCCGGGACGGATCGTCTTCGTCTCCTCGGCCTCGGCGCTCCGCCCGGTTCCCGGCGCGGCCCTGGTCGCGACCGCGGGCGCCTTCCTCCACACGCTCGCGCAGGTAGCGGCGGCCGAGCTCGCACCGCACGGGATCACCGTCAACGTCGTCGCTCCCGGTTTCGTCGGAGACGAGCGGTTCCGCGACGCCATCCCGGCCGGGCGCCCGCCCGAGCCCGAGGACGTCGCCGCGGCCTGCGCCTTCCTGACCGCGCCGGACGCGGAGTACGTCACGGGCGCCGTCCTTCCGGTCGACGGCGGCTTCTCCATCACCAAGTCGCCGGGAGGCAGCCCACTCCTCCGATGAAATCGACCCGTTCCTCGCCCGCGTGACCGCGGTAGGGTAGAGAGTGGCGCTGTCCGGCGAACGACCGGGAGGACCCATGCTTGCCCCAGAAGGGCTCAAGGGAGTCATTCCAGCGATCCCGACGCCGTTTACCGCGGACGGCAGCGCGATCGAGGAGCCGGCGCTCCGCCGCGTCGTCGCGCACGTCGATCGACGGGGGCGTGCACGGGATCATGACCACCGGCGGCACGGGCGAGTTCCCGCATCTCTCCCGCGATGAGCGCCGCCGCGTGACGGAGGTGGTCGTCTCCGAGGCGGCGGGCGCGGCCCCCGTTTA
This sequence comes from uncultured Actinomycetes bacterium, assembly GCA_963786755.1. Classification (GTDB taxonomy): domain Bacteria; phylum Actinomycetota; class Thermoleophilia; order Gaiellales; family Gaiellaceae; genus DASQWP01. The sequence continues at coordinate 382,052 of CAWBAC010000005.1, read as the reverse complement.
CGCCGGCACGGCTGCATGCGCGACGTGGGAGGCGATCGCGCTGACCGAGGACGCCGCGGCCGCCGGCGCGGACGCCGCGATCCTCACCCCTCCGTTCTACTTCCGCATCCCCGAGGAGATGCTCCACCGCCACTTCGAGGAGGTCGCCGGCGCCGGGATCCTTCCGGTCGTCGTCTACAACAATCCGCTCTACACGGGCAACGACCTCGGCCCCGGCCTGATCGCGGCCCTCATGGAGATCGACAACGTCATCGGTCTCAAGCAGTCCAACGACGATCTCGGCCAGCTGGTCGAGGCGCTACGGCTGTCCGAGGAGCACGGGGCGATCGCTCCTGACCGGAATCGACAGCCAGTTCTACGCCGCACTCTCGCGTCGGCGCCCGCGGGATCTTCTCGACCGCGGCCGCGATCGTCCCGGCGGAGATGGTTCGCCTGTACGACCTCGTCGCGAGCGGTGACCACGCCGCCGCCGCGGAGCAGCATCGGCGGCTCCAGCCTCTCAACCGGTTCCTCGAGTACGACCCGGGCTACGTCTCGCCCACGAAGGAGGCCCTCACGATGCTCGGTCTCGACTGCGGCCCGGTCCGCCGGCCGCTGCCCGACTTCCCCGAGTCCGAACGGCTCGGCGCTGCGCGAAGCGCTCGAGGCCCTCGGGGCGTTCGGCAGGCGGTGTCGGCGTGAGGCTCGTCACATTCGAGGCCGGGCGGCGGCGTGCTCTCGGGGCCGTCGAAGGCGAGACGGTCGTCGACCTCCAGGAGGCCTACGCGCTCTACCTCGCCGAGGTCGAGGGCGACCCGCGGGCGCGCGAGGTCGCGGCGGCGCGCATCCCTGGGGACATGACGGCCTTCATCGGCGGCCTGGACGCCTCCCGGCGCGCGGCCGAGCAGGCGGTCGCGTTCGCCGCGGACCCCAGCCCCGCACCGGGGCCCGTCTACGCGCGGGACGAGGTGCGGCTGCTGGCGCCGCTCGTGCCGCCCGTGATCCTGAACAGCGGCCAGAACTACTGGGATCACCGCGACGAGAAGCCGCCCGTCGACCAGCACGATCCCGAGTTCTTCCTGAAGGCCCCGCTGGCGGTCGTGGGGCCCGAGGATCCGGTCGTCCTCGACCCGGCCGTGACCGCGAAGCTCGACTACGAGGTCGAGCTCGCCGTCGTCATCGGCAAGCCGGGGCGCCACATCGCGCCCGAGCACGCCCTCGAGCACGTCTTCGGGTACACGGTCGCCAACGACGTGACCGCCCGCGACCAGCAGGCCGTGCCCCATCCTGAGGGCGGGTGGGAGTATCGGCTCGGGCCCGGCAAGAACTTCGACACGGCGGCGCCGCTCGGCCCGTGGATCGTCACGCGGGACGAGATTCCGGATCCGCAGGCGCTCGGGCTCAGGACGTACGTCAACGGAGAGGTGCGACAATCGAACTCGACCGCGAAGATGATCTGGGACGTCCAGACGCTCGTATCGTTCTTCTCCCGCTTCTACACGCTCCGTCCCGGGGTCGTGATCGAGACCGGGACGCCGGGCGGGACCGCCTGGGCGACCGACCCCGAGATCGGCGGTCGTCCGTACGAGCGCGACGACGTCAAGCGCGCCGGGTACTTGATGCCCGGCGACGTCGTCACAGTGGAGATAGACGGCATCGGAGCGCTCACGAACCGAGTCGTCGCGGCGGCCGGGGAAGCGGCCGCCGACGCGGCCAGCAGGGAGGGGATAGCAGCAGAGACCGGCAGGTGAAGGCAACGTCCTCAGGAGGAAGATCGACCATGGCACAGGTACTCACGGAATCGCCGACGTTGTTTCTCAACGCCTCTCTCATCGACGGGAACGGCGGCGAGCCGGTCGGCGATGCAGCCGTCCGCGTCGAGGGAAACAAGATCACCCACGTGGGCAAGACAGCGGACTGGGGAGAAAGCCCGGACGGGAACCAGCGAGTGATCGACCTGGCCGGGAAGACGCTCATGCCCGGCCTGACAGAGGGGCACTTCCATATCTCGTTCTGGGGCGTGCGGGAGCTCCCCGACCTCGATCTGAAGCTCCCCTGCGAGCTGACGACGATCTATGCCGTCAAGAACGCGGAGCTCGCGCTCCGCTGCGGCTACACGTCGGTGGCGAGCGCGGGCGCGCTCCATCGAGTCGACGTCACCATCCGCGACGCGATCAACGAGGGGCTCATCGTCGGCCCACGGATGGCTGCCTCCGGGCGGGACATCTGCGCGACTTCGGGGATGCTCGACTGGAATCCCTCGTTCTGGCGGCTCGGCATGGAAGGCCTCGCCATCTTCGCCGACGGCGTCGAGGAGGTGCGAAAGGCTGTACGCCAGAACATCCGAGAAGGGTGTGACGTCATCAAGCTCTACGTCACCGGCGAGGGGCTGCTGAGGCCGGGCGTGCCGCCCGAGGAGACGATGTACACGCTCGAGGAGATCCAGGTCGCCGTGCGCGAGGCTCACACCCGCAACCGCCAGGTCGCGACGCACGTCCGCGGCAACGACGGCGTCAAGCTCTGCGTCGAGGCGGGCGTCGACGTGATCGAGCACGCCACGTATGCCGACGACGAGGCCGTCGAGATGATCGCCGAGCGGGCGGACCGCATGTTCGTCGTTCCCGGGCTCGGCTACCACTGGGGCATCCTCGAGCGCGGCGTCGAATGCGGTATCCCCCCGGACGTGATGGAGGCGACGCTGTACCAGGAGGAGTGGGAGCTCGGCTGCGAGGCGATGGCGAAGATGCGGGAGGCGGGTATCCGCGTCGTCCCGGGCGGCGACTACGGATTCGTCTGGTGCCCCCACGGCGAGTACGCGAAGGACATCGAGCTCTTCGTCACCGACATGGGCTTCTCGCCGATGGAGGCCATCGTCGCCGCGACGAAGCACGGCTCGGAGCTCATGCGCATGGAGACCGAGACCGGCACCGTCGAGGTCGGGAAGTACGCCGACCTCCTCGTCGTCGACGGCGATCCGCTCGAGGACATCGCCATCCTCCAGGACCGCTCGAAGCTCGCGATGGTCATGAAGGACGGGAACGGTGAGGTGAACACGCTCGGTCTGCCGCAGGAGCTGCAGCCGCTCCCCGACTTCACCATGGACATCGAGTTGATCCAGCGCGCCAAGGCGGGCGTCCAGACGATGCCGACCGCCGCGGAAGTCCAGCACTAGCGCGCCGCGACGTCACCCGGCCGGGCCCCCTCCGGGGCCCGGCCGCGAGGAGGAGAGAGGCGATGCCCGAGCTCGAGACCGACGGGGTGAGGACGTACTACGAGGAGAGCGGCTCCGGGCCGCCGCTCGTCCTCGTCCACGGGCTCGGGGCATCGAGTGCGCTCTGGAGCAAGGTAGTCCCCGCGCTCGCGGAGGAGTTCCACGTCGTCGCATACGACCTGCGCGGCTCGGGCCGGACGCCGGCGACGGGCGCGATGACGCTCGGCCGAGCTCGTCGACGACCTCCACCGCCTGGTCGCAGGACTCGATCTCGGCCGGTCGCTCGTCATGGCCCACTCGATCGGCGGATCGGTGGCGCTCGCTCATGCCGCCGCGCATCCCGAGCAAGTGGGCGCGGTCGTCGGCATCGGCGCCCCGTCCGGGCTTCCCGATGCGGGCCGGGACGGCATGCGGACGCGTGCGGAGACCGTCGAGGCGAGCGGGCATGGAGGCCGTCGCGGAGACGGTCGCGACGAACGGCATGGCTCCTTCGTTCCGGGAGGCGCATCCGAGCGAGCTGCAGGCGCTTCGTGTCCATGCTCGAGGAGAACGACCCCGCGAGCTACGCAGCCCTCTGTCGAGTCGTGGCCGAGGTCGACATCGTTGCCTCGCCTCGAGCGGATCGCCGCACCCGTGCTCCTCGTCGCCGGCGCCCTCGACGCAGTGGTGCCGCCCGACGCGAACGAGGCGAACGCGGCGCGCATACGGAACGCCCGCGCGGTCACGGTCGACGACAGCGCCCACCTCCTGCCCTGGGAGAAGCCCGAGAGCCCTGCTGGCGATCGCCCTCCCCTTCCTGCGGGAAGCCGCCGCCGGGGTCTCCCGCTAGAGAACCGACGCCGGCAGTCCGAGCCTACGCCGCCGGCGCGGCCTCAGTGAGCTCGAAGCGGTCTTCGCCCGCCGCCGAGACCACCGCGACGCCCTCCTCGTCGAAGAGGTGTAGGCGCTTCACGTCGAGGCGCGCCCGGACCGGCTGGTTGACGGCGAGTGAGAGCGTCGGTGGGGCAAGCGCTTTCACGAGGCTGTCGTGAAGGCTGACGTCGACGACGGTCTCTCCCCCGAGCGGCTCGGTCACGTACACGGTCGTCGCGAGGCCCTCGTCCCCGCCGACCTCGATGGAGACGTCCTCGGGGCGTATCCCGATCCAGCACGAGCTTCCCTCGGGCAGCTCCTGGGCGACGTTGGAGCCGGGCGTGCTGACCGAGAACAGGGCGTGCGTCGCGCGAAGCGATCCGTCTTCCCACGAGACCTGCGCGGGGATGAAGTTCATGGGGGGCGAGCCGACGACCGTCGCGACGAAGCGGTTGGCGGGGCGATGGTAGATCGCCTCCGGCTCGTCGATCTGCTGGATCACGCCCTCTCGGAGGATGGCGATCCGGTCGGCCATGCTGATCGCCTCGACCTGATCGTGCGTCACGTACACGAGCGTCCGGCCGAGCTCGCGCTGCAGGCGCTTGAGCTCGATCCGCATCTCGAGTCGCAGGAGCGCATCGAGCGCCGAGATCGGCTCGTCGAAGAGATAGGCGCGCGGCTCGCGCACGATCGCCCGCCCGAGCGCGACGCGCTGACGCTCGCCTCCGGAGAGCTTCGCCGGCTTGCGCTTGAGCAGGTGCTCGATGTGGAGCACACGCGCGGTCTCATCGACCCGCCGCTTGATCTCTCCTTTCGGCATCTTCCGCTGCTTGAGCGGAAAGGCGAGGTTTCCGAAGACGGTCTTGTCGGGGTAGAGCGCGAGGTTCTGGAAGACGATCGAGATGTCACGGTCGCCCGGCCAGACCTCCGTCACGCGCTCGTCGTCGAGGTAGACGTCGCCCACGTCCGGCGTCTCGAGCCCGACGATCGTCCTCAGCGTCGTCGTCTTCCCCGCGCCCGGCGGGCCGAGGATCGCGAAGAACTCGCCGTCGTCGACGTCGAATGAGACGTCGTTCAGCGCCGTGACCGGTCCGAAGCGCTTGGTGATCCCCTCGACCCGAATCCGAGCCATCTACCGAAGCACCAGCCCGGTCTCGTCGTCGATCAGGTGCACGGCATCCGGAGGGAACGCAAGGCCGACGTTCTCGCCGATCCGGGGGTGTCCGCCGGGCGCGCCGACCGTCCGGACATCGTGCCCGTCCACGGCGAGGTGGATGACGTCCTTCGCGCCCAGAGGCTCGACGAGCGCGACCTTGGCGCGGACCGTCGCCTCGGGGGCGTCCAGGGCGACGACCTCGATCCGCTCGGGCCGAATCGCGAGCGTCAGCCCGCCGCCGCCGGCCCGCTGCTCGAGCGCCGCGCGGCGATCCGAGACATCGACCGGTTTGCCCTCCGCCGTCGCCGGGACGACTCTGCCGTCCTCGTACCTCACCGGCAGAAAGTTCATGAGCACCGAGCCGACGAAGTTCGCGCAGAAGCGGTTCGCGGGACGGTTGTAGATCTCGTCCGGGGTGCCGAACTGCTGGAGGACGCCGAGGTCCATGACTGCGATCTTGTCCGCCATGCCCATCGCCTCGACCTGGTCGTGCGTCACATAGACCATCGTCTGCCCGCTCTCGTGCTGGATGCGCTTCAACTCTGCGCGCATGTAGGCGCGGAAGGCAGCGTCGAGATTCGAGAACGGCTCGTCGAGGAGGAAGATCGCCGGCTGGACGATCATCGAGCGTCCCAGCGCGACCTTCTGCATGTCGTTGACGGAGAGGCGCCTGGCCTTGCGGTCGAGCGCGCCCGAGAGGCCGACGATCTCGGCGACGCGCTTGACCTCACGGTCGATCTCGTCCTCGGGCGGGCGCGGCTTCCGCACGCGCAGGCCGAACGCAATGTTGTCGTAGACCTTCATGTGGGTGAAGATCGCGTAGTTCTGGAAGACGAAGCCGACGTTTCGCTGACCGGGATCGAGCCGGGTGATCGGCACGTCGTCGAAGTAGATCTCGCCGGCAGTCGGCTTCTCGAGGCCCGCGATCATGTTCATCGTCGTCGTCTTGCCGCACCCGGACGGCCCGAGCAGCGCGATGAACGAGCCGTGCTCGGCGACGAGGTCGAGATCCTGGACGGCCCGGACGTCGCCGAAGTGCTTCGTCAGCTTCTCGATGCGGATCTCGGCCATCGCTGCTTACCTCTTGATCGCGCCGAAGGTGAGCCCGCGCACGAGGTAGCGCTGGATCAAGAGGCCGAAGACCGCCACCGGGATGATCAGGATCATCGCGAGCGCCGCCTGTAGCCCGTACTCGTTGCCGGCCGCACCGCCCTGGAGCGACTGCAGGTACACGGGCGCCGTGTTGTTCGTGTCCTGCGTCATGACCCGCGCGATCAGGAAGTCAGACCAGTTCAGGATGAAGACGAAGAGTGCGGTGGCGGCGAGACCTCCTTTCACCTGCGGCAGGACGGCCTTGAAGAACGCGCCCCACTGGGTGCAGCCGTCGACGATCGCCGCCTCCGAGATCTCTCTCGGCACCTCCTGGAAGAAGCTCCGCATCAGCCAGACCACGAAGGCGAACGTGACGGCGCCGTACAGGATGATCAGCCCCAGCGGGAGCCAGCCGAAGAACTCCTTGTTCCACAGGCCGATCTGCACGTACATGAAGAGCAGCGGGATGATGATCGCAATCGGCGGGAACATCCTGAGCTGCAGGATCTGGAACGGCAGCATCCTGCCCCCGGCTCTGAAGCGCGCGATGCCGTAGGCCGCGAAGATGCCGACGACGAGGGCGACCACCGTGCCCCCGACCGCGGCGATGGCGGAGTTCTGCAGGTAGCCGAGCGCCGAGCGCGAGCGGGCAGTCGCAAAGACGGTCTCGCCGCCCGTGCCGCCGACGCCGAGGATCTTCTCGTAGTTCTCCAACGTCGGGTTCTCCGGGACCCAGTAGACCTTGCCCGGAGGGTTCCACTCCGGCAGGGGCTTGAAGGACATGGTCACGACCCAGTAGAGCGGAAACGCGAAGATCGCCGCGAAGAGAAGGATCGCGACCAGGATGCGTAGCAGCCGGCCGGAGCCACGGCGGCAGGCTTCGCTGGCTGGGCGGCTGGAACTTCGGCCGTTCGGCGGCTCTCGACGGTCGCCATCTAGACGCGCGCCTCCGCCTCGATCGCATCCTCGACGCGCTGCTCGGCCGCCTGCTCGGGCGGCACCTCGGCGCCCGTTAGCTCCTCGAGCGTCTCCTCCTGGGCCCGCTCGATCGGGCGGATCGCCCAGAAGCCGACGATCGAGACGAAGATGAGCACGAGGATCGCCACGGAGCTCGCGTACCCCCAGCGCGTGTTCTGCTGCGTCTCGTCGAAGAGGTAGAGAGAGATGTTCTCGGTCGCGTTGCCCGGGCCGCCCTGGGTCAAGAGGTAGACCGGGTCGAAGAGCTTGAAGGTCTCGATCGCCCGGATGATGACCGCGATCAGGAGGATCGGCTTCATCATCGGGAAGACGAGATAGCGCATCTGATGCCACCAGCTCGCGCCGAGGATGCGTGCCTGGTTCAGCTGATCCTCCGGAAGCGCCGCGAGTCCTGAGAGGAAGATCAGGAACATCAGCGGCGTCCACTGCCAGATGTCGACCGTCATGACCGACCAGATCGCGATATCCGCGCTCTGGAGCCAGTTCACGGGGCCCAGTCCGACAAGCGCGAGCGCTTCGTTCACCGGCCCGTCCGTCTGGTAGAGCATGAAGAAGATGAACCCGGAGACGGCCGGAACGACCATCATCGGGAGCAGGAAGAAGACGGCCACGAAGCCGCGAGCCCGGAACTCCTTGAGCAGGAGCAGCGCGAGCGCGAAGCCGAGCACGAACTCGACGGCCACACAGACGACCGTGATGAGCACCGTTCGCCACATGGCGCTCCAGAAGGCGTTCGACGTCAGCGCCTCCCAGTAGCCGTCGAACCAGTGCCAGTACTTGTAGGCGTGCCAGAAGTCCTCGCCGCGTCGTGGGCGACCAGCTCGTGAAGCCGATGTAGATCGCGATCGCGAGCGGGAAGATGACGATGAACGCCATCAGGAGCTGGCCGGGCGCGATCAGCGTCCGTCCGACCTTCCCCTCCGACCGTCCTCCGAAGTCCGGCCGGCGGCTCGGAGTCGCCGGCCGGACCTTCAGCTCGCTGGCTGGTGCTTCCACGAGCGGATTCTCCGCGTAGGTGCCCCGCCCTAACCGATCTCGGTCGAGACCTCCGTGTGCTCGAGCTCCTCGTCCGGCGTATCGGTCACGGTCGGGAAGCTCGCGAGGAGCGTCGGCAGCGCCGCGACCTGCAGCTCGGTGCCCTGCTCCTCGGTGATCTTGTTCCAGCGGTCCTCGAGCGACTTGGCCGCCTGCTCGGGAGTCTGCTGGTTCGTGTACACGGCCTGGAGGATCTCGCTGAGCGAGTCGCGGTAGGCACCGCCGCCCTTGAGGTTGATCGGCGGAGCCGACCGCGGCACGATGTTCGCGAACTCGCCGAGCGGCTGCTGGCTTGTAGGACTGTGCCGTGTACGGATCCTCGAGCGTGTACAGGTGGTGCGGGTCCTGGTAGCCGGCCGGGTTGAACGTCAGGAACGTGTACGCCCGAGCGCCGCCGGCCCATTGCAGGAAGAGGTACGCAGCCTCGTGGTTGGCCGCGTCGGCGAACGCGTTCACGCCGTAGCAGATGTTGTAGAAGATCACCGGCCGGCGGATCAGCGCGCCGTCGACCACGCGCCCGGGCATGGCGTCGGAGCGGATGAACTTGCCGACGTTGGCGGTGTCGAGGTCGGGGTTGCCGGGCACGAGCTTCGTCTGGTTCGGGAACGAGGGGCCGCCCCAACCGTTGCCGGCGCCCATCAGCTGGTACTGCGCGAGCCAGTCCTTCTCGAGCGGCGCCGGGCCCGTGCCACTCGAGCGCCTTCTTCAGCTCCGCGAAGGCGCGGATGCCGGCCTCGTTGTTGACGTTGGCCGACATGTCGTCGTTGAAATAGAGCATGTTCGGGTTCGCCGAGCAGACGAAGCGCTCGTTCCAGTTGACGACGCCCCAGAACGGCGCCGCCGTCGAGACGTCGCCGTAGAGCTGCTGGTCGGGCCGCGTGAAGAACGCCGCGACCTCGGCCTGCTCGTCCCAGGTGATCGGGAAGCGGAGCGCGCGGCCGTACTTGTCCTCGAACGCGCGCCTGCTCCTTGGGGTCGTCCATCAGGTCGCCGCGGTAGAAGTAGGGCTGCGTGTCGTTGTCGAAGGCGACGACGTAGTACTCGTCCTTGTACTTCGAGAACAGGTTGACGGTCGGCTCGCCGCCGGCGAAGCCGTAGACCGGGTCGTTCCAGCTCGGCTGGTACTTCTCGACGTACTCGCCGAGCGGGAGCAGGAGCCCTGCCTCGGCGAAGTCGCCGATCTCCTCGATCGCCGTCGTGACGAGGTCGAAGCTGCCGTTCCTCGTCGAGGCGTTTCGGAGGTTGTCCGGGTACTCGGTTGCGGGGTCGGTCTCGATGAACTCGACCGTGATTCCCGTCTCCTCCTCGAAGAGCTCCAGGAACGTCGGCGCCCCTTCCGGGAAGGCGTTCTCGAACTGCGGCCGCGCGAAGTTGAGCACCTGGACCATGAGCTTGTCCGGCGCCTGGCCGTCCTGGCGGAGCTTCCGCAGGGCGGAGATCGCGCGGCCCTTCCTCGGAGTCGAACTCGTACTGGTAGCGCTCGGCGCCGGGGAAGCCGATCGGGCCGCCGTACATGCCCTCGGCGAGTCCCTCCTTGAGGGGGGCCTCCTCGCCCGACGGAGCCGTGCCGGTCGTCGTGCTCGTCCGCCGGTAGGGGCGGCTTCCTCGTCGTCGCCGCCGCCGCAGGCGGCGAGAAGGAGGCCGAAGCTTGTCGCGCCCGCACCGGCGACGAACTGTCCTCCGGTTGATCGGCGCCTTCACGAACTCCTCGCCCGGAAGCGCCTTCTCGATCCTCTCCAACCGCTTCTTCATGGTCACTCCTTCACGAAAGAGACGTCACCGACAGAAGACCCAGTCCTGGCCGCAGTGCCCTTCCGAGCCGCGTCCGGGCCCGCCCGAGAGTCACCTCCTCGAGCGGGCCGAGCGATCGCGGTCTGCTCGGTGCGCCGCTCCGAACACTGGATCGAGGACGTATATCACCCTCCTCCTTGATTGTCTAGACGCCCACCGTTGCCGCACCGTCATCCCGCGCTCGCGGTCATATCGAGTTGACGCCCTCGGAGCCTCGTTGTTAGCGTCCCATCGCCATGTGCTCCGAACAGTGGTCCGCATGACCCGCTCGCTCGGGCCGCTGCGCCGCGCGGAACCTCCCCGCCGAGATCGCCGACCAGCTTCGCAGCCAGATCCGCACGGGGTCCTCGCGCCCGGCGAGCAGCTCCCGGGCCATCGCGAGCTCGCGGCGACGCTTCTCCGTGAGCGTCGGGTCGGTTCGCGAGGCAATCAGCATGCTCATCAGCGCCGGGCTCGTCGAGACGCGGGCGGGCCGCGGCACGTTCGTCGCCGACGGGGCGACCGGCGCCCAGCTCGAAGCCAGTCCGTTGCACGTCACTCCGACGCAGCCGGTGCTCGATCGCAGGGCCGTCGAGGAGCTGATCGAGGCGCGCGAGGTGCTCGAGCTCCAGATCGCGCAGCTCGCCGCGCGGCGCGCAACGCCCGAGCAGATCGAGGAGCTGCGCCGCCGGGCCGACGCCATGGACGCGGCCTCCGCGAGCCCGAACGACTATCCAGACGCCGACGTCGAGTTCCACCTCGCGCTCGCCGAGGCTGCGGGCAACCGCTTCCTGGTCCGCGCGATGACCGACATTCGAACGCTGATCAAGCAGGACATGGAGCTGGGCGCGGAGGCGGCGATCCGGCGCTTCGGCGACCTCCACATCAGCGTCGCCTCGCACCGGGAGCTCGTCGCGGCGATCGAGGCCCACGACCCCGAGCAGGCGCGACGGATTCTCTCCACGATCGTCGAGTCGAAACCACGAGTTCGTGCTCGGCCTCTACGCGCTCGCCCAGTCCGCGCCCGAGGACGACGGAGTGATGGCCTGGGAAGGCGTCCATCAGTTCGAGTGCCCGACCCGGGTGTTCTTCGGGCGTGGGCGCCGCCGCCCTGGTCGGCGAGCGCGCTCGCCGAGCTCGGCGTGACGCATGCGCTCGTGGTCTCCGACCCGGGCATCCAGGCCGCGGGGACCGTCGACCGGGTCGCCGAGCGGATCCGCTCCGCGCGGAATCGCCGTCGTCGGTCTATGCCGACACGCGGCCGAACCCGACGACCACGAACGTGGCGGAAGCAGCGGCCCTCTGGCGGGAGCACGGCTGCGACGGCCTGGTCGGGCTCGGCGGCGGCAGCTCGATGGACTGCGCCAAGGGCGCGGGGATCGTCGTCGCGAACGGAGGCTCGGTCGGCGGACTACACCGGCAAGGACAACGTGCCGAACGACCTCCCGCCGCTTGTCTGCATCCCGACGACGTGCGGCACGGGCTCGGAGGTGACGTTCAACGCCGTCATCACCGATCCCGACGCGCACTTCAAGCTCGTCTACGTCACGCGCCGGCTCGCACCAGACGTCGCGCTCGTCGATCCGGAGCTCGTCTCGTCGGCTCCGGACCACGTGATCGCCGCGACCGGCGCGGACGCCCTCGCGCACGCGATCGAGTCGTACGTCAACAAGGGCGCCGACCCGCTGCTCGACGCCGTCAACATCGCGGCCATCCGCATGATCGGCGAGAACCTGCGCGCCGCCGTGCGAGAGCGCGATCCGCACGCGGTCGCGCAGATGGCGCTCGCGAGCACGATGGCGGGCATCGCCTTCAACATGAACGCGAACGCGATCATCCACGCCGCCTCGACGCCGGTGACCGCGCACCACGACGTGCCGCACGGCGTCGCGAACGGGATCTTCATGCCGGCCGGCCTCGCCTTTCTCGCCCCGGCCTGCGGGCCTCAGCTGCGAAGGATCGCCGAGGCGCTCGGCGAGGACGTTTCTCGGGCTCGCGGACGCGGAGGTCGGCGATCGCGCGCGTCGCGGCCGTTCGCGCAGCTGCTCGCGGACGTCGGCATCCCCGCGACGCTCCGCGAGTTCGGGGTCGACCCCGGCGACGTCGACATCCCGACCCTCGTGGAGGACGCAATGAAGAGCCGGAACATCGTCACGAACCCCCGGCCGGTCGACGCCGACCGATCTCGCCGAGCTCTATCGCGTGGTGCTCGGATGAGGATCACGTCCGTCAAGACGCACCTCGTCCACTGCGCCGATCCCCGAGGAGCACCGCGTGCGCAGCGGCGCCGGCTACAAGCTCGCGCGCCAGGCGCGCCTTCGTCGAGATCGCGACCGACGAGGGCATCACCGGCATCGGGCCCTGTTCGTTCGGGAGCGCGTCGCTCGATCTCGGCTCCGTGGCGAGCCTGATCGACAACACGTTCGCGCCGGCGCTGGTCGGCGAGGACCCGCAGCGCGATCGAGCGACCTCTGGGACAAGATCTACTACGGCTCGATCGTCCGGGTGCACGGCCGCCGCGGTCGTCGGCGTCGCGATCCTCTCGGCCGTCGACATCGCCCTCTGGGACATCAAGGGCAAGGCGCTCGGGGCGCCCGTCTACGAGCTTCTCGGCGGCGCCTTCCAGGACCCGGTGCCCGTCTACGCGAGCTCCGTCTACTGGGCGCCTCCCGAGGAGGCGGCACGCGCAGGCGCGCGCCTTCGTCGACGAGGGATTCAACGCCTTCAAGGTCAAGGTCGGGCTGGACGTCGCGAACGACATCGACTCGCTCCTCGCGATCCGCGACGAGGTGGGCCCGGACGTCGACATGATGGTCGACGCGAACCAGTGCTACACGCGTCACCTCGCGCTCCGGGTCGGGCGTGAGCTCGAGCGCCTCAACGTCCTCTTCTTCGAGGAGCCGCTGCCGATCGACGACGTCGAAGGCCACCGCGTTCCTCGCCGAGAAGCTCGACGTCCGCATCGCGACCGGCGAGAACATGTACACGCGCTGGGACTTCCTGCCCTTCGTCACCAGCAGGGCGCCGTCCACGTCGTGCAGGCCGACGCCTCGCGGGTGGGCGGGATCAGCGAGGCGCGAAGGATCTTCGATCTCGCGGGCGCCTTCCACCTGCACGCCGCGCCGCACACGTTCTCGGACGCTCTCACCGTCGCCGCGTCGCTCCACCTCGTTGCGGCCGCGACGAACGCGCCCATCCTCGAGTACGACTGCACGTACAACCCGCTGCAGACCGAGCTCGTCAAGAACCCGCCGCTCGTCCACGACAGCGTCATCGACCTGCCGCGGGAGCCCGGGCTCGGCGTCGAGATCGACTGGGACTTCGTCGCCGACCATCCGTACACGGGCGAGATCGGCATCGGCGCAGGCTCCCGCCCGGCCTTCGGGCTCTCGACAGAGCTGATCCCCGACCGGTCCGCCACGTCGCTCGCGTGAGCCTGTCCCCCGGCGTCCACAGCGTCATCGTCACGCCGTTCGCCGCGGATGAATCGCTCGACGAGACGGCGCTGCGTTCGGTCGTCGACTACTACGTCGCGTCCGGGCTCAGCGGCATCCTCGTCCTGGGCGTCCTCGGCGAGGCCGACCGGCTCGCCGACGCCGAGCGGGAGCGGGTACAGAGGATCGCGCATCGAGCACGTCCAGGGGCGCGTCCAGGTGACCGTGGGAGTCAGCCACCCGGCGACGGTCGTCGCCGCCGAGCGGGCGCGTTCGGCGGAGCGCATGGGAGCGACGGCGGTGATGGTCGCAGCCACCGGGCGGCAGCTCGCCGGGTCCGGCGCTCCGCGACCACTTCCGACGCGTGGCGGACGGGCTCTCGATCCCCCTCGTCGTTCAGGACTTCCCCCGCGCGAGCGGCGTGCAGCTTCCGGTCGACTTCCTCGCCGGACCTCGCCGACCTCCTCCCGCCCGGATCCGGCGATCAAGCTCGAGGATCCGCCCACGCCGCCGAAGATCGCGCAGCTGCGCGAGGCGGCCCCGTCGCTCGGCCTCTTCGGCGGGCTCGGCGGGACGGCTCTCCTCCAGGAGCTCGAGGCCGGCTCGGACGGGACGATGACGGGGTTCGCCCTCCCCGCGCTCCTCGTCGAGATCGTGGAGGCCCACGCCGGCGGCGAGGCCGAGCGGGCCCGGCGCCGCTTCGAAGCGGCGCTGCCGCTGCTCGTCTTCGAGGCCCAACCGGTGGTCGGGCTGGGGGTCCGCAAGGAGATCCTGCGCCGGCGCGGCGCGATCTCCGACGCGACGGTCCGGCAGGCGGCACCGTCCCTCGACGCCCGAACGCTCGAGGCGCTCGACGCGCTCCTCGACCAGCTCCTACAGGTCGAGGCGGGCGCATGAGGGGCCTGGCGAAGCTCGCGCCGGGCCCGGGCAACGTCGGCCTCGCCGAGCGCGACGAGCGCCTTCCTGCGCGCCGGGGAGGTGGCCGTCAGCGTTCGGGCAGCGGGCGTCTGCGGCACCGATCTCCACATCGAGGCCGACGAGTTCGCGAGCATGCCTCCCGTCACGATGGGCCACGAGGTGGCCGGGGTCGTCGCGGCCGTCGGGGAGGGGGTCGACGTCTCGTGGCTCGGCGCGCGCGTCGTCTGCGAGACGTACTTCTCGACGTGCGGGGTCTGCGAGTGGTGCCGCGACGGGCGGCCGAACCTCTGTCCCGAGCGACGCTCGATCGGGTCGGCCGTCGACGGTGGCTTCGCAGCGCAGGTCATCGTCCCCGCGCGGCAATCTCCACCGGATTCCCGACTGGCTCGACGAGCACGCCGCACCGCTCGCCGAGCCGCTCGCCTGCGTCTGCCACTGCCTGCTGCGACCCGAACGTCGTCGTTCCGGGCGACCAGGTGCTCGTGACCGGCGCCGGCCCGATCGGCCTGCTCGCGGCCCAGGTCGCCCGCGCCTGCGGGGGCGAGGTCGCTCGTCACCGGGCTCGCCCGCGACGCGACCCGGCTGGCGGCGGCACGCGCGCTCGGCTTCGACACGGAGGTCGCGGACGGCCCGAAGGCGTTCGCGCGCTTCGAGGCCGGCTCGGCGCCGACGTCGTCGTCGAGTGCTCGGGCAGCGCGGCCGGCGCGACGGCGTGCCTCGAGGCGGCGCGCCGGGGCGGCCGCTACGTCCAGATCGGCGTCTTCGGACGGCCGGTCACGGTTCCGCTCGACCGCGTGTTCGAGAAGGAGCTCGTCGTCACGTCCGGCTTCGCGTCGACGCCGCGCTCCTGGCGCCGGGCGTTGTCGCTGATCGAGCGACGCAGCGTCGAGCTCGAGCCGCTCGTGAGCGACGTCGTCCCGCTGACGGCGTGGGAACGTGCTTTTGCCGATCTCCGGGCCGGCCGGGCGCTCAAGATCGTCTTCGACCCTCGACTCGCATGACTCTGGCCCGCAGGCGATCCACCCACGAAGGAGGTTGCAGCATGAAGATCGGGCTCTTCACCGTCCTCTTCAACGACAAGCCGCTCGAGGAGGTGGCCGACTACGCGGCGGGCCTCGGGTACGAGATGGTCGAGCTCGCTGCCTGGCGCGGCTCGAACCACTTCGACACCGATCGCGCCGCCGAGGACATCTCGTACGCGAAGGGCGTCAAGAAGATGCTCGCCGACCGCGGCATCGAGATCTCGGCGCTCTCGAACCACCTCTCCTCGCAGATGGTGCTCCCCTTCAGCGACTCGAGTCTCGACGAGTGGGCCGGCACGTCGGACAAGGAGGAGATGGTCAAGTTCGGCACGGAGCACATCCTCAAGACGGCACGCGTGGCCTCCGAGCTGGAGATCAAGACGGTGGCCGGCTTCTTCGGGTCGACGGTCTGGGAGAGCTGGTACATCTGGCCGCCGCAGCGGCTCGCGATCTACGAGGAGGGGTGGGAGCTCTTCGTCGAGCGCTGGAACCCGATCCTCGACGAGTTCGCGAAGCTCGGGGTTCGATTCGCCCACGAGGTCCATCCGACGGAGATCGCCTTCAATGTCTACACCGCGGAAGAGGCGATCAAGCGCCTGGGCCGCGACGACTGGGGCTTCAACTTCGACCCGAGCCATTTCATCTGGCAGATGATCGATCCGGTCGTCTTCATCAAGAAGTTCGGCGATCGAATTCTCCACGTCCATGCGAAGGACTGGGAGCTCCAGAAGGACATCCTGCACGTCGACGGCGTCACCTCGACCGGCTCCTGGCAGCGACCGGACCGGGCCGCCCGCTACCGCGTCCCGGGCTGGGGCGACGTGCCGTGGAAGCGCGTCATGACGGCCCTGCTCGAGGTCGGCTACGACTACGTCCTCTCGTTCGAGCACGAGGATCCAGTCATGTCCGAGGAGGACGGCTGCGAGCAGGCGATCAACTTCCTTCGCCCGCTCATCATCAAGAAGCCGCTCGGCCCGGAATCGACCGCCTGGTGGCTCGCGTAGCCCGCATCTGAGCCAGAAAGGAGTAGCCATGGCAGAGGAGAAACAGGTCGGCTTTGTGACCATGGGGCAGGCCGCGGAGGCAGTCGACATCCCCCCGATCGGCATCGGCATGCTCGGCTATGCCTTCATGGGCAAGGCCCACTCGAACGCCCTGAAGAAGATCGCGTACATGACCTGGCCGCCGCCGTACATCCCGCGGCTCGTGGCGATCTCGGGACGCAGCGAGGAGGCGCTTCAGGAAGCTGCCCGGCGCTACGGGTACGAGAAGTGGACGACCGACTGGCGTGAGGTGGTCGAAGACCCGGACGTCCAGGTCTTCGACAACGGCGCACCGAACGACATGCACGCGGAGCCGACGATCGCAGCGGCGCAGGCGGGCAAGGACGTGATCTGCGAGAAGCCACTCGGCCGAACCGCCGAAGAGAGCTACGAGATCTGGAGCGAGGTAGCGAAGACGGGCGTGAAACACATGACCGCTTTCAACTACCGCTTCTATCCCGCCATCCGCCTAGCCAAGGAGATGATCGACGCCGGCGAGCTCGGCGACGTCTACCACTTCCGCGGTCGCTACCACCAGGAATGGATCATGGACCCGGAGTTCCCCAAGGTCTGGCGGCTCGACAAGTCGCTCGCCGGTTCGGGAGCGCTCGGTGACCTGGGCGCACACGTGATCGACCAGTCCCGCTACCTCGTCGGCGAACCGGCCGCGGTCTCGGGCATCCTGCGGACGTTCATCGAGGAACGGCCGGGCGGGACGGTGGACGTCGACGACGCCTTCGAGGCGACCGTCGAGTTCGAGAACGGCGCGATCGGCACCTACGAGGCTACGCGGTTCGCCCTGGGGCGCAAGAATCAGATGCGCTGGGAGATCAACGGCTCGAAGGGGACGATCGTCTTCGATTCGGAACGGATGAACGAGCTCGAGGTGAACCTCGCCGACTCGAAGCCCGGAGAGCGCGCCCAGGGCTTCCGGACCGTGCTCGTCTCCGAGGCCTACCACCCCGTACTGGGAGCACTGGTGGCCGCACGGCCACATGATCGGCTGGGAGGACAACTTCGTTCACGAGCTGCTCCATCTCCTCACGGCGATCCGCGAGGACACGCCGATCGGCCCGCACGGAGCGACCCTCGAGGACGGCTACCGCTGCGCCGAGATCTGCGACGCGATCGTCCGTTCCCACGAGAGCGGGAAGCGGCAGGAAATCAGCTACCGGACGCTATGACCGGACCGCTTCTCGAGCTGGCCGACAAGCGTGCCGTCGTCACGGGGGCCTCGCAGGGTATCGGCCAGGCCACCGCGATCGCGCTCGCACGGGCGGGAGCGAACGTCGCCGGGAGCCACCGCCCGGACCCGTCCGACGAGGAGCGGGCGGATGCGCGACGCACGGTCGCCGGCGTCGAGGCGGCGGGCCGTGAGGCGATCATGCTCGAGAGCGACGCGGGCGACTCCGAGGCGGTCGAGCGGCTCGCGCAGGCCGCGGCGGACGCGTGGGGCGGCATCGACATCTGGGTGAACAACGCCGCGCGGTTGCTCGTGAAGCCGTTCCTCGAGACGACCGACGAGGACTGGCACGACCTCCTCGGCTCGAACCTTCTCGGCTATGTCTACGGCTGCCGGGCGGCGGCGCGGCGGATGTCCGAGCAGGGCGGAGGCCGGATCGTCAACGTCACCTCCGTCGTCCATCTCCAGCCGAGCGCGCAGCTGAGCGCCTACTGCACGGCCAAGGGTGGCGTGGCGGCGCTCACCACGGTGCTCGCCCTCGAGCTCGCCCCGCTCGGGATCAGGGTGAACGCCGTCGCCCCCGGGCCCACCGACACGCCGCTGAACGCGAAGGCCTACACGCCGGCGGTGAGGCGAAACTACGAGAGCCGGATCGCGCTCGCTCGCATCGCAGACTGCGGACGAGATCGCGGACGCGATCCTCTTCGCCGTCTCCGACGCCTCGCGCTACATGACCGGGCATGAGCTCGTCGTCGACGGCGGAATGGTCATCAACGGCACCGTCGGTCATGCACGGACCTGAAGGGAGCAGCCTCGGTGAGCGTCGACACGCGCACACTCGAGAACTTCATCGGCGGGCGCTGGGTTCCCGCCTCCACGGACGAAACGATCGACGACGTCAACCCGGCCGACCCGGGCGACGTGCTCGCGCGTGTACCCCTCTCCACGAGCGAGCGACGCCGAAGCGGCCGTCGCCGCGGCGTCCGACGCCTTCCCAGCCTGGCGGGCGATGTCGCCGGTTCGTCGGGGTCAGATCCTCATCCGGGCGTCCCGCCTGCTCGAGGAGCGCCAGGAGGAGCTCGTCCGCCTCCTCACGCGAGAGCAGGGGAAGACGCTCGCCGAGGCACGCGCCGAGCTGCCGCGTGTGATCCAGTTCTGGGGCTGGATGGGCCACCAGGGCGGCTCCATCCAGGGTGTCACCGCGCCCACAGAGAGCGACCGCATCATGGCGCTCACCCTGAGGGAGCCGCTCGGCGTCATCAGCCTGATCACGCCCTGGAACTTCCCCCTCAACATTCCGGGCTGGAAGCTCGCTTCGGCGCTCGTCTGCGGGAACACCGTCGTCCTCAAGCCGGCGCAGCTGACGCCGCTGTGCGGGGCGGCGCTCGTCGAGACGCTGGCCGAGGCTGGGGTTCCGGACGGCGTCGTCAACCTCGTCCTCGGCTCCGGCCGGACGGTCGGCGACACGACTCGTGACCGATCCCCGGGTCAGGGGGATCTCCTTCACCGGCTCGACCGCCACCGGGCTCTCGATCAACGCGACGGCGGCACGGCTCGGCAAGAAAGTGCAGGCGGAGATGGGCGGGCACAACGCCGTCGTCGTCCTCGAGGACGCCGACCTCGACCGCGCTGCTACGGGCTCCGTCGCCGCGTGCTACGGCACCACCGGCCAGCGCTGCACGGCGCCGCGGCGGATCATCGCCGTGCGCTCGGTCGCGGAGGACCTGACCGAGCGGCTCGGCGCCGCGACGCGGGCAGTCCGGGTCGGCCCTGGCGACCAGGAAGGATGCCGACATCGGGCCCATGGTCGACGAGACCTCTCTGCAGGAGGTGCTCGAGCAGATCGAGCGCGCGAAGGCCGAGGGAGCGGTCGTCGTCGAGGGCGGCCGGCGGGCCGGCAACGGGGGCGGCTACTTCCTCGAGCCGACGCTGCTCGCCAAGGTTGCGCCGACGATGACGATCGCCCGTGAGGAGGTCTTCGGCCCGGTACTCCCGATCCTCGAGGTCGATGACTTCGACGAGGCGATCGCCGTCGCCGTGTCGACGCGCTACGGCCTCTCGTCGTCGATCTATACGCGGGACCTCGAGAAGGCGATCCGCTTCATGCACGAGACGGACACCGGAGTCGTCCACATCAACAAGCCGCCGATCGGGGCCGAGGCGCACCTGCCCTTCGGCGGGCTGAAGGAATCGGCGGTCGGCCCGAAGGAGCTGGGCGCGGCCGCCGAGTTCTTCACGCAGACGAAGACCGTCTACCTCGACTACTCGTAGCCATGGAAGTCGTCCCGGGCATCCACCGGATCGAGAGCGTCCTCGGGCCCCGGCCGTTCGCGCAGTACCTCCTCCACGACGAGACGAAGCGTGCTCGTCGACAGTGGCGTGGCCGAGACCCCCGACTCCGTCGTCCTTCCTTTCCTCGGCGCCGCCGGCGTCGATCCGGCCGAGCTCGACTTCGTGCTCGTCTCGCATGCCGACGTCGACCACTTCGGGGGCAACGCCGCGGTCCGTGCGGCGGCGCCCGGCGCGCTCTTCTGCGCGCACGCGGACGACGCGGGCTGGATCGGCGACCGCGAGCGGATCCTGCGAGAACGGTACGGCTGGTACGCGGCCCACGGGGTCGGCTACCCGCCCGACGCGGCCGCGTGGCTTCGTGACGCGATGGGGCCCGACGTTCCCGTCGACGTGCAGCTGCGCGGCGGCGAGGTGCTCCGGCTCGGCGGCTCCCTGGAGGTCCGCGTCCTGCACCTCCCTGGGCACAGCCGCGGACACCTCGGCCTCTGGGAACCGCGCTCGCGCACGGCGATCGTCATGGACGCCGTCCTCGCGCGCGGGCTCCTCGACATGGAAGGCAACGTCATCCATCCACCGCCCTACTTCGACGCTGCCGCCTACGAAGGCTCGGTGCGGCTGCTACAGAGGCTCGCGCCGGCGCGTCTTCTGACGGCGCACTACGACGTCATCGAGGGCCCGACGGTCGAAGGGTTCCTCGAGGACACGCTCGCGTTCGTTCGCGACGCGCGCGTCACCGTCGCGGACGTCCTGACGTCGGAGGGCGAGGTGACGCTCGCGACGCATGCTCGAGCTGACAGACCCCAGTCCTCGGTCCCTTCACGTCGATGCCGAACGAGCTCGCGGGCCCCCTTCGTGCCCACCTCCGCGAGCTGGTGGCGGCCGGCCGCGCGGAGGAGTCCGCGGACGGGCTCTCCTGGAAGGCCGTCGCATGACGCTCGAGGGCGAGGTCGCGATCGTCACCGGCTCGGCTGCGGGCCTCGGCGCTGCGATCGCCGACGTGCTTGCCGCGGAGGGCGCCCGGGTCGCGCGCACCGACGTGCACGGGGCCGACGTCGAGCTCGACGTCACCGATCGCGCGTCCATCGAGCGTGCGAGCGCGGAGGTCTTGGCCTCGTTCGGTGAGCCGACGGTGCTCGTGAACAACGCGGGCGTGAACCGGATCGGGCCTTCCGAGGTGATCCCGGAGGAGCGCTGGCTCGAGGTGATCGACGTCAATTTGACCGGGGCCTTCCGCTGCTGCCAGGTCTTCGGCGCGCGCATGCTCGCGGCCGGCCGCGGCTCGATCGTGAACGTTGCCTCGATCTCGGCTGCGCTCGGGATGCCCGGGCGCGCCGCCTATTGCTCGAGCAAAGCGGGCCTCGTCGGCCTGACCCGCGCTCTCGCCGTCGAGTGGGCCTCGCGCGGTGTGCGAGTGAACGCCGTCTCGCCGGGCTATGTCCGCACGCCGATGATCGCGAATGCGATCGAGCAAGGGCTCCTCAGCGAGCCGCGCATCCGCGACAGGACGCCCGCGGATCGGCTCGCAGACCCGGTTGAGGTGGCGAAAGTGGTCGCCTTCCTCGTCTCCGACGCTGCCTCGTTCGTCACCGGGCAATCGTTCGTCGTCGACGGCGGCTACCTCTCATACGGGGCACCGGCGCCGGCGTCCGAGATCCCCACGTCCATGTACACACCGTAAGAAGGAGGCTCGCATGGAGCTCGGCATGATCAGCTCGACCTGGTTCGATACGAAGGTCGGTCTCGAGGACGGCATTCGCCAGGCGAAGAGGATCGGTTTCGACACGTACGACATCTTCGAAGATCCCCTCGACATCGACGACGAGACGCGCAAGCGGATCAAAGAGACGAGCGAGGAGGTCGGGCTGCCGATCCGATCGGTCGTTTGCGTCGCCTTCGGGGTCGTCGACTTCAACCCCCCGGTGCGCCGCTTTACGCTCGACCGCGTCAAGGCGTACGTCGACCAGGGTGCCTATCTGGGTGCACGCAACGTCCTTCTGGTCGTCGGCGAGTACTACTGGGACGGAGAGGTCTTCCCCAACGAAGCCATCTGGGACCTGGCCAAGGAGGCGGTGGGCCAGATCGGCGAATACGCCCAGTCCAAGGGCCTCGAGGTCGTGCTCGAGCTCGAGCCCTTCGACCAGGCACTCCTGAAGGACGTCGACGAGCTGGTCCGCTTCGTCAAGGAGGTGGACAATCCGGCCGTGCGCGCGAACGCCGACATCTCCCACCTCCACCTCGCCCGCGCCTCGTTCGACGACGTGGAGAAGCTGACGGGGCTCATCGGCCACATCCACCTCTCCGACTGTGACGGCGAAAAGCACGGCGACCTCCCGGCGGGGCGAGGCGTGACCCCGATCAAGGACTACCTCGCGGCGATCCGGGACACGGGCTACGACGGAACCGTGTCGATCGAGCTCGAGTACTCGCCTGATCCGGACAAGATCGTCGAGTGGACGGAGGAGGCCTACCGGGAGACCGCCAAGATCATGCGCGAGATCGGCGTACGGGCCTAGGAGCGGGCATGTCGATCGATCTCAACATCGGCCCGAACCTGCCGCCGAAGACGGACTACGGCATCGGCTGCATTGGAGCCGGCTTCATCATGAAGGACATCCACCTCGTGGCCTACGGGGAAGCCGGCTTCAACGTCGTCGCGATCGCGTCCAGGACGCCCGCGAAGGCGCGCGCCGCGGCGGAAGAGCGGGGAGTCGCGACGGTGCACGAGACGTGGGAGGAGCTGCTCGACGATACGCGCGTCGAGATCGTGGACGTCGCGTTTCCGCCGGACCAACAGCTCGGGATCGTTCGCGAGGCCGTGAAGCGGCCCCACGTCAAGGGCATCCTCGCCCAGAAGCCCGTCGCTTTCACCCTCGAGGAGGCCGTCGAGATGGTCCAGGTCTGCGACGAGGCAGGCGTGAAGCTCGGGGTCAATCACAACATGCGCTACGACCAGTCGATGCGGGCGCTCAAGACTCTTCTCGACGGTGGAGAGCTCGGCGAGGCCGTCGTGGCGGAGATCGTCATGAACGCGCGGCCCCACTGGCAGGACTTCATCAAGCCCTATGGGCGGATCGCGCTGCTCAACATGTCGATCCACCACCTCGACATCTTCAGGTTTCTCTTCGGGGATCCGGAGAGCATCCTCGTCTCGGTCCGAGACGACCCTAGCCACGACTTCCCGCACGAGGACGGGATGGCGGTCTACGTCCTCGAGTACCCGACCGGCTTCCGCGCCGTCTCGATCGACAACTGCTTCACCTGGGTCGACCACAGGATCGAATGGCGTGTGGAAGGGACCGAAGGCGTCGCGAAGGGCACGATCGGATGGCCGGACTACCCGGAGGGAAGCCCGTCGACGATCGACTGGACGACGCGTGCGATGGACGGTGAGTGGGAACGGCCCCGCTGGGAGGAGCACTGGTTCCCGCAGGCCTTCAAGGGGACGATGGCCCAGCTCATGCGCGCGATCCAGGAGGACGCCGAGCCGGAGATCTCCGGACGGACGACGCTCGGGACGATGGCGCTCGTCGAGGCGGGCTACCGCTCCGCCGGCGAGCACCGAGCCGTTGCACTCGCGGAGACGATGCCGGCCATGGTGGCTAGTTGAGCTCCGACGCCTTTCGCCTCGACGGCAGGGTCGCGATCGTCACGGGCGGTGGAGGCGGGTTGGGGGCCGACATGTGCCGGTCGCTCGCCGCCGCCGGCGCCACGGTTGCCGTTGTGGATCGGGTGGAGGAGAGGGTCGATTCGGTCGCCGAGCTCGTGGGAGCGGCGGGCGGGCAAGCGCTTCCCGTTCTCTGCGACATCTCCGACCGGACAGCGGTGGAGGAGATGGCCTCGACCGTCAGCGGCGAGCTCGGTGGAATCGACGTGCTCGTCAACAACGCAGCCGTCTACCCAAGCCGCGAATGGACGGAGATCGCCGAGGAAGAGTGGGACTCGGTCCTCGCGACGAACCTCAAGGGGTACTTCCTGTGTGCCCGCGCCGCGTACCCGTCGATGAGGGAGCGGGGCCGGGGCCGGATCATCAACGTGACTTCGATCACGTTCTTCGTGGGCTCAGCGCTACTGCTCGACTACGTTTCGTCGAAGGGCGCAGTCATTGGCTTTACGCGTGCGCTTGCACGCGAGGTTGGGCCTGAGGGCGTGACGGTCAACGCGATCGCGCCGGGCGCCTTTCCGACGGACGCGGAGAAGATTCACCCGAACCCCGACGAATACAGTCAGTGGGTCCTCGACCAGCAATGCCTGAAGCGGCGCGGCACGCCCGAAGACATCGGCAACCTCACCATCTTCCTCGCGAGCGACGCCTCGTCTTTCATCACCGGTCAGACGATCGGGATCAACGGCGGTTGGGCAATGCACTAGGACGTGAGCACGTGAATGCCTGACCTCTTCGGCACGGGCTACGGCCGTGACGACCTCTTGCGTCGCGTGGGACGACTCGACCAGGTCGCGGGGGTGCGGCTGGTCGAGCTCGCGGACGGGGCCGAGCGAGGGGTCCGCGTGCTCGAGTTCCGCACGGGCTCGGGCTTTGCGTTCGACGTCGTCGTCGACCGGGCCTTCGACATCGGCCGCTGCGAGCATCGTGGGCGGCCTCTCGCCTGGACGTCCGCAGTCGGCTTCGCCGGACCATGGTTCTCCGAGCCGCAGGGACTCGGGTGGTTTCGCACCTGGGGCGGCGGCCTCCTGACGACGTGTGGCCTCGACCATGCGCTCTTCATGGCGACCGATACGGCGGAGCAGTACCACTATCCCCCGAGGGTGGTCGAGGAGTACGGGCTCCATGGTCGCGTCTCGAACCGTCCCGGCCGGCTCGTTGCCTACGGCGAGCGTTGGGACGGCGACGAGTGCGTTCTCTTCGCGGAGGGGGAAGTGCTGCAGACCGCCGTCTTCGCGGAGCGCCTGTTGCTTCGACGGCGGATCGAGGCGCGCGTGGGCGAGTCGAGCTTCACCGTCCGCGACACCGTCGAGAACGTCGGATTCGACCGGACACCGCACATGCTCCTCTACCACGTCAACGTGGGCTTCCCCGTCGTCGACGAGGGCTCGGAGCTGATCGTTCCGGCCACCGCCGTCGCGGCTCGCGGCGATTACCGAACCGACGGCTATACAACCTTCGCGGCGCCTGAGGAGGGGTATGTCGAGCAGGTCTTCGAACACGAGCTCGCCTCCGAAGAGGGAGGGACGGTGCCGGTCGCGGTCGTCAACCGAAGGCTCGGTATCGGCGTCTACGAGGTCTTCCGCCTCGAGCAGCTGCCGCACCACTTCGTCTGGCGCATGCTCGGGGAGGGGACGTACGTCGTGGGGATCGAGCCGTGCACGAACCGGACTGCCGGGCGAGTCGACGCCCGCGAGCGGGGCGAGCTGATCGAGCTGGCCCCCGGGGAACAGCGAGAGTACGAGCTCGAGCTCGGCGCGCTCGACGGGGTCGAAGAGCTCGACGGCTTCTCCGATCGTGTCGACGCGATTCGCCGGGGCAGAGGGTGAAAGGAGCGGGCATGGGCGTGCAGGTCAATGTGGCTGCGCTCGAGGACCTCATCGATCCGAACGTCGAGGTCGACCAGGTCGCGACGGGCTTCATGTTCACCGAGGGGCCGATCTGGAATGCGCGGGAGCACGCGCTCTACTTCAGCGACTTGCCGGGCGACGTCCGACGCCGCTGGAGTGAGACCGACGGCATTCAGGAGGTCATGCGGCCCTCGAACAAGTGCAACGGGATGACGTACGACGCCGAGGGAAACCTCCTCGTCTGCGAACACTCGACGAGCTTGCTCGTTCGGGAGCGGCCGGACGGCACGCGCGAGACGGTCGCCTCGCATTTCGAAGGCAAGGAGCTCAACAGTCCGAACGACGTCGTCGTTCGCGCCGACGGCTCGGTCTACTTCACCGACCCGTGGTACGGGCGCATGCCGGGCGACGGGGTTGAGCGCGAGCGCGAGCTCGGCTTCCAGGGCGTCTACCGGATCCCGCCCGCCGGCGGCGAGCCGGAGCTCGTCGTCGACCGAGACGAGTACGAGCAGCCCAACGGGCTCTGCTTCTCGCCAGACGAGTCGCTCCTCTACGTCGACGATACGGTGAAGGCCTGCATCAAGGTCTACGACGTGAACGCCGGCGGCTCGCTCTCGCAGGCGCGAATGTTCTTCGAGGGATTCGGCACGGGCGTCTTCGAGGAAGGCGTCGCCGACGGGATGAAATGCGACGAGCGCGGCAACGTCTGGGTAACCGGCCCCGGAGGCGTCTGGGTGATCAGCCCGGAGGCCGTGCACCTGGGCATCATCGAGGTGCCGGAGATCGTCGCGAACCTGGCTTGGGGCGGCGACGACTGGCATACCCTGTTCATGCCGAGCTCGACCTCGCTCTACCGAATCCGGACGAAGGTCGGGCCGCGGCGCGAGCCCTACATGAGCTGAGGAGGGAAGGCAGCACAGTGAGTAAGCGTCAGGAGTACAGGGTCGAAGGGATGAACGCTCCCCTCAGTCACTACACGGACGCAGTGCGGGCGGGAGACCTCCTGTTCGTGTCGGGTGTCGTCCCAGTCGACAGCGAGGGTCGGCTCGTCGGCGGCGACGACGTCACAGAGCAGGCGCGCGCCGTCTTCGAGGGTCTGCGCCGCGTGCTCGCGGCCGCAGGCGCCGGGCCCCAGGACGTCGTCAAGGTGACGCTCTTCCTCACGGACGTCGACGATCGGCCGACCATAAACCCGATCCGCCAGGAGTTCTTCGGTGTCACCCTGCCCGCGAGCACCCTCGTCGAGGTGAGCCGCCTCGCCGTCCCGGGCGCGAGGCTCGAGGTCGAGGCCGTGGCGGTCCTGCCCTGACCGATACTTGCGACGGCGTCCTGACGCCCGTCGCGCTGCATCGATCGGCCTCACGGGACGTTCCGGCAGAGAGCTTAGGCTCCCGTTCGACGTGCCGGTACCAAAAACCATCGTGGTCGCCTACGACGATCCGACGAGTGAGACGCTTGGCCGCGCCGCCGACCTCGCCGAGGCGCTGGGCTCGACGCTCATCGTGACGACGGTCGCGGCGTCGGTCGGCGCCGAGGAGGCCGAGGGCGAGGAGCACTTCGCGCGGGAACGACTCGGACAGGCCGGGCGCTACCTGGAGGAGCGCGGCCTGCCCGCAGAGCTCGTTCCGTCGGTCGGACACCCAGCCGAGGCCATCGTGGAGCTCGCGCGCAGGCGAAGCGCGGACCTCATCGTCGTCGGAACGCGCAGGAAGGGATTCTTCGAGCGTCTGGTGGAGGGAAGCGTCAACCAGGAAGTCCTACGGCGCGCCCCCTGCGACGTTCTCGTCGTCCACTGACCCGATGACCGACCCACGGCTCGCGTTTGCAGGCCTTGTCATCGGCGTTCTCGTCGGGATGACGGGAATGGGCGGCGGCTCGCTCATGACGCCGATCCTTATCTTCCTCTTCAACTTCAACCCGGCCGTGGCGATCGGCACCGACATCCTGCACGGCGCCGTTTTCAAGTCGTTCGGCGCCGTCCGTCACCGCCGCCTCGGCACGGTGAGAGCGCGCCTGGGCGGCTGGATGCTGCTCGGAAGCGCGCCCATGTCCCTGGTCGGCGTCTGGTTCGCCACCTACCTGACGGACCGGTACGGCGACAGCGTCGACTCGGTGCAGGGCAAGCTGCTGGGCGCCACCCTGCTGATCGGCGCCCTCGCGTTCGTCGCCAAGGCCTTCACGCATCCAGCCGGGACGGCGTCAGCGCTGGGGCGGCTGAGCAAGCGGGACCGAATCGTCGCCGTCACGATCGGGGCGGTCGGCGGGTTCATCGTGGGCCTCACGTCCGTCGGCAGCGGGACGCTCTTCGCGCTCGCCATGCTGCTCGCCTTCCCCCTCGCTGCCCGGGTCGTCGTCGGCACCGACATCTTCCATGCCGCTGCCCTGCTCTGGGTCGCCGGACTGGGCCACCTGGTCGCCGGGAACGTCGAGCTCGGGGCGATGGGCTGGCTGCTGCTCGGCTCGGTTCCGGGCGTCTTGATCGGGAGCCAGGTCAGCGTCCGCATGCCGGAGCAGGTCCTGCGTTTGGCGCTCGCGGCTGTCCTCGCCCTCAGCGGCCTGAAGCTCGTCGGGGCGCCGCACGCGAACCTGATCATCGTCGTGGCGCTCGCCGCGGGGCTCGCGGCCCTCGTCGTCTGGGGCTTCGTTCGCCTCCTCCGTCCGGGTCCGAGCCACCCGAGCGGCAGCGGGTACGCGAGGGCGCGAACTGTAGGCCCGCCCGGGCGGCCGCCTTCGGCTGCTAGCCTGGCCCGCTCGACCGGAACCAACCAGGAAGGAGGTGAGCGCGATGCTCGCACTCACCGACAGCGCGGTTCAGGCCGTGAGGGACATCATCTCGTCCTCCCCGGAGCTCGACGAGACGGGCGGTCTGCGGATGGTGGCCGAGCCGGCCGGAACGGAGGCGAACTTGCAGCTCAGCGTCGTTCCGCAGCCCGCCGAGGACGACGAGGTGATCGACGAGGAGGGGGCCAGGGTCTTCCTCGAACCCGAGGCGGCCTCGCTCCTCGACGACAAGGTTCTCGATGCGCGCGTCGAGGACAACCGGGTCGCATTCACGATTGCGGAGCAGGCCGAGGCCTAACCCGCAGAGCTCAGCGGTGCGGGGAGGCGGCCCGGCCCAGGTCGGTGTCACCCCCCCGCACCGGGCGCGAAGCGGTCGAAGAGCGGGCCCGTCATGAGGGTCGTCACGATCGCTCCCACGACGAAGACGGCCATCATCTGCTCGGTCAGGACGCCGGCCTGCAGGCCGATGAGGCCGACGATCAGGATCTCGAGCCCGCGGCAGTTCATGAGCACGCCGACGGCATTCGACTCCCGCCAGGTCAGGCCGACCAGCGGGCCGGTGAACGCGCTCACACCCCACTTGGCCACGATCATCGCGGCGAGGAAGAGGAGGAGCCCGCCGATGTCCGCGAGCCCGAACGCGCGCAGGTCCGTCTGCAGGCCCGAGACGGTTAGCAGGACAGGGATGAGCACGATCACGACGAGGTCCTCCAGCCGCGAGAGCACCGCCTGGGCGAGTCCCGGGATCTGGGGGACGGCGGCGCCGAAGAGGAAGCCGCCGGTCAGGGCCTGGATGCCGATGCGGTCGGTCGCAGCTGCGGTGAGAAAGACGCCGATCAGAAGCAGCGCGAAGAGGCTCGCGTCGAGCTCCCCGCCTGGGCTGTAGCGGCGGTCTAGCACCCAGGCGAGCGCCGGCCGCACGACGACGAAGAGGAAGGCCGCGAGCGCCAGGCCGAGAAGCAGCTTGAGGGCGGCCGAGTCGGGAACGCCGTGCGGGCCGGTGGCGAATGCGCTCGCGATGACCACGAACATGAGCGGCAGCGAGACGGCGGCCGCGCCGATGGCGACCGCGCCCATGTCGGTCGAGAGCATGTGCTTCTCCTGGAGGATGCGCGCCATCACCGGGAACGCCGTCACGGCCAGGCCGGCGCCGATGAAGAGAGCGTGAGTGACGAAGGAAACATCCTCGCCGCTTCGGTTCGTGAGGGCACGCCACACGTTCGGCTCGTCGAGCACTGCTGCGACTCCGAAGCCGACGACGAAGGGCACGACGGTGACGGCGAGAGCGAGAACGACGATCTGTCGGCCGCGGCCGCGGAAGAAGCGCTGCTCGACCTCGAGGCCGACGAGGAACATGAAGAGAACGAGCGCGAGCATCGCGAGAAGGTTGAGAAACTCGAACGACTCGAAGGGAAAGAGCTCGTTCACGAGCCCGGATCCGGGGTCGTCGGGCCCGGAGGACACAGAGCCGCCGAGGACGGTGGGGCCGAGCAGGATCCCGGCGACGATCTCCCCGATCACGCGCGGCTGGTTCAGCTTTACGAACACCGAGCCGACGACCCGGGCCGCAGCGAGAATGATCGCGAGATCGACGAGGACATAGGCGACGACCTCGGTCTCGGTGAGGCGGTGTGCGACGTCGGCAGCGTCGGCGAGCGGCGGCACCCGCCGAACCTACACCGTGCTCAGGCGTGCGTCACACGCGGGCGGTGGCCAGCCCCCTAGAGAAGGATGCGGAGCGCGGTGTCCGGCGGGCAGCCGGCTCGGCGGAGGCGGAGAGCGAGGTGGAGGTCGACGGCCGGCTGCAGAGCCAGCTTGAAGGCGAGGCGGTGGTCGTAGCCCGCCGCGAGCAGGTTCGCGTGGCGCCACGAGAAGACGCGCTCCTCTTCGGTCTCCATTCCGTCGAGCTCGCTGCTGATCGAATCGATTGCGGCCATCTTGTCCTCTGATTCGTTAGACGGACTTCGACGGTTCATCCTTCCCGGACCCCGTCCGTCCGTCAGTGGGGTCAGCAGGCGTCCGGAGGTGCGGCTGAGCACACCCCGCCGGAGCTAGGCCGCCGTGCGGATCCTCGGCGTCATGCTGAGAACCCGGAAGCAGCGCTCGAACGTCGCAGGGTCGCCCTCGATCGCCGCCACGCCCTGGTCGAGGGCAGCCTCCGGCGTGAGCTCGCCGTTCGCGAGCTGGAAGAACGTCGGCATGTCGAGCGTGACCTCGAGGTCGGCGTTCTCGGCGGCGCCGACCGACGCATGCATTCGCCCGTCTTCGAGGTGGACGGAGAAGACGTCGTCGTCGATCCGCAGGACGTAGGTTTCGGTGAGCCCGCGCGCCGCCTCGGGCGAGTAGAGAGCGGCGAAGGCGTTGACGCCCCACTCGGGGTAGAGCTCGTCCTCGGGCCCCGGCGGGCCCAGCGAGCGGGCGCCCCAGCGGGCGAGCGCGTAGATGACCTCCTCGAGCTCCGCGCCGTACTCGGTCAGCTCGTAGACGGTCGAGGCGGCGGGGGGTGGCAGCCTGCGCTTTCGGACGACGCCGGCTTCCTCGAGGGAGCGCAGCCGCGCCGCGAGGATGTTCGTCCCGATGCCGGGGAGGCCTTCGCCCAGGTCCGTGTAGCGCTTGGGTCCTCGCATGAGCTCCCGGACGATAAGGAGCGCCCAGCGCTCGCCGACAAGGCACAGGGAGTGCGCAACGGGGCAGTACTGGTCGAAGCGCTTGGCCATGTGCTTGCGATTGTAGCGCATGAACTTGCTGTTGTTCAGTCTTAACTTGCGAAACGCAAGTTCTTCCTGTAGTTTCGGCAGCATGCTTCGACGGACCCGAAGAAAGGACTGAGATGGCTGCCTCTCTCGAACGGAAGTGGTTCGCGCTCGCGCTGCTCTGCGCGGTGCAGTTCATGGTCGTGCTCGACATCGCAATCGTGAACGTGGCGCTGCCCTCGATCCAGGTCGACCTTGGCTTTTCGCAGGAGAACCTCCAGTGGGTGATCAGCGCCTATGCGCTTCTGTTCGGCGGCTTCCTCCTGCTCGGCGGGCGCGCGGCCGATCTCCTCGGCCGGCGGCGCGTGTTCGTGGCCGGCACCATCCTCTTCACGGTCTCGTCGCTCCTCGCCGGCCTGGCCTGGAGCGAGGCGACGCTCATCGGGGCCCGCGCGCTTCAGGGCCTGGGCGCGGCGATCATCACGCCTGCCGCTCTCTCGATCCTGATGACGATGTTCGCCGAGGGGCGAGAGCGCAATGCTGCGCTCGGCGCGTGGGGCGGGGTGGGCGCCTTCGGAGCCGTCGCCGGCGTCCTTCTGGGCGGGATCCTCACCGATGTCCTCAGCTGGGAGTGGATCTTCTTCATCAACGTTCCCGTCGGTCTCGCCGCCCTCGCGCTGACGCCGGTGCTGCTGAGCGAGAGCCGGGACCTCAGGGCGCGCAGCTTCGATCTCCCGGGGGCGACTCTCGTTACGGGCGGGCTCGTCGTCCTCGTCTACGCCATTACGCAGGCGAGCGACTACGGCTGGGGCTCGGCGGAGACGATCGGCTTCTTCGCGGCCTCGGTCGTCCTGCTGGGCGCGTTTCTCGCCTGGGAGGCGCGGGCCGCGGAGCCGCTCATGCCGTTCTCGATCTTCCGGCTACGCACGCTGACCGGCGCGAACATCGCCGGCCTCATCCTCGGCACCGCCGTCTTCGCCATGTTCCTGATGCTCACGCTCTACATGCAGCAGGTCCTCGGTTACTCGCCGCTGAAGACCGGCATTGCTTACCTGGCCGTGGCCGGGACGGCGATCATCTGGTCGGGTGTGGCTGCCCAGTTGGTCAACCGCGTCGGGGTGAAGCCGGTTCTAGTGGCGGGGATGGCCACACTCACGGCCGGGCTTGTGTACTTCTCACAGGTCTCGGTCGGAGGGTCCTACGTCGCCGACCTCCTGCCCGGCTTCCTCCTTATCGCCATCGGGCTGGGTTTCTCGTTCGTGCCCATCTCGATCGCCGCGCTAGCGGGCGTGCGAGAGTCCGAAGCCGGTCTCGCGTCCGGGCTCATCAACACGTCGCAGCAGATCGGCGGCGCGCTTGGTGTCGCCATCCTCTCAACGCTCGCCACGTCGACCGCCAACGACGGAGTCTCGGCCGGGGATGCGCTCCCGGTCGCCCTCACGGACGGCTTCCAGATCGCCTTCGTCGCCGGCGCCGCGATCGCCGTCATGGGCGTGCTCGTGTCGCTGTTCGTCGTCCGGGGCGAGGATCTCGCCCCGGCGGCAGAGGAAGAGGCAGAGCCGGCCCTCGACTTGGCGGCGTAGAACTTAGCCTCGCCGGGGCCCGTCCTCGACCGGGGCGGGCCCCCGCATGCTCAGCGAAGGAGATCGGCGCGGGCGGTGATCACTCGATCGACGTTCGCGCCCTCGAAGCCGTCCTGAGTGTTCACGTCCCCCTTGCCGACGATGCGGAAGATGGTCACTGGCCCTTCCACGAGGTCGCCGTTCTCGTCGAAGCGAGTGTCCCCGAGGATGCCGTCCTCGACCCTCGTCCGGAGAAGCTCCCTGGTGACCGAAGAGCGGGTGCCGTCGGGCCGGGCGATCGCCTCGAGCAGGATCTCGGTCGCCTGCGCGGCGTACGGCGCCGAGAAGTATGGGCTCGGAGATCTCGCGTCTGCGGGTCGATTCGGGAGATGGTCCTGTCGTTGGCGTCGAGCACCCAGACGCTGCCAGCCCCGACTGCGACGCTCGAGGGAGCTGTTCCCAGGGAGATGTTCTCGCCCCAGAGCTCGTCGATCAGCTTGTCCTGCGAGACGAGCTCGTTCGGGTGCAGGACCAAAACGGCGAGGAGCGCGCTCTGCTGGCGACCCCCGATCTCGATTCGCCGGCCCTCGTCGGAAACTTCCAGAGGGGCCCAGGATTCGGAAGTCCATCCGCTCCTTTACGCGTGGCCAGCCGAGACGCGCTTCTGGAGCCGCAGCACACCTGACCGCAGCAAGCTTGCAACCAACTTTGGCGCACCTGCAGCCAAAACACAACCACCGTCCTCCACGTTGGCCCCAACGACCGAACAGGACGGTCGACGGAGAAGGAGGAACCATGACCAAGCGTCAGATCACTCGCCGAATCGCAGTCGCGGTTTCGGTGGTTGCGTTCGCAGCTGTCCCCGCATCCGCGCAGGCCGATCCGCCTCCGCACGGGCTGCCGGACGGCTACGTGTTCGAGGACTTCGTCCCTGGGACTGAAGGAGCCGGCGAGACCGGCGCTCCCGTTCGCCCGGACGACCGGGCCGACCGGTTCACCCCCGGTGAGGCGTCGGTCGCGAAGCAGCCGGCCGACGGGATCGACTGGATCGATGCGGGCATCGGCGCCGCCACGGCGTTCGGGCTCGTACTGCTTGCCGCGGGCACTTGGGTCGTCGTACTCCGGCACCGCCGGGTTGCCACGTTCTCGTAGGCGATGCGAGTGTGGCCGCGTGCGCCGCGGCCGCCCTCGTCACCTGTCAGCCGTCTGCCTCCGCGGCCGGGTCGCCCCAGGTGTGCCAGCGCTCGATCTCGACCAAGACCGTCGTCCCGCGAAACTCGCGGTCCTCGTAGGGCTCTCCCACGTAGCGGTTCGAGAGGGCGTCGATGTCGGCCAGCTCGTCGTCGCTCCTGAACTCGACGGCGCGCCCGAGGATGGAGACGTGGGCGTACCAGTCGTCCCCCAGCACGGTCAGCGCCACTCGGGGCTCGCCACGGAGATGGCGGAGCCTGTGGCTCTCCTGGCCCATGGAGAGGACGATCCGGCCGTCGTCGGCGACGCCGTACCAGCAGGGCGTCGTCACGGGCGAGCCGTCCTTCCGAACCGTGCCGACGACGGCGTGCCGCGGCTTTGCGAGGAAGCGCTGGAGCTCGGCCGGGAGGGGCGCTGGGGGCATCTGCTGCTCGTACTCTATGATCCTCGCCCGTGGCGGTCGAGGTCGAGGCACTGAGCCGCGTGCCGTTGCTCGCGGGCGTCGGGAGGCCGGAGCTCGAGGCACTCGCGGGCCAGTTCAGGGAACACACCTTCACGAAGGGCGCCACGATCACGAGGGAGGGCGCCCGCGGCGCCCGGGTTCTCGCCTTCTTCATCATCGCCGAGGGACGGGCGGCCGTCGTCCACGCAGGCGAGAGAAAGGCCGTGCTCGGCCCGGGCGACTACTTCGGCGAGATCGGCCTCGTCTACGACCTACCGCGGACGGCGACCGTCACGGCCGAGACCGATCTGCGCTGCTTCACGCTCAGCGCCTGGGAGTTCCGACCGTTCGTGGATGCGAACCCGACGGTCGCCTGGCCGCTTCTCGAGAACATGGCCGAGCGGCTGGCCGAGCTACCTTCCTGAGCCTTCTCCCTGCAGGAACGCGAGGACCGCGAGTACGCGCCGGTGGTCGCTCTCCGAGGGCGGGAGGCCGAGCTTGGAGAAGATGCGGGCGATGTGCTTCTCGACCGCGCCGACGGTCAGCACGAGCGTCTCGGCGATGCCGGCGTTCGACCGTCCTTCTGCCATCAGCCCGAGCACCTCGCGCTCCCGTGCGGTGAGGCGATCGAGCGGGCTTCCCTGCCTGTGGCGGGACACGAGCTGGGCCACGACCTGTGGATCGAGAGCCGTTCCGCCCTGGGCGACCCGGCGGACGGCGTCCACGAACTCGTCCACGTCGAAGACCCGGTCCTTGAGCAGGTAGCCGACTCCGCCGCCGCCGTCGGCGAGGAGCTCGGAGGCATACGCCTGCTCGACGTACTGGGACAGGATCAGGATTCCCGTTTCCGGCGAGCGCTCGCGGATCTCGAGGGCCGCTCGCACGCCTTCGTCGCGAAAGCTCGGCGGCAGGCGGATGTCGACGATGGCGACGTCAGGCTTCTCGCGCATGACGCTGTAGACGAGCGCGTGCCGGTCCTCGACGGCGGCCACGACCTCGAGGCCGTTGTCGCGGAGAAGCCGGTCGAGCCCTTCCCGGAGCAGGACGAGGTCCTCGGCGATCACGACGCGCACGGCAACTCCGCGCGGATGATTGTCGGCCCGCCCGCTGGGCTCGTGACGCGCAGTTTCCCGTCGAGCGCCTCGACCCGTCGCCGCATCCCGGTCAAGCCGGAGCCGGCTGGGTCGGCGCCGCCGCGGCCGTCGTCGACGACCTCGACGACGAGCTCACGCCGGTCGCGGACGATCCGGATGTCGACGTGCGTCGGATCTCCATGCTTGCTCGCGTTGGCGAGCGCTTCGGCGGCGACGAAGTAGGCGGCGGTCTCGACGGCAGCAGGCGGCCGGTCGGCCTCGACCGAGACGTTGACCCGGATCGGGGAGCGGGCCGCGAGCGCGCCGACGGCTGCTTCGAGGCCCCGGTCGGCGAGGACGGGCGGGTGGATGCCGCGGGCAAGGTCCCGCAGCTCCTCGAGGGCCTCGTGCGCCCCCTGTCTGGCTTCCGAGAGCAGCTGCCGGGCGCCTTCGGGGTCGGCGGCGAGCTTCTGCTCGGCCATGCCGAGGTTCATCCCCAGCGCGACGAGCCGCGCCTGAGCGCCGTCGTGGAGGTCGCGCTCGATCCCACGGAGCTTGGCTTCCTCCGCCTCGACCGCGCCCGCACGACTCGTCGTCAGAACGTCGATTCGCTTCTCCAGGTCGGCTCGATCGGGCGAGGTCAGGAGGACGTAGGCGAGATGGGCGAGGAGGAGGAGTGCGAGCCCGAGGAGCGGCCACACGGGCCAGAAGTAGTCTCGCGTGGTCAGCGCCCAGACGAGGACGAGAAACACGCCGACGGTTGCCGAGATCCCGACGTGGATCGCGAATGCAGCGCCCCAGCCTCCGTGGCACGAGGCCCGGTTTGCTGAGCACGAGAGTGACCCACCCGTGCACCGCGAGGAGCAGGCCGGTCGGGAAGCAGGACCCACTCCGGCCAGAAGTAGCCCCGCGTCGTCAGCGCCCAGATGACGACGAGCACGGCATTGAGGCCGAGGAAGACGGCCCCGTGAGCGGCCAGGGCACGTCGACGCTGATCTTCCTTCTCGGCATCCGACATCACCGTGGGCATAGTGCCTCCCAGGAGCCTGTTCGCGAGCCCCCGCCACAGCGCGGCCAGCGGCCGCACGACGGCGACGGCGGCCACGAGGAGGACGAAGCCGATGGGGACGACCAGGAACGCTTCGGGAAGCGTGTCTACGTTCCATACCTCGTAGTCGAGCCCGTTGCCCACGCCGTCGTCCGCGGGCAGCCAGCGGTAGGTGATCGGGGCTGCGATCGCGCCCAGCCCGTGGGCGAGGAGCGTCAATGGGATCAGCGCCGATGGCCAGCCGGCGAAGAAGCGGAGGAGGAAGTACGCCTGCGCCTTCCAGAAGCCGGCGTCCGTGAGGACGGCCCACCCGCGCTGCCAGAAGCCGGCGGGCGCCGGTGCGCGCCGAGCCGGGCGCGCCCGGGCGCCGAGGAGCCGAGCCGCGAGGGCGCCCTCTGCACGGGCGAGCAGCCGGACGAGCACGCCGAACGCGATCAGGGCGGGCACGACGAGAGGCGTGATCGCCAGCAGGCCGGTGACGAGCGTCCCGGCGAAGAGCACGGTCACCCCAAGGGCGCCGAGCGGCAGGGCGCTGAGGAGGAAGAGCAATGCCTTGTAGGTCCGCGGGTCCGTGAAGGGACGAAGCGCTCTCACAGTGGGACCCACGCTAGCTGCGCGTGAATCCGGCGTGAATGGGGCCTCCCGGCGTCTCCGGCTGCAGATAACCGGAGGTGCCCATAGAACCCGGTCCGTGCGTTTGGTTCGGCCGTAGAGTGGAAGCACTATGCCCGACGCCGTCGTCGTCGGTGCGGGGCCGAACGGCCTGGCGGCCGCGATCGTGCTCGCGCGGGCCGGCCGCTCCGTCCTCGTCCTCGAGGCGGCGCCCACGGTCGGCGGCGGCACGCGGACCGCCGAGCTGACCCTCCCGGGCTTCCGTCACGACGTCTGCTCCGCGATTCACGCGCTCGGCGTCGGCTCGCCTTTCCTGCGAACGGTGCCGCTCGAGGAGCACGGCGTCGAGTGGATCCAGCCCGAGGCTCCGCTCGCGCATCCGCTCGACGACGGGACGGCCGTCGTCCTCGAGCGCGTGGATCGAGGCGACCGCGGCGGGGCTGGGCGCCGACGGCCGCGCGTATTCACGCGCTCCTGGGGCCGGCCGTGCGCCGGGCGGACTCGCTGCTCGAGGAGCTGCTCGGGCCGCTCCGGTTTCCGCGTCACCCGCTCACGCTCGCGCGCTTCGGCCTCCCGGCGCTCCTGCCCGCCCGGACGCTCGCGCGCCTCGCCTTCCGTGAGGAGCGGGCGAAGGCCCTGTTCGCCGGGCTCGCCGCGCACTCCATGCTTCCCCTTGACGCGACCGCCGAGCGCGTCGTTCGGGCTCGTCCTGGCGCTCCTCGGCCACGCGGTCGGCTGGCCGCTGCCGCGCGGCGGCTCGCAGGCGATCGCCGACGCGCTCGCCTCGCTACCTACGCGCGCTCGGCGGCGAGATCGAGTGCGAGCGGCCGGTCACCTCGCTCCGCGAGCTGCCCCGCGCCGCCACTGTGCTGCTGGACGTCACGCCGCGGCAGCTCCTGCGCCTCGCGGGCGACCGCCTCCCCGCCGGCTACCGGCGACGGCTCGAGCGCTACCGCTACGGGCCCGGCGTCTTCAAGCTCGACCTCGCGCTCGACGGGCCGATCCCCTGGCGGGCGGAAGCCTGTTCCCGCGCGGCCACCATCCACCTCGGCGGCACGCTGGACGAGATTGCCGCCTCCGAAGCGGAGCCGGCGCGCGGCCGCCACGCGGAGCGGCCGTTCGTGCTCCTTGCGCAGCAGAGCCTCTTCGACCCGGGTCGGGCGCCCGCCGGCAAGCACACTGTCTGGGCGTACTGCCACGTGCCGAACGGCTCCTCGGTGGACATGACCGTGCAGATCGAGGCGCAGATCGAGCGCTTCGCGCCCGGATTTCGGGATCGCATTCTCGGGCGCCACGTGCTCGGCCCCGCCGCGCTCGAGCGCTACAACGCGAACTACGTCGGCGGCGACATCAACGGCGGCGTCCAGGACCTCCGCCAGCTCTTCACGCGCCCCGTGGCGCGCCTCGTCCCGTACGCGACGCCGCTCGAAGGCGTCTTCCTCTGCTCGTCGTCGACGCCTCCGGGCGGCGGCGTGCACGGGATGTGCGGCTACTGGGCGGCGCAGGCCGCCCTCAAGAGCTCCTAGCGGCGCGTCCCGAGGATGAGCAGGTATTCGCGGGTGTGGGCGATTTCTCCGTTGGTCTTGTAGTTGGTCTCGAAGAACTCGACCCAGTCGCGGTGGAGGTCTTCGCGGCGGTCGCCGAGGGAGTCGGCGAGCGTCTTCGTCGGCCCGTAGCTGGTGGAGAAGAGTTGCCAGTAGTCCTCGGCTGTGGGTGTGCGCAGGGTGGAGACGTGTTCCTCCAAAGTGAGGTCGAAGGCGTCGCCGAGGAGCTCGCGCACCCGGGTCTCGTCGCCCCAGTCGAAGGGGCTGGAGGGTGGGGGCGCGGGCTGGTAGGGGGCCATGACTTTGAACATCTTGGCGAGGCCGCCGGTGGGCGTCCAGTTGGCCAATGCGATCTGCCCGCCGGGTTGGGTGACCCGGGCGAGCTCGCGCGCGCTTGCTTCGTGGTCGGGGGTGAACATGATCCCGCAGGTGGAGGAGACCTTGTCGAAGCTTCCCTCGGCGAAGGGGAGGTTCTCGATGTCGCCGACCACGTACTCGATCTCCAGGCCGAGCTGGTCTGCGCGCTCTTTCGCGGTCTCGATGAGGACGGGGGCGAGGTCGAGCCCGGTCACCTCCGCGCCGGCCGCGCACGCCCGCTCGGCGATCGCGCCGGTGCCGCAGGCGAGATCGAGCCAGCGGTCGCCCGCTTGGGGGGCCAGCCGCTCGACGACGACGTCGTGGATGTCCGTGATCGTCTCCGTGATCCGCTGGTAGGGCCCGTTCCCCCACATCACGCTCTGCTTTTCCTTCAGCTCTTCGAAAGCCACGTCTGCTCCTCCCTGTCTAGATGGGTCAACTTCTACAGGACGGGCGAGGCGGGGTCGAGCTTCCCTGAGCGAAGATGAGACGTGCGCAGGGCCGCCGTCGGAAGCCTGCTGTTCTTCCTGCTGGCCCCGGGCGTCGTCGCAGGGCCCGATCCCCTGGTGGCTGACCGGCTGGGACATGCGGGAGCCGCTGGCCTACTGGGCCCCGCTCCGGGTGGTCGGCGTCGTCCTCCTCGCTGCCGGCGTCGTCGTGCTCGTCCACGCGTTCGTTCGCTTCGTCGTCGAGGGCGTCGGAACCCCCGCGCCGCTTGCACCGACCGAGCATCTGGTCGTCGGCGGGCTCTACCGCTACGTGAGAAACCCCATGTACGTGGCCGTCCTAGCGGTCATCGTGGGACAGGCCCTGGTGCTGGGCCAGCCCGTTCTTCTCCTCTACGCGGCGGCCGTGGCTTTCGCGTTCGTCGCCTTCGTTCACTGGTACGAGGAGCCGGCGCTGACCGCCCAGTTCGGCGCGCAGTACGAGGAATACCGGCGTACCGTGCCCGCCTGGTGGCCGCGCCTGCGCCCCTGGGACCCCGGCCAGAGCGACGTTCCCTAGGCCATCTGAATCTCGACGTCGTCGGCGACTCCCCCGAGGATCACGTAGTCGGTGGGCACGGTTTGGAGAATCGAGCCCGGCACGAACTCCGAGACGGGGCCGTGGGCTACGAGCCGGGCTATGAACCGCTGCCAGGAAACGCCTCCTCCGAGGTCGCCGTCGAGCCAGAAGCTCCGGTGCCGCGCTCCGAGAATCTCCCGCGGGCCGATCGTGTTCGCGTACGGCGGAACCCAGGACCAATCGCCCCCGAAGGAATGCAGGGCGTTCTGCATGATCGTCATCGGGTGGAGCTCGACCAGGCGTGCGCCCGCCTGCTTGTACGCCTCGAGGTCGCCTTCGAACTCCTCGCCGAGATGGGACTCCCAGAAGGCGATATGCCCGCACCAGCCGATCCCGCCGTAGCACACGTCTGCGCCGCCGAGGCCCTCGATCATCGCCGAGTAGTCCCCGATCTTCTCGCGCGTGGGAAAGTGGATGTTCTCCTCGGGGGGGCGCAGTTTGGGGTCGATCGCCCCGAAGAAGCGCTCCATCATCGCCCTCTGGAAGGAGCCGGGCCACGAGGGGGGCGCCGTGACTCCGTCCTCGTTCGCATACTCGTCCATGTTGAACGAGTGCACATGCCGGCAGGAGAGGCGCTCCTCGTTGATGAGGCGTGCCGCGACCGCGTACTGCGGCATGGGGCCGACGGGAAAGATGCCGACGAAGTCCCGACCCTCCTCGGCCGCTGTCCGAATGCGGGCGACGATGTCCTGCGCAAAGCTCTCGTAGAACTCGCCCGGGTCGTCGACGACTCGGATCTCGAACTCCGGGTTGGCGTGCTGAGTCAGCTCGGCGCGGGGGATGCGCCGGACGCGCTCGCAGGCCTCCCGGTCGCGGAAAGAGATGAAGTTCGCGAGGGCATAGTCGAACGTGACATCAACGGCCATGGGTCTCCTTTCAGGGCAAGAGCCGCTTCGTCGTCCCGCGGAGCCAGGTCAGGCACGGCGCGAAGCCCTCCGCATAGCGAACGCCGCACTGGAAGCCGCGGTGGGCCGTGGCCGTGCGCATGTTCTCCACGACGTCGACGCCGTCGTGGTCTCGAAGCCAGCGGAGCTGACTTTCGTGGGCCTCGAGCATCCGCACCTTCTTGTCGATCGTCCCCGTGACGTCGACGAACTCGGTCGGCGTAAAGCCGAGGCCGGACACGGTCTCCATGAAGTAGATCGGCGCCACCACAGGATGGGCCGGCTTCCCGGTCTCGAGCAGAGGAAGACTGGAGAAGAAGCTCGTGTCGAAGACGAGCCTCGAGATTTCGTTGTGATCGGCCATGTAGTCCCCCTGGGAGTGCGTGATGATGACGTCGGGCCGGGCATCGCGGACGAGGTCGACGAGCAGGCGCCGCTGCACAGGATCGGACGCGTTGACCTCGCTGTCGGACAGCCCGAGGGAGACGTACTCGGCGCCGGCGATCTCGGCCGCACGCCGCGCCTCCTCTCCCCTGATGCGGGTGATCTCCTCGGAGGTGTACTCGAAGCTGCCGCGATCGCCTTTCGTCGCGTGGCACATGACGACCTCGTGCCCTTCCTCGACATAGCGCGCGAGCGTTCCCCCGCAGAGGATCTCCAGGTCGTCCGGATGGGCTCCAACCGCCAGAACGCGCATCAAACGGCTACCTGCTCGAAGGAGAAAAGCCGCTCGTCGACCGACTGCGTCGCGAGGCGAACGGCGCCGAGGGCGACCGCTTCCTCGCCCAGCGCGGAGAGAACGAGCCGAGGCGCGCGGGGGACGAGCTCTACGACGCGGCGCTCGAGCGGCTCGAGGAGAGCGTCCCCGGCGCGCGACACTCCGCCGCCGATGATGACCGTCGCCGGGTTGACGACGGCTGCCACGGACGCGAGGCCTCGCGCAAGCCGGTCCAGAAGCACCTCGAGCACCCGCTGGGCGGCTTCGTCCCCGCCCGCCGCGGCCGCGAAGACGATCCTCGCGTCGACGGCCTCGGGATCGCCTCCCGCGAGCTCCCGCAAGACCGCCCCGCCGGGCCCCCGCGCTGCTTCGCTCCCGAGGCGCGCGAAGGCGCTGCCGCCGGCAGCGTGCTCGAAGTGTCCGAGGCCTGCGGCGGGCGGCTGATCGCCGTCCGGGATGGGCAGGTAGCCGATCTCCCCGGCCGCGCCGCCGGCGCCGCGGTAGACCTCTCCGCCTATGAGGAGCCCGGCTCCTATGCCCACGCCGATCTGCAGATAGACGGCGTCGTCGATGTCGCGCGCGGCGCCGAGCCAGCGCTCGGCGAGAACGGACAGGTGCACCTCGTTGTCGACGAGCACGGACCCGGGGAACGAGCGGCGAAGCTTGGCGGCGAGCCTGATCCCCTCCCAGCCGGGCAGCTGCGGCGCAAGCGTGACACTGCCGCTCGCCGGGTCGACGATCCCCGGGGTTCCGACGGCAACCGCCTTCAGGCTCGAGCGCGAGAGCGCGGCGTCCTCGAGCGCCTGTCGCGCGGCAGACCGCACCTCTGCGAGAACGCCCTCCGCGCCCTTGCCCGTGCCGGTCGGGTGGCGGTAGGAGCCGACGATCCGTCCGCTCAGGTCGGCGGCGAGCGCCATGATCTTGTTCGCGCCTATGTCGATGCCGAGGACGTGGCCGAGGTCGGCGCGGAAAGAGAGGAGACCCGCGCGCGGACCAGGGCGGCGTGGGGCGCCATCCGCGCGGGACTCGCTCACGTACCCCGTTTGCAGGAGGAACTCGACGACCTCGCGGACGGTGGGCTTGGAGAGTCCCGTTGCGCTTTGGATTCCGGCGCGCGAGGCTGGCCCCTGGTCGCGGATAGCGCGCAGGACGAGTGCGGCGTTCAGTCGGCGCATGAGCTGCGGCGAACCGCTTGTGAGGGTCTTCTGCAACGCTTGACCGCTCCTTGGGCCTGTGTTAGGAAGCTTTCCTACCAATTAGCGTCAGGAAGATCAAGGAGGGAGCGTGCAGTTCGATCGGTCGAGATTCGACCACATCGGTCTCCCGACGGAGAGCGAGAAGGACGGCGAAAGCTGGGTGGAGGCGACACGGGTCTGGGTGACGAACCCGCGCGCTCATCCCTTCCATATCGAGTGGCTTCGGTTCGAACCGGACAGCCCCGTGACCGGACCTCTCCGGACCGAGCCTCACATCGCCTACCGCGTGGGAGACGTCCACGCCGCGATGGAAGGGCATACCGTCCTGGCTGAGCCGTTCGACGTCGGCGACGGCTTCGTGACCGCCGGCTTCGTCTACGTCGATGGAGCGGTCGTCGAGTTCATGCAATACGCGAATCCGGACGAGGAAGGATGGTTCTAGAACCGAGCATGTCGTCGGCTCCGGCGGGGATCCGGAATCGTGATGTGCGAGGTGGTCTCTGAAGGCCTCGCGGAGGACGTCATGAAACTCGTTATCTGAGGCCGTAATGACACGTCTTGAACCACGACTTGTCCGACTCGAGAACGAGCTTGTCTCGAACGCGGTTTACGCCGAAAGGATGTCGACCGCGGACGCGTCGCGGACGACCGCGGCGCATTCAGCGGCGTGCATCACGGTCGTTCTCACGATGAGCTTCGCGCGCGCGAAGTTGTCGAGCCCAGTGGGCACCGGGCCGACCTGGCGTCCGAGCGCGTAGCCGGCGGCGTTGCGGCCGATCGCCCGGTAGGACTCGAGCGTATAGAGCGGGGACATGCCGAAGAGCTCGAGGTTGTCGAGCGGCTGGAGGTCGGAGCGGTGGATCACTGCGGTGCCCTTCGACTGCAGACCGACCGCGACGCCGGATCCAGCGAGCCGAGCGCCGTCGTGACCGATGAACGCGACGTCGGCTACGCGCAGGACGCGAACGACGCGCGCCACGCCGCCTCCCTCGGCGACGCCGTCGGCGAGCGCCCGAAGAACGTCGTCGTGCGGGAGCCCGTTGATCGTCTCCCTCAGCTCCCTGCCAAACGCGGGCCCAACCGCGAGGATGACCTCGCGCCGGTCCAGCCCGGGCTGTGCCGGGGCGCCGTCCTGGAGTACAGGCTCCCCCTCACCAGCCTGCGCGACGAGGTCGAGCGGGTCGATGACGTGCGGCAGTGCCTGGAGCCGCTCCCAGCGGTCCCCCGCCGGCCGGTAGCAGGTCCCCGGCCCCTCGTAGCGGTTCGGATCGTTGATCGCGGAGTGAACGCCGCCGTCCGGGTCAATGACGGCAGACGTCTGCAAATAGTCGGCGGAGATGCGCTGGCGCTGCATTTCCATGA
Organism: uncultured Actinomycetes bacterium; assembly: GCA_963786755.1. GTDB lineage: Bacteria > Actinomycetota > Thermoleophilia > Gaiellales > Gaiellaceae > DASQWP01. Next base: position 338,048 of record CAWBAC010000005.1, on the reverse strand, counting down.
CCGCCTCGGCGACATCGTGGAAGCCGCGTCGGTCGAGCGCGAGGGCGACCTCGGCGCCGGTGAGGCGCTCGGCGAACACGCGGTCGGCGGCGACCACGTCCACGGCGCGGTCCCGGTCCGGCAAGTCGCGGCTGTCGTAGCCTGTTGCCGCCGCCTCCACCTCGGCGTCGCACACCGGCGGGAAGCCGAGCTCCTCGAAGACGGCCTGGATGGCAGACGCAGCGCGTTCGCGCACGGCCAACACGTCTTCTTCGGTCGCGGGCTCGATTCCGGCGTCGATCTGCCAGTCGCGCTGGATCGTAAGCCATTCGTCCAAGTCGTCTGCGTCGTAATTGCCGCCGCCGAACATGTTGTCGCGGCGGGACATGATCGAGTATCCGGAGGTCACGAAGTCGGTGCCCGGCAGGAACTGGCCCATCAACTTGGCCGTCTTGCGGATCTGCGAGTGCGACGCGATCGCGTCGTTGCCTGAAGCAACTTCTAGGTCGAACCAGGCGGCGAGAACGTTCTCCGCCAGGATCTCGCGCGTGCCGCCCGGCACCGATAGCGCCAGCGCGACGCAGGAAATCGATCCGTTCTGGACCCCCTGCGATCCGGCGGCGCGGATAACCGCGAGGCACCGCGCCTCCAGATACAGCATCGAGTTTCCGTCGGCGTGGCCCATAAGCGCTTCCGATCCGGCGCCCGAGGTGAAGCGCACCTTCACGCCGCGCGATGCGTAAGCCGCCGCGAGCAGCGCCTTCGACCACGGCGTGTCATCACCGTCGATGAACGCGGCCTCCGTCCCGTACACCGACAGCGTTTCCGCGTACGTGACCAGTCCCTGAATCGCGAGCTGCAGGTTGCGCCGCTCCTCGACGGCGCACTGCGTCATCACACCCGACCGGCCGGCTTGGGCGCCGACGAGGATCGCGATCGCGTTGAAGGGCGCATAGCGCGCGACGCCGACGGTCGTCTCGACCTCGGCGAAGCCACGCAGCGCCGCCTCGGCCGCGTCCGCCGCCAGTAGTGCAGGGTTCTCCTTGAGGTTAGTGACGTGCGCCTGGTTCGCCGGGCGGCGCCGCGCGCGCAACTTCCTCAGCGCGAACATCAGCTCGACCGGCTCGAGCATGCCGACGACGCGTGCGAGGCGGGCCGGGGTCAGGCCCCGTGAGAGCCGGACGAGCGCGCCCCGCGGCACGTCCACGTCGACGAGCCGTCGCGCGACCTCCTCGTTCGAGAGCGCCTCGGCCTCGCGAGCAACGTCGAGGTCGAGCCCGTAGCGGACGACGAAAAGGTCGATCGCATCGAACTCGTTCTCGCGCCTGCCGTCCATCGCCACCACCCGGCCGTCTTCGACCACGAGCTCGGGCTCGGGATCATTCGGTCCGTTCATGGCGACCAGCCCGAGTGGCGCGTACGGCTCGACAAGTAACTCCCGGCGGAGCTCCCGGCCCTCGCGAGTAACGAACCGCTTAGATCGTCTCGCCACGCTCGGCTCGGAGCAGCCCGCGCCCGGCGTACGCCTCGCGCGCCTCGCGTACGAACGCGGCCGTCAGCGGCGCGCCGTACTCGGACTCGAGTCGCTCGGCCCACGCATCGAGCTCCGCGGCGGTCGAACGGTGCGGTCGCATCGCTGTGTAGACGTCGAGGATGACCCCATCCGGGGCGGACACGAGCTCGGAAGCCCGCGCAAAGTTGTCGGCCAGCGCCGAGCGCCCGGCGGCGCGCGCGATCTCGGCCTGACGCATCAGCGTCTGCGCGGTGGCGCGCAGCTCAGACGGATCGACACGACCTTCGCGCAGCGCGGAGAGGGTGACGTCCGCAAGCGGCGTGCCTGCGGGCGTCGTGACGAGCCCCGGTCGCCGTGTTCGCAGTGGGTAGTCCGCTGTCGGGTCGAACGCCATCAGCCGGCCAGCGACACGGGCGCAACGACTGCCGCGAATACGTCCTCGCCGGAGCGCACCTCGCCGTCCGCGTCGGCGCAGGGCGAGCTTCCGAAGTCAGACACGGGCCGCGGCGAAAGGCTCGAGGATGTGCTCGGCGAACAGCTCGAGCTGGCGGATCTCGGGCGTCATCGTGTGGAGGACAAGGTACTCCACTCCGGCGTCGACCCGGTCCTGGATGCGCTGGTTGATCTCGTCGATGGTGCCCGTGAGATAGACGGCCTGGATGTAATCCCACGGTCGCTCGTCCGATACGACCGCGTACATTCGCTCTCGCTGCTCTGTGAGGACGTCGTCGCGGGCACTCCGCTCGCTGAGCCAGCAGAAGTTCTCGTGTGCGACGGTGAAGCCACGCTCGGCGCGCGTGGTGCCCAGCCGCGCGAACTCGTCGTCGATCTCGCGCAGGTCGTCGGCGATCTGTTCCGCAGTCGCCGTGGGCCGCGCGATCCAGCCGTTCCAGCGGCAGATGCGCCGGAGCACGGTGGGCGCCATCACCGGCTTCTCCGGCGAGGCCTCGTGGACGAGCTGACGTCCGCCGGCCACCCACACGGGAGGGACGGGGCCGAGCGGCTCGACCGTCGCATCAGTGAACGAGTAGTAGCGGCCGTCGAAGCTGACCTTCGGCTCGCTGAGCAGCCGCATCGTCGCCTCGAGCACTTCGTCGGTTCGCCGGCCCCGCTCTTTTCGGTGCCCGCCAACGGCCTCGAACTCCGGGTCGTACCAGCCGACGCCTGCCCCGAAGACGAACCGGCCCCCGCTCAGCCGCTGGAGCGTCGAGATCTCCTTCGCAAGCACGACCGGCTGGCGGGTGGGCAGCACGAGGATCGACGTGCCGAGCTTGATCCGCTCGGTGATCGCGGCCGCGTACGTGAGGGCCGTGATCGGCTCGAGCCAGCTCACTCGATAGAAGCGCCTTGCGGTCAGAAGGTGGTCTGTGACGAAGAGCGAGCTGAAGCCGAGCTCCTCGGCACGGACGGCGAAACGGCGCAGCTGCTCGGTGTGCCTGCTCTCCCCTCCCGCGACAAGGTATGTCGGGAGGAAGACGCCGATCTTCACGCCATGACGGCGTCGAGCTCGCCAGCGTAGACCATGGCCTGCAGCACGCGCTCCCGCTCGGCGTCGCTCACCGGGAGGAGCGGCTCCCGGACGGTGGCCCGCTCGAGGATGCCCTGCATGACGAGCGCCTCCTTGGCCCGAGCGCGGTAGTTGCGCACCGGCGCGGCGAAGATCGCGTCGGCGAGCGGCGTCAGCGCGTCCATGATCGCGCTGCCCTCGGCGTGACTGCCCTCGAGCGCGAGCTCGATCATCTCGACCTGGCGGCGCGTGGCGACCGCGCCGAAGCCGATCAGCGCACCCTCCGCTCCGAGGATGAATGACTCGTAGATGAAGTTGTCGTTGCCGGTAAGGAAAACGCACTCCGGCCGCGCCTCCTTGACGGCCTGTCGTACCTCGACGAACAGCTTCGCGTCGAACGACGCCTCCTTGATCGCCACAACGTCGGCGATTCCGCATAGTCGGTGCAGCGCCTCGGGCGAGTAGAGGACGCCGCCGAGTGCCGGCTGGAGGTTGAAGAGCACGAGCGGCAGACCGGTCGCGTCAGCGACGGCGGCGTGGTAACGGAGCGGTACCTCGGAGTCGAGCGGCTGTCCCTGGTAAGCCGAGATCGGGAACACGAGGAATCCTGAGGCGCCGACCTCCTTGTATTCACGCGCAAGCTCGACCGCCTGGTCGGTGAACTGTGCGCCCAGCCCCGCGATCACCGGCACGCGGTCGCCGACCTCGTCGATCACGATCTCCAGCACCCGACGTCGCTCGTGCGGCCAGAGGTGAGGACTCTCCCCGGTGTCGGCGTTGATCGCCAGCGCCTTCGGCCCGGCCGCGACGACATGCTGCATGTACCGCCGGAGCGTCGGCTCGTCGATCCGGGCGTCCTCTGTCATGGGCAGGACGGTGGCCGGGATCAGACCGCGGAGATCGAGGGTCATCGTGCCTCCTGGAGTAGTCGAAGGCTCAAGCGTAGTCCAAACGCCGGCTCAGAAGAGAATGGCGCACCCTTCCACGGCGCCGCAAGCTCGATCTCAGACGGCGGCCGTCTCGAGGCGCGTGTAGGTGTCCGCCCACGGCCGGAGCTGCTCGAAAATTGCGCTGGCCGTTAGCACTTCGGCGTCCGCGTACCGCTTCCCGATCAGCTGCATGCCGACCGGCAGCCCCTCCTCGGTCAGCCCCGCCGGGATCGACGCCGACGGGTGGCCCGAGAAGTTCGTGAAGTACGTCATGCACCAGCCGATGAGCGGGTCGACGTCCACGCCGTTGATCTGCCGCGGGCCGACGGTGTTGCCGTCGTCGGTGTTCTCCACCGCGACGTCGGCGAGCGTCGGAGTCACCAGGAGGTCGTAGTCCGAGAAGACGCGCTGGATCGCGTCGTAGATCTCCGTCCGCATCTGCTGGTCGCGCAAGAGGTCGGGCAGCGTCCAGGTGTAGGCCTCCTCGACCCAGCGCAGGTACTCCGGCGGGAAATCGTCGCGGTGGTCGTCGATCAGGTCGAGCCCGTTCGCCTTGAAGCCCTCGAGTGTCTCGAGATTCGGCCACATGATCAGTCGACACCAGAGATCGCTCAGCTCGCGCTGGTCGCGCTGGATTCCGAGTGAGACCTCCTCGACCGTCGCACCGGCTTCCTCGAAGACGCGCACGGCGCCTGCGACGATCGTCGCCACTCGCGGGTCGACCGGATACACGTCGAAGTTCGGGCTGTAGGCGATCCGCCGGCCCTCTACCGAACCCTGAAGCGCCGCCGTGAAGTCGATGGGCTCGTCGAGGCTGTACGGGTCGCGCGGATCGTAGCCCGAGAGCACGTTCAGAGCGAGCGCCGCGTCTTCCACGGTCCGCGTCAGCGGGCCTTCGTGGATGAACGGGAACGTGCCGGAGAAGCCGCCGGGCCGCATGACCATAGGCACGCGCCCCCACGAGGCCTTGTACCCGTACACGCCGCACCACGCGGCCGGGATGCGGATCGATCCCCCGCCGTCGGTGCCCTCCGCGAGCGGGACGAGGCCGTCGGCAACCGCCGATGCGCTGCCACCCGACGAGCCGCCCGCGTTCCTCGAGAGGTCGAACGGGTTGCGCGTCGGCCCGAAGAGGAAGTTGTCGCACGTCCCGCGGAAGCCCATGGTGGGGCTGTTGGTCTTGCCGAGGATGATCGCCCCGGCGCGCTCGACCCGCTCCGCGAAGGCGCAGTGAAAGTCCGTGACGAAGCTCTCCAGCGCCCTGACGCCGCCATGCGTCGCCGGCCACCCCGGCTTGAAGTCGAAGAGATCCTTGATCGCCGTCGGGACGCCGTGGAGCGGGCCCACCTCCTCGCCGGCGGCGAGCGCACGCTCGGCCTCGGCGGCGGCAGCTCGTGCGTCGTCGAAGCCGAGGTGGATGAAGGCGTTCAGGCGCTCGTTGCGCTGTTCGATCCGCTCGATCGCGGCGTCGACGGCCTCGACCGGCGACAGTTCACGGTTGCGAATCCGTGCGGCAAGCTCCGCCGCGCTGACGTACGCGAGCCCGTGCTCCGCCATGCCGCCCCCTTCTCTCCAGGATTTGCGGCGATCCTATCGCGCAGCGAGGCCACCGATGTCTCTGCACTCCCGGATGCGGTCGTGAACTACTCCAGGTACTCCTTGCTCACGCGCGCCGCCGCGATCCCGTTGAAGGTGAACCCGAGGCTGAGCCGTCCCACCTGGGTCAGCAGTGAGTAGGCCTCCCAACGGTTCCACTCGTAATCCTCTTCGAGCCAGAGCGCCAGCCGCGAGTAGGCAGCCGCGATGCCCTCCTCCATGCTGCGCCCTACACCGACCGCGCCGATCTCATCCGCCGACTCGAGACGGAGGCCCGGCAGATGCCGTTGCTTCGCCAGGTCGACTCGAAGCGTTACGCGACCGGGCATCTCGAGCGCCGCAAGGCCAAACTCGCCCTCGCCCTGCGCCGCATGGCAGTCACCGACGAAAACCAACGCCCCGGGCACGGCGACGGGGAGATAGACAGTCGCGCCGACCGTGATGTCGCGAAGGTCGACGTTACCCCCGTGATCCCCTGCGGGGAAGCACGTCGGAGAGCCCATTGCAGGCGCCGTGCCGATACACCCGATCATCGGCGCGTACGGAATCGACAGCCGCTCGCTCCAGATGATCCGGCCGTCCTCGATCGGACACACGCGGGTCTGGTCCTCGAGCGAAGGCCCGAGGTGGAGGTTCACGAACGGCAGCATCACCGCGTAGGTCGCGCACTGGCCAATGAGCGGCTCAATCGCCAGGACTTCGACCACGACCGCATCGCCCGGCTCTGCACCCGCTACGGCGATCGGTCCCGAGACGGGGTTTCCGTACGGCACCGTCGTCCTGTCGCGCCGGTCGCCTTCCTTCCGGATCTGCCCGCTGAAGGCATCCTCGGTCTCGATGACGACGGTATCGCCCGGCTCGACCGTGACAGCCGGTTTCAGGTGGCGCGAGAACTCGTAGTGGAGCTCAGCGAGCGGGAGCTCGTGCAACGCGGCCGAGCCTCCCGAGCTCTCGCGGTCGGTTGCCAGCGGAGGCCGCGCGACCTGGGGCGGGGGCGGTGACCAGTACGACAATCCCGGCTCGCCTCTTACAGGCCGGGAACCTTGAGCTCGGGCGGCGCTGCGGGCGCGGGCACAACCTCACCCGGTGCCTGCCGCGCGCGGCGCCGTTCCCAGTAAACGCGAAGCTGGCTGGGGATGCCTACAAGGCCACGCGTCGTCGCGAGGGTGACTCCGAACATGATGATGCCGATCCAGACGAAGCGCCACGCGGGCGTGTCGAGATCGGCGTAGGTGCGGTCGATGTAGAGGAGCAGCGCCGTGCCGATGACCGCCCCCTTCGCCGAGCCGACGCCGCCCACGACGATCATGGCGAGGAGCAGCAGAAGGGTGTTGAAGTCGAAGATCGTCAGCGAGGCGCCGCCGTAGAAGCCCGTGTAGAAGCCCCCGATCAGACCGAGCACGGCCGAGGAGATGATGAAGACGGCGAACCGCGCCCGGACCACGTCGATGCCGAGCCCCATCGCCACGCCCTCGCTCTCGCGAGCCGTTCGGAGGAGCAGGCCGAGCCTGCCGCTGTCGACGAGGCGGTAGACGACGAGGGAGAAGACAATCAGGGCGAGACCGACGAAGAAGTGGATCGTCCTCCCGTTCTCCGTCGCCACCTGGTCCGCCCTGAGGAACCTCGCCCCGCCGAAGAGGCCCTCCGACCTGCCGAGAACATCGTGCTGCCTCACGATCGCCCGCGCCACCTCGGCGAGGCCGATCGTGAAGAGCGCGAAGTACACCCCCCGCAGACGGATCGTCGGGGCCGCGATGAGAGCCCCGAGCAACGCCCCGAACGCCGCGGCTGCGAGGATCATCAAGACGACGTTGAGCGACCGGGCGCCTCCGACGTCGGTGCCGGCCTGCGAGCCGCCCGAGATCAGCGACCCGAAGTAGGCGCAGGCGCCGACGACGCCGACCGTCGCGAAGGAGTAGATGCCGGCCGTCCCGATCACGAGCATCCACATCAGGTTCATCGAGAGGTACAGGGAGAAGATCTCCCAATGACCCCCGAAGTTGTTGTTGTCGTAGACGACGAAGAAGAGGATCAGGGCGATGAGGAGGCTGCCGCCCCAGAACGTCGAGTCGACGGCGTGCTTGCCCGTCAGGAACCTACGCACGTGTCGCCTCCAGGATCCCGGCCACGCCGCGGGGCCGGACGAGGAGGACGACGGCGATCAGCCCGAACTGCGTCAGGAGCACCCAGCTCGCGTCCAGGTATTGGAGCGTCACGGCCTCCGTGGCGGCGACGGCGATAGCCGCGATCACGGTTCCGGGGATGCTGCCGAGGCCGCCCAGGAGGGCGACGATCAGCCCCTTGAGGAGGGGCAGGTAGCCGATGTTCGGCTCCGGATAGAAGATCTGGGAGAGGAGGACGGCCGCGAAACCGGCGAGAGCGCCCGACACGGTGAGGATGGCGAAGGCTGCCTGCTTACGGCCGATGCCGACAAGCGCGGCGCCTTCGGGGTTCTGAGTGAGAGCGCGCACGCCTAGGCCGATCTTCGTCTTCACGAGCCCGACCACCAGGAGGAGCATGACGACCGTCCCGCTGATGATGGCGCCGCTCTTGTCGGCGGTGATCGTCGTCCCGCCGAGCTCGAACTTGGTCGTGCCGAACAGGAAGTCGATCGACTTGCGCTGGGGCCCGAAGACGAGGAGGTACGTGTTGACGCCGATGATCGCGAGCCCGAGGGACGCGATGATCGAGCGGAAGTCCCAGTTCGGCTTCCCGTCGAGGGGCAGAAAGACGGTCAACCAGATGATTGCCCCTGCGACCACCCCGAAGACGATCCCGCCGAGGAAAATGACCGACGCGTGGTCGGAGACGTTCTCCTGCGCCAACCAGGCGCCGTAGCCGGCGGCCGCGAACGTCACGCCGTGCGCGAGGTTGAGAAAGCCGAGGCCGGCCCAAGTCAGCGAGATGCCGATCCCGAGCAGGCCGTAGATGGCGGCGAGGTTGATGGTCGTGACGAGCTGGGTCACGCGCCGGCGTCCTGTCGGTCGCCTTCGTGGGGGCCGCCGTTCGACTCTCCGCCACCCGGGACGACGCCGGCCACCTCGCCGCCGTGGATGCGGACGATCCGGTCGATCCACCCTTCGAGCAGCGTCTGGTTCTGCTCGGCGAGCACGACCGCGCCTCCCTCGGCGTGCAGTCCCCTGAGGGTCGCAAAGAGGCCGGCGGCGATGCCGGGAGCGAGGCCGAGCGAGGGCTCGTCGATCAGGTAGACGCGGGCGTCGGCCATCAGCCCCCGTCCCAGCGAGCACATGCGCCGCTCGCCTCCGGACAGCGTGCCGGCCGACTGGCCGAGCCGGTCGGCGAGCCGGGGAAAGAGCTGCAGCACGCGGTCGCGCCGCTTCTTCCGCTCACGCCAGCCGGACGCGAACGCGCCCGAGTCGAGGTTGTCCTTGACGGAGAGGCCCGGGAAGAGGGCGTCGCCCTGAGGCATCAGCACGATTCCCGCCCGCGCCAGCCTGTGCGTTGGGGTCCGCACGATCGACTTGCCGTCGAGCTCGATCTCGCCGCGGCGCCAGTCGACGAGCCCCACGATCGCGCGGAGCAGCGTCGTCTTGCCGTGGCCGTTCAGTCCGACGAGTCCGAGGCGCTCGTCTACGGTCACGGCCAGATCGATCTCGTGGAGCACGCGGAGCGGTCCGTACCCGGCCGAGAGCCCACGTACCTCGAGGACCGGGGTCATGCAGCCTTGGGCGCCTCGAAGTAGGCGGCACGGACGACCGGGTCGTCGAACACCGTCTCCGGCGGCCCCTCTGCGATCACCTTCCCGGCGTCCATCACCACGACGGTCTCCGCAACCGCACGAAGCAACTCGAGCCGGTGCTCGACGACGATCACCGCCATCCCCGTCTCTTCCGCGACGTGCCGGATGATTCCGTCCATCTCGTCGATCTCGCCTTGCATCAAGCCCGAGCACGGCTCGTCGAGAAGCAGGTCGGTGGGCTTGCGCATGAGCGCGCAGGTGAGCAGGAGCTTACGACGGTCCAGGGTGTCGAGGCCGCCGCAGCGCAGCCGGTTGTGCGCCTCGAACCGCGCGAGCTCTCGGGCGGGCTGCACGTCCGCTTCGTCGAGCTTCGGCGACCAGGCCATCCGCGCCGCTTCGAGCGTCTCACCGACCGTCAGGTCGGTGGGCACGATGGGCGACTGGAAGGTGCGAGCTAGGCCGAGGCGGACGCGGCGGTGAACAGGGAGCCCCGTTATGTCGTCCCCGTTCAGCTCGACGCGCCCTCCGTTGGCCCCGTGGTAGCCGGACAGGACGTCGAAGAGCGTCGTCTTGCCTGCACCGTTCGGCCCCGCCACGCCGAGGATGTGCCCGCCCTCGACCGAGAGCGAGACGCCGTCCACGGCCACGAACCCGCCGTACAGGGCCCTGACATCCATGCAGGCGAGCGACAAGGCTGCGTGTCCCTCCTTCCTTCTCCTTCTTCGATCAGCCTCCTAGCTCAGCCACGGCTGCTTCACGTACTTCGCCTCGATGTAGGGCGCCGGGTCGATGATCGTGTGTTTGAGGTTGCCGTCGTCGCCCGGCTGGATCTGGAAGAACAGATGGGGGTTCCCGAGCGATGGGTCCGAGATCTCGGCGGGGAACGAGAGACAGTAGTTCGCCTCGTCGTGCCCGAACCAGTAGCCACCCGAGACGCCGCGGTAGATGTTCCTCTTGAGCTCGGCGATGTTGGCTTCGAAGTTCCGCGGGTCGCCGGTGACGCCCCAGGCGTGCGCGAGCAGGTAGACCTCGTCATAGCCCGTGCCTGCATTCGAGAAGCCGGCGGGCGCATTCCACTTCGCCTGGTAGCGCTCCTGGAAGCCGAGGCCGACTGGGTCGTTCATCGTCCCGAGGACCGTCGCCCAGACGGCACCCTCTGCGGCATCGCCTGCGATCTCGAGGAACTCGGGCACCGACGCTCCGTACTGCAGGTAGAGGAACGAGTCCGCCGGATCCGCAGCCCACGCCTTCATGAGTGCCGCGTGGTCGGCCGGGTTCCAGTGCGTGTTGAATGTGACAGCCGCGCCCGAGTCCCTGATGTTGGAGAGGAACGGCGTCCAGTCGGTCACCGGCTGCGTTCCGCCGGCAGTGTCGACCGGGTCGACGCCGACGATCTCCCAGCCCGCACCGGGAGCCGCGTCCTGGCAAGCCTTCGAGATGGTCTGGCCGTAGACGATGTCCCCCTCGATGATGTGGATCGTCTTCTGCGGCGCCTCGAAGAGCTGCTGCGTGATCAAGGCCTCGAGGAAGGGCGGGAAGCCAGAACCGTACGGCACTTCGCTGGGGTCGGCCTGGAAGATGTTGCCGTACTTCTCCGGATCCGACTGCAGCTGCTCGACCTGGGCGATCGAAGTCGACGCGTTCAGGTACGGCGCCCCGTACGCGGCCAGGATGTCGTTCGGCTCCATCACGTTGTGGTAGCCGAGGATGATCGCGTCGGGCTCCTGGCTCGCGAGCTCGTTGAACGCACTCGTGACGCTCTCCGCATCGAAGCTGTTGAAGTCGACGATCGTGTGCTCGATGGGGCGACCGGCGACGCCGCCGGCGTTGTTGATCTCCTCGATCGCGAGGCCGGAGCCCTGCTCCATCTGCTCGGCGTCAGACGGAGCATTCTCAAACGGATAGGCCGAGCCGATCACGATCGGCTCCCCGGTTGCGTTCTGCCCGGCCGCCGTCGTGGTCGCGGCCTCCTGACCATTGTCGTCGCTCGCCTCTTCGTCGTCGTCCCCGCCGCACGCGGCGAGGATGCCGGCAAGTGCGACACCGCCTGCGCTTGCACCGGCGACCGTGCCGAGGAAGCGCCGGCGGCTCACGCGCCCCCGCTCGGGCTGACCCTCCTCCTCTTCCTCCCTCATCGGGGTCTCGTCATCCATGCCAGCGCTCCTTTCTCCTCGCAACGCACGTGCTCGCGTCCACCGGTCCCGTTAGGCCGGCTCCTGGTGTGCCACTCCGCTCGCGTGGCGGGCCTCCCGTGTCATCGCCGAGAATGAGCCTTCGAAACGACGAGGGAGGCGAACAAGACCTAGCGACACTAACGCCTGCACCAACCCGGATCAAGCGGCTTTGGCGCCCGCGGACCAAGAATGCTCGAGCGCTTCCCCCTGACGGTCAGCCCGATCCTTGCGTTCAGCCCACTGACACGAGCCGAGCGACGTTGGCTTCGGCGGCGGCGATGGCCTCCTCTTGGTGCGGCTGGAGCTCCTGACCGCCGATCCCGCTGAAGATCTCCAGGAACGGGTCGTCGATCCCCGACGTGAGCCCGGAGAGCTCCTCGACGACCGCAAGTCCGCAGAAGGGCACGTAGGCGCTCGAGTAGCCGCCCTCGTGCTCGATGACCAGCCGGCCGTCGCAAACCTCGTCCGCGACGTCCATGAGAATCCGCGTCAGGCGGCGGTAGCCGTCTGAGTGCATCATCATCCGGGCGAGCGGGTCCATCGCGCTCGCGTCGAGGCCCGAGGCGACGATCACGAGCTCCGGCCGGAACGCGCGGAGTGCCGGCACAACGACGCGCTCGTACGCCTCGACGTAGGCGCCGACGCCCGAGCCCGCCGGAAGCGGGATGTTAAGGCAGTAGCCGGCGCCCTCGCCCTCGCCGGTCTCGTCCACGTGGCCCGAGTCAGGAGGGTAGTAGTTGTCTTGGTGGCTCGAGATCGTGAGAACCGTCGGGTCGTCGTAGAAGATCTTCTGTGTGCCGTTGCCGTGGTGGACGTCCCAGTCGACGACCGCGACCCTCTCGAGTCCACGCGCCGCCCGGGCGTGTGCGGCGCCGATCGCTGCGTTCGCGAAGATGCAGAAGCCGCGCCCCTGATCGGGCTCGGCGTGATGACCGGGCGGGCGCGTCAGCGCGTAGACGTTGTCGACCGTGCCGTCGAGGACGGAGTCGATAGCCACGATGACGCCTCCGGCGGCCAGCAACGCGATCTCGCAACTTCCTGGGCCGAACGGCGTAAGCTCGCCCGCGTCGCCGCCGTTTTCGGCCGAGAGCGCCTCGATGCCGATGACGTACTCCTCGACGTGGCAGCGGAGCACCTCTTCCCTTGTGGCCGCCCGGGGCGCGATGCACACGAGCTGCTCGAGCAGCCCGCTCACCTCGAGCAGATTGCGAAAGCGTCGCTTCGTAGCCGGGCTGTCGGCGTGGGCCTCGGGCTCGATCACGCCGCCGGCGGGCAAGAAGCCGGCCGCGCTGCGGGTGTCGTGCCAGAAGTAGCGTTCGTCGCAGATCCAACCGGTGGCCATCGTTACCTCCGTACGTCGCGGGATCGGGACCGGGTAGCAGCCAGCCTATTGCGCTTCCTGGGCGACCTCAACCGCGGAGACGATCGTGGCGCGGCGGCCACGTTCCGCCTCCAGCGTCGGGGCCATCGTGTACACCTCGACCCCGCGAGGGTCGTCCAGTAGGGCGCCCGATGAATCGGGTAGCCTGGTCCCGCTTGGGGCGACCCTGCTTTTACTGTGGCTCGGCAGGCGAGCAGCCCGACCACGCGATCCCGCGGTGGCTCCCGCCGTTGCTCGGACTCCACGACGCCCCCCTCGAGCACCTTGTCGCCGCCCCATCGGCCTCACGCGATGTCGCCGACCCGTCCGAGCAGGTCCCGAGGTCGCTTCCGCGCCACTTCGCGCTCGGCGATCGCCAGCCGGAAACCCGACTTGCCGAGTCGATCGAGAGCGCGATCGTCTCGCGGTCGCAGCTGTCCGTCGAGCAGTACTCCGCGACGACCCTCTGCAAGAGCTGCGCGTACGCCGTCCGCGACCTGGACGAGCGCGCTGTACCGCTCCTTGAACCGATGGTGTCAGGCGAGGCGCGATCTTACGATGCCACCGAGCGGCGCCTGCTCGCCGCATGGGGAACTCGCGCAGCCTACGCCGTCCTCTCGGTGGAGCGAAAGAGCCAGGGGGTGCCGCGCTCGCATCGGCGAACTCTTCGCGAGCGACAGGAGCCGCACGAGAACGTCTTCGTCGGCTTCGGACGTTACCGCGGTAGCGACATCGGCGTGCTGGCCGGGCGGCTCGTTGTCCGGCTCGGCGAGCCGGACGACGCAGTGGAGGTCGGGGCGTATGCCGTCGCGGCGGTGTTCGGCCATCTTGCGTTGAAGGTATTCGGGATCCGGCGGCGCCCAGCGGGCTTAGCCGTGCGCTCGCCGCAAGGCGAGCTTGTTCGGTTCTGGCCGGCGAACGGTGAGGGGGCGACCTGGCCGCCGCTCTGGAGTGTTAGTGGCCAGACGCTGGAGCACGTGTTCAAGCAGGTGCCTTTCTACCGCCCATTCATCTACTCAGAGATGCGCTATCCGGGTCCCGGCAAGAAAATCCGCGTGAGGCGAAAGCGAACCGAAGGCTTGCGCGGTCGCCAATGAACGACATCGGAAACCCAGCGGGCGGCGAGCTGTCGTCTCAGCGTCGGGCGCGGTAGAGCTCGATTGTCTCGCGCACGCCCTGCTCGAGCGGCGTAACCGGCGCCGCGTGGACGCGCGCCTCGAACTCCTCGGGGATGGCGAGTGCCGTCTCGTCGTACGTAATCGTTCCGGCCGCTTCGGGCACGACCGACTCGATGGCCGCCACGACCTCCGCCATGTGCACGGGCGGCCCGCCGAGGTTCCCCACGAGCGCCCCCTCACCCAGCTCGCGGCGCCGCGCCGCGTCGATGAACGCTCGCGCCGCGTCAGGGGCGTACTGAAGCTGCATCCGGCCGCCGAACTTGATCCGATAGGGCCGGCCGGAGGCCGCCGCGGCCATCGCGAGGGTCGGGTCCGCGGTGACGCCCGTGTCTCGTCCCGGCCCGTAGACCGTGTAGGGACGCAGCCCGACGCTCGGCAGCCTATGGTCGAGCCAGTACACGCGGGCGGTCCCTTCATTCGCCAGCTTGTGGACGCCGTATTGCGTCACCGGGTGCCCGACCGCATCCTCGGCGACGCGGACCCCGTCCTCGGCGCTGTAGACGGCGGCCGAGCTCGCGTAGGCGAGTCCGTGCACGCGCCCGCGCCGCCGGACGGCCTCGAACACGTTCACGGTCCCGACGACGTTGACATGCGCGGAGCGGGGTGGATCCTCGCGCGCGAGCGGGATGAGCATCGCGGCGAGGTGGAGGACGTGCGTAACACGAGCGTCGTCAAGGGCACGCTCGACTGCCGCGAGCTCAGTCACGTCTCCGCGGACGAACGTGATGCGCTCGAGCTCGTCCCGCTCCATGATCAGCTCCAGCCGGTGGCGGTCGGCGGCGATGTCGAAGGCCGTCACGGTCGCTCCCTCCCGCACGAGGGCCCGCGCCGCCCAGGCCCCGATGCACCCGTGCGCCCCCGTGATGAGCCAGCTCTCGCCTCCCGGCTCGCGCATCAGGCGTCCTGACCGACGGGTTGGCGAGCGGCCGGCCGCGGCGGCGCCTGCAACGTCTCAGACATCGTCTCGATCCTCGGCATGGCTGGCGGGGCCACCCTACCTAGCGGCCACCGTGGTCACCGGAGTTCGCCTGTGGGCGCCACGTGTTCACCCAGCCCGGGCTGCGGAGAGTCATGACGTAGAGCAACCCGTTTAGCATGTTGCGCGATCGGTGGGCTGCCGTGACCACCGATAGGGAGGTAGAGATGATCATCGACTGCCACGCTCACATCGGACGCAAGGAGCACGCGCCCGCCGAGTTCCTCGAGGAAATGCTCCAGCCGTTCTTTCGAGCGGCTGGCAACGAGATTCCCGACGCCGTCTACGAGGGCATCGATGTCGACGCCATGATGGACGAGTACGAGCAGGCCGGGGTGGACAAGGTCCTCATCTACGGGATGGCTCCGCGGGAGCACCAGATCTACGGACGTAATCCCGCCGCCCGGGTGACCGGCGCCCCGTACGCGCCGAACGAGTACGTCGCCGAGGTGCACCGGCAAAACCCGGACCTGACCGTGCCGGTGATGACAGCGAACCCGCGCTACGAGGGTGCGGCGGTCGTCGAGAACGTCGAGTACGCCGTGCGCGAGCTGGGCGCCAAGGCAATCAAGATCTACCCCACGTACAACCACTACCGGCCGGACGACCGGGAGCTGTGCTGGCCCTTCTACGAGAAGGTGCAGGAGCTCGGCGTCCCCCTGATCGTCCACCAGTCGTGGACGACGACGGTGAACGCGCCAATGAAGTACCAGCTCCCCATTCAGATCGACGACGTCGCCCGCGACTTCCGCGAGCTCACGATCATTCTCGCGCACTTCGGCCTTCCCTGGGTCGACGAGACCATGTGCCTCGTTGCCAAACACGACAACGTATACGTTGACCTTAGCTTCTGGACGATCGTCGAGATGCCGATGATGATCCTCCTGCAGCTACTGCGCTGCCCCGGCTACGGATGCACGTACGACCACATTCTCTGGGGGAGCGACTATCCGCTGACGACCCCGGTAGACAGCCTGCGCGTGCTACGCGATGAGCTCCCGGCCGTAGCCGAGCGGATGGCGTTGCCCATGATCCCGGACGACGCGATGGATCTCATCCTGGGCGGGAACGCGGCCCGGCTCTACGGTCTCACTTGACGTTACACAGGCTCGGGCCGGCCGGTCTCGAGTGAGCGGGTAGCGGCGAGGGAGACGCGAAGCGCGAGCAGCGCCTGTTCCCCGGTTCCGTTCTCCGGCCGGCGGCCCTGCTCGAGGCAAGAGACGAACTCCTCGAGCTCGGGCCCCCACGGATCGACCGGGTCGAGGAGCACGACCTCCGGCTCGCCGCCGCGCGGGAAGATCCTCAGCCCGCGGACGCTCTCGTCCACTGCTCCGATGTTGCCGCCGCCCTCGGCCGGCGCAGCGCGGAACGCGTACTCGGCGATGCCCCCGTCCGCGTTCACGCGGATCAGGCTCGAGAACGGGTAGCTCCCGGGCATCGCCATGCTGCCCTCGAAGACCGCTTGGGCGCCGTCGTAGTCGACAACCGCGACGACCTGGTCGAGGTAGGCGGGATCGTGAGAGGCGACGGCGCGCGCGTACACGGTTCGCGGTTCGCCAAGCAGCCAGTTCGCCTGGTCGAAGTCGTGCACCATCAGGTCGACGGGCGGGCCACCCGACTGCGCGACGTCCGCGTACCACTCGGCCCAGTCGGCCGGCGGGGAGAGCCGCGACGCGGTCAGCGCGAACGGGCGCCCGAGCTCGCCGGACGCGAGGCGGCGGTGTAGCTCGACATACTCGGGCCAGAAGCGGAGCACGAGGCCGACCATGAAGACGCGGTCGCTCGCCGCCGCCGCCTCCACGATCGCCTCCCCGTCCTCTCGGGTGAGCGCAAGCGGCTTCTCGAGGAACACGTGCTTGTCCTCGGCGAGCGCCGCCTCGGTAACGCGCCGGTGGAGCGGCGTCGGCAGGCAGACGTCTACCGCGTCGATCGCCGGGTCGGCGAGTACGCCCTCGAGGTCGGTGCTCGCCTCGGCGCCGACCGGCGCAGCGATTCGGAGCGCCTTCGCCTCCGTCCGCGAGTAGACGGTCTTCACGCGCACCCGCTCGCCGAGCGCAGCGTAGTTCCCGGCGTGCGCGGCTCCCATGAAGCCGCAGCCGAGGATCGCGACGGTGATCACCGCGTCGGACGAGTGCTGGCTGTACCGCGGCTCCAGCCGGTCGTGCAAGTCCTCCATGTCGCGGACGAGGTTGACGACCGCGGTCGCTGCCCAGCCGAGGAATTGCTCGCCCTTCTCGGCGGTCGACTCGCTAGGAGCGCCCCAGACGCCGCCGCCGTCCTCGAGCAGCGACCAGAACGAGCCCGGCGTCGAGAGGAAGAGCGGGTCGAGGATGGCGAGGAAGCCCGTGCGCAGCTCCGGGAGCTCCGGGACGAAGTCGCGCACCCGCTCCATGTCGCAGAGGTCGGGGTTGATCGCGAGCACCGCGGACGTCTCGCCGACGTTCGCGTGGATCCCCACTGTTCCCGACAGATACTGCTCGGCCTCGTCCGGCTTCATCCCCGCCCAGTACGGGAACGGGTAGACGCGCGTGCCCTCGGGCAGCTCGTCGGCGAACTGCGCGACCGCGAACTCGATCGCGTGCGAGTTGCAGTAGTGGCCGTTCAGGAGCACGATCCGCCGGAAACCGACGGCGGCAAGGGAGCTGCAGACGTCTCGGAGCAGGGCGACGAACGTGTCGAGCCGGAGGTGGATGAGACCCGCGGCGCCGCGGTGATCGTGCGCGATGCCGAACGGAACGGGCGGCGCCGACGATCGCGTCGAGCTCGGGCGCGGCGCGCTTCGCGACTTCGAGCGGAATGTAGACGTCGGTCCAGAGCGGCCCGTGGTCGCCGTGGTCCTCGGTCGAGCCGACCGGGACGATCACCGTGCGGCCGCCGTCGTCGAGGTACTCGCGCACCTCGAGATTCGTCATTTCGGGCATGAAGATCGAACGGCTCAAGGGCCCTCCTCTCGCCTGCTGCTACGAAAGCCCGAGCGACGCAAGGTGCCGGTAGGCGCTCGTCATCGCGCGGGTGACCTCCTCGAGGGGCGGCCACGGCTCCCCCTTGAACTCGATCTCGACCGAGTAGGGGCCCTCGTAACCGGCGTCCGCAAGCACATGCAGCACCTTGGCGAAGTCGACGTGACCTTCGCCGGGCGCAGGGAAGTCCCAGACCTGTGGCCCGCCCAGCTTGTCCTTCAGATGCACGTGCGCCAGGTACGGCGCGATCGTCGGCAGGTCGTCCACGGCGCTGACGCCGCCGTAGAACTCACAGTTCGCGGTGTCGTAGTTGACCTTGACCTCTTCGCGGCCGATGCGCTCCAGGAGAGGCCGGGTCTTCGCGCCAGAGGCCATGATGTCGCCGTGGATCTCGAGGGCGACCACGACGCCGGCGCTCGCAGCGGCGTCGGCGAGCTCATCGATGTTCTCGAGGAACGCGGACTCGTCCTCGTCCTCCGACCAGTGACCGCCGATCGCCGTGTTCACGATCGGGATGCCGTAGGCGGCCGCCCAGCGCACCGCCTTGACGCCGTGGGCGAGCCCCTCCTTCGTCGTGAGGTCGGAGTGCCCGCTCAGGCTGACCGGGGTCAGCCCGTAGTCTTCGAGCCTGGCGCGAACGTCGTCCGGCGGCGCGTCCAGGTCGACGTGGTCGGTCCAGCCGGGAACGGCCGAGAGCTCCACTCCCTTGTAGCCCGCCTCCGCGATCCCCGCGAGGGATTCCTCGAACGAATACGAGTGGTAGCTGTTCGTGTGCCCCGCGAGCGGGGTCGGCATTGGCGGAGCGGCGTTCTTACCACGCTTCTCGAACGCCAGTCAAGCTGCGAGGATGGCGGGCCTGGACACGTCGATCTTCGCCTTCCCGACCGACCTCCGCGACGAGGGGACCGGCGCCGTGCTGGACAACGTCCAGCATCGCGCCGGCCTCGGCGGCGTCACGCTCGCGACCGTCTACCACGAGGCCCGCGACCTCTTCCCGCACAACCCGCGTGGGAAGGTGCGGTTTCTCGAGGGCGGAGTCGCCTACTTCCGGCCCGACCCGGCGCGCTACCGCGGGCTCTCCCTCGAGCCGCGCCCGGCGCTCCTGGTCGAGGGAGGTGATGTCCTCGCTGAGCTCGTCGACGGCCGCCGAACGCGCGTGGCCTGGCCGTGCACGCGTGGACCGTTTTCCTGCACTCGGACTGGGTCCGCGAACCGCGCCCGGAGCTCGCCGAGCGGAACGCCTTCGGAGACCCGCTCCTGACCGAGCTCTGCCCGGCCAACCCGGCGGTCCGGGACTACGTTCGGCGCCCTGACGGGAGACATCGCGAGCCGCGGCGTTCGCACGATCGTGGCGGAGTCGCTCCACTACCACCCGCTCGAGCACGGCTTCCACCACGAGCGCTACTTCCTGGAGCTTGGCGCCACGTGCCCGCTTCCTGCTCGGGCTCTGTTTCTGCGACCACTGCCTTGCTGCGGCCGCGAGCAGCACGGCGTCGACGGGGACGCGGTCCGACGCTACGCCTCGCGACGAGCTCGAACGCGCCTTCTCCGGCGTCGAGACCGACGACGCGGAGGAGCTCACGCTCGCCGTCGCGTGCAAGGGCTTGCCGGCGGCGAGCTGGGCGGCTACCTCGACGCCAGGGCGGCCGTCGTTACGTCGCTGGCGGCGGAGGCGGCCGAGGCCGCTGCCTTGCGAAGGGGCCCGCTTCGCCTTCATGGACGCCTCCGGCGCGATCAAGGGCTACGCGACCGGCCGTCCCGAGGGCGACCCGGCGCCCGCGATCGCCTGGCGGCTCGGCGTCGATCTCGCTGCAGTCGCCGGGGCCTGCGACGGGATCGAGGCGATCGCCTACGCCGCCGACCCCGAGCGCATCCGCCTCGACCTCGAGGCGTACGCCGCCCTGCTCCCCGACGGCTCGACGCTCGCGGCGGCGCTACGGCCGATGCCGCCCGACTGCGACTCGCCCGCCAATCTCGCCGCGAAACTGCGACTTGCACGTGACCTCGGCCTCGAGCGCGTCGACTTCTACCACTACGGGCTCGCCCCGCTTGCGGCCCTCGACCTGATTCACGCGGCGATCGACGCGCGTCTGACCCGCGCCGCAGCGCCCTGCCGGGGAGCTCGCCGGTGTGGCGGCCGTCGTCCACGACGAGTCGGCCGTTGACGGCGACGTAGGGAATCCCTTCGGGAACGCGCCGCGGCTCCTCGTACGTCGCCGTGTCGCGCACGGTCTCGGGGTCGAAGCAGACGAGGTCGGCGACCATCCCGGGCCGGACGAGCCCGCGGTCGGAGAAGCCGAGCCGCTGCGCCGGGAGCGAGGTCATCTTCCGGATCGCATGCTCCAGGTCAGGATTCCGAGCTCGCGGACGTACACCGCCAGATAGCGAGGGAACGTGCCCCAGCCGCGCGGGTGTGGTCGCTCGCCGACGAGGATCCCGTCGCTTCCGGCCATGTGCGCCGGGTGCTGCATGATCAGCCGGACGTTCTCCTCGTTGCCGATGTGCGATATGACCGAGGCGCCGAGCTCCTCGTCCGCGATGAGCTCGCAGTAGAAGTCGATCGGGCGCTTTCCGGCCTCGGCCGCCCCGTCCGCGACGCTCTTGCCGATCCAGCGTCCGTGCTCCGGCCGGCGGGCGCCGCTGACGACGTGGGCGGACCAGTCGATTGGAACCCCGTGCGCCCCGTCCGAGCCGGTCTCCTCCATCTCGACCCTGAGCCGCTCGCGCAGCCCCGGGTCGCGGAGGCGGGCGATCGTTGCCTCCGGCCCGCCCGCGAGGCTCCAGCCGGGGAGGTACGCGTGCAGGTAGGTCGAGCCGGCCAGGTACGGGTACGTGTCCATCGTCACGTCCACTCCTTCGGCCCGTGCGTCGTCGATCATCGCGAGCAGCTCGGGCGCCTTGCCTCGGTTGACCGGGAAGCCGAGATGCGCATGCGCGTAGGTGGAGCGGCACGCCGGCCCGGCGCGCGATCTCGATGCAGTCGCCGGTAGGCGGCGAGCGCGTCCGAGCCGTAGTTGCGGTGGTGCGGGCAGTAGAAGCCGCTTGTGCTCGCGCATCGCCGAGCAGAGCTCGACGAGCTCGTCGTCGGAGGCGTACATGCCGGGCGCGTACGTGAGCCCGGAGGAGAGCCCGACGGCGCCCTGCTCGATCCCCTCGCGGACGAGCCGCTTCATCTCGGCGAGCTCGGAGTCCGCGGGCGGGCGATCGTCTGTGCCCATCGCCACCATGCGGACGGTCGCGTGGGGCACGAGGAAGGCGGAGTTGATCGCCACATCGTGGAAGCGGTCGAGATACTCGCTCACGGAGCGCCAGCCCCAGTCGATGCCCGGCGGGTCGTCGTTCCAGCCGGCGAGCTGGACGCGCAGCTGCGCGAGCACGTCGTCGGTGACCGGCGCGACGGAGAGGCCGTCCTGGCCGATCACGTCGCACGTGACTCCCTGGCGCACCTTGACCTCGTACGCCGGGTCCGCGAGCAGCTGGATGTCCGAGTGGGTGTGCATGTCCGTGAAGCCGGGGCAGACGAACAGCCCGTGCGCGTCGATCGTGCGCGCGGCCGAGGCGTCGCTGCGCCCGACCGCGACGATGCGGTCGCCCTGGACGCCGACGTCGGCTTCGTACCACGGGTTCCCCGCCCCGTCGATGACGCGCCCGCCCTTGATCAGGAGGTCGAGCATCTAGACTCGGCTGGTCCGCGCGACTCGACGAGGAGCTCGTTCGTGAAGATCTCGTTGCCCGCCAGGAGGCCGCCGTCGACCCTGAGCACCGTCCCGGTGATCCACGACGCCTCGTCCGAGGCGAGGAAGAGCGCGGCGTTGGCGATGTCCTCGGGCGTTCCTATCCGTCGCAGCGGGTACCACTTGACGAGCCGCTCGAGCACGTCGGGCTCGCGCGCGACGCGCTCGTCCCAGGCCGCGGTGGCGATCGAGCCCGGCGCGATCGCGACGCAGCGGACGCCGTAATGCCCGTAGCGCACGGCGATCGACTGGGTCAGGTTGATCATCGCCGCCTTGCCGGCGCTGTACGCCTCGTTGCCGGCGTAGGCGAGGCCGTTGACCGAGGCGATGTTGACGATGACGCCGCGCTTCCGCTCGATCATTCCCGGCAGCACCCGCTTCGAGCAGAGGAATGCGCTCGTGACGACGCCGGCGAGGTCGAGCCCCCAGGTCTCTTCGTCCATGAGCACGACGTTGTCCCCGCGGCACGAGTAGGCGTTGTTGACGAGCACGTCGACCGGGCCGAGCGTGTCCTCGGCCGCGTGCACCATCTCGTCGACGTCCGCGGCGACGGTCACGTCCGACTTCGTTGCGAGCGCCCTGCCGCCCGCAGCTTCGATCTCCGCGACGACCTCCGCGGCCTTGTCCGCGAGCAGGTCTGCGATTACTACGCGAGGCGCCCTCGGTCGCGAAACGACCCGCCATGACGCGGCCGATGCCGGATCCACCACCGGTGATCGCCACTGTCCGCCCGGCGAAGCGCATTCCGGCCAGATCATAGAATCGCCCGGTGGACCACGAGGCGCTCGCGCGCTTGCGCGAGGATCCGATCGACTGGCGCTACAAGGGCTTCCCGCCCGCAAAGGGCGTCACGCCTGCGACGCTCGCGGAGCGCGGCTGGAACCTGCTCACAGGCGACCTCTTCCTCCCGGCGCTCGTCCTCAAGGAGCACGCGCTCGCCCACAACCTCGACTTGATGGCGCGCTGGTGCCAGGCGCGCGGTGTCGCACTCGCCCCACACGGCAAGACGACGATGAGCCCCGAGCTGTTCGCGCGTCAGCTCGAGGCCGGCGCCTGGGGCATCACCGCCGCGACCCCCGCCCAGGCCAGGATGTACCGCGCGTTCGGCGTCGAGCGGATTCTGCTCGCCAACGAGCTCGTCGAGCCCGGCGCCGTGCGCTGGGTCGCCTCGGAGCTCGCCGCGGATCCCGCCTTCGACTTCTTCTGTCTCGTCGATTCGGGCGAGGCGGTGACCGCGATGGAGCGTGCGCTCGCCGGACACGCGGTCGTCCGGCCTATTCCGGTTCTCGTCGAGCTGGGCGTCGAGGGTGGGCGGACCGGAGCCCGCACGGTCGCTGCCGCGCTCGCAATCGCGGTCGAGGTCAGGCGCTCGCCGGTGCTCGAGCTCGCGGGCGTCGAGTGCTTCGAAGGGATCCTGCACGACGACGAGCCGGTCGACGCCTTCCTACGCGACCTCCGCACTCTCCTCGACGGGCTGATCCGCGCGGACGCTTTCTCCGGACGCGAAGAGATCGTCGTCACTGCCGGGGGCAGTGTCTACTTCGACCGTGCCGCCGAGATGCTGGCGCCGCCGGCCGGTGATCCGCCTGTCCGGCTCGTCGTGCGCAGCGGGTGCTACCTCACGCACGACCACGGCTTCTACGACCGCAGCTCGCCCTTCGGCGCGGACGGCGCCGGATCCGAGCGTCTGCAGCCGGCGCTCGAGGCCTGGGCGGTCGTGCTCTCCCGGCCCGAGGCCGAGCTGGCGATCGTCGGCATGGGCAAGCGCGACGTACCACACGACATCGACCTCCCCGTTCCCCTGCGCGCCCGCAGTCGGGCAGGCCTGCGCGAGACCAACGGGAGATGAAGGTCGTCGACCTGAACGACCAGCACGCCTACGTGCGGCTGCCTGCGAACGAGGACCTCGCGCCCGGAGACCTCCTCGGCTGCGGCATCTCCCACCCGTGCACCGCCTTCGACAAGTGGCGCTTGCTGCCGGTCGTCGACGACGACTACACGGTCATCGACGCCGTGCACACGTTCTTCTGACTCAGTCGAGCCGGACCTTGACCGGCTGACCTTCCTTCGCCGCCGACTCGTCGATCGCCGCGCAGACGGCCATCGTCTTCCACGAGTCGTGGACCGAAGCATGCGACTCGACCCCCGCCTCGATGCATTCGAGGAAGTGCTCGATCTCCTCCTTGAACGGGTGGTGAGTCACCTCGGCGGAATCGGGCTCGATGGTTGGGAAGCGCCAGAAGCCGAGCGTGCCCGGGTAGTGCTTCGAGGAGTGCACCTCGTTGTTCAGGATCGTGGCTTCGGTGCCGAAGAGCCGGCAGTTGAAGA
Source organism: uncultured Actinomycetes bacterium (assembly GCA_963786755.1). Taxonomy (GTDB): domain Bacteria; phylum Actinomycetota; class Thermoleophilia; order Gaiellales; family Gaiellaceae; genus DASQWP01. Next base: position 314,114 of record CAWBAC010000005.1, on the reverse strand, counting down.
TGTACGGGTTCTCGGCGTCGAAGACGGTCGAGAGCTTTCCGACCGCGCCGTTCGCGAATCGGACCGATGCGACGACGTTGGGGTCGTACTCGAAGTCCATGTTGCGCTTCTTCGGCATCGAGAAGGCGGCGACCTCGACGATCTCGCCGCCCAGGTAGCGGAGGATGTCGGTCGCGTGGCAGCCGCCCGCGAAGAACGGGCTGACGCCCTCGGCCTTCGAGACGTAGGAGGGGTATCCCGGGTACACCTTCCGCATCGGATGCCAGTAGTCGGCTTCCCCGTAGACGAGCTCCCCGAGCACGCCGTCCTCGATCAGCCGGCGGACGGTCAGGAACTGCGGGTTCCAGCGGAGGACGAAGCTCGTCACCGATCTCACCCGCGCGGCGGTGACGGCGTCGCGGATCGCGAGCGCGTCCTCGAGGCTCACGCCGACCGGCTTCTCGATCACGACGTGGCGGCCGGTCTCAGCCGCCCGGACGCAGTGCTCGCGACGCAAGTGGGGATGCGTGCACGAGGCGACGATCTGGATTCGCTCGTCGTCGAACAGCTCGTCTGCTGAGCCGTACTCCTGCGCCTCCACGCCGTGCTCGGCCAGGAGCGCGGAAGCCTTTCCGGGCGTCCGGTTGTGGATGCCGACGAGCTCAGTCAGCGGGTGGTCGCGGAAGACCTTGACGTACTCGCCGGCCACCCAGCCGGCGCCGATGATGCCCACGCCGTACTTCGCCACGCTCTCCTCCTTCAAACGTCGATCTAAAGACCCAGGACAGCTACTCGCCGAGGTATGCGATCACGTCGATCTCAACGAGAATCCCCAGCAGCGAGCTCCCGACTGTCGTGCGTGCCGGCTTTGGATCCGGGAAGTAGCGCGCGTAGACCTCGTTGTAGCGGGGGAAGAGCGAGAGATCGGAGAGGTGGACGGTCGACTTGACGACGTCCGCGAGCGTGGCGCCCGCCTCGGCGAGGATCGCTTCGACGTTCTCGAGCGCGCGCTGTGTCTGCTCCTCGATCGTCTCGCCGACGACCTTCCCGGTCTCCGGGTCGAGCGGACCCTGGCCGGCCACGAACACGAGGTCGCCGGCTCGGATTCCCTGTGAGTAGGCGCCGGCCGGCGAAGCGCCACTGCTCGTCCTGATCTCCTGTTTCGGCATCTCCGCTCCCGTCTCGATCCTTCGTGTCTAGAGGATTCCGTGCTCTTTGAACACACGGCGGATGCTGGTGCCCTCGCGAAGGAGGTCGCGCACCGTGTTCTCCCCCGCCACCTTCGCGAGCGCCCGCTCGACCACCTCGGCCTCGATTTCCTGCGGAACGACGACACAGCCGTCCTGGTCGCCGACGACAAGGTCACCGTCTCGTACGGGTACGCCGTCGACCTCGATCGGCGCGCGAATCTCGGTCACCTCGATCCGGCCCTTCGAGTCGGCCGGCGTGAAACCGCTCGCGAACACGGGGAAGCGCATGTCGACGATCCCCCACGAGTCGCGCGTCGGCCCGTCGATGACCGCGCCGCGGCAACCGCGGGCCCGCGCGTGTGTCGAGAGGAGCTCACCCCAAACGGCCGCGTGCATCGATCCCCGTGTCGTGCAGACGACGACCTCGCCGCGCTCCAGGGTATCGAGGAGCTCGAGCAGGAGCTTGTGCGGCTCGGCCGGCACCGCGTCGACGTCGACCGTGCACATGGTCGCCGCCCGGCCGGTCACCTTCGCTCCGTCGTAGATCGGCCTGATGTCGTGCCGCAGCGTCTGGTTCCGCCGGCCGAGGTCATCCATGACGTCGGCGAGCACGCTCGTGTAGAGCTTCGATTCGACGAGGTCGTAGTAATCGGCGCTCGTTGTGTTCATTGGCGGTCCGCGAGCTTATCGCGGTCGCGCTGAGAACGGTGGGGCCCTGGGCGCCGGGCCCTCGGTGGAAGCGATCTCTCGGCACGACCGCGCCCAGATCCAACGCTCGACGCCCGCCTCAGCGTCGAGGAACGTACTATCTCGCGCTCGCCAGCACGCTCCCCTGACCTGAAAGACCCGTCTGCTTCTTCAATCCAGTTGCAGAAGAATCTTCCATGATGATAAAAGAGCCCTCGATGGCCAGCGCGGCTGGGCCACTGCCCCCGGGTCGTTGGGTGCGGATCCATCGTGTCGAGCTTTCGCCGTCGGAGCGCTCCGACGGTCTCCCACCAGACACGGGCGTCCGTTCCGTTCGAAACGTGGATCAACGGCTGGCTCGTGGAGGAAGCTGACTTGGGGGAGCGGACCGCCATCCGGACGGCCACAGGCCGGATCGTCGAGGGCGAGCTCGTCGAGAGCGACCCTGGCTACGAACACAGCTTTGGAGCGCCGCCGCCCGTCCTCCAGAGAGCCGGCAGGAGGGCTCGCTCGGCTCCTGTTCGGAAGCGAGAGCTGATGGCGGGCCCGCTCTACGAGTCTGTTCTCGGCCGGCGCACCGAGATCTTGAGTCGCTCGGTCGGGCTCGAGTACGAGAAGTTCCGCAGGGGTCGGCTGGCGTGGGACTACGACGCTCTGATGGAGGCGGTGGGCTACGACGTCGACGAGATCGCGCGGATCCAGCTGGACAATGGGGTCGGCGGGACGCCGATGCAAGAGGCCCGGAACCTCACGGCGCTCGTGCGTGCGGCGGCGGAGCCAGGCTGCGGTGCTCGCATCTTCATCAAAGACGAGGCCGCCAATCCGTCTGGGAGCTTCAAGGATCGCCGGGCGAGCCTCTCGGTGCTTCGAGGCGAAGCGGCGCGGGTACAGCGGTGCCATCGCGGCCACGAGCGGCAACTATGGCGCAGCAGTCGCATCGCAGTCTGCGCGCGCCGGTCTCGCGTGCATCGTCGTCCAGGAGGCCTTCGACTCGCGCGGAGTCGGACAGCCGGAGATCATCGAGAAGGCCCGGGCGTGCGAGGAGTTCGGCGCGGAGGTCATTCAATGCTCCGTCGGACCGGAGCTCTTCTACCTCTCCCTCCGCCTTCTCGAGGAGACGGGCTATTTCAACGCTTCGCTCTATACGCCTTTCAGCGTCGCGGGGATCGAGACGCTCGGTGTCGAGGTCGTCGAGGACATCGCGGCGCCTCGCCGACCGCGATCCGGACGTCGTGTTGGTCACGCACGCGGGCGGTGGCAACGTCACCGGGACGGCCCGCGGGCTTCGCAAGGCGGGCGCAACTGCCACGGCTGTCGTCGCGGTCAGCGTCGATCTCCAGGGCCTGCACATGGCAAGCGACCACGACTTCAACCGTAAGTCGTTCACGACCGGACACTCTGGCTTCGCCTTTCCGTTCACCGTCCGCCCGGACCGGAGCGACGTGCCCTTCAACGCCGCGAGGCCGCTGCGCTACATCGACCAGATGGTGCTTGTGAGCCAGGGTGAGGTCTTCTACGCGACGGAGGTGCTCAGCAAGCTCGAGGGAATGCAGCGGGGGCCGGCAGGCAACACGTCGCTTGCGGCGGCGCTCGCGATCGCGCGCGACCTTCCCGAGGACGCGATCGTCGTCGTCCAGGAGACGGAGTACACCGGCGCCGGGAAGCACCCGTGGGCGCAACTCGCCTTCGCCATGCGCAACGGAGTCGTGGTACGCACGGGCTCGGCACGCGACAACGTGCCCGGTACCGTCATCGCGATACCCGACGATCCTCGCCAGATCACCGTGGAGGACGTCGATCTTGGACGAGTCCGGCTCTCCTATCTGCGGCAGGCGCTCGAGGGCATCGAACCGGACGACCTGACCGACGTCGACCTCGCATTCCTCGCAGACGAGACACGCCTGCAAGCGCATGAGATCCGGGAGCTGATGGCCGGACAGGACCCATCCGCCGCTCGGCCGAGCGACGCGGAAGTGGTCGAGACATGAGTCGCTATCGACTGCTGCTCAAGAACGGGAGCGTCGTCGACGGGACGGGGAACCCTGGTTCCAAGCCGACGTCGCCATCGACGACGGCAGAGTTGCGCGGATCGGACGGATCGACGACGCCGACGCTGATCGCGTCATCGATGTCGCGAACCGTGTCGTTGCCCCGGGGTTTATCGACATTCACTCCCATTGCGACTTCATCCTGCCTCTCGCCGACCAGGCCGAGTTCCTGAAGCATTTCGCCGCGCAGGGGATCACCACGCTCGTGGTCGGGAACTGCGGCTACGCCCCGGCACCGATCAATCCTGCGACGGCCGACCTGATGCAGGCCTACACGGCTTTCATCAAGCCGCGCGACCTCGAGTGGCACTGGCGGACGTTCGGGGAGTACCTCGGCTACCTCGAGGATAACGGGGTCTACCTGAACACTGTTCCGCTGGCGGCCCACGGTGCTCTTCGAATCGCGGTCATGGGCTTCGACGCCCGCTCTCCGAATGACGAGGAGCAGGGAGAGATGGAGCGACTGCTCGCCGAGTGCCTGGAGAGCGGCGCTTTTGGGCTCTCCTGCGGGCTGATCTACGCGCCCGGGATGTTCGCGACTACGGACGAGCTGGCGAAGCTTGCGAACGTCCTACAGCCGCACGATCGGCTCTTCACGTTCCACGTTCGCGGATCGAGCGAGACGCTCATGCCGGCCGCGGCCGAGGTGGTCGAGGTTGCGAAGCGTGGCGGAGTGCGCGTCCAGCACTCGCACCTCGAGGCCTTCGGGAAGCGGTTCTGGCCGCAGGTCGAGGGGACGCTCGAGCTCCACGAGCGCGCGCGGAGCGAGGGCGTCGACCACGGCTTCGACGTCATCCCGTACACAGCCGCCAACACGACCTTCCTTGCCATCCTCCCGCCCTGGTCTCTCGACGGAGGCGTGCCCAAGCTCCTCGACCGGCTCGGCGACCCGGAAACGCGCGCACGGATCAAGCACGACGTCGAGCACGTAATCCCGCACTGGCCGACCTGGGACGCCGGCGGCTGGCCGCACAACCTCATCGAGGCGACGGGCTGGGCCAACACGTGGATCATGTGGGTCGAGAGCGAGAGGAACAAGCCCTTCGAGGGCAAGAGCCTGGCCGCGGCTTGCCGAGGAGACGGGCAAGGATCCGTTCGACGTTGCCGCCGACCTGATCCTCGACGAGAAGGGCCAGGTAACCGCCCTCTACTTCGGCGTGAGCGGCGATCGCGAGGAGGAGTGGGCGCTCCGGCAGATCCTTCAGCACCCGCGCGCGGCCATCGAGACAGACGCCTTCTCGCTCGGCCGCGGGGCGACCTCACCCCGCCCTGTACGGCTCCTTTCCGAAGGTGCTCGGCCAGTACGTACGGGAGGAGCGGCTCATGACGCTCGAGGAGGCCGTCCGGCGAATGACCTCGCTGTCGGCCGACCGGTTCGGCCTGAAGGACCGGGGCCTCCTTCGAGAGGGCTACTCCGCCGACATCACTGTGTTCGACCCGGACACGGTCTGGGACAACGCTTCCTATCTCGAGCCCGAGTCGCCGCCCAGCGGGATCGAATACGTCCTTGTCAACGGGCACGTGGTCGTCGAGCGCGGCGAGCCGGACGTCTCGGCGCTCGCGGGGCATGTGCTTCGAGCAGGCTAAGGAGATCCGAGTGGCACACGTCGCCGAGTTGGAGAACGAGCTTCGGAGCCGGATCAGCGGAAGACGAGCGCTCGAGCACATCGAGCATCTCGTGAGCCTCGGCGACCGCTTCGTCGGTTCCGAAGGCGACCGGAGGGGAGCCGAATACGCCCGGGCAAGGTTCGGCGAATTCGGCTTCGAGGTGGAGGATCGCGAGTTCTCGACGCTCGGCTACCACCACTCCCGGGCCGAGCTTCGGCTCCCCCAATCGAGCCGGGTCTTCGAGGCGATCCCGCCCTACTTCGCGCCTCCGACGCCGGAAGGAGGCGTTCGCGGCGAGCTCGTCTTCGCGGGCGGAGGTGAGGAGCAGGACTACGAGGGCCTCGACGTCGACGGGAAGATCGTCTTGATCCAGGAGACGGGGCTCGGCTACGCGCGTTTCTGGCTGGGAACGTTCGCCGCCCAGGCGGCGAGGCGGGGCGCCACCGCGATGGTGGTCGTCCACCCGCTGCCCTGGCCGTATCGCATGTCCATGGAGGCCGGGAACGGCCGGCTGGAAGACCGCTTCCTCGATGTCCAGCTCCCGGCGGTCTCCGTCTCATCCATCGACGGCGCGCAGCTGATGTACGCGATCGGCCGCGGTGAAGCGGAGGTCGAGCTCGTGGTCGAGAGCTCGATGCCCGAAGTGTCCAGCTGGAACGTGAGCGGCATTCTTCGTGGCAAGGAACGGCCGGATGAGCGCGTGATCGTGCATGCTCACCGCGACCACGGCCTCCATCCTGGCGCGAACGACAACGGAAGCGGCTTCGGCACGATGATGGAGGTTGCGCGAGCGTTCGCTGGAACCGAGCCGGGTCGTTCAATCGAGTTCCTCTGCACGACGGCCGAGGAGGGCTCGACGGTGGGGGCGGCCGCGTACGTGGAGGCGCAGCGGAGGGAGAACCGGCTCGCGGAGATCCGGGCCGCCATCGACCTCGACATGTTCGGCACCGGCGGCAAGCTGAAACTAGTCGAGGTCGGGCTCTGGCCCGACATGGACCCGATTCCCCACAGCGAGTGGCTCATGCGCTGGGTGGAGGGCATCGCGGACGACCTCGGCTACGACGTCGGCCGGATGACCGCGACCTGGGGCGTCGCCGAATCCGCCCGCTTTCTCGAAGCCGGGGTTCCCGCCATCTGGTTCTGGAAGCCGGATGACTTCTACTACCACTCGCCCCACGACACCCTCGACAACATCGACGGGAACTCGCTGAAGGCGGTCGGCGACATCACTGCCACGACAGCCTGGCAGCTCGCCGAAGCGGAGGGCCTACCGCGTGAGGCCTAGAGTGCCGTAAGGAAAGGAGCCGGATGGAACTCGAGAACGTCAACCAAGAGCGGCTCGTAAGCCTTCGCCAAGAGGGAGCTCTGCGCGTTTGCGAGAAGGTCGGCGTCGACGCCGCTCCTCGCGACCCAGCACGACAACGTCCAGTACGTCGCCGACGTCCGCCGCTTCTTCGTCTACGGCTGGGAGCCGAACTCGCTTGCCGTCATCACGAAGGAGGGCTCCGTCAAGTCGGTGGACTGCGGCTTGCATGTCGCTCCGGGGCCGCATTGGGCCGACGAAGGGGCACAGCTCGAAAAGGAAACGGGATGGGACCACTTCTCGATCTTCAACCCGAACCTCATCGCCGGCCGCTACGCGGGCTGGGCTCGCGACGGCCTGGCGGAGCTGGGCGTCACGAGCGGCAAGGTCGGCGTCGACCGGGCGCCGTGGATTCTCCTCGAGGCGTTGAAGAGCGCAATGCCCGAAGTGGAGTTCGTAAACGCCGAAGAGGCGCTCCTCCTCGAGCGTGCCGTGAAGAACGAGGAGGAGCAGAAGCTCATGCGCTACGCCGGCTGGATCGCCGCCGAGGGCGTCAAGGCAGGGCTCGAGGCGATACGGCCGGGTGCGACCGAGTACGAGGTCTACGGCGCCTTCATGGGCCGCCTCTACGAGCTCGGCTCAGAGGGCGACGGCTTCTATCCGTTCCTCTCCTCGGGCCCGATCTCAGAGGGCGCGCTCTACCCGACGAACCGGACGCTCCAGGAGGGGGATCCCGTCGTCATCGACATGGGGCCCATCTACGGCGGCTACAACGGCGACTGCATGCGGACGGGCTTCGCCGGTGAGCCGAGCGAGGAATTCAAGGAGCTCTACCGCGTGAACCACGAGTCGATGTACGCGGGAATCGAGGCGATCAAGCCTGGCATTCACATCTCCGATGTGGACGCGGAGGTACGCCGCGTCGCACGGGGCCACGGCTACATGGACGACCGTTTCGACACCGGCCATGGCATCGGGCTGAACTGCTGCGAGCTTCCGATCTGCATGAAGGCCGGCACCGCCGACGGCCGTCTCGACCTCGTGCTCGAGCCTGGCATGTGCTTCACGCTCGAGCCGCGCTACTTCCGCATGCTGGACGACAAGACGTACATCCAAGCTGCGCTGGAGGAGTCAGTCATGGTGACGGCGGACGGCGCCGAGGTGCTGACGCCTGCGCCGTTCATCCAGGAGTGCCTGACCGTGGCCGTCTGACCGCGTTGGACAAAAGGAGCGTGAGCCATGTCTGTCAGTAAGTTCGTCCCGGCCGAGCAGCTCAACCTCGAGCAGCGCCCGATCGACATGAAGGCTCCCATCCTTCTTCGCCCGATCGGCGACGACCCGGAGGACAAGCGCAACTGGGTTCTGAAGGCGATCGAGCGGACGGGTCAGCCGCTCGAAGACGCGCTGCACACGTGGGCGTTCGGCTTCGCGTTCGAAGACGAGCTCATGTGGGGCGCGACCGTCGAGTACAAGGGCGAGCAGGAGGCCCGGCGCGTCCACGAGGAGGTCTGGCGCCGGATTCCGGCGAAGTACCACGACGCGGCGGGAAAGGTCTTCGACTGGAAGAGCGAAACGCCGCCGTTCGGGCTCTCGTTGGAGATTGCCGCTGACGAGATCGCCGATCGGATGGGCGTGTCCGGTGAGGAGGCACTCGTCTTCTGGAACCGCGCCTTCGTAGGCCACGACCACCAGATGTGGCGGGTCTGGGAAGATTTCTACGGTGCCCGCGAGGGCGTGATTATCTACTCGCGCGTCTGGGAAGGGTTCGCGCTCGGCTTCCTCGACGTGATCAAGGCGACCGTCGGGATGCAGGAGTTCGAGACCACTGACGATCTGGCGAAGTTGAACCGTGCCTACTGGGAGGCCATCGGCTGCGAGGTCGAGGACGTGGAGAAGACTCCCGACAAGCTCGTGAGCATCATCAAGACGTGTCCGTACTTCGACAACATGGTCGACATGTACGGCAAGGAGGCGGCGAGCGAGATGATGAAGAAGACAATCGGCCCGACCTCAGCCAACTACTACCAGGCGCTCATGAAGGCTCTCGGCCTCTGGGAGACCTTCTTCGTCACGCAGGACCAGTTCCGCTCGCTCGGCGACGGCCAATGCCGAATGGTTTACATCAAGCGCTCTGCCCAGCCCGCCGGAGCTGACGTAGACGAGTGACGGAGGCGTCTGCGTGAAGTGCTTCGTCATCTTCCGGCTTCGGCCGGGCGTCTCGCCGGAGGAGTATGAGGAGTGGTTCCGCGTGACGAACGTCCCGGCGGTAAGGAAGATGAAGTCGATCGAGAGCTACCGGGTCTGGCGGGTCGTCGACGCAACGGAAGGTGAGCCGACCTTTGAGGTGCTCGAGGAGATGGAGATCGAGGACCGGACCGCATTCGAGCGCGAGTTGGAGGAGCTGCCCGAGATGGCGGCGATGCTAGAGGAGTGGTACACCCGGGTCACCGACCAGGTCATCTTCTTCGCGGACGAGATCGTGCAGAAAGAGAACGCCCAGGCGTAGGCGAGAAGCACAGGCTCCCTCTGTTCTAAGACCTTCCGGCGCCGGACGGATCGGTCGATCGAAAGCGGCAAGCCCGAGCCGGTATGACCTAGTGGCTGCGACCGGCGGCGTGCCGCCTCCGCCGAGGCCCACGGCGTAGTGTTTCGTCATTCCGGGCGACACCCTCCTGCGCAGGCCCTCCCTCGCCCTCGAGCTCGCGTTGGCGGCCGCCGTCGCGGTCGCGTTCGCCGACGCGTCCATCGTCGTCCTCGCCCTACCCGAGCTCTACCTCGAGTTCGACACGACCATCCCGAAGATCTCGTGGGTGATCACGGCCTACAACGTCGCCCTCGTTCTCGCTGCGCTGGCGTTCCTGCCCTTCGTGCAGCGGGTGAAGCCGGGGTGGGCCGCACTCGGGGGGCTCCTGGTCTTCCTGGGCGCGTGCGTCGCCTGCGCTCTCGCGCAGGGGCTGACCTCGCTGGTCGCGGGGAGGGTGGCCCAGGGCGTCGGCGCGGCAGTGCTGCTCGGGGCCTCGCTCCCCCTGATGGTCGCGCTCAGCGGCGTGCGCGAGCGCGCCGTCGGCATCTGGGTGGCCGCGGGGACGATCGGGACCGCGATCGGGCCGGCGCTCGGCGGCATCCTCACCGAGGCCTTCGACTGGCGCGCAATCTTCGCCGTCCAGGCGCCGATCGCCGCGGCTGCGCTCGCAGCGGCGCTGCACCCCCGGGCCCGAGAGGCTCCGGCGGCCACCGGGCTTCGCGGAGGGATTCCGCTGTGGTCGGCCTTCGGGCTCGTACTTCTCTTTGCCGCGCTCGTGGGCGCGCTCTTCCTCGCCGTGCTGCTCGTCGTCACGGTCTGGGGATACGGCCCGCTGGCGGGGGCGGGCATCGTCAGCGCGCTCCCGGTGGCGGCCTTCCTCGCCCGACCGTTGTCGCGCCGGCTGTCCCCCGCGGTCGCCGTATTCGGCGGGTCCGTCCTGCTGGCGGCGGGGCTGGCCGCTCTCGCTCTCCTCCCGGCCAGCGACCCCGCGTACGCCGTGCCCGCCCTCGCCCTGAGCGGCGTCGGGCTCGGCCTCGCGCTTCCGCCGCTCACCCGTGCGTCGCTCCCCGAAGAGCGGGACCTGGGCCGGAGCGGCATCCTTTCGGTCGGCGTCCGGCATCTCGGGCTCGTCGTCGGCCTCGTCGCCGTCGCGCCGCTGCTCGCGTCCGAGCTCCAGGACGCCGAGAACCGCGCGACCGAGAACGCAACGGCCGTCATCCTCGACGCCCAAATCCCACTCCAGCAGAAGATCCCCATCGCCCTCGACCTCTACGAGACCTTTCAGCAGTCGCAGGAAGGGGAGATCCCCGACCTGGCTGCGCCGTTCGATGCGCACGGCGCGGGGGACGACGAAGGCGTGCGCGAGGCCCGCGACTCGCTGCTCGAGACAATCGAGGCGGCGCTGACCAGGGCCTTCCGCTCCTCCTTTGCCCTCTCTGCGCTCTTCGCCCTTCTCGCCGGCGTTGCCGCGCTCGGCTTCGGGACGAGAAGAACTAGCCCGGAGGCCGGCCCATGAGCAGGCGCCGGCAAGGCTGGATCGCGCTCGGCGTGCTCGGTCTCGCCGCTGTGGCCCTGATCGCCGTCGAGCTCTCCAAGGGAGCGCTCGACTACGGCGAGTCGACCGTGGCCGACCCCTGCACCGACGAACGCCCGCCCTTCCCCGGCGACGGTTTTGACGCCACGGTGCAGCGCATCGTCCTCGACGGCCTCGACGGCGCGGCGTGCGAGCTCGGTGCGACGCGCGAGGAGCTCGTCCTCGCGTTCGACCCTTCCCTCGGGGACGAGGTTCGCTGGGACGAGGAGACCATCGAGCGCGCGGTGCGCTCGGGGCTCCTGCGCTCGATCGACGACGCGGAGGAACGGGACGACATCGGCGGCATCCCGGCGACCATCCTCCGCGAGGTCGTGGAGCGTGCCCCCCTGGACCTGCTCATCCGGGGCGGCGACGCGCTCGGCGATCTGCTCGAGCGCTTCTTCGACAGGCGCTGATATCTAGATGCTTGACCGGGAATTGACCGGAAACCGTGGCACCGCCGGATGCCGCCCGTGACACAGCGCCTGAGACCACGCTCGTTCCTCGCCCGTACCTCCTCGGTACGAGCTCGGAATGATCGCGGTCTCATGCTCGGTCACGGACGCCCCCGCCGGCACCACACTTCCCGGCCAACCATCTACCCGGAAGCCTCCGGCACGGGAGAGGTGTGCGGGACGGCCGCTCCCGACGGCCGCGGAGGAGCGTGTCCGGGCCCGAGGTGGCCGTGCGAATCGGTTCCGTACCCGCCCGGCACCGGAATGTAGAACTCGGGGTAGCCCCACATCCCGTGCTCGGAGACGTCCAGCCCCGCCGTCTCGACCTCGGGCTCCACGCGGATGCCCCAGAGCGCACGGAATGACCACAGCGTGCCGAAGCTCGCGGCGAAGGTGAAGGCACCCACGGCGAGGAGGCCGAGGGCCTGCACGCCGAGCTGGTGGAAGCTGCCGGTGTACACGAGCCCGCCCGTGCCGGTGGCCAGGTTCGCCGCCAGCGCCGGCACGGCGAAGATACCGGTGGCGAGCGTGCCCCAGACGCCGGCCATCCCGTGGACGGCCACGGCGCCGATGGGGTCGTCGATCCGTGACCGCTCGACGAGAAGGACGCCGAGCACGGCGACCGCGCCTGCGACGACTCCGATGAGGATCCCGGCCCACGGCGCGACGAACCCCGAGGCGGCGGTGATCGCGACGAGCCCCGCGATGACGCCGTTCAGCATCATGGAGAGGTCGGGCTTCTTCAGGACGAGCCACGACGTGACGACCGCGCCCAGCGCCCCGGCGGCCGCCGCGAGGTTCGTGGTCACGGCGACATAAGCGAAGTACCCGATCTGGTCGCCGGTGACGACGCCGAGCGTCGAGCCCGGGTTGAAGCCGAACCACCCGAACCAGAGGATGATGACGCCGAGCGTCGTGTACGCCATGTTGTGGCCGGGGATGGCATTGGGCTTGCCGTCGGCGTCGAATTTGCCGATCCGCGGCCCGAGCAGAAGCGCGCCGGCGAGCGCGGCCAGCGCTCCCTGGTAGTGCACCACCGTCGAGCCGGCGAAGTCCTGCATGCCCAACGAGAAGAGCCAACCGTCGGGATGCCAGATCCAGTGGGAGACGACGGAGTAGATGAGCGTGAAGACGACGCCGAACGCGAAGTAGACCCACAGCTTCGTGCGCTCGGCCATCGCGCCCCAGACAATGGCGAGCGAGACGCCGGCGAAGACGACCTGGAAGAGGTAGCCGGCGCCGCCCGGGATCGACCCGAACCAGCTGAAAGGCGCTGTGCCGACGGCCAGCAGCGTGTCCACGTTCGGGAAGAAGCCCGATCCGCCCAGGAGTCCGTTGCCGCCGTCGCCGAACGCGATCCCGTAGCCGACGAGGTAGTAGACGACCGAGCAGATGGCGAAGATGAGGACGTTCTTGGCCGCGACGTGGCCGACGTTCTTCATACGCGTCAGGCCGGCCTCGAGGAAGGCGAAGCCCGCCTGCATGAACATCACGAGCACGGCCGCGACGATCACCCAGACCGTGCTCGCGGCGATGACGAGCTCGTCCGTGCTCATCGGAGTTCCACCTCCTCCAGGCTCCTGCCCGTTCGGTTGTGGGTCACGTTCTCCACCGGGCTCGTCCAGACGATCCCGTCGCCCGACTCGTTGCCGCTCCTCGCGGCGTCCACGATCGCCGCCACGACGGGCTCGACGGCGTCGTCCGCGACGACGAACGTGAGCAAAGCCTTCGGAAGGAAGCGCGACTCGAAGATCCGACCGCGGTACTCGTGGGTGATCCCGCGCTCGCGCCCGTGCCCGATGGCCTCGACGACGGTGACGCCGACGTGCCCGCTCTCCTCCTCGACGGCGTCGATGACCGTTTCGACCCGTTCCCTGATGACGACCGCCTCCACCTTGACCATCCGCTCCTCCTTGCCGGACCAACAAAAAAGCCCCAGGAGCTGGATTGCTCCCGAGGCATCGTTGCCGTCTGCCGTCTTCGTCGGCGGCCCTCTCAATGTACGGGGCCGGGCGGACGAACGCAAGCTGCCCGGACTACGGTTCGGGAAAGCGGACGCGTGCTTCCGCGAGCGCCGTGCGGACGCCGTCCGGCCCCGGGGTCGGGCGGGCCCCGGGGCTCGGAGGCGGGGTGAACGTCCCTGCGCGAATCTGTTCCGCCACTCGTTCGTAGGCATCACGGAAAGGCATCCCGGCCCGGACGAGCGCCTCCGCGGCGTTTGCGGCGTGGAGCTGTGGGTCGTCGCACGCGGCCGCGAGGCGCTCCCGGTCGAGCTCGAGCCCGCCGACGAGCACCGTCAGGGCGCCGAGCGCTCCGCGGACGTCCTTCCGCGCCGCGAAGACGGGCTGCTTGTCCTCCTGGAGATCGCGGTCGTAGGCGAGCGGCAGGCCCTTGACGACGGCGAGCAGCCCCGCGAGTCGCCCGAGCGCGGTGCCCGCCTTGCCGCGCGCGAGCTCCGCGACGTCCGGGTTGAGCTTCTGCGGAAGCATCGAGGAACCCGTCGCGGCCGCTTCGGGTAGGAGGACGAAGCCGAACTCTGCGGTGGCCCAGAGGCAGATCTCCTCGCCAATCCGCGAGAGGTGGGCGAAGAGGACCGCGCAGGCGTAGAGGTAGTCGAGCGCGAAGTCGCGGTCGGCAACGGCGTCGAGCGAGTTCCGCATCGCGTCCTCGGGGGAGGGGAGGCCGAGCGTCGAGCCCGCGAGCGCCGCGGCGCCGAGCGGGGAGGGGGCTGCGTGCTCTGCCGCGAAGCGGAAGCGGGCGCGGTCGCGCTCGAGCATCTCCACCCACGCGAGCAGGTGGTGCCCGACCGTGACCGGCTGCGCCCGCTGGAGGTGCGTGTAGCCGGGGAGCGGGGTCTCCGCCTCATCCTCGGCCCGATCGAGCACGGTGCGCGCGAAGCTCTCGAGCCCGTCGATCGCTTCCGCGGACGCTTCCTGGACGTAGAGGCGGAGCGCCGCGGCCACCTGGTCGTTCCGCGATCGTCCGGCGTGGATCTTGCGCCCGAGTGGCCCCAGCAGCCGCTCGAGCGCGGTGTGAACGTCCTCGTCCGCGTCCGCGAGCGCTGCGCTTCCCCGCGCCTCGACTTCCGCGAGCGTCGAGTCGATCTCGTCGAGCTCGGCCCACGTGAGGAGGCCGGCCTCATGCAGACGCCGCGCATGCATCCGCGTCGCCTCGCAGTCGTAGGGGAGAAGCTCGGCGTCCTCAGCCTTGAGGAAATCCCAGACCTCCCGGTCGAGGTCGGTCTCGACCCGTCCGGACCAGAGCGTCATGCCAGCGTGGGATGCCGCTCGCGGTCGGCCGCGAGCTCGGTCTCCAGCCCGGCAAGCTTGATGAAGCCCGCGGCGGCATCGTGCGGGAAGGTCTCGCCCGTGGCGTACGAGGCGAGCGTCTCCCGGTAGAGGGCGTGCCGCGAGCGCCGGCCAGTGACCACCGCAGAACCGGCCTGGAGGAGCAGGCGCACCTCCCCGTCCACGAGCCGCTGCGTCTCGGCGAAGAAGGCGTCGTACGCGGGCCGCAGCGGGCTGAACCAGAGCCCCTCGTAGACGAGCTGCGCCCACTTCGGCTCGAGCTCCCGCTTGGCGACGAGCTCGGGCTTCGTCAGGACGAGGTCCTCGAGCGCCCGGTGAGCTTCGATGAGCGTCATCGCGGCCGGTGCCTCGTAGAGCTCCCGGCTCTTGATTCCCACGACGCGGTTCTCGATCATGTCGATCCGCCCGATCCCGTACGCGCCCGCGCGCTCGTTCAGCTGAGCCACGAGAGCCGCGAGCGTGAGCTCCTCGCCGTCCAGCGACACGGGCAGGCCGGCCTCGAACCCGATCACGACCTCTGCAGGCTCCGGTGCGTCCTGCGGCGAGGCGGTGAGCGCGAACGCGTCCTCGGGCGGCGGCGCCCACGGATCCTCGAGGGCGCCGGCCTCGATGGCGCGGCCGAAGAGGTTGTCGTCGATGGAGTACGGCGCGTCCGGCTTCGCCTCCACCGGAATCCCGCGCGCGCGCGCGTAGGCGATCTCCTCCTCGCGCGTCCAGCTCCGGTCGCGGAGCGGCGCGATCACCTCGAGCCCTGGATGCAAGGCTTTGAAGGCGAGCTCGAAGCGCACCTGGTCGTTCCCCTTGCCGGTGCAGCCGTGGACGACGGCCTCGGCGTCGGCGTCGGCGGCGGAGCCCGCGACCGCCTCCGCAATCACCGGCCGGGAGAGAGCGGAGACGAGCGGGTACTTGCCCTCGTAGAGAGCGTTGGCGAGCAGGGCTTTGGCGACGTGGTCGTCGGCTAGCTCGTCCTTGCGGTCGAGCACGACCACCTCGTTCGCGCCGGCCGCCAGCCCGCGGGCGACCGCTGGCTCGAAGTCCCTCTCCTGGCCGACGTCGACAAGGACGGCGACGACCTCTCCGTAGCCGTAGTCCTCCTTGAGCCACGCGATCGCGCAGCTCGTGTCGAGCCCGCCCGAGTAAGCGAGGACAGCGGTGCTCATCGGCCGGTCTCCGGTCGATGAACGAGGCGGAGGCGAGCGACCACTACGTGTCTCCTTCCAGGTGGTGGCGGAGCTCCTCGACCAGGTCGGCGCCGGAGAGGCCCTCCCTGGCGGCCACGAAGATGGTGTCGTCGCCGGCGAGCGTGCCGGCGACGTCCGGGAGGTCGGCTTCGTCGAGCGCCCGGGCGAGCGCGTTCGCGTGGCCGGGCGGCGTCTTGACGATCGCGATGTTGCCGCTGGCGCCGAGCGAGACCGTCCAGCGGCGCAAGGCCGCCGTCAGGTTGCTGAGGCGGGTGAGGTCGTCCGCGCCCGGGAGCCCGTAGACGAGCTTGCCCTCGGGGTTCCGAACCTTGATCAGCCCGAGCTGGGCGATGTCGCGCGAGACCGTCGTCTGGACGGCCTCGATCCCCATGTCGTGAAGCGCGTGCGCGACCTCGGCCTGGGTCGAGAGCGCTTGCTCCCGTACGAGGCGGAGAATCGCTCCCTGCCGCTCGAACTTGTTCATCGGTCAGCCTCTGGCCGATGAACGAGTGGAGGGGGTGTGGGGGAACCGGGAGGTTCCTCCACTGCATCAAAGAAGGGGGTCCGTGGGGGAAACATGGTTTCCCCCACGGGAGCGAACCGAAGGTGAGCGACGTTCATGCGAGTGCCTCCTCGAGCACCTCGAGCGCGAGCTCGACCTCGGCTTCGGCGATGGTCAGGGGCGGCGTGAGCCGGAGCGCGCGGTCCCCGGCCGCGCCGACGAGAAGGCCCCGCTCCAGGCACGCCGTTGCGACCGGCCCGGCCGGCCGTTCGAGCTCCGCTGCCAGGAGGAGCCCGCGGCCGCGCACTTCGGCGACGGCCGGGAGCGCTTCGAGCCCGCTTGCCAGCTGCTTGCCTTTTTCCCAGGCATCCTCGAGCAGCTCCTCGGTGAGGGCGTCGCAGACGGCGCAGGCGGCGGCGCACGCGACCGGGTTGCCGCCGAAGGTGCTCGCGTGGTCGCCCGGCTCGAAGCCGGCCGGCGCCGAGTCGGCGACGAGCAGGCAGCCGATCGGAAGCCCGTTCGCCAGGCCCTTGGCGAGCATGACCGCGTCAGGGCGGACGCCGAGCTTCTCGAAGGCGAAGAAGGTTCCCGTCCGGCCGACGCCGGTCTGCACCTCGTCGAGGAGGAGCACGGCGTCGTTCGCGTCCGCGAGCTCACGTGCGGCAGCGAGGAACTCCGGCGAGGCCGGACGGACGCCTCCCTCGCCCTGGATCGGCTCCAGCAGGAAGGCCCCGGTTTCCGCTCCGATCGCCGCCGCGAGCGAGTCGGCGTCGTTCAGCCGCGCGAAGGAGACGCCGGCGAGGAGCGGCTCGAAGTCGCGGCGCTTCTCCGGCTGGCCGGTGACTGCGAGTGCACCCGTCGTCCTGCCGTGGAACGAGCCCTCGAGGGCGACGACACCAGGTTTTCCGGTCGTCTTGCGAGCCCACTTGAGCCCCGCCTCCACGGCCTCCGCGCCGGAGTTGCAGAAGAATGCACGGGCCCCGCCGAAACGCTCCGAGAGCCGGACCGCGAGCTCCTGCATCGGCCCCGTCCAGTACAGGTTGGACGTGTGCCAGAGACGCTGGAGCTGGCTCTCGGCGGCCGCCAGCGGTGCTGGATGGCAGTGACCGAGGCCGACGACGGCAATGCCCGCGACGAGGTCGAGGTAGCGCCTGCCGTCGTCGTCGACCAACCAGCACCCCTCGCCGCGCGCGAAAGTGACGTTCTGGCGCAAGTACGTCGGGAGAAGGGGTGCGGTGGCGACGCTCATCGGCCGGTCTCTTGCCGATGAGCGTGGGGAGGGTGTGTGAGGGAACCGGGAGGTTCCCTCACTGCATCAAAGAAGGGGGCACGTGGGGGAGACATGGTTTCCCCCACGGGAGCGAGTCGAAGACGAGCGACGGTCACGCGAGGACCGCCGTCTCGCCAATCTCCGCACGAACGCCGAGGCGCGCCGCGATCACCGCTGCGCGCAGCTTGGGGAGAATGCCGCCCTCGAGCTCGCCCGTGTCGAGCAGGCGATCTGCCTCGTCCGCTTCGATCGTCGCGACGACGGCGCCCTCGAGGATGAGCCCCGGAACGTCGGTGATAAAAAGCAGGCGCTCGGCGCCGAGGCCGACCGCCAGCGCGGCTGCCGCCTCGTCCGCGTTCACGTTCAGCGGCCCGACCGCGATCGGTGCAACGACGGGAATCCTGCCCGCGGCCAGCGCTTGCGCGACCGCCGCCGGGCGGCTCAGCAGCGGGTCGCCGACGAGGCCGAGCGCCGGAATCTGCACGGCGTGCAGGCTGATCTCATCGCCGAAGAGGCCGACCGCTCGCGGGCCCAGGTCTTCGCAGAGGACGCGGTTGACGGCTGCGAGCGAGGCGCGCACGACGGCGAGGCCGACCGGGCTCGTGACCCGGCGACCCCCGACGAACTCGACGGGGATGCCGAAGCGCTCCATCTCCTCCGAGATCTGCGGGCCGGCGCCGTGGACGACACAGACCTCGTGCCCGGCGTCAGCAAGCTCCAGCACGTGGGGCGTCGCGCTGTGGGCAGCCGCTCCGCCCACCTTGACGACGATGCGGCTCATGGGCCGACCTTCGGCCCATGAGCCCGTGGAGGGGGTGTGGGGGAACCGGGAGGTTCCCCCACTGCATCAAAGAAGGGGGTCCGTGGGGGAAACATGGTTTCCCCCACGGGAGCGAGCCGAAGGCGAGCGACGGTCACGTTCTGTACTCCGCGTTGAGTCGGACGTAGTCATAGGAGAGGTCGCTCGTGAGGTACCCGGCCTCGCCCGTCCCCAGGCCGAGGTCGAGCTCGATCAGGCAGGAGGAGCCGTTCACCTCCGGGCTGGCGCGCTGGGGCACGCCCGCGGCGAGGACCGTCGCGCCGCCGTAACGGAGCGTCACGCGCTCGGGCTCGAGGCGCGCGTAGCCGCCGTTGTGGGGCGCCGAGCCGGCCGCGGCGAGCACGCGCCCCCAGTTCGGGTCGCGCCCGAAGAGCGCCGTCTTGACGAGCGGCGAGACGGCGATGCGGCGCGCGATCGCCCGCGCCTCGGGGTCGCTCGCGGCCCCGCTGACCCTGATCTCGGCGAGCACGGTGGCGCCCTCGCCGTCGGCGACGATTTGCGCTGCGAGGTCCTTGCAGACCACGTGGAGAGCCTCGGCGAAGGCGGCGTCGTCTCGCGCGGCCCCGGAGGCTCCGTTGGCGAGGAGGACGACCGCGTCGTTCGTCGAGCACTCGCCGTCGACGGAGATGGCGTTGAAGCTCTCGTTCACCGCCGGGCGCAGGAACTCGAGCGCGTCGCCGTCCAACGGGTAGTCCGTCGTGAGGACGGCGAGCATCGTCGCCAGGTTGGGGTGGATCATCCCGGAGCCCTTGGCCATGCCTCCGACGGTGAAGCCCTGCGCCCGGGCAACGGCCTGCTTCGGGTGGGTGTCGGTTGTCAGAATCGCCTCCGCGGCCGCCTCCCCGCCCACCGGGGAAAGGGCTTCGGCCGCCTCCCCGAGGCCGGAGAGCAGCTTGCCCAGGGGCAAGAGCTCGCCGATTACGCCCGTGGAGAGGACGAGGACTTCCTCGGCGTCGAGATCGAGCAGGCGCGCCGCCTCCGCGGTAGTCGCTCTGGCGTCGAGCTCGCCGCGCACGCCCGTGGCCGCGTTCGCCACGCCCGAGTTGACGACCACGGCCTGGGGCTCCGCGAGCTCGAGGTGCTCCCGGCTGAGCTTGACCGGCGCGGCCTGGACGCGGTTGACGGTAAACATGCCGGCCCCGGTCGCCGGAGTCAGGGAGTGGACGAGGGCGAGGTCGGTGGATGCCTTCCGGATCCCGCAGTGGACGCCGCTCGCCACGAAGCCGGTGGCCGCGGTGACGCTCATCGGCCGGCCTCCGGCCGATGAGCGTGGGGAGG
Source organism: uncultured Actinomycetes bacterium (assembly GCA_963786755.1). Lineage (GTDB taxonomy): Bacteria > Actinomycetota > Thermoleophilia > Gaiellales > Gaiellaceae > DASQWP01. The sequence goes on along the minus strand of CAWBAC010000005.1, from coordinate 294,388 downwards.
GTGTGTGAGGGAACCGGGAGGTTCCCTCACTGGATCAAAGAAGGGGGTCCGTGGGGGAAACATGGTTTCCCCCACGGGAGCGAGCCGAAGGCGAGCGACGCTCATACGAGAACTCCCGAGAGCCGCAGGCCCAGCGACTCGTTCAGTCCGAGCGCGAGATTGGCGTTCTGCACGGCCTGCCCGGCGGCGCCCTTGCCCAGGTTGTCGAGAGCGCAGACGACGATCGCACGGCCCGTCGCCCGGTCCTCGAAGGCGGCGATCTCGGCGGCGTCCGTCCCCTGGACGCGCGCCAGCTCGGGCGTGGCGCCCTCCGGGAGGAAACGGACGGCGGGCGTGGTCGCGTAGGCGGCCTCCAGCCGCTCGCGCACGCCGTCGTCCGTCACCTGCGCGTAGCACGTCGCGAGGAGCCCGCGGCGGACGGGGAGCAGGTGCGGGACGAAGCAGACGGGGAAGCCGAGCGCCTGGGCGAGCTCGGGCGCGTGCTGATGCGTGCCCACACGGTACGCCGAGACGTTCTCCAGTACGAAGCTCGCGTGCGAGGAGGGCCGCAGTGCCCGGCCGGCTCCCGAGACGCCCGACTTGGCGTCCACGACGACGCTCACCGGGTCGAGGACGTCCACGAGCGGAAGGAGCGCGAGCAGCGCAGCGGTCGCGTAGCAACCCGGGTTGGCGATCAGCCTGCCCTCCGGGGGAACGAGCTCGGGGAGCGCGTAGCTCCAGTCTGCGAGCGCTTCGGCGTGCGGGTGCTCGAACCCGTACCAGCCGGAATAGAGGGAGCCGTCGCGGAGCCGGTGCGCGCCCGAGAGGTCGACGACGACCGCATCCTCGGGAGGCTCGAGCGCGGCCGCCTCCTCGTGGCCGAGGCAGAGAAAGACGGCGTCGGCGCCGCTCGCGAGCGCGTCCTCGTTGGGGACGAAGTCCGGCAGCTCGCCGTCCAGCCGGACGTCCAGTGCCGAGGCGTGAATCGCCCGCGAGCGAGTCCGAGCCGAGGGCGACCACCTCGAGCTCCGGGTGGGCGAGCACCCGGTCGAGCGTCTCCTGGCCGGAGTACCCGGCGCAGCCTGCGATCGCGGCGGTGGGCATGAGGTGAGTATTATGCCGATACTCGCTTATCATGCAAGACGGACGTAACGCCCACCTCGTGCTCGAAGACGGCACCGCCTATCCAGGCGTGGCGGTGGGCGCGCCCGGCGTCGCCGCGGGAGAGGCCTGCTTCACCACCGCGATGGCCGGCTACGAGGAGGCCGTCACGGACCCGAGCTACGTGGCGCAGGTGCTCTGCTTCAGCTACCCCCTGGTCGGCAACTACGGAGTCGACCCGGCCCGGGTCGAGTCGGAGCGCGTCCAGGCCGAGGGCATCGTCATGCGCCGAGCGCGCCCTGCCTGGGCAGAGTGGCTCCGCACGCAGGGCGTGGTCGCGCTCGAGGAGGTGGACACGCGCGCGGTCGTCCGACGGATCCGCGACCAGGGCGTGCTTCGCTGCGCGCTCGGCGAGGAGACCGTCGAGGAGCTCCACGCCCGCGCGCTGGCCGAGCCGCCCATCGACGGACGGCCGCTCGACCGCAAGGTGGGGACGACCGAGCCGTACGCGGTCGGCAGCGGGCCGCGCGCTGACGCTCATCGACCTGGGCTGCAAGCGCTCGATCCCGCGGCGGCTCGCAGAGGTGGGGCTCGAGGTCACGGTCGTGCCGGGCGACTGGGACGCGGATGCTGTGCTCGAGACGCGCCCGCGGGCCGTTCTCGTCGGGAACGGCCCCGGCGATCCCTCCGTCATGACCGAAGCGGTCGAGACGGTCCGCAGCCTGCTCGGGCGGGTGCCGCTCTTCGGTGTCTGCCTCGGGCATCAGCTCGCAGGGCTTGCGCTCGGACTGCCGACGTTCAAGCTCCCCTTCGGGCACCGGGGCGCCAACCATCCCGTTCGCGATCTCGCGAGCGGCCGCGTTCTCGTGACCGTGCAGAACCATGGCTATGCCGTCGAGGCGACCCACACCGCTCTCGTCAGCCACCTGTCCTTGAACGACGGGACGGTCGAGGGCCTGGCCGGCTCGGACTTCGCGACCGTCCAGTTCCATCCCGAGGCGGCGCCGGGCCCGCTCGACGCGCTGCCCTTCTTCGAATCGATCGCCGAGACGTGCCGAAGCGCACCGACCTTCGCTCTGTCCTGATCGTCGGCTCTGGGCCGATCCGGATCGGCCAGGCGTGCGAGTTCGACTACGCCGGCGCCCAGGCCTGCCGCGTGCTCCGGCGTGAGGGCTACCGCGTCGTCCTGGCCAACTCGAACCCGGCGACGATCATGACCGACCCCGAGTGGGCGGACGCGACGTACCTCGAGCCGCTCGACGCCGAGACGGTCGCCGAGGTGATCGCGGCGGAGCGCCCGGACGCCCTCCTGCCCACACTCGGTGGCCAGACCGCGCTCGACCTCGCCGTCCAGCTCGTCGACGCGGGCGTCCTCGAACGCTTCGGGGTCGAGCTGATCGGAGCGGACGCGGCCGCCATCTGCCGCGCGGAGGATCGCATGGCCTTCCGCGAGGCGATGGTCGCGGCCGGGCTCGACGTGCCGGATGGAGTCGTCGTCACCTCTAGTGCCGCGCTCCCGGCGGGCTTGCCGCTGCCGGCGATCGTCCGTCCCGCCTTCACGCTGGGCGGCACCGGCGGAGGAATCGCACGCGACCGGGCCGAGCTCGAGCGGCAGGTAGCCGCCGGCCTTCGTCGGAGCCCGATCGGCCAGGTGCTCGTCGAGCGCTTCCTCGAAGGCTGGCAGGAGCATGAGCTCGAGGTCATGTCCGACGCGGCCGGCAACTGCGTCGTCGTCTGCTCCATCGAGAACCTCGACCCGCTCGGCGTTCACACGGGCGACTCCTGGACCGTGGCGCCTCAGCAGACGCTGCCGGACGCGGAGTACCAGCGGCTGCGCGAGGCCGCCTTCGCCTGCGCGCGGGCCGTCGGGGTTGCGACCGGGGGCGCGAATGTCCAGTTCGCGTACCAGCCGGCGACCCGCGATCTCGTGGTCATCGAGATGAACCCGCGGGTCTCACGCTCTTCCGCGCTCGCCTCGAAGGCCACCGGCTTCCCCATCGCCAAGCTCGCGGCGCTCCTGGCAGTCGGGTACACGCTGGACGAGCTCCCCAACGACATCACGGGCAAGACGACCGCTGCCTTCGAGCCGGCGCTCGACTACGTCGCCGTGAAGGCGCCGCGGTTCGACTTCGGCAAGTTCCCGGGCAGCGAGCCGCGCCTGGGCAGCGAGATGCGCGCCGTCGGCGAGGCGCTCGGGCTCGGCCGCACGTTTCCGGAGGCGTTCCTGAAGGCCATGGAGGGGCGCGAGGAGCCGGCGCGCGCCCTCGACCTCGGAGGGCTGGCCGACCCCGTGCCCGAGCGCTGGGACGTGCTGCTGGAGGCGGCCCGGCACGGGCTCGAGCTCCCGGGAATCCACCCGTACTTCGCCGAGGAGCTGCACGCGATCGCAGCGGCCGAGCGAGAGCTCGCCCGCACGGGCGACGTCGCCGCTGCCAAGCGCTTCGGGCTGCCCGACTCGACGATCGCCGCGGTGCTGGGCCTTGACGAAGCGGAGGTGCGCCGGCGTCGGCCGCTCCCGGGTCGGCTCGCCGTCGACTCCTGCGCGGCCGAGTTCGAGGCGCGGACGCCGTACTTCTACCTCTCGTACGAAACCGCCGACGATGCCGGCGCGGAATCCGGGCCCGCAGTGCTCGTCGTGGGTAGCGGCCCGAACCGCATCGGCCAGGGGATCGAGTTCGACTACTGCTGCGTGCACGCCGCGCAGGCGTTCCGCCGGCTCGGCTACGAGGCCGTGCTGGTGAACTCGAATCCCGAGACGGTCTCGACCGACTACGACACGAGCGACCGTCTCTACCTCGAGCCCCTCACGCTCGAGCGGGTGCTCGACGTGTGCGCGCTCGAACAGCCCGTCGGCGTCGTCGTCTCCCTCGGAGGGCAGACCCCCCTTGCGGCTCGCTCCCGAACTCGCGGCCGCCGGCGTGCCGCTGCTCGGCGACCCCCTGGCCGCGATCGAGACGGCGGAAGACCGCGGCCGTTTCGGGCAGCTGCTCGAGCGGCTCGGCCTGCGTGCGCCCGCGTGGGGCCTCGCGGCCACCGCGGGCGAGGCGCGCGAGGTCGCCGGGCGGATCGGCTACCCGGTCCTCGTCCGCCCGCACCACGTCCTCGGAGGCCGCGGCATGCGGATCGTCCGTAGCCCGGACGAGCTCGCCGTCGAGGGCCCTTGCCTCGTCGACCGCTTCCTCGAGGACGCCGTGGAGCTCGATGTGGACGCTCTCTGCGACGGCGAGGGCGCCTGGGTGGCGGGGATCCTGGAGCACGTCGAGCGCGCTGGCGTGCACTCCGGGGACTCCGCGTGCGTCGTCCCTGCGCCCTCGGTCACGCCGGAGCTCGAGGCGGAGATTCGGGAGATCGTCTCCGCCGTCGCCGCAGGCCTGGGCGCACGCGGGCTTCTCAACCTCCAGCTCGCACTCGCCGGGGACGAGCTCTACGTGCTCGAGGCCAACCCCCGCGCTTCGCGGACGATCCCCTTCGTGGGCAAGGCGACCGGCCTGCCGCTGGTGGGGCAGGCCTGTCGGCTCCTGCTCGGCGCGCGTCTCGGCGAGCTCGGCCTCCCGGAGCGAGCGGCCCCCGACCGAGCATGGGCCAAGGAGGCGATCTTCCCGGGCGAGCGCTTCCCCGAAGCGGGAGACCGCGGGCCCGAGATGCGCTCGACGGGCGAAGTGATGGCCGGAGCGGCGACCCCCGGCGAGGCCTACGCCCGCGCCCTCCGCGCCGCCGGCCGGAGACGGCGCGGCGGGCGCATCGGCCCGCCGCTGCAGAGCGTGCTTCGCGCCGAGACTTGATGTCAAACTCACACCACGAGAGGAGGAGGATGGTCGAGGAAGCACGCCTCGAAGCGGTGGGCTCGGGTCTCGCACCTGTGACTGACGGCTGGTTCGTCGTCAACGTCCGGGAGGCGGCCTGGCTGACGAACGACGCCTTCGGGGCCCGCTGCGTCTTCGAGGGCGACACCCGCGTTCTGCGTCGGCGGCCCGATCTATCTCCTCACAAGTTCGCAGAGGTCGGCTTCACTCTGCAGGTTGTGCAGCCCGGACAGCCGAGCGGGATGTACCACGCCGAGTCCGGCCAGGAGGACTTCATCGTCCTCGCCGGTGAGTGCCTGCTGCTCGTGGAGGGCGAGGAACGGGCGCTTCGAACGTGGGACTTCGTGCACTGCCCACCGGGCACCGAACACGTCTTCGTCGGGGCAGGAGACGGCCCGTGCGTGATCTTCATGACGGGCGGGAGAACCAGGGAGAAGAGCATCGTCTATCCGCGCTCCGACCTGGCCCGCGGCCACGGCGCAGGCGTCGAGACGGAGACGAGGTCTCCTTCCGAGGCCTACGCGCCGTTTCCGCACTGGCAGCCCGAGCGGCCGGAGGCCTGGCACGAATTGCCCTGGGCCTGAGAGCTCCTACGCCGGAGTCTCCGAGCCCTGGAAGATGCGCATCGGAAGGCCGGCGAGCGGTTCGCCCCCGTCGGCCGTGACGAGCCACGTGTCCTGCATGTAGAGGCACGCCGTCCCGTCCTCCGAGATGGCGTGCGGGTGCATGGAGAAGACCATGTTCTCGGCCAGCTCCGTCTCGACGCCCTCGCCGATCTTGGGGAACTCGATCATCGTCATTCCGATCGAGTGGCCGGTCACGTGGCCGAGGTGGTAGCCGCGCTGGACGAAGCCACGGGAGACCGCGCGGTGGACGTCGTGGGCGCTCGCGCCGGGCCGCAGGGCCGTCCCGGCGACGTCGAAGTACTCCTCGTAAGCCTCGGCCATGCGGGCGGTCTCGGCGTCCGGCGTCCCGATCGCCCGTGAGACCTCGACCCAGTGCCCGCCCGGGCCGGCGACCTCGAGCGACGGGATGCAGAACTCGCCGAGCACGGTGTCGGCGCGCGCAATTGCGAACTCCGGCCCGACGAGCACCATGTTCATGGTCAGGCGGCCACAGCCGGACTCCAGGAAGAGGCGCTCCGCCGGCGCCAGCACCTCGGCGGCGCTCCGTCCGGGCGCGTAGGCCTCGAGGAAGGCCCAGAACCCCTCCGTGTTGATGCGGACGCTCTCGCGTACGGAGGCGAGCTCCGCCTCGCTCTTCACAGCGCGCGCGAGGTCGAACTCCACGTCGAACGGCACGAGCTCGGGCCCGCGCTCGGCGAGGGCGCGGTAGTCCCTCACGGTCATGACGTAGTCCAGGCCGTAGACGCCGACGCGCTTCCACCCGCGCTCGGCCGCCCGCTCCCGGAGCCACGCCCCCGGGAGGTCGACGAAGACCTGCTCGTCGATCCAGGTCGTCCCGTGCTCGCCCACGTACCGCGCCTCCGTGGGGAAGACGATCGCCGGCTCGCCGTCGAGCGGTAGAAGCACGTAGGCGTAGCGGTGGACGATGACGAAGCCGGACATGTACGTCACGGCGCCCTCGAAGCCCGTGTACTCGCTGCCCGCCACGATGACGGCGTCGAGGCCGTGCCGCCCGAGCGCGTCGCGGACGTTCGCGTACCTGCGTTCGACCTCTCCGCTCACCTGCGCCATGACGCCTCCAGGCCCTTGACCAGCGCGACGACCGCCTCGTTCAGCGGCGTGGGGATCCCCTGCTCTTGTCCGAAGCGCACGATGCCTCCGTTCAGGTAGTCGATCTCCGTCTCCCGGCGGGCTTCGACGTCCTGGAGCATGCTCGCCTTGTGGTCGTAGGCGACGTCGGGCCTGGCCGCGTAGTCGATCAGCTCCTCGGGGTCGGCGTCGAGCTCGATGCCCTGGGCGCCGGCCACCGCCTTGCCCTCGTCGACGAGGGCGCTGACGAGCCGCCGCAGGCCGTCGTCCTCGCAGACCCGACCGTGGGTGAGCCCGGTCAGGGCTCCCACCGGGTTCGTGGCGGCGTTGAAAATCACCTTGCGCCACTGGGGGCCGCGGGCATCCTCGACCGCCGCCGTCGGCAGGCCCGCCGCGCGTGCAGAGCTCTGCGAGCCGCTGTACGGCCTCCATGGGAGCCGGGCTCTCCTCGAAGGGCCCGATCGTCGTCTCCCCGGCCACGTCCCAGTGGACGTGCCCGGGCTCGACGAGGTGGCCGGCGGGAAAGGTCGTACCGCGGATCACGCGGGTCGCGTGCTCGGCGATCGTCTCCTCGTTCCCCACGCCGTTCTGCACCGAGCAGACCGAGCCCTCCGCCAAGGCGTGCGCCGTCGCCGCGAGCGCCGCCCCCGTGTGCATGCTCTTCGTCGCCACGATCCCGAACTCGCAGGGCGGAAGCTCTGACGCCTCCGTCGTAGCCTCGAGGCGCCCGACGAGCTCACCTGCTCCGGAGATGCGCAGGCCGCGCTCGTTGATCGCCCGGACGTGGTCGGCGGCGAGGTCGTACGCCCACACCTCGACGTCGTCGAGCTGAGCGAGGCCGGCCGCGAAGAGCGAGCCGACTGCACCGCATCCGACCACGCAGACTCTCATCTCACCTCCGTGCGACCCGAAGCGACGACCATAACCGTCCGCGAAGCGGCGAGGAGACGCCGCCCGTAATTCCTGCGGGCCGGAAGAGAAGGACGAGAGCCATGAGCGCCCCCAGGGTCACCAGGCGCGTGCCCGTGGGGAGGTCGACGCCGCCGATGCCCTGCTCGGCCTCGGCGAGGAAGGAGTTCAGGCCGCTCACGAGGAGGGCGCCGACGACGGCGCCCCAGAGGCTGTTGACTCCGCCGATGATGAGCATGGCCAGGGTGATGAAGGTGAGGTCGAGATAGACCTGCTCGGTCGTGATCGAGCCGAGCAGGTGGACGAGGAGCCCGCCGCCGAAACCGGCAAGAGCGCCGCTCAACGCGAACGCCACGAGCCTCTGCCGGTGGATGTTCACGCCGCTTCCCTGCGCGGCCGCGGGGTCTTCGCGCGCGGCCCGGAGGAGACGGCCAGGCCGGCTCCGCTGGTAGGCGAAGGCGATCGTCGCGACCGCCACGGCCCCGAGCGTCACCTGGAGGAGGCTGCTGGTCTCCGGAACGAGCGGCAGCGTCTTCGCGCCCGGGCCGATCTTGGGCCAGTTGCGGAGGACGTTGTGCGTGATCTCGAGCACGGCAAAGGTGGCGATCCCGGCCGCGAGCCCCGAGAGGCGCATCAGCGGCACGCCGACGAGGAAGGCGTAGACGCCGCCGACCGCCGCCGCGATCGCGAGCGAGGCGGCATTGCCGACCTCGGCGCTCGCGATGAACGGGTAGAGCTCCGGGCTCGCCGAAAGCTTGAGGGCTTCGGGCACGCTGACGAGCCCGGCGGCGAACGCCCCGACGGCCACGAAGCTCACGTGCCCGAAGGAGACGACTCCCGAGTTGCCGACGAAGACGTAGAGGGCGATGACGATCGTGGCCGCGACGAGAGCCGAGCGAAACTCGACCTGGATCGACCTGGATGCGAGGCTGCCGAGCAGCCCGACCAGCACGAGCAGGAGCACCGGCCCGCCGAGTTCCGAAAGCCCGCGTACGCGGCTCATACGCGCTCCGCCACGGTCCGGGCGCGCGTGAACAGGCCGCTCGGCCGGAGGAGCAGCACGACGATCACGAGCGCGAAGACGACTGAGGGCAGGAACACCCGCGCGTCCGAGGGGAGCACGTCGCCGAGGACGGCAGTGGCGAACCCGACGGCGAAGCCGCCGAGCGTCGCGCTGGTCAGCCGGTCGAGCCCGCCGACCACGACGCCGACGAGCGCGGGGATGACGAGCTGGAACCCGAAGGTCGGCGTTACCAGAGGCCGCTGGACGACGAGCATGAGCGTGGCGGCCGCGGCGAGGACGCCGGCGAGGAGGAAGGCAAAGCGGATGACGCTGTTCGCCCGCACCCCGAGCAGGCGGGCCGTGCGGAAGTCGGCGGCCGCCGCCCGCATCTCGAGCCCGATCGTCGTCCGGTTGAGCAGCAGCGCCGTGCCGGCGAGCAGCAGCGCCCCGACTCCGATCGAGGCGAACGTGACCCAGCGAATGCGGAGCTCGCCGATCTCGACCGCCCGGTTCAACTCCGGGAGGATGCCGATGTTGTCGCCCTGCGATCCCCACACGAGCAGGAAGATGCTCTGGAGCAGGAAGCTGAGCGCGAAAGTGGCGACGAGCATGGCGGCCGGGGACGCGGTCCGCAGAGGGCGGACGGCCACCTCGGTCGCCAGCGAGAACGCGATCACGGTGGCGAAGAGGACGGCGATCGAGACCGCGAGAGGCAGTTCGTTCGTGAGGAAGAGGGCATAGGCCCCGGCCGTCAGGAGCTCGCCGTACGCGAAGTTGACCAGGCGCATGACGCCGAAGATGAGCGCGATGCCCATGGCGACGAGCGCGTAGAGCGACCCGAGCGCGACGGCGTCGACGACTGTCTGGAGGGCGTCCACTACCTAACCGAAGTAGGCCTGCGTCAGGAGCTCGGTGTTCTCGGCGTCCTCCGGGCCGAGGGTGAGGCGCAGCTCCCCGTTTCCGAGCACGTGCGACCGGTCGGCGAAGGCGATCGCGAGCTGGGCGCGCTGCTCGACGAGGAGGACCGTCACGCCCTGCTCGCGGATCTCGCCCAGGGTGTCGAAGACCGCGTCGACGACGGACGGTGCCAGGCCGAGCGAGGGCTCGTCGAGGAGCAGCAGGTCCGGGTGGGCGACCAGCCCGCGGGCGATGGCGAGCTGCTGCTGCTGCCCGCCCGAGAGGAGCCCGGCGGCGCGGCCGCGGAAGTCCCGGACGACTGGGAAGAGCCTGTAGACGCGCTCGAGGTCCTCCTCGGCGCCGTCCTTCGAGCTGCGCGCGACGAGCCCGAGGCGGAGGTTCTCCTCGACCGTGAAGTGGGGGAAGACGTGCCGCCCCTCCGGCACGAGCGCGATCCCCGCACGGGCGATTTCCTCCGGGGCGAGGCCAATGGTCGAGCTGCCCTGGAAGCGGACGTCTCCGCCGGCCGGAGGGACGAGGCCCATGATCGCGTGCAGGGTCGTCGATTTCCCGGCGCCGTTCGGGCCCACGACGGCCACGGCCTCGCCGCGGCCGACCGCGAAGGAGAGGCCGCGGACGGCGGCGACGCGTCCGTAGCGGACCTCGAGCCCCTCCACCTCCAGCAGAGGCGCGGGCGGCGGGGTCATTCGCCTTCTCCGTTCGTCCGGCGGCCAAAGTAGGCGGTGGCGACGTCGAGGTTCCGCCGGACCTCGGCGGGCGTGCCCTCGGCCAGCGTCCGGCCCTGGTCGAGCACGTGGATCCGGTCGCAGACCTCCATGATCAGCGCGATGTTGTGGTCGATGAGAAGGACGCCCGTCTCCCGTTCGCAGACCCGCCGTACGACATCGGCGAAATCGGCCACCTCGGCCTCGTGCAGCCCGGCCGCGGGCTCGTCCAGGAGCAGGAAGCGCGGTTCGCCGGCCAACGCCCGCGCAACCCCGAGCAGACGCTCGTCACCGTGCGGCAGGATCGCGGCGGGCTGCTCCGCCCGTTCGGCCAGTCCGAGCAGCTCGAGAAGCCCGTCCGCCCGCTTGCGGGCCTCCTTCACGCCTGCGCCGACGCCGAGCGCGCTCACCTCGACGTTCTCCCGTACGCTCAGGCCGCGGAACGCGTGGCCCTGCTGGAAGGTACGCGCGAGCCCGGCGCGCGAGCGCCGGTGCGGCGCCCACCCGGTGATGTCCGTCTCCTCGAGCTCTACCCGGCCCGACGTGGGGAAGTCGAAACCGGTGAGGACGTTCACGAGCGTCGTCTTCCCTGCGCCGTTCGGGCCGATGAGGCCAACGACCTCGTGACGGTGGAGGTCGAGGCTGACGCCCTCGAGCGCGTGCACGCCTTCGAAGTGCCGGGAGACGGCGGCGGCCCGGAGGCTCGCTCCGGGCCGCCGTTCGAGTGTGGACGACCGGGTCTCGGCCATCCGCCCTGGCTATTCGAGGCTCGCGGGCGACGATGCGGCGCGGAGCTCGACGAAGCTCAGCTTGCCGTCCTGGATCTGCATCACGCGGTACTCGCGTCCCGAGACCGCGTGCAGCTCCGGCGAGAAGCTGATCTCGCCCGAGATCGTCGGGACGTCCTGGAAGCCCTCGAAGGCCTCGGCGAGCGCATCGCCGTCGGTGCTGCCCGTCTCCTCGATGGCTGCGGCGAGCGCGTCGATCGTTGCAGCGCCCCCGAGGAAGCCACCCGTGCCGGGCGCCTGGTCGGCCTCCGTCATCGCCTGGATCAGGTCCTTGACCTCCTGATTCGGATCGTCCCCGGCGACCGACGCATACGTCACGAGGTAGAAGTTGGAGAGGCCCTGTGGGTTCCAGTAGGTCCCGTCGCAGGACCAGGAGCAGATGATCGGTGTGTCGCTGCCGAGGCTCCGGATGCCGTCGACGAGCCCGGGCAGGTCGTCGAACGCCGTGGAGGTGGCGATGACGTCCACGTCAGCGCTGGCCAGTGAGCCGGCAACGTTGCCGATCGTGCCGTCGCCGTTCGTCCAGGCCTCCTCGGCCACGATCTCGCCGCCGCGCTCTTCGAACCGGGCCTTGAAAGCATCGACGACGTTCTGGAAGTAGATGATCACGTTGTCCTTGGCGATCGCGGCTCTCGTCCAGCCCTGGTCGATCGCGTACTCGGCCATCGCCGCGCCTTCGTCCTGCGCCGCGTTGCCGATCGTGAAGGCGAGCTTGCCGGCCTCGCCGAAGCGCTTCGGGCTCATCTGGTCGGTGCCGATGCACATGGAGACCGCAAGGACGCCGCGGCTGATTGCCTCCTGCACCGCCGGGGTCGCGAAGTCCACGTCGCAGGTGACGAGGAGGATCTCCGCACCCTGCTCGTCGATGAGGTCGATCGCCGCTGCCTTGGTCTGCTCGGGGTCGAGCTGCGTGTCCACGACCTCGATCTGGATCTGGCGACCGTCCACGCCGCCTTCGCCGTTCACCTTCTCCGCCTGGATCTGGGCGGCCCCGATCGCGGGCCCGTCGAACGGCGCCATCGCGTTCGTCAAGTCGACGGCCGCACCGATGACGAGAGGCTCGCCCGTGGCTTCCTCCTCGGTGGCGGTGTCTCCAGCGGTGGTCTCCTCGGCCGGAGCGGCTTCGCCACCTCCGTCGCCGTCGTCGTCGTCGCCGCCGCACGCCGCCACCATGAGCGGGACGAGCAGCAGCAGCGTGGCCAGCAGGGCCCACGTTCTCGATCGTGTCATGGTGCTCTCCTCTCGCACTCGCGCCGGACGCTCTTCAGAGGCCGTCGGGCGATTAAAACCCCATAGCTGATCAATGATCAAATCTCACTACGCGGACGTTGGCGGCCCAGATTGACGCCAGGAGGCCTCCTTCGCCTTCACGAGCCTGTAGAGGGTCTCGTGCAGCGGAACCGGGACGCCGAGGCGCGCGGCTTCGCGTACGAGCGACCCGGTGATGAGATCGATCTCGGTTGGCCGCCGCGCTTCGACGTCCTCGAGCATGGACGGATAGTGGGCGCTGCCCCGCCGCGTCGCGTGGACGTTCATCTCCCAGGGATCCTCGTGGAGCTCGATCCCCGCGGCCGCCGCGACGCGCTTCCCCTCCTCGACGAGCTCGTAGACGAGGTTCCCGAGGTCGGTCGGGCGCTCGCGGTCGGCGAAGTGATGGTCGTGAGGGAGCCCGGTGAGTGCGGCGACGGCATTCACGGTCGCGTTGAAGACGAGCTTCGACCACTGGGCGGGGCGCAGGTCCGGCGAAGGCGCGTGCCCGGAGGCCGGACTCCACGATGAGGGCGGCGACGCGCTCGGCGTCATCCACGGTCGTTCCCTCATGGGGGCCGAGCCACGTCTCCGTGTCGAGGATGTACTCGACGTGCGTGTCCGAGTGGCGCGTCCCGCTCATGAACGTCACCGCGGACAGCAGGCCCCAGGCGCCGTGCCGGAGGACGACCTCCTCGGCGCCGAGCCCGTTCTGCACGGTCATGAGCACCGCCTGCGGCGACCGTCCGGCGAGTCTCGCCGCAGCGGCCTCGAGCTCGGTCGTCTTCGTGGCCACGATCCCGAGCTCGAAGTCGGGGAGCCCTGCCTCGTCGGCCGTCGCTTGCAGGGTCGCGGTGAACTCGTGCCTGCCGGAGACGCGGAGGCCGTCCGCGGCGAGCGCCGCGGCGTGCTCGTCCCGGCGCGTCAGAACCCACACCTCCGTCAGACGGGCGAGGTGCGCCGCGTAGAGGCTCCCGATCACCCCGCCTCCGACGACGCAAACGCGTCCGGTCACGACAGCGTCACTACGATGCGTACGCCGGCTCGCCGGCCGCCTCGGGCTCGGCCGCCTCCCGGAAGTGCGGCATGACCCGGTGGGCGAAGAGCTCCTGGGCCTTGATGGCCTGCCAGTGCTCGAAGCCGCCCGCGTTGACGGTGATCGAGACCTCGGTCAGGCCCTCGCACACGTCGCGCACCGCCTCGATCCGCTCGATGACGTCCGCCGGCGTTCCCACCCAGACGACGTCGCCCTCGATCATCTCGTCGTAGGGCGTCGCGGCGAGTTGCTCGAGGATGCCCGCGGAGTAGAAGCCGTAGCCCGACTTCTCGAGCACGTCGGCGGGAGGAAGCTCGTCGCCCTCGGTCAGGGGCGAGGCGTTGCCGGCGAGGAAGTTCTTCATCCCCTGCTCGGCCTCCCGGCGTGCCGTGTCCCGGTCCTCGTCGAGGTAGCAGGCATGGATCCAGACGATGTCCGGCTCCGTCCCGTGCTCGGCGCACTTCGCCCGGTAGAGGTCGAGCTGCTCCTTCAGAGCTTCGTAGGGAAGGAGCGGCGGCACGACGATGGCCCAGCCGCGCTCGGCCGCGAGCTCGTACGTGCGGTCGCTCGTCCCCCCGGCGAAGACCCGGAAGCGCCGCGTGGCCCGCGGGACGATATGCGAGTCGTCGATCTTGTAGAAGCGCCCGTCGTGCGAGAAGCGCTCGTTTTCGAGCGCGGCGAAGAGGATGTCGAGCGACTCCTCGTAGCGGTCGCGGGTTTCCTCGATCGGCACCCCGGCCTTGAGCGGGATCCACCCGTGCCCGCGCAGCGCCCCGAACTCGTAGCGCCCGTCGAACAAGATGTCCGCCTGGGCGATCTGCGACGCGAGAATCGTGGGGTTGTGGTACGGGAGGACGTGCCCGAGCGTGCGGAAGACGATCCGCTTCGTCCGCGGCGCGCACGTCGCCCAGAGGGCGAAGGGGTTCGCGGACGCCGAGAACTTGGGGAAGAAGAAGTGCTCGATGGCGGCGTACGCGTAGTAGCCGAGCCGGTCGGCATTGACGACCTGTTCGACCACCTCGTCGTAGAGCTGCTTCACCGGCTTTTCCGGCCAGTGCTGAATCTCCGTGTAGATGCTGAACTTCATCCGTCCTCCTTTCGGTTCCACAGGTTTTGGAGGCGCCCGCGGGCGCGCTCGGGGAGGCTCGGGCGCAGGAGCTCGTGGGCGACCAACGTGCCCGAGCCGGCGCCGAGCCCCGGGCCCGGATGCGTGCTGGCGCCGATGTGGTAGAGGCCGGCGACCGGCGTCCGGTGTCCCGGGAGGCCCGGCCGCGGCCGCCAGATCAGGTTCTGGTCGAGCGCGCAGGATCCCGAGTAGATGTCTCCTCCGACCAGGTTGACGTTTGCCGCCTCGATGTCGGCGGGGGAGAGCACGACCCGGTCGAGCAGCGCCGCCTCGAGGTTCTCGACGTGGCGGGCAAGGCGGGCCTGGATGCGATCGGCGTAGCGCTCTCTCAATTCCTCCGTCCACGACCCATCGCCCGGGTCGAGCTCTCCGGCAGCGTCTCCGCGCACGACGGCCGGGAGCTCCTGGAGCTGGATCCAGAGGATCGCGGCGCCGTCGGGGGCGCGGGAGGGGTCGAGGGCGGTCGGCTGGCCGCAGACGATCGTTGCCTCGGCCGGGAGGAGCCCGCGATCTGCTTCGTTCACGGCTCGCGACACGCCGTCGAGCCCCGGCGTGACATGGACGATCGCGGTTCGCCCTAGGCGCTCGTCTCCACTCCAGCGCGGCGGCTCCGAGAGTGCCATGTGGATCTGCATCTCCGCACGCCCGTAACGGAAGCGCTCCGCCGCCGCGGCCGCCTCGGGAGGGACCGCGGCGTCGGCCAGGAGATAGCCGTAGAGCTGCGTGGGCGTCACGTTGGCGATGACGGTCTCCGCTGCGATCGTCTCCCCGCCCGCGACCCGAACGCCGTGCGCCTGCCCGTTGTCGACGACGATGCGCTCGACGTCGCGGCCGGTCTCGCACGCTCCACCGGCGTCGCCGATCGCCGCCGCGAGCGCGTCGACGAGAACCACGCCGCCTCCGCGCGGAACCGGCATCCCGCCCATCTCGACGGCAACCGCGATCACCTGCGCCATGAAGCCGGAAGCGGCGGCGTCCGGGCCGAGACCGGTGTGGAGCACCCAGGGCGCGAAGAGCCCGCGCACGTGCTCGGAGGCGAACGTCGCCGTAGCCCAGTCGCGGCACGAGGCGAGCATTTTCCCGGTGTACTCGAGGAATCCCTTCCGGCCCAGGCGCCGGTACGCCTTGAGCGCGAGGCCGAGCCCGTCGCGCGACCAGAGCTCGGCGCCGAGGACGCCGAACGACAAGTCGGCGTTCGGCATGAACTCCGCGACCACGCGTGCCCACGCCTCCCCGTCGCCCGCGGCGTGCTCGTCGAACCCGGCGACGTTCTGCTCGTGTGACGTGGTCAGGAAGGCGCTCGAACCGTCAGGGTAGAGAGAGGCCGTCGGAGTGTCCGTGTTGAGGTACTCGAGGCCGCGAGCGTGGAGGTCGTCCGCGAGCTCCGCGTAGGCGGGAGAGCCGACGAAGAGCGGGTGCCAGCAGGAGAAGACCTCGTGCAGGAAGCCGGGCCGGGTGATCTCTGCCGTCTTGATCGCCCCGCCGAGGGAGTCGTTCCGCTCGAGAACGAGGACGCGTCGGCCGGCCTTGGCCAGCAGAGCTCCGCCGACGAGCGAGTTGATCCCGCTGCCGACGAAGACCGCGTCGAAGCTCCGCGTCATCGCTCCGGGAAGAGGTCGGAGGCGCCCATCTGGCGGGCCACGAGGTTGGCCGTGACGGCGAGGTGTCTGTGGAGCTCGGCCGCGGCGGTCTCCGGGTCGTGGCGGGCGCACGCGTCGAGGATCCGCTCGTGCTCGTGCTCCCGCTGCCGCAGCGAGCCGCGGCGGGGAAGCGCGGCCGCCCGGTAGCGCTCCGCGTTCTGCCACACGGGCCGGATGACGCGAACGAGCCAGTCCGAGCCGGCCGCTGCGTAGAGGGTGAAGTGGAAGTCGGCGTGCGCTCGGCGCGCAGCCCCCGCTTCCTGCCTGCGGTGCGCGGCCGCGTACTCGGCTAGGGCGGCGCGGCCCGCTTCCTCGTCCGCGTCGGTGAATCGTGGCGCCGCCCGGCGCACGGCCAGCGTCTCGAGCGTGAGCCGCACCTCGTACGTGTCGTGCAGGTCCTCGATGGCGAGCTCGCTCACCCAGGCGCCGCGATGGGGCACGTGCACCGCGAGCCCGAGCGCCTCGAGCCGCCGCACCGCCTCGCGGACGGGCGAGATGCTCATGTCGAGCTCGCGCGCGAGCTCCTCGAGGCGAAGCGGCGCCCCGGGAGGCAACCGGCCCGAGTAGATGGCCTCCTCGAGCTCGGCGACGGCGGACTCGGCCATCGTGTGGCGGCGTCTCCGCACCTGGGTGGCGGCACCGAGCGAGCTCAAGGGCGCAATCGTCTCGCCCGTTTGATCAAGTGTCAAATCGCGACCCGGGTCCGGCTTTCGGTGCCAGGCACCGGGCCATGTCCACTTCGGACACGTCCGGGGTCAGGCCCCGACATGTCCCCGAGGGTCAGGCGAGGACGGCGGTCACTTCGATCTCGATCAGGAGCCCGGGCACCGCGAGGCCGGTCACGCCGACGATCGTCTGCGCCGGGTGCGCTGCGCCGCCCGTGACTTCGTCGATGGCGGTGGTGATCGTCTCGTACTCGGTCGGCCGGGCCGTGTAGATCGTCCGCCTGACGACATCGTCCCAGCCGGCGCCGGCTGCCTCCAGGGCGACCTTGACGTTCTCCATCGCCGCCCGCGTCTGCGCGCCGAGATCGTCGCCGCCGACGAGGCCGAACTCGGGGTCGAGCGCGACCTGTCCGGCCACGAACACGAGGCGCTGCCCCTGCGCAAGGGCGAGGTGGCTGAAGCCCGGAGCAGGATGGAGCTCGGGCGGGTTGACGAGCTCACGGTGATGCGACACGTCTGCCTCCTTTCTGGATGGTTGATCGGGAAGTGTGGTGCCGGCGGGGGCGTTCGTGACCGAGCGTGGTCTCAGGCGATGTGTCACGGGCGTCATCCGGCGGTGCCACGGTTTCCGGTCAATTTCCGATCAAGCATCTAGCCTTGGGCCAGCTCGAGGAACTCCTCATCGGTAACGAGGCCCCGCTTCTCCGCCCCGAGCCGCTTGACCGCGGCGAGGAGCTCCCGCTCTCCGTTCTCGTCCAGCTCGAGGCCCAGCGCGGCGGCCCTGATCCGGATCGAATCGAGGCCGCTCTTCTTGCCCAGGACGACCGCGCGCTCGGCTGCGACCACCTCGGCGGAGTACGGCTCGATCGACGGCGGATCGTGGAACTGGCTTGCCACGGCTCCGCTCTCGCGGCGGAAGAGCGTCTCCCCGACCACGGGCTTCCAGGGCTCCAGGGCGTACCCGGAGAGCTCGCGCACGCGCCCGGACACCTCGCGGGCGAGCTCGAGGCGCAGACCGGTCTCGATCCCGTAGAGGGCGTCGAGGGCGAGGGCGACCTCCAGGAGGTTCGCGTTGCCGGCGCGCTCGCCCATCCCGTTGATCGTCCCCTGGATCCAGCGTGCGCCCGCCCGGGCCGCGGCGACGGCAGCGGCCGTGGCGAGCCCGAAGTCGTTGTGCCCGTGGAAGTGGACGGGGACGTCCGGCCCCAGCCACTCGACCGTCTGCTCCACGAGGCCGGCCACGGCCTCCGGCGTGGCGATGCCGAGCGTGTCGACGACCGCGACTTCGCGCGCGCCTGCCTCGACCGCAGCCTTGTAGGCCTGCTCGTAGAACGCCGGATCGGCGCGCGTCGAGTCGACCCCGAAGTAGGCGACGGTGATGCCCCGCTCCGCGGCGTAGGAAACGGCGGCGCGGATCCGCTCGAGCATCGTCTCGCGGGCGACCCCGAGCGCCTCGAGCTTTAGGTCCGAGATGGGCGACTCGATCACCGTTGCGGTCAGCCCGAGCTCGACCAGCGCCTCGACGTCGGCGGGAACGGCGCGCGAGAAGCCCCAGATCTCGGCGCGGAGACCGGCGTCCCGGATGAGCTCGATCGCCCGCCGATCCTCCTCGGACACCCGGGGGAAGCCGGCCTCGATCCGGCCGATGCCGAGCGCGTCGAGCGCACGAGCGATTTCGACCTTGTCCTCGGGGGAGAGGACGACGCCGACGGTCTGCTCACCGTCGCGGAGCGTCGTGTCGTAGAGCCCGACCGACCCGCCCGCGCGGACGCCGTCGTTGATCGGGCCGGTCCAGAGCTTGTCGCGTTCGATCACGTCCCTCCACCTTGCCGGAAGTCGTCGGGGTAGGTCGAGAGCTGCTCGGCGCCGCTCCGGGTGACGAGGAAGTTGTCCTCGAGCCGGAGGCCGCCGCCGCCCTCCCAGTAGATGCCCGGCTCGATCGCCAGCACCATGCCCTCCTCGATCGTGCCGTTGCCCGCCTGATGTGCGTATGGGGGCTCGTGCGCGCGGGCGCCGACCCCGTGCGCGACCGGGTGGGAGGGCTGACCCGGGTACCCGGCCTCCGCGATCCCCGCGCGGATCGTGCGGTCGAGCTCGGCCAGGCTCGCACCCGGGCGGAGGTGGTCGACCGCCGCCCGGTAGACGCCGAGCAGCGCCTCGAGGAGCTCCTCGTACTCGGGGGCGAGCTCGCCCGGGCACACGTTCTTCGTGTGGTCGCACCAGTACCCGTCAGTGCACACCCAGATCTCGAAGAGCGTCGGCTCCCGCTCCTGCACGGGTCGGGCGCCCGTAGCCGTGAACGTGCGGATGCCGGGGCCGGACCAGACGAGCGCAAAGCCGCGCGCGAGCTCCACCTTGCCCTCATAGCCGGTGCCCTCCGCGTGGACGAAGCCCTCCCAGAGGGCGCCCGCCTCGCTCTCCTTCATGCCGGGCCTCAGCCGCTCGCGCACGTGCTCCATCGCGCGGGCCGCGAGCTCGTTCGCGAGGCGCATCCGCTCGATCTCCTGCTCCGTCTTGAGCGCACGGGCCTTCGAGAGGACAGGAGTCGCGTCCGCCAGGCCGCCGAACGCGTGGAAGAAAGAATGCGTGTAGGTGGTCGGCTCGCCGACCATGCGGTCGGCGGCCTGGGTGCCCAGCGACAGCTCGACGCCGACCCGCTCGAAGCCGGCCGCGCGCACGACCTCCTGGGCGAGCTCGAGCGAGCGCGCCCCGGGTGGGCGCGGATCGCTCTCGTCGTAGCCCTTGAAGGGGCGGATGTCGCTCGGCCACGCGGTGCGCCCGGCCTCGGCGAGCTGCGGCTCGATGACGAGGAGCGTCGGCTCGCCCTCGCGGGGGAAGACGAGGAGGTCGTAGCCCTTCATGCACCAGTAGTTGGAGAGATAGACGAGGTTGTCCGGCGCGCGAACGACGAGTGCATCCAGGTCCTCCTCGGCCATGAGGCTGCGAACCCGCTCGAGCTTCGTCTCGTCGCGCGGCCAGGTCACTGACACGCCCTCGGCACGATCCCGACACCCACGCGTGGGTGTCGGGGAGTTAGGCTCGCGCCATCGGGTTGGGGAGGTGGGTTTCCCAGACTCACGCGCGTCTATCTCACCAGCTCACCAGCGCACCCGCGGCGGCGCCGGCTCCCCGTGCGCCTCCTCCCAGGAGACCACCGGATTCCGAAGGATGCCGATCCGCTCGATCTCGCACTCCATGACGTCACCGGGCCGCAGGTAGAGCGAGGCCGCATCCGGCGAGAAGCCGGCCACGCCGGACACCGTCCCCGTCGAGAGCACGTCGCCCGCGCTGTAGCCGAGCGCCGAGTAGTGGGCGAGGATCTCCGAGATGGTCACCGACATGTTCCCGGAATGGGAGCTCTGTCGCGGCTCACCGTTCACGCGCAGCTCCATGGCGAGGTCGTGCGGGTCCGGGATCTCGTCCGGCGTCACGATCCACGGGCCCAGGGGGCAGAACGTGTCGACGGCCTTGCAGTAGGAGAAAACCCCGGACTCCATCTCGCGCCGCTGGATGTCGCGCGCCGTGATGTCGTTGAAGATCAAATAGCCGCCGATGTACGCGCCGGCCTCGTCCGGGCCGAAGTGCTTACCCGACTTCGCCAGGACGATCGCCAGCTCGAGCTCGTAGTCGAGCTCGTCCGTCAGGTGCTCCGGGTAGACGACGGGGTCGTCCGGGCCGACGATCGCGTCGACGTTCTGGAAGAAGACAATCCAAGGCGCGATCTTGTGCGACCAGTCCACGCGCTTCGACTCCTCCTCGTGCTCCCGGAAGTTGCCGGCCGTGTGGAAGAACTTCTTCGGCATGATCGGCGCGCGCAGCCGGGCCCCGGCGAGCGGGACGCGCTCGCCGGTCCCGTCGGCGCCGCCTCGCTCGAAGTACGTGCGCATGTCGGGTACGTCGAGAGCCTCGATCTCGTCGCCTTCGAGCTGCCCGACACGCCCGCCGTCGAACGTGACGAGCTTCACTCCGCCACCCCACAGACCGCCTTCGCCACCCTCGCGTACACCTCTGCCGTCCTCACCAGGCCCTCGATCTCGAGGTTCTCGCCGAGCTGCGCGTCGGGTAGCCCGCTCGACGTCCCGTAGTTCACCGTAGCGATCCCGTAGCGCGTGAGCACGGACGCGTCCGAGAACCAGCGCGTCACGTCGCGGACCGGCGGCTCGCCGAAGACCTCCGCGTGCGCCTGTTCGACCGCCGCCACGAGTGGATGACCGGCTTCGAGCTCGGCGCCCGGGGCAGTCACATAGACCTCGGCCTCAACACCCTCGATGTGGCGCGCGAGCTCGAGCGCGCGTCGGCGCGCGTCGGCCATCGGCACGGAAGGCGGAACGCGCAGGTCGACGTAGAGGTGAGTCTCGTGCGGGGTGCGGGAGACGCGCCACCCGAATCCCCCGCGGATCGCTCCCACGTTGGCGACGCCGCGCACGTCGCCGTAGCTCATCTCGTCCTCCCATTCCGGGAGCCGCTCGAGCACCGTCTGGAGCACTCTTCCCATGCGGACGATCGAGTTCTCGTCGAGGCGCCCCGAGCTGAACGCGGTGTGCACGAACGGCCCGCGCGTCGTCAGGCGCATCCAGATCGTCCCGAAGTGAGCGAGCACGACCTTGTTCTCGGTCGGCTCGCCGAGGACGCACATGTCGGCCGTGCCTCCGTGCGTGACGAGATGCCGCGACCCCGCCGCGTACCCGCGGAACTCGGCGCCCTGCGCCTCGCCCTCCTGCGTCTTCTCGATCTCGCCGGCGACCGCCGCGATCATGAGGTCTCCGCGCAGCTGCACGCCTTCATCCATGAGCGCGCGGACCGCCTCCACGTAACAGGCGAGCGCGCCTTTCATGTTCGAGATCCCGAGCCCGTAGATGCGGCCGTCCCGCTCGAAGCCGTTCGGCTGGAACCCGCGGATGCCCTGGAGCCAGGGCTCGCGGCCCGAGTACGAGGTATCGAGGTGCCCGTTGAACATGAGCGTCGGGCCGCCCCCGGTACCCGACCACGTCGCGAGCACATTGGCCCGCCCGTCCTCGACCTGCTGCAACTGCACCTGCAGGCCCAGCGACGCGAGCTCGTCGCGCACGAGCTCGGCGGCGGCCTCCTCGGAGCCCGTGAACGACGGCGTGGATACGAGCCGGAGCGCGAGATCGACCAGACGCCGCTCGTCGATCATCTGACGTGCGGCAGCACCCGCTCGCCGAAGAGCTCGAGCTGGCCGTGGCGGTCGTCGCCCCAGAGCTCAAGCATGACGTGCGTGCAGCCGGCCTCCCGGTACTCCTCGATCGCCGCGATGCAATCATCCGGCGTTCCCGCGATGGGCTTGCAGCGGTCGAGGAGCGAGTCGGTCACCTGCTCCTTCGCGGAGAGGCGCCCGCCGTGCTCCATCGCCTCGGCCACGGGCGCGAGCTCCTCCATCTCGATCCCGGCGAGCTCGAGCAGCGTGTCAGCCGAGCCCTTGATGTTCTGGAACTTGTTCGCCAGATACATCGCCGCGATCTCGCGGGCTCCGTCCCGGCCCGCCGCGCGGTCGGATTCGTGTATGGACGCGACGATGGTGCAGCCGATGTCGATGTCCGACTTGACGTTGCCGAGCGTATAGCGGACGAACTCCGGCGTCGTGATCGAGGGTGTCAGGCATCCGTCGCCGATCTCCCCGGCGAGCGCCTGCATCTTCGGCGCCGTGGCCGCCACATAGACCGGCGGCACACCGCGCGGCGACTCAGCCTCGGCGGAGAGCGCGGGCACCGAGGCGCTCCACGTGTCGCCCTCGTAGTCGAAGGAGCCGCCTGCGAGCACGCCGCGGGCAATGGTGACCGCGTCCCGCATCGGCCCGAGCGTCCTCTTCGTCTGCAGGCAGGCGTTGTTCAGGAAGATCTTGGACGTACCGAAGCCCAGCAGGAAGCGGGCCGGGCCGGCGGCCTCCTGGACGACACGGGCGTCCATCGCCGCCTGGACCGGGTGGCGCGTGAAGGGCGAGATGATCCCCCAGCCGATTGTGATCCGGCTCGTCCGCGCGGCGATCAGCGCGGACACGACCGTGGAGGAGCGCGCCTCCATCCCGTGCTTGCGCCACCAGGGGTAGGCCTCGGCGAGCCAGATCGTGTCCATGCCGACGCGGTCCATGACCTCGGCCGTCGCGAGCATCTCTGCGAGCGGCTCCATGGTCAACTGCATGACGCCGATGCGGAAGGGCGGGGGCACGACGGCGCAATACTTTCACGCCGAGGGACCCGGCTGGATTCGGACCGGAACGTCTCCCTTTCGGACATGTCCGGGGTCTGACCCCTGACATGTCCCAGAGGGACAGGGGTTCTGTCAACAGGGTGTGCACCGCCGCACCGCGCCGCGGGGAGGCTGTGGGCGAATGGTGAAGGCGGGCGCTAGGAGCCGGTCGCGCTCACGCGCTTGTCGAGGGCGGTGAGGACCTGCTGCACCTGCTGGTTCACGATCGGCTGCAGGACGCGCTGGCCCATGCTCGCCACCTGGCCGAGGATGCGAACGTCGGCCTCCCACCGCATCGCGGTGCCGCCGCCCTCCTCGGCCAGGTCGAACTGCGTGTCCATGCTCATGATCGCGCCGACGCCGTTGCCCTTCGCGTGCAGGCGCGCGTGCTCGGGCGGGCGCGACTCGGTCTTCTCGAAGTTGATGCTCATGCGCATGCTCCCAAGGCCGAGTGGCACCTTGACCTTCGCCTTCCAGTGCGAGTCATCGGTCACCTCGAAGGCCTCTACGCCCGGCATCAGCCCGGCCATCTCCTTCGGGTCGTTGAGCACCTCCCAGACCTTCTCCCGCGGGACGGCGTACGACTTCGTGCCCTCGACCTTCATCGGCTCTCCACACGGACGAGCGCCCGACTCGCCTCCGGTTCCCGGATGAGCTCCCACACCCGGTGGTACGGGTTATGGCTGTCGGTGATGATCGGCCCGCCCGCCGGGCGAAGGGCGTCCTGGAGGGCCGCACAGACGGAGTGAATGGAAGCGCCGCCGCCCTCGCCCATCCCCTTCGTGCCCAGGGACGTGAAGGGGGACGGCGACTCGATCGAGCCCGTCTTGAGGGGCGGCATGTCGAGCGCGTGCGGTACGTGGTAGTCGTAGAAGTTGGCCGTCAGGAGCGTGCCGTCCTCGTCGTAGCGGAAACGTCTCGAACATCGCCGCTCCGAGGCCGTGGGCGGTCGCTCCGTGCACCTGGCCCTCGACGATCTGCGGATGGATGCGGCGGCCGCAGTCGTCCACGGCCGCGTAGTCGACGATCGCGTAGACGCCCGTCTCCGGGTCCACCTCCACGACGCACACGTGGATCTGCGTCGCGTACGTCAGCGTGAGATTGCCGAATTTCCGCTCCTTGTCCGGCACCTGGAAGGGAGGGCGGTAGACGTAGCGGCAGTTGAGCGTGACGTCGTCGAGATCGGATGGAAGTCCCGCGTTGTTCGCGTTGATGATCGCGCCGCAACCGAGGAACGGGATGGCCGCCTCCGGATTGTCCTTGCGCCTTGCGAAGCCCTCCGCGAGCTCGATGTCATCCGGGCCGCCGGCGCCCAGGACGACTGCCGCCAGCCGCCGGATCTGGTCGGCGAGCATCTCGGTCGCCCCCTTGACCGCGCCGAGGCCGGTCACGGCGAACTGGCTGGCGTAGGTGCCCGAGAAGCCGGCGTGCGTGTTCCAGTAGCTGTCGTGCCCGGCACGCACGTGCACCTGGTCGGGCGTCACGTTGAGGATGTCGGCGACGATCTGGGCTGCGGTCGTCTCGTGGCTCTGCCCCTGCGGCGTCGTGCCGAGCATCACGACGACCTCGCCGAAGATGTCCAGCTTGACCGTCGCAACCTCGTTGTTCCCCGAGAACTGGAGGTCGGGGTTCAGGAGCTGCGACTGGCCGAAGTTGTTCGTCCCCGAATCGAGCGTCGAGCCGATGCCGACGCCGAGCAGCTTGCCGCGGGACTCCGCGTCCCGCCGCCGCTCCTCGATCGCGCGGTAGCCGACGAGGTCGAGTGCCATGTCCAGCGAGCGTGCGTAGTCGCCCGAGTCGTAGACGCACCCGTTGGGCGTCTCGTAGGGCATCTCGTCCGCCTTGATGTAGTTGCGCTTGCGGACCTCCACGGGATCGAGGTCGAGCTCGTGGGCGACGATGTCGATCACGCGCTCGGTGAACCAGAGGTGCTGCATGCGCGAGTAGCCGCGGTTTGGCCCGCACGGCGACTTGTTCGTCACGACCTGCGTGAAGTCGATGTGGACGTTGCGCCAGCGGTAGAGGCCCGGAGTGACCTGCGCCCAGATGATGCAGCCCAGCGGCTCGTAGCGGCTGTAGGCGCCGCAGTCGTCGATCGCCTTGCACCGGAACCCGAGCATCGTCCCGTCCGCCTTGACCGGCACCTCGACGTCCCGGAAGACGCGCTCGTTCCCGTGGCTGTTCCCGGTGTGCTGGTCGGTCCGCCACTCCGTCCACTGCACCGGACGGTTGAGCTTCCGCGCCAGCAGGCAGAGCGCGACGAGCTGCGGGTGTGTGCAGATCTTGTTCCCGAAGCCGCCGCCGATGTCCTGGGAGACGAAGCGCAGCTTGTCCATGCCCGTCCGCAGCGCCGGGCCCATCATGATGATGGCGAAGCCGGGGAACTGGTTGTTCGCGTGCAGCGTCCACTGGCCGGTGCCACGGTCGTACTCGACGACCGCCCCGCTCGTCTCCAGCGGTGTCGAAGCGAAGCGGTCGAAGTGGAGCCGATCGATGTGGACGACGTGGTCGGCCTCCTCGACCGCGGCGTCGAAGTCGCCCCAGTCGAACGTCCCCGACCAGACCGTGTTCGAGCCCGCGTCCTCGTGCAGGATCGCGGCGTCCTCGTCGAGTGACCGCTCCGGGTCGACCACGACGGGGAGGGGCTCGTAGTCGACCTCGACGAGCTCGGCGGCGTCGCGGGCGAGCTCGCGCGTTCGCGCCGCGACCGCCGCCACCGGGTCACCCAGGTGGCGGACCTTGCCCACGGCCAGCGCGTAGTCCTTGATCTCCGAGCCCGGCGGAACCGAGAGCTGGAAGAAGGGATCGGTGAGCGCGGCCACCTCCTCGCCGATGAGCACGCCGTACACGCCTTCGAGCTCGAGCGCCTGGGAGACGTCGATGCCTGCAATCGCGGCATGGGCGTAGGGGGAACGGACGAAGTGGACGTACGCCATCTCGTGTCGGCGGACGTCGTCGACGAAGACGCCCTGGCCCTGGACGAGGCGCTTGTCTTCCTTGCGCGGGATGCTCTGGCCGGCAAAACCTTTCTGCGGCGCCTCGACCCGCTCCGGGGCGACCGTCGTCGAGCTCATGCGGACACCGCCCCCTTCGCCGCTGCGCCGATCGCTTCCACGATGTTCACATAGCCCGTGCAGCGGCAGATGTTCCCTTGGATCGCCCGCTTGATCTCCGCCTCGGTCGGCTCCGGGTTGTGGTCGAGCAAGTGCTTCGCGCTCATGAGCATCCCCGGCGTGCAGTAGCCGCACTGGAGCGCGTGGTGGTCCGAGAAAGCCTGCTGAAGCGCGTGTAGGCCGTCGTCGGAGGCGAGGGACTCGACCGTCTCGATTGTTGCGCCGTCCGCCTGGACGGCCAGCAGCATGCAGCTCTTGACCGCGACCCCGTCGAAGAGGATCGTGCAGGCCCCGCAGTTGCCCGTGTCGCAGCCGATGTGCGTGCCGGTCAGCCCGAGGTCGTCGCGGATGAAATGGACGAGCAGCCGGCGGACGTCGACGTCGCGCTCCTCGAGCTCGCCGTTGATCGTCACCGCAACGTGACCGCTCGTGACGGGCTCCGTCAGCGCCGCCTCGCTTCCTCGGCCTGGCCGACGGCACGCACCGCGAGAACCTCGGCCAGGTAGCGGCGGTACTCGGCCGACCCGTGGACGTCTGACGGCGGCTCCAGGCTCACGCCGCGGACGGCTTTCCGCACCGCTCCTACCTCGGGCGAGCCCGTCAGGAGCACCGGAACGGCCCCGACGCAGCCGAGCGCGACGCGCGCCCCGCCGTCGATGACGGTCGCGGCCGCGTTGGCGATGCAGGTTCCGTCGGCGCCGATGGTTACCGAGGCGAAGCCGTCGCCCGCCCCCTCCCGGGGCGGGATCGTCACCCGGGTAAGAAGCTCGCCCGGCTCGACCGCGGTCATGTAGACGCCGAGGAAGAACTCCTCCGCGGGGACCGACCGCTCCCCGTCGGCGCCGGCGATCGTCATCGAGGCGCCCACGGCGACCATGACCGGCGGCAGGTGGTTGGTCGGGTCGTTCGAGCAGACGTTGCCGCCGATCGTGCCCCGGTTCCGCACCTGCACGTCGGCGATCTGCCGGGCGACCTTGGCCACGACGGGGCGGGCCTCGTTGACCTCGGGCGACGCGATCAGCTGCGTGCAGGTCACCATCGCGCCGAGCTCGAGGCCTCCGTCCGCGGCGACCGAGACCGAGCGCAGGTCCTCGAGATCGGCAAGATCGACGAGGACGTCAGGCGTGGCCGCGCGCGCTTTCATCACGTTCACGAGGGTCTGGCCGCCGGCGAGCGGGCGCGCGCCGTCGTTCTCCGCAAGAAGACGGACTGCTTCGTCGACGCTAGCGGGACGAGCGTAGGCGACCTCGCTCAGCAGCATCCGGCGGCGATCCTAACCGACGGCCTCGGCCGCCGTTCGGAGTATCGTGAGCGTGCCGCCTGACCAACCACCCCCGGCAGGCGGCGTCTACACGAGAGATGGACATTGGCGGCTACGTCACCGCCGAGGCAGAGGCCGAGGCGCGCAAGCTCGACGGCGACACGGCGACCGCGCGCGTGACGATCGGCCGACGCTCGGGCTCCGAGTACCTCGAGCAGCGGATCCTCCGCTTCGCGCCGGGGCGATCGCGCCCCCGCGGCGGCGAGGTGCGGGAGGAGGTTCTCTTCGTCGTCTCCGGCTCGGGGACGCTCGATTTCGACGGTGAGGCGCACCCGCTCGAGCCGGAGACCGGGGCATACGTCGCACCGGGAAGGCGCTATGCGGTCGAGAGCTCCGGTCCCGCGGAGCTGGTCCTCGTCTCTGTGCTCGCGCTCGAGCCCGAGACGGCGGCCGTCGAAGCGCCGCTGAGGCCGACGGTCCGGCTGGCCGACCGGCCCGCGCACCCGGCGGGGAAGGACCGGGAGTTCCGCTACGTCGTCGGCACGGACACCGGCTGCCGGACGGTGACCCAGTTCGTCGGCTCCGTTCCGCCGGGCCGCGCAAAGCCGCACTACCACGAATACGAAGAAGTCGCCTTCATCCTCGAGGGCGAGGGCGTGCTCCACACGGCCGGCCGCCGGGAGCCTGTGGCGGCGGGGTCGTGCATCCACTTCCCTCGCCGCGAGCCGCACATCCTCGAGAACGTGGGCCGGGGGGCGCTGCGCGTCCTGGGCGTCTTTCATCCGGCCGGCGATCCCTCCGCTGCGTACAACGTCCCGAAGCTCGACGAAAGAGAGGAGACGGCATGAGAAGGCCACGTTGGTGGTTCCTGCTCGCGCTCGTCGTCACGTTGGCCGCGTTCGCGGCCGGGTGCGGCGGCGACGACGAGGAGGGGGACGGTGAGGCGGGCGGCGCCGATACCGCGGCCGCTACCGACACCGAAGCCGCGGAGCCGGTCGAGTGCTCGGCCACGATCGGGATCATGGGCCCGTTCACGGGCGACGTGGCCGCGATCGGCCAGGAGCAGCTCAACTGGGCGAAGTTCGCGGTCGAGCACTTCAACGAGGAGAACGGGACCGACTTCACCCTCTTCGAAGGCGACGACCCAGCTCGATCCCGCCCAGGCCTCGACGCGTCGCCCCGCAGTTCGTCTCGAACGAGCGACATCGTCGCGGTCGTCGGCCCGGCCGGAAGCCAGGAGGTCGAAGCGGTGGGCGAGATCTTCGGTCGACGCAGAGCCTTGCCTTCGTGTCTCGCTTCGGCCACGGCGACCGCGCTGACCGAGCGGTCGACTACCCGACTTCTTCCGCGTCGTGCCCACCGACGCCGACCAGGGGCCGACGGACGCGCACGTACATGATCGGACGAGCTCGGCGCCACAGAAGGTCCTCATCATCGACGACCAGAGCTCCTACTCGACCGGCCTTGCCGACGCGACGGCCAGCGGCCCTCGAGGGCGGCGGCGTCGACCGTGGCACGCGAGTCGGTGAGCCAGGAGCAGACGGACTTCTCCGCGCTCGTGTCTGCGGTCGCGGACGACACGGACGTGGTCTTCCTGCCCTGGCAGATCGCCGCCAACGCGCCAGCTCTTCGGCAAGCAGATGGCCGAGCAGGGCAAGACGCGGTCATCTTCGGCTCCGACGGCCTCTTCTCGCCCGACGACTTCACGATCGACGGCTCCTACGTCTCCTCGTTCGCGCCCGACATCAAGGGCATCCCCGAAGACGCAGGAGCTCGCCGACGCGTTCCAGGAGCGAGTACGGCGACTTCGGCACCTTCGGCCCGCCCACCTACGCGGCGGCACGGTCGTCATGGACTGCGATGACCAGCCGTCTGCGAGGACGGGCGGACGCCGAGCCGGGAAGCAGTGCTCGAGCGAGATGCGGCAAGACCAACCTCCGAGGCTCGATCCTCGGGCCAGCCGATCACGTTCACCGAGAACGGCGACATCGACGACGCGACGTTCTTCATCTTCCAGATCGAGGACGGCGAGTTCCAGCTGATTCAGTAGCCCGACAGCAGCGCGTGAGCCGTGCGGCGCCCCCAGGGGCCGCACGGCTGCAGTGACTGCGGCGTCCCGATGGACTTCTTCGTCCAGCAGCTCGTCAACGGCCTCACGCTCGGCAGCGTCTACGCCCTGATCGCGCTCGGCTACTCGATGGTCTACGGGATCCTCAAGCTCCTGAACTTCGCCCACGGCGAGGTCTACATGATCGGCGCCTTCATCGGCTACTTCGTGCTCACGGGCCTCGGCGGCGCCGCCTCACCCGCCTTCCCGTCGCACCCGTCCTCCTCCTCATGTTCCTCGCGGCGATGCTCGGCTCCGGGCTCCTCGGCGTCGCGATCGAGCGCTTCGCCTACCGGCCGCTCCGGAACGCGCCGCGCATTGCACCGCTCATCAGCGCGATCGGCGTCTCCTTCTTCCTGCAGGCGAGCGCGCTTCTGCTCTTCACGGCCCAGTTCCGCACGTACGACACGCCCGAGCTGATCCCGTTCACGACGGGCATCGAGGTCGGGCCCCTGCGGATCTCGCTCGTGCGCATCACTCGTGATCAGCTCGGCCGTCCTCCTCATGATCGCCCTCTGGGTGCTGGTCAACAGGACGCGGTTGGGAAAGGCGATGCGTGCGACCTCCTACGACCGCGAAGCAGCCGCGATGATGGGCATCGACGTCGACCGTGTCATCGTGGCGACGTTCTTCATCGGCTCCGTGCTCGCCGGGGCGGCGGGAGTCATGGTCGGGCTCGTCTTCGGCCGCGTCTTCCACTTCATGGGCTTCGTCGCCGGGCTCAAGGGCTTCACCGCCGCGGTCATCGGCGGCATCGGGAACATTCCAGGGGCGATGCTCGGCGGCCTCCTGATCGGGCTCGCGGAGTCGTTCTCGGCGGCCTACATCTCCTCGACGTTCCAGAACCTGATCGTCTTCGCGATCCTCATCACCGTCATGCTCGTGCGCCCCACGGGGCTCCTGGGCTCTCCCGTGCTGAAGAAGGTCTAGATGGCCCGGATAGGGACGGACGAATGGGTCGATCAGCAGGAGCTCCGCACCGAGTACTACCGGGGCCTGACGGCTCCGGCGCGCCGGGCCTTCGACCGCGTGGGCCCGGGCCCTCGCTTCTTTGCCTTCCTCGCGGCCTGCGCCGTCTTCCCGTTCCTGACCGACTCGGACTACCTGATCCGCGTGGGCGTGAACGTGCTCCTGTTCGCCCTTCTCGCCCTCGGGCTCAACATCGTGGTGGGCTGGGCAGGCCTTCTCGACCTCGGCTACATCGCGTTCTACGGGTTCGGGGCCTACGCCTACGCCTGGGTCTCGTCCGAGCAGTTCGGCATCCACTGGCCGACGGAGCTGGCCCTCCCGGCCATCGTGATCGCCTCCGCGCTCCTGGGCCTCCTCCTCGGGTTGCCCTCCTGGCGGCTCGTCGGCGACTACCTCGCCATCACGACGCTCTTCTTCCTGAACATCTTCATCGAGCTCACCCTCAACCTCGACCGCATCACACTGCCGGGCGCGGACGAACCGCTCAACCTCACGGGCGGGCCGAACGGCATTCCCGGAGTCGATCCGATGCGGATCTTCACCATCGACTTCCTCCAGGTGCGCGACTACTTCCTTCTGCTGCTCGTCGTCTTCGCGCTGGCCGTCGTCGGGCTCTTCTACCTGAACAACTCCCGGACCGGCCGCGCCTGGCGCGCCTCCCGTGAAGACCCCCTCGCCGCGGAGCTCATGACCACGCCGGTCAACCGGCTCAAGCTGCTCGCCTTCGCCATGGGCGCCGCGATGGCGGGCCTGACGGGGTCGATCTTCGCGGCCGTCCAGGTCGGCGTCTTCCCGCAGAACTTCGAGGTCACGCTGCTGATCATGATCTACGCCGCGCTCATTCTCGGCGGGGCCGGCTCGATCGCGGGGGCGGTGCTCGGCGCGGTCGTCGTCGTGTCGGTGCCGGAGATCCTGCGCACGCCCGAGAACGCGCGCTACCTCTTCTACCTGGCGCTCCTGGCCGTGCTCGTCGCCGTCGTCCGTCCGTGGAAGCGACTCGCCGTCCTGATCGGGGCGGTCGTCGCCGTCGGCGTCGCGGTGCACGCGATCGTTGCAGCCGTCTGGCCGGACGGCGTCGGCGGTGAGGCGCAGGGAGGCTGGCTGGGAGATCTGCTCGACTCCTGGGTCGTCCTCCCCTCGGTCGAGGCAACGACGATCGGGAACATCGCGTTCGTTCTCCTCGTCGTTGCGCTGCTGGCCCTGACGCAGATGGGCGGCGACGCTCGCTGGATCCTCCTCGTGCCGACGATCTACCTCGCCGCGTTCGTCTGGGAGAACCGGCTCATCGAGCAGCCGAGCGTGACCAGGCAGCTCTTCTTCGGAGCCGTCCTCGTCGCCATGATGACCACCCGCCCTCACGGGCTCCTGGGCACGCCGCGCGTGGAGAGCCCTATCTGATGGACCGCCTGCTCGAGCTGCGCAACGTGAGCAAGTCGTTCGGCGGCCTGCTTTGCATCGACCACCTCGACCTCCACGTCGCAGAGGGCGAGATCGTCAGCGTCATCGGGCCGAATGGGGCGGGGAAGACGACTCTCTTCAACCTCGTCACCGGCATCTACGGGCCCGACACGGGCGACATCGTCTTCGACGGCCAGAGCATCGTCGGGCTCGATCCGCACCGGATCGCGCAGCGCGGGATCGCCCGGACGTTCCAGACGCTCCGGCTCTTCCTGAACATGACGGTCAAGGAGAACGTCATGGCGGCGACTTACGGTCACACGAAGGCCCGCGTCTGGCAGTCGGTCTTCCGCACGCCCTTCGCACGCCGCGAGGAGCGCGAGGTCGAAGCGCTCGCCGAGGAGCGCCTCGCCTTCTTCGGCAAGCGCCTCGTCGGCTACCGGCTGGAGCAGCCGGCGTACAGCCTCTCCTACGCGAACCGCCGCCGGCTCGAGATCGCTCGCGCGACGGGGACGAAGCCGCGCCTCCTGCTCCTCGACGAGCCCGCGGCCGGGATGAACCCCGTCGAGACTCGGGAGATCGCAGACTTGATCGGCCGCCTGCGCCGGGAGGGCGGCTACACGATCCTCGTCATCGAGCACGACATGCACGTGGTCGAGGGCATCTCCGACCGCGTCGTGGCGCTCGACCACGGCGAGAAGATCGCCGAGGGCACGTTCGAGCAGGTGGCCACGAACCCGCGCGTCGTCGAGGCCTACCTCGGAGCACGCGCCGTGGAGGCCGAATGAAGAACGGCCGGCATCCCGAGCCCTTGCTCCACGTGGACGAGGTGAACACGTACTACGGCCAGATCCACATCCTTCAGAACGTCTCCCTGGAGGTCGAAGCCGGCGAGCTAGTCTGCCTCCTGGGCGGCAACGCTTCGGGCAAGTCGACGACTCTGAAGACGATCCTCGGCATCGTCCGTCCGCGCAGCGGCCGGGTCGTCTTCGCCGGTGAGGACGTCACCGAGCGCTCGACGAGCCACCGCATCGCCTGCGGGATGGCCATCGTCCCCGAGAACCGGCGCGTGTTCGCGCCCATGACCGTGCTCGAGAACCTCGAACTGGGTGCCTACCTGCGCAAGGACGACCTGCGTGAGGACTTCGAACGCGTTTACGGCCTCTTCCCTCTCCTCTACGAGCGCCGCGCGCAGCTTGCCGGCACGCTCTCGGGAGGCGAGCAGCAGATGCTGGCCATGGGCCGGGCGCTCATGTCCCGACCGCGCCTCCTCCTCATGGACGAGCCTTCCATGGGCCTCGCGCCCGTCCTCGTCGACCGCAACTTCGAGATCATCAAGCAGGTGCACGAGACCGGAGTCGCCGTGCTCGTCGTGGAGCAGAACGCGAACGTCTCGCTGTCGATCGCCGACCGCGGGTACGTGCTGCAAACTGGAAACGTCGTGCTCGCCGGACGCGCCGACTCGCTGCTCGCCAACGAGGACCTGAAGAAGGCCTATCTTGGCCGCTAGCCCGCCCGCGCAGGCACTCCCTGCCCGCATTCGCCACCGCTTCGCCATCCTCGACCGGCTCGTGTACGTGAACAGCTGCTCGCAGGGGGCTCTTTCCGATTCGGTCCGGGCCGCCTATGCCGACTACCTGGCCGACTGGGACGAGGAGGGCGCCCCGTGGGAGTTCTGGGTCGAGCGCGCCGAAGCCGCGCGCACTGCATTCGCCGGGCTCGTGAGCGCGGACCCGGACGAGGTGGCCGTCACCACGTCGCTCTCCGCAGGCGTGAGCGCGCTCTTCTCGGGCCTTCGCTTCGAGGGAAAGCGGACGAAGATCGTGATCAGCGACTTCGAGTTCCCGACCGTCGGCCAGATCGCCCATGCGCAGGAGCTCCGTGGACGGAGCGTCGTTCACGTCCCCGAGGCGGGCGACGCGACCATCCCGCTCGAACGCTTCGACGCTGCCATCGACGAGGAGACGGCGCTCGTCGCCGTGACCCACGTCTGCTACCGGAACGGCAGCCGGGTGGACGTCGGCGGCGTCGTCGAGCTGGCGCACGAGCGGGGCGCGCTCGTCCTCGTCGACTCCTACCAGGCCGCGGGCGCCCTGCCGATCGACGTGCGCGCGCTCGGGGTCGACTTCCTCGCGGCCGGGACGGTCAAGTACCTCCTGGGCTCCGCCGGGCTCGCGTTCCTCTACTGCCGCAGCGACTTGATCGAAGGCATCCGCCCTACGAGCACGGGCTGGTTCGCCGACGAGGACATCTTCCAGATGGACATTCACGACTATTCGCCCTCGCCAACCGCCCGGCGCTTCGAGTTCGGCACGCCTCCCGTCCCCAACATCTACGCCGGCCTCGCGGGGCTGGAGCTCGTGCAGGAGATCGGTGTCGCCGAGACGGAGGAGCACGTCCGCTTCCTCACCGCGCTTCTCATCGACGGGATCGACGACCTCGGTGGCCGCGTCGTGACGCCGCGCGACCCCGACCGCCGCGGGCCGCTCGTCGCGGTCGCCTCCACGGACGAGCACGCGCTCGTTGCCGCCCTCGCCGCAGACGGGGTGATCACGTCCTCGCGCGACGGCAGCCTGCGCGTGTCCTTCCACGCCTACAACTCGGCAGAGGACGTCGAAGCGGTCCTAGCCGCGCTCGCCCGGCACCGCGAGCTGCTCGCCTAACGCTGTCCCAAAGCGCCTTGCCCGGGGTCTGACCCCGGGACATGGCCTATTCGGCCCGCCGGCGGCACACTCTCGCGCGTTTTCTTCCCCAGCGCTCGACGGCGCCACGCTGCTTCGCACAGCCCTGGGGAGAGAAAACCGTCCTTGTCGGACATGACAGGGGGACAGACCCCTGGACATGGCTGCCGGGGACATGTCCGAGTCGGCCCGCTCGGAGAGGCTCAGTCGTCTTGCTTGGCGAGCTCGGTGAGCTCGTTGCGGGCTCGCCAGAGCTCCGGATACCGGCTCTTGTGGATGAGGTTGCCGAGCACTTCGACGGGCGTTCCCTGAGTGCCCACGACGTCGCCGCCGATGATGCGCTCGACGAGCTTGAAGTGGTGCACGCGCCAGAGGGTGACCCGCTCGTCCCACTCCATGAGGAGCTCGCCGAGCTGGTAGAGCTGCTCGAACTCGCGCCCGCGCCGGTACAGCTCGACCACGGTGAGCCCTTGCTCCCGCAGCAGCGTGTGGAAGGCGTCGCCGAGCGGCGGCGAGACGCGGCGGACCCCGTTGAAGCCGGGCGAGTCGAAGCCGCTCCCGTGCCCGAGCACGCGCCGGATCTCCTGGTACTCCCAGGGCGACATGTGCTCGAGCATGTGGATCTGCGTCGTGATCAGCTTCACGCAGTCCACCGCCCGGCGCAGGAGCCGGATCGCAGCATCGAGCTCCCCGCGGCCCAGGTGCTGGGTCGCCGCCTCTACCTCGAAGCAGGCCAGCTTGAGCCAGAGCTCCGAGGACTGGTGCGTGGTCTGGAAGAGGAGCTCGTCGCGGTGCGCCATCTCCTCGGGCTTCTTCTGGAGCGCGAGGAGGTCGTCCGTGCGGAGATAGCGCTCGTAGTCGCTCGCGCCCTTCCCCGGCAGAATGGGCGCGAACTCGTCCTCCGTCAGCTGCTCGTGCATCCGCGTGGAGGATACTTGCGGCCGTCATGGAGCACCGTCAGCTCGGCCGGACAGGCGTCGAGGTCTCGCGCGTCGCACTCGGCTGCGGCAACTTCGGCGGCGTCGGCTCGGCGCCCGAGTTCTTCGGAATGGGGGAGAGCGAGGAGGAGGCGCTGCCAATCATGGACGCCGCCTGGGATCTCGGGATCACGCTGTTCGACACGGCGGACGCCTATGGCGGCGGGCGCAGCGAGCGGGCCGTCGGAAGGTGGATGGCCGAACATGGAAAGCGCCCGGTCGTGGCGACGAAGGTCTTCCACTCCGTTCAGGGCGACCCGGCCGACCGCGGCCTTGCCCGCGAGCGCATCCTGCGCCAGATCGAGGGCAGCCTGGAGCGGCTCGGCCTCGAGCGCGTCGACCTCTACATGATCCACGCATGGGATCCCTACACGCCGCTCGAGGAAACGCTCGGCGCGTTCGACGAGCTCGTCCGGGCGGGCAAGGTGGACGCGATCGGCGCTAGCAACGTCGAGGCGGCGCAGCTCGCGCAGGCGCTCGCGGTCAGCGCGGAACAGGGGCTCGTCCGCTTCGAGTGGGTGCAGAACTCCTACAACCTGCTCGAGCGCGGAGACGAGGATGAGCTGCTTCCGCTCTGCGCCGAGCACGGGCTCGGCTACACGCCGTTCGGGCCCCTCGCCGGCGGCTGGCTGACCGGGAAGTACCGCCGGGGCGAGGCCTATCCTCCCGGCTCGCGCATGACGCTGAGGCCGGAGCCCTACGCAGAGCTCGAGAACGAGCGCACGTTCGCGGGCCTCGAGGCCCTGGACGCCGCGGCGCGCAGCCGCGGCGTCGACACGGCCACGCTCGCACTCGCATGGGTCCTCGAGCCACCCGCTCGTCACCGCCGCGCTCGTCGGCCCGCGCCGTCCCGAGCACCTTGCACCGGTTCGCGGCGCGCTCGAGCTCGAGCTCTCGGAGGGCGAGCGCGGCGAGCTGGGAGCGCTCTTCGCGTGAGCGCCGTCCTTATTCTTGGCGAGGCGGACGTCCGCCGGCTCCTGCCCATGGACGAGTGCATCGACGTGATGGCCGAGGCACTCGCCGGGCTCGAGCAAGGCGATCTGAGCATGCCCCTCCGCGCCGTCTTCCGTCCGCCGGAGGCGCGGAGCCTCATGGGCCTCATGCCGGCCCATCGCGCCGGCGACAAGGGCGCCTACGGTCTCAAGGCGATCTGCATCTTCCCTGAGAACCCGACTCGGGGGCTCGACGCCCACCAGGGGGCGGTGCTCCTTTTCGACGGGGAGACTGGCGAGGTCCGGGCGGCGCTGAACGCCTCCGCGATCACGGAGATCCGGACCGCCGCCGTCTCGGCGGTCGCCACCCGCCTTCTTGCCCGCGACGACGCGCGTGAGCTCACGATACTCGGCGCCGGCGTGCAGGCGCGGTCGCACGTGGAGGCCATGCGCGCCGTCCGCGACTTCGACCATGTCCGGGTGTGGAGTCGCACGGACGAGCACGCCCGCACGCTGGCCGAGGAAGCCGGCGCGACGGCGGTCGAAACCGCAGAAGAGGCCCTCCGCGGGGCGGACGTCGTCTGCACGACGACCTCCTCGCGAGAGCCGATCGTGCGCCGGGAGTGGCTCGCCCCGGGCGTCCACGTGAACGCCGTCGGCGCGAGCATCCCCACCGCCCGGGAGCTCGACACGGCCACCTTGGCAGCCGCTTCGCTCTTCGTCGACCGGCGCGAGTCGACCCTGAACGAGTCCGGGGACTATCTGCTCGCGGCCGAGGAAGGGGCGATCGGGCCGGAGCACATCCGCGCCGAGCTGGGGGAGCTCCTGACGGGCAAGGCCCCGGGCCGGACGCACCCCGACGAGCTCACCGTCTTCAAGTCGCTCGGGATCGCCGTCGAAGACCTCGCCGCCGCCGAGCACGTGTACGGGCACGCCCGTGAGGCCGGCGCCGGCGTGGAGGTCTCGCTCTGATCCGCCTGGCGGAGATCGAGCGGGCCCGCGGGCTGCTCGCCGGCACCGCTGTGCGCACGCCGCTCCTCCGCCTGCATGTCGACGCGCCCGCGGAGATCTACCTGAAGCTCGAGAACCTGCAGCCCATCGGCTCCTTCAAGATCCGCGGCGCCGGCAACGCGCTCGCGCAGGCCTCCGCCGAGGAGCTCGCC
Organism: uncultured Actinomycetes bacterium; assembly: GCA_963786755.1. Classification (GTDB taxonomy): domain Bacteria; phylum Actinomycetota; class Thermoleophilia; order Gaiellales; family Gaiellaceae; genus DASQWP01. Next base: position 256,945 of record CAWBAC010000005.1, on the reverse strand, counting down.
GACGGCGTCGTCACGGCGAGCGCGGGCAACATGGCGCAGGGAGTGGCCTGGGCGGCACGCGAGCGCGGCATCCCGGCGACGATCGTCGTACCCGACCACGCCCCACAGACGAAGCTCGCGGCGATCGAGCGCCTGGGCGGCCGCATCGTCAGCGTGCCGTACGACGAGTGGTGGCAGGCGATCGAGACGTCGAGCTTCCCCGGCGCCGACGGCCTCTTCGTCCACCCCGTCCAGGACGACCGTGTCATGGCCGGGAATGGCACGATCGGCCTCGAGATCCTCGAGGACCTCGCGGAACCAGACGTCGTGCTCGTTCCCGTGGGGCGGCGGCGGGCTGACCGTCGGCATCGCGAGCGCGGTCAAGGCCCTCTCGCCCACGACCCGCGTCTGCCCGGTCGAGCCGGCAGTGGCGTCGCCCCTCGCCGCCTCGCTCGCCGCCGGCTCGCCCCGGACGGTGGACTACCAGCCCTCGTTCGTCGACGGAGCCGGCGCGCAGGCGCTCCTGCCCCGGATGTGGGAGCTTGCCCGCGGGCTCGTGGACGGCTCGTTCACGGCCTCGCTCGACGAGACGGCGGCCGCCGTGCGCCTCCTGGCCGAGCGCGTCCGCGTCATCGCCGAGGGCGCCGGGGCACTGGCCGTCGCGGTTGCACTGTCCGGACGCGCCGGAGACGGCCGGATCGTCTGCGTCGTCTCTGGAGGCAACATCGACTCGGCCAAGCTGGCGACGATCCTCGGAGGAGAAACGCCTTGACGGTCGCGGAGGCGGTGCGGCCCGAGCGGACTCCCTCCGGCGCTCGTGATCGGGCACGATCGTGCTGTGCGGTTCCCGTCCCGTAGCCAGATCGCCGGGCTAGCCGACAGGCTGATTCCCTGGGGAGTCGGCGCTCTCCTCGTTCTCACCGCGATCGACGAGCACGCAACGCCGACCTCGTGGTCACTGCTCGTGTTGAGCATTGCCCTCGCTGTCGTCCAGGCAGTGGCGCTGCGCTGGCGCCGCCGATGGCCCGAGCGCGTCACGGCCGTGGTCCTTATCGCCGGGCTCGGGTATCAGCTGCTCGTCCCCGAGATAGTTCTCCCGCTGGCGGGTTTCTTTGCCGTTGCGTCGCTTGCGGCCGGCGCGGCCGCCGCGCGTGTCGTTGCCGGGGCTGGCGGCTCTGTTGGCGGTCGCGTCGACGAACTTCTTCACCGCGACGCTGGGGGACGCGGTGTTCACCATGGGGCTCGCAGTCGGCGCGTGGGCGCTCGGCGAGGCGGTACGTAGCCGGCGCGTGGCGGCCGAAGAGGAGGCGCGTCGGGCGGTGACGGAGGAGCGGGCGCGGATCGCACGCGAGCTGCACGACGTGATCGCGCACAGCGTCTCGGTGATCGTCGTTCAGGCCGGTGCCGCCGATCACGTTTTCGAGGAACGGCCCGATCAGGCGCGCACGGCCCTGCGTTCGATCGAAGCAGTGGGGCGCGACGCGCAGCGAGAGCTGGACAGGCTTCTGGCGGCCGTACGACCAGGTGCGGACGCCGCTTCGGGGCATCCCCAGCCGGGCCTCGACCGCCTCGGCGAGCTGGTGGCGCCGCTGCGAGCTGCGGGTTTGCGGGTCGACGTCACGACGGAGGGACGAGAGCGGGCGCTTCCTGCCGGCGTCGACCTATCCGCCTATCGGATCGTCCAGGAGGCGCTGACGAACACGATCAGGCACGCGGACGCGACGCACGCCAGGGTCACCGTGCGGTACGACGCGGATGCCGTCGAGGTCAGCGTCCTCGACGACGGACGCGGCGCGGCGACGCCCGCCGAGCAGGGAAGTGGTTACGGCATCGTCGGGATGCGCGAGCGAGCCGCCATGTTCGACGGCCTCTTCGAGGCAGGTCCGCTACCGGGCGGTGGATATCGCGTCTACGCAAGGCTGCCCTTGGAGCCGGAGCCGGCGCGTTGACGATCCGCGTCGTATTGGCGGACGACCAGGCGCTCGTTCGCGGCGGCTTCCGAATGATCCTGGACTCTGAGGCCGACATCGAGGTTGTCGGTGAGGCGAGCGACGGCGGCGAAGCGACGAGCCTCGTGCGGCGGCTGGAGCCCGACGTCGTCTTGATGGACGTGCGCATGCCGGAGGTGGACGGGATCGAAGCGACGCGGCGGATCGTCGATTCGGAGAGCTCGGCGCGCGTCGTCGTGCTCACCACCTATGACGCGGATGAAAACGTGTTCGCTGCGCTGCGGGCGGGCGCGAGCGGGTTTCTCCTCAAGGACGTGCGGCCGCTGGAGCTGATCGAGGCGGTCCGCATCGTGGCGGGCGGGGACGCGTTGCTGGCGCCGGCTGTGACGCGGCGGTTGCTCGATCGCCTGACGGAGTCGCTCCCTGAGACCAACATTCAGCCCGTCGACCTCGGTGAGCTCACCGAGCGCGAGCTCGAGGTGTTGAGGCTGGTCGCACTCGGACTCTCGAATGCGGAGATCGCGGAGCGACTCGTGGTGACCGAAGCAACCGTGAAAACGCACGTCTCGTCGGTACTGCGAAAGCTCCGCTTGCGTGATCGCGTGCAGGCGGTCGTGCTCGCGTATGACGCGCGGCTCGTCCGCCCCCGCTCACTCTGAAGTAGGAGACGAGGATCGTCCTTGCGCCCGATGCGGCGGCCGTGGCTGCCTCCGTACCCTCGAAGCATGAGCGAATGCGACGGAGAGAGGGTGGCGATCCTGGCTGTGCCGACGTCGACCTGCCCGAGCTGCCAAGCTGGGTGCCGCTCCACGTGAGCACTCTGATGCTGCACGCGATTGAATCTGAGCCTCAGTCGGCAACCGTGATCGCGGCGCGCGGCGTCCTGAAGAGCTACGGCCGCACGGTCGCGCTCGCGGGCCTCGACGCCGACATCGGTCCCGGGATCACCGGGCTGCTCGGCTCGAACGGCGCAGGCAAGACGACGCTCATCCTGCTGGTCCTCGGGCTTCGCTCCCGGGACGGGGGCGAGCTGACCGTGCTCGGCAGGGATCCCGCGACGGCGGGAATCGAGGTGCGAGCGCGCATCGGCTACGCACCCGAGCACCATGACCTGCCCTCGGAGCTGGCGGCGACCGACTTCGTGCGGCACCTCGCCGAGATGCACTTGCTCCCGCGCCGTGCCGCCGTCCAGCGGGCGAACGACGCGCTGTGGCTCGTGGGGCTCGGCGAAGAGCGGTTCCGCTCGGTCGGGACGATGTCCACGGGGCAGCGGCAGCGGGTCAAGCTCGCCGCGGCGATCGCCCACGATCCCGAGCTCGTCCTCCTCGACGAGCCCACCGACGGGCTCGACCCGATGCAGCGGACGGAGATGCTCGCCCTCATCCGACGCATCGGCACCGAGTTCGGCATGCACATCGTCGTGTCGTCGCACCACCTCGAGGAGGTGGAGCGGATCTGCGACGCGGTCGTGATCGTCGAGGGGGGCGAGGTCGTGCACGCAGGGACGCTCGCCGATCTCCGCCGTGGCCCGGGAGGACTGGTGGTCGAGGTGGACGAGCGGGCGGACGAGCTGGCCTCGATCCTGGTAGCTCGGGGCCTCGACGTAACCGTCGACGGCGGCCTGCTTCTCTTGGGCGCCGCAGACGACACCTACGACGCGGTCCGGGACGCGGTCGCCGACCTCGGGGTCGGGCTGCGGAGGCTCGAGCCGGCCGGGCGGACGCTCGAAGACGTGTACCTGGGGGCGAGCACGTGACGACAGGCCAGGACGCACGCCTGTTCGACCTCGGCTACCGGACGTACGACGGCCCCCGCGAACGTCCCGAGCGGGCGATGCTGACGCTTGCCTTGTTCACGGCCGGCCGCGTGCTCGGGCTCGGCCGGGGCGCCCGCCACAAGGTGCTGCCCGCGATCACGCTCGCAATCGCGTTCCTTCCCGCCCTCTTCTCGGTCGTCTTCTCCGCGATCGCCGACGAGGTCCTTGCCGACGACCTCATCTCGTACGGCGAGTACATGTTCTTCATCGGGAGCGCGCTGGCGCTCTTCGCCGCGCTGGTCGCTCCCGAGGCGCTCTGCCCCGACCGGCGCAGCGGGATGCTCGGCCTCTATCTCGCCGGCCCGCTCGACCGCACGCGCTATCTGGCCGCCAAGGGGGCCGCGGTGTTTGCCGTCATGCTCCTGATCACGCTCGGCCCGCTCCTCTTCATGCTGCTCGCGTTCGTCCTCGCGGGCTTCGGGCCGTCCGCCTCGGAGGCCCCCGGGCTCCTCCTGCGCATTCTCGCGGCGGGGGCGGCGACCGCCCTTCTCTACGCATCTCTGTCGATGGCGGTCTCGAGCTTCACGACGCGGCGAGCCGCGGCCGCGGTGGGGGTCGTGCTCTTGCTCCTCGTCCCGGTGATCATCGTGCGGTCGGCGATCGAGAGCGCGGACGCGCCGAACGAGCTCGACCTGCTCAGCTTCCCCCTCGTCGCGGCCGACCTCGCGTATCGGATCTTCGGCGAGACGCCCGACGGGAGCGAGCCCGTCTCGGAGCTCTCGACCTGGCTCGTGGCCGGCGGACTGGGCGCGGCGATCCTCGCCGGGGCCCTGGTCTGCTGGCTCCGCTATCGCCGCCTGGAGGCGTTCCGTTGACCGAGGAGCCGCGCGTCGTCGCCGAGAACGTCTCGAAGTGGTTCGGGGCGCTCGTCGCCGTCTCCGACGTCAGCTTCGACGTCGGGCCCGGCGTCACCGCGCTCCTGGGCCCGAACGGCGCCGGCAAGTCGACGATGTTCCGCATGCTCTGCGGGCTCGCCCGGCCCTCCAAAGGGACGGTCCGCGTTCTCGGCCGCGATCCCCGGACGGACACGGGCGTCACGCAGCTCATAGGCCTCGTGCCCCAGCAGGAAAGCGTCTTCGAGGCGCTGACGGCGCTCGAGTTCGTCACGCTGTCGGCAAGGCTGCAGGGCCTCCGCGACCCGGCCGGCGCGGCGGCCGCGGTGCTCGAGACGGTGCACCTCGATCCCTCGGACTCCCGTCGGCTGCCGACCTACTCGAAGGGCATGCGACAGCGCGTGAAGGTCGCCCAGGCCATCGTCCACGATCCGCCAGTGCTCGTTCTCGACGAGCCGCTGACCGGACTCGACCCGCGTCAGCGACTCGACCTCGTCGCTCTGTTCCGGCGTCTCGGCAGCGAAGGGCGGTGCGTGATCGTGTCCAGCCACGTGCTCGACGAGGTGGAACGGCTGGGCTCCCAGGTTCTCGTCATGTCGCAGGGTCGGCTCGCGGCCGCAGGCGACTTCCGCGAGCTGCGCGCGCTCATGGATGACCGGCCGCTGCGGGTCCGGGTTCGCACCGACCGGCCGCGCGAGCTCGCCGGGGCCCTGCTCGAAGCCGGGACCGCGGTCGGCGTGCGGCTCGACGGAGACGAGGTGCTCGAGCTCGACACGACCGACGCCAAGGCGCTCGCCCGCGCCCTCCCGCCGGTCGCGCGTGACCGCGGCGCCAGCCTGCTCGAGGTGCATCCGCTCGACGCCGACCTTGAGGGCGTCTTCCGCTACGTGGTGCAGCGGTGACCACCTCGGCCGCAGCGGTGTCGTCCGCCCGCCCGGGCTCGCTGCTCGCGCTCTACCGGCTGCTCCTGCGCACGCAGATCACGGTGCCGCGTCTCCTCGGGATTGCCGCGCTCGGCGCACTCTCCATCGTCCTCGGGCTGTTTGCCCGCTTGGACGACAACTCGCCCCAGGCGACCGTGGACGCCGTGGCCTCCTACGGGCTCGGGCTCCTCGTTCCGCTGGCGACGCTCTGGCTGGGCACGTCGGCGGTCGGCGATCTCGTGGAGGACCGGCTTCTCGTGTACCTGTGGCTCAAGCCCGTGCCGCGCTGGCAGCTTCCCGCGGCCGCAGTTCTGGCAACGGTCAGCGTCGTCGTGCCGCTGACGGTACTGCCGCTCACCGCGTCCGCCCTGGTCGGCGCCGCCGACGTGGCCTGGGCGACGGTGCTCGCCGCTTCCCTCGCCGCGCTCGCTTATGCCGGCCTCTTCGTCGCCGCCGGCCTCTGGTTTCGACGCGCGATCTGGTGGGGGCTCGCCTTCGTCGTGATCTGGGAAAACCTGGCCGCCTACTCGGCGGAGGGCACGGGACGCTTCACGGTGCTCGGCTGGGCGTCCTCCATACTCGGCCTGGCGCCTGGCGTCGACGTCGAGCTACAGGCGGGTTCCGCCGCCGCGGCGTTCGTCATCCTTCCCGCGGTTGCGTTGGCAGGGTGGCTGGCCGCGACCTGGCGCTATCGCCGCGCCGATATCGACTAGCTTTTGGCCTTGGCCTCCGACGAGTACGTGCTCGAGATCGCGGGCCGCAGCATCACGGTCACGAGCCCGGCGAAGGTGTTCTTCCCGGAGCGCGGAGAGACGAAGCTCGATCTGGTGCGGTACTACCTCGCCGTCGCGGAGCCGCTGCTCCTCACGGCAGGAGGAAGGCCCACCCTCATGCAGCGGTTCCCCGGCGGCTCCAAGGGGAAGTCGTTCTTCCAGAAGCGGGTGCCCAAGGGCGCGCCGGACTGGCTCGAGACGACGATCGTGAGCACGCCGAACGGGACGACATCACGCGCGCTCGTCCTCCATGACATGGCGCACGTGGCCTGGGCGGTGAACCTGGGCTGCCTCGGCTTCCATCTCTGGCCCTATCTGCGGGAACAGGCGGACGTCGCCGACGAGCTGCGCCTCGACCTCGACCCGCAGCCAGGCGTCACCTTCGACGACGTGCGCGCCGCGGCGGCCGAGGTGCGCGGCTTGCTCGACGAGCTCGGGCTCGTCGGCTACCCGAAGACGACGGGGAACCGCGGCCTGCACGTTTACGTCCGGCTGGAGCCGCGTTGGGACTCGTACCAGGTGCGCGCCGCAGCAGTCGCGGCCGCCCGCGAGCTCGAGCGCCGCCGGCCCGACCTGATTACCGCGGCGTGGTGGAAGGAGGAGCGAGGCCGCCGCATCTTCGTCGACTACAACCAGAACGCACCGCACAAGACCGTGTTCGGCGCTTGGTCGGTGCGCGCCCGGCCCGGCGCCCAGGTGTCGGCACCGCTCACCTGGGAGGAGATCGAGGCCGTCCATCCCGACGAGCTGACGGTGGCGACCGTTCCCGAGCGGCTCGCGGCACAGGGCGACCCGTGGGCGGGGATGAACGAGCGACCGCAGTCGCTCGACCCGCTCCTCGCCCTGCACGAGCGTGACCGGGCCGCCGGTCTCAAGGACGCTCCGTGGCCGCCCGTCTACCCGAAACAGCCGGACGAGCCGCCCCGCGTCGCGCCCAGCCGAGCGCGCAAGGACGCCGAGCAACCGCCGACACAGTAAGCTCGGCCCACCATGAACGAGACAAAGATCACGCTGCCCGAATCCGCCATTCCCGAGCGCTGGTACAACATCCAGGCCGACATGCCGAACCGGCCGCAGCCGGTGCTCCATCCCGGCACCGGTGAGCCCGTCGGCCCGGACGACCTCGCGCCGCTCTTCCCCATGGAGCTCATCCTCCAAGAGGTGTCGCAGGAGGCCGAGGTGCCCATCCCGGACGCCGTCCGCGACGTCTACGCGCTCTGGCGACCCACGCCGCTCTACCGGGCGCGCCGCCTCGAGGAGGCGATCGGCACACGCTCGCGGATCTTCTACAAGTACGAGGGCGTCAGCCCTGCCGGCAGCCACAAGCCGAACACCGCGGTCGCGCAGGCGTACTACAACAAGCAGGAGGGCCGGAGCCGGCTCACGACGGAGACCGGCGCGGGCCAGTGGGGCAGCGCCCTCGCGCTCGCCACGACCTTCTTCGGGCTCGAGTGCAAGGTCTACATGGTCAAGGTCTCGTACGAGCAGAAGCCGTACCGGCGCTCGATGATGGAGACCTGGGGCGCCTCCGTCGTCCCCAGCCCTTCCGAGGACACCCAGTCGGGGCGGGCCATCCTCGAGCAGAGCCCCGACTCGCCGGGAAGCCTCGGGATCGCCATCTCCGAGGCGGTCGAGGACGCGGCGGGAAGGGAGGACAGCGCCTACTCGCTGGGCAGCGTGCTCAACCACGTCCTCATGCACCAGACCGTCATCGGGCAGGAAGCCCTCGCGCAGCTCGAGCAGGCGGGCGCGTTCCCGGACCTCGTCGTCGCCTGCGTGGGAGGAGGCTCGAACTTCGCCGGCCTGTCCTTCCCCTTCCTGCGCGAGAAGATCGCGGGCCGCGAGATCGAGGTGCTCGCGTGCGAGCCGGCGGCGTGCCCCACGCTCACCCGCGGGCCGTACGCGTACGATTTCGGCGACACGGGGCAGCTGACCCCGCTCGTGCCCATGCACACGCTCGGCCACGACTTCGTCCCGGCTGCGATCCACGCGGGCGGCCTCCGCTACCACGGCGTGGCGCCGCTCGTCTCGCAGCTCGTGCTGGACGGGCTCGTCCGCGCCGAGGCCTACACGCAGAACGACGTCTTCGCCGCCGCGGTGACTTTCGCCAGGAGCGAGGGGATCATCCCGGCGCCTGAGCCTGCGCACGCGATCCACGGCGTCCTCCAGGCGGCAGCCCAGGCGGACGAGGAAGGCCGCGAGCGCACGATCCTCCTCAACCTCTGCGGCCACGGTCATTTCGACCTCGGCGCGTACGACGCCTTCCTGGCGGGGAAGCTCGAGGACCTCGAGCTCGCCGAGGACGAGATCGAGCGCGCGCTCAGGGCGATCGAGGCGCTGCCGAAGCCGGCCGTCGCCTCTAGGTAACCGATTTTCGCCACAATGGCAGGAGCGATGCCGAAGACGCTCTTCGACCGCATCTGGGAGAGCCATCTCGTTCGCCCGGAAGGCGACGAGCCGGCGCTCCTCTACGTCGACCTGCACCTGATTCACGAGGTGACATCGCCCCAGGCCTTCGAGGGCCTGCGGCTGGCCGGGCGCCGCGTGCGGCGGCCCGACCTCTCCCTGGCGACGATGGACCACAACGTCCCCACCGACGACCGGCCTGCGGACGACCTGGCCGCCGCACAGCTCGAGGCGCTGCGGCGGAACTGCGAGGAGTTCGGCGTCCCGCTGTACGCGACCGGCAGCGGGCGCGAGGGGATCGTCCACGTCATCGGCCCCGAGCGCGGCCTCACGCAGCCGGGCATGACGATCGTCTGCGGGGACAGCCACACCTCCACGCACGGCGCCCTCGGCGCGCTCGCCTTCGGCATCGGCACGTCCGAGGTGGAGCACGTCCTCGCAACGCAATGCCTGCCGCAGCGCAAGCCGAAGTCGATGCGGATCGACTTCCGCGGGGACCTGCCGCCCGGACTCACGGCCAAGGACGTCATCCTCGGCGCGATCGGCCGAATCGGCGTCTCAGGCGGCGTAGGCCACGTCGTCGAGTACGCCGGCGAGACGATCCGCGGCCTCTCCATGGAGGGCCGGCTGACCATCTGCAACATGTCCATCGAGGCCGGTGCGCGCGCCGGGATGATCGCTCCCGACGACACGACGTTCGCGTACCTGGAGAGCCGCCCGGCAGCGCCGAAGGGCGCGGAGTGGGAGCGGGCGCTCGACCGCTGGCGCGCGCTGCCCTCGGATCCGGACGCTGCGTTCGACCGCGATGTCGAGATCGACGTGGCCGACCTCGCGCCGCAGGTGAGCTGGGGTACGAACCCGGGCATGGTCGCCCCGGTGGACGCGTCCGTTCCTGACCCTTCCGACTACGCCGACCCCGACCAGCAGGCTGCGGTTCAGCGGGCGCTCGAGTACATGGGGCTCGAGCCGGGCACGCCCATCCAGGAGATCGAGGTCGACCGCGTGTTCATCGGCTCCTGCACGAACGCGCGGATCGAGGACCTGCGCCTGGCGGCCTCGCTGGTCGCGGGCAAGCGCGTGCATGCCAAGGTGCGCGCGATGGTCGTGCCCGGCTCGGCCGCGGTCAAGCTGCAGGCCGAGGAGGAGGGGCTCGACCGGATCTTCGAGCAGGCGGGCTTCGAGTGGCGCCGGGCGGGGTGCTCGATGTGCCTGGGCATGAACCCGGACGTCCTCGCGCCGGGCGAGCGGTGCGCCTCCACCTCCAACCGGAACTTCGAAGGCCGGCAGGGCCGCCTCGGCCGCACGCACCTCGTCAGCCCGGCCGTGGCCGCCGCGACCGCGCTCGCCGGCCACTTCGTCGACATCCGCGAGCTCGACCGCGAGGCCGAAGCCGTGCCGGTGCCGTGAGGCCCTTCCGCTCCGTCACTGGGCGCGTGGCCGTGCTCGACCGCGCCGACGTCGACACCGACCAGATCGTTCCCAAGCAGTTCCTCAAGCGCATCGAGCGCACGGGCTTCCGCGACACCCTCTTCTACGACTGGGCGAAGGACCCCGACTTCGAGCTGAACCGTCCCGAGGCCCGGGAAGCGAAGATCCTCCTCACCGGGCGCAACTTCGGCAGCGGCTCCTCGCGCGAGCACGCGCCCTGGGCGCTCCAGGATTACGGGTTCGAGGTCGTCGTGGCGCCGTCGTTCGGGGACATCTTCCGCACGAACTGCGTGAAGATCGGGCTCGTGCCGATCGTCCTTCCCGATACGCAGGTGAAGGAGCTGATGGCCGCCGGCTCCGGGTCCGAGCTCTCCGTCGACCTCGAGGCGCAGACGATCGGGCCGTACACGTTCGACTTCGACCCCTTCGAGCGCCACTGCCTCCTCGAGGGCCTGGACGACATCGCCCGGGCGCTTCAGCACGACGAGGAGATCGCCGCCTTCGAGGCGGCCCACCCGTCACCTATCGCGACGACAGCCGTCTGACGACGGCGTCCACGAACTCCTCCGTCGTCGCCCGGCCGCCCACGTCCGGCGTCGGCGTCTCGGCGAGGGTCGCGTCCACCGCCTGCTCGAGCGCACGCCCCTGCTCCGGCTCCTCCAGGCCGTGGGCGAGCATGAGCGCGGCCGAGCGCAGCATCGCCGCCGGGTTCGCGATCCCCCTGCCGGCGATGTCTGGAGCGGACCCGTGCACGGGCTCGAAGAGCCCAGGCCCGCCGTCGCCCAGGCTGGCCGAGGCGGCGAGCCCGAGCCCGCCGGTCATCCCTGCGGCCACGTCCGACAGGATGTCGCCGAAGGTGTTCTCGGTGACGACCACGTCGAACTGCTGCGGTCGCATGACGAGCTGCATTCCGGCGTTGTCGACGAGCATGTGCGCGAGCTCGACGTCGCCGTAGTCTCCCGCGACCCCCTCGACGACCTCTCGCCACAGCCTCGACGTGTCGAGCATGTTCGCCTTGTCCACGGAGGTGACGTGACCGCGCCGCGTGCGCGCGAGCTCGAAGGCCCGCCGCGCGACCCGTTCGATCTGCGCGGGGTGGTACTCGCACGTGTCGTAGACGGTCCCGTCCTCCCGACGCCCGCGCTCGCCGTAGTAAAGGCCGCCGACGAGCTCGCGGACGATGAGGAGATCGACGCCGTCTCCGCGCGAGGGCCGAAGGTTCGCGTACGCGTCGAGCTCCTTCCGAAGCCGGATGAGGCCCTGCTCGGGCCGCACGTCGGCGCCGTCGAACTCGGGAGCGCCTACTGCCGCGAGGAGGACGGCGTCGCTCGCCCGGCAGGCCGCGAGGGTCTCGTCGGGCAGGGGGTTGCCGCTGTCGTGGATCGCGACGCCGCCGAAGGGTCGTTCCTCGAGCTCGAGGTCGACGGGCAGCTCGCGGAGAACGCGCACGGCCGCGGCCGCCACCTCCGGGCCGATTCCGTCGCCGGGGAGGCAGACGATCCTCATCCGCTGGACTCTAGTAGGCGGGCGAGGGCGAGGGCGCGCCGTGGGTACACGAGACACGCGTCCACCTTGGACATGTCCGGGGTCTGACCCCTGACATGTCCGAAACGGACGTCGGCTGCGTCCACAGCGTGTGAAAAGCAGTGTGCCACGCCGCGCGCTTGTGGAAAGGACTCGCCGACCCGGCGTCAGGCACCGTCTGCGCCGGCCAAAACGGACCTGTCCCGGGTCAGACCCCGGCTTGGGGATCAGGCGCGGGCCGCGGCCAGGCGCTCGAGAACGAGGTCGGCGTCGGCCTCGATCTCGACCGGCCGGAAGCGGTGCTCGACCGGGCCGGGCGTCTTCAGCCCGTCACCGGTGACGAGGAGGACGACGCGGTCGGCCTCGCCCACGGCGCCGCGGCGGACGGCCTCGCGCAGGGCGCCGAGCGTGACGCCGGCCGCCGTCTCCCCGAAGACCCCTGTCGTCTCGGCGAGCAGGGCCATGTTCTCGCCCACCTCCTCTTCGGCCACCGAATAGACGGCGCCGCCCGAGGCCCGCGCGGCGGCGACGGCGCGGTCGCCGTCGGCCGGGTTGCCGATCGCGAGCGAGCGGGCCACGGTCTGTGGGCGGACGGGCACGACCTTGCGTTCCTCGGCAAAGGCCGCCGCGACCGGCGAGCAGCCTTCGGCCTGCCCTCCGTAGAGGCGGGGCGCCGCCCCGGCGACGAGCCCGAGGCCTGCGAGCTCCTCGAACCCGCGGCCCACCTTGGAGAAGAGAGCGCCGGAGGCGATGGGTGCGACGACGGCGTCGGGCGCCTCCCAGCCGAGCTGCTCGGCAATCTCGAACGCGAGCGTCTTCGAGCCTTCCGCGTAGTACGTGCGGAGGCCGACGTTCACGAACGCCCAGTCCAGCTCGAAGGAGAGCTCGACGGTCAGTCGGCTGCAGTCGTCGTACGTGCCGTCCACCGCGTAGATCGTCGCCCCGTACACCGCGGTGGCGACGAGCTTCTCCGGCTCGAGGTCGGCGGGGCAGAAGACGGCCGCCTCGAGCCCTTCCGCCGCGGCGCGGGCCGCGACGGCGTTCGCGAGGTTCCCCGTGGAGGAGCAGGCGAGCGTGCCGAGGCCCAGCTCCTGTGCCTTCGCCGCGGCGACCGCGACGACCCGGTCCTTGAACGAGTGCGTCGGGTTGGCCGTGTCCAGCTTGAGCCAGAGCTCGCCGACGCCGAGCGCTTCGGCCAGCCGAGGCGCTTCGGCGAGCGGCGTGAAGCCGGGCGCGAGACGCGGCTCCGCCGGCGCCTCGACCGGGAGGAGCGGCGCATACCGCCAGATGCTTCGGGGCCCGGCCTCGATCGCTGCTCGGGTGGCCGTCCGCCTGAGCTCCACGCCGTCGTAGACGGGCTCGAGTGGCGCGAGACAGCTCGCGCAGATGCCGACGGCTTCGAGGGCGTGCTCGGTCCCGCAGGCGGTACAGCGAAGGGCGGTGGCTGGCATTGAACTCTCCTTCGTCTCGCTCGACATCCTCCGGGCCGACTGGCCCGCCGGGGTTGGCACCTTGCTCGCCGAGCAGGTTGCCGAAGCTTCACAGGGCCGGTTCCCTCAGCCTCTCTCGATGCGGAGCGGGACGTTGCCCGCCTCCGATGTGCAGCCTAGCGGGTCGGGCGCGTCACCGCTCCCTCTGACGGCGACGACACGAGCGCCGCGTACTTGGCGAACACGCCCTCCGTGTAGCGCGGCGGGGGAGGGGCCCAGGCGTCGAGGCGCGCTCGCAGCTCGTCCTCCGAGAGCTCGACGTTGAGCTCTCGCCCCTCGACGTCGACGACCACGACGTCGCCCTCCTCGAGCGCCGCGAGCGGCCCGCCACGCGACGCCTCGGGTGCGACGTGGCCGACCATCAGGCCGTGCGTGGCGCCCGAGAAGCGGCCGTCGGTGACGAGTGCGACGGAGTCGCCCAGGCCTTCGCCGACGAGGGCTCCGGTGACGTGCAGCATCTCCCGCATCCCGGGCCCTCCGGCCGGCCCTTCGTAGCGGATGACGACGACGTCGCCCGGCTCGATGCGCCGGGCCTTGACGGTCGCGAAGCAGTCTTCCTCGGACTCGAAGACGCGCGCGGGGCCGCGGTGGTGGAGGCGCTCGTGGCCGGCGAGCTTCACGACGCACCCGTCGGGAGCGAGGTTCCCGCGCAGGATCGCGAGCCCGCCGGTCGGCTTGATCGGGGTCTCGATGGGCACCACGACTTCCTGGCCGGGCCGCTCCGCCACCGCCGCGGCGATCTTTCCCAGCGGGCGACCGTCGACGTTGGGTGCGTCCGGATGGAGCGAGGCCGCGCTTGAGGAGCTCGCGCGCGACGAGCGCGACGCCGCCCGCCTCGAACATGTCCGTGGCGACGAAGCGCCCGCCCGGCTTCAGGCTCGCCACGACGGCGTGCGGGCCGCGATCGTGTCGAAGTCGTCGAGGGAGAGGGGTACGCCGAGCTCGGCGCGCGATCGCGAGGAGATGGAGGACCCCGTTCGTCGAGCCCCCCGTCGCCGCGATGGCGGCGATCGCGTTCTCGAGCGATTCGCGCGTGATGATGTGCGAGGGGCGGACGTCGTCGCGTACCAGCCTCATGGCGAGGCGGCCGGCCTCGACGGCGGCCTCCTGCTTGCTCGGGTGCAGCGCCGGGATGCCGTTGAGGCCAGCCGGGCTGATCCCCAGGAAGTCGAGGACGGTCGCCATCGTGTTGGCGGTGAACTGGCCGCCGCACGCGCCGGCGCCGGGGCACGCGACCCCTTCCAGCTCGTGCAGGTCCTCGCTGCTCAGCTCCCCGACCGCGTGGGCGCCGACCGCTTCGAAGACGTCCTGGATGGTCACGTCCCGGCCGCGAAAGCGGCCCGGCGCGATCGAGCCGTTGTAGAGGACGAGCCCGGGGATGTCGAGCCGGCCGAGCGCCATCACAGCGGACGGGATCGTCTTGTCGCAACCCACCAGGCAGACGAGCCCGTCGAAGAGGTGCCCGCGGGCGACGAGCTCGAGCGAGTCCGCGATCAGCTCGCGGGAGATCGAGCGAGGCCCGCATGCCCTCCGTGCCCATGGAGACGCCGTCGGAGACGGAGACCGTGTTGAACTCCATCGGCGTCCCGCCGGCCTCGCGGATTCCCGCCTTCACGTGCTGCGCGAGCTCGCGCTGGTTCCAGTTGCAGGGCATGGTCTCGATCCAGCTCGTGGCCACGCCGACGAGCGGGCGCGCGAGGTCCGCGTCCGAGAAGCCGATCGCCTTGAGCATCGACCGCGCCCCCGCGCGCTCGGGTCCGTCCGTGAGCGCGGCGCTCCTGCGCTTGGCGGGGTCAGTCGGTCGCGTGTAGGGATCCGTCATGACCAGCCGAGTCCCGGGACGCCGCGGTCGGAGATGACGCTCAGCGCCGACGGGGCCGAGAGCGACTCGGGCAGCGTGCCGATCTCGGCGAGCGCGGCCACGAGTCGACCCTGGGGCGCCTCGTGCGTGACGATGTGGATCGTGGCGGCGCCGTCGTCCTGGTGCTGGACGAGGCGGGCGACGGAGACGCCCTGGGCCGCGAGCCGCTCGGCGACGTGGGCAAGCACGCCTGCCCGGTCGTCGACCTCGAGGCGGACGTAGTACGGCGAGCGGAGCTCCCCGGCCGGGAGCGGCTCGAGCGTGCGCCAGCAGGCGTCGTTCTGGAGGAACCCGGTGCCGGTCGTGCCGATGACGCTGACCATATCCGCGACCACCGCTGAGGCGGTCTCGATGCCGCCGGCGCCGGGGCCCTCGAGCGTGATCTCGCGGATGGCGTCCCCCTGGAGCATGACGGCGTTGAAGGCCCCCTCGACGGCGGCGAGGGGGTGGTGGCGGTCGACGAGCGCGGGGTGGACGCGCACGTCGAGCCTGCCGTCCACGAGCGAGGCGGCGCCGATCAGCCGGACGGCCATCCCCATCTCGCCTGCGGCGGCGACGTGCTCGGGTGTGATCCCTTCGATCCCCTCGTACTCGACGTCCGCGAGCGTGACCCGCGACCCGAAGGCGACCGTGGCCAGGATGGCCATCTTTGCGGCCGCGTCCGCGCCGGAGACGTCCTCGGTCGGGTCGGCCTCGGCGAAGCCTTGCCGCTGCGCTTCGGCCAGCGCCTCGGCGTAGGAGGCTCCGGACTCCATCTCCGTGAGCACGAAGTTCGTCGTCCCGTTGACGATCCCGAGGACGCGGTGGACGTTCGCGGCGACGAGCGCCTCGCGCAGCACCTTGATGACTGGGATGGCGGCGCAGACGCTCGCCTCGAAGCGCAGCTGGACCCCCGCCTCCGAGGCCGCGGCGAAAAGTTCGGCCCCATGGCGGGCAACGAGCTGCTTGTTGGCCGAGACGACGGGCTTGCCGGCGGAGAGGAGCTCCGTGACGTAACCGCCCGTGGGCTCGAGCCCGCCCATGACCTCGGCGACGACCGCGATCGCGGGATCGTCCCGCACGGCGGCGAAGTCGGTGGTGAGCACGCCGGGCGCGGGGGAGAACCCGCGCTCCTTGTCCAGGTCGCGGACCAGCGCCCGCACCACCCGCAGGCGATGCCCGGTGGCCCGCTCGATGTCGTCCGCGTTCTCGGCGAGGAGCCGGTCGACTCCCGAGCCGACGGTCCCGTAGCCCAGGAGGGCTACTGGAACGTCAACGGACGCCATGCGCCTCCGCGCCGAGGAGGCCCTCGCGGCCGGCGAGGCCGCGCAGCTCCTCTCCGACCCGTTCCACCGAGTGCTGGGCCGCCATGCGGCGGAGCGCCGTCAGGCGCGGGCGCCCGGCCTCCTCCTCCGCGATCAGCTCGCGGGCGAACGTGCCGTTGCGGACGTCCTCGAGGATCTGCTGCATCGTCGCACGCACATGGTCGTCGATGACGACGCGCCCGCGGGTGAGGTCGCCGTACTCCGCCACGTCCGAGATCGAGCTCCGCATGTGAGAGAAGCCGCCCTCATAGATGAGGTCGACGATCAGCTTGAGCTCGTTGATGCACTCGTAGTACGCGATCTCCGGCTGGTAGCCGGCGCGGACGAGCGTCTCGTAGCCGGCCTGCATGAGTGCGCACACGCCCCCGCAGAGGACGGCCTGCTCGCCGAAGAGGTCGCTTTCGGTCTCCTCGGCGAAGGTCGTCTCGAGCATCCCTGCCCGCCCACACCCGATCGCCGAGCCGTAGGCGAGCGCGAGCTCGAACGCGTTCCCGCTCGCGTCCTGCGCGACGGCCACGAGCCCGGGAACGCCCGCGCCGGCCTCGAACAGAGCCGCGCACACGGTGGCCCGGCCCCTTGGGCGCGACCATGATCACGTCGTGGCCTCGCGGCGGTGCGATTTGCCCGAAGTGGACGCTGAAACCGTGCGCGAGGAGCAGGGCGGCTCCGGGCTCGAGGTTCGGCGCCACCTCGTTCTCGTAGACATGCTTCTGCGCGTGATCGGGCAGGAGGACAGCGACCAGCTGCGCGTCGCGGACCACGGCCGGAATCGACTTGACGGTCAGTCCCGCGTCCTCCGCGGCCGTCCACGACTCGCTGCCGACCCTGAGGCCGACCTCTACGTCCACGCCCGAGTCGCGCAGGTTGAGGGCATGCGCATGCCCCTGACTTCCGTAGCCGAGGATCGCCACCTTCCCCGAGAGGAGATCGCTGTTGCCTTCGCGGTAAACGGTTGCCATTAGGCTCCTTTCTTCCTTCCCTTAGCTGAGGACGCGTTGACGGGTGGTCGTGCGAGCGGTCGAGGCGCGGCCGAGGCCGATCCGGCCGGTGCGGACGAGCTCCTGGAGGCCGTGCGGGCGCACGAGCTCCTCGAAGGACTGGACCTCCTCGGGGGTGCCCGAGACCTCGAAGACGATCGAGTCGGGGCCGAGGTCGGCGACGCGGGCGTGGAAGACGTCGCACAGCGCCGTCAGTTCGCCGCGGCGGCTGGGCGGGGCGCTCACCTTGACGAGCGCGAGCTCGCGCTCGACGGCCTCGCCCGGCTCGAGCTCGCTCACGCGCAGCACGTTCACGAGCTTGTGGATCTGCTTCTCGATCTGCTCGAGCGAGTGGTCCGAGCAGTCGACCCGCAGGGTGATGCGGGAGACGTCGGGCCGCTCGGTGGGCCCGACCGCAAGGCTTTCGATGTTGAATCCGCGCCGGGCGAACGTGTTGGAGACGCGGGCCAGGGCGCCGGGCTTGTTCTCGACGAGGATCGCGATGGTCGGCATCACGCGCCGACCGTCTCTTCCTCGAACTCGATCAGGTCGGTGGCCGCGGCCCCCGCAGGGATCATGGGGAAGCACTTCTCCTCGGGGTCGCAGCGCGCATCCACGACGGTGGTGCGGCCGGAGGCGAGCGCCTCCGCAAGCACGTCCTCGACGTCGTCCCCGGCGGAGAGCGTGAAGCCGGCGCAGCCGTAGGCCTCGGCGAGTTGCGCGTAGTCGGGCACCTGGTGCGTCAAGTGGGTCTCGGCGAACCGCTCGGCGTAGAACATCTCCTGCCACTGCCGCACCATCCCGTACCAGCCGTTGTTGACGATCACGACGACGATCGGCAGGCCCTCGAGCACCGAAGTGGCCAGCTCCTGGCACGTCATCTGGAAGCAGCCGTCCCCGTCGATGCAGACGACGGTGGCGTCGGGCCTGGCCGCCTTCGCCCCGATCGCCGCGGGGAGGCCGTAGCCCATCGTCCCCAGGCCGCCGGAGGTGATGAACGTGCGCGGCAGGTCGCAGACGAGGTACTGCATGGCCCACATCTGGTGCTGGCCGACGCCGGTCGTCCAGACCACGTCGTCGCGTTCGGCGGTCAGGTCGCGCAGACCCTCCACGACCGCCTGCGGCTTGAGGGAGTCGACGCTCTCGGCATACCGGTACGGGTAGGCCTCGCGCCACTCGTCCAGCTGGCGGCGCCATTCGTGCGGGCCCTCGCCCGGGGCGACGAGACCGCGCAGCGCCTCCGTCAGGCCGGCGAGCGCAAGCTTGAGCGGGCCGACGATGGGGATGTCGGCGTGGCGGAGCTTGCCGATCTCGGCGGGGTCGACGTCGAGGTGGACGACCTTCGCGCCGCTCGCGAAGTCGGAGAGCTTGCCCGTGACCCGGTCGTCGAAGCGCGTCCCCACCGCGACGAGGAGGTCGGCCTTGTTCAGGCCCCAGTTCGCCCATTTCGAGCCGTGCATGCCCGGCGCTCCGTAGGCGAGCGGGTGGGAGTCCGGGAAGGCGCCCTTGGCCATGAGCGTGGTGATGACCGGGATGCCCCCGGTCTCGGCGAGCTCGAGGAGCTCCGCGCACGCGTCGCCGTTCAGCGTGCCCCCGCCCACGTAGAGCACGGGCCGCTCGGCGGCGGCGATCGCCCGAGCCGCCTCGGCGATCTGGCGCGGATGCACCTTCGCCGGCGGCCTCCAGCCCGGCAGGTCGAGGTCGTCGGGGTAGCGGAAGTCCAGCTCGGCCTCCTGGACGTCCTTCGCGACGTCCACGTGCACGGGGCCGCAACGCCCCGTGCGCGCCACGTGGAAGGCCGCCTTCATGACGTGCGGGAGTTCCTCGATGTCCTGCACGAGCCAGGAGTGCTTGACGATGGGCAGGGTGATGCCGGTCGCGTCGGTCTCCTGGAACGCGTCCGTCCCGATCAGGCTCGAGCGCACCTGGCCGGTGATGCAGACGAGCGGCGTCGAGTCCATCCAGGCGTCCGCGAGCGGGGTAACGAGGTTCGTCGCGCCAGGGCCCGAGGTGGCGACGGCGACGCCGACCTTGCCGGATGCGCGCGCGTAGCCCTCCGCCATGTGGCCGGCGCCCTGCTCGTGGCGGGCGAGGACGTGACGCACGGCCGTGCCCCGGGCAAAGGCGTCGTAGGTGGGCAGAATCGCGCCGCCCGGGATGCCGAAGGCGACGTCGACACCCTCCGCCTCCAGTGAGCGAAGGATCGCGTCCGAGCCGAGCATCCTCATGACCGGGCCTCCGCGAACTCGGCGTCCATCCGCGCCGCGGGGAGCTCGGCAAGGAGAACGTCCATGAACTGGCGCGTGGTCGCTCCGACGCCGGAGGCAACCATGTCGGCCGTGCGAACGCCGTTGCCGAGGGCCCTGCCCACGGCGCCGTCCAGTGTGCGCGCCGCGGCGCGCTCGCCCAGGCCCTCCCCGAGCATGAGCGCGGCGGCAAAGAGCATCCCGCTTGGGTTCGCCACCCCCTGGCCGGCGATGTCAGGCGCCGAGCCGTGCGTGGGGCCGAAGATGCCCGGCCCGTGGGGAGAGAGCCGTCCGGAGGCGACCAGGCGCCTTCCGCCGTGGGCGAAGGCGGCGGTGCCCGAGAGCGCCTGCGCGAAAACCTCCTCGGTGAGGACCACGTCGAAGCGGGCCGGTTCGCTGAGCAGCACCGGGAGCGCGTCCTCGAACGGCCGGTGCTCGACGACGATGCCGTCGTAGCGGCCGGCGGCTCGCTCGACGGCCTGCGTCCAGGCACGGCTGGTCCCGACCGACGTGACCCGCGCCCGGCGCTCGCAGGCGAGGGCAAAGGCGCGGTCGATCGTCCACTCCTCCGCGCCGCCCGCGAGGGGGCTCACGACGACGAGGTCGCCTCCCGAGTCGAGGCGAACGGCGGTGATACGCCAGGTGAGGTCGAGGTCGGCCTTGACGCCGTCGAGGGCGGGCTCCCTCGTCGCGGCCGCGAGCACAGCGTCCGCCCGGCGGCACTCCGCACGCGTCGCCCGCGGAAGCGGGTGGCCGAAACGGCGAACTGCCTCGCCGCCGAACGGCACATGCACCTCCTCCACCGCGAACCCGTGCAGATGCGAGACCTCGGCGAGCGCGCGGCTCGCCTCCGCCATCAGCTCCGGGCCGATCCCGTCCCCGGCGAGGCAGGCGACGGTGTAGCGCTTCTTCCGCATCAAACCGCCGCCTCCTCGAAGAGCTCGTGCAGGGAGACGTCCCTGCCGGTATCCGCGAGGTGCTTGAAGCGGGCGAACGCACCCTCCAGCTCTTCCGACTCGAGCTCGTAGCCCGCCTCGGAGCAGGCGAGCGCGAACGCGTGCCGGCCCGAATGCTTCCCGAGCGGCAGCGTCATGCTCAGGCCCAGCTCGCCCGGATCCATGATCTGGTAGGTCTCGGAGTCCTTCAGCATTCCGTCCTGGTGGATCCCGGCCTCGTGCGCGAACGCGTTGGCGCCGACGATCGCCTTGTTGCGCTGGACGCGGTAGCCGGTCAGGTGCTCGACCAGCCTGGACGTGGCCCCGATCTCGGCCGTGTTCACCCCGGTTTCCACGGCGAAGCGCGCCTGACGCACCCGGAGGGCCATGACGATCTCCTCGAGCGCGGCGTTGCCGGCCCGCTCGCCGATGCCGTTGATCGTCGCCTCGACCTGCGTGGCGCCGGCCTCCACGCCGGCCAGTGTGTTCGCGACCGCGAGCCCCAGGTCGTTGTGGCAGTGGACGGAAAGGGTGGCGCGGGCGAGCTCCGGGCACAGGCGCCGCACGTCGCGCACGAACCCCGCGTACTCGGCGGGCAGGCAGTAGCCGACGGTGTCGGGGAGGTTGATGGTCGTCGCTCCTGCGCGCACGGCCTCTCCGCAGACACGTCCGACGAAGCCGGGGTCCGAGCGCGTGGCGTCCTCGCAGGAGAACTCGACGTCCTCGAACCGCTCGCGGGCGTACGCCACCGCCCAGCGCGCCTGCTCGAGAACCTCGTCGGCCTCGAGCCGAAGCTTCCGCTGCATGTGCACGGGGCTGGTGGCGACGAAGACGTGTAGCCGGGCGCGGCGTGCGTGCGCTAGCGCCTCGGCGCTCGCGTCGATGTCCTCCTTGCGCGTCCGGCAGAGAGACGCGACCGTGGGGCGTTCGACGGCGGCGGCGACGGCCCGGACGCCCTCGAAGTCCCCCGGAGAGGAGATGGCGAAGCCGGCCTCGATCACGTCGACGCCGAGCCGCTCGAGTTGCTCGGCGATCTCGGCCTTCTCGTCGGGACGAAGCGCGATGCCCGGAGACTGCTCGCCGTCGCGCAACGTCGTGTCGAAGATCGTGATCCTGGGGGGTCTCACTCCTGTCCTCCTTCGCCTCGCTCGGAGGCGCACCTCGGGTGTCGGTTAGGTCGGCGTCTGCGCCCTAGCGGCGCGTGGTCGCGTCTCCCCCTTAGCGGGGGAGAATGCCGAGGAGGACGACGATGAGACCGCAGGGCGGCGCCCCGGCTGTACCGGAAGCGCGGCTCGTAACGAGTGCGGTCGTCATCGCGATGCAGCCAGTCTGGTGAAGCCGGGCGGCCGTGTCAAGAACGAAGTGACAGGAAGTCCCAACTTTTTTCTTGACGCTGTCCGCCGCCTGCCCTATCGTGGACCGCGATGCGCCGCGCGACGACGAACCCGTTTTTCTTTCTCCTCGTCATTGCGCGCAGCCGAGTGCGCTAGTCGGCGAACCGTCTCTCCCGCCTCCGCCGGCTAGCTGAAAGACAAGAGGCGGGGCTTCCCGGTCCAACTCCTCGAGAGGTGGTCGACAAAGCGTGTCGATCAGAGCAGCGTTACTGCACGATCCCTCCGCCGAGCACGATGCCTGCGGCATCGGCTTCGTCGCCGATCCGTCCGGCCGGGCTTCACGCGAGGTGGTCGACCTGCTGCTCGCAGGCCTCGTGGGGGTGCGGCACCGGGGAGCGACGGCTGCAGACCGCAAGACCGGCGACGGGGCGGGACTTCTCCTCCCCCTCCCCGGGACCCTCGTCCCGTCGCCGGGCTGCGGACTCGCCATGGTCTTCCTGCGAGACGAGGCCGCTCGGGCGGCGATCGAAGCCGCCTGCGCGGAGGAGCGGATCGGCACGGCGGGCTGGAGGGAGGTTCCCATTGACCCGCGCGCCCTCGGCGCGGAGGCCCGGGCAACCGCGCCGCGGATCGAGCAGCTCGTCCTCGAGCGGCCTCCGGGAATCGGCGACTCCGAGCTCGACCTGCGCGCCTACCGTGCGCGGCGGCGGGCCTCGCGGACGGACGGCGCCTATGTCGCCTCCCTTTCCTTCCGCACCGTCACATACAAGGCTCTCTGCGCGGCCGACGAGCTGGCCGCCTTCTATGCCGACCTGCGTGACCCGGCCCTCCGGGTCCCCCTCGGCATCTTCCACCAGCGCTTCTCGACGAACACGACGCCGTCCTGGGAGCGGGCGCAGCCGTTCCGCCTCCTCTGCCACAACGGCGAGATCAACGCCATCCAGGGGAACGTGAACTGGATGCGCGCCCGGGACGTGCGCCTCGGCGTCGAGGACGAGGATGCGTTCGCCCCCGTGATCGAGGAAGAGGGCTCGGACTCGGCCAAGCTCGACAACGCGCTCGAGCTGCTTGTCCACGGCGGCCGGGACGTCCGTCACGCGATCGCCATGCTCGTTCCCGAGGCGTGGGAGCACGACGCCGAGCTCGACGAGGACGTCCGCGGCTTCTTCCGCTACCACTCCACGCTGGTAGAGCCCTGGGACGGGCCCGCCGGCATCGTGTTCACGGACGGCCGCGTCGTCGGTGCGGCCCTCGACCGGAACGGCCTCCGTCCGCTCCGCTACGCGATCGTCGAGGGCGGGTTTGTCGTCTGCTGCTCCGAGGCCGGGGCGATCCCCTTGCCGGAGGACGCGCAGGTGAAGCGGGGCAAGCTTCTGCCGGGACAGATCCTCGCCGTCGACCCCGCTGCCGGCGGCGTGCAGGACAACGACGAGATCAAGCGCCGGCTGGCACGACGGCGCCCGTTTGGCCGCTGGGCCGAGCGGGGGCTCCGCAGCCTCGACGCCGGCGAGCCGGTCGAGCCGCCGGAGGGCGACCTCGCTGCCCGACAGATCACATGCGGCTATACGCGCGAGGAGCTCGCGCTCGTGCTGCGCCCGCTCGCGTCGCAGGCGCACGAGCCGACGTCGTCCATGGGAGACGACACGGCTCTCGCGCCCCTCGCCGGGCGGCCGCGGCCCGTCGCGAGCTACCTGAAGCAACGTTTCGCCCAGGTCACCAACCCGCCCATCGATCACCTCCGGGAGCGGCGTGTGATGTCGCTTCGTACCCTCCTCGGCGCCCGCGCGCCGCTCCTCTCGGAGGTTCCGCAGGCTGCCAACCTGATCGAGCTCGAGAGCTTCTTTCTCTTCCCCTCGACACTCGAGAGCCTGGAGCTCGCCCGCCTCGACGCCACCTTCGACGAGGAGGAGGGCCTCGAGCACGCCTGCACGCGTCTCGCGGCCGAGGCCGAGGACGCGGTGGCCGGCGGCGCCCAGCTCCTGCTCGTCACGGACGAAGGCTCCGGTCCGCTGCGAGCCCCGGTTCCGTCTCTTCTCGCCGTCGGTGCGGTTCACCGCCGGCTCGTCGTCTCGGGGCTCCGCTCGCGCGCGTCCATCGTCGTCGCGAGCGACGAGCCGCGGGAGACGCACCACTTCGCATGCCTCCTCGGCTACGGCACCGATGCCGTCTGCCCCCGGCTCGCGCTCGAGACGATCGCCGCCCTGGCCGCGGCCGACCGGATCGGGGGCGACCACCCCTCTCCGGAGGAAGCGCAGAGGCGCTTTCGCGAGGCGGTCGAGGACGGCGTCCTCAAGGTCATGTCGAAAATGGGCATCTCCGACCTGGCGAGCTACCGGGGAGCACAGATCTTCGACTCGATCGGCCTCGCCGCCGAGGTCGTCGAGCGCTGCTTCGCGGGCACTCCGGCTCCGATTGGCGGCGTCGGCTTTTCCGAGCTCGAGCAGGAGTGCTTCGACCAGCTCCGCGCCGCCTACGCGCCCTCGCCGCGTCTCGCCAACCCGGGGTACGTCAAGTACCGCAAGGGCGGGGAGCCGCACGCGACGACGCCGGAGGTCGTGGACGCCGCGCACGAGATCGGTGCCGCCCACGCCCTCCGCAAAGCCGTGAACGGCGGCGGCTGGAGGCTTTACGAGCGCTTCGCCGCTCTCGTGGACGAGCCGCCCGCCCTCGAGCCCCGCGACCTGCTCGAGCTCGTGCCCGCGGGCCCGCCCGTCCCGCTCGAGGAGGTCGAGCCCGTCGAGTCCGTCGTCCGCCGCTTCTCCGGCGGCGCGATGTCTCACGGGGCACTGTCCGCGGAGGCGCACGAGCTGATCGCGATCGCGCTCAACCGCCTCGGCGCCCGCGCGAACACCGGCGAAGGGGGCGAGGACCCTGCCCGCTACCGGAGCGAGCGCAACACTCCGATCAAGCAGGTGGCCTCGGGCCGCTTCGGCGTCACCGCGGAGTACGCCGTCTTCGCCGAGGAGCTCCAGATCAAGATCGCGCAGGGCTCGAAGCCCGGCGAGGGCGGGCAGCTCCCCGGACACAAGGTGACCGAGGAGATCGCGCGCCTGCGCCACACCCAGCCGGGCGTGGCCCTCATCTCCCCGCCGCCGCACCATGACATCTACTCCATCGAGGACCTCGCACAGCTCGTCTTCGACCTCCGCCAGGTGAACCCGGCGGCGGCCGTCTCCGTCAAGCTCGTCGCCGAGGCCGGCGTGGGGCTCGTCGCCGCCGGCTGCGTGAAGGCGCTGGCCGACGTCGTGCACATTGCGGGCGCCGACGGCGGGACGGGGGCCAGCCCGCTCACGTCGATCAAGAACGCGGGCGTCCCCTGGGAGCTCGGCCTGGCCGAGACCCAGCAGGCGCTCGTCGCCAACGGGCTCCGCGGCCGCGTCCGCCTGCGGGCGGACGGCGGCCTGAAGACGGGGCGCGACGTCGTCGTGGCCGCCCTCTTGGGGGCCGACGAGTTCAGCTTCGGCACGGCGCTCCTCCTCGCTGAGGGCTGCCTCATGGTCCGCACGTGCCACATGGACACGTGCCCGGTCGGGATCGCGACGCAACAGCCCGAGCTGCGCGCGAAGTTCGCGGCCACGCCGGAGATGGTCGAGACCTACCTGCGCTTCGTGGCCGAGGACGTCCGCCGCCACCTGGCGGCGCTCGGGCTCCGGTCGGTCCGGGAGGCTGTAGGCCGGGTCGACCTCCTCCGGCAGCGGCCGGCCCGCGATTCGCGGGAAGGCGTACTCGACCTCTCGCCGCTGCTGGGCCGGGCGGGGGACGGCCCAGCCGTCCACGGCGGCGAGCAGCTACCGCGCGCCGGCGGCTGGGAGCTCGGCGCGCGCCTTGCGGCGGACGCGCAGCCGGCGCTCGAGGAAGCCCGTCTCGTCGAGCTCGCGTACAAGATCACCAACGCCGACCGGGCCGTCGGCGCCCTGTTGGGCGGACGAATCGGGCGGGCCTTCGGCGATCGCCCGCCGCCCGGCCGCGTCCGCGCTTCCTTCGAGGGCGTTGCGGGGCAGAGCTTCGGCGCCTTCCTCACGGCGGGCGTCAAGCTCACGCTCACCGGCGAGGCGAACGACTACGTGGGCAAGGGCATGAGCGGCGGCCGGATCGCCGTCCGCCCGCCGGCGAATGACGCGGGGAACCCGTGCCTGATGGGGAACACCGCGCTCTACGGTGCCACGGGAGGCGAGCTCTTCTGCGCGGGCTGGGCAGGCGAGCGCTTCGCGGTTCGCAACTCCGGCGCGGTCGCGGTGGTCGAGGGCACGGGCGACCATCCCTGCGAGTACATGACGAACGGCACGGTCGTCCTCCTGGGCGAGCTCGGCTTCAACCTCGGCGCGGGGATGACCGGCGGCGAGGTCTTCGTCCACGATCCCGACGAGCGGCTCGGCGCCCATCTGAACGGCCAGCTGGTCGCCGCAACCCGGCCGGCCGGGGACGACCTCGCCAGGCTCCGCGCGCTCCTCGAGAGCCACGTCCTCTACACGGGATCCGAGCGGGCGGCCGGGCTCCTCGAGCGCTGGGAAGAAGCGGCCGAGGAGTTCCAGCGCGTCGCCCCGAAGGCGGAGGTCGCCCGCCTCCAGAGCGCGTACGAGGGCACCGTCTCGGGCGCTCCCTGAGCGGCCCGAGGGAGAGTGCTACCCTCTCTCTCGCAAATGAGAGCGAGTGCGGTTCGCGCGTTGCGCTTCCCGCCTGTTCGTGAGTGGTAAGGGGGAGGTGTTCATGGCAACCGGAACCGTCAAGTGGTTCAACGACAGCAAGGGGTACGGCTTCATCACGCCTGACGAGGGCACGAAGGATCTCTTCGTGCACTTCTCCAGCATCGCCGGCGAGGGCTTCAAGACCCTCGTCGAGGGTACGCGCGTCGAGTACGAGCCGCGCGAGGGCGAGAAGGGCCCCGAGGCGACGAACGTCACCCCGGCCGCGTAGAAGGCGCTCTCACCGAGCCGAGGTTTCCGGAACCCCTGGCCGATCCGGACCTGTCGGGGCCTGGCCCCGTCATGGCTGAAGGAGACCTGTCACGGACCGCCACCGAAAGGAAGCCGAGCCCATGCCGAAGAGCGCGCGCGTCCTCACGACCCACGTCGGCAGCCTCCCTCGACCGCGGGCGGTCGTCGACCAGGTCTTCGCCCAGGACCGAGGCGACGAGGTCGACCAGGAGGCCTTCGACCGGGTCGTGCTCGAGGCGGTGCGCGACCGCGTGGCCAAGCAGGCGGAGGCCGGGGTGGACCTCGTCAGCGACGGCGAGATGAGCAAGATCGGCTACGCGACGTACATTCGCCATCGCCTGAGCGGGTTCGAGCTGGGAGACGTGCCCCGGGCGACGCCCGCAGACCTCGACGCCTACCCGAACTTCAGAGACCGGCTGGCGCAGGCGGGCGCGACGGCGAAGTACCTCCGCCCGATCTGCCGTGCGCCGATCGCCTACGAGCACCGGGAGCCGCTCGAGCGCGACCTGGCAACCTTCCGGGCCGCCCTGGAGGGCCGGGACGTCGCGGGCGGTTTCATGAACTCGCCCTCGCCGGGGATCATCGCGCTCTTCCAGCCGAACGAGTACTACGAGACGACGGACGAGTACCTGGCGGCGATCGCCGAGGCCATGAAGACGGAGTACGAGGCGATCGTCGCGGCGGGGCTCTTCCTGCAGGTCGACGCCCCTGACCTGGCGATGGGGCGGCACATCATGTATCGCGACAACACTGACGAGGAGTTCGTGGAGCGCGTACGGGTGCATGTCGCCGCCATCAACCAGGCCCTGCGGGACGTGCCCGCGGAGCGCGTGCGCCTCCACGTTTGCTGGGGGAACTACGAGGGCCCGCACCACCTCGACATCGGGGTCGAGAAGATCATCGACGCCGTCCTCGGGGCGAAGCCGTCCACGATCCTCTTCGAGGCGTCGAACCCGCGCCACGCGCACGAGTGGACCGTCTGGCGCGACGCGTCGATTCCCGACGACAAGGTGCTCGCGCCCGGAGTGCTCGACACAACGACGAACTTCATCGAGCACCCGGAGCTCGTGGCGCAGAGGATCCTCCGCTTCGCCGAGATCGTCGGGCCGGAGCGCGTCGTCGCCGGAACGGACTGCGGCTTCGGCACATGGGCCGGCTTCGGCCCGATCGATCCCGACATCTGCTGGGCGAAGCTCCGCTCACTGTCCGAGGGAGCGGCCCTGGCCTCCGAGCGCGTGTAGGTTGCGGAGCACGACTTCGAGAACCGGGATCGCGCCGCTCGAGTGCCGTCAGTTCATCGGCGGCGAGTGGGTGGAATCCGAGGGTGGAGGCACGTTCGAGGATCTCGACCCCTACACGGGGGATGTCGTCGCTCATGTGCCGGCAGCGACACGAGGACGACGCGCGCGGGGCGTCGAGGCTGCGGCCGAGGCCTTCCCCGCGTGGGCGAAGACGCCGCCCGCGGAGCGACAGCGCCTCTTCCTGCGCGCGGCCGACGTGTTCGAGAGCCGACAGGACGAGATCGTCCCCTGCTCGCGCGCGAGACCGGCGCCACCTTCGGGATCGCGATGTTCCAGATGGGCTTCGTCCCCAACCTGCTTTCGCCAGACGGCTGGGGCCGCGTACCTCCCCATCGGCGAAGTGATCCCCTCGGACATGCCCGGCACATTTGCCATGGGCTTCCGCCAGCCGGTCGGCGTCGTCGGCGCGATCGTGCCGTGGAACGCGGCGCTCAACCTTCCCGCCCGCGCGATCGCTGCGCCGCTCGTCTTCGGGAACACCGTCGTCTACAAGCCGTCGGAGTGGTCACCGGTGGTGGGCGGCGTCCTCTTCGGAGAGGTCTTCGCCGAGGCGGGCTTCCCTGCCGGGACGGTCAACGTCGTCACCAATGCGCCCGGCGAGGCAGGGCCGATCGGGGACGAAATGGTCGAGAACCCGCTCGTGCGGAGGATCAACTTCACGGGATCGGCGGCGACGGGCCGCAGGCTGGCCGAGGCCGCAGGCCGTCATCTCAAGCGGATCGTGCTCGAGCTCGGCGGCTACAACCCGCTGATCGTCCTCGCGGATGCGGACCTCGAGTACGCCGTGGATGCGTCCGCCTTCGGCGCGTTCCTGCACCAGGGGCAAATCTGCATGTCGGCTCGTAAGATCCTCGTCGAGCTGCCGGTCGCCGACGAGTTCGTCGACAAGCTCGTGGCGAAGACCGCCGGGCTGAAGGTGGGTGACCCGAAGGAGCCCGACACGATCATCGGCCCACTCATTCACGAGCAAGCGCTTCGGGTCGTGAAGGAGCGGGTCGAAGAGGCCGTGGCAAAGGGCGCCCGCGTCCTCGTGGGCGGCGAGGCCGAGGGCGCGTGCTTCCAGCCGACGCTGCTTGCGGACGTGCCTGACGACTCGGAGTTGCGCCCGCGAGGAGACTTTCGGGCCCGTCGCCGCCATAGAGGTCGTCTCGAGCGCCGACGAGGCGGTCGAGCGGGCCAACGCGACGAGCTACGGGCTCGCGGCGGGGATCATCACCCGGGACAACGACAGGGGCTTTGCGCTTGCGCAAAGCCTCGAATCCGGAATCGTCCACGTCAACGACCAGCCGGTCGGGGACGAGCCCCAGATGCCCTTCGGCGGCGTCAAGGACTCCGGCTGGGGTCGCTTCGGCGCGCGGGCGGCGATGGACGAGTTCACGGAGCTCCGCTGGATCACCGTGCAGAGTGGGCGGCGTCCCTTCCCGTTCTGATGGCCGCTTCGAACCGATCCAGCGCCCGCGTCATGCCGCTTGCCGAGGCAATCGGCGCGCACGTGAACGACGGGGACTCGGTCGCCCTCGAGGGCTTCACGCATCTCATCCCCTTCGCGGCGGGCCACGAGATCATCCGCCAGGGCCGCGTGGAGCTCACGCTCATGCGGATGACCCCCGACATCCTCTACGACCAGATGATCGGGATGGGCTGCGCTGCCCGGCTCGTCTTCTCGTACGGAGGCAACCCCGGCGTCGGCTCGCTCCACCGTTTCCGGGACGCCGTCGAGCACGGTTGGCCGCGCCCGCTGGAGGTGGAGGAGCACTCGCACGC
Organism: uncultured Actinomycetes bacterium; assembly: GCA_963786755.1. Taxonomy (GTDB): domain Bacteria; phylum Actinomycetota; class Thermoleophilia; order Gaiellales; family Gaiellaceae; genus DASQWP01. The sequence goes on along the minus strand of CAWBAC010000005.1, from coordinate 227,168 downwards.
AGGCATGGCCAACGCCTACGTCGCCGGGGCCTCGCACCTGCCGTTCGCGGTCCTGCGGGGCTACGCGGGGACCGACCTGGCGACGCGCAGCGACGCGGTCGCGTTCGTCGACTGCCCCTTCACGGGCCGGCGCCTGACCGCGGTGCGCGCGCTCAACCCCGACGTCGGCATCATCCACGCCCAGCAGGCCGACCGCAGCGGAAACGTCATGCTCTGGGGCCTCACCGGGGTGCAGAAGGAGGCGGTCCTGGCGGCGAAGCGGGCGATCGTCACCGTCGAAGAGCTGGTGCCGGAGCTCGAGCCGCGCCCGCATTCGGTCGTCCTGCCCGCGTGGGTCGTCGACGCGGTCGCCGTCGTGCCCGGCGGCGCCTGGCCCTCCTATGCCGCCGGCTACTCGGTGCGGGGCAACGACTTCTACGCGGAGTGGGACGCCGTCTCGCGCGATCGCGAGCGGTTCGTCGGAGTGGATGCGGACGAACGTCCTGGAGTCGGAGCCCGCGCTTCCCGCGGCTCCCCGGGCCACGACGACGTGACGCCCGCGACGCCCGAGGAGACGATGACCGTGAACGCGGCGCGTGAGCTCCGCGACGGCCAGGTCTGTCTCGTCGGCGTTGGGCCCCCGAACGCCGCGGCGAACCTCGCCCGGCGCCTGCACGCGCCCGGATGCGTGCTCGTGTACGAGTCCGGTGCGATCGGAGCCAAGCCCGTTCGGCTGCCCCTCTCGATTGGAGACGACGATCTCGCCGCGACGGCGGACGAGCTCGTGTCGGTTCCCGAGATCTTCAACTACTGGGTGAGCGGCGGCCGCATCGACGTCGGCTTCCTCGGCGCGGCGCAGATCGACCGCTACGCGAACATCAACACGACGGTCATCGGGCCGTACGAGCACCCGAAGGTCCGCCTGCCGGGCGCCGGCGGCGCGCCGGAGATCGCGGCCGAGTCGGGCGAGGTCATCGTCATGCTCCGGCACTCGCGGCGCGCGTTCGTGGAGCGGCTCGACTTCGTCACCTCCGTCGGCTTGGGGCCGAATGTCTCGCGGTCCGAGCTCGGGTTCCCCGGCGCAGGGCCCACGGTCGTGATCACAGATCTCGGCGTCCTGCGACCGAGCGCGAACGGCGGCGAGCTCGAGCTCACGGCTGTCCACCCGGGCATCGGCATGGAAGAGGTCCGCGAGGCGACCGGGTGGGAGCTGCGCGTGCGCGATCCGCTCGCGGAGACAAACCCACCGAGCGAGCTCGAGCTGGACACCCTGCGGGCGCTTCGCTCGACGTGAAGCTCCTGGCCACGACGGTCGTCGGAAGCTATCCGCAACCGGACTGGCTGATCGACCGCGCCCGTCTCCGCGACCGGCCGCCCCCGCGCGCCCGCGCCGCCGAGCTCTGGCGTGTCCCCGCAGCGCTGCTCGGGCAGGCTCAGGACGACGCGACGCTCCTCGCAGTCCGGGACATGGAGCGCGCAGGGATCGACTTGATCACCGACGGGGAGATCCGGCGCGAGAGCTACTCGAACCGCTTCGCGAACGCGCTTTCCGGGATCGACCACGAGCACCCCGGCACCGCCGTCGGCCGCACCGGGCTCGAGAACGCGGTGCCGCGGATCGTCGGTCCGGTCCGCCGCACCGGGCCGGTCGAGGTGCGCGACGTCGAGTTCCTCCGGGCGAACACCGACCGGCCGATCAAGATCACCGTCCCGGGACCGTTCACGATGGCCCAGCTGGCGGAGGACGAGCACTACGGGGACGAGCGTGCGCTGGCGCTCGACCTCGCTGCCGCCGTCAACGAGGAGTTGAAGGCGCTCCACGAGGCCGGTGCAGACGTGGTCCAGCTCGACGAGCCGTACCTCGAAGCCCGGCCCGAGCCGGCCCGGGCCTTCGGCGTCGAGGTGGTCAACCGTGCCCTCGACGGCGCCACGGGCACGACTGCGCTCCACATGTGTTTCGGCTACGGGCACTTCGTCAAGGACAAGCCCGCCGCCTACTCCTTCCTCGAGGAGCTCGAAGACTGTCGGTTCGACCAGCTCTCGCTCGAAGCGGCCGAGCCGCGGCTCGACCCTTCGGTTCTGGCGTCCATTCCGGACAAGACCGTCGTCTACGGGGTGGTCTCCACCGGCGAGGCCGAGGTCGAGACGGCCGACCTGGTCGCCGAACGGATTCGCGCCGCGCTCCGCTTCGTCCCCCCGGAGCGCCTGATGCCGGCCCCGGACTGCGGGATGAAGTATCTCCCCCGCCGGGTCGCGTTTGCAAAGCTGCAGGCGCTCACGGCCGGCGCGAGGCGCGTGCGCGACGAGTTGAGAACTCTTACGGAAGGAGGCCTGCAGGATGGATCTCGTTCGAGGTAACCACCATCTGACGTTCTGCGTGGGGCCTGCCCAGGAGGACTACGACTTCCACACCGGCCTCCTCGGCCTGCGCAGCATCAAGAAGACGGCCCTCTACGACGGCCAGGTACCCGTCTACCACCTGTACTACGGCAACGCGAACGGCGACGCGGGAACGATCCTCACGAGCTTTCCGTTCCGGCAGGCCGGGGTCATGGGCCGCCGCGGGACCAACCAGATCACGAGAATGAACCTCTCCGTCCCGGTGGACTCGCTCGGCTTCTGGGCCGACCGCCTGGGAACGTCCGGCATCCGGGCCGAGGAGGTGGAGCTCTTCGGCACGCAGCGGCTGCACTTCGCACACCCTTGCGGCATCGAGTACTCGCTCGTCGCGGACGGCGACGGCGATCCTCTCCAGATCGTGGGAGGGCGGCGGCGTCACGGCCGAGCACGCCATTCTCGGGACGCACGGAATCACGGTCTCGGTCGCCTACCCGGAGGAGATGACCGAGTGGCTGACCGAAGGGGCCGGGGCGAAGCACGTCGGCTCCGAGGGCGCCGGCGAGCGGTTCGAGCTCGGCAACTCGGGCCGGGGCCGGTGGATCGAGCTCCTGCACGAGCCCGACCTGCCGCCGTCCACGTGGCGCTTCGGCGAGGGCACGGTTCACCACGCGGCCTACGACATCGGCGACGCGCAGTCGCAGCTGGAGCTGAAGGGCTGGCTCGAAGGGCTCGGCTATACGGACGTTTCCGACGTCAAGGACCGGGGCTACTTCATGTCGGTGTACACGCGGACGCCGAGCGGCGCGCTCTTCGAGTTCGCCTGGTCGAAGCCGGAGCTGTGGACGCTCGACGAAGACGCCGAGCACCTGGGCGAGGAGTTCCAGATCCCGCCGGTGTTCGCGGACCGCGCCGAGGAGATGCTGGCGTACCTGGAGCCGATCGACACGGAGCGGGTCGGAAGCTAGCCCGTGGCGCTCTCGGGGACGAGCGCCATGTCGTTCTCGACGGACACCCAGTCGCCTGTCACCCCGGCGGGGCGCTCCGGATCGTCCGCAGCCTGGGGGACGAACTCGCGCAGGAGCGACGGCTTGACCGCGAACACCGCGTCCGAGTCGAGGTACTCGCTCTCGGAGTCGAAGATGTGCGTTGTCAGCTTCCGGTAGCCGGGGGCGCTCACGATGATGTGGATGTGCGCGGGCCGCCAGGGGTGGCGGCCCGTCGCGTCGAGCATGCGGCCGACGGGGCCGTCGTCCGGGATCGGATAGGGCAGGGGGCGGACGGCCAGGAACCCGTAGCTCCCGTCCTCGCGGGTGAGGAAGCGCCCGCGCAGGTTGGCCTCCGGCGCCTCGGGATCCTGCACTGCGTAGAGGCGGTTCTCGCCGTTCTGCCAGACGTCGAGCTCGGCGCCCGCGACCGGGCTACCGCCCGTGTCAGTCACGCGCCCGTGCACCCACGCGGGAGTGCCGGAGGGCTGCTCGGTGATGCTCTCGCCGTACTCTCGGAGGGGGGACTCCGGCGCCCAGAACGGGCCCAGAACCGTCGATTCGGTCGCGCCCGCGGCGCGGCCGTGAGCGAGGGCGTCGACGAGCATGGAGAGCCCGAGCGTGTCCGAGAGCAGGATGAACTCCTGCCGCCGCTCGTCGGTGATGTGCCCGACGTCGGTGAGGAAGCGGATGCCCGCCGCCCATTCCTCCTCGGTCAGCTCGACCTCGGTCGCGAAAGCGTGCAGGTGGCGAACGAGGCCGCCGAGCACTTCGCGGAGCCGCGGATCCTCGCAGCCCGCGAAGCTCGCCACGACGTCGGCCGTGATGTCTTCCGGCCACGTCGGACGGGCGCCGCCTCCGGTGCTCATCGTGAGTCCATAGCCTCCATGGTCGAACGCAGCCCGGGCTAGCGGCCGCGGCCGATCAGGCTGACGTCGTCCGGGTTGATCAGGTCCGGCACGGTCCAGCCGTCGAGGTCGTACTCCGCCATGCACTGCTCGGCGAAACCCTTCATCCTGTCCACGGTGCCGTCGGCCTTGGGCCATCCAGAAGCACTCGAGCCGGGTCAGCTCGTGGCTGCCCGAGTACGTGCGCTCGTACAGCTCGTGCCGGCCGCCGAACTCGCTTCCGGTCGCATCCCAGAGGAGCTTGATCAGCTTGATCTTGTCGACGGCCTCGTAGTCGTTCGACCCGCGGTAGAACTGGTCGAGGAGCGGCCGGAGCTCGTCGCTCTTCCAGTCGGCCGCGTTCGACGGCTGCGACGATCATCGCGCCCGCGACCTGGTTCTGGATGATCTCGCTGATCTTCGGCATCGCGATGTTGGAGAGGATGCGGTAGGCGGAGGCCGCCTCGATGTTGGGCAGCACGCTGCCGTTCGCCGAGGGGACGGGGTTGTGGCACATCGCGTCCGTCAGCGCCCAGAACGTGTTCCGCCACGCGAGGATCTCGCCGATCGAGGCCTGGATCGCCGCGGAACTCGATCGTCCCGGTCGCCTCGAGCGCCTTGATGAAGAGCCCGGCGAGGAAGTCGAGCTTGACCGCCAGGCGCGTGCAGCCCTGGAGCATCGCCCGCCAGATGAAGCCGGTCAGGTGGTACGTGCTCGCGATCTCCAGGTTCCCGTTGATGAGGAAGTTCTCCCAGGGGATGACCGCGTCGTCGAAGACCAGCACGGCGTCGTTCTCGTCGAAGCGGCTCGAGAGCGGGTAGTCGAACGGGCTGCCGACGGCGGCCGCCGCGAACTCGTAGGACGGCCGGCAAATGAGCCTGACCCCGGGGGCGTTCATCGGGGCGAAGAAGGAGAGCGCGTACTCCTCCTTCTTGATGGGGACGTTGCCGTGGTAGGAGACGAAGTTGTAGTTCGAGAAGGCCGAGCCGGTGGCGACCATCTTGGCGCCGCGCACGACCACGCCCTCGTCCGTCTCCTTGACGCGGTGGATGAAGACGTCCGCTGACCTCGTGGATCTCCTTGTTGCGGTCGACGGGCGGGTTGACCAGCGTGTGGTTCATGAAGTAAACGCGCTCCTGCGACTCCTTGTACCAGCGCTTCGCGTTCTCCTCGAAGGGCGTGTAGTAGTCCGCATTCGGCCCGTACGTGGCGAGGAAGGCGGCCTTGTAGTCGGGGCTCCGGCCCATCCAGCCGTAGGTCATCCGCTGCCAGGCCGCGATCGCGTCCCTGCCTCGCACGAGGTCCTCGGCCGACATGGGGGCGCGGAAGAACGGGTGTGTGAACCCGCCCGAGCCCGTGTCCGTCTCCATCGTCAGCACGTCCTTGTGCTCCGGGTCATGGAGGCCGTCGTAGAGGCGGGCGACACTCCGGGCACCGTTTCGGAACGCCGGGTGCGTGGTGACGTCCTCGACCTTCTCGCCGTAGATCCAGACGTCCCGACCGTCCCGCAGGCTTTCGAGGTACTCCTCGCCGTTCATCGGCCGGGTCACGCGGCCGTCCTGCACCGCCGTCCCCTGTCCAGCAGCACGCGACATCGGTGAGCCGACGATACACCAGCCGCTTCGGCGGAGAACCGACCGAGGGGATCCCGGTGCCCTCCGCGGACATGTCCCCTGCGGACCTGTCCGGGGTCTGACCCCTGACATGTCCCTTCGGGACACGGGTGTGGATCGGGTCTGTGGAAAGCGCGCCGGTCAGGCCGCGGCGCGGAGCCAGGCGAGGACGTCGGCGGCGTTCCGGTCGGGCGGGAAGACCGGGTAGAAGACCTTCACGATCCGCGCTGCGCGGGCGACCAGGGTGAGCCGCTTGTAGAGGCGCACACCCTCGAACTCGAAGGTGGGGAGCCGGAGCACAGCGGCGAGCCGCAGGTCGGGGTCGGAGAGGAGCGGAAAGCCGAGCCCGAGTCGCTCTGCCGCCTCGCGCTGCTCCCCCTCCCGCTGCGCGGAGAGTCCCGCGACCTGTGCGCCCGCGCTGGCGAGCTCGTCACGGTGGTCGCGAAAAGCGCAGCTCTGCGGAGTGCAGCCGCGCGCTCCCGGGATCTCGTCCCAACTCGCCGGCTGGTCGCTGCCCGGGCGGCCGGTGCGGGGATAGACGTAGAGGACGAGGAGGCCCTTCGCACTGCGCAGGCTGAGCGTCCCTCCGGTGGTCGCCGGAAAGGAGAGTGCAGGCAGCTCGAGACCTGGGAGGTGGTCGGCCGCGCCGTCGTCGACCGGCGCCGGGAGGCCCTTGGGCAGAGCCGTCGGGTCGTGCACCTACGCCACTTCGCGCGCGGGCCCGGCGCCGGCGTGCTCGAGCCCGATGCGGCGGTGGTCGTCGTGGCGCCCGACCACGAACCAGACCCCATGGACGGGCTCCTCGCCCGCGTTGCGGAGGCAGTGTGGCTGTGTCGAGTCGAAGCAGATCGAATCGCCCGGCCCGAGCACCTGCGTCTCGAACCCGACGGTGACCTCGAGCGTGCCGGACAGTACGAGCCCGTATTCACGCCCCGCGTGGCGGATGAGACGGTCCTCCTGGCACGAGGAGCCGCCGACGTCGTAGACGACGTAGAGGAAGTCCGCGTCCGGATCGGCGTGGGGCGTCAACCGCTCCCAGCGCACTCCGGTCTCGAGCTCGATCGTCTTGCGGCGCCCGCTGCGCTGGACGTCCCGCTTCTCGGCCCCTGCGGCATCCGGGACCGACTGGGCCGCTCGCGGGGTCGCGTCGTTCGTCCCCGAGAAGAGCTCGTCCAGGGAGATGCCGAGCTCGGTGACGATCGCGTACAGGGTGCTGACGGACGGCCGTGACTTCCCCGTCTCGATCTGCGAGACCGCGCTCGGAGAGATGCCGAGCCTGCGCGCAAGCTCGCGGAGGCTCAGCCGGCGTGCCTCCCGGTAGGCGCGGAGCCGCTGCCCAAGCTCGTCCTCGCCCGAGACGCGCTTCGCGCGCTTCGCCGCCGGAGCCTGCTTCCGTGCGGTTGCCACCGGGAGGAGTCTAGTCGCTTCGAAGCCCGTGTTCATTCGTGCTTGACGCGTTATGGTCCCTCGCGATGCGCGTCGGCGTTGTCGGACTGGGGAGCATGGGAGTGCCGATTGCGGAGCGCATCCTGGCCGCGGGACACGATCTCGTCGTTTTCAACCGTACCCCTGGGAAGGCTGCCGACCTGGTGACCGCGGGCGCCGCCGAAGCCGAGAGCCTACGCAGCCTCGCCGCCGAGGTGGAGGCGTGCATCACGATGGTGACGGGAGACGCGGCGCTCGAGGAGGTAACGGGCGGAGAGGACGGCGTCTTCGCCGGCGCGGGCCCCGACACGGCGCTCATCGACATGAGCACTGTCTCACCGGCGGGCTCGACCAGCGTCGCACGCGCCGCCGACGATGCCGGCGTGGAGTACCTCCGCGCTCCTGTGAGCGGGAATCCGGTCGTCGTCAGGGCCGGCAACCTGACGATCGTCGTCTCGGGGCCGCGGGCGGCGTTCGACCGCCTCCTGCCCCTGCTCGAGGCGATCGGCCCGAAGGTGTACTACGTGGGCGAGGGCGAGGAGGCCCGTGTCGTCAAGCTCGTGCTCCAGGTGATGATCGGCGGGACCGCCCAGCTCCTGTCCGAAGCGCTCGTGCTCGGCGAGGCGGGCGGCGTGGCCCGGGCCGACCTGCTCGAGATCCTCGCCAAGTCCGCGGTCGGCTCGCCGCTCATCTCCTACAAGACGCCGCCGCTCCTCGCGGACGACTACAGCGCGACCTTCACGACGGCCAACATGCTCAAGGACGCCGGACTGATCCGCGACTTTGCCGTGGAGCGCGGCGTTACCCTGCCGGTCGCAGAGCTGGTCGAAGAACGCGTCGAAGCGGCCGTCGAAGGCGGGTACGGCGAGCTGGACTTCATTGCCCTCTGTCTGCTGCTTCGCAAAGAGGCAGGCCTCGCCTGAGCCCGTGATGACCACGTCCGGAGCGCCGAATGAATCCCTGTCTCGACGTCAATATCATCCGGCAGGACCTGCTGCCCGCGCTCGACGCGGACCTGAGAAGGATGGAGAGCTGATGGCCCTGGAATTCGGCACGCGTGAGTCCGAGCTGGGGAGTGACCTCGCGCTGAGAATGTATGAGCAGATGTGCAGGATCCGCTCCTTCGAGGAGCACGTGAACGAGCTCTACCGGAGCGCGAAGATGCCCGGGCTCGCGCATCTCTACATTGGCGAGGAAGCGGTCGGCGTCGGAGTCTGCGAGGCCCTGCGCCGCGACGACTACATCACGAGCACGCACCGCGGGCACGGCCACTGCCTCGCCAAGGGCGCGGCCGCGGAGCGGATGTTCTGTGAGCTCCTCGGCAAGGAAGAGGGCTACTGCCGCGGGAAGGGCGGCTCCATGCACATCGCCGACCACGAGAACGGGAACCTGGGCGCGAACGCGATCGTCGGCGGCTCCACCGGGATTGCGACCGGTGCCGCCTTCTCCGCGAAGGCGCGCGGGAGCGACCAGGTCGCAGTCTGCTTCTTCGGCGAGGGCGCGCTCGGCCAGGGCCTTCTCTATGAAGTCATGAACATGGCCGCGCTCTGGAAGCTCCCCGTCCTCTACGTCTGCGAGAACAACCTCTACAACGAGTACACGCATTACTCGGAGACGACGGCAGGCGACATCTCCACACGGGCGGCCTCCTTCGGCATCCCCTCCGAGGAGCTGGACGGGCAGGATGTCCGCGTGGTCTACGCGGCTGCCTCCCGAGCCGTCGAGCGGGCGCGGGGCGGCGGCGGGCCCAGCTTTCTCGTCTGCAACACCTACCGGCTCCGTGGCCACCACGTAGGAGACGTCGACCGCCCCTACCGATCCAGGGACGAGGAGGAGCGCTGGCAAGCCGAGCGCGACCCGATCCCCCTCCTCGGCGAGTGGATCGTCCAGGAGGGCTTCGCCGACAGCGTCGCACTCGAGCGGATCGAATCGGACGTCGCCGCCGAGGTCGCCGCCGCAGTCGAGCACGCGCTCGATGCCCCGTTCCCCGATCCCAGCGAGGTCGACCGACATGTCTACGCCGAGTAGCGTCGAGCTTCCCACCGAGCACGAGGGCACCCGCGAGATTTCGCTCGCGCAGGCTGTCAACGAGGCCCTCGCCGAGGAGCTCCGCAGAGACCCGTCTGTCTTCGTTATCGGCGAGGACGTCGCCGAGGCGGGGACGCCGTTCAAGGTCATGTCCGGGCTCGTCGAGGAGTTCGGGCCAGAGCGTGTGATCGACTCGCCGATCTCGGAGGCGGGGATCACCGGAATCGGGCTCGGCGCGGCCATGACGGGTATGCGCCCCGTCGTCGACATCATGTTCGGCGATTTCATCACGCTCGTCATGGACCAGCTCGTCAACCAGGCGGCCAAGATCCACTACATGTCGGGTGGGCGCCTGAAGGCGCCCCTCACGCTGCGGACGACGCTCGGCGCCACGCGCCGCTCCGCGGCCCAGCACAGCCAGAGCCTCCACGCCTGGGCCGCGCATATGCCCGGGCTCAAGGTGGCCCTGCCCTCGACGCCCTACGACGCCAAGGGCCTCCTGAAGACAGCGATCCGCGACGACAACCCGGTGGTCCTCTTCGAAGACAAGATGATGTTCGCGGTCAAGGGCCCAGTGCCCGACGGCGAGTACACGCTTCCGCTGGGCGTGGCCGACGTAAAGCGGCAAGGGGAGGACGTGACCATCGTGGCCACGAGCTCGATGGTGTACGTCGCGCTCGAGGCAGCCGACCTGCTGGCGGAGGAGGGCGTGAGCGCAGAGGTCGTCGACCCGCGCACGCTCGTCCCGCTCGACCGCGAGGCTCTCGTCGCCTCCGCCCTCAAGACAGGCCGGGTCGTCGTAGTCGACGAAGGTCACCGAAGCTATGGCGCCTCGGCGGAGCTCGCCGCCGTGATCGCGGAAGGCGCGTTCTGGGAGCTGGACGCGCCTGTCGCCAGGGCAGGAGCCATGGACGTGCCGGTTCCCTTCTCTCCTGTTCTCGAGGACCAGACGGTCCCGACTGCCGAGTCCGTCCACGCGCTCGTCAAGTCGCTCCTCGGAAAGGGTTCGCGATGAAGCTGAGGGCATTCGGAACGATGGGGGTGGACTGGGAGGAGCGGGTCGACTTCGAGCGTCTCCGCCGGGAGCGGCTGGAGCGTGCGAAGGGGCACCTCGGCACCTCCGACCTCGGCGCCCTCCTCTGCTTCGACACGGCGAACATCCGCTACCTGACGGCGACCCACATCGGGACATGGGCAATGGACAAGCTCATCCGCTTCTGCCTCCTGCCCCAGGGCGACGAGCCGATCATGTGGGACTTCGGCTCGGCCGCGCGGCACCACAAGCTCTTCAACCCCTGGCTGGGCGAGGAGCGCTCCCGAGCCGGCATCTCGACTCTGCGCGGGTCCGTGGAGGGCCGCGCAGAGTCGGTAGCCGAGAAGATCCGGGTCGAGCTCGAGGAGCGGGGTCTCCTGGGGAGCCGGTAGGCGTAGACGTCGTCGAGCTTCCCGTTCTGCGCGCCCTCGAGGCGTGCCGGGATCCAGGTCGTCGACGGCCAGGCCTTCATGCAGGACGTCCGCAAGATCAAGACTCGGGACGAGATCGTGCTCCTGAACACCGCCTGCGCCATGGTGGACGCCGCCTACGACGAGCTCTTCCGCGCCATGCGCCCGGGCATGCGCGAGAACGAGTGCGTCGCGCTCGTGAACCGCGTCCTCTACGAGCTCGGCTCCGAGCACGTCGAGGGCGTGAACGCCATCTCGGGGGAGCGCTGCAGCCCTCACCCGCACGTCTTCACCGACCGGATGCTGCGCCCGGGCGATCCCGCCTACTTCGACATCCTCCACGCCTACAACGGCTACCGCACCTGCTACTACCGCACGTTCGCCGTCGGGAGCGCCTCGCGGGCGCAGGTGGACGCCTACAAGCGCTGCCGGGAGATCCTCGACGAGGCGATCGGTCTCATCCGCCCTGGCGTGACGACCGCCGACGTCGTCTCCGTCTGGCCCGAGGCGCAGGACTTCGGCTTCGCCGACGAAGAGGCCGCGTTCGCGCTCCAGTTCGGGCACGGCGTCGGCCTCGCGATCTGGGAGAAGCCGATCTTCAGCCGCCTCGTCTCCTTCGAATATCCCGAAGTGATCGAGGAAGGCATGGTCTTCGCGCTCGAGACCTTCTGGCCGGCGGCGGACGGCTGGTCCGCGGCGCGGATCGAGGAGCAGCTCGTCGTCACGGCGGACGGGTGCGAGGTCATCACCCGCTTCCCGGCGGAGGAGCTTCTCGTGGCCGGCGGCGGCCTGCCCACGGTCGGCGGGCCCCTGCCGGGGGTCCGCGAGACGCAGTCGCACCTGAACCGCGGCGTGGTCGAAGACGTGGTCGCCTCGGCGCGCTTCGAGGGAGCGGCGCTCGACTAGTACATGCCCACCGACGTGATCATGCCCGCGCTCGGCATGGCCCAGGACACCGGCAAGGTCCTGCGCTGGCTGAAGGCGGCCGGGGACGAGGTCGTGAAGGGCGAGGCGCTCGTGGAGGTGGAGACCGACAAGGTCACCGTCGAGGTGGAGGCGCCGACGGACGGGACGCTCGCCGCCCTGCGGGCTGCCGAGGGCGACGACGTGCCGGTCGGCCAAGCCGTGGCCGTCATCCTCGCGTCCGGCGAAGCGGCTCCGGAGGAGAGCGAGGAAGAGCCGCGCGTCGCCGCGCCCGAGGCGGTCCCCGCCGCCGCTTCGTCCGACGGGCCTCACCGCTCGGCGGCGGCTCCGGGCCGGCGAGCGGCCGCGCAGGCAGCTCGCCTCGCCGAAGGCCAGGCGCCTGGCCGCCGAGGGAGGCGTCGATCTCGCGTCGCTCGCGGGGAGCGGGCCGGGTGGGGCCGTGGTTGCGGCCGACGTCGAGGCGGCGGCACAGGCTGCGCCGCCCGCGGCCGGCGTGCTTGCAACCGGCGCCGTCTGGCAGCGGATGGCGCAGCGGATCTCCGAGAGCTGGCGCACAGCTCCGCACTTCTTCCTTTCCCGCGAGGTGGACGCCGGGCGGCTCGGGAGCTGGCGGGAGACTGCAAGAGCGAAGCTGGGGCACGAGTCGCTCACGCATACCGATCTCCTCATCAAGCTCTCCGCCGAGGCGCTCCGCCGCCATCCGCGAGTGAACGCCGCCTGGGCCGACGGGTCCATCGCGCCCTCGGAGCACGTCAACGTCGGCGTGGCCGTCGCGACCGAGGACGCGCTCGTCGTGCCCGTTGTCCACGACGCTGACCGGCTCTCGCTCCGCGAGATCGCCGAGCGGCGGAGCGCGCTCGTGGAGGCGGCGCGCACCGGCGCGCTGCGGCCCGAGGACGTGCACGGCGGCACCTTCACCGTCTCCAATCTCGGCATGTACGGCGTCGACGCCTTTCTCGCCGTGCTGAACCCGCCGCAGGCCGCAATCCTTGCCGTGGGACGGATCGCCGATCGCGTCGTCCCGGTGGACGGCGCGCCCGCCGTGCGCCCCACGCTCGTGCTCTCGCTCTCCTTCGACCACCGCGTCGTCGACGGCGCGCGCGGGGCGGAGTTCCTGGACACGCTGGCCTCGCTTGTCGAGGAGCCGGCGGGGCTCGTGAGCTGACCGGGCGGCCGGGTAGCTCGACCCTAGGACCGCCGCGCCGAGCGCCGGCTCCTCTCGACAGAGCGCCACCGCCGCCGCTGCTCGGACTGGAGCTTCTTGCTGCGCCGGATCTCCAGGGCGCGCAGCTCGCGCTGGAGCTTCCGGTAGCTCTCCCAGCGCTCTTCCGGGAGCGAGCCCTCGGCGAGCGCGGCTCGCACCGCGCAGCCGGGCTCGCGGTCGTGCGCGCAGTCGGCGAAGCGGCACTCGGCGAAGAGCTCCGTGATGTCCTCGAAGACGCCGTCGAGGGACTCCTCCCCCGCCCAGAGCTGGAGCTCCCGCATGCCGGGCGTGTCGAGGAGCAGGCCGCCGGCGGGCAGGAGCACGAGCTCACGGTGGGTTGTCCTGTGGCGACCGCGGCCGTCTGCGCGCACCTCGCGCGTTGCGAGGACGTCGCGCCCGGCCAGCCGGTTGACGATGGTCGACTTCCCCACGCCGGAGGAGCCGAGCAGCGCCACCGTCCGGCCGCGGCGCAGGTACGGCTCCAGCTGCTCGAGGCCTTCCGCAGTGGTCGCGCTCACGACGTGAACGGGGACGCCGAACGCCACAGCCTCGATTGCGGCGACCGCCGTCGCGTTCTCCGGCTCGAGATCCGCCTTGTTGAGCACGATCGCCGGCTCGGCGCCGCTCTCCCAGGCGGCGACGAGGTAGCGCTCCAGCCGGCGCGGATTGAGGTCCGTCCCGAACGCGGCGACGAGGAAGACGGTGTCCACGTTCGCCGCGACGACCTGCTCGACGGTCCGCCGCCAGGCCTCCTTGCGCGTGAAGGCCGTGCGCCGAGGCAGGACGGCCTCGATCACCGCCCGCCGCTCCGCGGGCAGGGGCCGAGCCGCCGTCCAGTCTCCGACGGCCGGGAGCTCGTCATCGTGGAGCCGCCCGGACGGCATGCCGCCCAGCCCTCCTAGTTGGGTCAGGAGCTCGCACGGCCCGTGGTGGCGGACGGCCACCCGCGCCGGCACGAGTCCCTGGTCTTCGTACGGCTCGAACGCGTCCGCCCAGGACGGGTCCCAGCCGAGGTCGTGCAGGTCGAACGTCGTTGCAGGGGTCAAGCGAGACTCCTTCTCTCGTGTGCAGGAACGTGCGAATGCCGCCGTTGGCGGCGGGGCCACGAGAAGTCGGAGTCGCGCGGCGGTGCCGGCTAGGCCGAGAGCTCGGAGGCCCGGTACGCGGCAAGCTCAGTCATTGTCCGAACCTCCTTTCGGTGAGTAGCGCGCGGTGCGCCCGAGTCGCCCACCGTAGACGAAGCCGAGCCGGCCGTCAAACAGGCCCCTACGGACATGTCGGGGCCTGTCCCCGACTTGTCTCTCTCGGACATGTCCAGGGGTCTGACCCCCTGACATGTCCGGAAACGACGTGGTTTTCCTCCACACCCTGTGCAAGGCGGCTTGCGTGCGGGGCGCGGGCTGTGGAGAGGCTGTTTCTTCGGTCGCGAGTCTCAGGTCACTTCGCGGAGGCGACCGGTCTCCACCTCGTACACGAAGCCGCGAATGTTCTCCTTGTTCGGCACGAAGGGGCTCGCCTTGATCCGGGCGATCGACTGGCGGACGTCCCCCTCGAGGTCGTCGAAGGTCTCCGCGGACCACGCCGGCCGGACGCCACAGTCGCTCTCCACCTCGCGCCGGAAGTCGTCGTCCTTGAAGGTCAGCATGCCGCAGTCGGTGTGGTGGATGAGCATGATCTCCTCGGTGCCGAGGAGCCGCTGGGAAATGGCGAGCGAGCGGATCTCATCGTCTGTGACGACTCCGCCAGCGTTGCGGATGACGTGCGCGTCTCCCTCGCGCAGGCCGAGCACGGCGGCGGGGTCGAGCCTGGCGTCCATGCAGGCGAGAACGGCCACCCGCGTCGCCGGAGGAAGCGCCAGCTCCCCCTTGTCGAAGCTCGCGGCGTAGGTCTCCGCGTTCTGCAGCAGCTCGTCGATCACGGTCACGGTGCGCCTCCCTGGATCGCTTTCCTTTTTGAAGCTTCCATCCTAGTCGAACGTGGAATCATCGCGACGTGACCAGTCTCGAGCTCGGCGGGCGGGCCGTCGTCGTCACCGGCGCGGGGAGCGGCATCGGGCGCGCGATCGCCGCGCGCCTCGTCTCGGAAGGAGCGCGCGTCCTCGCGGTCGACCTCGAGCCGGACGACACGGGCCCGGGCGAGGCGTTCGCGGCGGATCTCACCACGCGCGAGGGGAACCGGGCCGCCGTCGAGGAGGCGCTGGGCCGCTTCGGCCGGCTGGACGCCGTCGTCGCCAACGCCGGCTTCCAGCACGTCGCCCCGGTAGCCGAGTTCCCGGAGGAGCGCTGGGACGCGCTCGTCGCCCTCCTGCTCACGAGCCCGTTCCTCCTCGCCAGGTACGCGTGGCCGGCGCTCGTGGAGAGCGGCGACGGGCGCGTGGTCGTCGTCGCTTCCGTTCACGCCCTCGTCGCTTCGCCGTTCAAGGCCGCCTACGTAGCGGCGAAACACGGCGTCCTCGGCCTCGTCAAGGTGCTGGCCCTGGAGGGAGCCGAGCAGGGCATCCGGGCCACGGCGGTCTGCCCGGGCTTCGTGCGGACGCCGCTCGTCGAGGGGCAGATCGCCGACCAGGCGAAGGCGCACGGGCTGCCCGAGGAGCATGTTCTCGAGGACGTGATCCTGGAGCCTCACGCGATCAAGCGCCTGCTGGAGCCGGAGGAGGTGGCAGACACCGTCGCGTTCCTACTCGGCCCTGCGGGCCGCTCTTTCACCGGCGTCCCCGTCATGATGGATCTCGGCTGGACGGCGCGCTGAGCGTGGGTGTTGCATCTCCGCGCTCCGGGTAAAACGTGCGGTGGCCAGAGAGTAGGGCGTACGACGGAGGGGGGAAACCATGGCCGAGTTCGTTGAGCCGGCAGGACGGCTCGAACGGCGTGAGCGCGTTGCCGGAGACGCGTATCCACTCGGGGCAGGCGAGCCGCTCGGTGTCGGGGACCTGCCGACGCCCGAGGAGGTCTTCCAAACGCGCCCGGATCGGCGTCCAAGGAGGCCGTCACGCTCGTCATCGGGCCGAGCCTCATCGCGCTCGGGCTCTCGATCGGAAGCGGCGAGTGGCTCCTCGCGCCGCTGGCGATCGGAACCGAGCGGCTGGGTCGGAATCGGGTTCGTCGCCCTGCGTCTCGATCCTTCTGCAGGCCCTCTACAACGTGGAGATCGGCCGCTACGTCCTCGCCACGGGCGAGGTGCCGTCGATCGGGTTCGGCCGCATCCCACCCGGCTTCTTCATCGGAACGATCCTCGCCGTCGGGCTGTTCTACCTCGCCTTCATCACCGGCGGCTGGGCCGCGGCGGCTGGCGACGGCCTCTTCACCCTGGTCACCGGGGACATCCCCGGACCCGAGGATGCGACGACGTCGCACTGGATCGCCGTGGGCCTCATCGCTGCCGTGTTCGTCATCACGCTCGTCGGCCGCAAGATCTCGCGGACGCTCGAGCTCGTGAACTGGGTCGCTCGTCGGCTTCATTCTCGTCGCGCTCCTGGTCACGTGCCTGTTCGTCGTCTGCTGCGAGCGACTGGGTCGACGGGCTCGAGGGCCTCTTCCGGCCCGCGCTGCCTCCCGAGGGGACGAATGCGACCGACATCGGCGCCGTGGCCGGCTTCGCCGCGATGGCGTCCGGGCTCAACTACGTCTTCATGAACTACTACCGCGACAAGGGCTACGGCATGGGCACCAAGTGTGGGTACATCCCCGCGCTTCTCGGGGGCGAGCGCCGTGAGGTCGAGCCCGTCGGGACGACATTCCGCGAGACGCCCGAGAACAAGGCGCTCTGGAAGCGCTGGTTCGGCTTCCTCAAAGCGGAGATGTGGCTCGTGTTCGTGCCCGGTGCGCTGCTCGGCATGCTCATGCCGGGCATCCTCGTCAGCCACCTGAGCACCGAGACGGGAACGCCGCCGAACAGAGAGACGATGCCGACCTACGTCGCCGAGCAGCTGCGGGCGACGGGCGAGGGCGACTTCTTCTTCTACCTCGCGCTGATCATCGGCTTCCTCGTCCTGTTCTCGACCCAGATCGTCGTGTTCGAGATGCTCGGTGCGCAATTTCGTCGACGCGGGCTACGGGTCGAGCGGACGATTTCGGCGGTTGGTGGCCGGCGATCCGCGCCGGTTCTACTACCCCTTCATGATCGTGCTGGCGATCGTCATCTCCTTCATCATCTTCCAGGAGCCGGGGACGACGCTCGTGGCGTGGTCGGCGAACATGTCCAACCTGGCGGCGCTCATCGCACCGCTGGGGTTGATGTACCTGCTCGCGAAGCTGCCCCGACCGGCGCGGGGCCGCTGGTGGTCGTACCTGATCCTCGTCGCAGTGATGGTCTTCTTCGGCTACTTCTTCCTGAACTTCTTCATCAGCGAAGTGACCGGGGGCGACACCGACCTCTCGTTCTGGTAGGCCGAGAGGTCACGGGGGGTAAGTCGAGGGCGGCTCCGGCCGCCCTCGACCTTGCTAGAAGACGCCGCCGTTCGAGAGGGCGAGCACGGGGCGCAGGCCGCGGGCCTGCTCTGGAGCGGGTGAAGGCCTCGTTGATCTCGTCGAGCGGGAAACGGTCCGAGACGAGCTCGTCGAGGCGCAGGCGGCCGTCGAGGTAGAGGCGCACGATCCGCGGGACGAGCTCCTCCGGCGCGAGCGACCCGTAGGCGGAGCCGCGGACCGTCTTCTCGTAGTTGACGAGGTCGAGCATGTCGACCGGTACCGGAGACTCCTCCGGCATGAGGCCCACGACCGCGGTCGTTCCACCGGGGCGGACGAGGTCGATCCCGAGGCGCATCGCGTCGGCACGGCCGACTGTCACGATCGTCCAGTCGAAGCCCTCGTCGGGAGCGGCGCGGAGGAGGGCGGCGACCTCCTCGGCCCCGGGGTCCAGCGCGGTCCCCGCTCCGAGGGTCGCGGCGCGCTCGCGCCGTTCGGGCGAGGGGTCGGCCACCGTGACGTGACCGGCCCCGCAGGCGAGCGCGCCCTGGAGGGCGCTCATCCCGACCCCGCCTGCACCGATGACCGCACCGCGGCTCCCGGGCGTCACCTTCAGGGTCTCGGCCGCGGCGCCGAAGCCCGTGAGGACGGCGCAGCCGATCAGGGCAGCGACCTCGGCCGGCACTCCCTCCGGGAGCGGAAGGGCGCTCCTCGCCGAGACGACGGCATGCTCTGCGAAGCAGGCGAGCAGCGAGTAGGCCGCGACGGGCCCGCCGGCGCCGCCGATCGGCGAGGGGCCGGTGAGGAGCTCCCCGGCGGTCATCGCTGCCAGGGCCTTCTGGCAGCGGATCGGATGCCCGCCCACGCAGTGCACGCAGGAGCCGCAGCCGGGCGCAAGGCTGAGGACGACCCGCTGCCCCACGGCGGGCCCGTCGACGCCGGGCCCGAGCGCCTCGACCACGCCCGCTCCCTCGTGGCCGAGGACGGCGGGCAGCGGGAAGCCCCATTCGCCGTCCGCCTGGCCGACGTCGCTATGGCAGACGCCGGCGGCGACCATGCGAACGAGCACCTCGCCCGGGCCCGGGTCACGGAGCGTCACGCGCTCGATCCGGAGCGGATCCCCGAAGGCGTGGAGGACGGCGGCGCGAGTTTCGAGCGGCAAGCGTTCCGGGGCCTTGACTTCCGCTGCTCCAGGTGGGATAACCGCCGTGCAACCGGTTTCCTAGGCGGAGGAGGCAACCTACCATGGCGTCGAACGACCGTCAAAGCAGCGACCGGGAGCGGGGGCCCGCGGAGATCTTCGAAACCCCGATCACGCGGAGGCGGCTGCTCCAATCGGCCGCCGCGACGGGGCTCGTCCTCGGCCCTGCCGGACTGCTCGCGGCCTGCGGCGGCGACGACGACGCCGGCGGGGAGGGCGCGGCCCCGGCGACCACCGGCGCGACGGAGGAGGGTCCAACGCGGGGCGGCCGCCTGCGCGTCGGCCACGTGGGCGCCGGCAAGGGCGAGTCCTTCAACCCGGCCCGCGGCTCCTCGTTCATCGACGCGTCGCGCTACTACAACCTCTTCGACCCGCTCAGCCGCGTGGGCCCGACCCTCGAGATCGAGCCCGGCCTCGCGCTCGAGTGGAACCCGAACGCGGACTCGACCGTTTGGGAGGTCAAGCTTCGCCCGGACGTCACCTGGCACGACGGCAAGCCGTTCACGGCGGACGACGTCATCTACACGTTCGGCCAGATGGGCGACGCGAAGCACGTCTCGCACGCGAGCGTCGTCAACATCAACCTCCGCGACGTCAAGAAGATCGACGACCTGACGCTCGAGATCCCGCTCAAAAGCCCGAACGCTCGGCTCTACGACTCCTTCGTCCAGCAGAACACGGTCATCGTGCAGGACGGGGCGACCGACTTCTCCAAGCCGGTCGGGACCGGCGCCTTCGTGTTCGAGTCCTTCACCGTCGGCGAGCGCAGCCTCTGCACGCGGAATCCGAACTACTGGGACGAGGGCAAGCCGTACGTCGACGAGTGGGAGGACATCTCCATCGACGACAACGCGGCCCGCCTGAACGCCCTCCTCGCGGGCGAGATCGACATGATGAGCCAGCTCCCCTTCGCGCAGGCGAAGGAGCAGCGAGGGCCAGGGCGAGATCCAGGTGATCGCGGCCGACAGCCCGGCCATCCAGGTCTTCATCATGGCGGTCGACATCGCCCCGTTCGACGATCCGCTCGTCCGCCAGGCCTTCCGGCTCATCCCCGACCGCCAGGCGCTCATCGACGGCGCGCTCTTCGGCTTCGGCACGCTCGGCAACGACCTGGCCGGCAAGGGCCTTCCCTTCTTCGCCGAGGACCTCCCGCCGCGGGAGCAGGACCTCGAGCAGGCGAGGTCGCTGCTCGAGCCAGGCCGGCCAAGAGAACCTCACCGGTCACGCTGCACACGTCCGACATCGTGCCCGGCTTCGTCGAGGCGGCGACGCTCTTCGCCGAGCAGGCCAAGGGCGCGGGCGTGACGGTCGAGGTGAAGAAGGAGCCGGCCGAACGCGTACTTCGACACGTCGCTGCTCTACACGAAGCTCGACTTCGCGCAGTCCTTCTGGACGTTCTCGTCGCTTCCGATCTGGTACGAGCAGGCGCTCCTCTCCGACGCGGTCTGGAACGAGACGCACTGGCGCGAGCCGAGCTTCGACAAGCTCATCCGCCAGGCGCAGGGCGCCCCGGACGAGGAGACCGCGACGGACCTCTGGCACCAGGTCCAGCAGATCCAGTACGACGAGGGCGGCTACATCGTGTGGACGAACCAGAACCTCATCGACGCCGCCGCCAACCAGGTGAAGGGCATCGTGCCGAGCTCGTTCTTCAACCTCGGCGGCTGGAACTACCGGGACGTCTACCTAGATGCTTGATCGGAAATTGACCGGAAACCGTGGCACCGCCGGATGACGCCCCTGACACAGCGCCTGAGCCCACGCTCGTTGCTCGCCCGTACCTTCCAGGTACGAACTCGCAATGATCGCGGCCTCATGCTCGGTCAGGAACGCCCCCGACGGCACCACACTTTCCGATCAACCACCTAGCGTGACGGCGCGATGACCGAGCTCGCCGCCCCGCGTGCGAGCCTCGGCGCCGCGCGCCGGCGCCGGCCGCTCCTCTGGTTCGTCCTGCGCGCGCCTGGCGGCGGGGGTCGCGACGCTCTTCGTCGTCTCGGTGCTCGTCTTCGTGGGGACCGAGGTTCTGCCCGGGCGACGCGGCGAGCGCCGTGCTCGGCCGGACGGCCTCGCCCGAGCAGCTCGCCGAGATGCGCGAGCTGATGGGCCTCGACCGGCCGGCGCCCGAGCGCTACCTCGACTGGCTCGGCGGCCTCCTCACGGGGCGACCTCGGGAACTCGGCCGCCGGGTACGCGCCGGCGGCGAGCTGCCCATCTGGGACGAGATCGCGGCCAAGATCAAGAACTCGTTCATCCTCGCGGCGATCACCGCCCTCCTCATGGTCCCGCTTGCGCTCGTGCTCGGCGTCTTCGCGGCGATGCGGGCGGGCCGGCCGGCCGACCACGCGATCTCGCTCACCTCGCTGGCGATCATCTCGCTGCCCGAGTTCATCATCGGCTCGCTGCTCATCCTCGTCTTCTTCTCCTGGCTCGACGTCCTGCCGCCGGTCTCGCTGATCCCGCCCGGGACGAGCCCGCTGTCGGAGCCGAAGGCGCTCGTCCTGCCCGTGCTGACCCTGCTCGGCGCATCGCTCGCGGCCTCGATCCGCATGGTGCGGGCGGGGATGGTCGAGGCGCTCCGCTCCGACTACGTGAAGATGGCGCGGCTGAACGGCTTCCGCGAGCGCGTCGTCGTCTGCCGCTACGCGCTGCGCAACGCGCTCGCGCCGAGCGTGCAGGTCTTCGCGCAGAACATCCAGTACCTGGTCGGCGGGATCATCGTCACCGAGTACCTCTTCAACTACCCCGGGCTCGGCAAGGAGCTCGTCGACGCGGTCGCCATCCGCGACGTGCGCGAGGTGCAGTCGATCGCCCTGCTCGTCGCGGCCTTCTACATCCTCCTGAACATCGTCGCCGACCTGCTCGTCGTGCTGCTCGTGCCGAAGCTGAGGACGCAGGCGTGACCGGCAGTCTCCGCTTCGCGCCGCACGCGCCACGGGCGGCGATCGGCCTGGCGCTTCTCCTCGCCGTCGTCGTCCTCGCCCTCTTCGGCCCGCTGCTCGCGCCGCACTCGCCCGACGAGCCGATCGGCACGCCGCTCACCGGCCCCACGGAAGAGGCGCCGCTCGGCACGGACTTCCTCGGCCGCGACGTCCTCTCGCGCGTGCTCTGGGGCGGGCGCAGCGTGCTCGGGCTCGCGGGCCTCGCGACCCTGCTCGCCTACGCGGGCGGCGTCGCCGTCGGCCTCGTCGCCGGCTTCAGCCGCTCGCTGCGTCGACCCCCTCCTGATGCGCGCAGCCGACGTCATGCTCTCCTTTCCCGCGCTCCTCTTCCTCCTCGTGCTCGTGACCGGCGCGGGCACGAGCAAGGCGGTGCTCGTGCTCGGCGTCGCGCTCGTCCAGCTGCCGCTCGTCGCGCGCATCGTCCGCACGGCGACGCTCGAGCAGTCCGTGCGCGGCTTCGTCGAGGCGGCGGTCGCCCGCGGCGAGGGCACGGCGGCGATCCTCCGCCGCGAGATCCTGCCCAACATCCTCGCGCCCGATCGCGGCCGACGTCGGGCTCCGCTTCACGTACTCGATCATCCTCGTCGCCTCGGTGAACTTCCTCGGGCTCGGCCTGCAGCCGCCGGCCGCCGACTGGGCGCTGATGATCAGCGAGAACCGCGACGGGCTCACGCTCAACCCGTACGTGATCCTCGTGCCCGCGGCGCTGATCGCCCTGCTCACGATCTCCGTGAACCTGGTCGGCGACGCGATCGCCCGCAGCCTCGGCATCTCGACCGCGCGCAGGAGGCTCGTGCGATGACCGAGGCCGTCCTGCGCGTCGACGGCCTTCGCGTCGAGCTCGACTCGGGCGAGCCGATCGTCGAGGACGTCTCGCTCGAGCTCCGCGCGGGCGAGGTCCTCGGGCTCGTCGGCGAGTCGGGCAGCGGCAAGACGACGACCGCGCTCGCGCTGCTCGGCTACGCGCGGCGCGGCGCGCGGATCGCGGCCGGCACGGTCGCAGGTCGACGGCAAGCCGCTGACCGGCCGGCGCGGAGCGCGCCGTGCGCGCGCTCCGCGGCCGGCTCGTCTCGTACGTCGCCCAGGATCCCGGCGCCGCGCTCAACCCCGCGCTCCGGGTCGGCGACCTGATCGGCGACATGCTGCGCGCCCACCGGCTCGAGCGCGAACCAACGGCGACGCCGCTGGTCGCCGCGCTCGAGCAGCGTCCACCTGCCCGCCGACCGGGCGTTCGCGCGCCGCTTCCCGCACCAGCTCTCGGGCGGGCAGCAGCAGCGGGTCGCGATCGCGACCGCGCTCGTCGTGCGAGCCGCCGCGTCGTGGTCCTCGACGAGCCGACGACCGGCCTCGACGTCGTCACGCAGGCGCGCATCCTCGAGGAGATCGACCGGCTTCGGCGCGAGCGGGGAGTGGCGGTCGTCTACGTCACCCACGACCTCGCCGTCGTCGCGTCGATCGCCGACCGGATCGCCGTCATGTACGCCGGCCGCATCGTCGAGGAGGGGCCGTCGGCCGACGTGCTGACGCGCCCGCGCCATCCGTACACGCGCGGCCTCCTCTCCTCCGTCCCCGATCACGGCCAGCCGCGCCGGATCCAGAGCATCCCCGGCGTCGCCGTCGGCGTCGGCGAGCGTCCGCCCGGGCTGCGCGTTCGCGCCGCGCTGCCTGCAGCGGCCCGAGCGTGCGCTCGAGGAGATGCCGCCCGCTCGAGGACGTGGGCGGCCGGCCACCGCGTGCGCTGCTTCGAGTGGCGGCGGACGCCGCCCCTGGAAGTTGAGGAGCTCGCGGCCCCGCCGCCTGCGGCCGTGGGCGAAGCGCCGCTCCTTGTCGTCGAATCGCTCCGGGCCGAGCACGGCGGCCGCTTCGACACGGTCGTCGCGGCACGCGACGTCTCCTTCGACGTCCTGCCGGCGAGTGCGTCGCGCTCGTGGGCGAGTCGGGCAGCGGCAAGACGACGATCGCGCGCTGCGTCGTCGGCCTGCACGCGCCGGCCGCGGGCCGCGATCCTGCTCGACGGAGTACCGCTCGCCGGGCGGGCGGCGGCCCGGCCGCGGGAGGCGCGCCGCCGCATCCAGATCGTCTTCCAGAACCCGAACGACTCGCTCAACCCGCGGCACCGCGTCGGCGACGCGATCGCCCGTCCGGCTCGCATCCTGCGCGATCTGTCTGCCAAGGAGGCCGCGCGCAGAGGCCGCTCGCCTGCTCGAGCGCGTGCGGCTGCCGGCGCGGCTGGCCGACCGCTTCCCCGGCGAGCTCTCCGGCGGCGAGCGGCAGCGCGTCGCGATCGCCCGGGCGCTGGCCGCCGACCCGGACCTCGTCGTCTGCGACGAGATCACGTCGGCGCTCGACGTCTCGGTGCAGGCGGCGGTCCTCGAGCTGCTCGCCGAGCTCCGCGCCGAGCTCGGCCTCGCGCTGCTCTTCATCACGCACGACCTCGGGCGTCGTCGCCTCGGTCGCCGACCGCGTGCTCGTGCTCGACCGCGGCGAGGTCTGCGAGGACGGCCCCGTCGCGTCGCTGCTCGCCCGTCCCGAGCACGAGTACACGCGGCGGCTCGTGGCCGCTGCTCCGCGCGTGCCGCAGCTGACGGAGGTGGCCTGATGGCCGAGGTCGTCGTCGTCACCGGCTCGGCTTCGGGGATCGGGCGGGCGACGGCCGAGCGCCTGCACGACGCCGGGCACGCGGTCGTGGGGATCGACCGCGACGAGGCCGGGCTCGACGCCCTGCGCGCGGAGCTTGCCGAACGGCTTCGCGGCGGTCGCGGGCGATGTCGTCGAGCGCGCGACTCATGAGCGCGGCAGCGGACGCGGCGCCCGGGAGCTGGGCACCCTCGCCGGCTGGGTGAACGCGGCCGGCATCTGGGCGAAGACGCGTGCGCACGACCTCGTCGACGAGGACGTCGACCGTGTCTTGGCCGTGAACCTGAAGGGCTCCATCCTCGGCTGCTCCGTCGCCTGCGCCCGCTTCCTGGCAACAGGCCGAGGAGGGGCGATCGTGAACGTCTCCTCGATCGAGGCGATCGCGGCCTTCCCGGACTCGGTCGCCTACGAGGCGTCCAAGGGCGGCATCGACGCGCTCACCCGCCAGGTCGCCGTCGACTACGGGCCGGCCGGGATTCGCTGCAACGGCGTCCGGCCGGGCGCGATCATGACACCGCTCGCCGAGGTCTACCTGGAGGCCTACGGGGACCGCGAGGCGATGCTCCAGTCCTGGCGCGACCTCAGCCCGCTCGGCCGGATCGGCCGAGCCGGAGGACGTGGCGGCGGTGATCGCCTTCCTCCTCTCGGACGAGGCCGGTTTTGTGAGCGGCGAGCTCGTCAACGTCGACGCGGGGCACGGCCGCGCGCTGCTTCCGCTACCCCGCCGCAGCCCGACATCGTGCCCGGGAAGCCATGAGCACGCAGTCCGGTACGCGCACCCGCCGCAACCGGCTCGAGGATGTCGCCCGGAGTGCCGGAGTCTCGAAGTCGATTGCATCGCGCGTCCTGAACGGTGATCCCGATCTTGCTCGTGCGGCCGGAGACGCGGGAGCGCGTCGTCCAGGCCGCCCGGCGGCTCCACTACCGCCCCCACGCCGCAGCACGCGGGCTCAAGCGGGCGCAGACCGGCACCCTCGGCCTGCTCGTCCCGCCGCTTACGAACCCGGTCTACACGCGCATCATCCGTGGGGCGGTCGAGCGTGCGCTCGAGCGGGACTTCGTCGTGCTGCTGGCGGAGGACGTCGACCCGGGCGAGGCGGAGGAGGCCGCCGGACGCCTCGTCCAGGCCGGCCGGATCGACGGCCTCATCGTCGCCTCGGCCCGCCCGGGCCATCCGCTGCTCCGCTTCTCTCCGCCGCCTGGGCATCCCGCACGTGTTCGTCAACCGCGGCGTGTCAAGGAGCGGCCGCAACGTCGTCATGGACGACGCCCGCGCGAGCGTTCTCGCGCGTCGACCACCTCGTCTCGCTCGGCCACCAGCCGCGTCGGGCACGTAGCCGGGCCGCGCGAGCTGGACACGGCCCGGCGGCGCGCCACGGCGTTTCGCGCGCACGCGCGCCAGCCCTCGGCCTCCATGCCGGGTCGCCGAGGGCGACTTCGGCGAGAGCGGCGGCGCCGCGGCCGGGCGAACGCTGCTCGAGCGCCATCCGGAGTCTCACCGCCCTCTACGCGAGCACGATCAGCCAGGCGGTCGGCGTTTTCCACGCCGCCTGGGAGCGCGACTTGCGGGTCCCCGGCGACCTCTCCGTCATCGCGTACGACGACATTCCTCTCGCCGACTTCCTGCGTCCCCCGCTGACGACCGTGCGAATGCCGCTCGCGGAGCTCGGCGCTGCCGCCGTGGACGCGCTCCTCGACCAGCTTCTCGGCGGAGAGCCCCGCGACGTGACCGTGGGCACGGCCCCGAGATCGTCGTCCGCCGCTCGACTGCCCCATATGAGCGTCGCTCGCTTTCAGCTCGCTCCCGACATGCGGGGAACCTCCCGGTTCCCCCACACCCCTTCCCCCGCTCATAGGCCAAGGTCGGCCCATGAGCGCGATCGCCGAGGTCGAGGCGATTCCGCTGCGCGCCCGCGTCAACCCGGGTGATCTCGACAGCTCGAGCGAGACCCTGGTCGTCCGCCTCACCGACGAGGACGGCCGCACGGGCATCGGCGAGGCGGACGGCCCCGCCGACGCCGTGCGCCGGCTCGTGCTCATGGAGGACGTGCACGCGTGGAGCCGGGGCCTGCGCAACGTCCTGCTCGGGCGCGACCCCCGCGAGCCCGGAGTGCTCTGGCAGGAGCTCTACGAGGCCACGATCTGGCACGGCCGCAGCGGACTCGGGATCCACGCGCTCTCGGCGTGGACGTGGCCCTCCACGACCTCGCCGGGAAGCAGCTCGGCCGCCCCGTGTACGAGCTTCTCGGGGGCGCCCGCCGCGAGCGGCTGACGCCCTACGCGACGGTCTGGCCCGGAGCGGTCGCAAGGCCGGACGATCGGTCAGATGATGGACGCGATCGCGGCGCTCGTTCGAGCGCGCGCTCGCAGCTCGGCTTCCGCGCCGTGAAGATGGAGGTCGTTCTTCGGCGACCTCGTCACCGACGCGAGAGCTCGTCGAGTGCATCCGCGAGGGGCAGGCGGCTGCTCGGGGACGACGTGACGATGATGGTCGACTTCGGCTACCGCTGGCAGGACTGGCGCGAGGCGCTCTGGGTCCTCGATCGGCTCGAGGACTGCGACCTCTACTTCGCCGAGGCCACCCTCCACCACGACGACCTCGAGGGTCACGCGAAGCTGGCGGCGCGGGCCGGGACGAGGATCGGCGGAGCCGAGATGGCCGCCACCGTCTTCGAATGCCGCGAGTGGCTCGAGCGTGGCCGTGTCGGCGTCCTCCAGCCCGACATCGGCCGCTGCGGCGGGCTCACCGAGACTACGGCGGATCGCGGAGCTCGCGGCGCAGGCCGACGCGCTCGTCATCCCGCACTTCTGGAAGACGGGGATCACGGCGGCGGCGTCGCGACACTTCCAGGCCGCCACGGCGAACGCCCCGTACATCGAGATGCTCTCTCCCGCGATCTTCGACTCGCCCCTGCGCGCGGAGCTGACGCGACCGGAGCCTGAGGTCGAGGACGGCACGCTCCCGCTGCCCTACTGAGCCCGGCCTGGGAATCGAGCTCGTCGAGGAGGCCGTCGAGGCCTACCGGGTGGCGGCGTGAGCCGCCACGGGGAAGGGGCTTGGGGAAACCGGGAGGTTTCCCCACGGCATCCTCGGCGCGAAGCGCCGAGGCGTAACTGGGAAGAAGGGGTCCGTGGGGGAACATGGTTCCCCCACGCGACCGAGCCGCAGGCGCGGGAGGTGGCGGCATGAACGGCCGGCTGGCGGAACGGCGCGCGCTCGTGACCGGGGCCAGCCGCGGGTTGGGGGAGGCAGTCGCGGCCGCATTCGTCCGCGAGGGCGCACGGACGGCGCTCATGGCCCGCGACGGCGTGAGACTGGAGGCGCTCCCTCCGAGCTCGGCGACGGGGCCGTTCCGTCCCCGCCGACGTGGGCCTCGCGGAGGCCGTCTCCCGCGCCGTCTCCGACGCGGCGCGGAGCGCTGGGAGGGCTCGACACCGTCGTCAACGCGGCGGCGGTGGACACCGTCTGGAAGCCGACCGGCGAGCTTCCGGTCGAGGAGTGGGACCGCGCGATCGCCGTCAACCTCTCGGGAACTTTCTACGTCTGCCGCGACGCCCTGCCCCACCTCGCGAAGAGCGGCGGGGCGATCGTCAACTTCACTTCGGTCGCCGGCCTCCGCGCGTGGGAGGAGGACGTGGCCTACAACGCGTCCAAGGCCGGCGTCGAGCTCCTCACGCGGACGATCGCGGTCGAGTACGGGGCGCGCGGCGTGCGGGCGAACTGCCTCGCGCCCGGCGTGATCGACGCGGGCATGACGGACGTGGTCGAGGATCCCGGCGAGCGCGCGGCGCTCGTGGCCAGGCACCCGCTCGGGCGCATGGGCCGGGCCGAGGAGGTCGCCGAGGCCGCCGTCTGGCTCGCGTCGGACGCGTCGTCCTTCACGACGGGAGCCACGCTCACCGTCGATGGAGGCTTCCTCGCGTGAAGGCGCTCGTCTGGCACGGGGGCAAGCGAGCTCGGGCTCGAGGAGCTGCCCGAGCCGCGCCCAGACGAAGGCGAGGTCGTCCTCGACGTCGAGCTCGCCGGCATCTGCGGCTCCGACCTCCACGCGTACCGGGGGCACCCCGGCCCGCGGCGCCCCCCGCTCGTTCTCGGGCACGAAGCGGTGGGCACGGTCGCAGAGCGCCCGGGTCGCTATACCGTCTTCCCCCTCGTCGTCTGCGGGCAGCTGCCGCGCGTGCCTGCGCGGCGAGGAGAACCTCTGCGAGCGCCGCGGCCTCCTCGGTCTCGATCGGCCGGGTGTCTTCGCCGAGCGCGTGGCCGTCCGCGGCGATGCGCTCGTGCCTCTTCCCGACGAGCTCGATGCCCGCGTGGGTGTACTCGTCGAGCCTCTCGCCGCATCCCTTTCGGCACTGCGCGTGGACCGCGTCTCGGCCGGCGACCGGCTTCTCGTCGTAGGCGGAGGGCCCATCGGCCTGCTCGCCGTCTACGCAGCCGCGCAGCGTGGCGTCTCCGCCACCTGCATCGAGCCCGTGGCCGAGCGCCGCGCGCTGGCGAGCCGCTTCGGCGCCGAGCGCGTGCTCGCGGATGCCCGCGACGCCCCCGCGGGAGAGGCGGACTCAGCGATCGACGCCGTGGGGATCGAGGAAACGTGGCGGGCTGCCGTCGCCGGAGTCAGGCCCGGAGGAACGGTCGCGCTCGTCGGGCTGGGCCAGGCCGAGGGCCTCATGCCGGTGGGCGACCTCGTTCGCCGCGGCGTTGCCGTACGGGGGCACTACGCCTACACGCGCGGAGACTTCGAGGACGCTCTGGCGCTTCTCGCCGCGAGCCCGACGCCGTTCGACTGGCTCACCGTGCTCGCTCTGGCGGAGGGCGCCGAGGGCTTCCGCCGGCTCGTCGAGGAGCCGGCCGGAGTGACCAAGGTGCTCCTGGCGCCGAGATGATGCGCCGCGAACGGGCGCTCGAGGTCGCGCGGGTGGCCGGCGCGGACGGCGTCCTGGCTGCGCATCCGAGCACGGTCACCTGGCTGACCGGCTACGGCGTGGACATCGAGAGCGGGCCGAGCCCGTTCGCTCTCTCGCCGGTCGCCATCCTCGTCCCGGGCGCGGCGCCCATCCTGGTCGTGAGCGAGGACGAGGCCGGGGCGGCGGCCGCGCACGGCTGCGAGGTGGCCTCGTATCCCGGCCCTACGGTCGGCCCGCTCGACCCCGTCGCAGGGGCCGCACGCGCCCTTTCGGCTGCCGCGGACGGACGGACGCTGGCGACCGAGCCGGGCGCGCTTCCCGCCGCGCTCGCCGCCGAGGTCGCGTCAGTGGACGCGGCGAGCGCGCTCACCCGCGCCCGGGCGGTCAAGGATCCCGACGAGCTCGAGCACCTGCGGGCGGCGCTCGAGCTTTGCGACGTGGGCCAGCGCGAGGCGCGGGCCCGGGCGGAGGCGGGGATGGCGGAGATCGAGCTGTGGGGGGCCGTTCGCGCCGCGATCGAGCGCGCTGCCGGAGAGCGTACGCCTCTGCTCGCCGACCTCGCGAGCGGGGAGCGGACGGGCGCGACCGGCGGACCGCCCGGGACGCGCCTCCTCGCCGAAGGCGACCTCGTCCTCTGCGACCTCGTGCCCCGGAGAGCCGGCTACTGGGGCGACTCCTGCGCCACGTTCGCGGTCGGAGAGCCGAGCGTGACAGCCCGGGCGAAGCACCGGGATGCCGCAGAGGCGCTCGCGCGCGGGATCGAGGCCGTCCGACCCGGGCTCCGCGCCGCCGACCTGGACGAGCTCGTCCGCGCCGGCCTGGATTATCCGCACCACACGGGGCACGGGCTGGGCACGTCCTGGCACGAGGAGCCGCGCATCGTCCCCGACGGGGAGACGGTGCTCGAGGCAGGCATGGTGCTCGCCCTGGAGCCCGCGGTCTACGCGGGAGACGAGGGCGTCCGCGTGGAACAGGTCGTCCTCGTCACGGAGGACGGCTGCGAGCTCCTCTCCGGCCACAGCATCAACCTCAGCTAGACGGGCTTCGGCCTTCTGCTCCGTGCTCCCGTCCTCGTCACCTCGAGGAGGTAGGCGATCATGACGTTTCGGTCGTCGAGGGAGATGTGGTAGGCGTCCGAATGCTCCTCGACGCGCCGGATCTGGGCCAGGTTCTCCTCGAAGTGGGCTGGGAAGTCGAAGAAGGAGAGATCGACCACGCGGGAGGAGAGCCCGTACCGTTCGAGCTGCTCCGCCGTCTGGCGCTGGCTGAGTACCGAGAGGTGCATGAGGAGCGCGTAGCCGTCCTCCTCGAGCAGGCTGGGCAAGAGTGCGATCAGATGGTCGACGAGGTTGCGCCCCCAGTAGTCGAGGGGCCGATGGGTCGAGCTCTGAGTCTGGGGGTCGGTCGGCGTCTGGTAGAGGCTGGCGACGACCACGTCGTAGCGCTCCTCTGGTTCCCAGGGGAACAGGTCGACCTGGTCGGCGGAGACGCGGTCGCCCACCCCGTTCCGGACGGCGTTCGTGAGCGTGCTGACGACGGCCGCCCGGTCGATGTCGATGGCGTGCACGCGCTCCGCGCCGTTGAGGGCGAGCTGGACGGCGAGCAGGCCCGTGCCGCACCCGGCGTCGAGGCACCGTTTTCCCTCGCCGATGCCGGTCCGGAAGAGGTGCTTCCAGAGAAGGAAGCTTCCCTGGGTCGGGACGAAGACGCCCATATCCACCTGGATCTCCGGGAAGGGAAGCGGGTAGAGGCTCCGCCCCCGTTCGTCGATCCAGGTCGAGGGCGTCCGCACCTCCGCCGCGCCGGGAACCTCCCCTGACGAGCGGTGGCGCTCGAACGGGGCGACCTGCGGCCGGCCGGGAGGCATGCCGTCGAGGCGCTCGCGGGCTGCGGCGATGTGGTGCGGCCGGACACCGCAGCACCCTCCGATGATCTGCGCCCCTTCGCTCCGCCAAGCGGCGGCCAGGTCCGCGTACTCATGCGAGCCGGTGCGAGCGTCGAAGGTCCAGCCCGACTCGGTGAAATAGCCGAGGTTCGGGTAGACGCCGAGCGGGAGGTCGGTGAAGTCCCGCAGCCAGGGGAGGATCCCCGGCACGTGGTCGGGAGGGATGCAGTTGACGAGCAGGGCCGCCACACCCATCTCCTCGAAGCGTCTGGAAACCCGTCCGAAGAAGTCGCCCTCGGGCCCGCCCCAGTGCTGCCCGAACACGCCGCAGACCCCGTGCAGGCAGCGGCGGAAGCTGAGCCAGACGGGGATGCCCGTCTCGAGCAGGGACTCGACGGCCGGGATCGTCACCTGCTCGCGGATGAGTGACATCGTCTCCAGGAGGACGAGGTCCGGAGGGTCCTCGGCGAAGACGCGCTTCAAGAGCCCCAGGCTCTCGAGCTGGTTCGCGTCGTAGATGTCCCCGTGCAGGCTGAAGGCGAGGCCGCACTCGCCGGAGCGCCCGGACTGCGCGATCGCCTCGCGGCCGACACGAATGCCTCGCCGGGCGAGCTCGAGCCAATTCGCCGAGGGCATGTCCGGCCGGGCCGACGGCTCGTCGTCCATGGCCGAGAGGACGCCCCAGGTGTCGGTCGAGATGACGTCGCAGCCGATCTCGACGTACCGTCGGTGGACGTCGAGGACGGCAGCGGGAGAGTGGTAGAGCGCCCAGGTTCCCCAGGTACCGTCGTCGCGCAAGGTGCCGGCGGCCGGGTGGAGCCCCGGGAGCTCTGTCGCAGTCCCGCCGTCGAGGACGACGCAGCGCTCGCGGGAGAGCAGTTTCTCGACGCGCGAGTACGCCGACTTAGCCGAGCCTCCGGGGGCGCGGCGCGGCGCCGGGCTCTCAGCTGGGCGTTTCATTGCCCGGTTGAATCGCACCTCGACATCGGTGTTCAGTATTGAACTACACGCTCACGTGCTCCGCTGTGGTCGAGTAGCTGGGGGAAGATCTCCTTCGCAGGGCCCGTCGTGTGGTACGGGTCGGCTAATTCGCAAGGAGGATCGAATGCCTGCCTCTCGTAGGAGACGGCGCTCACCGTTCGCCGGGTGCGGCATCTGGGTTTGGAACGCGGACGAGTTCCGGCCCGGCGCCCTCGTCGCCTCGCTCGCCCGCCGCAAGTTCACGTATCTACTCGTCAAGGGGCACGACGGCGATTCACTCTTCCGCCGGAACGACGCGCTACTCGAGGCGTACGCCGAGGCAGCCCGTCGCCACGGCCTTCGCTTCGGCGTCTGGGGCTACCTGCGCGGAGAGCGCCCGGCCGCGGAGGCCAAGCTCGCCTCCGAGCTCGTCGACCGCCTGAAGGCCGACTGCTACGTCGCCAACGCGGAGGTCGAGTACGAGCGGAACCGGACGGCCTCGCGCCGCTTCGCGGCCGCCTTTCGGCGCCGCCAGCCCCGGCTGCCGGCCGCCCTGTCGAGCTTCGGGCGGATCGACTACCACGCCGGCCTGGACTGGAAGGCCTGGCATCGGCACGGATTCGACTTCCACCCGCAGGCGTACTTCGGGGAGAACTCGAAGCTCCATCCGTACGCCTGTTTGCGCGCGGCCGGCGAAGTCTGGCCCGCCAAGGCGATTCGGCCCACGCTCGGCGCCTACAAGGGGGCGGTCGCGCGCCCCACGGCGGCGGAGCTCCTCGAGAGCCTGCGCGGCCTCGAGTTCACCGGCTTCGACGTGTGGCGCGCCGGGAGCGCGACGGACGCCGACCTGGCCGCGCTCGGGAAGCTTTCCGGGGGCCCGCCGCAGGTCAAGCCGATGCGCCCGCTCTCCATCACGTCGCCGTGGATCAAGGGCCCCGACGTCCGCCTGCTTCAGGAGGCGGTCAACCAGTTCCGCCGACGGCACAAGCTCGCCCAGATCGAGGTTGATGGCCAGTACGGGCCGGAGACACATCACGCCGCCCGGGAGACGGCCTGGTATCTCGGGCTCGGGGTCAGGCGAGCCGGCCCCTACGCGCTCAGCGTGCCCTCGCAGCGGCTCATCGTCGAGCCCGCAAAGCGAACGGACGAGCAGAAGGCGCGCGGCGTAGAGCGGCGGAGGGAGCTCAGGCAGCGCGGCGCGCGCGCCGCGCTCGCCTTCGCCCGGTCGCATCTCCTCCATGAGGAGAATCCGATCGGCTCGAACCGGAGCCGCCTCATCGACAGGTGGGGGAGGCCCTACGGCTCGCCGCAGAGGAAGGGGCAGCCCGGCTGGCCCTGGTGCGGAGTCTTCGTCGGCGCGTGTCTGCGGGCCGGCGGGCTCGTCGTCCCCGACGGAATCATCTACACGCCTACCGGCCTCGGGTGGGCCCGGGCGGGCACGAACGGCTTCCAGAAGGGGCTCATCCGCCCGGCGGAGGCGCGGCCGGGCGACCTCGTCTACTTCGACTTCGACACGGCCGACCCGGAGCCGGCCGACCACGTCGGCCTGGTGGAGCGCAATCTGGGCGGCGGCCGGCTCCAGACGCTCGAGGGCAACACGCGCCCGGACCGGAACGCGAAGCATCCGGCCTACGGCGTCTTCCGCCGCTCCCGCAGCCCGGGCACGATCGTCGGCTGCGCCCGACCCCGCTGGCGCCGGTAGGCCGAAACGGACACGCCCGGCCGAGCCGTGTCGGGGCCTGTCCCCGGCGTGTGGCACCGGGACGTGGCCGCAATTGACGTCTCCAGGTCTGACCGGCGCGGGATCTGATCCGGGCGGCGCCGGCGCACGACGCTGCTTGAACAACCCCCCTGCGCCGCGGAACACTGTGACCTTGCAGACGGGATCCCAAATCGAGCTTCTCGAGCGTTCCTCCGAGCTCGAACAGCTCCGATCGGCGCTCGCCGCCGTGGACGACACCGGGCGAGGCCGCCTCGTGCTGGTCGGCGGCGAGGCGGGGGTGGGCAAGACCGCGCTTCTCCGGCACTTCTGTGACGAACAGGACGCAGCGGCGCGCATTCTCTGGGGCGCCTGTGACGCCCTCTTCACCCCGCCTCCGCTCGGGCCGCTTCTCGAAGTCGTCCACGCTACGGGCGGTCGGCTCGAAGAGCTCGTGCACAGCGAAGCGACGCCGCACGCGGTGGCGACCGCGCTCATGGACGAGCTGGCGAGCCGCCGTCCGACGATCCTCGTGCTCGAGGACCTGCATTGGGGGGACGAGGCCACGCTCGACGTTGTGCGGCTGCTGGGCCGCAGGATGGAGACGGTCTCGGCGCTCGTTCTCGCCAGCTACCGCGACGACGAGCTCGACCGCGACCACCCCTTACGGTTCGTGCTCGGAGAGCTCGCGCCGGGCCGGGCCGTCGAGCGCCTCTCGCTCGCGCCGCTCTCGCCGGATGCGGTGGCCGCCCTCGCCGAGCCGCACGGGGTCGATCCGGGCGAGCTCTACCGGGCGACGGGCGGCAACCCCTTCTTCGTCACCGAGGCGCTCGCCGCGGGCGACGTGGAGATCCCGCCTACGGTGCGGGACGCCGTTCTCTCTCGTGCCGCTCGGCTGACGCCGGCTGCGAGAACCCTTCTGGACGCAGTCGCCGCAGTCCCGCCACGGGCCGAGCTCTGGCTCCTCGAAGTGCTCGCCGGGGAGGCCTCGGACGACTTCGACGAGTGCCTGGCGTCCGGGATGCTCACGGCCGATCCGGTTGGAGTGTCGTTCCGGCACGAGCTCGCCCGGCTCGCCGTCGAGGAGGCGCTTCCGCCGCACCGGAGGGCCGCTCTGCACCGGAAGGCGCTCGCGGCGCTGTCCGAGCCTCCGACGGGTGCGCCCGATCTCGCGCGGCTCGCGCACCACGCGGAGGCGGCAGACGATACAGAGGCTGTGCTGCGCTACGCGCCGGCGGCCGGCGCACAGGCGGCGGCACTCGGCGCGCACCGCGAAGCCGCGGCCCAGTACGGCCGGGCGCTTCGGTTCGCCGCCGGCTTGCCGCCGGACGCGCGGGCCGAGCTCCTGGAGCGGCGCTCGTACGAGTGCTACCTGACCGACCAGGCGGACGAGGCAATCGGGGCGTTGAGGAGCGCAATCGAGTGCCGCCGAGAGCTGGGCGACAGGCTCGCGGAGGGAGACGGGCTTCGCTCGCTCTCCAACATCCTCTGGTGCCCCGGCCGGCGGGCGGAAGCGGAGGGAGCGATACAAGAGGCCGTGACGCTCCTCCAGCAGCTTCCCCCCGGTCGCGAGCTCGCCCAGGCCTACAGCACGGTCTCGCAGCTCTGCATGAACGCCGCGGACACGGAAGGAGCCCTGGCGTGGGGCTCGCGCGCGATAGAGCTCGCGGAGAGCCTCGACGACACCGAGGTCCTGAGTCACGCCCTCAACAACGTCGGGACGGCGGAGCTCCTGGCGGGGAGGCCCGGCGGCAGGGAGAAGCTCGAAAGGAGCCTCGAGCTGGCTCGAGGGTCGGGACTCCACGACCACGCTGGTCGAGCGCTGCAGAATCTGGGCGAGTCGGCTGTGCGCCTGCGGTCCTACCCCAGCGCGAAGAGGCACCTCGCTGCTGGGCTCGAGTACTGCACGGAACACGGCGTCGAGGTGTACGGGCTTTACGCCGTCGCCTGGCGGGCCCGTCTGGAGCTCGAGCAGGGGAGTTGGAACGAGGCGGCCGAGTTGGCCACCCTCGTCCTGCACGAGCGCGCCATCTCGACGTTCCCCCGGACCCTCGCCTTCGTCGTTCGCGGGCTCGTGCGCGCGCGTCGAGGCGATCCGGAGGTCTGGGCGCCGCTCGACGAAGCGCTGGCGCTCGCGGAGCCCACCGGGGAGCTTCCGCGGATCGCGCCCGTCGCCGCCGCAAGGGCAGAGGCCGCCTGGCTCGAGGGCGAGCGGAAGGCCGTCGCCGCGGCGACCGAGGCGGCCTTCGCCCTGGCCGTGCAGCGCCGCTCCTCGTGGGTGGCCGGGGAGCTCGCCGTCTGGCGCCGGCGGGCGGGCATCCAGGAGGGGCCGCCACCGGCCGCCGCGGAGCCGTACGCGCTCGAACTGGCCGGCGACTGGGCGGGCGCTGCAGAGCGATGGGCCGAGCTCGGGTGCCCCTACGAGTCGGCCCTTGCGCTCGCCCACGGGGACGACGACGCGCTCCGGCGCGCGCTTGACGAGCTGCAGCGCCTCGAGGCCCGGCCGGCCGCGGCGATCGTCATGCGCCGCCTGCGTGAGCGCGGCGTGCGGGGAATCCCGCGAGGCCCCCGCAAGGCGACGCGCGAGAACCCCGCCAACCTGACCCCGCGCGAAGTCGAGGTGCTCGCGCTCGTTGCAGAGGGGCTCCGCAACGCAGAGATTGCCGAGCGCCTGTTCGTCTCGGAAAAGACGGTCGACCACCACGTCTCGGCCATCCTCCGCAAGCTCGGCGTACGGACTCGCGGTCAGGCGGGCGCGGAGGCAGTGCGACTAGGAGTCGCCGGCGACGTCCGGCCGGCGGAGCGTCTGGCCGACCTCTGACACTCGCCCCCGCCGGCGGAAAGAGCGAGGGGCGGGTGTTCCCGCCCCTCGCGTGGGCTTCATGGCCTGCTGGTTCGACTACTGGTCGGCCCAGTACGCGGCGCCGGAGACGAGCGGCCACTCGCGCTCGGGGTCGGCCCGGTAGAGCGGGTTCATGGCGAACGCCGTGATCCGCGCCAGGCTTCCCGGCGCCGTGCTCGCGCCGTGGACGATGACCGCCGCGTTGGCGGCCGCCGGGTCCCGCGGCAGGTTCCAGAGCCCTGCGGCGAACATGCTCGTCGTGTCGCCGAGCAGGCGCCCGTCCACGGACACGCCCGCGGGCACCGCCGGGAACCACGTCGGCGGGTCCATGATCAGTGTGTCCTCGCCTGGATACGTGCCCGTGATGACGCTGGCGGTGCCGCCCGTGTTCTGCCAGTTGAAGATGCCGCTCTCACCGAAGTCGGTGGTCACCTCCGTCGCGGCAAGGCCCGGGAGCTGACCCGAGGCGGCGGCGCTGAGGAAGTTCGCCCCAGCCGCGTTCGTGCCGATATAGCCGCCTCCGGCGGTGAAGAAGGCCGTCAACCGCGCGCGGGCGGTCGTGCCGGACGGCCAGTTTGCGGAGTTGAAGACGACGTCGTAGCCGGCCAGCGGGTCGGGCAGAGCAGGGTTGTTGAGTTGGCCAGAGTTCGAGGTCGACACGGGATCCGCCGTGAACCCGAGGTCGCGGAGCACCCAGATGCTCTGGTTCACAGCACCCGTCAGCACGGCGATCCTCGGCACACCCTCGACCTGGTCGACCGCGGGCAGTGCGCCCGCTACGCCGTGGAACGTGAGGCCGTTCGCCTTCCCGCTCGCGTCGAGCTCGTCTCTTGCGCCCGCGGGGAAGATCACGCTTCCGGCCGGGAGAGTCCCTCCGGTCGAGTCGAACGGCTCGAGGGCGAGCTGCCCGGAGACGCCGCCGCCGACGAGCTCGTTCAAAGCACGCACGGCGGTCGGGGAATCGATCTCGAGTGCGTAGGCGCTCGCGCCCCGGCCTTCGACGCCGCCCTCGAGCCTGTTCGGCTTCTTGATCTCGTCCGTCCGCGGGTTGAACTTCGCGTCTCGCTCGATTCTGACGATGTCCGCTCCCCACAGGTACCCGTGGCTCCAAGCCGCCGGCGGCGCGTAGAGAATGCTCGTGCGGGAGGAGACGTCGGTGCCGATGCTGAGCGCCGTGTCGGCGATACCCCGGAGCGCCTGCTTCATCGAGACGACATACGAGCCCTTCGGGAACGTCTGGCTATCGAAGCGATACGGCTTCTCCAGCTTCTCGACCTCGATCCCGTTGAAGAGCAGCCAGCGCACCAGACGGTTGGCTTCGGGATTGCTCCGCTGGCCTTCGCCGAACGGGATCACGTAGGCGTTCGGATATTCGGTCATCCAGTTGTGGTCGCCGACGATCGGCGGCGGGCAGCACTCGACGCGGGCTGCGTTGGCGGCGCCACGGCGGAAGATCTCGAGGTGGTCGAAGAGCAGCCCCTGGCGGTTGTCCACCACGAAGTCCATCGTCGAGTTGACGACGGTGTACTGAATCTGGCGGGCGCCGGCGCGACCGCCGCATTCCGTCTCGTCTCGGCACATCTCCACCGTCGAGGCGTCGACGCCGGTGAGCTGCATGTAGGTGGCGGTGTAGAACGGGCCCCAGTCATCCCAGCCTTCGGCCACGGCCGGCCCGGGTGGGCTCCCGTCGGCGCAGGGGCCGCCGGGTAGCGGAGGCAGGTCGGCGTCCGCGCACCAGTCGTTCACGGGTCGCTGCATCTCCTGTCCGATGGCGTTCACCGCTGCTTCGTTCGCGTCGAGCCGCGGCTGATTCCATTTGGCGAACAGGTCGTACTCGAGGCCCGGGTTATGCGGCTTGGTCGTGCCGTCGTTGAGCGTCGGCGTGGCGTAGCCGTGGAGGTCGAGACCCTCGGTTGCGAGCCACTCCTGCATGATGCTCACGGAGGCTCGCGCCTCCGACTGCGACTGGGTGAGGTAGTCACGGTTCAGGTCGAACCCGTTGCCGTTCTGGCGGATGCCTGCGACGCGGCCGTCCGGGTTCTGAACCACGTTGAAGAGCATGATCCCGGAGTCGAGGAGCTCGTCCAGCTCGGGGTCGGCTCCGTAGGGCGTCGTCGCGAGCCGCTCGATTACCTGCATCGCCGCGTCGACGCCTTCGTACTCGTTCCCGTGGATGCCGCTCTGGATGAAGATCGGGATCTTGACGTCGTCACCCGCCCTCCTCAGCATCTTCTGGGCCTTCGAGGGATTGTCGAGGGCGTCTTTGCGAATGTCCCTCCAGTTCCGGTAGGCCTCGCGCTGGTCGCGCGTATCGAGCGCGTTGATCGTGACGAGGTACATGTCGCGTCCCGTCGCCGACTGGCCGACGACCTCCACGGTCATCCGCCCGTCGCTCTGCTCCGCAATCGACTCGAGAGTGCAGCCGATTGCGTAGTACGGGATATGCGGGAAGCTGCCGGGTGGGTCCGTCGGATCGGTTCCGTCAGGAAGGTTCTCGGCAGCGTCGGGCTCGGGCGTGCCGCACCACGGCGGCGCGATCTCCGCGCTCGCGGGCGCAGCGCCCAGCGACGCGGCCAGCACGAGCGCGGCGAGCAGCGAGATCCAGAGACTGATTCGTTGCATCACCACTCCCCTGTCTAGATACACGCGAAGGCGAACGCGCCGAGCCGGCTCCCCCAAACCGCGCCCCCCTTGTCGCAGAACCACGGCGGCATCCTTCCCGACCCGGCAAGGCGCGTCAAGCCGGCTCCGCCGGCTATCTCAGCGTGGCGCGGTACCGGTAGACGC
Source organism: uncultured Actinomycetes bacterium (assembly GCA_963786755.1). Classification (GTDB taxonomy): domain Bacteria; phylum Actinomycetota; class Thermoleophilia; order Gaiellales; family Gaiellaceae; genus DASQWP01. The sequence continues at coordinate 188,080 of CAWBAC010000005.1, read as the reverse complement.
GGCGGTCGTCCTTCGCGAACCCCATGCAGGAGAAGACCGGCACGTCGAAGTCCTGGAAGCAGCTCCGGAAGCGCGAGCTTCCGTTCGAGAGCACGAGGTCGACCTTCCGCACGACGCCGCGGCCGAAAGGAATGCGCTTGAAGCCGTTCCCGAGGCGACCCAGGCGCATGGGCCGGACCTCGACCTTGCCGGACTTGTAGTAGCTGATGAGGATCGCGCGGGCGCCGTTGAGCGTGAGATCGACCTCGACGCCGAGCTTCTTGAAGCGGCCGACCCTGGAGCCCGGGGTGAAGGAGAAGAAACGCGTGGTGAGGTGGTTGAACCTCCACGAGCGCCAGCGCGTCGTCCGGACGCGCGGACCAAGGCCGTGGCGCGCGAACGTCCGCGTGGCCGGGTACTTGCCGCCGTCGAGATAACTGTGCAGGCGGTTGGCGACCCCGAAGCGTGCGTACTCGCCCGCCAGCAGCCTGCCGCGCGCGCGCAAAACGACGGACACGGCCCGCAGGGAGTAGTCGTCGGGATCCGTCGGGGCGGCTGCGTCGACGCGGTCCCAGATCTCCCGCAGGATGGCCGGGTTACCACCGGCGACCTTCTCCTGCAGATAGCGCCAGAAGATCCAGGAGCCGTACTCGAAGTCGCCGAGCCCTCCCCGGTCGAGCGAGACGGCGGGCGAGCCGAACTGGCTGGCCCGCCGTAGGAAGATGACGTTGTCGTCGACGGCGGGGTAGATCGTCTCCTCCATGTTCGTCGCCGTCCCTTCCATCAGCCACGGGTCTTCGAGCCAGTCGTAGGCGAACTGGACGGTGTGGTGGAACTCGTGCGCCGCCGTCACCTGGAGGAACTCCGGGGGCGTGTGCGTCGTCCCGTACTGGACGGCGGCGTAGTCGTTGTCCACCACGCAGTAAGCCGAGACCGCGAAGACGTTGAAGTCGTCGGCCCGCGGGTCGTCCGTCGTGCAGTACCCGAAGACCCGGTCCACGCCCAGGTCGTCGAGGTAGATGTCGAGGCGGGGGTCACCGACCGGGCGGTGGTCGGGAAGCGGCGCCTTGTAGCCGAGCGAGTCCACCTGCTGCGTCCAGACGTGGTCGAACACCGATTGCGTCGTCATGACCCAGGGCGGGATGGTCGCTGGATTCCCGTCGGCTCCCTGAGGCGCGTCCGCGGTCGACTCGACCCAGTGCACGCAGATCGTTGGTCCGCAGGCTGCGGCCCGGTGTGGCGGTGGAGCCGTCCACCCGTTGCCTACCGGGACTCCGCCGCCGTCGGGTCGTGCCAGAAGGCTGCGGGCCGCGGCGCGCTCGTCGGGTGACAAGGAGCGCAGACGCAGGGCGAGGTCGCGGAGGATGAGCGTCGCGTCCCGGGCCCCGGCGCGCTCGACGTCACCGAACTCGGCTTCGACCTTGGGGAGCTGGAAGAGCGACCGGCCGCGCTCGAGCGCGTACTCGGCCTCCGTCAGCTCTCCCTCCTCGAGCGCCTCCGTGAGCGCATCGTCGGCCGTCGGCGCGATGGCGGGAAGCGGCTTCGCGTCCTGGGCGGCCGCGGGCGAGGCCGAGGCGAGCAGGCATGCGACCACAGCCAGTCCCGACTTCCCCAGAAGCCTCGCGCTCACGAGATGACTCTAGCGACCGGGGTGGCTTCCTCCGCGGGCCAGGATGCTTGATCGGAAATTGACCAGGAAACCGTGGCACCGCCGGATGACGCCCGTGACACGTCTCCTGAGTCCACGCTCGTTCCTCGCCCGTACCTTTTTGGTACGAGCTCGGAATGATCGCGGCCTCATGCTCGGTCACGGACGCCCCCGACGGCACTACACTTTCCGGTCAACCATCTAGACTCGGACCGATGAGTGCGGTGGCCGAGCAGGTCGAGCGCGAGAACGTCGTCCCCGTTCTGGACCGGGGCTTTTTGGCGCTCGACGGCGCCCTCGCCACCGACCTCGCCGTCGTAAACGGCGCCCGCGTCTCCTTCAACCAGGAGTCGCAGGAGATGGCCGACCGCGACGCCGGCCTCATCCGCTTCCTCATGCGCGAAAGGCACGGGAGCCCGTTCGAGCACGGCTACTTCCGCTTCCTCGTCAAGGCGCCGCTCTTCGTCGTCCGCGAGCACCACCGTCACAGAGCCGGGCACAGCTACAACGAGTGGAGCGGGCGCTATTCCAAGATGGAGGCGGAGTTCTACGTGCCCGAGTTCGTGCGCACGCAGGTCGGCAAGCCGGGCGCGTATTCGTTCGAGCCGGTCGACGAGGAGACGAGGGAGGCTGCGCGGCGCGAGATCGAGGAGAACGCGGAGCGCGCCTTCGAGGCGTACGAGCGCATGCTCGAGCGGGGCGTGGCCAAGGAGGTCGCGCGCACCGTCCTGCCGCTCTCGACCTACACGAAGTACTACTGGAGCTGCAACCCGCGCAGCCTCATGCATTTTTGCGGCCTCCGGAACCACGAGGCGGCCCAATACGAGATCCGGGAGTACGCCGCGGCGGCCGAATCGTTCCTCGAGCAGCTCATGCCGATCACGCACGCCGCCTTCCTGGCGAACGGGCGCGTCGCGCCTTAGGCCTTCCGGCTAGCTCGCCGGGATTTCCCCCTGGAGGAGCTGCGGAGGGCGGCCGTCCGGGTCGTAGCGGCTGATCGCCCAAGCGTCGAAGTCGCGGATCTCGTAGGCGATCGTCATCGGCACGGTCGTCTCGCTCTCGCCGACTGCGAAGACGCCGCAGGTACCCGCGAAGCGTCCGTCCTTCTCGAGCCAGAGGACGTACTGCTCGCCGCGCGGCAGCTGGGGAAGGCCGTCGACGGTGACGCGAAGCTCGCGGTTCCCACTCTCTTCGTCCTCCTCCGCGACCTGGATGCTCGCCGAAGCCCCGGGAGCGGCCTGCGTCGGCTCCATGTCGAGCGTGTAGGCCTCCTCGAACCCGCCGCCGGTCCAGCGTCCGAGTGCGAAGAACCCTGCGGCCAGTGCGGCCGCGAGGGCGAGGGCCGGCAGGAGGCGCCTTCGCGACCCGGGTCTCTGCCGTAGCGGGATCTCCGCCACGGACTGGGTCAGGGTCGCCGGGACATCGCTGGGCGCCGTGACCTTGCGCAGGAGGGCGTCCGTGCGCCGCAGCCGCTCGAGCTCCTCCGGCGAGAGGTCGTCCCCGACGAGGTCGCGGAAGTCCGGCGGTTCTCTCATCCCCTTACCTCCTCGAGGAGCCCCGAGAGCCGGACCGAGCCCTGTGCGGGTGCGCGTCTTCACGGTCCCGAGCGGGACGTCGAGGTAGCTCGCGATCTCGGTCTGAGAGAGGCCGTTCCAGTACGCGAGCTCGAGGACCACCCGCTCACGCTCGGGAAGCTGCTCGAGCGCGGAGTGGACGCGCCACGAGAGCCAGGCGCCCTCGGCCCTCTCCTCGGGGCCGGCCTCGGACGACGCCTCCTCCGGGAGCTCGGCGACGGGGTCCCGGCGCTGCCGGGCGCGGTCGATGATCGCGTGGCGGGCGACCGCGTAGAGCCAGGCGGAGCCCGAGCCGCGCTCGGGCCGGTAGCTCCGCGCCGAACGCCAGACGGCGGCGAAGGTCTCCTGCGCTGCCTCCTCTGCGCGGCCGTTGTCGCCCAGCTGGCGCTGCGCCATCGCGAACACGGGACGGGCGAAGCGCCGGTAGAGCTCGGTAAAGGCATCGGAGTCTCCGCCGGCAACACGCTGGATGAGACGAGCGTCGGACTCGGCCGTCGCCACAGCGGCAGACATATCGCCTTCCGATACGAATCTCAAACCCATGCGGATTCAGGTGAGGAGCCGTCCGCCGTCGACGACGAGCGACGTGCCGGTGACGAATTCAGCGTTTACGAGGTAGAGGACAGCTTCCGCCACGTCCTCGGGCGAGCCGATGCGGCCGAGGAGCGTCTCGGCCGCGCGACGCTCCTCCTGGTCGGGCTCGACGGCGACGGTGCCGGGAGCGATCCCGCAGACGCGGACGTCGGGCGCGAAGGCGCGGGCGAGCGCGCGGGTGAGCATCGCCTGCGCGGCCTTCGCCGCGCAGTGGGGTGCGAAGAGCGGCCAGGCCTGATAGGCGGCGACGTCCTCTACCAGTACGAGGAGCCCGAGCTCGGAGGCCCGCAGGTGCGGCGCGGCCGCCTGGGCGACGAAGAAGCTTCCCTTCGCTGTGGCGCCTATCGCAGCGTCCCAGTCCGCCTCCGTGACCTCGTCGGCCGGACGAGGGACGAAGCCCTCGCCGGCTGCGTGGACGACGAGGTCGAGCCCGCCGAGCTCCGCCGCCGCGCGCTCGACGAGCGCGCGCGCGGCGTCGGCGCTCCCCAGGTCGCCGTCGCGGCGCCCGGCGGCCTTCACGCGGAAGCCTTCCGCCTCGAGCCTGGACGCGATCGCGCCACCGACGCGACCCGTCCCGCCGGTGACGAGGGCACCATGGGGGGAGGTCATGCGGAGAACGATAAGCTCCCGCCGCACCAGGCGAACGGAGAAAGGTGGGCATGGCGACTCTGGCTTTCAACCGGGAAGAGATCGCGGCGCGTGAGCTGAAGCCGGCTCTGCTCGAGATGGACGGGATCTCCCGCGCCTCGGTGGAGGCGCACTACAAGCTCTACGAGGGCTACGTCAACAAGCGCAACGAGATCCTGGCCAGGCTGGCCGAGGTCGACCTCGGAGCGGCCAACCAGGTCTACTCCGACGTTCGCGCCCTGAAGGTCGATCTCTCCTTCGCGATCGGGGGGATCAAGAACCACGAGATCTACTTCGAGCACCTCGGCGGCGGAGGCGGCAACCCGGGAGGCGCCGTTGCCGCGCTCGTCGAGCGGGACTTCGGCAGCGTGGACGCCTGGCGGGCCGACCTCAAGGCCAGCGGGATGGCCGGGCGCGGCTGGGCCTGGACCGCCTACGACTGGGACGAGCTGCGGCTCTTCAACTACGTCGGCGACGCCCAGAACACGTTCCCCATCTGGAACGCGACGCCGCTCGTCGCGCTCGACGTCTACGAGCACGCCTACTTTCTCGACTACCAGACAGACCGCGGCTCGTACATCGACGCGTTCTTCGGCAACCTCGACTGGGCCGTCGTGAACGACTGGGTCGCGAGGTACCAGATCGAGATCTAGATGCTTGATCGGAAATTGACCGGAAACCGTGGCACCGCCGGATGACGCCCGTGACACAGCGCCTGAGACCACGCTCGTTCCTCGCCCGTACCTATCAGGTACGAGCTCGGAATGATCGCGGCCTCATGCTCGGCCACGGACGCCCCCGACGGCACCACACTTCCCGATCAACTACCTAGCCAACCGTGATCCTCACGGGCGCCCTCCTCGTCCTCGCCGGCTACCTCCTCGGGAGCATGCCCTGGGGGTACTGGCTCCCCAAGCTCCTGAAGGGCGTGGACATCCGCACCGTCGGGAGCGGGAACGCGGGGGCGACCAACGTCTGGCGCGCGTTCGGTTTCAAGCTCGGCCTGGCGGTCGCCCTGCTGGACATCGCCAAGGGCGCGGCCGCGGCCCTCCTCGGACGCTGGCTCGGGAACGACCTCATCGCCGTGCTCGCCGGCATGGCCGCGATGGCCGGCCACTGGCGTCCGCTCTTCATGAGCTTCGGACGGGGCGGTAAGACCGTGGCGACCACCGGCGGGGTCGCCCTGGCGCTCGCCCCCCTCGCCGCGCTCGCCGCGGCAGGCGTGTGGATCGTCGTCTTCCTCGCGACCCGCTACGCCTCGCTCGCCTCCATCGTCGCCGCACTCGCCCTACCGCTCTTCGCAGTCCTCTTGGGTTCTTCCTGGCCGGTGATCGCCTTCACCATCGGCGGCGCTGTGGCGATCGTCGTCCTCCACCGCTCCAACATCGCCCGTCTGCTCTCGGGGCAGGAGCACAAGATCGACCTTCGGCGCCGACCGACGGGCGTCAGACCACGCGGAGCCAGTCCCTGAGCTCGGTGTGGCGGGCGGAATGCTCCCCGCCCGCGAGCTCCTGCCGCAGCTCGTCGACTGTCCCGTAGCGCTCGGCGAGCACGTCGTGATTGTGGATCGTCTCGAAGTTCACCTGGCGCGCGAGCAGGAAGTCGTCCGCCTCCAGGTCGCCGTAGCCCTCGAGCGCGCTCTTCACCATCAGGCGAACCGAGTCCTCGACGAAGCGGGGCGTCAGGTGGGCGTGCTCGACGACGAAGAGCTCGTCCGGGCGCTTGAGGAGCTCGTAGATGGGGGAGCTCATCGAGCGCTCCACGATGTCGACGAGGTCCTCGGCGTCCAGGCGCAGCTGCGTGCCGAGGTAGAGGGTCCCGCGCCCGCGCTGGTTGTGCGTGGCGAGCGGGACGAGCTCCAGGATCCGCTCGACGTCGGCGTCCTCGAAGCCGGCCTCGCCGAGTCGCTCCGCCGCTTGGTCCCGCACGAGCCCCTGCGCGCAGGGGCAGGCGTTGATGCCCGTCGCCTCCACTCCGACGACGCGCCGCGTGCTCGAGCGCGAGGCGGCGGCGAGCCCGATCAGGGTGACGAGCTCCTGCGTCCGCAGGGCGGTCACGGGCGTCGTCCGCTCGATCGGATAGCGGGCGGCGATCTTGACCTCGGCGCGGAGCGCCCGCTGGCGCTCGACGATGTGGCGCGCAATGTGCTCGGCCAGCTGCTCCACGAGGAGCTTGCCCCCGATGACGACCTCGTCGATGGCTTCCTCGAAGAGCTCCGGGAAGCGCGACATGTGCACGCCCTTCTGCGCCGGGTCGAGGTCGACGAAGCACTCGATCTCGGCCGAGACCAGAGCTTCCTCCCCGCCGTGCAGCATGCGCACCGCCTTCTGCACCCCCGTGACTCCCGCGCGCGAAAGGCCGATGCGCACGTCGGGCGTCGAGGCCTGCAGATCTGCGGTCGCGGCTAGTCTCTCGTCCACCCGCCAAACGTAGCAGCCCGGAAATGCCCGCAGAGAGCCGCTATCCCCAGCTCGTCTCGATTGCCTGCCACGACCTGCGCACGCCGCTCGCCACCGTGTACGGGTTCGCGCGCACCCTCGGCCGCCAAGAGCTCGAGGAGCCGGCCGGCCGCTACGTGGAGATGATCGAAGCCGCCTCGGGTCAGATCGCCGACCTGCTCGATCAGCTCTCGCTCGTCACCCGGATCGAAACCGGCGGGTACGAGCCGCGCCTGGAGGACGTGGACTCGCTGGAACTCGCGCAGGAGGCGGTCGCGGAGCTGGGCGAGGAACGCGTTCGCCTCTCGGGCGAGGGAGCGACGGTCCGGGTCGAGCCGCCCGCCGCCCGCCGCGCCCTTGCCAATCTCGTGCGCGCCGCCGCTCGGCACGGCGGCCTGGACTCTGTCGACCTCACCGTGCGCGGCGGCGAGCTCGAACTCTCCCCGCTGACGGATTCCTCGCGGGTCGTCCTCCTAGGGGAGGACCTGCGCGAGCTCGGCGCGGCGACCGCCGGCATCCTTGTCCGCGCCCTGGGCGGCTCGCTCGAGGCTTCCGGCGACAGACTCCTAATCCGGCTGCCCGGGCCGCAGAGATGAGCCGGGTGGCCGTGATCGGGCTCGGCGGGATGGGTGCCCGCCTCGCGCGCCGCCTCCTCGGCGCCCGCCATGAAGTCGTGGTCTGGAATCGGACGCCGGCGAAGGCGGAGGCCTTGGCCGCAGCCGGCGCGGTTGCCGCCGCGAGCCCGGCCGAGGCCGCCGGTCAAGCCGACGCAGTACTCACGATGATCGGGGATCCGGCCGCCCTCGAGGCGGTGAGCGAGGGGCCTTCCGGACTAGCCGCGGGGATCGGCGAGTCTGCGACTGCGATCGAGATGTCGACGGTGGGGCCGGCGGCGGTGGACCGACTGAGGTCGGTGCTTCCTCCAGGCGCGGGCTTGCTCGACGCGCCGGTGCTCGGAAGTCTCGCGGAGGCCGAGTCCGGCTCGCTTCGGATCTTCGTCGGGGGCCCGGACCGTCTCGTGGAACGGTGGACGCCGCTCCTCTCCGTGCTGGGCTCGACCGTTCACGTGGGGCCGCTCGGCTCCGGCGCGGCCGCCAAGCTCGCCGCCAACTCCGCGCTGTTCGGAGCGATCGGGGTTCTGGGCGAGGCTCTGGCGCTCGCCGAGGGTCTGGGCCTGTCGCGCAAAGCGGCGTTCGAGGTGCTGTCCGCGACGCCGGCCGCTTCACAGGCGGAGCGACGGCGGGCGGCGATCGAGACGGATGACTATCCGCCCCGGTTCCCGCTGTCCCTGGCCCGCAAGGACGCTGACCTGATCGCCGAGGCGGCCGCGGCGGCCGGGATCGACGTGCGGCTCGCGGCGGCGGCACGCGCGTGGCTCGTCGAAGCAGAGCACGCGGGCTGGGGCGGCGAGGACTACGCCGTGGTGCTCCGCCGGATTCTCCGGAATTCCTCGGCAGACCGGCCTTGAACACCAGCGCTTAGTCTAGTAATCTAGTATTCTAGAATGAATGAAAACGACGCGAGAGTTGAGGCTCTCGAGTCGCAGCTGGCGACACTCGCACGCCGGGTCGAGCGTCTCGAAGGCGGGCGCGCCCGCGAGCACGCTTCCGAGCCTGCCGCGACCGATCTCTCGTTCCTCGAGCACCTCCGCTCCCGCCGTGGATCCCGCTACCGGGCGAAGGACGTGCGGGGGGCGATTGCCTATGCGGGCGCGGCCGGCTTCGGGGACCGGGAGTCCCTCTGGATCCGCGAGCACGCCGTGCCGGAGGTTCTCGCTCTCGAGCCCGAGCGGCTGGTGCGAGCCTTCGGCGCTCTGGCGCACCCGGGCCGCCTCGTCCTCCTCCGCGCTCTCCTTGCACGGCCGCACTCGAGCAGCGAGCTGCAGGACGTACTCGGCGTATCGTCCCCCGGACCGCTCTATCACCACCTGAAAGAGCTGCTGGCCACCGGCCTCGTCACGCAGACAGCCCGTAGCCAGTATGAGGTCGCCGTCCATCGCGTCGTGCCGCTGCTCGCCGTCCTCGCGGCGGTGGCCGATCTCGTCGATTTCGAGGAGCCGGCGTGAGGTCGGTGCGGAAGGAAGCAGAGAGCCTCATGCAGGTAGGCAGGTTCGCCGAGGCGGAGGAGGCCTTCTCCGCCTTCCTCGACGTCCACCCCGGCGACTCCTCCGCGCTCCTCGGGCTCGGCTACAGCGCGCTCCTTCGCAACGACCTGGACGAGGCAGAGAGGCGGCTCGACACCGCTCTCCGGCTGAAGCCGAGGTCGAAGGCCGCTCGCGGGCTGCTGGGGGAGCTGCACTACCGCCGCGACGACTTCGACCGTGCGGCGCCGCACTTCGCGCGCCTCGGCCGGGCGGCCAAGGCGCGCCAGCTCGCGAGCTTCGCCGGGCAACGGCCGAACGAGATCGACGGCGACGCGCCCACGCGGATTCCGTTTGTCAAGACCGATCCGCTGCCGGTCCTCGAGCTGGACGTCAACGGGAGCGGGCCGGCCAGGTTTCTGCTCGACACCGGCGGCGGGGAGTCGATCCTCGACCAGGAGTTCGCGGGCCGGGTAGACGCGGCCGGCTTCGGAGCGGAGCGCGGCATCTTCGGAGGGGGGAGGAAGGCGCGCGTCGAGCACGGACGAGTCGACTCGGTCCGGCTCGGCGGCTTCGTCCTGAGGAACGTCCCCGTCGCCGTCCTGGACCTGGGAGCCGTCGCGGCGACGGTCGGCGAGGCGCGACTCGACGGGATTCTCGGCACGGTGCCGCTTTCCCGCTTCACGAGCACCATCGACTACCCCCGCGGCGCGCTCGTCCTCGAACGCGCTTCCGAAGGGCCTCCGCCCGGCGGATTCTCCGTTCCCTTCTGGCTGGCCGGCGACCACTTCGTCGTCGCCTGGGGCGCCGTCAACGGCGGCCAGGAGACGCTCTTCTTCGTGGACACCGGCCTCGCCGGCAACGGGTTCACCTGCCCGTCGTCCACGTTGCGAGAGGCTCGCATCGAGGTCCAGGAGGAGCTCGCCGAGGAGGCACGCGCGCTGGGCTCGGGCGCCTTCCGAGTAGCCCCGTTCGTCGTCGACGAGCTCCGGCTCGGGGAATTCCGCCGGCAGCGTGTCGTCGGAGTCGCCGGGGCGTTCCCGCCGCAGCTCGAGCGTGGCCTCGGCTTTCGCGTCGGGGGGTTGATCTCGCACCAGTTCTTCCGCTCCTGCGCCCTGACGCTCGACTTTGCGGCCATGCGGCTGCGGCTGCAGCCGGCCTGATCAGACCGCGACGAGCTCGACCGCCGGAGCATGCTGGCGCACGGCGCGTGCCAGGCGCCGGTCGGCCGTGAGCAGAGGCGTGTGTAGGCGCTCGGCGAGCACGACGTAGGCCGCGTCGTAGGCCGAGAAGTTTGCCCGCAGCTGGAGGATGCGCTCCATGAGCAGCGTGTGGTGATGGCGCCTGAGCGGCAAGGCGAAGTAGTCGGCGAGGATCTCCGCCGCCCGCTCTTCGGTAAGACTTGTGCGCCGCAGGGCCCGCCGGATCATCGCCGCGACCTCGAGGTCGCACAGCCCCGGGACGTGGAGGTGGTTGCTCGCGCTCTCCAGCTCGGACGCGACTCGCCGATGCGCCCGGCCTGCGAGCAGGTACTCGCCGAGGGCAGAGGCATCGACGACGAGCGCGCTCAGTCGTCCCTGCCGGCTTCCCGCCGTTCCGCCCGGATGAGCTCGGCGACCGGCACCCCGAGATCGACGGGCTCACGGCTGCGGATCCGCTCGAAGACCTCCTCCTGCGGGGGCAGTGAGACCTCGCGCTCGAGGATCTCTTCGATGTAATCCGTCAGGGACTGGCCACGCCGCTTCGCACGGCGCTTGAGCTCCCGGTGAAGGCGGTCGGACACGTTCCTCACCTGGATCATCCTCGCCATGTGGCTCACATGCTAACGCATGTGCCACACATGTCACGCTTCAGCGCAAGAGTCGTGACAGGCGGCGGTCCTTGAGGACGCGCCCGCCCGTCTGGCAGTGCGGGCAGTAGAAGATGGTGTGCTCCTCGAAGTCGACGCGGGCGATCGGTGTGCCACAGGCCGGGCACGGCTCACCCAGCCTGTTGTGGATGTGGTACGCCTTCTTGTCGGAGGCTCCGTGCAGGCGCAGCTCGAGGCCCTCGGCGAGCGTCGCGCGAATGGTGTCGGCGAGGCGCCCGACCTCCTCGTCGTCGAGCTCGGTCGAGAGCGCGTACGGCGAAAGGCGGGCGCGTTGGAGGATCTCGTTCGACCACGCGCGCCCGATGCCGGCGAGCGCGCGCTGGTCGCGCAGGAAGGGATGCAGCCGGCGGCCCTCGCGGCGCAGGATCTCCCCGAGCTCCTCCGCCTCGATGTCCGCCGCCTCCGGGCCGAGATGGGCGAGCTCCGCCTCGATCGTCTCCGGGAGGTAGAGGCCGACCCGGGCGCGCTTCTTTGCGCCTCCCTCGGTGAGCACGACCTGCCCACCTCCTTCGAAGAGGAGGCGGAAGGCCGGCGTCTTCGGTCCCTTCTGCACCGGCCCCGAGAGGGCGGATGCGCCCGGCGCTCATCAGGTGGACATGGAGGACGAGGTCGCCGTCGCCCGTGGGGAAGAGGAGGTGCTTCCCGCGGCGGCGGGCGCCCGCCAGGGCTCTGCCTTCGAGGGCGGCAAGCGGGGGGTCGAACGTCTTCAGCGTGGCGACGTGCGCCGGGCCCGCCTTCTCGACCGTCGCTCCGGCCACGGCGTCGTCCAGCTCGCGTCGATACGCCTCGACCTCCGGGTACTCGGGCATAGATTCCTCTCGTGGACGCGATCAGCGTAGCCGTGCGGCGAGGCGGCCTCGTGGAGGCCCGCCACCGTGTCCACGGCGTCGTCGTGCGGGAGGGCGACGTCGAGGAGTCCTGGGGCGATGCACGGCTCGTCACCTACATGCGCTCGGCCGCGAAGCCCTTCCAGGCCCTGCCTGCGGCCGGGCTCGACCTGACGGCGGCGGAGCTCGCCATCGCGTGCGCCTCGCACGGGGCCGCCCCCGAGCAACTCGACGCGGTGAGGGCGCTGCTCGCGCGTTCCGGGTCGGGCGAGGAGGATCTCGAGTGCGGCCCCGAGCAGGGCTCCCGCCTCAAGCACAACTGCTCGGGGAAGCACGCGGGCATGCTCGCCGTGTGCGCGGCCCGCGGCTGGCCGCGGCAGCGCTACCGGCTGCCCGGCCACCCGCTCCAGAGGGAGATCCTCGCAATCGTCGCCGACGCCGCGGAGAGTCCGGCGGGCGCGATCGCAACGGCGACCGACGGCTGCGGCGTCGTCACGTTCGGGCTCCCACTCGAGCGCATGGCGCACATGTTCGCGCGGCTCGCCCGAGGCGATCTCGTCGGGACGCACGCGAGTCGTCGCGGCCATGACCTCGCCATCCGACGCTCGTCGAGGGCCCTGGGCGGGCGGCCACCGAGGTGATGCGTGCGCGTGCCCGGCGCCGTCGCGAAGGGCGGCGCCGAAGGCCTCCTCTGCGTCGGCCTCCCCGACGGGCGCGGCCTCGCTGTGAAGGCGGAGGACGGAGCCTCGCGGGCGACGGCGCCCGCCGTGGCTTGGATCCTCGGCATTTCCGCGCTCGCGGAGACCCCGCTCGAGGACAGCCGCGGCGAGCACGTGGGCGCGATCGCGGCCGAGGCACGGGTCGCACCAAAGTCGTCCTACCGCTTTTCGCGGTCCGCTGTAGAATCAGCGGCCCCAGATGCCTGGCGAGCCGGGAGCCAACATCCCGGCTCTTTTCGTTCCACCAGCGATACGTTGCACGGGTAACGAGAAAGGCGGGGTCAATGCTCACGGTCGACATCTCCCTGCCCGAGATCGAGGAACTCCACAAGCTCGTCGGCGACGGGCAGGAGAAGGGATTCCTCACCTACGACGAGATCGTCGCGGGCCTGGAGGAGGTCGACCTCACCAAGGAGCAGGTCGAGGACTTCTACACCTACCTGATCGACCACGGCATCGAGCTCATGGAGGGCGTCGAGCACAAGGCGCCGCCGCACGAGCAGCCGGCGCTCGCCGAGGAGGAGAAGGTCGGCCCGAAGCTCGACCTCACCGTCGAGCCCTCGCTCGACTCGCTGCGCCTCTACCTGCGCGAGATCGGCAAGGTGCCCCTCCTCACCGCCGACCAGGAGGTCTCGCTCGCCAAGCGCATCGAGCGCGGCGACATGGCGGCGAAGACGCAGATGATCGAGGCGAACCTCCGCCTCGTCGTCTCGATCGCGAAGGCCTACCTCGGCCGCGGCCTCTCGTTCCTCGACCTCATCCAGGAGGGCTCGCTCGGGCTCATCCGCGCGGTGGAGAAGTTCGACTACCGCAAGGGCTACAAGTTCTCGACGTACGCGACGTGGTGGATCCGCCAGGCGGTGACGCGCGCGATCGCGGACAAGGCGCGGACGATCCGCATCCCGGTGCACATGGTCGAGAAGCTGAACAAGGTCGTGCACATCGAGCGCCAGCTCGTCCAGCGCCTCGGCCGCGAGCCGCGGCCCGACGAGATCGCCGCTCGAGCTCGAGATCACGACCGCAGGAGGTGCGCGAGATCCTGCGCATGGCCCAGCTCCCCGTCTCCCTCGAGAAGCCGATCGGCGAGGAGGAGGAGTCGGAGCTCGGCGACTTCGTCCAGGACGACCAGGCCGAGTCGCCGTTCGACTCGGCCTCGCTCAACCTGCGTCGCGAGGACATCGACCGGGCGCTCGAGTCGCTCCCCGAGCGCGAGCGCAAGGTGATCGAGCTTCGCTTCGGGCTCAAGGGCGAGCCGCCGCGGACGCTCGAGGAGGTCGGGCGCGCGTTCGGCGTCACCCGCGAGCGCATCCGCCAGATCGAGAACAACACGCTGAAGAAGCTCGAGTCGCTGCCCGAAGCGCAGGGCCTGAAGGACTGCGTTCAGTAGCGCGGCAGCGGCCGGCTCAGCTCGGCTCGACGAGGTCCTGCTCGTCGGCGCGCTCGTACGCGACGAACAGCCGGCAGTGCGGGCACTTGAAGCCCTGGTGGCGTCGCGACGGCGCCGCTCAGGAGCTCGCCCTCGAAGCTCTTGCTGCAGTGCGGGCAGACGACCTCGTAGGTAGCGCCGTTCGCGGGCGGTCCGGCAAGTCATCTCCGAAGCAAGGTTAGCCTTTCGCCGTGACGCCCGCAGCGGCGCATCGCGCTCGTCTCCGTCGTCGCCGCGCTCGTCCTGATCGCGATCAAGCTCGCCACCGGGCTCGCCACCGGCAGCCTGGGCCTTCTCTCGGAGGCGGCGCACTCCGGCACCGACCTCGTCGCCGCGCTGCTCACCTTCTTCGCGGTCGGCGTCGCCGGCCGCCCCGCCGACCCCGGCCATCCGTACGGCCACGGGAAGGCCGAGCACCTGACCGCGCTCGCGGAGGCGTCGATCCTCGTCGTCGCTGCGCTCTGTCATCGCCGCGCGCGCGGTGCGGCGGCTCGTGGAGGGCACCGCCGAGGTGGACGCGACCTGGTACGCGTTCGTCGTCATCGTGATCGTCATCGCGCATCGACGCTGAGCCGTGCCGCGTGTCCTCGGCGCCGGGCGCCCGCGCTACAGGAGCCCGGCGCTCGCCGCGAACGCGCTCCACTTCGGCAGCGACCTGGCCGGCTCGATCGCCGTTCTCGTCGGGCTCCTCGCTGCCCGGGCCGGGTACCCGGAGGGCGATGCGGTCGCGGCGCTCTTCGTCGCGGTGCTCGTGCTCGCCGCGGCGGCCACGCGCCTGATCCGCCAGAACGTCGACGTGCTCATGGACCGGGCCCCCGCGCGCGAGGTCGAGGCGGCGCGCCGGGCGCGATCGAGAGCGCTCGAGCCGCCCATCCAGCTCCGCCGCCTGCGCATGCGCCGCGCCGCCGGGCGCCATTTCGCCGACGTCGTCATCGGCGTCCCGCCGGCGGCGGCCGTCGAGCAGGGCCATGCCGCCGCGAACGCCGTCGAGGAGGCGGTCGAGCGGGCCGTGCCGGGAGCGGACGTCGTCGTCCACGTCGAGCCGCGGGAAGGCGGAAGCGGACGCTGCGCGAGCGTGCCCACGCGGCGGCGCTGCGCGTCCCCGGCGTCCGCGAGATCCACAACATCGTCGTGCTCGAGGTCGGCGACCGGACCGAGGTCTCGCTCCACCTGAAGCTCCCCGGCGACGCTCTCGCTCGCCGAGGCGCACGAGGTCGCCACCCAGGTCGAGCGCGAGATCCTCGCCGCCGCGCCCGAGGTCGACTCCGTCCAGACCCACCTCGAGCCGCTCGCCGAGCCGGCGGCCGGGCGGAGCGTCGCGCACGGCGACTTGCAGCCGGAGGCGGAGAGCGTGCGCCGGATCGTCCGCGAGGCGACCGGCGCCGAGCCCCGCGAGCTCCGCTTCCTCGACACCGCGGACGGGCTCGTCGCCTTCCTCACGCTCGGCATCGACGCCGGAGCGCGCGCTCGCGGACGCGCACGCGCGCGCGAGCGAGATCGAGGAGCGGATCCGCCGACGCCATCCCGAGATCGCCGACGTCATCGTCCACACCGAGCCTTGAGAGCCTCGAGGCGCGTTTCGGGCCGTTTCGGCGGGTAGCAGAGCGGTGGAGACCGAAACGTCGCGCAGGCGGACGTTGCGCGGCAGGGCGTCGACCGGGAGACCGGCCGTGTCGTCGAGGAGATCTCGAAGCCCCATGGAAGGAGGTCCGATGCCGAACAAGCGACCGAGCGTGAAGAACGAGAAGCAGTACGAGGCGCTCAAGGACAAGGGCATGTCGAAGGAGCGCGCCGCCAAGATCGCGAACTCGCCCGGCGCCTCGAGCCGCGGCGGCAAGAAGTCCGGCTCGTCGAGCTCGCGGTCGAGCTCGAAGCAGGGCGGGACGACCGCCCAGAAGAAGGCCGCCGGCCGCAAGGGCGGCAAGGCGACCGCGCGGAAGTCCTGACCGCGCACGCCCGGATGGACGTGGAAGGCCCCGGCTCGCGCGGGGCCTTCCTCTTCGCCCCGAAGCCTCGGTCGCGCCGCTCGTCCGGCACAGGCACGGAGAGGTGGGGGAGGTAGGATTCGATCACCCCTGGAAATGAGGGGTTTCTAGCGTCCCGTGTACGTAGGGATGTACGTGTCCTCGTGGGCTCCCGACGATCAGTCGAGGAGCGCGGCGAGATCGACTTCCCGTCCGTCGCTGAGGACGTGCGTATACGTGTCCGAAGTCACGGAGAGCTTCCGCTGGCCGACGAACTCTCCGATCTGCGCCCACGTCCTGCCCTGGTCGTGAAGGAGGCTGATCCTCCGGTGTCTCAGATCGTGAGGGGAGAAGATCGGGATCCCCGCCGCTTTGCAGGCGCGAGCGATCGCGGTCCGGAGACGATCGGCTCCCGCTCCGGGAAGAGGCGCGCGTCGGGATCACGGTCCTCCCGCGGCGGGAGCGTCGCTTCGATCGCGTCCGCGAGGACTTCGGGGAGTTCGACCCAGAGCGCTCTCCGCTGCTTCTGGGTCGCCGCGCGGAGTCGGACGCGGTGCCGTGCCTGCTCGTCCTCGTCCACGCGGGGGAGCCGGAAGAGGGCGAACCGTTCGCCCATGGCGCCCATGACGGCGTGGTGGCGGTCGATCGTCGGGGTGCAGCCGCCGACGAGGCCGACCTTCCCTGCCCAGTGGAGGGTCCGGCCGCCGTCGGTGCCGACGTGCCGTGTCCAGGCGCCGTCGTAGACTTCGCGGAGCGCGGCGAGGACCGCGCGCGGGCGTCCCGGTTCATCGAGAGGACGGAGCCGAAGTCCTTGCAGAGCGATGATCCCGAAGTCGCCGATCGTGCGGAGCAGCCCGCCTTTGGCGTCCGATGCCGTGCTCGCGCTTCGGTGTGCCGGAGAGGAGCGCCGCCTCGGTGAGCGTGGCGGCGGGGTGAACGTCCGCGAGCCCGGCGACGGCGTGAGGAGCTCCGACTTGCCGCCGCCGGGCGGGCCGACGAGGAGGATCCAGACGGGATCGCCGTCGAGCCGGTTCGCGGCGACGGTCCCCAGCACGGCGAGGAGCGCGCCGGGTCGGGCAGGTAGAGCCAGCGGCGGAACGTCTGGACGAGCTTCGCGAGACGCTCGGCCCGATCGCTCACGCCGCCTCCCTTTCGAGGCGTTCGATCTCCGTCCAGAGATCCGCCTGGAGATCGTCCAGGATCGCGTCCGCGAGGTCGAGCTCGCCGTCCTGCAGCGCCTCCTGCGCGCGGATCACGCGCGCGAGCGCGTCACGGAGAACGAAAACGAGGACGCGGCGCGAGTCGCTCACGCGTCCTGCCTCCTAGGGGCGAGCGGCCCGCTAGAAGCGGGCTACTCGATCAAAAGAGCTGTGGACGCGCGCCAACTCATTCTGATCGCTGTCAGCATCTCAAAGGGAATTAGTAGCCGGTCGGCCGGACGACCCCCGGAACGGAGAAGGGACGCTGCGCGGAACGTCCCTTCCCACGTGAGATGCTGCGTCAGGGAGTGTAATCCGCGGGCACGACGTTCCTTGGGTGGGCCCCTCGCCCACCGCGCGGCTCGCTACTGAGGGTCAACCGAACGGCTCCGCGCTGCGAAGAAACCGTGAAGCGAGAACGAGGCCGCACCAACTGTGTTAGACGCGGCCACGACCGCAAGGAGGCATGACGATGCGAAGAACCCTCGCGACCATCGGAGCGGCATTGGCGATCGGCATCCCAAGCGGCGTCTTGGTGAACGCTTCGCTCTCCGGCCCCGAATATCGGACGATCACGGCATCAGCGAACGACACGTTCCTTGAGTTTTCCACATCGGCCGACGAGCAGAGAACCCAGTTCGTCTGAACCGTCCAGCCACCGACCAGGAGAGGAGGAAGCTATGCGAAAGATCCTCGCAACGATCGGAGCGACGCTGGCGATCGTCGGTGTGATGGGCGTGACGGTCGTGTCGGGCTCGCCCGGCTCCAGCCACAGGGAGTCGCCGAACATATTGAAGGACCCGTCGTCAGACTATGAGGCCTACACACCGGGCTCCGTCTCGCCCTACGTCCAGTAGGGGCACCCGACCCGGCGCGCGTGACCCGGCGAGCCGTTCGGCGCGACCTACATGATCCGCGTCCAGATGGGCCGCCCGCGGGATCCGCGAATCAAGTCGTCCGGCGACTCGCGCCTGAGCCACGGAGTCCCCGGAGTGCGGCCTCCCTGGGTGACGATCGGAAGCGTCGGCGGATCCGGCTCCGGCTCGGGCGCGTTCCTGCGAAGCGGACGTCGCCGCCGCTGGTCGAGACTCCGGAGATGCTGATCAGCGTCGCTCATCGTCAGAGACGAGCCTCTCTCCGCGTGCGAAGTTCGTCAAGTCGTCCAGCGCGTCTTCCTCGTTTCTGGACGCCTTCTGTCACGTTTCGACGTAACGGGTAACGCTCGGAATCCGCATGGATACTCGGCTTTCTGGAGTTTCTTCCCATTTGTCGCTTGAAACGCTGGACTGTTTTTTTCGCGGCGTCACTCCCCTCCGGGGGTCTGAGAGGGGGCGGGGAGGAGGGGTGCCCCCCACCCGTCTCGGCAAGTGGGCTGGTGCGGCGAGCGTGCAGCCGCAGCGACGGCTTGCGCTTGCGGCGTAATGGACCCGAAATCGCGTGGCCTTCATGCGACCGACTCCACGAACTCCCGCAGGAGCAGGTTGAACCGCACAGGGTCGCGGACCTGTGGGCAATGGCCGGAGCCCTTGAAGATGACGAGCTCCCCACCTGTCGCTTCGGCGAGCGCGAGGCCCTCGGCGTACGGGAAGATCGCGTCCTCGTCGCCGTGGACGACCAGCACGGGACAGCTCATGCGCGCGCAGAGCTCGCGAGCCTCGGCCGGGTCGAGTCCGGGAGCGTCGTAGGTCAAGAGCATGGTCTCAGGGGTCGTTTCGAGCCCCCAACCGACCGCATCCTCGATGTGCTTCGTCGAGTGCGGCTCCGTAAAGCACTGCGAGAAGAACCACTCGACGTACCCGGGCCAGTCGCGGAGCCAGTAGTGGCGGTTCTCCTTCGCCCACCCCTCGTCGGTATCCAGCTCGTCGTCGAACGGGTACGCCTCATATGGGAACGGCTCGCGCGACAGCCCTGGGCTAGCCGCCAGGAAGCACACCGCCTTGACGCGCTCGGGATGCCGGGCGGCCAGGATCAACTTCCACCGGCCACCCGACGAGAAGCCCACCACCACGGCTTCCGCGGTTCCGGTCGCGTCCAGGACGGCAAGCGCGTCCGCTGAGTACTCCCACTCGGCGTACGCCGCGGCCGAGCCAGAGCGGTCCGACCTGCCGTTCCCGCGACCGTCGTAGACAACGACCCGGAAGTGGCGGGCGAGGTATGGGATCTGCATCTTCCAGACCCGCGAGTGCACGATCGCCCAGGGCGGCCCGAGGAGAATCGTCGGCTCGCCGTGGCCGTAGACCTCGTAGAAGACGCGGACGCCGTCCCGCTCGACGTAGCCCGTCTCGTCCGGGTAGCGGGCGCGCGTCT
Source organism: uncultured Actinomycetes bacterium (assembly GCA_963786755.1). Taxonomy (GTDB): domain Bacteria; phylum Actinomycetota; class Thermoleophilia; order Gaiellales; family Gaiellaceae; genus DASQWP01. The sequence continues at coordinate 168,828 of CAWBAC010000005.1, read as the reverse complement.
GTTCCCGCTGCGCCTCGATGACGCTCTCGCGGCTCAAGGGTGCTGCCAGAGGGCGTTGACGATCTTCCATCCCTCGCGCGTACGCACTAGGTGCAGGTATTCGACGTAGACGGCGGAGCGGACGGTCACGTTCGCGATCTCGCGATGCAGGTGCTCGACCTCGACTTCGAGTCCGCGATCAGGGACATCTCGCGTCTTCCCGATCCCCTTCGCCGTGGCCTCGATCATCTCCCGCGCCGTGAGCTTCTCCAGTTCCCCGGGGGCAGGAGCGTCGTCCGGGGATCGCTTGGCCAAATCGGGATGGAGCGTCCGCTCCATGCGGGCGGCGTCGCCATCGAACCACCCCTCGAAGTAGTCGAGCGCCACGCGCACGATCGCGTCGCGGTCAGCCACCTTCGATTCCTCCTCAGCCACCGCCAACCACGATAGCCGCGCCCGACCACGCCGCGAACTCTACGGCGACCCAGGAACCGGCGGAACCCGAACCCGACCGAACTTGCAGATGGGTCTACTAGTCCCAGGTCAGAGATCACGGAAGGCCCGGCGCAGGTCGGCGGGAAGGCCGCGATTCAGGAGGTAGCGGCGGCTCGTGCTGTGGTACTCGATCCGTCCGAGCGCGATCTCTTCGCGGAGGACGAGCCGGAGCGACGTCGCGTCGCCGCGCGGACTCGTGGCGAGGAGTTGCTGGAACGTCAGTCCGTGCGCGGCCTGCTTCGCGCGAGTGCGGCGCGTCCGCTCCCGCTGGGCACCGCGGAGTCCTTCCGGATCCTGCTCGCGGCGGATCCGTTCGCGCTCCATCGCGCCCGCGATCTGGGCGTCCCTCCAGGCGGGATCTCGTCGTGATCGGGCCGCGTACTAGGACTCCCCCGGCCACGTCGCGGATTCTGACGGTCCCGCGAGCGCTTTTCGATGTACGTGGTGATGTACGTGGTCCACGCGCTTTTCCGGCCTCTCCGGAACGTATGAACCGCTTAACCAAGCGGTTTTCGCGCTCCGCCTAACGTGGAAATGGGGGAGGTAGGATTCGAACCTACGAAGGCAGAGCCAACGGGTTTACAGCCCGTCCCCTTTGGCCGCTCGGGAACTCCCCCGCGGCCGGCTCAGTGTAGCCGAGCCTACCCGCCCCAAACCCCGCGCCCCACCGCCCTGCACCGCCCTCGCGGCCATGTCTGGGGCCAGGCCCCGACGTGCCCCTTCCGGCCATGTCCGCGACCTCTCCGGGGTCAGACCCCTGGACATGTCCCGGCGGGACATGTCGCTCGTGTTTGGCCGGCATGGCTCGGGCTCTTGCCGCTCCGACCCGGCGGAAAGCGCGGACCACCCGCACCGGCCGTTGCGGACATGTCAGGGGTCTGACCCCTGACATGTCCCTTCGGGACGGCCCGCGTCGGGTGGGTTACGCGGCGCGCCGGGTTTCGTGTGCGAGGGTCTTGAAGCCCTCGCGCCACGTGGGGTGGGCCGGCTGCCAGCCGAGCTCGCGCTTGGCCTTCGCGTTCGAGGCGCCGCGGATCTCGGTCATCATTACGACCCCGGCCTCCCCGGCCGCGAGGCGCCCCAGCCATGTCGGAACGTGCCGCGGCGGCTTGGCCCCGATGGCAGCGGCCAGGGCGGGCAGCCACTCGGAGACCGGCGCGGGGTCGTCGTCGACGATGTTGTAGATGCCGACGGAACCTCGCTCCACGGCCGCCACCGTGGCCGCGGCCGCGTCGTCGATGTGGACGAACGACCAGACGCCCGCCCCACTGCCGACGTTGGGGAAGCGCCGGCGGCGGATCAGGTCCGTGTGGGCGCCGCCCTCGTCGATGCTGGTGCCCGGCCCGTAGAACCCTCCATAGCGGAGAACAAGGCCCTCGAGTCCGTCCGCGCCGGCGACCGCGGACTCGAGGTGGCGGATCGCCTCGTGCGTCCGCCGCATGGTCTGGACCGGGCTCGGGTCGAGCGGATCGTCCTCGGTCTTCACCGGACCGCCCACGCGCGCGTACGGCCAGCCGGTGTAGCTCTGCGCCACGAACCTGCGGACGCCGGCCGCGCCGGCTGCCGCCAGGAGGTGGTCGGTGCCCTCGGTGCGCAGCCGGTTCGTGAGCTCGAACTCCTCGTCGGGATTCCGCAGGCTGCCGAGGGAAGCCAGCGCGGTCGCCTGATGGACGATCGCCTCGGGCTTCGCGCGTGCCACGGCCGCCATGACGGCGTCCGCATCGAGGACGTCGAGGACGACGGGATCGGCTCCGGCCTCGCGGAGGGCCTCACTCTTCCCGGGCGACGTCGTGGTTCCGACGACCTCGTGGCCGGCGGCCACGAGCCGGGGAACCAGCTGCTTTCCGAGGGCGCCGGACGCGCCTGCGACAAAGACTTTCATGATGTCTCCTCTCTCATTCGTTCTCACTTAGGAGACGAGGTCGCCGAGCCGTACGTGACACCGACCGGCGGAAGTTTCCTTACGTAAGGTAATCTTTTCGGCATGAGAGCGGTCGGCCGGGGCCCGGGGGCGGAGCGACCCCACTACAACGTGACGCTCGCGGTCCTCACCTTCGGCGGGATCGCGTTCGCCCTGCAGCAGACAATGATCATTCCCGCCCTGCCCGCGCTCCAGCGCGACCTCGGCACGACGACTGTCTGGGTGACGTGGCTCCTGACCGCCTTCCTCCTCAGCGCGTCCGTCGCCACCCCGCTCCTGGGCAAGCTGGGCGACCAGTACGGCAAGGAGCGGCTGCTCGTCATCGCCCTGGGGATCTTCTTCGCCGGCTCCGTCGCCGCCGCACTCGCCCCGAACGTGTGGGCGCTGATCGGCGCCCGCGCCCTTCAGGGGGCAGGCGGAGCCGTCTTCCCGCTCAGCTTCGCGATCATCAAGGACGAGTTCCCGGAGGACAAGGTCGGTACGGGCGTGGGCGTGGTCTCGTCAGTCTTCGCAGTCGGCGGCGGGCTCGGCCTCGTGCTCTCCGGGCTGATCGTCGACAACATCTCCTGGCGCTGGCTCTTCGTCGTCGGCGCGGCCGTGGTCGGCCTCGCGGTCGTCCTCGTGCACCTCTTTGTGCCGGAGTCGCCCATCAAGACGCCGTCCCGGCTCGACTTCCCCGGCGCCGCCCTGCTCTCGGGCGGCCTGATCTCGCTCCTGCTTGCCCTGACCGAAGGCGAGAACTGGGGCTGGGGCTCGGCGCCGATCCTCGGTCTCTTTGCCGCGGCTCTCACGCTGCTGCTCGCCTGGGTGGCCGTGGAGCTCCGTGTCCCAGAGCCGATGGTGGACATGCGCATGCTCTCGCGGCGACCCGTTCTCTTCTCGAACCTGACGGGGCTGATCTCGGGATTCGCCATGTTCGGCTCCTTCATCCTCATCCCCAACTTCGTGGAGACGCCGCGCGGCCTCCCGGACGAGCTCGCCCGCCTCGTGGACTACGGCTTCGGCGCGACGACGACGACGGCGGGCCTCTACCTGCTGCCCGGCGCCCTCGCGGGATTCGTATCGGGACCGCTCGCGGGCGTGCTCGGGCGTCGCTACGGCTCGAAGTGGCCGCTCGCGCTCGGGATGGGGCTCGCCACCGGGGGCGTGGCGTTCCTCGCCACGTGGCACGCCGAGCCGTGGCATATCGTCATGGGCATGCTCATCCTCGGCGCAGGCCTTCCTTTCACGTTCGCGGCCATGGCCAAGATCATCGTGGACTCCGTGCGGCCGAGCGAGACCGGAATCGCCACCGGCATGAATACGGTGATGCGCACCGTCGGAGGCGTTATCGGCGGCCAGGTGGGAGCGGCGATCCTCACCGCCCATACGATCGCGGGCACAGCCATCCCGGCCGAGTCCGCCTTCGTGACCGCTTTCTGGATCAGCGCCGCCGCAGCCGCAGTCGGAGTTCTCGTCGCCCTCCTCGTCACGCCTCTGCGCCTTCGCCCTGCGCACGTGCCGGCGCCCGCGCGGGAGGCCGGACGATGACCGAGCCGGGTGTTCCGCAGCAGCTGGCCGAGGGAATCGAGCGCCTCTTTCTTCTGCTGGCGCGCCTGCGCGGGAGGCTGGGGGAGCCCGAGCCGTTGCCGCTCACCGCGACCCAGAAGCTCGCCCTCGCGACGATTGTCGACTCGGGCCCGCTGCGGATTCGCGGGCTCGGCGAGCTGATGGAGACGACCGAGGCGACCGCGAGCCGAACGGTCGACGGGCTGGCCCGCGTCGGCCTCGTCCGGCGCAAGCCCGACCCCGAGGACGGTCGCGGCGTGCGCATCGAGGCCACCGCGCGCGGCCGCCGGCTCGTCGAGAAGCGACGCGCCCATCTGGTCGGGCTACTCGAGGAGCTTCTCGAGGACATGGACGCCACCGAGCAGACGCGGCTCGTGACCCTCATCGGCTACCTGGCCGACGCCCTCGAGCGACCCGCCGTAGCGCGTGAGCCTGCGGGCGTGACGCATGAGTGACGGCCGAGGCCGGCGGGAGCTCTATCGCGTCTTCGGCGAGGAGTTCGAAGGCGGGGTGGCGGAACGCATGGTCGAGATCCGCGACCGGCTGGACTCGCTCCGGGCGGAGTGGGAGGGCGCGGCAGGGCGCGAGGCGCAGGCCGAGATCCTCGAGCGCGCCCTCGACGAGGTGGATACCGCGCTCGAGCTGGCGCGCGACGTGCGCGGGAAGATTTTCCGGCTCGAGGCCCGGCTGGCCGCTCGGTATCAGTCCCTGCTCGCGCGCCTGCGCGAGGTCGAGAACGCTTCCGAGGGGTCTGACCCCTAACGGGCCTCAGCCGGCGCGGGCTCGGGCTCCGGCTCGACCTCGCGCAGGTCGTCGCGCCGGAGCATCACGAGCGTCGCCAGCAGCGAGAGCGCCGCGAACCCGACGCCGGCCCAGAACGCGAGGCTGAAACCGTCCGTCATCGCCTCGGGCGGGGGCGTCCCCGACTCCAGCAGGTTGTCGGTGCGGGTCGTGGCCACGGTGGTCAGGATGGCCAGGCCGAGCGCCCCGCCGATCTGCTGCGAGGTGTTGATGAGCCCGGAAGCAAGCCCGGCCTCGGGCCCCTGCACCCCGGCCAACGCGGCAATCGAGACGGGTACGAACGAGAAGCCCAGGCCGACGCCGACGAGCAGGAAGCCGGGGAGGAGGTCATCCAGGTAGGAGCCTCCGACCGACACCTGTGCGAAGTAGGCGAGCCCGCCGCCGAGAAGGAGCATGCCGGCGGTCAGCACCGGCTTCACTCCGAGCCGGGTGACGAGCGCCTGCGATACGCCCGAGGCGACGATGGCGGTCAGCGCGACCGCGAGGTACCCAACACCGGTCTTCAGGGCCGAGTAGCCGAGCACTTGCTGCATGTACAGCGAGAGCAGGAAGAACATGCCGAAGACCATCGTCCCGATGCCGAAGCCGATCACGTTCGCGCCGGTGAGCGTCCGCCGGTGGAAGATCCCGAGGGGGACGAGCGGCGAGCGCGAACGGAGCTCGATGACGATGAAGGCCGCCATGAGCACGGCCGAGGCGACGAGGACGCCGATCGTCTGGGCGGAGGCCCAGCCGACGTTCGTCGACTGCGTGAGCCCGAAGACGAGCAGCATGAGGCTCGCGGTCACGGTGATGGCGCCGGCCGTGTCGAAGTGCCGGGCAAGCCCTTCCGCCCGGCTCTCTCGCACGACCCGCGGGACGAGGAAGAGCGTGGCGAGTCCGATGGGGACGTTCACGAAGAAGATCCACTCCCAGCCCGCGTACTCGGTGAGAACCCCTCCGAGAAGGACCCCGATCGCGGCGCCCGAGCCGGCGATGCCGCCGAGGATGCCGAGGGCCTTGTTCCGCTCCGCTCCCTCCTGGAAGGTCACCAAGACGATCGAGAACACCGACGGCGCGAGGATCGCGCCGGCTGCTCCCTGCGCCGCTCGTGCCGCGATCAACATCCCGGAAGAGACTGCGAGTCCGCATACCAGCGAGGTGACGGCGAAGAGGGCGAGGCCGAACATGAAAAGGCGGCGCCGGCCGAGCAGGTCGCCGGTGCGGCCGCCTAGCAGGAGGAAGCCGCCGAACGTGAGGGCGTAGGCGCTCACGACCCACTGGAGATCCTCGGTGGAGAAGTCGAGGTCCTGCTGGATGGAGGGCAGGGCGACGTTCACGATGGAGACGTCGAGGACGACCATGAGGTACGCGACTCCGAGCACTGCGAGCGCCCGCCATCTCAGCGGGTCCTGGGTCATGGCTGTAGGCGCTTGCGTGCTCATCTTCGGGGACCCTAGCGACTTGCGTGCGCTTGGTAGTCTCTTACATATGTTTTTGACAGATAGGGCACCGGAATGAGAGGGCACGGGCACCATCGGCGCAGGCGCCGCACGCGTACGCGCTCGTACGTCGGCCCGGGCCGCTGGGCGGTCCAGGCGCGCGTCGAGCGGTTCGTCGAGCCGTCGCTGCTCCTGCTCTTGCGCGAGCGGCCGATGCACGGATACGAGCTTCTCGAGCGCCTGCCGGAGATCGCCGGCCAGGACGTCCGCATCGACGTCGGCAACCTCTACCGCATCCTCCGCGCCCTCGAGGACGAGGGAATCGTCGCCTCCGAGTGGAGCGCCGACCTTCCCGGCCCGGCCAAGCGGACGTACGAGCTCACCCAGGTGGGCAGGCGCCTCCTCGATCGCTGGGCCGATGCCCTCCGCGACGCGCAGAGCGTCATCGACAACTTCCAGCAGCGCTACGAGGAAGGGAGGTGAACATGCACCGATACGCCCGACACCACCGCCGTGGGCCCGGCTTTCGCCGCCGGCGCTTCCCGGATCGCGAGGAGTGGCTGCGGAGGCTCGAGGAGTACCAGAAGGACCTCGAGCAGGAGGTCGCCGACGTGGCCGACCTCATCCGCCGCCTCAAGGACGACAAGCCGGCCGAGACGTCGACCGTCTGAGCCGGTCCTGGGCCACGCGCTTCCGTGCCCGGGCCGGCGGACGACTGCGACCGACCGTTGCGGACCTGTCCGGGGTCTGACCCCGGACGTGTCCTCTTCGGACCGGCGCCGGCACACTCTGGCGCACTTTCCTCCCCAGGCCTCGACGGCGGGGCGCAGCTTCGCACAGCCATGGGGATAGAAAGACCGTCCGTTTCGGCCATGTCAGGGGTCAGACCCCGGACATGGCCGATCCAGACATGGCCGCTCGCCCTCCTCCTCGGTGCTCAGCTCAGGGGGACGAGCCGGGTTCCGGTCGCCTTGAAGCTCGCCACGACCGTCTCCCCCGGCTTCAGGGCGAGACGGTCGGCGGAGGCGGCCGTGATCTCGGCGGTCAGCGGCCCCACGTGGACGCGCACGCGGTTGGCGACCGGAACGAGGCTCGCGATCCGGCCGCTGACGTGGTTTTGCATGGAGTCGTCCGGTGCGGAGCGCGCGACCGCGACTTCCCAGGGGTAGACGACGACGCCGACGCGGCCCGAGCCCTGGTCCGTCGAGATCACCGCGGTTCCGTCGTCGAGCACCACCTCCGTGAGGCCGTTCCTCGTCGCGTGGGCGAGCCCGGGCAGAAGGTTTCCGCCCGTGAAGTCGGCGACGAAAGGGCTCGCCGGCGCCGCGACGAGCTCGGTGGCCGTGCCCTCCTGCACGATCCGGCCGTCGGCAATCACGCCGATCCGCTCCGCGAGCGCCGCCGCGTCCTGGAAGTCGTGCGTGACGAGCAGCGTCGGGAGGCGCAGCTCCGCGAGGAGCTCCCGCAGCTCCCCGCGCACGCGCCCGCGCGTGTGTGTGTCGAGCGCCGTCAGCGGCTCGTCGAGGAGCAGGACGGCGGGGTCGCGCGCGAGCGCCCGCGCGAGTGCGACCCGCTGGCGCTCTCCCCCGGAGAGCTCGTCCGGCCGCGCCTTCGAGAGCTCCGCGATCCCGAGCCAGCCGAGCATTTCGTCCACGCGCGCCCGCCCGCCGTAGGCGACGTTCTGCTCGACCGTCATGTGCGGGAAGAGGGCGTACTCCTGGAAGACGAGCCCGACGGAGCGCTCCTCCGGCGGGACGTCGATGCCGCGGCCGGAGTCGAACCAGACCGTCTCCCCGAGCGCGACCCGGCCATGCTCCGGGGGGAGCAGCCCGGCAATCGCCCGCAGCACCGTGCTCTTCCCGGCCCCCGAGGGCCCGACGAGCGCGATGGTCTCGCGCCCGACCTCGAGCGCTAGCTCGAGGCGGTAGGCGCGGAGCGGATGAGAGAGGTCGACGTCAAGCGTGTCCACGACGGAAGAAGCTTCACTGAGACAAGCACGGTCGCGCTGACAAGCACGAGCACGGCGCCGATGGCGATCGCCACGTCCGGATCGACGTCGAGCTGTGCGTAGATGGCGAGCGGGAGCGTCTGCGTGACACCCTGGAAGCTGCCCGCGAACATGATCGTCGCCCCGAACTCGCCGGTCCCCCGCGCCCAGGCGAGCGCCGAGCCCGCCCCCAAGCCCGTCGCGGCCAACGGCAGCGCGACACGCCGAAACGTGCGCGCAGGGCTCGCCCCCAGGGTCCGGGAAGCGTCCATGAGCGAAGGGTCGATCGCCTCGAACGACGCGATCGCCTGACGCACGTAGAAGGGGGCGGCCACGAACGTCACGGCGATGACCACCGCGACCTGGGTGAAGCTGATGGACACGCCGAGGGCGTCGAGGGAGCCTCCGAGCAGGCCGCGGCGGCCGAAGAGCGAGAGGAGCGCGATGCCGGCGACGGCGGGCGGGAGCACGAGAGGCAGCTCGATCAGGGCGATGACGACGCCCCGGCCTCGGAAGCGCCGCGTTCCGATGAAGTAGGCGGCCGGCGTCCCCAGGCCGAGCACGAACGCGTGCGCGATGAGGCCCGTCTTCAGGGTCACCCAGAGGGCGTCGAGGGCGACGTCACTCCCGAGCGCCTCGATGAGCTCCCGCGGCGAAATGCGCAGGAAGAGTGCGAGCAGGGGGAGGAGGAAAAAGGCGAGCGCCACGCCCGTGACGAGCGCGAGCACCAGGTCGAACACGCGCCTCACGGGACTCCGAAGCCGGCGTTCTCGAGCGCCTGCCGCCCGTCCTCACCGAGCACGAGCTCGACGAACGCCTCGGCTGCCTCGCGGTTCTCCGTGTTGCTCACGACCGCGATCGGGTACTCGACCTCGGCCTGAGCGTCCTCCGGAAGCTCGATCGCCTCGAGGTCCTCCTGGGCGGCGTTGTAGTCGGTGACATACACGAAGCCGGCGTCGGCCTCGCCCGACGCCACCTTGCCGACGACGCCCTTCACGTCGTCCTCGTTCGAGACGACGCTGTCGAGGACGTCGGTGGCGCCCATGTTCTCGAGCACGGCCCGCGTGTAGTCGCCTACCGGGACGCCCTCGGCGCCGACGACGAGCTTGACCCCGTCCGCCTGCAGGTCCTCGACGGATTCGACCTCCGCAGGGTTGTCGGACGGCACGACGAGCACGAGCCGGTTCGTCGCGAAGACCTGCGGCTCCTCGACGAGCTCCTCCGCGAACAGCTCGTCCGGATACCTCGGGCTCGCAGCGGCGTAGACGTCCGCCGGCGCGCCCTCGCGGATCTGCGTGGCGAGCTCGTCCGACCCGGCGAAGTTGAAGCGGACGTCGGGCGCGAGCTCCTCGAACACCTCCGTCAGCGATGCCGCGGCGAAGACGGTCAGCCCTTCCAGCTCCCCGCCGCCCGGGTTCTCCCCATCGTCACCGCCGCAGCCCACGAGGAGCGCGAGGCCGACGAGCGCGAGCGCGACGACACGCCTCACCGCTCGACCATCACCGAGGTCGCCTTCACCAGCGCCGTCGCCTGCTGCCCGGGCTCGAGGCCGAGCTGCTCCGCCGCCTCGCGGGTGATGATTGCGACGACGCGTGCCGGCACCGTGGTCTCCAACTCCACCTGGGCGAGCAGGCCTTCCACCTTGACCGCGCGGACAACGCCGGGGAAGCGGTTGCGCGTGGAGAGGTCGTGGTGCTCTGGCCCACCGCGGATGCGCTCGATCTCCGATAGAGGGACGAGCCGGCGGTTCCCCGAATCCCGCTCCGTGCGGATGCGGCCCTGCCGGTCCCAGCGGCGGAGCGTGTCGAGGCTGATCCCGAGCGTGCGGGCCGCCTCGCCTGCCGGCACGAGCTTCCTAGGCAATGCCTATGCAGCCTACCACGTATCATCCGCTGATGTTCTTCCGGCAGGTGCTGAACGAGGACCTCGGCTGCGCGTCCTACGTAATCGCCGACGAGGGGGAGGGGGCCGTCGTCGACCCGAAGTGGGACGTCGAGGAGTACCTCGAGCTCGCGCAGGAGCACGGCTTCGCGATCACCCACATTCTCGAGACGCACAACCATGCCGACCACGTCTCGGGGCACGGGCGCCTCGCGAAGGCGACCGGCGCGCCGATTCACGTGTCGGCGGCGGCCGGCGTGGCGTACGAGCACGAGCCCCTCGCGGACGGCGACGTCGTGCGGGTCGGCAACGTGGCCTTGACGGCGCTCGCCACGCCCGGCCATCGGCCGGAGCACATGGCGTTCGCGGTCGCGGACGCGAGCCGTGCCGACGAGCCCTGGCTCGTCATCACGGGCGACTCCCTCTTCGTCGGAGACGTCGCGCGCCCGGATCTCGCCGTCGTGCCGGAGGAGGGCGCGCGCAGCCTCCACGCCTCGCTGAAGCGCCTGCTCGAGCTCGACGACTTCGCCGAGGTCTGGCCCGGCCACATCGGTGGCTCGCTCTGCGGCAGCGCGGCGATGAGCGAGAAGCCGGGCACCACCATCGGCTTCGAGCGCCGCTTCAACCGGCTGCTCAAGATGGGAGACGAGGCGGAGTTCGTCCGCGCCCTGACCGGCAACCTCGCGCCGCAGCCGCCCAACTTCGAGCGCATCGTCGAGCTCAACCGCGGGCCCCTGCTCACGGAGGCGGCCACGCCGGAGGCGCTCGTGCCGGCGCGCGTACGTGAGGTGCTCCACGCGGGAGCGACGCTCGTGGACGGCCGGAGCACGCGCGACTTCGACGCCGCCCACGTCACCGGCTCCATCAACGTGACGATGGACCGGGCCGCGGTGGGGACCCGCGCTGCCTGGGTCGTCGACCCCGAGTCCGATGTCGTGCTGGCCGCGGCGACCGATGCGGAAGCCCGGCGCCTCGGACGGCTGCTGGAGGCGGTTGGCTTCCGCCGCCTGGCCGGATTCCTGTCCGGAGGCATGCCCGCGTGGCAGGACGCAGGCTTCGCCATCGGCTCGACGGAGGCGATCGATATCCCGGAGCTGGCCGAGCGCTTGCGTAGCGACCAGGTCCGCCTGCTCGACGTGCGCGAGGACGACGAGTGGGACGAGGGCCACGTCGCCGGCTCCACGCACGTCCCCTATCACGACCTGCGGGGCGACGTTCCCGCCGGACTCGCCGACGGCGGCCGGCCGCTGGCCGTCGCCTGCTCGGTCGGCAACCGGAGCTCGATCGCCGTCTCGCTCCTCAAGCGCGCCGGGATCGAGAAGGTGATTCACGTGGTCGACGGCGGCGTCGCCGACCTCGAGAACGAGGGCGTCGAGCTGGTACGGGGCTCCTGAGCGCCGGTTCGCCGCTGCTAAAATCCCGGCTCGCGAGGCGGCGTAGCTCAGTTGGTTAGAGCAGCGGAATCATAATCCGTGTGTCGTAGGTTCGAGTCCTACCGCCGCTACCAAGAAAGCCCCCGCCCCAGGGGGCTTTCCATTTCACGGCGGACCAAGCGCGCCGCTGACGAATGAGGAGACCGTGATGGCTGAACTGACCAAGACTGTGACCGAGGTGAACGAGGAGGCCCCTGTCGTCGGTGCAGGCGAGATCGAGATCGCCGCAGCGCCAGAGGTTGTCTGGGACGTGCTCACTGCGATCGACCGCTGGCCCAGCTGGAACCCGCAGGTCAAGTCGGCATCCCTCCAGGGCGAGATCGCCGAGGGGTCAGTCTTTCGCTGGAAGGCAGGACCGGGCACGATCACCTCGACCCTCAGGCGAGTCGAGCCGCCGCAGCTGATCGCCTGGACGGGCAAGACGATGGGCATCGACGCCATCCACGTCTACCGGCTCGAGCCCCGGGACGGCAACACGTTCGTGCGGACCAAGGAATCCTACGAAGGGCTCGTCGCCCGCCTTTTCCGCGGGCCGCTGCAGAAGACGCTGGACAAGGCGCTCGTCGAAGGGCTGCGGCACCTGAAGGCCGAGGCCGAGCGGCGAGCGAACGCGTCCAGCTAGCTACCTGACGACGAAGACGCTCCTGCCGATCCTGTTGCCGTAGCGGCCGTTCGAGAGGAGCGGCCAGACGTACCAGGTGTAGCGGCCCCGCTCGAGTCGGTACCGCTTTCCGTTGAACCTCCAGCTCGACCGGACCTTGTACTTGCTCAGCGTCGGCCACCTGCTCAGCACCTTGCCGTTGTGCCAGACCTGGATGTTGTAGCGACGAGCTCCCGCAACTCGTACCCAGTCGAGCAGCGGCGGCTTGGATACGCGGGCTCCCGACCGGGGCTTCAGGAGCGGCTCGGAGTACTTGAAGCCGAAGACGGCGCCGCCGCTGTTCCCTGCGCGGTCGGTACAGCCGCCGCGGACGGATGCGCGCTCGCTGTTGGGGCTGCCGTAGGAGACCGAGGGGGAGCAGGCGGCGATGCCCGAGACCCGGTCGGTCCCTGCGAACCTGAGGCTTACGTCGTGGCTGTACCAGCCGTACCGATCCGGAGGCCGGCTCGGGAACACTCTCACGGACGGCGCGGACGCGTCGTACCTGAGTGGGAACGAGCGCGCGCCGGTATTGCCTGCCACGTCGCGGCAGGCGCCCTGGACGGTTGCCGCGCCGCCGTCGGGCCCCGCGTACGTCTTCCCCACGCACCCCGCGAACCCGGACGTGGCGTCCGTGCCGGCGAAGGCGAAGCCGATCGGCCGGTTGTACCAGCCGTTCGAATCGGGGGCCCGCGAGGCCGTCGTGCCGGTGACTGTGGGGGCGGTGTTGTCGTACTTCAGCTGGACGGCCAGCGGAGCGCTCACATTTCCGGCCCTGTCGCGGCACGTGCCGGTGTGAGTCGCCTGCGCGCCGTCCGGTCCGGCATACGTTCTCGGAGGACAGACGTCGATTCCCGACGTCCCGTCCGTCCCGGCGAACGTGAAGGCGACCGGGCTGTTGTACCAGCCGCTCGCGTCGGGCGGGCGAGTCGGCGACGCGCTTGTCGCCTGAGGCGCCGTCGCGTCGTACTTGATGGTCAGAGAGCGGCTACCGAGATTCCCGGCGTTGTCCCGGCACGTCCCAGTGACGGACGCGGCGGACGCGTCAGGGCCGCTGTACGTCGCTGGGGGGTTGCAGGATCCAACGAGCGATGTTGCGTCTGTCGCTGAGAAGGAAATCTCGAGGGGGCTCGAGTACCAGCCCTGCGGGCTCGGCGGGCGCGAGGCAGACGCCGTGACCGTCGGCGGGGTCTCGTCGTACTTAAAGCCGAAGGAGGCGAGTCCGCTCGTGTTTCCGGCTCGGTCTCTGCACGTGCCGGTTACCGAAGCAGCCCCGCTGTCGGGACCGCTGTACGACGGGGTGTCACAGGACGCGATCCCCGACGTTGCGTCGTTCCCGTCGAAGCTGATGCTGACGGTGTGGTTGTACCAACCGCCGAAATCGGGGACGCGTGTGCCTGCGCCGGAGACCTCGGTGGGTGCCGTCGCGTCGTAGTCGAGGACGAACGAAGCCGTCCTTAGGTTGCCAGCGTTGTCTCGGCACGAACCTGCGATGTTCCGGTTGGCGCTGTCCGGGCCGTTGTAAGAGGACGACGTGCAGGAGGCGATACCGGACATGGCGTCCGTGCCGTGGAAGGCAACGCCGACGGCGGCGTTGTACCAGCCGTTCGCGTTCGGGGATCTTGACGGCGTTCCTGCCACGCTGGCGGGTGCGGTCTTGTCGATCTTGATCGCGGGCACCGTTCGTTTGATGATCGTCGTTCCGTCCGCCCATTCGGCCTGCGCAGACCTTCGTCGCGCCGGCCGTATCCCCAGGTACTGGCACGGCGGGCTCGCAGCCGACGGTCCGCACGAGCCCTTGCGTGGGGCTCACCACCCAGTGCACGGTGACGTCGCTGCGGAACCACCCGTTCTCGCCGACCATCCCGGAGAGCGTGTAAGTAACGGAGGGGACCGCCGCTCCCTCTTCGCGGGATTCGGCGGCCGAAGGGATCAGGATGGCGACAAGCCCAGCGGTCAAGGCAACTATGAGTCGGCGTCGCACTACTTCATTCGAGGCCACTCTTGGCACGCTTCATCAGGGCCCTGGCGCCACTACCTTCGAAAGTACGTGTGTCCGAGGAGCTTTCCGTAGCGTCTGAAGCGCGGCCAGACGTAGACGTCGTACCGACCGGACTGCATCCGGTAGCGCACGCCGCCCTGGGTCCAGCTCCTCGGCATCTGGAAGCGGCTGAACTTCGGAAATCTGCTCAGGACCTTCTGGCCCTTGTGCCAGACCTGGACGTTGAAACGGCGGGCATTGGGCATGCTCACCCAGTCGATCAGCGGCGCTCGAGCCACCTTCCGCCCAGGTCGAGGGCTGACGATGGGCGCGTGGTACTTGAACGTGACCGTGAGCGCGCGCGAGTTCCCGGCCCTGTCCACGCAGGCCCCTGTGCTGAGCGCCTTCGCAGTGTTCGGCCCCTTGTAAACCGGCCTCGAGCATGCAGCGATGCCTGACAGAGCATCCGTACCGCTGAAGAGAACGCGCAGGGCTCGGCCGTACCAGCCGTAGCTGTCCGGTGGTCGTCCCGCCCGCGCGCCAATGGACGAAGGCGGCGTCCAGTCGATCTTGATCGGCTTCGTCGGCCGCTTATCACGGTTCCGTCGGCCCAGTTCGGCTCGTACAGGTCAAGACGTCCCGCACGTCTGGACAGTCGACCATTCGCCGGGTGGAGCATCCGTGGCCGTTTATGAGCTGCCTGGCGTCTGGCTCGGCGGTGACCGACCACGTGCACGGTCACGGTGTCGCGATGCCAGCCGTTCGCGTTAGGAGGCACCGAGAGCGAGTAATTCACTTGTGGCACCTGCGGCGGTGGCCGTCGAAGGCGCGGCAAGCGCCGAAAGCAAGCACGAATGCCAACGCCGCCCCCGTGGACCACAGTGCCGCAGCGGTGTTCGACCCCTCGGCCGCATCTCAAGCACCGCCGTTCGTTGCCTTCGTTACCGCACCGAACGTACCTCCGGCGCGCGGACGTGTCAACGCTCGGCTCACGGGCGCCGGCGGCGGGGGATCCGGCGAGGGCGTTCCACCTCCGCCTCCGCCGGTTGGTTCGTCCGGAGTCGGAGGCCCGCTCGGCGGCGAGGGCGGAGGGGGCGGCGGAGGGGGCGGCGGCGGAGGGCTCGAGCTCGGGGGCGGAGGCGGACTGGAGGCGCCCGTGTCGCTCACGAACACGGCCTCGGGAGCCGGCGGAGGCGGTGGCGCCGGCGCCGGCGAGGGCTGCGCGACCTTGAGCACGCGGATGCCGCTCTTCGTCACCAGCACAGTTGCCGTCCGGCCCGGGAGATCGACGAGACGGCCGTTCAGTCGAGCGCGCAGGTTGGCCGGCGCGCCGAGGCGGACCCAGAGCCGGTCTGCCCGGAAGGTGCGCGCGCTCGCGAGCGTTCCCTGGAAGAGGAGCTCGCCGTCAGAGGAGCCCTTCCGGACGGCGACCCAGGAGCTCCCGCCGGAGGCAAAAAGCCGCAGCGCCACGGGTGTCGCCGCCACTCGCGCCTTACGGCGCGCTACGGGCTTCGCGCGCGCGGCCCCACGCCCTTCGCCCGTTGCCTCCGGGCTCGGCGTGCCGACCAGCCGCTCGCCGCTCGGCGACGCGGCGACGGTGGGGCCGCGGTCGACCAGGAAGATGAGGGCGGCGAAGGCGACTGCGACGAACACGACGGAACCCGCAAGCAGAATCGGCCCCCAAGTGACACCAGCCGGGACAGGCGCCCCGCGAGGCTCGCGGACGACTTCCGGGTCGAGCGGCTCGTCGAAGTCATTCGAGGAGGTTTCGTCGGGTTCCTCCTCCCGGAATCCCAGCTCGGCCGCCCAGTGATTGATCCCGCCGTAGCGGCTTGCGGCCAGGTACAGATCTCCGTGGCCGGACTCGCGGAACTCCACCGCCCGCGGCCAGCGTCCGAGCTCGGAACAGAACGCCTCGAGCCCGGCCCGAATGCGATCGTCAGTCCACTTGCGGGCCCGCCCGCCTGCCCCGCGACCGAGCCGATAGCGGGTGGAGCGGCCCTGTCCAACGCGCTCGAGCACCCCGAGCGTGACGAGGTCGGCGAGGTCGTACGCCGCCTGCGAGCGACTGACGCCGGTGATCTCCTGGTAGGCCGCGCGCGTGAGCTCGGGCAGGCCGTTCTCGAGCTCGGCGAGCGCTGCTTCTTGCGCCGGCTTGAGCGAGAGCCTGCCTCCGTCGAACGTGGAAGTTTCGCCGCTCACTCAGGCCTACCCGCCCCGCGAGGGCGGACGTTGCGACACTCGCCGCAAGGGGCGGCGAGGGTGTCGTAGGTCGATGTCAGGACCGTGGGAGTCAAGGCGATGCCCGAGAGCCCTTCCTACGTGACGACGACGAGCCTGATTATCTTGCCTCGTTCGAAACCGCGATTCAAGGGTTCGATCCGACAATTCGGCCTCCCGAGCGCCAACGGGATCGTCCTCCAAAGTCCAGATTGGATCTTGGTCGGAAAATTCGTGGTTGTTTCGTCCAACGGTTCTGAAACGGTGGCTATCCCGCTTCCTCGCTGGACACAGCGTGCTGTGGGTGACTTGCGTCCAATCGCTGAAATAATGCGGCCAAAATTGCTTGCTGATCTGGTCTTGAATTCTCGCGACGATGCGGTCTAGATTGCGGTCAACGTGGAGACGAGACGAGCCTGTAAAGGCAGTCGGTGTTTTTCCCGCGCACGCGTATGAGTCGCCTGGCGGCGGCTCTCGCGGCTCTCGCGACGCTCACAGGGGCGGGCAACGCCGCGGCTCAAGATCTCTTGCCGGCCGCCGGCGCCGCCGCCCCTGCCGCCGGGCAGGTACTTAAGCAGGCGAGCCAGACCGTTCAGGCCGCGAACGCCCAGGCGACCGCGGTCCAGCAGGGCGCGACCAATCTCGCAGCCCCGGTCGTGGCCGCCAGCCCGGGAGCCCAGACGAAGGCCGTTCAGACGAACGACGCGAATGCCGCCGCAGCGGCGGCAAACCAGGCCGGCACGATTCAAGTTGCGGCTCTGGGCCAAACCGGCGCGGCGAAGGGAGCTCCTGCGGCCGGGGGCTCCATGACCGCGCCGGCCCAGGATTCCGGCCAGGCCGGACCCAAACCGGACGCCCAGCCTCAGCAGGCGCCGCAGGCCGACCAGGCCCAGCAGGCGCCGCCGAGCGGGCAGGCGCCGGCCGGTCAGGCGCAGGCCGTGCAGCAGTTGAGCTCGACGACGCAGGTTGCGGGTGCGCAGGCGACCGCGGTGCAGACGAACCCAGTGAACGTCGCCATCCCGATCGTCATCGCGAGCCCGGGAGCCAACACCATCGTCGTGCAGGCGAACACGGCCTCCGCGGGCGCCTCGGCCACCAACACCGCCGGGACGGCGCAGGTCGCCGTACCGGTGCAGACCGGCTCGGGTCAGAGTCCGCCCCCGGGCGGTTCCGGCCCAGCGCAGCCCCCGCCTGGGGGCGGGGTTGGCAGCGGCATGGACCAATTCCTGAACACCATCGTCGGGGGCGGCTCGTCGCCGTCGATCTGGATCTGGAATTGGGAGTGGAACTGGAACTGGGAGTGGAACGGGAATCCGGCCGACATCCCGCTGCCGGACATGCCGCCCGTGCCTGGACTTCCTTCCATGCCGTCCGTGCCCAGTCTGCCCGAGCTACCCTCGATGCCCGATCTGCCTTCCGTGGCCGGCTGGACACCGTCGTGGGACGGCGGGTGGCCTTCGGCGCCGACGGCGCAGGCCGACGAGCCTCGGGACCCCGCCGGCGCAGGTAAGGGCTCGAACGGCAGCTCGATTGCCCTCACGGGCGCGTCGCTCCCCGCGACGCATTCGCTTCCGCCCGGCCCGCTCGATACCGCTTCGGAAGCGTCCACGAACGCGGATAACGCTTCGTCCAATTTCGTCCAACGGCCCGCAAAGCCGCAGCTCGAGCCGATTTTCCTCCCGCCGCTCGAGCGCGCGTCCATTGCGGCCGGCGCAGCGAGCGGCGGTGGTATCGCGCCTCTCACAGTCGTTTTCGGAGTGCTCCTCGCGCTCGTCTTGCAGCTTGCAACCTCCGCCGGACTGCTCGGACGGCGGCTGTCCCTTCGCGGGGCTGGTCTGCGTCGGCAGGCCTACTTGACCCCGCTCGAACGACCCGGGTGATCCTCGTTCTGTCGTTTTGAGCCCTGCGCTGGGCGAATGCCCGGCGTCAGGTGAGTCCTCCGCTGGGCGGATGCCCGGCGCCAAAGACGACCGAAGGAGAAAGAAAGGGTCGATGAAACGAAAACTCCTTGCAGTGATCGCGAGCACATTCGCGTTCGGGATCGGCGCAGGGGAAGCGCTGGCACAGTCCGCCGGCCAGGCACAGGAGGTTGGCCAGCAGGCCTCGACCTCCCAGTCGGCCGACTCGGACGCCAACGCCAACCAGAACGCCGTGAACGCGAACGTGCCTGTCTCGATCGCAGGAGGGGACATCGTCGGCGGGACGAGCGCAGCCAACCAGGCAGCCTCGAACGCAGCAAAGGCGAGTTCTTCCAACTCGAGCGGGACGCTGCAAGCGGCCAAGGCCGTGCAGAACGGCGGTGGTAGTTCGTGTACCGCCGGCTGCGGCGGCTCAGGCCAGGCGCAGGCGGTCAATCAGCAGGCGGAGACCGACCAAAAGGCAGAGGCTGACGCCGATGCCAAGCAGAACGCCGTGAACGCCAACGTCCCCGTGAACATCGCGGGCGACGACGTCACGACGGGGTCGAGCTCGGCCAACCAGATCGCAGTGAACAAGGCAGACGCAGACGCGAAGAACAAGGCCGCTACGGTCCAACTCGCCTCTGCCGAGCAGACGGGCGGCAGCAGCTCGTGCAAGTACGGCTGCGGCGGCTCCGGGCAGTACCAGGAAATCGGCCAGGCCGCGTCCACCGAGCAGGACGCCGATGCCGACGCCGACGCGGATCAGAACGCCGTGAATGCGAACGTGCCCGTGAACATCGCGGGTGACGACATCACCACCGGTGACTCCTCGGCGAACCAGATCGCCGTGAACGAGGCTGATGCCGACGCGGAGAACGAAGCCCTCACCGGGCAGCTCGCCTCCGCAACCCAGACGGGTGGCGGCAGCTCGTGCTACGCCGGCTGCGGCGGCTCAGGTCAGTACCAGGCGATCTACCAGGATGCGAAGACGAAGCAAGACGCGGACGCAGATGCGGACGCGAAACAGAACGCCGTGAATGCGAACGTGCCCGTGAACATCGCGGGTGACGACATCACGACCGGATCGTCTTCGGCCAACCAGATCGCCGTGAACGAGGCGGACGCGGATGCGGAGAACAAGGC
Organism: uncultured Actinomycetes bacterium; assembly: GCA_963786755.1. GTDB lineage: Bacteria > Actinomycetota > Thermoleophilia > Gaiellales > Gaiellaceae > DASQWP01. The sequence continues at coordinate 149,477 of CAWBAC010000005.1, read as the reverse complement.
CGCAACGCTGCAGGCCGCCAAGGCTGACCAGTCGCTGGGCTCTGCTTCGTGCAAAGACACGTGCGACAAGTACGACAAGTGCGAGAAGGGCTGCGGAGGCTCCGGTCAGGCCCAGAAGATCGGGCAGTGGGCGGAGACGAAGCAGGACGCGGACGCCGACGCGGACGCGAAGCAGAATGCAGTGAACTCGAATGCGCCTGTGTCGATCGCGGGCGACGACATCACGAGCGGCGATTCCTCCGCCAATCAGCTCGCCGTGAACGACGCGGACGCCGAGGCGGAGAACAAGGCGTTCACGGGTCAACTCGCGGTTGCGAAGCAGACCGGCGGCAGCTCCTCGTGCAAGGCAGGATGCGGTGGAGCCGGCCAGTTCCAGGCTGTCTTCCAGGCGGCCGAGACGAAGCAGGATGCGGACGCGGATGCGGACGCGGACCAGAACGCTGTGAATGCGAACGCTCCGGTTTCGACCGCGGGCGACGACATCACGAGCGGCGATTCCTCTGCGAATCAGCTCGCCGTGAACGAGGCGGACGCGGATGCGGAGAACAAGGCGTTCACCGGACAGCTAGCACTCGCGAAGCAGACCGGCGGTGGCTCCTCTTGCCATTCCGGCTGCGGCGGTGCCGGCCAGTTCCAGGCAGTCTTCCAAGGTGCGGAGACTCATCAGGACGCGGACGCGGATGCGGACGCGGACCAGAACGCTGTGAATGCGAACGCTCCGGTTTCGACCGCGGGCGACGACATCACGAGCGGCGATTCCTCTGCGAATCAGCTCGCCGTGAACGAGGCGGACGCGGATGCGGAGAACGAGGCCGCGACGCTGCAGGCTGCTGTTGCCCTTCAGAGTGCTTGGTCGTGCAAGGACAAGTGCGACAAGTACGACAAGTGCGAAAAGGGTTGCGGCGGTTCCGGTCAGGCCCAGAAGGTGTTCCAGTGGGCCGACACGGATCAGGACGCGGACGCGGATGCGGACGCGGATCAGAACGCTGTGAATGCGAACGCTCCGGTTTCGACCGCGGGCGATGACATCACGGGCGGCTCGTCCTCGGCCAACCAGTACGCCGAGAACGAGGCGGAGGCGGAGGCGGAAAACGGAGCGTTCACGCTCCAGCTCGCCCTCCTCTTCCAGAGCCTGTGAGGACCGGGCGTCACTAAGACGCCTCGAAGGGCGGCCGCCGAACCGGCGGCCGCCCTTCATTTACGTGCCTGCGTGGCCGCGGACTCCTGCGAGTGAGGCGCCGCGGTCGCTACAATCGGTCGGCGCGCGGGAGGGCTCCGCGTCCTCGCGCTGCCCTTTCAAGGTCGCAAGGAGAAGCGAAGAACCGAAGTGGCAACAGGAGTACGAGTCGCAATCACGCTCGCATGCACGGAGTGCAAGCGGCGCAACTACCAGACGAACAAGTCGAAGCGGAACACGCCCGACCGGTTCGAGCTGAAGAAGTACTGCCGCTGGTGCGGCAGCCACACACTGCACCGGGAGACGCGCTAGGAATGGCGAAGACGCGCAAGCGGAGCACGTACCAGGCCCCGGCAAGCGCGCAGCGCGCGAGCCAGCGTAGGGCCGAGGTCAAGCCGGTCGGCCAGCCCAAGAGCCAGACCGGGGCGAAGCGCGAGCGCCGCGGCGGCTTCCGCGCTTTCACGGCCGAGTCCTGGGGCGAGCTGAAGAAGGTCGAGTGGCCCGGCCGCCAGCAGCTCATCTCCGCGACCATCGTCGTGATCATCGCGGTGGCGGTGGTGGGCGCCTATCTCTACGCGGCCGACGCCGTAATCAGCCGCTTCGTCCGCGACGTCCTCCTCAACTTCTAAGGCGAAACATGTTCCGCTGGTATGTCATCAACACCTATTCCGGGCACGAGAACAAGGTGAAGACCAACCTCGAGCACCGGATCGTCTCCATGAACCAAGCGCCGCGCTTCCGCCGCGTCATCGTGCCCACCGAGCAGGTCGTGGAGACGAAGGACGGCCAGAAGGTGCAGACGGAGAAGCGCGTGCTCCCCGGCTACGTCCTCGTCAACATGGACATGTCCGACGAGGCCTGGACGGTCGTGAAGAACACCCCGGGGGTGACGGGCTTCGTCGGCTCGGGCTCCAAGCCGGTCCCGCTCTCGCAGCCGGAGGTGGACCGGATCCTCCACACGGCAACCGCCGCCGCCGAGCGCCCGCGCACCGTGGTCGAGTTCGGGCTGGGGGAGACCGTGAAGATCACGTCGGGCTCGCTCTCCGACTTCGACGGGGAGGTCATCGACGTGAATGCCGACCAGCAGAAGCTCAAAGTGCTCGTGAACATCTTCGAGCGCCAGACGCCCGTCGAAGTGAGCTTCGACCAGGTCAAGAAGCTCGACTGACGCGAGAACGAAATGGCGAAGAAGGTTCTGACACTCATCAAGCTGCAGATCCCGGGCGGGCAGGCCAACCCGGCGCCGCCGGTGGGTCCCGCGCTGGGCCAGCACGGGGTCAACATCATGGAGTTCTGCAAGGCGTTCAACGCCCAGACGCAGGCCGAGAACGGGCGCATTACCCCGGTGGAGATCACGGTCTTCGAGGACCGTTCCTTCACCTTCATCACCAAGACCCCGCCCGCGGCGGTCCTCATCAAGGAAGCCCTGCGGCTGGAGAAGGGCTCCGGGGAGCCGAACCGCGAGAAGGTGGGCGTCCTCACGCGCGGACAGGTCCGGCAGATCGCGGAAACGAAGCTGCCCGACCTGAACGCTCGTGACATCGACCAGGCGATGCGCATCGTCGAGGGGACGGCGCGCTCGATGGGCGTCGAGGTGACCGCGTGAGCAGCCACGGCAAGCGTTATCGCAACGCGCGCGCGACCTTCGACCGCGAGCAGGTCTACTCCCCGCTCGAGGCCGTCCGGCTCCTGAAGGGGTTCGAGGACGCGAAGTTCGACGAGACCGTCGAGGTGCACTTCAACCTGGGCCTGAACGTGCGCCACGCCGACCAGCAGCTGCGCGGGACGCTCATGCTTCCGCACGGGACCGGCAAGGAGGTGCGCGTCGCCGTCTTCGCCGAGGGCGAGAAGGCGAAGGAGGCGCAGGAGGCAGGCGCCGAGATCGTCGGCTCCGCCGACCTCGCGGCGCAGATCGAGGAGGGCTTCGACGACTTCGACCTGGCCGTCGCGACTCCGGACATGATGGGCACGGTCGGCAAGCTCGGCCGCATCCTCGGTCCGCGCGGGAAGATGCCGAACCCCAAGGCCGGGACGGTCACGCTCGACGTGGGCAAGGCCGTGCGCGAGGCGCGGACGGGCAAGCTCGAGTACCGCACCGACCGCGCCGCCAACGTCCACCTCACGATCGGCAAGAAGAGCTTCGACGAGCGCGCGCTGCTCGAAAACTACGCGGTGGTGGTCGAGGAGATCGTCCGCGCCAAGCCGGCCGCAGCGAAGGGCCGCTACATCAACTCGATCACGCTGACGAGCTCGATGACCCCGGGGGTGCGGGTCGACCCGGCCCGCACGCGCGACATTGCCGCCGAGGCCGAGGAGGTTCTCGCCCCGGCGTAGGTTTCAGCCCACAGCCCGTCGCCGAAGACAGCCGGCAGCCCCAAGGGCGTAAGACCTGCCGAGGCGGTTCGAGGAGAAGGATCACCTCTGCTCGTGCCCGCCCGGAAGGCGGGCACGACCGTTTGAAGGAGGTGATTCCATGCTGAAACAGGAGAAGGAGCGGGTCGTCGAGGATCTCGTCGAGCGGCTCGAGGCATCCGACACGCTCATCGTGGCCGACTATCGCGGCCTGTCGGTGAGCGAGATCGACGACGTGCGCACGCAGCTGCTCGCGCACGGGGCCCGCTTCTCCGTCGTCAAGAACACGCTCACGAAGCGGGCGGCCGAGAAGGCCGGGGTCGAGGAGCTCACCGAGCTCATCGACGGGCCCACCGCGATCGCGTTCGTCGGCGACGGCGACATGGTGGCGGTGGCGAAGACACTCAGCGACACCGCGCGCCGCACCAAGATCCTGAGGATGAGGGGCGGCATCCTGCAGGGCTCGCCCGTCGACGCGGCGCAACTAGAGGATCTCGCCTCGCTCCCGCCCGCGGACGTGCTCCGCGGCCAGGTGCTCGGTGCGATCGTCGGCCCGCTGAACGCCATCGCTGCGCTCGTGAACGCCCCGCTCCAGGACTTCGTCGGCCTCCTCGACGCGCGCGTCAAGCAGCTCGAGGAAGGCGAGACGGCGGAGGCTGCCGCAACCCCAGAAACCACGGAAGAGACCGAATCCAAGGAGGAGTAGACATGGCTGCAAGCGCGGTCGACAAGGTGTTCGACGAGCTCGGGAAGATGACCGTCCTCGACCTCGTCGAGCTGAAGAAGAAGATCGAGGAGGACTGGGGCGTCACGGCTGCCGCGCCGGTCGCCGTCGCCGCTCCCGGCGCCGCTCCCCCTGCCGCGGGCGACGGTGCCGCGGCGGGCGAGGAGCAGACCGAGTTCGACGTCGTCCTCACGGGCGCCGGCGACAAGAAGATCCAGGCCATCAAGGTCGTTCGCGCCATCACGGGACTCGGCCTCAAGGAGGCAAAGGACCTCGTGGACGGGGCGCCCAATCCCGTCAAGGAGGGCGTGCCGAAGGAGGAGGCCGAGTCGATCAAGGCCCAGCTCGAGGAGGCAGGCGCCTCCGTCGAGCTCAAGTAGGCGTCTGACCGACTAGTGCGTATGTGAAGGGGCCGCCGGGAGCGGCCCCTTCACGTTTCGGCGGACACCGGCCGATCAGTCGATCGTGGCAACGGTGAGACCGGCGAGCGCGGATCCGACCGTACGCGTGGCCGCGAGTTCAGCTCCCGTTGAAGGGAGAGACGAGCGGGTTCATCCCCGAGTAGAGGCCTTTCGGGTTCGGATACCAGAGCCACACGTGCAGCGTGACGAGCTGCGGGTGCCAGAAGTTGAACGCGGCGCCCGACTCGGGGCTCGTAGCGGCGCAGTCCGCCTGCGCGGGCGCCTCCACGAACGTTCCGTCCACGTAGTGGCAGGCTGCCGGGAACGAACCGTACCGCGCCCCCTTGAGCGGTCGCTTGGCGGGCCGCTCGGTGAACACCCACTCGAACGCGCCGAGCTGCCACTGGTCGCCCCGGCGCAGGTACACCAGGATGGGCGGCTTGGTGACGTCGAACCCGGTGATGCTCGGGTTCAGGAAGTGGTACCCCATGTCCGGGATCATCTTCGTGATGATCTGGTAGCCGTCCGCCTTCGCCGCCTCGAGGCTCGTCGCGTACTTGGCGGTGGCGACCCGAGCCGCGGCGAGTTGCGCCGCGAGGCTCTTCGAGTGCCCAGGCTTCGCTTGATGGCCGGCGTCCCTGTGTGCCCCTGCCACGCCGGTGGCCGTCAGGGCGAGCACGGCGCCGAGAACGGCGACGTGCTTGATCGTCCTTCGCATTTCGCTTCCTCCTTCGCTCGAACGCTGCGGGCCGCCGGCTCTCACGCGTAGAAGTACGGATCCAAGACCCGCACCTCCGTGATCCGGTCGACCGGGAGGTCGTTGCACGCGGCCGCCTTCCTGATGGCTTCGGGTGTAGGCCCGTCGTAGACGCAGAAAGTCGTCGTCTTGTCGGGGGCTACGTACGAGTGCAGCCAGGTCACGCCCTCGTTGGCGTTCCTCTCGACGACTCGCAGGCACGCGTCGGCTCCGGCGGGGTCGATCGGAATGCGCAGGCCGTCCGGGAAGGTTCGCTCCACGAGGTAGCGCGGCATCTCCGTCCTCCTTGGGGTCGCAGCTATTGGTCACAGCGAACCTAGGAGTGCTGCCGCCTGCCCACATCGGTCGAGCTCCCTACATTGGGCGCGGGCGCTACCTAACTTGCCCTCCAGCGCCCTCGCCCGCGCTCGAGCCGAGGGGACCGGCAAGCGAGCGCGGGCGGAGTGGGGCGATCAGTCGACGCCGGTGGCGGTGATACCGGCGAGCGCGGAACCGGCGGTCGGCAGCGTGACGAGCACGCCGACGACGACGGCCAGAACGAGGCGGCGGAAGCGGGTCATGTCTCTCTTACCTCCTTCGGAAACGAAACGCCTACGCCTTATTCGCCTCCCGGGCCGAATCGGTTGATGTCGGGTTCCGTTCTTGCCGGCCGCGGTTCTCACGCATGTCTTAGCCGGCTCTCAGTGAAGGTTCAGCCCGTCGTGGTCGTCTAAGAGACAGTGCTCTTCATCCTCGCCGACCGGCCGACGCTGACGAACGCCTTGCTGCTGGAGGCGTTTCGCCGCCGGTCGCTTGAGGCGGAGCGGCTCCGGCCCGGAACAGCCCTCATGCGCGCCGGGCATGGAGACTTCGTCCTCGGCCGCCTCGACGTGCGCCCGACCCTCGACGGAGTCGAGCCGGGCCTCAGCGAGTTGCACGAGCTCGAGCAGCGAGGGGCGGACGTCCTCAACCCCGCCGCGGCGTTGCTCGCCGCGCACGACAAGCTCGAGACGGCGCTCCGGCTCGGCCGTCTGGGAATCCCGCACCCGCGCACGTGGCACGTCGGCGAAGACACCGGCGGAGTCGCAGCGGACGGTCCCGTCGTCGTGAAGCCCCGCTTCGGCAGCTGGGGCCGAGATGTCGCGCTCTGCCGCACACGCCCGGGCGCTTGGAGAGACCCTGAGGCGCTTCCGCCGCCGAGCCTGGTTCCGTCAGCAGGGCGCGCTCGTGCAGGAGCTCGTGCCACCCTGCGGATACGACCTCCGAGTCGTCGTCGCAGGCGGTGAGGTCGTCGGCTCCGTCCGACGGCTTGCCGCCCCTGGTGAGTGGCGGACGAACGTCGCGCTCGGTGGCCGGCGCCTGCCTGCGTCCGTGCCGGCGCCGGCCCGGGGGCTCGCGCTTGCAGCCGCGGCCGCGCTGGGCGCCGACCTCGTAGGGGTCGACCTCCTCCCGCTTCAGAACGGAGGCTGGACGGTGCTCGAGCTGAACGGCGCCGCTGACTTCACAGTCGAGTATTCCTTGCCAGGCCGCGACGTCTTCGACGAGACTGCGCGCCTGCTTGTCCCCTCGGTGCCCGCCGCCGCCCTCGCCGAGGCAGCAAGCGGCGAAGCCTGAGGGCGAACGCGGTTGCGGAGGGGCCGCCGCAGCGGCGGCCCCTCCGCTGGTGGGGCACTCAGTCGATCGTGGTGGCGGTGAGCCCGGCGAGCGCGGATCCGGCGGTCGGCAGCGTGACGAGCACGCCGACGACGACGGCCAGAACGAGGCGGCGAAGGCGGGTCATGTCCATCTCCCTTCAGTACGGAACCTCACTGTGCTGGTTCGCCTCGCGGACCGGATTGGTTGCAGTCGGCTCGAACCGTCGCCACGGCCGGATGCGAACCCTGGCGAGTAACTCGTTTCGCCCAAGGGGGGTCAACATGACCTTGCTCCACCGCACACGCACGCATCGCCTTGGGCTCGTGGCGGCAGTAGCCGTCGCGGTCACGCTTACGGCGCTTGTGGTGGCTGCTTCGGCTTCCGCGGGCCCGGCGGCTCAACCGACCACGTTCTCCGCCTTGGGCTTCGACTCGAAGGGAGATGTCGGGCCCCAGGCGCTCGCCGTCGGCGCCTCAGCGGGCGGGCAGCCCGAGGCCGCGCGGCCGGCGACCGATTGGTCGGGATGTACGTCCGGAGGAGCTCCGGTGACAGATCCACCGCTGTTCGGCAACACAGGCGATGGTTTTCTCGCGAACCGAGGTGCCTTCACCAGGATCGCTGCCCGCGGCGCCTCGGAGACCGTCCTCTACGGCATCAACAACCGCGGCCAGATCGTGGGCGGTTACGCCGATGCCGAGGGCAGGGGCCAGGGGTTCCTGCTGGACGAAGGCGTCTTCACCCCGATTGCTGACGTTCCTGGAGCCGTGGCGACCGCGCCGGTCAAGATCAACGCGCGAGGGCAGATCGTGGGCTTCTACAGCGAGGTCAGCGACAGGACGCCGCTGCGCCCACCTTTCCGCGGCTTCCTCCTCTACAGGGGCGTCTTCACGAGGATCGACGTGCCGGGCGCGAGGTCGACCTTCCCCTTCGGCATCAACGACAGTGGCCAGATCGTGGGCAACTTCCAGGATGCGGCCGGAGCGTTCCACGGTTTTCTCCTCGACAAGGGTGTCTTCACCACCATCGACGTCCCCGGGGCGCGAGGCGTGTCGGCCAACGACATCAACAACCGAGGCCAGATCGTCGGCCAGTACTTCACCAACTCGAACCACGGCTTCCTCCTCGACAAAGGCGTCTGCACGACGATCGATCCCCCGGGGGCGAGGATCACCCAGCCCAACGGCGTCAACAACCGCGGTCAGATCGTGGGCGCCTACGCCGATGCCGGAGGCACGATCCACGGCTTCCGGCGTGACGGAGGGACCTTCACCACGATCGATGCGCCGGGCGCCTCGCCCCACAGCGTCGCGTACGAGATCAACGATCGAGGCCAGATCGTGGGCTTCCGTTCCCGGCCGCCGGAATCCTGAGCCTCACCCGTGTCCCGCCGTCCTCCGCGCGCTCGGCGGACACTTCGCCGCCGTGGCTCTCCGCCACCCGGCGGACGATGGCGAGGCCGAGGCCCGAGCCCGGCATGCCGCGCGCTGACGGGGCTCGGTAGAAGCGGTCGAAGACGTAGGGGAGGTCGTCCTCGTCGATCCCGGGCCCGTGGTCGCGAACGACCACCTCGCCCTCTCGAACGGTGACGTCGACCCTGCCCCCGGGCCGGCTCCACTTCCCCGCGTTGTCGAGGAGGTTCGAGATCGCCCGCTCGATAGGCCCGGGCGCACCGCGCACGACCGAAGGCTCGAGATCCGCCTCGAAGCTGACGCCTGGGCGATTCCGGCGGGCGCGCTCGATCGCCTCGTCGGCCACGAGGTCGAGGCGGACGTCTTCCTCCTCGGCCGCTGCCTCGTCGTCCAGCGCGACCAGTTCGGCCACGAGCTCGCTCATCTCGGCGAGCTGCTCGACGACGTCTGCGAGCAGGCGCTCGCGCTCTTCCGCCGGCAGCGCATCCGAGCGCGCGAGAACCTCGATGTTCGTCCGCAGGCTCGTGAGGGGGGTACGAAGCTCGTGTGAGGCATCGGCGACGAAGCGTCGCTGGGCGCGCGCAGCCTCCTCCAGGGAGGCCAGCATCGTGTTGAAGCTGACGGCGAGCCGGCTCAGCTCGTCGCGTCCGCTCTCGTCGATCCGGCGGGTGAGGTCGCGCGTCTCGGTCACGTCCTCCGTGGCCTCGGTCAGGCGCCGGACAGGGGCGAGGGCCGCCCGCGCGACGACGAGACCCAGCCCGGCCGCCAGGCCGATCCCGCCCAGGGCGACGAGAACGAGGAGGGTCCGGATGTGGTCGAGGGAGTTGTCCACCTCGGTGAGGGGCCGGGAGATCTGGAGGGCGAATCCGGGGGCGAGCGGCTGGGTGAGCACACGGACATGGGTGTCGGCCACCCGGGCGTCGGTGAAGTAGCTGTCCTCCTCGCCGGAAGCCGCCTCGAGCGCGCGGTCGTCGACCGGAAGCTCCACGTCGTCCCCGGGCTGCCTGATCGTCCTTCCCTCCTCGGTGACGAGCTGCATGTAGCCGCCGGCCCCGCCCAACGGCGGGCCGGGGATCCGGAAGAGGAACTGTCCGGGGGCAGCCTCGACGAAGCTGATGTCGCCAGCGCGGGCGCGGATCGTGTCCGCGCGCGCGCTCAGGGCCTCGTCCACCTCGCTCCGCAGCTCGTTTCGAACGGCCACGTAGACGACGGCGGAGGCGATGGCCACGGCCACGGCGACCGCGATCGCGGTGACGAGGGCCAGTCGTGCGCGGAAGCTCATCGCTCGCGCAGGGCGTATCCGACCCCGCGCACCGTCTGGATGAGCCGCGGTCTTCCGCCTGCCTCCGTCTTGCGCCGCAGGTAGCCGATGTAGACGTCGAGTGAGTTCGAGCTCGCCCCGAAGTCGTAGCCCCAGACTCGTTCGAAGATGAGCGAGCGGGTGAGCACCTGCCGCGGGTTGCGAAGGAACAGCTCGAGCAGGGCGAACTCGGTGCGCGTGAGCTCGATCGGCTCGCCGGCGCGGCGCACCTCCCGGGTCGCGGGGTCGAGCTCGAGGTCTGCGAAGGAGAGCATCCCGCCGCCTCCGTTGGCCCTGCGGAGAAGAGCGCGCAGGCGAGCGAACAGCTCTTCGAGCGCGAAGGGCTTCACGAGGTAGTCGTCCGCGCCCGCGTCCAGGCCTGCGACTCGGTCGGCGACCTCGGCGCGCGCCGTGAGCATGAGGACGGGGAGCCTGTTGCCCGCGCGGCGCAGCCGGCGGCAGACCTCGAGGCCGTCGAGCCCCGGCATCAGCACGTCGAGCACGAGCGCGTCCGGCCCTCCGGCGTCCGCGTCGAGCCGCTCGAGTGCCTCGTATCCGTCCTCGGCCAGCTCCACGTCGTATCCCTCGAGCTCGAGCGCGCGGCGGAGGGCGTCGCGAACCGAGCGCTCGTCGTCCACTACGAGTACGTCCATCGCGCGTCATTGTGCTTGCAAATTCTGAGAGGAGGCTAAGAGCTCTCGGGAGGGCTCGTTCTTAACCGGTTCTTAGTTTCGTTTCAGGCGGCTCTTAGGCTCGGCCGCTTCGATGCGCTGCATGAAACGAACTCTTGCAGCCGGAGCCCTGGCCACCGTCGCCCTCGCGGGCGGTGCCGTCGGGGCCGCGACCTCCCTCGCCTTCGACGACGGGAGCCGCACGACCACGGTCGTGCGTGAGAGCGCCGCGGACGCGAGTCGCATCCCCGCCGCCGCGACGAGCGGCGATTCGAGTGTCAACGCCGTGTATGAGGGCGCCGCTTCCGGCGTGGTCGAGATCAAGGCCACTGGCAGCGGGAACGGCTCGCAGCCCGCCCCCTTCGACGGCGGGCGCCAGGCCCAGGCACTGGGCTCGGGCTTCGTCTACGACGAGGAGGGGCACGTCATCACCAACCAGCACGTCGTCGAGGGTGCCTCCTCGGTCGAGGTCAAGTTCGCCGACGGTTCGTCCCACGAGGCGCGGGTCGTCGGTGCCGATCCCTCCACCGACATCGCCCTGCTCGAGGTCGACGCGCCGGAGAACCTGCTCGAGCCGCTCGCGCTCGGCAGCTCCGACGGTCTCGAGGTAGGCGACGGCGTCGTGGCCATCGGCAGCCCCTTCGGCCTCACGGAGACGGTCACGAGCGGGATCGTGAGCGCGCTCGACCGCCGCATCACCTCCCCGAACGGCTATCCGATCACGGGCGCCGTGCAGACGGACGCGGCCATCAACCATGGAAACTCGGGCGGCCCGCTCCTGAACATGGCCGGCGAGGTCGTGGGCGTGAACGCCCAGATCGAGAGCGAGTCGGGTGGGAGCGACGGCGTTGGCTTCGCCATCCCGTCGAACACCGTCCGCTCCGTGGTCGCGCAGATTCTCGAGAACGGCGCGGTTGAGCATGCCTACCTCGGTGTCTCCCTGGCCGACTCCGAAGACGGGGGCGCCCGGGTGGCCGAGGTCCGGCCGGGCTCGCCCGCCGAGCGGGCGGGGCTCCAGGCCGGAGACGTCATCACCGCCGTGGACGGCACCGAAGTGACGGGTTCCGCCGACTTGCAGGCGACGATCGACGCGCAGCGCCCCGGCGACACGGTCTCGATCACGTACACGCGCTCCGGCGAGAGCGACACGCTCGACGTCGAGCTCGGGACGCGACCCGATTCCTAAGAGCTCAGTTCGGAGCGACACCGGGCTTCATTTCGAAAGGGCTCTCTAAGACCTGAGGAGGTTCCCGTGCGACTCGGCTCGAAGCGGACACTGGCAGTGACTGCGGCGGTTCTCGCCGCCGCGGTCGGAGGCGGCGCCGCGGTCGCGGCTGCGCAGGACGAAGAGGGCCGCGCCCCCGGGTTCTTCGAGGCCGTCGCCAGGCATCTGGGCATCTCGTCCGAGAAGCTCGAGGACGCGGTCAAGGCCGCCTCGCTCGAGCAGGTGGACGCCGCCCTCGAGGAGGGCAAGATCACGGAGGAGCAGGCCGAGGAGCTCAGGGAGCGGATCGAGTCCGGCGAGGCCGGGCCGCTCTTCGGCGGCGGTCCCTCGGCTTCCACGGCCCCGGCCACGAGCTTGGCCACGGGCTCGGCGACAAGCTCTCGGCGGCGGCCGACTACCTCGGCCTGAGCGTCGAGGAGCTCCGGGAGAGGCTCGCCGACGGCCGCTCGCTCGCGGACATCGCCGAGGCCGAGGGCAAGTCCGTCAGCGGGCTCGAGCAGGCCATCCTCGCCGAGGCTCGCGAGGGCCTGGACGAGGCGGTCGAGGCGGGGAGGCTCACCCGGGAACAAGCTGACGGGATCCTCCAGCGGCTCCGGGAGCACGTCGACGAGCTCGTCGCCGGGGACTTCTTCGAGCGGCGGGGCAGGCCGCGCCTCGAAGGGCCTCCACCCGACGGCGCTCGCGCTTTTCAGCCTTTCGCGCTATAGTGGAGCCTCGAATATGCGGTTTCCCGCGGGCTTTGCCTTGCGGAGAAGCCGACCTTCTTGCTATGCTTGTCGGTCGCGCCGCCGTACCGCAGATTCTGCTGCTTTTTTGTCGTTAGACCCTGCCTAGAGGGAGGTCGCAATTCTTGACCAGCAAGGTCGCCACGCGCCCTGCGCGTAAGAGTTTTTCCCGCCTCAAGCACGTCCTCGCCCTACCCAACCTGATCGACATCCAGAAGGCGTCCTTCATGTGGTTCATGGAGGAGGGCCTCCGGGAGACGATCGACGACATCTCGCCGATCGAGGACTACACCGGCACGCTCGCCGTGGAGTTCGCCGATTACGAGTTTGGCGCTCCGCCCGTCAGCATCACGGAGTGCCGCGAGAAGGACCTGACGTACCAGGTGCCGCTCTCGATGACCGTCCGCTTCGTCAACAAGGAGACGGGCGAGATCCGGGAGCAGACCGTCTTCATGGGCGATTTCCCCATGATGACCGACCACGGCACCTTCATCATCAACGGCACCGAGCGTGTCATCGTCACGCAGCTCGTCCGCTCGCCGGGCGCCTACCTGATGGAGCCCAAGGACGCGTCGAAGCAGGTCTTCATCGCCAACCTCATGCCGAGCCGCGGCTCCTGGCTCGAGCTCGAGATCGACAAGAAGGGCGTCGTCTACGCACGGATCGACCGGAAGCGAAAGCTCCCGATCACGACGCTGCTGCGCGCCCTCGCGCGTGAAGAAGTAAGCGACGGCCTCGCCCTCGCCACGAACGAGGACCTGCTGGCGCTCTTCGACAATTCCATCTTCATCGCCAACACGCTCGAGAAGGACACGACCACCCGCGAGGAGGAGGCCGTCGTCGAGGTCTTCAAGAAGCAGCGGCCGGGCGAGCCGCCGACACTCGAGAACGCTCGCAACCTCCTCAGAGGCCTCTTCTTCGACCCGAAGCGGTACGACCTCACGAAGGTCGGCCGCTACAAGCTCAACCAGCGGCTCGAGGTCGATGTGCCCGAGGAAACGCGCATCCTGACCACGAGGGACATCGTCGCCCTCGTTCGCAAGCTGATCGACCTGCCGACGCGGCTGGGCGTGCCCGAGGACTCGAAGGACTACGCGGCCGACGCCATCACCCTGCCGCGCGAGCCCATCCGGGCCGAGCTCGACGAGTACGAGCACTTCGGCAACCGCCGGCTGCGCACGGTCGGGGAGCTGATCCAGGAAGCGTTCCGGGTCGGCCTCTACCGCATGGAGCGGGTCGTGCGCGAGCGCATGACCACGGAGGACGTGGACACCATCACGCCGCAGACGATCATCAACATCCGGCCGGTCGTCGCAGCGCTGAAGGAGTTCTTCGGCTCCTCGCAGCTCTCCCAGTTCATGGACCAGACGAACTCCCTCGCCGGGCTCACGCACCGGCGTCGGCTCTCGGCGCTGGGTGCGGGCGGACTCACGCGCGAGCGCGCCCCCATCGAGGTGCGCGACGTGCACCCCACGCACTACGGCCGCATGTGCCCGATCGAGACGCCCGAAGGCCCGAACATCGGCCTCATGGGGTCGCTCTCCTCGATGGCGACCGTGTCCGAATTCGGATTCGTCCAGACGCCCCGCCGGATCGTCAAGAACGGCAAGGTGACGGACGAGATCGTCTACCTGGACGCGGCCGAGGAGGAGAAGCTCACCGTCGCGCAGGCGAACGAGCCGATCGACGAGAAAACCGGGAGGTTCGTGAACGACACGGTCCTCTGCCGCGGCCCCGGCGGCGTGCCGGTGACGGTCGCCCCCAAGGACGTCCACTACATGGACGTGCACCCGGCCCAGATCGTCTCGGTGGGGACGGCGCTCATCCCCTTCCTGGAGCACAACGATGCCAACCGCGCGCTCATGGGTTCGAACATGCAGCGGCAGGCAGTGCCTCTCATGATCACGGAGCCGCCGCTGATCGGCACCGGGCTCGAGTACCGCGCGGCGATCGACACGGGCGACGTCGTGCTCGCGGGCGCAGCCGGCACGATCGTCGACGTCGATGCCGAGCGCATCGTCGTCGAGACGAAGGACGGCAACGACGAGTACCCGCTCGAGAAGTTCATGCGCTCGAACCAGGGCACGCTCATTCACCAGAAGCCCGTCGTCCGCCTGGGCGACAGGATCAAGGCAGACGACGTGCTCGCCGACGGCAGCTCGACCTCGGAAGGCGAGCTGGCGCTCGGGCGCAACCTGCTCGTCGCCTTCATGCCCTTCGAGGGCTACAACTTCGAGGACGCGATCGTCATCTCCGAACGGCTCGTGAAGGAGGACCTCCTCTCTTCCATCCACATCCACGAGTACGAGATCGACGCCCGCTCGACGAAGCTCGGCGACGAGGAGATCACGCGCGACATCCCGAACCGCTCGGAGGAGTCGCTCAAGGACCTCGACGACCGCGGCGTCGTCCGCATCGGCGCCGAGGTGGGCTCCGGCGACCTCCTCGTCGGCAAGGTGACGCCCAAGGGTGAGACCGAGCTGACGGCCGAGGAGAAGCTGATCCGCGCCATCTTCAAGGAGAAGGCGCGCGAGGTGCGCGATACCTCCCTCAAGGTCCCGCACGGCGAGGGCGGCAAGGTCATCGACGTGAAGACCTTCTCGCGCGAGGCCGGCGACGACCTCTCGCCGGGCGTGAACGAGCTCGTCCGCGTGTACGTGGCCAAGAAGCGCAAGATCGCCGAGGGCGACAAGCTGGCCGGCCGCCACGGGAACAAGGGCGTCATCGCCCGGATCGTGGCCGAGGAGGACATGCCCTTCCTCGAGGACGGAACGCCGGTGGACGTCGTGCTGAACCCGCTCGGCGTGCCGAGCCGGATGAACATCGGCCAGGTCCTCGAGACGCATCTCGGCTGGGCGGCCGCGCACGGCGTCTTCGCCGAGGACGGCGAGCCGAACGGCCCCACGCCCGTGGCGAGCTCCGTCTTCGACGGCGCCACCCCGGAGCAGGTGGACGAGGCCCTCGTCGAGTGGGTGCGCCAGAACCCCGACTCGCCCATCAAGTTCCACGTGGACGAGAAGAGGCCGGCCGGGCGCAAGTGCTCGGGCAAGGCCCGGCTCTTCAACGGCCGGACGGGCGATCCCTTCGACCAGAAGGTGACCGTCGGCTACATGTACATCCTCAAGCTGCTCCACCTCGTCGACGACAAGATCCACGCGCGCTCGACGGGCCCCTACTCGCTCGTCACCCAGCAGCCGCTGGGCGGCAAGGCGCAGTTCGGCGGCCAGCGCTTCGGCGAGATGGAGGTGTGGGCGCTGGAAGCGTACGGCGCCGCCTACACGCTGCAGGAGATGCTGACCATCAAGTCCGACGACACGGTCGGGCGCGTGAAGGCCTACGAGGCAATCGTCAAGGGCGAGAACATCGCCGAGCCGTCGATCCCCGAGTCCTTCAAGGTGCTGCTCAAGGAGATGCAGTCGCTCGCGCTCGACGTGAATGTCATCTCCGAGGAAGGCGCGGAAGTCGAGGTGCGCGAGGAGGACGACGAGCTGCTTCGCGCCGCGGAGGAGCTGGGCATCGACCTCTCGCCCGGCTCGCTCCGGGCGGCCGCGCGCCAGCCCACGGCCGAAGAGGCCGAGGAGGGGCAGGAGCGGGTCGACCAGGACGGCGAGCTGAGCCTCCCCGCGGATGAGCAGCTCGGCGACCTGGACGAGGCCGCCGCGCCCCCCGAGGAAGCACCCGAACTAGCGGACATCGAAGTCGAATCGACCGAGGACTAAGGGAGCGCTTTGATCGACATCAACAACTTCGACGCGATCCGGATCGGTCTCGCGTCGAGCAAGCAGATCAGGGACTGGTCGTCCGGCGAGATCACGAAGCCGGAGACCATCAACTACCGCACGCTCAAGCCCGAGAAGGACGGCCTCTTCTGCGAGCGCATCTTCGGTCCCACCAAGGACTGGGAGTGCTATTGCGGCAAGTACAAGCGCGTCCGCTACAAGGGCATTATCTGCGAGCGGTGCGGCGTCGAGGTCACGCGCCAGAAGGTGCGCCGTGAGCGCATGGGCCACATCGACCTGGCCGCACCCGTCTCGCACATCTGGTTCTTCAAGGGCGTGCCCAGCCGCATCGGCTACCTCCTCGACATCGCACCGAAGGAGCTCGAGAAGGTGCTCTACTTCGCGGCGTCGATTGTCACCCAGGTCGAGGGGGAGAAGCGCGCCGCCGACCTGGCCGATCTCGAGGACAAGGTGCGAGGCGAGTACGACCGCATCAACGTCGACCGTGACGAGGCACTCGCCGCGCTCGAGGACCGGCTCGCCCGCCGGCGCGAGTACTTCACCAAGGGCAAGGAGCGGAACTTCGACGAGGACGACGAGTTCTGGGCGCGCGGCCTCTCCAATTGGGCCGAAGAGCAGGCGTTGCCCACGCTCGAGGAGGCCCGGGAGGCGGCCGGCGGCATCTTCAAGGACGTCGCCAAGACCGTCACGACCGAAGACTCGAAGAAGATCCGTGAGCTCGTCCGCAACACGGCCGTCCGCGACGACCGCAGGCTCGCCTCGCGCGACATCGAGGCGGTCGGGAACGCTGCGGTGCAGATCCTCGAGGCCCTCGAGCCGCTCGCCAAGCAGGCCGACAAGGCTACGGGCTCCAAGAAGGGCGCGGTCACCAAGCACATCAACCGGATCAAGGACGCGCTCCTGGCCGGCGAGCCCCTCGAGGGCGAAGATACGGAGCTGGCCGCGAGCGTCGACACCAAGAACCTGGAGAAGGCGCGCGACCTCGGCAAGGGGCTCCTGGCCGACGTGCTGGAGGCGGTCGAGCCGGGCGCCGACCCGGCCGAGGTCAAGGAGCTCGCGTACGACCTGTGCCTGAAGGACGGCGTCAAGAAGGAAGACTTCGACGCGCTCTCCCAGTGGGCGCTGAAGGTGCGCGAGATGTACCAGGACATCGAGTCCCGGCGGGCGGACGCCCGCGAGGCTTCCCTCGACTCCCAGGCCCGCCTCGAGCAGACCTGGCAGCTCTTCCGCGACCTCGAGCCGAAGATGATCGTCAACGACGAGATGCTGTTCCGCGAGCTGAAGGACCGGTTCGGCTCGCCGTACGGGTTCGGCGTCTACTTCAAGGGCGGCATGGGCGCGGAGGCGATCCGCGACCTACTCCGCGACCTCGATCTGGGCGCCGAGGCCGCCTCGCTCCGCGAGACCATCAAGACCTCGAAGGGGCAGAAGCAGCAGCGTGCCATCAAGCGGCTGAAGGTGGTCAACGCCTTCATCACGTCCGAGAACAAGCCCGACTGGATGGTCCTCGAGGCCGTGCCCGTGATTCCGCCGGAGTTGCGCCCCATGGTGCAACTGGACGGTGGCCGTTTCGCGACGAGCGACCTCAACGACCTCTACCGCCGCGTCATCAACCGCAACAACCGCTTGAAGCGGCTGCTCGACCTCGGCGCGCCCGAGATCATCGTCAACAACGAGAAGCGCATGCTGCAGGAGGCCGTCGACGCCCTCTTCGACAACGGACGCCGCGGCCGGGCGGTGACGGGCCCCGGCAACCGGGCGCTCAAGTCGCTCTCCGACATGCTCAAGGGCAAGCAGGGCCGCTTCCGCCAGAACCTGCTCGGAAAGCGCGTCGACTACTCCGGCCGCTCGGTGATCGTCTCGGGCCCGACGCTCAAGCTGCAC
Organism: uncultured Actinomycetes bacterium; assembly: GCA_963786755.1. Classification (GTDB taxonomy): domain Bacteria; phylum Actinomycetota; class Thermoleophilia; order Gaiellales; family Gaiellaceae; genus DASQWP01. The sequence goes on along the minus strand of CAWBAC010000005.1, from coordinate 131,498 downwards.
CAGTGCGGCCTGCCGAAGCTGATGGCCCTCGAGCTCTTCAAGCCGTTCATCATGAGCCGGCTCGTCGAGCGCAAGTCCGTCCAGAACATCAAGGCGGCGAAGAAGTACGTCGACTCCATGTCAGCCGAGGTGTGGGACGTGCTCGAGGAGGTCATCGCCGAGCACCCGGTGCTCCTGAACCGGGCGCCGACGCTTCACCGCCTCGGGATCCAGGCCTTCGAGCCCGTGCTGGTCGAGGGCAAGGCGATCCAGATCCATCCGCTCGTCTGCCATGCGTTCAACGCCGACTTCGACGGGGACCAGATGGCGGTGCACCTGCCGCTCTCCGCGGAGGCGCAGGCTGAGGCTCGCATTCTCATGCTGTCGTCCAACAACGTCCTCTCGCCGGCGCACGGCCGCCCGCTCGCGACGCCGTCGCAGGACATGGTCATCGGCGGCTACTACCTCACCTACTGCAAGCACGACCTCCTGGAGATGACCGCCGAGGACTTCGACCCGCGGCCCCTCCGCTTCGGCTCCGAGGACGAGATCATCCTCGCGCTCGAGGCGAAGCAGGAGCGTGCCGGGCTCCAGGACCCGATCGAGTACCGCAAGGACGGCGAGGTCATCCTCACCACCCCGGGCCGGGTCATCTTCAACGAGGAGGTGAGCCGCTCGCTCGCCGAGGCGCTCGGCGACGAGTACGACCCGTCGAAGCTCGAGTACATCAACAGGGCGCTCGGCAAGAGGGAGATGGGCGACTTCGTCTCCGGCCTCGTCGACGACTACGGCGCAGCGGCGATCGCCCACCTGCTCGACACGATCAAGGACCTCGGCTTCCAGCACGCCACCCAGGCCGGGATCACGATCTCGAAGAACGACATCGTCATCCCCGAGAACAAGGACGAGATCCTCGAGGACTACGAGGAGCGCGTCGGCCGCATCGAGACGCAATTCGAGCGCGGCCTCATCACGGACGACGAACGGCACGAGTCGATCGTCAACCTGTGGACGGAAGCGACCGACAAGGTGGCGGACGCGATGGAGGAGACGCTCTTCGAGACGAACCCCGTCGTGATGATGGCCAACTCGGGCGCCCGCGGCTCGTTCAAGCAGGTGCGGCAGCTTGCGGGTATGCGCGGGCTCATGGCCAACCCGAAGGGCGACATCCTCGAGCGGCCGATCAAGGCCAACTTCATGGAAGGCCTCTCGGTGCTCGAGTACTTCATCTCCACACACGGCGCGCGCAAGGGCCTGGCGGACACGGCGCTTCGCACGGCCGACTCGGGCTACCTGACCCGGCGTCTTGTCGACGTCTCCCAGGACGTGATCGTCCGCGACGCCGACTGCAAGACGAAGGAGTACATCGAGCTGCCGGTGCTCGTCCCCGAGGGCCTGAACCGCTCCCTCGCGGGGCGCGTAGCGGCTGCCACCGTGCACAAGCCCCTCGCTTCGGGCAAGCCCGGCAAGACCGTGCTGCTCGAGAAGGGCGAGGAGATCACGGGGCCGAAGCTGCGCGAGCTCGCCGAGGAGCTCGGCGAGGGCATCGCCGACTTCGTGGTTCCCGTGCGGAGCGTGCTGAAGTGCAAGAGCGAGTTCGGCGTCTGCCAGGCGTGCTACGGCACGTTCCTGGCCACGGGCCACCTGTGCGAGATCGGCGACGCGGTCGGCATCATCGCCGCGCAGTCGATCGGCGAGCCGGGCACGCAGCTGACCATGCGGACCTTCCACACGGGCGGCGTGGCCGGCGCGGACATCACGCACGGCCTCCCGCGCGTGGTCGAGATCTTCGAGGCCCGGAACCCGAAGGGCGCGGCCAAGCTCGCCGAGATCAGCGGCCGGGTCGAGATCGAGGAGACCGACCGCGGGCCTAAGGTCGCGATCCATCCGGACGGAACGGACGAGGACGGCGAGCCGCTGGCGCCCAAGGAGTACCAGCTCCCGCGCCGCACGCGGCTCCTCGTCGCCGATGGTGACGTGATCGAGCCGGGCGACCCGATCCACGAGGGCTCGCTCGCCCCGACCGAGCTCCTCTCGCTGCACTCCAAGGCCGACCGGGGGTCGACTCCGACTGAGCTCTACTTGGTCGGCGAGGTGCAGAAGGTCTACAAGTCGCAGGGAGTGGACATCCACGACAAGCACATCGAGCTGATCGTCCGCCAGATGCTGAAGAAGGTGCGCATCGACAACGCAGGCGACACCGACCTCCTGCCCGGCCAGCTCGTCGACAAGGTCGTGCTCGACCGCGAGAACGCGCGGATGAAGTCCGAGAAGAAGGAGCAGGCGACCTTCGAGCCCCTGATCCTGGGGATCACGAAGGCCTCGCTGGCGACCGAGTCGTTCCTCTCGGCAGCCTCCTTCCAGGAGACCACAAAGGTGCTGACGGACGCCTCCATCGAGGGCAAGATCGACCGCCTGCTCGGGCTCAAGGAGAACGTCATCATCGGCAAGCTGATCCCGGCCGCGACCGGCCTCAAGCGCTATCGCGGCGTCGAGATCAGCCCGACCGAGAAGGTGCCCGCGGCCGCATACGCGCGGCCCGAGACCGAGGAGCAGCTCCTCGCCGCGCTCGAGGAGATCGGCTCCGACGGCGAAGGCGCCGACCTCGGCATGCTCGGCCTGTCCCTCGGCGGCGACGTCGAGGGGGCCGATGACGGGGAGGAGCGCTCGACGCTCGAGGCCGAGGAGGTCCCGGAGGTCGAGTCTCCCCTCGACGAGGAGAGCTAGTGCCCCTTCCAGTGATGCTGCCTAGCTTCTGGGTCGTGAGCACCAAGCCAGAGTGCGCACTCGTCCGCAGCCAAGGCTAGTCAGCCTTGGCAAGGGCGAGGGTGCGCTCTGGCGCAGCGTGATCGCGGGCCAGAAGCAGGCGTGTATTGCTGGGAGGGGCACTGGGAAAGAGCTACCGGCGCGGTGCTGATGAGGGCGGCCTCCGGGCCGCCTTCATCGACTTCACGGGAGGAATGGGGCCCTGGAAGGCCTGAGTTCAAGCCAAAACTCGGACTTATCCACAGGTTCCACAGCCGGGTGGGGAGGAATCCCGCCGCGCCTGGGCGAGGGCGCGTGAGCATGCGGAACTTGCTACCATGCCGGACGGGTTCGGCTTGGGCTCCGCCCACGCCGGCCTTTTGTTGCGTCTGGAAACCCTTTCGGAAGTAGGAGAACACAGCGTTGCCGACCGTGAATCAGCTCGTACGGAAGGGCCGCAAGGCCCCGACGACGAGGGTGAAGACACCCGCCCTCCGCGGCGCCCCGCAGAAGCGGGGGGTCTGCACGCGCGTGATGACGGTAACCCCGAAGAAGCCGAATTCGGCGCTGCGCAAGGTCGCGCGCGTGCGGCTCACGAACGGGATGGAGGTCGGCGCCTACATTCCCGGCGAGGGGCACAACCTGCAGGAGCACTCCGTCGTGCTGGTGCGCGGTGGCCGCGTCAGGGACCTGCCGGGCTTTCGCTACAAGGTGATCCGTGCCGCCCTGGACGCGGCGGGCGTCCCCGACCGGCGCAAGGGCCGCTCCAAGTACGGCGCCAAGCGCGGGAGCTAAAGGTGGCGACCCCTCTTCTCACATCTCGCATCCTGCGGACTGCTGCAACGCGTCGCCTCGCGGCGTCCTCGGTCGCACCCGTAGCCTCCGGCTACGAGCACTCCCTGCGTCCTTGCGACGCTCGCGTTTCGCAGTCGCAGGACGCGACCTGCTCGGAGAGTGATCGCTAGATGCCGCGCCGTGCAGAGATTCAGCTCCGCGAGCTCGACCCGGACGCCGTCTACAGCTCGAGGCTCGTGTCGCAAGTGATCAACAAGGTGATGTCGCGCGGGAAGAAGTCGACCGCCGAGCGGATCGTCTACTCCGCGCTGGACATGGTGGGCGAGAAGACCGGCAAGCCGCCGGTCGAGGTGCTCGAGCAGGCGGTCAAGACCGTGACACCGGTGCTCGAGGTCCGCTCTCGCCGGGTCGGAGGCGCCAACTACCAGGTGCCCGTCGAGGTGCCGCAGCGCCGCGCGCGCACGCTCGCCGTGCGCTGGCTCGTCGGCTATGCGCGCGAGCGGCGCGAGAAGCACATGGACGAGAAGCTTGCCAACGAGATCATGGACGCCCTCAACCAGCAGGGGGGCGCCTTCAAGCGTAAGGACGACCTCTACCGCATGGCGCAGGCCAACAAGGCCTTCGCCCACTACAGGTGGTAGGCGTGAGCACGACGGTAAAGACAAGCGGGACGGTCGCGCTCGACCACGTGCGCAACATCGGGATCATGGCGCACATCGACGCCGGCAAGACGACGACGACCGAGCGGATCCTCTACTACACCGGCCGCACCCACAAGATGGGCGAGGTCCACGAGGGCGCCGCGGTCATGGACTGGATGGCCCAGGAGCAGGAGCGCGGCATCACGATCACGTCGGCTGCGACGACGGCCTTCTGGCGCGATTTTCGTATCAACATTATCGATACGCCCGGGCACGTGGACTTTACCGTGGAGGTGGAGCGGAGCCTGCGCGTTCTCGACGGCGCGATCGCCGTATTCGACTCCGTCGCAGGCGTCGAGCCGCAGTCCGAGACAGTCTGGCGGCAGGCCGACCGCTACCGCGTGCCGCGCATCGCCTTCATGAACAAGATGGACCGTGTCGGCGCGGACTTCTTCGCCTCCGTGCAGTCCATGATCGACCGTCTCGGCGCTCATCCGGTGCCGATTCAGCTGCCCATTGGGCAAGAGGAGCACTTCCGCGGCATCGTCGACGTCGTGGAGATGAACGGGATCGTCTGGGCGGACGACCTGGGCACGAGCATGCAGACGGTCGAGATCCCCGAGCACCTTCGGGAGCAGGCGGACGAGTACCACCACCAGCTCATCGACGCGGTCGCCGAGCACGACGAGGAGCTCCTCGAGACGTACCTCACGGACGAGGAGTCCGTGACGCCCGAGATGATCCGCCGCGCGCTGCGCAAGGCGACGCTTGCCATCGCGGTCACGCCGGTTCTCTGCGGCTCCGCCTTCAAGAACAAGGGCGTGCAGCCGCTCCTCGACGCCGTCGTCGACTACCTGCCGAGCCCGCTCGACGTGCCGCCGGTGCACGGGGTGGACCCGCGCACGGGCCACGAGCTCTCACGCCGGCCGGCCGAAGAGGAACCGTTCTCCGCGCTCGCCTTCAAGGTCATGTCCGACCCGTACGTGGGCAAGCTCACGTACTTCCGCGTCTACTCGGGCACTGTCCGGGCCGGAGATCGCGTGCTGAACGTGACCACAGGCAAGACCGAGCGTGTCGGCCGTTTGCTCCAGATGCACGCGAATCACCGCGAGGAGCGGGACGAGATCGGCGCCGGCGAGATCGTGGCCGCCGTCGGCCTCAAGGCGACGACGACCGGCGACACGCTGGCCGTGGACACGGCTCCCATCCGCCTCGAGTCGATGGAGTTCCCCGACCCGGTCATCTCGGTCGCCATCGAGCCCAAGACGAAGGCCGACCAGGACAAGCTCGCGCAGGGCCTCACGCGCCTCGCCGACGAGGACCCCACCTTCAACGTCCGCACGGACGAGGAGACCGGCCAGACACTCATCGCCGGCATGGGCGAGCTGCACCTCGAGATCATCGTCGACCGCCTCCTGCGCGAGTTCTCCGTCGACGCGAACGTCGGCCGCCCCCAGGTCGCGTACCGCGAGACGATCGGCAGGCGCGTGGACAAGGTCCAGGGCCGCTTCGTTCGCCAGACGGGCGGCCGTGGCCAGTACGGCCACGCGGTCATCAATCTCGAGCCGGCCCAGCCGGGCGAGGGCTACGAGTTCCTCGACCGCATCGTCGGCGGGAAGATCCCGCGCGAGTACATCCCCTCCGTCGACCTCGGCATCCAGGAGGCGATGGAGTCCGGCGTCCTCGCCGGCTATCCCGTCGTGGACGTTCGGGTCGAGCTCGTCGACGGCTCGTACCACGACGTCGACTCGAGCGAGATGGCATTCAAGGTCGCGGGCTCGATGGCGTTCAAGAACGCCATGGAGCGGGCCAGGCCGAAGCTGCTCGAGCCCGTCATGTCCGTGGAGGTCGTGACGCCCGAGGACTACCTCGGCGACGTCATGGGCGACCTCAACGCCCGCCGCGGCCGGGTGGAAGGCCTGGAGCCGCGCGGCAACGCGCAGGCGGTTCGCGCCCGCGTCCCGCTTGCGACGATGTTCGGCTATGCGACCGATCTGCGGTCGATGACCCAGGGTCGCGCCACGTTCACCATGCAGTTCGACCGTTACGAAGAGGCGCCGCAGGCGATCGCGGGCGAGATCGTCTCCGCCGCCCGAGCAACCTAGGAGGAACCGGAGGAAATGGCCAAGCAGAAGTTCGAGCGCACGAAGCCGCACGTCAACGTCGGCACCATCGGGCACATCGACCACGGCAAGACGACCCTGACGGCGGCGATCACGAAGGTCCTCGCCGAGCAGGGCACGAACACCCAGATGCGCGACTTCGACTCCATCGACAACGCGCCGGAGGAGAAGCAGCGCGGCATCACGATCAACACCGCGCACGTCGAGTACGAGACGGCCAACCGGCACTACGCGCACGTCGACTGCCCGGGTCACGCCGACTACATCAAGAACATGATCACCGGCGCGGCCCAGATGGACGGCGCCATCCTCGTCGTCTCGGCCGCCGACGGCCCCATGCCGCAGACGCGCGAGCACATCCTGCTCGCCCGCCAGGTCGAGGTGCCGTCGATCGTCGTCGCCCTGAACAAGGCGGACATGGTCGACGACCCCGAGCTGCTCGAGCTCGTGGAGCTGGAGGTGCGCGAGCTCCTCACCAACTACGAGTTCCCGGGCGACGACATTCCGGTCGTGGCCGTCTCGGCGCTGAAGGCCCTCGAGGGCGACCCCGAGTGGACGGCGAAGATCCTCGAGCTCATGGAGGCGGTCGACTCCTACATCCCCGAGCCGGAGCGCGACACGGACAAGCCGTTCCTCATGCCGATCGAGGACGTCATGACGATCGCAGGGCGCGGCACCGTCGTTACCGGCCGCATCGACCAGGGGACGATCAAGTCCGGCGACGAGGTCGAGATCGTGGGTATCCATCCCGAGATCGAGAAGACCGTCGTTACGAGCCTGGAGATGTTCCACAAGACGCTCGACTTCGCCCAGGCGGGCGACAACGCGGGCGCGCTCCTGCGCGGCACCAAGCGCGAGGAGGTCGAGCGCGGCCAGGTGCTCGCCAAGCCGGGCTCGATCACTCCGCACACGCAGTTCAAGGCAGAGGTATACGTGCTCTCGAAGGACGAGGGCGGGCGGCACACGCCGTTCTTCAACGGCTACCGGCCGCAGTTCTACTTCCGCACGACGGACGTGACCGGCTCGATCAAGCTCCCCGAGGACCAGGAGATGGTCATGCCGGGCGACAACACGAACATGGAGATCGAGCTCATCCAGCCGATCGCCATGGACCAGGGCCTGCGCTTCGCGATCCGCGAGGGCGGCCGCACTGTCGGCGCCGGCGTCGTCACCGAGGTAGTGAAATAGGCCTTGCCCCAGCAGAAGATCCGCATCCGCCTCAAGGGGTACGACCACACCCAGCTCGACCGGTCGGCGTTGTCGATCGTCGAGACGGCGCAGCGCACCGGCGCGACGGTGACCGGGCCGGTGCCCCTGCCCACCGAGAAGAACGTCTACACGGTGATCCGGAGCCCGTTCAAGGACAAGGACTCCCGTGAGCACTTCGAGGTGCGCACGCACAAGCGCCTGATCGACATCCACTCGCCGACCCCGAAGACGGTCGATTCCCTGATGCGGCTGGATCTTCCGGCAGGCGTCGACATCGAGATCAAGCTCTAGGACGGCGTTCGAGAACAGTGAAAGGCATCATCGGCAAGAAGCTCGGCATGACCCAGGTCTTCGACGGGGAGACCGGGCGGCTGACGCCTGTAACCGTGATCCAGGCCGGGCCTTGCCCGGTGGTCGCGGTGCGCACGCAGGACGCCGACGGCTACGACGCGGTCCAGCTCGCCTACGACGCAGTGGCCGAGGGCAAGTTGACGAAGCCCGAGCTGGGACATCTTCAGAAGAACGGCGTCGGCCCTCATCGCCGGCTGGTCGAGATCCGCGGGCAGACCGAGCTCGCTCCCGGCGAGACGGTCACCGTAGAGGCGTTCGAACCGGGCGAGAAGGTGAAGGTCTCGGGCGTCTCGGTCGGGAAGGGCTTCCAGGGGACGATCAAGCGGCACCGCTTCCATCGCGGTCCCAAGACGCACGGCTCCCACAACGTTCGGGCCCCGGGCTCGATCGGCGCCTCGGCCACGCCGTCTCGCGTGTTCAAGGGCAGGCGCCTGCCGGGGCAAATGGGCTCTGAGAAGGTCACGCAGGTCGGGCTCACGGTGGTCGACCGCGACCTGGAGCAAAACCTGCTCCTGGTCAAGGGCGCCGTGCCGGGCCACAAGAACTCCGTCGTCGTGATCAGAGAGGACAGGCGCTGATGGCCGCGCCGAAAGCACCGCTGCTCGACGTCGCGGGCAAGAAGGCCAAGGACGTCACGCTCGTCGAGGAGGTCTTCGCCGCCGAGGTGAAGCCGCACCTCCTGCACGAGACCGTGCGCGCCGAGTCCGCAGCCGCGCGCGCGGGCACGCGCGCTACGAAGAGCCGCGGGCTCGTCTCCGGCGGACGCGCCAAGCCCTGGCGCCAGAAGGGAACCGGGCGGGCCCGGGCCGGTACGACGCGCGCCCCGCAGTGGACTGGAGGCGGCGTCGCGTTCGCACACCAGCCGAGGAGCTTCGAGCTCAAGGTGAACCGAAAGACCCGCAAGGCTGCTCTGCGCGGGGCTCTCACGAGCCACGCGCAAAGGGGGAGCCTCGCGCTCATCGACGCGGGCTCCTTCGAGGCGCCTTCGACCAAGCGCGCTGCCGAGGTACTGGCGGTCTGGGGCCCCGAGCTTCCGCTCGTGGTCGTCGCGCAGCCCGAGGAAGAGAGCTTCGTCAAGTCGTTCCGCAATCTGACCGGCGTGCTCGTGCTCGAGCCCGCCGAGCTCGAGGTGGGCGCGCTCCTCTGGGCGCGCTCGGTCCTGGCCAGCGAGCCGGCGCTCGAGCGTGTCCAGGAGGTCGCGAAATGAGCCTCGACCCCCGCCAGGTCATCATCGCTCCGGTCGTCTCGGAAAAGAGCTACAGCCTGATCGAGGACAACAAATACTCCTTCCGCGTCCATTCGAAGGCGCACAAGACCCAGATCCGCCAGGCCGTCGAGGAGCTCTTCGACGTCAAGGTGGAGGCGGTCAACATCGTCAAGGTGCGGCCGAAGCCGAAGCGGCGCGGCTGGACCCGCGGGCAGAAGCCCGGCTGGAAGAAGGCGATCGTCCAGCTCCGCGAGGGCGACCGCATCGAGATCTTCGAGGGGGCAGCGGTTTAGCGATGGCTTTGCGCAAGTACAAGCCCACCTCCCCGGGCCGCCGTTTCCGCTCGGTTTCCACCTTCGAGGAGGTCACGAAGAAGGAGCCCGAGAAGAGCCTGCTCGAGCCGGTGGCGAAGAAGGGCGGCCGCAACAACAAAGGCCGCATTACGGTGCGCCACCAGGGCGGGGGCCACAAGCGCCGCTATCGCACGATCGACTTCAAGCGGCGGAAGGACGGCGTGCCCGCGAAGGTGGCCGCGATCGAGTACGACCCGAACCGCTCCGCCCGCATCGCCCTCCTGCACTACGCCGACGGCGCCAAGGCGTACATCCTCGCGCCGGCGGGCCTGCGGGTCGGCCAGCGGGTCGAGTCCGGGCCGACGGCCGACATCCGTCCCGGCAACGCGCTCCCGCTCGTGAACATCCCAACGGGGACGCTCGTGCACAACGTCGAGCTCAAGCCTGGAAAGGGCGGTCAGCTCGCGCGGAGCGCCGGCTCGGGGATCCAGCTCGTCGCCAAGGCCGAGGGGTACGGCGTCCTTCGCCTCCCGTCCGGCGAGATGCGCCGCGTGCCGCTCGCGTGCCGCGCGACCGTGGGCCAGGTCGGCAACGTCGACCACGAGAACATCTCGAGCGGGAAGGCTGGGCGAAGCCGCTGGCTCGGCAAGCGTCCGACCGTCCGCGGCTCGGCCATGAACCCGGTCGACCACCCGCACGGGGGCGGCGAGGGCAAGTCGAAGGGCGGCCGCCACCCGGTGACCCCGTGGGGCGTGCCCACGCTCGGCAAGCGCACGCGCCGCAAGCACAAGGAGTCCGACAAGCTGATCGTCCGCGGCCGCCGCCGCGGGAAGGAGAGGCGGTAGTGAGCAGATCGTCCAAGAAGGGGCCCTTCGTCGAGGAGAGCCTCATGAAGCGCATCGAGCAGATGAATTCGTCCGGGGAGAAGCGGCCGCTGCGCACGTGGTCGCGGACGTCCACCGTCTTCCCGGAGATGGTCGGGCACACCATCGCCGTGCACAACGGCAGGAACCACGTGCCCGTCTTCATCACCGAGGCGATGGTCGGGCACAAGCTCGGAGAGTTCGCCCCGACGCGCATCTTCCGCGGCCACTCCGGCGACCGCAAGACCGAGGTCAAGAGGATTTAGTGACCGCCACCGCTCCAGAGACAACCCGCAGCGAGGTGCGCGCGCAGGCGCGGTTCGTCCGCACCGCGCCGCGCAAGGCGGCGCTCGTCGTCGACCAGATCCGGGGCCGCAGCGTCCCGGAGGCGCGCACGATCCTCGCCTTCATGACGCGCGACGCGGCGATCGACGTCCGCAAGGTGCTCGACTCGGCGGTCGCGAACGCGGAGGCCAACCACGGGCTTGTAGGGGACGACCTCTATATCTCCTCCGCGTACGTGGGCGCCGGGCCGACGCTGAAGCGGTGGCGCGCCCGCGCGCGCGGCCGCGTGGGCCGCATCCGCAAGCGGACGTGTCACATCACGATCGCGCTCGCGCTCCCGGGCGGCGAGGAGATTCCCGCCCCGCTGCCGCAGGAGGCGCCGCCGCCCGCCGACGAGGCCGCCCCCGCACGAGGAGCCGCAGGAGGAGCCGCAGGCCGCTGAGCCGGAGCCGGAGCCGCAGGAGGAGGCGCAGGCCGCGAAGCCGGAGGCGGAGGCCGCGGAGCCGGAGGCGGAAGTGAAGCCGAAGCCCAAGCGCGCGCCCCGCACGCGCAAGAAGAAGGCCGAAGAGACGACCGAGGAGACGACCGAGGAGACGGAGGAAAGCTAGTGGGCCAGAAAGTTCATCCCGGCGGACTGCGCGTCGGCGTCATCCACGACTGGAAGTCGAACTGGTACACGGGCTCGAAGGAGTTCCCCGCGTATCTGATCGAGGACGTCAAGATCCGCGATCACATCTACGGGAAGCTCGGGCACGCGGGCCTCTCCGACATCCTCATCCGCAAGGACAAGCAGCGGATCACGATCGACATCTACACCGCGCGCCCGGGGATCGTCATCGGGAAGTCCGGAGCCGAGGTGGACGCGCTGCGCCGCGAGATCCACGCGATGACGCACAAGAACGTTCACATCAACATCAACGAGATCAAGCGTCCGGAGCTGGACGCGAAGCTCGTCGCCCAGTCGATCGCGGAGCAGCTGGAGAACCGCGTGAGCTTCCGCCGCGCGATGAAGCGGTCACTCGCCTCCGCGATCCGCTCCGGCGCGCACGGCGTGAAGATCACCTGCGGCGGCCGCCTGGGCGGCGCCGAGATGTCCCGCTCCGAGACCTACTCGGAAGGGCGGGTCCCGCTGCACACGCTGCGGGCGGATATCGACTACGGCTTCGCGGAGGCGAAGACGACCTTCGGACGGATCGGCGTCAAGGTCTGGATCAACAAGGGCGAGATCATGCCCGAGGGCTACGACAGCGGCGCTGAGCGCGGTGGCGCCGGCCGGCTCGGCGACCAGGACCAGGCTCGCAGGCGCGGCGGCCGCCGCGAGGGCCTCGGTCCCGTGCGCGAGGGCGGGCGCAGGGGCGGCGGCGACCGCGAGGGCCTCGGCCCAGTACGCGAGCGCCGCGGAGGAGGCGGCCGCGGACAGCGCCGGCGCGGGCCGCGTCAGGAGCAGCCGGACACGACCGTCGAACGCCCCCGCACGGACGAGCAGGGTGTCTCCGAGGCCGGACGTGAGCAGCCGCCCGTCGAGCCGGACGTCGAGACCGTCGACTCGCCGGTGGCCGACGCGCCGGCGGCCGACGCGCCGGACCCCTCGGCGCAGACAGACGAGGGCGAGACCAAGGTCGACGACACCGGGAGTGAGAGCTAGCCGTGCTGATGCCTCGCAAGACGAAGTACCGCAAGCAGCAGCGCGGGCGCATGCGCGGCACCGCCAAGGGCCAGCAGCAGGTCCACTTCGGCGACTACGGGCTCAAGGCGCTCGAGCCGGGCTGGGTGACCAACCGGCAGATCGAGGCCGCACGGATCGCGATGACCCGGCACATCAAGCGCGGCGGCAAGGTCTGGATCAACATCTTCCCGGACAAGCCGGTGACGCAGAAGCCGGCCGAGACCCGGATGGGCTCGGGAAAAGGCTCGCCCGAGCACTGGGTCGCCGTGATCAAGCCGGGCCGCGTGCTGTTCGAGCTGGCCGGCGTGTCGGAGGAGCTCGCCCGCGACGCCATGCGCCTCGCGGGGATGAAGCTTCCTATCAGGACGAAGTTCGTCAAGCGGGAGGCTGATCTGTTTGAAGGCTAGGGAGTTGAGAGAGCTGTCGGACGAGGAGCTGGAGCGGCGGCTCGCCGAGAGCCGGGAGAACCTGTTCAACCTCCGTTTCCAGCTGGCCACGGGCGCGCTCGAAAACAGCTCGCGCCTCGGCCTCGCGAAGCGTGACATCGCCCGGATTCTGACGATTCAGGTCGAGCGCGAGAACACACTGGAGAGAAAGTAGATGGCCGAGAAAGACGAAGAGACAATAGAGCAGGTCGAGGAGGCCCCGGCCGAGGAGCCGGCCGCCGAGGCGGAGGCCGAGGAGCCGGCCGCCGACGGCGCCGACGAGGTCGAGGCCGAAGAGGCAGCGGCTCCGGAGGCAGCCGCGCCTGCGGCTGCGCCGGCCAAGCGCAAGCACGTTCCGCGCTCCGAGCGGCGGCAACGCTCGAAGCCCAAGCGAGAGAAGCCGGGGAAGCGCAAGCCGATCACGCGGCTTCCGAAGCCGGACAGGGCCCGGGGGACGCGCAAGGAGCGCCGCGGCGTCGTCGTCTCGGCCGCCATGGACAAGACCATCGTCGTCCGCGTCGACACCGTGAGGCCGCACCCGGTCTACAAGAAGATCGTCCGGCGCTCGAGCAAGCTCCACGCGCACGACGAGGCCAACGTGGCGAAGCTCGGCGACGTCGTCCGCATCGTCGAGACGCGCCCCCTCTCGAAGACGAAGAACTGGCGCCTGGCCGAGGTCCTGGAGGAAGCGAAGTAGTGATCCAGCAGGAGTCTCGTCTGCGCGTCGCCGACAACACGGGAGCCCGTGAGCTCCTGTGCATCCGCGTGCTCGGAGGGTCGCACCGCCGGTACGCGCGCGTCGGGGACGTCATCGTGGGGACGGTCAAGACCGCGACCCCGCAGGGCACGATCAAGAAGGGCGAGGTCGTGAAGGCAGTCGTCGTGCGGACTCGCAAGCCGTTCGGGCGCGACGACGGAACGTCGATCGCCTTCGACGAGAACGCCGCCGTGATCATCGACGCGCAGAACAATCCGCGCGGCACCCGCATCTTCGGACCGGTCGCGCGCGAGCTGCGCGAGAAGAACTTCATGAAGATCGTCAGCCTGGCACCGGAGGTGCTCTAGCGATGGCACAGGGAATGAAGGTCAAGAAGGGCGATCTCGTGCAGGTGCTCTCCGGCAAGGACCGCGGCAAGCAGGGCCGCGTGATCGAGGCCGACCCGCGGAAGCGCCGCGTCATCGTGGAGAACCTGAACGTGGTCAAGAAGCACCGGCGGCCACGGCCCATGAAGGATTCGAGCCGAATGGGGCAGACCCAGATCCAGCCCGGGGGCGTCTTCGACATCTCCGCTGCGATCGACGCGTCGAACGTGATGCTCGTCTGCCCGACCTGCAACCGCGCCACGCGCGTCGGCTACGACTATCGCGACGTCAAGGGCCGCAGGACGAAGGTGCGCGTCTGCAGGCGCGCCGACTGCGGGGAGGTGCTCGACCGTTAATGGCCGCCCCCACCCTCACATCTCGCACTCCCCGACGCGCTGCGAAGCGTCGCCTCGCGGCGTCCTCGGTCGCACCCGTAGCCTCCGGCTACGAGCGCTCCCTGCGTCCTTGCGAGCCTCGCTTCTCGCGGCCGGAGAGCACGACCTGCTCGGGAGGTGACCGCTAGTGGCGACCAAGACCAAAACCAAAGCAGAGCAGCAGAACGGCTACGTCGCGCGCGTCAAGGAGCAGTTCGAGCAGGAAGTGCGCCCGGGGCTCAAGGAGCAGCTCGGGCTGAGCTCGGTGATGAAGGTTCCGCGCCTCGAGAAGATCACGCTCAACATGGGCGTGGGCGAGGCGAAGACGAACGCCCGCGCGCTCGACAAGGCCGTCGAGGAGCTGACCACGATCGCCGGCCAGCGCGCACAGATCACGCGCGCGAAGAAGTCGATCGCCGGCTTCAAGATCCGGGAGGGCATGCCCATCGGCACGAAGGTGACGCTGCGTGGCGTGCGCATGTACGAGTTCCTCGACCGGCTGGTCTCGATCGCGCTGCCCCGCATCCGCGACTTCCGCGGGCTCTCGCCGGCGAGCTTCGACGGCCGCGGCAACTACTCGATCGGCATCCGCGAGCAGATCATCTTCCCGGAGATCAACTACGACGACATCGACACCGTCAGGGGCCTCGACGTCGTCATCACCACGACGGCGGAGACGGACGAGGAGGGCCTCGCGCTCCTGCGCGAGCTCGGCCTTCCGTTCCGCTCCGAGGCTTAGGAGGAAACCAACCGGATGGCAAAGAAGAGCCTGATCGCGAAGGCCGGGCGGCCGCAGAAGTATCAAGACGCGCGAGTACACGCGCTGCAACCGCTGCGGGCGCCCGCGCGCGGTGTACCGCAAGTTCGGACTCTGCCGGATCTGCCTGCGCGACCTCGCGCACGAGGGCTTCATCCCCGGCATGACCAAGTCCAGCTGGTAGGGAGAGAGACGATGCTGACCGACCCAGTCGCAGACATGCTCACGCGGATCCGGAACGCCAACAGGGCGCTCCACGAGACCGCGTCCATGCCCGCGTCGCGGATGAAGACCGAGATCGCCCGCGTGCTCAAGGACGAGGGCTACATCAAGGACTACCGCGTCGAGAAGGGCGAGTCCTTCGATACCCTGGTCGTCGAGCTCAAGTTCGGGAAGAACCGCGAGCGCATCATCACCGACCTGCGCCGCGTCTCGAAGCCCGGACGCCGCGTCTACGCCCGCAAGGACCGCCTTCCGCGCGTCCTCGGCGGCATGGGCACGGCGATCATGTCCACGTCGAAAGGCCTCGTCACGAGCCGGACGGCCCAGGAGCTCGGCGTGGGCGGAGAAGTCATCTGCTTCGTCTGGTGAGAAATGAGTCGAATCGGAAACAAGCCAATCGAGATCCCGGCCGGGGTCTCGGTCTCGCTCTCCCCTGGGCGGGTCATGGTCAACGGGCCGCTGGGCGAGCTCTCCCAGCCGCGTGCCGCAGCGCATGCCGATCGAGCAGAAGGACGGCGAGCTCGTCGTCACGCGTCCCACCGAGCGCGGGGAGGACCGTGCCCTGCACGGGCTCACGCGCACGCTCGTCGCCAACATGGTCGAGGGCGTGACGAAGGGCTTCGAGAAGGCGCTCGAGATCCAGGGCGTCGGCTACCGCGCCGCCCTGCGCGGCACCGACCTCGAGCTCAACGTCGGCTTCTCCCACCCGGTCGTCGAAGAAGCCGCCGCAGGGGATCACCTTCGAGGTGCCTGCGCCCGACCCAGGTGATCGTCAAGGGCATCGACAAGCAGCAGGTTGGCCAGGTCGCCGCCGAGGTGCGCGCCGTGCGGCCGCCCGAGCCCTACAAGGGCAAGGGCATCCGCTACCAGGGCGAGTACGTCCGCCGCAAGATCGGGAAGCGCGCGTAGATGGCCACTCTCACCGTCCGTCAGGCACGTGCGCGCCGCCACCGCGCGTCCGTCGCAAGATCAGCGGCACGGCCGAGCGGCCGCGCCTCGTCGTGCTTCCGCTCGAACCGCGGCATCGAGGCCCAGCTCGTCGACGACCTCGAAGCGAGGACGCTTGCAGCGGCGAGCCACCTGGGCCTGCCGAAGTCGTTCAAGGGCACGAAGACCGAGCAGGCCGGCGAGGTCGGAAAGCTGCTCGCCGCCGCGGCGAAGAAGGCCGGCATCGAGACCGTCGTCTTCGACCGCGGCGGCTACCTCTACCACGGGCGCGTGAAGGCGCTCGCCGACGCGGCCAGAGAAGGAGGCTTGAAGTTTTGAGCACTGTCAGGCAGGAGCGCTCCCAGGAGATCGACGCCCGCGAGCTCAAGGAGCGGGTCGTCGAGATCAACCGCGTGGCGAAGGTCGTCAAGGGCGGCCGGCGCTTCTCGTTCACGGCGCTCGTCGTCATCGGAGACGAGGTCGACCGGGTAGGCGTCGGCTACGGGAAGGCGCGCGAAGTGCCGCTCGCCATCTCGAAGGCGGTGGACGACGCAAAGAAGAACCTCTTCCAGGTGCCGAAGCACGGCACGACGATCACCCACGAGGTGCTCGGCCGCTCCGACGCCGCGCGCGTGCTGCTGCGCCCCGCGAGCGAGGGAACCGGCGTCATCGCCGGCGGCGGCGTCCGCGCCGTGCTCGAGCTGGCGGGCATCCGCGACATCCTCGCGAAAAGCCTGGGGAACCCGAACCCGATCAACCTCCTCAAGGCGACCGTGAACGGCCTGCGGAGCCTCCGCCGGCCCGAGGAGGTCGCGCGCAGCCGCGGCAAGAGCGGTCGAGGACATGCTCTTCCCGGCGCAGAAGGAGGAGGCAGAGGAGCCCGAGGCTTCAGAGCCGGCTGCCGGAGCCCGAGGCTTCCGAGCCGACGAACGAGACGACTACAGAGGACACGAGTGGCGACGCTCCGGATAACGCAGATTCGTAGCCAGATCGGCGAGACGCAGAAGCACCGCGGCACGCTGCGGGCGCTCGGGCTGGGCAGGATCGGCCGCACGGTCGAGCGACGAGGAGACCCCGGAGACGCTCGGTATGCTCAGAAAGGTCCGCCACCTCGTGCAGGTCGAGGAGGCCTAGCGGATGCCCGAGAACGACGAGCTCAACCTCTCGAACCTGAAGCCCGCCCAGAAGCGGCGCGCGCGCAAGCGCGTCGGGCGCGGCCTGGGCTCGGGCAAGGGACGCTACTCCGGCCGCGGCATCAAGGGCCAGAAGGCGCGCTCCGGCTCGCACACGATGCGCCCAGGCTTCGAGGGCGGCCAGATGCCGATCTACATGCGCCTCGGCAAGCAGCGCGGCCCGTACTCGAAGGACGCCATGCCGATGGGCCCGCATCGCACGTCCACCGTCCCGGTCAACCTCCGCGATCTCGAGCGCGTCTTCGACGACGGCGCCGAGGTGACGCTCGAGGCGCTCGTCGAGAAGGGGCTCGATCAAGAACACGCGCACGGACGTCAAGATCCTCGGGTCAGGGCGAGCTGACGAAGAAGCTCACCGTGACCGCGCACTCGCTTCTCCGCCTCCGCGCGCGAGAAGATCGAGAAGGCCGGCGGCACGCGCCACGGCCCTGCGCCCGCCGCGTCGAGGCAAAGAAGCGCGCGCCGAAGGGCTGCGAGCGAAGCCCGAACCGGCCGAGCCGACGGAAGCCCCCGAGGCGAGCCGCGGAGGCCGCGGACAGGAGAGCCGCCGATACGCGAAGGAGGAAGGCACGTAGTGCTTTCCTGGCTCACGAACGCGTGGCGGGTCCCCGAGCTCCGGCACCGCCTCCTCTTCACGGCGATGATCCTCGCCTTCTACCGCCTGGGGAGCTGGATCCCTACGCCCGGCGTCGATCCCGACCAGATCGAGAGCTACCTGAACAGCCAGAGCGGCACGATCCTCGGCCTGCTGAACATCTTCTCGGGCGGGGCGCTCTCCCAGTTCGCGCTCTTCGCGCTCGGGATCATGCCCTACGTCACTGCCTCGATCATCCTCCAGCTCATGACCGTCGTGATCCCGCGGCTCGAGCAGCTGCAGAAGGAGGGCGAGGCCGGCTACGCCAAGATCAACCAGTACACGCGCTACCTGACCGTCGTGCTCGCCGCGTTCCAGGCGGCGGGCTACTCGTACCTCTTCAGCCGCCAGGACGCGCTCGACGCTGACGCCCGGGACGCTTCGTCCTCATCGTCATCTCGCTTGACCGCCGCGACGACGCTCCTCATGTGGATGGGCGAGCTGATCACGAAGCGCGGGATCGGCAACGGCATCTCGCTTCTCATCTTCGCGCTCCATCCTCGCCGGGCTCCCGGGCGGGCATCCGCGCCTGGTGGGCGGGCGACGCCTTCGAGCGGCTCATGTTCCCGCTCATCGCGCTCGCGATCATCGTCGCGGTCGTCTTCGTGCAGGAGGGCCAGCGCCGCATCCCGATCCAGTACGCGAAGCGGATGGTCGGGCGGCGCATGACCTCGGGCGGCTCGACCTACATGCCGCTGCGCGTGAACATGGCCGGCGTCATCCCGATCATCTTCGCGGCGGCGATCATGGCGTTCCCGCCCACGGTCGCGCAGTTCTTCCCGCAGACGCAGACCTTCATCAACGAGCACTTCTCGCCGACCGCCCTGCCGTACCTGCT
Source organism: uncultured Actinomycetes bacterium (assembly GCA_963786755.1). Lineage (GTDB taxonomy): Bacteria > Actinomycetota > Thermoleophilia > Gaiellales > Gaiellaceae > DASQWP01. Next base: position 112,888 of record CAWBAC010000005.1, on the reverse strand, counting down.
GCTCGCAGGCCTTCATGATCGTGATCTTCACCTACTTCTACACGGCGGTGCAGTTCAACCCGATCGACCAGGCCGACAACCTGCGCAAGCACGGCGGCTACATCCCGGGCATCCGCCCCGGCCCGCCGACGGCCCAGTACCTCGACCGGGTGCTCACGCGGCTGACGCTGCCGGGCTCGCTCTACCTCGCGCTCGTCGCCACGCTCCCGACGCTCTTCATCCGCTACGGCGGGTTCTCGCAGGCGACCTCGGCGGCGCTCGGCGGTACCTCGATCCTCATCGTGGTGGGCGTCGCGCTCGACACCATGCGGCAGATGGAGTCGCAGATGATGATGCGCCACTACGAAGGCTTCCTGAGATAGCGGCGATGGCGCTTGACATCGTCATCCTCGGGCCGCCCGGGGCCGGGAAGGGCACCCAGGCGAGGCTGATCGCGGAGGAGGCCGGAATCCCGCACATCGCCACGGGCGACATGCTCCGCGAGCCGAGATCGCGGCCGGAGACGCCAGCTCGGCCGGCGAGGTGCAGGCCGATCTATCGAGGCGGGCGACCTCGTCCCCGACGAGTGACGGTCGGCAGTCGTCCGTGAGCGCCTGCGAGCAGGACGACACGCACGACGGGTTCGTGCTCGACGGCTTCCCGCGGACGATCGCGCAGGCGGAGGCGCTCGACGCGATGCTCGAGGAGATCGACCGCGGCGAGCTCTCCGTCGTCCTCCACTTCCAGGTCCCCGACGAGCTGGCGATCGAGCGGCTGGTCGGCCGCGCCGCCGAGCAGGGCCGGAGCGACGACACGCCCGAGATGATCCAGCACCGACTCGACGTCTACCACGAGCAGACCGAGCCGCTCGTCGAGTACTACCGTGACAGCGGCATCCTCGTCGGCATCCACGCCGATCGCGCGATCGACGAGGTCTTCGCCGAGGTGCAGCAGGTTCTGGAGACGGCCTCCGCCAGGTAATCGGATGATCATCCGCAAGTCGCAGCGCGCGAGATCGAGGCCATGGCCCGGGCGGGCCAGGTCGTCGCGGAGACGCTCGCGCAAGCTCGGCGAGCACGTCCGCCCGGGCGTGACCACGCAGGAGCTCGACGAGGTGGCGGAGGAGTTCATCCGCTCCCAGGGCGGCGCGCCCACCTTCAAGGGCTACCGCGGCTTTCCCGGCCTCCATCTGCGCCTCGCCCAACTCGATGGTCGTCCACGGCATCCCCGGCGACTACCGGCTCGACGAGGGCGACGTCCTCTCGATCGACGTGGGCGTCACCCTCGACGGCTTCGTCGCCGACTCTGCGTACACGTTCGCGGTCGGGCGAGATCGACGACGACGCGGAGCGGCTGCTCGAGGTCTGCCAGGCGGCGCTCGCGGCGGGCATCGCGCAGGCGCGGGCCGGCAACCACGTGCAGGACATCTCGCACGCCGTCCAGGCGACGACCGAGGAGGCCGGGTTTCTCCGTCGTCCGCTCGCTCGTCGGGCACGGGATCGGCCGCTCCATGCACGAGGAGCCGCAGGTGCCGAACTTCGGCGAGCCGGGCCGCGGCCCGCTGCTCGCGCCGGGCATGACGCTCGCCATCGAGCCGATGATCAACGCCGGCGGCCCCGAGGTCTGGGTCGCGGACGACCACTGGTCGATCTCGACGAACGACGGCTCGCTCTCGGCCCACTTCGAGCACACGGTCGCCGTCACCGAGAACGGGCCGCTCGTCCTCACGACGGCCGAGCCAGGAGGCTGGAATTTGAGCCCTTTTGCTACGATGGAACGTCGCGGCGTGGCCGAGCTTTGCCGTGGCTGCCGCAACATCCTCCCATGAAAGTCAGAGCGTCCGTCAAACCGATGTGTGACCGCTGCCGCGTGATCAAGCGGCACGGCAAAGTGCTGGTCATCTGCACGAATCCCCGGCACAAGCAGCGGCAGGGCTAAGGAGAAACAGATTTGGCACGAATCGCAGGCGTCAACCTTCCCCGTGAGAAGCGGCTCGAGGTCGCGCTCACGTACATCTACGGGATCGGGCCCGTCGACCGCCCGGCGCATCTGCGCCGAGCTCGGGCTCTCCCAGGACGAGAAGGTGCGCGATCTCACCGACGAGGAGATCACGAAGCTTCGCGCGTTCATCGACGCGAACCTCGAGGTCGAGGGCGAGCTGCGCCGCGAGCGCTCGCAGGCGATCAAGCGCCTGCAGGAGATCGGCGCCTACCGGGGCGGCCGCCACCGGCGCGGCCTGCCCGTGAACGGCCAGCGCACGAAGACGAACGCGCGCACGCGCAAGGGGCCCAAGAAGACCGTCGGCCGCGGAAAGAAGAGGGCCGTCTAACTTTGCTGGCGACCCCCTTCCTCCCATCTCGCACTCTCGGGGCCGCTGCAAAGCGTCGCCTCGCGGCGTCCTCGGTCGCACCCGTAGCCTCCGGCTACGCGTGCTCCCTGCGTCCTTGCGATGCTCGCTTTTCGCGGCCCGAGAGCACGATCTGCTCGGAAGGTGATCGCTAACCATGGCACCTCCGCGTAGACCGGCCACCAAGGGCCGCGCCCGCCGCCGCGTCAAGAAGAACATCGCCATCGGCCAGGCGCACATCAAGACGTCCTTCAACAACACGATCGTGACGCTCACCGACAAGGACGGGAACGTCATCGCCTGGGAGAGCGCCGGTTCGGCCGGCTTCAAGGGCTCGCGCAAGTCGACGCCCTTCGCCGCCCAGGTGACCGCCGACTCCTGCGCCCGCAAGGGCATGGAGCACGGGCTGCAGAAGGTCGAGGTGTTCGTCAAGGGCCCCGGCTCGGGCCGCGAGACGGCGATCCGCTCGCTCCAGGCCGCCGGGCTCGAGATCCTCGGCGTCCGGGACGTCTCGCCGCAGGCCCATAACGGCGTCCGGCCCAAGAAGCGGAGGCGTGTCTGATGTCTGCGACCCCCTTCCGCACATCTCGCACTCTCGGGCGGGCTGTAAAGCGTCGCCTCGCGGCGTCCTCGGTCGCGCCCGTAGCCTCCGGCTACGAGCGCTCTCTGCGTCCTTGCGACGCTCGCTTTCGCGGCCCGAGAGCACGATCTGCCCGGAAGGTGATCGCTAATGGCGCGCTCCCTGGGTCCCAAGTGCAAGCTCTGCCGCCGCGAGGGCATGAAGCTCTTCCTCAAGGGAGAGCGCTGCCTCACGGAGAAGTGCGCCGTCGAGCGCCGCAGCTACCCGCCGGGCGAGCACGGCCGCGGCCGCATCAAGCAGTCCGAGTACCTGCTGCAGCTGCGCGAGAAGCAGAAGGCGCGCCGCTTCTACGGCCTCCTCGAGAAGCAGTTCCGCAACTACTACGAGAAGGCCGCCAAGCGCTCCGGCATCACCGGCGAGGAGCTCCTGCGCATGCTGGAGACGCGCCTCGACAACGTCGTCTACCGGCTCGGGTTCGCCGCCTCGCGCGCGCAGGCCCGCCAGCTCATCCGCCACGGCCACTTCCAGGTGAACGGCCGACGCGTCAACATCCCGAGCTACCAGGTGCGCCCCGACGACGTCGTCGCGCTCAAGCCCGGGAGCCCGGTCGAGAACGTCGTTCGTGACGCCACCGACCTCACCGCCTCTGTCGCATCCTGGCTGCAGGCCGACCACGACAACCTGACCGGAAAAGTTCTCAAGCTGCCCGACCGCGCCGACATCGACACGCCGGTGCAGGAGCAGCTGATCGTCGAGCTCTCAAGTACATCGAAGTAAAGGAAGGCATGGCCACCAGAATGTCTCTCATGGAGTTCCAGATCCCGAGGATCACCCACGAGGAAGTCAACGAGGACCGCGGCGTGTTCACGATCGAGCCGCTCGACCGTGGTTTCGGCTACACGTTCGGCAACTCGCTCCGGCGCGTCCTCCTGTCCTCCCTCGAAGGCGCGGCCGTCACGTCCGCGAAGATCGAGGGTGTCGCGCACGAGTTCACCACGCTGAAGGGCGTGCGCGAGGACGTCACCGACATCCTCCTCAACCTGAAGAGCCTCATCAGCCGGCTGCACGGCGAGTCGCCCGAGATCGAGGTACGGCTGGAGAAGAAGACGCCCGGGCCCGGTCACCGCAGCCGACATCGAGGCGCCGGCCGACCTCGAGATCCTCAACCCCGACCTCGAGATCGCCAACCTCTCCGACAAGGGGCCGCCTCGAGATCATCGCTCACGATCGGGCGAGGACGGGGCTACGTTCCCGGCCGAGCTCAACCGCGGTCCCGAGCACACGATCGGGGTCATCCCGCTCGACTCGATCTTCTCGCCGGTGCGGCGGGTCTCCTACGAGGTGGAGGCGGCCCGCGTCGGCCAGCGAACCGACTACGACAAGCTCACGCTCGACGTGACGACTGACGGCTCGGTCTCGCCGCGTGACTCGATCGCGGAGGCGGCGGAGATCCTCATCCGCCAGCTCGCCATCTTCACCGACATCGACCGGATCGAGGGCTTCGGCGAGGCGGCGGAGGCCGAGGCGGAAGCGCCGCAGGCGCACGGGATGGAGAACTTCCCCATCGAGGAGCTCGAGCTCGGCGTGCGCTCGTACAACTGCCTCAAGCGCGTCGGCATCGAGACGATCGGCGACCTCGTATCCAAGAGCGAGACGAGCTCGCCGCCATCCCGAACTTCGGCAAGAAGTCGATCGAGGAGGTGAGCGAGACGCTCGCCGCGCACGGCCTCACGCTGCGCGAGGACTAAGGACTCCAGTGCGCCACCGCAAGGCCGGGAGGAAGCTCGGGCGCGACTCCGCCCACCGCAAGGCGCTCTACTCCAACCTGGCCGGAGCGCTGATCGAGCACGGCCGCATCAGGACGACCGAGGCGAAGGCCAAGGAGGTGCGGCCGATCGTCGAGGAGATGATCACGCTGGGCAAGCGCGGCGACGTCGCGGCGCACCGCCAGGCGGTCGCCTTCCTCCGCTCCAAGCCGGTGGCGCACAAGCTGTTCGCCGAGGTCGCACCGCGGTTCGCCGACCGGCCGGGCGGCTACACGCGGGTCGTCAAGATCGGGCCGCGCCAGGGCGACGCGGCCCGCATGGCCTACCTCGAGCTCGTCGACTACGTGCCCGAGCGCGCCCCCGCCCCCGTTTCAGGCGGGCGGGAGCGCGCTGCTACGTAGCGAGCCGGGCTCGCGTCACCGTGCTCAGCGTGACGCGATAGCGGGCCTCGTTCTCGCCAGACGCACGAGGCGCCGGATCGACGCCTGCCGGCGTGCGGGTCGACGTGCCTCGGCGCGCGTGTCGCGAGCCGCGGCGCGGCGTAGGTCGGCCTGCCGCTCCGCCGCGATCTGCTGGGCCGTGTAGGGGTGCACGTCACGCCTCCTTTCCGGCTGCCTCGGCGTACCGGCCGAGGACGACATCCCAGCCTTCGTCGTAGTGCCCGCTGATCTCGGCCATCCTGTCGCCGAGCCGTTCCCAGCCCGTGTGCAGCAGATCGACCCGGGTCGCGCTTGCCCTCGGGCGAGAACCGGATCTCGAGGCCCTGCGCCGTTTCGTCGCCGCGGCCCGGGATGCCAGGTCATCGCGAACCTGTGCGGCGGGTCCCACGCGGTCAGCGTGCCCCACAGGCCTTCCTCGCCCGACTCAGAGACCTCGTACACGCGCCCGCCGACCTGCCCCTCGAAGACGACGCCGGCCCTGTCCTCGCCGAAGAGCGAGTGGCCCTCGAACGGCCACCAGCCGCCGATGCCCTCCGTGAAGACCCGAAACGCATGCTCCACCGAGCAGCTCACGACGACCGACTTGCGAATCGCGAGCTCATCCGTCATCTGACTCATCCTCGTTCTCCTCCTTCGCTTTCCGCCGTTTCCTTGAACGCCGCCAGCGCGTCGTCCCAGAAGCCTTCGAAGTACGCACGGAGCTCGGCGAGCCCGTCACCGTCCACGCTGTAGTAGTGGCGCGTGCCCTCCTGCCGCTGCGCGGACGAGGCCGGCCTTCTCGAGCACGCGCAGGTGCTGGGAGACGGCCGGCCGGCTTACGGGCAGCTCACGGGCGAGCTCGCCGACGGGCCGCGGGCCGCGGCGCAGCCGCTCGAAGATCGTCCGCCGGGTGGGGTCGGCCGAGGGCCGTGATCGCTTCTCCGTAAGCCATAACTTACGGTAAGCATAAACTTACCTATGCTGGCTTGTCAAGGCCCGGCGAGCTCGAGCGCGACGGCGGCGGCGGCGTCGGCCATCTGGCCGAGCACTCCGCCGGTTGACGTTGTCGATCGTGTCGCACGCCTGGTGGTAGCAGGCGTCGCGCGCCGCGCCGGCCTCGCCGCCGAAGAGCTGGGCCTTCCGCCGCCGTCTTCGGCTCGTCGGCGCCGGTGAAGAGGCCGCCGACGGGAATGCCGAGCTCCGCGAAGGGGGCGTGGTCGGAGCGGCCCTCGAGCTGCGATCTCCTCGACCGGCCAGGTCGTGCTCCTCGAACCAGGCGCGGAACGCCTCCTCGATCTCGCCGTCTCCCGTCGTAGACGAGCCGGGCGAAGTTCGGCGAGCCGACCATGTCGAAGTTGAGGACCCGGCGACGCTCATCCGGGGTCGTCGAGGCTCTTCGCATACGCGCGCGAGCCGAGCAGGCCGAGCTCCTCGGCCGCCCAGAAGGCGAAGCGGATGCCGCGCTCGGGCCGGGCGCCGAGCCGCTCGGAGCTGCACGGCCGTCTCGAGCACGGCCGCGACGCCCGAGCCGTTGTCGTTGATGCCCGGGCCCGGCCGCGACCGAGTCGAGGTGCGCGCCGAGGAGCACAACGCCACCGTCGTCGCGGCCGGGCAGCTCGGCGAGCACGTTCGTCGTCTCGCGCGCCGTAGTTGTCCATCTCCGCCGCGACGGTGGCACCCGTCGCCCCCTCGGTCTCGGCGAGCTGCTCGCCGAGGGCGTGCGAGCTACCGACCACAGGGATGTCGACGCCGGGCGGCACGAGGGTCCCGCTGACCGGCCCCTCGCGGCCGGGCCCGCCGTCGTTGAAGACGAGTGCGGCAGCCGCTCCGGCCTGCTCGGCGTTCTCCACCTTGACGGCGAAGAAGCAGCCGCCGCGCCTGCAGGAGCGCGATGGCGCCGGCGCGAGAAGCCGTCGAAGTCGGACTGCTCGCAGCCGCTTGCCTTCGCTCTCGATGTCGACCGGCCTCGACGGCGGGCGGTCGACGTCGCCGCTCCCCGAGTACTCGAGCGCGAGATAGTCGCGCGCTTCGGGCTGCAGCGGGCGCGGGCGTGAGCTTCGCTCGAGCGTCGGCGGCCGCACCTCGCGGGAGATCGCGGACGGTGAACGGCTGGAGCGTGGGGCGGTAGCCGGCGGCGCGCAGCGTCTCGGACGACGTAGTCGCACCGACTCGTCGTAACCCGGCGCTCCCGCACCTCCCGGGTGCCGCCGTTCTCGTCCGCGATCGCCTGCAGCTCGCGGCAGGTGGCGACGCAGTCCCTCCTCGGTGACAGCGCGCGGCAGCCGCTCCGGTGTCACCTCCCGACGCGTGGCCTGCGAGCGTCCTGGGAACGGCTCCGCCTCGTCGCCGTCCGGATGCGGCCGCCCACGCGGCCAGGCCGGCCGCGAGGAGCCCGCCGGCGGCGGCGAGAACGAGCAGGGCTCGCCTCATCGTGGCTAGGACGACGGTATCGGCGGCACGTAGCCGTCAGCATGTAGGTTTCGCGCCGTGCCGACGGTCAAGCTCACGCTCGAGTACGACGGGACCGGCTTCCACGGCTGGGCAGCACAGCCCGGGCTACGGACCGTCGAGGGCGAGCTGCGCGCGCGCGCTCGACCGCGTCTACGGGAGCTGGGAGAGCCTCGCCGTCGCCGGGCGGACGGACACCGGGCGTGCACGCGCTCGGGCAGGTTGCGAGCTTCGTCGCCGACGGCGGGCCGCCCGCCGAGCGCGCCGCTGCGGCGCTGAACGGCGTCCTCCCGGACGACATCGCGGCCGTCGGCTCCGAGGAGGCGCCCGAGGGTTTCGACGCGCGCTTCTCGGCGCGCGCCCGCTCGTACCGCTACCGCGATCTGGCGGCGGCCGACGCACTCGCCGTTCGAGCTGCCGCCGCGTCGCTCTGGTGGCCGCGCCCGCTCGACGAGGAGCGGCTGGCGGAGTCCGCTGCGCTCCTCCTCGGGGAGCACGACTTCCGGGCGTTCACGCCGACCGAGACGGAGCACGAGGTCTTCGTCCGAGTCGTCTCCGAGGCCGCGCTGGGAGGCCGGCGAGGACACGCTCGAGTTCTACGTCACGGCCGACAGCTTCCTGCGTCACATGGTGCGAACCCTGGTGGGGACGATGCTGGAGCAGGGTCCCGAGGCGATCGCGCGGCTCCTCGAGGGCCGCCCGCGGGAGGAGGCGGGCGCGACTGCGCCGCCCTGGGGCCTCTACCTGGAACGGGTCCACTACTGACGGCGCCCGGGGCCGCCGCGGGCCTCCCTCCACGTCGAGCGTATCGTCGAGAGGCGCACGCGTGGCACGCCGCGTGTGGCGAGAGTGGAACGGCGCGCGCGCGGGCAAGCTCAGGTGCTCGGGAGGCCGCGGAGCCGCCGATACGATCAGGTCGTGCGCTTTCCGACCGTCCTCTTCGACCTCGACGGCACGCTGATCGACTCCGGAGCGATGATCCTCGCCTCGTTCCGGCACGCGACTCGGACCGTGCTCGGACGCGAAGTTCCCGACGAGGAGGTCGCCGCCCTCGTCGGCGGGGCCAACATCTACGAGCAGATGCGGATTCTCGATGCGGCCCGCGTGAGGAGCTGGTGCAGGCTTACCGGGAGCACAACGAGCCGCTGCACGACGAGCTGGAGGCGTTCGAGGGCATCGAGGAGGTCCTCGCAGGCTCTCGGCGCAGGGCCGCAAGCTGGGGATCGTCACGGCCAAGCGGCGCCTGACCGTCGAGCTCGCCTTCGCGGTTCTGCCGCTCGAGCGCTTCTTCGACGCCGTGGTGACGTCGGAGATCGACCGACCGCCACAAGCCCGATCCCGAGCCGGTCCTCGCTGCTCTCGAGCTCCTGGGCTCCCGGCCCGAGGAGGCGGCCTTCGTCGGCGACTCGCCTTTCGACATCAGGGCCGGCAAGGCCGCGGGCGTCTTCACGATCGCCGTCGCCTGGGGCAAGATCCATCCCGAGGACCGGCTCGTCGATGCCGGCGCCGACCTGCTCGTGGCGAGCCCACGGGAGCTCCTCGATGTCCTCTAGGTCTACAGCGCGAGCGGTCGAGAAGCGCGTCGCCGAGCTGCGCGAGCAGCTCGACTACCACCTCTACCGCTACCACGCTCTCGACGACCCCGAGATCTCGGACGCCGAGTACGACCGGCTCTACGACGAGCTCGTGCGGCTCGAGGACGAGCACCCCGACCTGGCCAGTTCCGGACTCCCCGACGCAGCGGGTCGGGGCCACGCCGTCGGACCGCTTCCGCAAGGTCGAGCACCTCGTCCCGATGGGCTCGCTCGAGAAGGTAACGACGGACGAGGCCCTGGTGAAGTGGGCGGACGACGTGCGCAAGCGGCTCGACTCGGACGAGCCGGTCGCCTACGTGACCGAGCCCAAGATCGACGGCTCGGCCGTCTCGCTCGTCTACGAGGGCGGCGTGTTCGTGCGCGGAGCGACCCGCGGCGACGGGATCCGCGGGGAGGACGTGACTCAGAACCTGCGCACGATCAAGGCGATCCCGCTCCGCATGCGCTCGCTCGACGGCGAGCCGCCGCCGGCGGTCCTCGAAGTGCGCGGCGAGGTGTACTTCCCCATCAGCGCCTTCAACCGGCTCAACGAGCGCCTGGCCGCGGAAGGGAAGAAGACTGCCCCGAACCCACGCAACGCCGGCGCCGGGTCGCTTCGCCAGCTCAACCCCCAGATCACCGCCGAGCGCGAGCTCTCCATCTGGGTCTACGGGGTCGGCGCCGCGAAGGGATCGAGTTCGAGAGCCAGGGGCAGACTCTGGCCTGGCTCCGCGAGCGCGGTTTCCGCACGAACCCCTTCGCCCGGCGGCATGACTCGCTCGAGGACGTCGCCCGCGAGTGCTACCGGTGGGAGTCGAAGAGCATCGAGCTCGACTACGAGATCGACGGCATCGTCATCAAGACCGACTCGCTCGACCAGCAGCGGCGGCTCGGCGCGCTGCACGGGCGTCCGCGCTGGGCGCGCGCCTACAAGTGGGCGCCCATGACGGCCCAGACCAAGCTCCTCAAGATCCACGTCCGCGTGGGCCGCACGGGCAACCTCAACCCCTGGGCGCAGCTCGAGCCGGTCGAGGTGGGAGGCGTCACCGTCTCGCAGGCGACGCTCCACAACGAGGAGGACATCAACCGGAAGGACATCCGCCAGGGAGACATCGTCATCGTCCAGCGCGCCGGCGACGTCATCCCGCAGGTCGTGGGGCCCGTGCTCCCGCACCGGAAGGGGACGAGACGATTCCGCATGCCGAAGAACTGCCCGCTCTGCGGCACGGAGATCGTCAAGCCCGAGGGTGAGGTCATGCACCGCTGTCCGAACGACGCGTGTCCTTCGCGAGGGCTCGAGACCCTCATCAACTGGGTCATGGCGGCCGCGGACATCGAGGGCGTGGGCGAGCAGTTCGTCCGGCGGCTCTGGGATCTCGGCCTGCTGCCCTCGATCCCGGATCTGTACCGGCTGACCAGGGAGCAGCTCGCCGAGCTCGAGGGCTACGCCGACGTCTCCGCGCAAAACGCGGTCGACGCGATCGAGGCTTCGAAGCAGATTCCCTTCTCACGCGTCCTCTTCGGTCTCAACATCCCGGACGTCGGGTGGGTCACGGCGCAAAACATCGCGCGGCATTTCGGCTCGGTGGACGCGCTCTTCGCTGCGCGGCAGGAGGACATCGAGGACGTCGAAGGAATCGGCCCCGATCGCGCCGCTTCGATCGCCGGGTGGTTCGCCGAGGACAAGAACCGGGCGCTCGTCGAGGAGCTTCGCGGCCTGGGCCTCCGCTTCGAGCTCGGCCCGGAGGAGCGCCCGGTGGAAGGGACGTTGAGCGGGCGGAGCTACGTGATCACGGGCACGCTCGAGCGCTGGTCGCGCGAGGAGGCCAGGGCCGCTCTCGAGGCGAGGGGGGCGAAGGTGACGGACTCAGTCTCGAAGAAGACGGCCGGGCTCGTCGTGGGTGAGGGCCCCGGGTCGAAGCTCGAGAAGGCGCGCCGCGCGGGAGTCGAGATCCTCGACGAGGCCGCGTTCGAGACGCTCGTGTCGTAGGGGCCCGCGGCACGACCCCTACGGCGGGGGCTTGCTCTCGCGCAGGCGCGCGAGCGTCTCGCCGATGCGGCGGGCCCTCGTCTCGTCCCGCTTCGCTTCGAGGATCCACTCGACGTACTCCCTGCGGTGGGTGTACGAGAGCACCTCGAAGGCCGACCGCGCGGCCGAATCGCCCTCGAGTGCGGCCTGAAGGTCGTCAGGGATGTCAACCGTGCGCGGCTCGTCGTCTGGCTCGAGCTCGACGGAGACCGTCTCGCCGGCCGCGACTCCAGCGGCCTCGCGGTTCTTCCGGTTGAGCGGCACGTAATACCGCCCTCCGTAGACGGCGACCGTACTCCGGTACGTGTGCCCGCCGATCGTGACCCGCACGGGTGCCCGCGCCCGTCCGAAGAGGGCCGGGACGTCGAGAGGGACTTCGAAGTAGGTCGCCGTCCGGCCTTCGACCTCGATCTTCGCGTCGAAGCGCTCCCTCAAGCGGCCTACCCAGCCGCGCTCGCCAGGACCTGCGCGAAGCGGTCCTGTGCGCGCCTGGCCCACCACCAGGGCAGCGAGCGGCCGTTCTGGACGACCGAGAAGACGTAGCGGTCTGCCACGTAGCCGGACAGGCTCGACGCCGTCTGCGTCGTCCCGGTCTTCGCGCGCACGCGTCCGCGGGCGGGGCGCGATTCCATCCGGTCTTCGAGCGTCCCGTCCAGCCCCGCACGGGGCAGCGACGCGATGAAGGGCCCCTTGACGACGGCGTCGCTCCAGGCCGAAAACAGGAGCGCCGCTAGCGCCCTGGCGGTGAAGCGGTCGCGGCGGGAGAGCCCCGAGCCGTCGGCGAAGCGGAGGCCCGTCATAGGCACGCCGCGGGCGTGGAGCTCGTTCCTCACGACCGTGTTGCCCAGGAACGTCGTGCCCGCGCCGCGCATCGTCCTGCCCAGGTGCTTCAGCAGCATCTCGGCGTAGAAGTTGTCGCTCTGCTTGTTCATCGTGCGCACGAGGCTGGCGAGCGGCGCGGACCTCGTGCGTGCTAGGACAGGGGCGCCCTCCGAAGCCTCGCCGTCCGTTGCGGCCAAGGCGACGGTGACGCCCACGGCTCTGAGCGCAGCCTTGAACGCGGCGGCGGCGGCCAGCGCAGGCTCGTCCGCGACGCGTCGCTTGACCTTCGCGCGCGCAACGACGAGCGCGGAGAGCGGCGGCGATTCGACCTTGTACCAGGAGGGTTTCCAGCCGAGGCAGGTGCGGCGCTGGTCGTAGTACGACTCGTCTCCTCGGATCCCACCGGTCACACGACGAATTCCGAGCGCGCGCACCTGCAGGGCGAGTGCGCGCATGTCCATGCGCGAGACCGAAGGGTCGCCGTAGCCCTTGAGCACCAGGCGTCCGCGCCATACGGAGCCGGTCTGGCTTCCCATGCCGAGCACCTCCGTGGGGATCCTGTAGGCCGAGCCGAGCCGGTCGAGCGCCGTGAGGGCGACAGCGAGCTTCTGGGCGGAGGCCGGCTGGAGCGAGAGGGAGGAATGCAGCCCGTACAACACCCGCCCCGTGCGGAGGTCGAAGGCGAACGCGCCCGTCTGCGCGCGCGAGACGCCCTGAACGGTGAGCGCCCGGTCGAGCCGCTCGCGCAGCGTGGCGCCGCCCGCCGTGGTCGCGAGCGCCGCCTGAGCGACGACGAGCACGGACACGAGCGCGAGGAGGCGCGTGAGGGTGACCCGCGGTGGCTGCAAGAAGATGGGCCTCGTTGCGGCGGAGGATAGGCCTTTCGGCCCATGGAGGCCGCTGAGAGCCGCTGTTACGTTCGTGTCGGCCCCCGCCATGAACGACGACCTCGGCGTTCTCATCGACCGCATTCGCGCGCTGCTCGAAAAGCAGCGCGAGTCTTCGGCATCCGACACGACGGTGGTCGAGCATACGCTCACCGACGGATATGCCCATGCGCTGGCCCTGGAGGCCGAGCGTGGGCGCGCCGAGAACCGGATTCGGGCGCTGGCGGGCGACGAGGGGCACTCCACGGAGCTGCGGACGCTGAAAGCGCGCGTAGACGAGCTCGACACGAACCTCGTGCAGCTCCGCGGCCTGCTCGAGGTGCTGTCGGCGACTCGCTGAGCTCTTAGACGATCCCGCTCCGGACGGCGTAGACCGCCGCCTGGATGCGATTCTCGATCTGGAGCTTCATGAGGATGTTCGAGATGTGGTTCTTCACCGTCTTCGGGCTGATGAAGAGCTCGCGGGCGATCTCGGCGTTGTCGTTCCCGTTGGCGATCAGGCGGAGGACTTCGAGCTCGCGGTCGGACAGCTGCGCCCGGATCGTCTCTGCTGCGCTCGCGTCGGCAGTGTGCGCCCGCACCTGCTGCAGGAGCGTGGACGCGATCCGCGGCGAGATCAGCGAGTGGCCCTCCGCCGCGGCCCGGATGCCCGCGATCAGCTCGGGCATCTTGGAGTCCTTGATCAGGTAGCCGCAGGCGCCCGCCATGACGGCCGCCGTCACGTCGTCGTCGTCGACGGAGATCGTCAGGACGACCACGCGCGTCAGCGGCGCCATGTCGGCGATCTTGCGCGTCGTCTCGACGCCGGTCAGGCCGGGCATCTTCAGGTCCATGACGACCACGTCGGGCGCGAGCTCTTCCACGAGGCGGAGCGCGACCTCTCCGTTCTCGGCGTCGCCGACGATGTTGAGGCCCTGTTCCTCGAGGAGCGTCCGGAGCCCGGTGCGGAAGAGGTCGTGGTCGTCGACGAGGAGCACGCGAAGCTCGTCGAGTCCCTTGACGTGCTCGCGTTGCTCCCGGACGCTCATGGGCCAACCGGCCCATGAGGGGGAGGGGGTGAGGGGGAACCGGGAGGTTTCCCCTCTGCATCAAAGAAGGGGGTTCGTGGGGGAAACATGGTTTCCCCCACGGGAGCGAGCCGTAGGCGAGCGACGGTCATGCGCCCGGACGATTGTAGTCAGTGAAGGGTGATCGTGACCGTTCGCCGGCCCCACTGGTGCGCCTGCGCGCAGCTGGGGAACCAGACGTCGATCGTGTTCCCAACCACGGCCGAGCCGGTGTCGGCCGCGACGCCCTCCCCGTAGCCGGGGACGGTCATCCTCGTCCCCAGGGGGATGACGGACGGGTCAACGGCCACGACGCCCCAGCCCACCGGCATGCCGGTCGCGGTAGTGCCGCGGAGGCAGTAGCCGGTGGAGGAGACGGTGAGCCGACCCGCCGACGCGGGTGCGCTGACGGGCGCGGCAACCGGAGCCGGCTCCGGCGCTGAAACGGGCGCCGGCGAAGCGTCGGGAGCGGTCTCCGCCTCGGCTGCCAGCGGCTCGGCCGCAGGCGGCTGGGATGCGATTTGCGCGGCCCTCGCCTCGGCGGCCGAAGCCCGGTCGAGCAGGCCGCCGATGAGAGAGGCGTTGAACGCCTGCCGAGTGCGCAGGCGTGCGAGGTACGCCGCTCGCTCGCTCCGGGCGGCCGCGAGCGACGAGCGCGTGGCTTCCGCTTCGACGAGGAGCGTCTCGAGCTCGGCCCGGCGATCTGCGAGGCGCATGAGCAGGCGCTTCAGCTGCGCCCGCGCGGCGCGGACCTGGCTGACGATCGCGCCGTCGTCTGCGGCCAAGGTGTCGAGGTCGTCGAGCGCTCGGAGCGCATCGCTCAGGGAGGTCGCTCCGAGCAGCACGGCCAGCGGATCGACGTCGCCCTCGATGTACAGCGCCTGCAGCCGCGACGCCAGACGCTGCTCGGCCAGATCGAGGTCGCTGCGGGCGATGCGGAGCCGGTCGCGGGCGGCCTCGGTCTCGCGTTCCAGCTCGGCGGTCCGTACGCGGAGTACCGCGAGCCGGCCCTCCGCCCGCACCAGCCTCGTCTCCAGGGCGTACAGCTGGAGGAGAGCCTGCTGCGATTGTGCGGCGAGGCTCGTGTTTTCCGCGCGCAGCCGCTCGGCTTCGGAGCGCAGCGAGCCTGGGTCGTCGGCGAGCGCGGCGGGCGCTGCCAGGAGGAGGCCGAGCACCACCAAGACGGCCGCGCGGCGAGCACGGCAAGCTGTCGTTCCCCCGCGCACGAGGCGGGCACCCTACCACGGCCTCGGGCACGCCCGCTCCGCGACGGTTCCCGGTTGTCGTCTTCGAAAACCCTTGCTAGTGTGCCCGCCCTCGAAAGGCGTCCGGCAAGAGAACGCCCTTGCCTGGACCCTGTCGGGGGGTAAACATCCGGCCAGGCAAACGACACGCACTCATCGCCCTGCTGTGCTCGCTGGCGGCCTTGCCGCTGGCGGGGCCCGCCGCGCCCGCTCCTCCGATCGAAGCCAAGGAGGCCGAGGCGCAGCAGGTCGTCGCCCAGATCGAGCAGCTGGACCACGAGGTCGAGCTGGCGGTGGAGGCCTTCAACGCCGCCGAGGTGAAGCTCGACGGCATCCGTGAGGAGCAGCGCGTCAACCAGCGCCGGCTGCAGATCGCGCGCTCCAACTTCGCCGGAGCACAGGAGAATCTCGACCAGCGCCTCGTGGAGCTCTACGTCCAGGGCCAGCAAGACGTCCTCGAGGTGCTCCTGGGCGCAACGAGCCTCGACGAGCTCCTCGACCGGCTCGACACGGCTAGCCGCGTCTCCGACCAGGACGCCCGCATCGTCGAGGAGGTGACGACCTTCCGCGCCGAGATCAAACGGCGGGAGGCCGCGCTGGCGAAGGCACGGCAGCGTCAGGAGGAGGTCCTCGCCGAGCGCGCCGCGCACCGCGACGCCATCGAGAGCCAGCTGGCGGAGCGCCGGCAGCTCCTCGACTCGATCCGGGACGAGATCGAGCGCCTGAAGGCGGCCGAGGCCGCCCGCCAGCGGCGGCTGGAGGCGCAGGCGCGCGCGCGGGTAGCCGCCCAGTCCGAGGCCTCCGGCGGGTCGGAGTCATCGGCCCAGGGCGAGACCCAGGTTGCGGTCGAGCCCGCCGGTTCCGCGCCCGCGGCCCAGCACGGCGGTGTCGTCGGAATCGCCATGCAGTACCTCGGTATCCCCGTACCAGTGGGGCGGGGCCTCGCCGAGCACCGGCTTCGACTGCTCCGGCTTCACGATGTTCGTCTTCTCCCAGGTCGGGGTCTCGCTGCCGCACAGCGCGGCCGCCCAGTACGGCGCCGGGAGCCCGGTCTCGCGCGATGCGCTGGCCCCCGGGGACCTCGTCTTCTTCAACGGGCTGGGCCATGTGGGCATCTACATCGGCGGGAACCAGTTCATCCACTCGCCGCACACCGGCGACGTCGTGAAGATCTCGTCGCTCTCAGGCTGGTACACGGACACCTGGGTCGGCGCCCGCCGCCTCTAGCGGAGGGAAGCGCCCGGCAGCGCAGAACTGGATCAGTCCTTCCGGTACGCTTTTCCTTCGCCATGCGCACGATCTGGAACGGTTCCATCAACTTCGGCCTCGTCAACATCCCGATCGGGCTCGCCGTCGCGCAGCAGCGGAAGGACGTCGCCTTTCGCACGCTGCACCGCGAGTGCGGGACGCCGATCAAGCAGAAGCGGTACTGCCCCTTCCACGAGCGGGACGTCGAGGCCGACGAGCTCGTCAAGGGCTGGGAGTTCTCGAAGGGCCAGTTCGTCATCGTCGAGGAGTCCGACCTCGAGGCGGTCGCGCTCCAGCGCTCGCAGTCCGTCGACATCGTCAAGTTCGTCTCCATGGACGAGGTCGACCCGATCTACTTCGACCGGGCTTACTACCTCGCGCCCGCGAGCGCCGCGGCGCAGCGGCGGCCGTATGTCCTCCTGCTCAAGGCGATGCAGGAGGCGAACGTGGGCGCGATCGGCAAGTTCGTGCTCTGGGGCAAGGAGAACCTCTGCCTCATCCGGCCGCTCGGCGACTCGCTGGCGCTCGGAGACGCTCTACTTCGCGGAGGACATCCGCGCGCGGGACGAGATCGACGAGGCCGTGCACGAGACCGACGTCCAGGGTCCCGAGCTGGAGATGGCCCGGCAGCTCGTCGACAGCCTGGTGGGCGAGTTCGACCCGGAGGAGTTCGAGAACGAGTACCGCGGCGAGCTGCGCGCCATGCTCGAGGCGAAGCTGGCAGGAGAGGAGATCAAACGGCCCGAGCCGGCGAAGCCCGCTCCGGTCATCGACCTCATGGACGCCCTCAAGCAGAGCGTCGCGCAGGCCGACAAGAAGAAGGGCAAGGCGCAGAAGAAGGAGCCCGCAGGAAAGAAGCGGGCCGCCGCGCGGGCTCGCTAGCTCGGGCTAGGGCTGTTCACCCGGTCGCCGCCTGCCCGCTCGGGCCGGCCGCCGCGAGGTGTGCCTGGAACAGGGTCTTGTCGATCTTGCCCTGATAGATCGGGATCGACTCCGTGATGCAGAGGCGGATGATCTCCTGCCGGTCGATTCCCAGCTCCTTCGACAGCTCCTCGGGCGTCAGGTGATTCGCCACGTGGCCTCCTTTCCGAGCGCGCAAAAAAGCCCGCCGTCAGGGCCGGGCGGGCTCACGCGCATCGTTCCTTGTTGCGAGCGAGGCTCAAAGGCCCCGTGCTCCTTCCGTGGTCATGCGGAGACAGGATACGGTTCCGGAGTGGGCTCGGCAACGCTCCTCCGGGGACTTCGGCCGCACGTTGCGGACATTCAGCGGGGTGAGGACCCGCTACTGGGTGGGCGGCGAAGGGCCGCCGCTCGTGCTCGTCCACGGGCTCGCCGGCGCCGCGGTGAACTTCACGGAGCTGGCCCCGCTCCTGGCGCGCCGCCGTCGCGTGCTCGTCCCCGACCTTCCGGGTCACGGAGAGACAGAGCCGCTCGAGGGGCTCGAGAGCATCGACGACCTCGTGGAGCACGCTGCGGCCGTCGCCGAGCACGAGCGGATGCTGCCCGCGGCTGTCCTCGGCTACTCGATGGGAGGGGTGGTCGCCCTGCGGCTCGCCGTCTCCCGCCCGGACGCTGTCACCGCGCTCGCGCTCGTGGCGCCCGCGGGAATCGTCTCGACGACCCGGCGCGCCGAGCTCTGGCTGGCGGTCATGGGCGCTGTCAAGCCCGCTCGCATCGCCGCGCGCTTCCGGCGAACGATCGCCGGTCGCCGGCTCCTCCGCTATCCCGTTTTCGGCGTCTGGGGCGCGGCTGAGCCGCACACGCTCTCACCGGAGGCGGTGCTTGGATTCCTGGACGGTCCCGCGCGCCACACCGACGTCGGCTCCTCGGCCAAGGCCCTGCTCAGGGACGATCCGCGGCCGGATCTCGACAGGGTCCGGTGCCCCGTGGAGCTTCTCTGGGGCTCTCGCGATCGCCTCGTACCGCTCGAAGACGGGTTCGAGTACGCCCGCCGGCTTCGCTGCCCGATCAAGGTCGTGCCCGCGGCGGGGCACCTCGTCGTCGGCGAGTACCCTGAGGCTCTGCGCCGAGCTCCTGACGACGTTCCTGGACGCCGCGCAGCCGGCCGAGCCGGCCGTCTTCTGATCGTCATCCGATACTCTTTGCCGGGTTCGGGGTGTAGCGCAGCCTGGTAGCGCGCGCCGTTCGGGTCGGCGAGGTCCCCGGTTCGAATCCGGGCACCCCGATTTGCCGGTCACGATGCGCGGTGCACGCGTCCTCGACGTAGTCGAGCCCGCCCGTCTCCGCGATTCGCCGCGCCTCGGGCGAGAAGATCCCCAGCTGCAGCCAGAGCGCGCGGGCGCCGACCGCCACCGCCTCCTCCGCGACCGCCGGACAGAACTCCGGCCGGCGGAACACGTCGACGAGGTCGATCGGCTCCTCGATCTCGCTTAGCGAAGCGACACGCCGGACGCCGAGGATCTCCCCGGGCCCGGCCGGTCGCACCGGGATCACCCGGTAGCCCTGCTCCAGCAGGTAGCGCATGACGCCGTGGCTCGGCCGCCACGACTTCGGCGAGGCGCCGACGAGGGCGATCGTGCGGGCCGACGCAAGGATGTCCGCCGGGTCTCCGGCCACTTGGTCAAGGCTATCCTGTGCGGCATGGCCGACCTCCTTCGCGTTGCCTGCGTCCAGCTGAACTCCTCGGCCTCCAAGACGGAGAACCTCGAGCGCATGGAAGGGCTCGTGGCGCCGCGCCGCCGCGACCGGCGCCGACGTGATCGTCCTTCCCGAGAAGTGGACGGGGATCGGCGGAGCGGACGTCCTCCGCGAGATCGCCGAGCCGCTCGAGGGCGGAGAGACCGTCGCCGCGATGAGCGGCTGGGCGGCGCGGCACGGGATCACGCTCGTCGGCGGTTCCATCCCCGAGCGGCGCGAGGGCCGCGACAAGCTCTCGAACACCTGCGTGGTCTTCGACCCCGAGGGTGAGGTCGTGGCCGTCTACCGGAAGATCCACATGTTCGACGTCGAGGTCGGCGGCCATGTCTACCGCGAGTCCGACGCCGAGGAGCCGGGGGAGGGCACGACCATCTGCGAGGTGGAAGGCTGGACGGTCGGGCTCACCGTCTGCTACGACATTCGCTTCCCCGAGCTGTACCGCATCCTCGCCGTGGAAGGCGCCGAGCTCGTCACCGTCCCGGCGGCGTTCACGCTCTACACGGGCAAGGACCACTGGGAGCTCCTGCTCCGCGCCCGCGCCGTGGAGAACCAGTGCTACGTCGTGGCCGCGAACCAGTGGGGCACGTACCCGGACGGCAGGGCGGCGTATGGGCGCAGCTCCATCGTCGATCCGTGGGGCGTCGTCCTCGCGCAGGCGGGCGACGAGGACACCGTCGTCGCCGCGGAGCTCGACCGCGGGCACATGGAGCGGATCCGCCGCAGCCTGCCTTCGCTCGCCAACCGCCAACCCTCCGCGTACCGCCGGCCCGAAGGCGTCAGCGCCCGGGCGTGACCCGCCCGCGCGCGGTCCTCTTCGACGTCGACTTCACGCTCGCCAAGCCCGGCCCGCTCCTGGGCCCCGAGGGCTACCGGCGTGAGGGCGAGCGCTTCGGGCTCCGGCTCGACCCGGCCCGGTATGCGGACGCCCGCGCCGCCGCCGTCGAGGACCTCCGGCACCATCCCGAGCTCGAGCACGACGAGGAGATCTGGGTTCGCTTCACGGAGGACATCGTCCGCGGCATGGGCGGCGAAGGCCCCCACGTGAGCACCGTGGCCCGGGCGATCACGGACGGCTGGCGGCGCTCCGAGAACTTCGAGCTCTACGAGGACGCGCTCCCCGTGCTCGCAACCCTCCGCCGGCATGGGCTGAAGATCGGCCTCGTTTCCAACACGAGCCGCGACCTGGACGCCTTCGTCACGCCATTTCGCGCTCGACGTGGACGCCTGGATCGCGTCGGGCACGCACGGCAAGGTGAAGCCGAGCCCGTCCATCTTCCACGCCGCGCTCGAGCTCCTCGAGGTCGAGCCCGAGTCCGCGGTCATGGTGGGGGACTCGCCGCTCGACGACATCGAGGGCGCGCGCCGGCTCGGCATGCGCGGCTTCCTCCTCGACCGTGAGGGCCGGCATCCGGAGATCGCAGACGCGCTGCCCACGTTGTTCGCTCTGCCCGCGGCGCTGGGGCTGGAACCGGGCAGACCCGGGAACCGTGGCGGCACCACCTTCCCGGCCGACCATCTAGAGGCAGGGTGAGCGGCCCGGCCGAAGCAGGCCGAACCCCCAGAGCTCGTCCTCGTAGACGTAGAAGGCGGTGTCGGTCCGCGCGCCCTCCCGGACGAGGGCCAGGTAGCCGGAGCAGCGGCGTTCCGTGAGCTCGCCGTAGTTCTCGCCGATCTCGCCCCCCGGGGCCCCTAGCTCGAGCCCCTCGGGAGTCGTCCAGCCCTCCGGCTTCCAGACCGTGAAGGCATGCGCCACCCGGCCGGCCTCGAAGACGACGCCCGTCCCCTGCGGGCGGAATGGAAGCTCGTTGAAGTACCACGTCGGCTCGTCGCAGTCGCGGCAGACGCCGTGCCGCTGACCCCACGTGGCCAGCACGTCGGCCCGCGTCATCCCGAGCTCGACGCCCGCGACGCTGCGTCCGGGCACGAACAGCCCGCCCGCCCGCGGCTCCGCCGAAGCCGGCCCGACCGCGACCCCGGCGACCGCCGCGACCACCGCTGCGACCGCCGCTACCGCGAGCGTGCTCGCGACGAGCTTGTGTTTCACGCGCACAAGCTTTCCGAACCGCCGACGGGGAGGAAACCGCTTGCTTCCGGGCGCTTCGAGCTTGTGCTCGTGGAACACGAGGTGCTCCGAGTCAGCGCGAGCGGGCGAGCAGTGCGGGCGCCCACGACGCGATCGGCGAGACCTCGCCGTCGCGGCCGTTCAGGTTCCGGTACCCGAGCGCGTGCTCCGCCTGCATCATCTTGTGGATCTGCGTCGTGCCCTCGTAGATGATCGGCGCTCGGGCGTTGCGGAAGTACCGCTCGATCCCGTACTCCGCCGAGTAGCCGTACGCCCCGTGCACCTGGATGGCGAGGTGCGCCGCCCGGAAGGCCGACTCGGTCGCGTGCCACTTGGCCAGGCTCGTCTCGCGCGTGTTGCGAAGGCCCTTGTCCTTGAGCCACGCGGCCTGCATGACCAGGAGCTTGGACGTCTCGTAGCCGAGCACCATCTCGGCGACCATGTCCTGGACGAACTGGTTCTTGCCGATCGGCTTGCCGAAGGTCTCGCGCTCGCGGGCGTACTCGACGGAGCGCTCGAGGCAGGCCCGGATGACGCCGCAGGCGCCCGCGGCGACCGTGAACCGCCCCTGGTCGAGGCTGTACATGGCGATCTCGAAGCCCTGTCCCTCCTCGCCCACGAGGTTGTCGGCGGGCACCTCGACGTTCTCGAAGAAGAGCTCGCCGGTCGAGCCCGCCCAGATACCGAGCTTGTTCTCCGTCTCCTGCGCCGAGACGCCCGGGCCAGTCGCGCTCGACGACGAAGGCCGAGATGCCCTTGTGCTTGGCCTCCGGGTCGGTCTTCGCGAAGACGAGCGCGTGGTCGGCCACGGCGGCGTAGGAGATCCAGTTCTTCTGGCCGTTCAGGACGTAGACGTCGCCCTCGCGGCGGGCCGTCGTGCGCATGGCTGCGACGTCCGAGCCAGCGGCCGGCTCGGTCAGCCCGAAGCACGCGAGCTTCTCCCCGCGCGCCTGCGGGACGAGGTACCGCTCCTTCTGCTCGTCGTTGGCGTAGCGGAGCAGCGCGAGCGAGTTGAGCCCGACGTGGACGGAGATGAGCGTGCGGAAGGCGGCCTCGCCGCGCTCGATCTCCTCACACGCGAGCGCCTCGCAGACGAAGTCCATGCCCGCTCCGCCGAACTCCTCGGGAATCACGACTCCGAGCAGCCCGAGCTCCGCCATTCCCTCGATCACGCCCAGGTCGAGGTGGTGGTTGATGTCGTTCTCCACCGCGTTCGGGAGCACGCGCTCGTCCACGAACTGGCGGACGGTCGCCTGCACCTCCCGCTGCTCCGGGGTGAGGTCGAAATCCACGGGGCGTAGTCTACGTCCGTGGCGCTCGTCCCCTTCGTCCAGGCCGTGCTCGCGGTCGGGAGCGCCGCGCAGGCTCAGGCGCCGGCCGACCCGGTCGCGGCGCTCTCGGCGCCGCAGAAGGCGGCGCTCGTCGTCGTCTCCGGCCTGCCCGCGCCGAGGGGTGTCGGCCGGCGTCATCGTGCGCCGCTGGGACCGGACGGAGCCGAGGCCGCCTGGAGCACTCGTCTTCGTCGACCAGGAGGGCGGGGCGGTCCGCGCCTTTCCCGGACTGCCGCCGGGTATGAGCGCCGCGGCCTATGTCTCCCGGCGCCAGGCCACCTCGGCCGGCCGGGCCGCCGGCCGGGCTCTCCGCCGCGCCGGCGTCCATGTCGACCTCGCGCCGGTCGTCGACCTCTCCGGGGGCCCGCTCGGATCGCGTCATTTCCGGAATCCGCAGCTTGCGGTGGCGTTCGCACGGGGCCTCGAATCGAGCAGAACGGCCTCCTGTCCGAAGCACTTTCCCGGGCTGGGCACGGCGCCCGTCTCCACCGACGACGATCCGCACGTGCCGGCCCGCGTCCTCCTGCGTGAGCTACGGGCGTTCGCCGCCTCGATCCGCGCCGGCGCGCGCTGCGTCATGGTCGGCCACGCTTTCTACCCGCGCTTCGGCGAGCGTCGGGCGGTCACCGCGCCGAGCGCCTACCGCCTGCTGCGGAGACTCGGCTTCGACGGCGTCGCGATCACGGACTCGCTGAGCGTCGTCCGGGGCCCGTGGCCGGTCTGCTGGGCGCGCCGCGCGGCGCTGGCGGGCGCCGATCTGCTCCTCTTCACGAGCCCCGAGGACGCTCGGCGGGCGATCCGGGCGCTCGTTCCGCTCGCCCGCCGCGGCGCCTCGACCGGCCGTTCAGCGCATGCTCCGCTCCGCCGGTCGCTCGGCTTGCCCCGCAGTAGCGGTTGGTAGACTCGCCGCATTCCATGCGCGCGGAGGCAGGAGCCCGGCCGGTCCGGCAGGCGTCCGGCTGCCCGCATTTCAGCGGGCGTGCCCGCGTGGTCCGGCGGCTCGTCCGGCTCGTGCTCTGGGCGGCTGCGGCCGCCCTGGTGCTCGCTTCTCGCGCGGGCGTCGTCTTCGCCGGCTCCGGCAGCCGGATCGCCGACGGCGTCACGGTCGCGGGTGTCGACGTCGGCGGGCTGACCGCGGAGGAGGCGCGGACGCAGGCTCGCCGGCGCGCCGCACGGAACGCGTCGGTGCCCGTCGTCTTCACCGCCGAAGGCAGAGCGTGCGCTCTTCGCCCCGCGCGGCTGGACGTTCGCGCCGACTGGGCGGCGGCGGCCGCGGCGGCGCTCGACGAAGGCGACGCGCCGCTTCCGCTGCGCGGGCTCGAGCGCCTCAAGCTCCGCCTCTTCGGCGCCGAGCGTCGAGCCCCGCGTCGACGTCTACGAGCGCGGGCTCGACTACGAGGTCGACCGCATGGCGGCGGTCATCGACAGGCCCGCCCGAGAGGCGGCGATCGAGCTTCGCGGCCTCGCGCCCGGGTCGTCGCCGGGCCGGGCCGGCGCCGAGCTCGATCGCGAGGCGGGCAAGCCGCTCATCGTCTCTGCTCTCGCCGGCTTCGAGCGCGACCGAGTCGCACTTCCCGTGCGGGTGCGACCGGCCGCGGGTGACCGCGAAGACTCTCGCACCCGTGGCGGCGCAGATCCGCACCGTGCTCTCGGCCCCCGTGCGGCTCTCCTACCGCAGCGTGTTCTGGACGGTCCGCCCGGGCCGAGCTCGCCGCCCTGCTCGATCTGCCCGACGACGGGGAGCGGCGAAGCTCGCCATCGGCGGCGCCGGCCGCCGCACGCTGGTTCGCGAACCTCGCCCGCGGCGTGCGGCGGATCGCCGGTCAACGCCGACTTCGCCGTCAACGACGACGGAAGCGTCAGCGTCGTCCGCGCGCGGCCCGGAAGGAAGCTCGACGTCGCCGCCACCAAGGCGGCGCTCCTCGCGGCGGCTTCGCGCATCAGCAACCGGACGGCGCCGCTCGTCGTCTCCTCCGTCGCGCCCGAGCTGACGACCAGGGAGGCGCGCGCCCTCCGCGTCGAGCGGCAGCCTCGCCTCGTATACGACCCTCTACTCGGGCACGCCCGACCGCATCCAGAACCTGCAGCGGGCCGTCGACCTCCTCGACGGCGCCGCATCGCGTCCCGGCGCACCTTCTCCTTCAACGAGCGGGTCGGGCCCCGGACCGAGGAGCGCGGCTTCCGTGCTGGCGCCCGTGATCATGGACGGCGAGTACGAGGAGGGCGTCGGCGGCGGCGTTTCACAGGTGGCGACGACCGTCTTCAACGCCGCGTGGGAGGCGGGGCTGCCGCATCACCGCCCGGACGGCGCACGCGCTCTACATCGACCGCTACCCGCTCGGGCGCGACGCCACGGTCAACTACCCGGACATCGACCTCGGGTTCAGGAACGACACCGGCCGGGCTGGCTCGTCCTCAAGGCCGCGTACGACGAGAGCGGCATCGTCGTCCGGCTCCTCGGGCGCCGGCCCCGTGCGCACGGTCGCGAGCGAGGCAGGAGAGCTGACGCGAGACCGGGCCCCGCCCGAGACCGAGCGCGAGCCGGATCCGAGCTCTGTTCGTGGGCGAGCGTGTCATCGTCGTATCTACGGGGAGCCGCCGCGCGCGGTGCAGCGTGACGCGCGACCGTCTACGAGAGGGGACGAGGTGCTCTACGACGAGACGTGGTCGACGACCTACCGCGGCGCAGCCGCGGGTCGTCCGCGTGGGCACGAAGCCCCTGCCGGTCGAGCCGCCACCGCCTCCTCCGCCGCCCGAGGAGACGCCGGAGGCGCCCCAGACGCCTGCGGCGCCTGCGCCGCCCCCGCCTCCGAGAGGCGAGGGCGACGGACCGTGCCACGGCGTCACGGACGGGCGCCGGCTAGCCCGATCGACGGCCGCGATCCCCTCGGCCAGCCAGGCCGGCATGCGCGTCGGGCGAAGCGTGGCCGCGTTCACACAGGCGTGCGTCGTCCAGCCGTCCGCGACGATGCCGGTCGGGCTCGCTCGTCCGCTCGATGACGTAGTCGAAGCGGAAGCGGGCGCCGCGGACGTCGGACGCCCGCACATGAATGCGTCAGCGCGTCGTCGAAGCGGGCACCGTCGCGGTAGCGGACGTACGCCTCGACGGTCGTCGCGTCTACTCCCTCCTCGACGAGGCCCTTGTAGCCGCCCTGGAACTGCTCGAGGTAGGCGATCCGTGCGATCTCGAACCAGACGAGATAGACGGCGTTGTGGACGATGCCCTGCGCGTCCGTCTCGCTGAAGCGGACCTTGAGGTCGGTGGCGAACCGGAATCCCTCCACGGCGGGGGAACTTATCGCCTCCGGCTCGTGTCCAAGAGATCGACCACGGAGGAGGACACGATGCGGAGGATCCTGACAGTCTGCCCGCTCGCCCTGGCGGCGCTCGCTCTCAGCAGCCTGCAGCGCGGAGGCGACGATGACGAAGCGGGAGGCGGAGCGGGTGACGCCGAGGCCGAGGCCCTGGAGGCCGGCGGAAGGTGGGGGCGCAGGCCGCGCCGCAGGCGAGGTCGCCGCTTGCCCAGCCGCGCCGACCGGCAGAGCTGCGCTTCCGCCGCTCGGCCCGCAGGTGGTGCAGACCGCCTCGCTCGGTCTCTCGGTCCCGCGTGATCGTTCTCCGAGCGAGGTCGTGAACGACGCGCGCACGCTCGCGGCCGGCCTCGGCGGCTTCGTCGTCAGCTCGACGGCCTCGCAGGGCGGCCCAGCAGCGTCTCGACCGCGGCACGCTCGTCCTGCGCGTCCCCGAACGGAGCTACGCGCAGGCGATGGAGGCGCTCGACGGGCTGGGCGGGTCGAGTCGAGAAGGAGAGCGGCCAGGACGTCTCACAGGAGTTGGTCGACCTCGAGGCGCGGGCCCGGCATCTGGAGGCGGTCGAGCGGCAGCTGCTCGAGCTTCTCGACCGCGCGGAGAACGTGGCGGCCGCGCTCGCCGTCCAGTCAGCGCCTCGAACCGACGTCCAGCTCGAGCTCGAGCAGGTCCGGGGTCGGCTTCGCTACCTCGACGACCAGGTCGCCTTCGCCACGATCTCGCTCGCGATCCACGAGCGCGGGGCAGCCGCTGCGCCGGATGACGAAGGCGCCGCCCTGGGCGTCGTCGACGCCTGGCGGACTGCGGCGCGCGGATTCGTCACGGTCGTCGGCTGGATCTTCGTCGCCGCGGTGACGATCGCGCCGGTCGTGGTGCTCGTCGCTGTCGCCGTCCTCGCCGGCCGGCTCGCGCGGCGCAATCCCGCGCGCGCCTAGCCTTGTATCGTCTGGCACGGCGACTACGAGGGAGGACCGATGGCCGAACCGGACAAGACAACGGCCGACCAGGGCATGGTGGAGCGGCCTGTCGAAGCGCGGCGAGGAAGCGCTCAACCGCCTCATCGACGAGCTGGGGAAGAACCCCCGCGTGACTGAAGCCCTCAGCAAGGCGATGGAGGCCAAGGGGCGCCGGACGACGCCACACGCAAGGCTCTGGGCCAAGCCGGCCTCGCCGCAGCGGACGAGCTGAAGGACCTCCGCCAGCAGCTGGAGAAGCTGGAGAAGCGGCTTGCCAAGGTCGAGGGTGGCTCGGGCCCGGCGAAGCCGAAGTCGAGGGCCAAGAGCTCTCAGTCGAAGAGGACGACCTCCGCGAAGACGGGCACGACGCCCGCCAAGACCGAGGAGGAAACCGGCCCGTCGCCCTCGCCGGGCCGCTCCATCGGCGGCGGCACTGGCCGGGGCTCGAGCGCCGGCTAGCTCTGCTGCCTAGCGCGGCACGCGGAGCCGCAGGGCGCCGGGAAAGATCTCGAAGGTCACCGGCGTCGTTCCGGGCTGCTCGCCGTCCAGGACGACGGGCAGCGGTGACGCCGCCTCCACGGTCGCCGCCGCCGCCCGCAGGATCTCCACCTTCGGGTGCCTGACGTACGTGCCGCGGTAGATCTTCGGAAAGGTCGTCAGGAACTCCGCCTTGGTGAAGTCGCCGATGGTGACCACGTCGAACAGGCCGTCGTCGGGGGACGGCGCCGGGCGCGACCTTCATCCCACCCGCCGCGTAGACGCCGTTCGTCACCAGCACCTCGAACATCTGGCCTGTGCGCAGCTCGCCGCCGGCGTCGACGCTGACCTCGACGCTCTTCCAGCGCGCGAAGACCGCGACCGTGGCCCAGAAGTAGGCCGCGCGCGCGCCCAGGCGCCGTGACGTCGCCGCCCCGCGTCGCGCGATCGCGCCGCTGATGCCCACGCCCGCGAAGTTGGCGAAATAGCGTGTCCGCTCCGAGCCGTCCCAGCCGCGGAACGAGGCGCGGCCGACGTCGATGGGCCTCACGACGCCGTCGGCGGCCGCGGCGAGCGCACGGTCGGCGCTCGTCGGGATCTCGAACGTGCGCGCGAAATCGTCTCCCGTCCCGCACGGGAGGAGGGCAACCTCGACGTCACCGGCGCCGGCCTCCAGGATCCCGTTGACGGCTTCGTTCACGGTCCCGTCGCCGCCCGCCACGACGAGGAGCCGCGCGCCGTCCTCGGCGGCGATTCGTGCCAGCTCGGTGATGTGGCCTTCGCGCTCGCTGAAGAGCGTCTCGCCCTCGAGGCCCACCTCGGCGGCCCGGCGGGCGAGCTCGGGCCAGCGGCGGCCCGTGGAACCGTTCCCGGCTGCCGGATTCACGAGGAAGACGACGCTAATGGCCGTCCGCCGTGACCGTCCCGAGCGCGAGCTCGGTCATCTCGTCCACCGCACGGCGCATCTCCTCGTCCGTGATGCGGACGAACTCCCCCTCGACGACCACGTCGCTCACCGTCAGGAGGCAGCCGGTCTTGACCTTGCGCAAGGCGCCGAGCGTGAAGAGCACGGCGGCCTCCATCTCGACGGCGAGGATGCCGCGGTCCGACCAGCGGCTGTACTGCCCGTCGTCCGGGTTGTAGAAGAGGTCGCTGGAGACGATCGGCCCTACGCGGACGGGTTTCCCCAGCTCCTTCGCGGCGTGGACCGCGCCGTGCACGAGCTCCCAGTCGGCCGTCGGCGTGTGCGGCTCGGAAACGAGGTGCTGCGCGGTCGAGTCTGCTGCGACCGCGGAGATGGCGACGATGAGGTCGCCGAGGCGGAGGTCTGCCTGTAACCCGCCGCAGGTGCCGACGCGGAGGAGCCGCTTCACTCCGAGCTGGACGAGCTCCTCGATGACGATGGCGGCGGAGGGGCAGCCCATGCCGGTCGCCTGGACGGAGACCGGCTTGCCGCGGAAGGTGCCTGTGTACCCGAGCATGCCGCGTTCGTGGTTCCTCTGCTCCACGTCATCGAGGAAGGTCTCGGCGATGTACTTGGCGCGCAGGGGATCCCCAGGTAGGAGGCAGGCCTCCGCGTAGTCCCCGGGCTCGGCTCGAACGTGAATCGGCATGAAGGCGGTATCGTCACCGCGAATGGCGCGCCTGGTCAAGCGGAAGGCGCACGGCGTCGTCAAGCCGTCGCAGCGGGAGATCCTCGAGTTTTGCGGTGAGGATCCCATCGAGCGGGTCTTCCTCGAGGACGTCGCGCGGCGCGGGCTCGGGCGCTTCGTGGGCCTGAGGGAAGGGGGCAGGCTGCGGGCTCTCTGCCACGTGGGCGCGAACGTCGTGCCGTCCGGCTCGGGCCTCGCCGCGCTCGCGGAGCGCGTCGCGAAGGGTGAGCCGCGGATGCTCGTGGGCGGGGAGCGAGCCGTGAGCGAGCTCTGGGACGCGGCCCGCCACGCTCTTCCCGAGCCGCTCGAGGATCGTCCGGGGCAACCCGTCTACGTCCTGGAGACGCCGCCTGCGGCGGGCGAAAGCGGGCTGCGTCCTGCGCGGCTGGACGACCTCGAGCTCCTCGTGAAAGCCTCGGCGGCAGCGTACGAGGAGGAGGTCGGCGTGGACGCCTTCGGGCGCGACCCGGCTCTTTTCGAATGGCGCACGCGCGTGCAGATCGAGGAGGGCCGGAGCTGGCTCTGGCGGGAAGGGCCGGACATCCTCTTCAAGGCGGAGGCCTCGGCCTGGACGGACCGGGCCGTGCAGCTCCAGCAGGTCTGGGTCGACCCGGGGCTCCGCCGCCACGGCTACGCGAAGCGCGGGCTCGCCGACCTCTGCCGCCTTCTCCTCGAGCGGACGCCGGCCGTCTGCCTCTTCGTGCGGCCCGAAAACGCACCCGCCATCCGGCTCTACGAGCGCATCGGCATGCGCCGCACGATCACGTACCGCTCCCTCATCTTCGGCTAGCCCTTCCACAGCCATCTGTCCACAGACACGTCCGCTTGGGACATGTCAGGGGTCAGACCCCGGACATGTCCCTTTCGGCCAGGAAGGGGTCAGACCCTAGACCTGTCCCGTTCGGACATGCCGGCGTCATCCCATGCTCGACCATGCCACGCAGCGCCTGCTGTTCGCGTGCCGGGTGCCGCGTGCGCGGCCATGGCCTTGCGGGCCATGTCGGGGCCGGGCCCGGCCATGGCCTTTCTGGCCGGGGAGGGGTCAGACCCCTAGACATGGCCGTTTCGGCCCCGCGCGGGCGCTCCTACAATGGCTCCGTGGACGCCGCTGCGCTCCGCGCGCGGATCGAAGAGCACGTCCGCCGGCACGACCTGATCCCGCCCGGCGGCGCCGTCAACTGCCTCGTCTCCGGCGGCGCCGACTCGACCTGCCTCTGGCACGCGCTCCGGGCACTGGGCTACGACGTCTCGGCCCTGCACGTGAACCACGAGCTGCGGGGCGAGGAGTCCGAGGAGGACGCGCGCTTCTGCCGCGAAGTCCTGGGCGCGGAGGTCGTCCATGCCCCGGGGAAGACCAAGACCGAAGCCGAGCTTCGGGAGCTTCGCTACTCCTTCGCCACGGACCGCTTGCGCGCGACCGGGCATACCGCCTCCGACCAGGTGGAGACGATCCTCTACCGGCTTGCCGCGAGCGGGACGACGACCGGCATCCGCGTGCGCCGTGAGGACGGCGTCGTCCGCCCGCTCCTCTCCGTCTGGCGGGAGGAGACGGAGGGCTACTGCCACGCTGCCGGCCTCTCCTACCGCATCGGATTCCTCCAACCCCGACACGGTGCGCGGCCTCCTCCGCGCCGAGATCGTGCCCGCGTTGCGCCGCGTCCACCCGGCCGCGGAGGAGAACGTCCTCCGCGCGCTGGACGAGCGCTCGCGCCTCCCGAGACCTGTGGAGGATGCGCTGTTAGAGTTGCTCGCTTCCCGTGAGGGCTCCAAGCGTCTCGACCTCGGCGACGGCCGCGTGGCGGTGAGGGAGTATGCGAGCGTTTGGCTCGAGCGGACGCCGGTCGCGCTCGACCGGCCGGTCCGCTGGGGCCGCTGGATGCTGGAAGCGCGGCGGCCGGGGCTGCGCGTGCGCGGCTGGCGCCCGGGGGACAGGCTGGCCGGCCCCGGCCGGAAGAAGGTCCAGGACGTGTTCGTGGACGCCAAGGTTCCGCGCTCCGAGCGGGAGGCGCTGGCCGCTCGTCGTGCGCGGGGACGAGGTCGTCGCCGTCCCCGGGATCACGACCGCGCCGGGCTACGAGGAAGCCGTGGAGGCCACCGAGGAATGAGCCAGGTCAACGAGCTGACGGCGGCGGTCGAGGAGGTGCTCATCGACTCGGATGCGCTCCAGGCGCGCGTCAGCGAGCTCGGCGCCGAGATCACGGAGGACTACCGTGGCCGCGACTTGCTCCTCGTCGGCGTCCTCAAGGGCGCCATCTTCTTCATGGCCGACCTCATGCGTGCGATCGACGTCCACTGCGAGGTCGACTTCATGGCCATCTCGAGCTACGGGGCCGGGGTGGACTCCTCGGGCGTCGTCCGCATCCTCAAGGATCTCGACGTCTCCGTGGAGGGACGCAACGTCCTCGTCGTCGAGGACATCATCGACTCGGGGCTGACGCTCTCCTACCTCCTCCGCAACCTCGAGGCCCGTGAGCCGGCCTCCCTGGAGGTCTGCGCGCTCATGACGAAGCCGTCCCGACGCGAGATCGACATCCATTGCCGCTACGTCGGCTTCGAGATCCCGAACCGCTTCGTGATCGGCTACGGGCTCGATTTCGCCGAGCGCTACCGGAACCTCCCCTTCGTCGGCGTCCTTCGTGACGAGCTGGCCGCCCAGGCCGAGAACGGCGCCTGACCGCGATCCAAGAGGCGCTCTGAGGCCGAATAGGAGACTGCTATCTTTCGTCTGACCTAGAGGTCACCCTTGAGTCGTTTCTTCCGCTCCGCACTCTTCCCGCTCATCGTCATCGTCCTGCTGGTCTATCTGGCCTCGCAGACGCTCCTGCCGAGGTCCGAAGAGGCACCGAAGGTCACCTACGGCCAGCTCATCGAGAAGGTCAACGACGACCCGGACCAGTTCCAGCTCATGGTCTTCAGCCCCAAGGGGCGCTCGATCGAGGTGACGCCGAGCGACACGGAGGCGAAGAAGTACAAGGTCAACTACCCGAGCGACCAGTCGCAGATCGAGTTCCAGAACCTGCTCGAGAGCGAGGGCGTCCCGTTCGACTCCAAGGGCACGGGCGACTCGGCGTGGTGGTCGATCCTCACGTACCTGCTGCCCTTCGTCCTCTTCTTCGGCTTCTGGATCTTCCTCATGAACCAGGTGCAGGGCGGCGGCTCGAAGGTGATGAGCTTCGGCAAGAGCCGCGCCAAGCGCATGGCGCCCGACTCGCCGAAGATCACGTTCAAGGACGTGGCCGGCGTGGACGAGGCCGTCGAGGAGCTGCACGAGATCAAGGAGTTCCTGGAGAACCCGAAGAAGTTCCAGGCGCTCGGGGCGCGTATCCCCAAGGGCGTTCTTCTCTACGGGCCGCCGGGCACGGGTAAGACGCTGCTCGCGCGTTCGGTCGCCGGCGAGGCCGGCGTGCCGTTCTTCTCCATCTCGGGCTCCGACTTCGTCGAGATGTTCGTCGGCGTCGGCGCCTCGCGCGTGCGCGACCTCTTCGAGCAGGCCAAGCAGGCGAGCCCTTGCATCATCTTCATGGACGAGATCGATGCGGTCGGCCGCCACCGCGGCGCCGGCCTCGGGGGCGGGCACGACGAGCGCGAGCAGACGCTCAACCAGCTCCTCGTCGAGATGGACGGCTTCGAGATGAAGGACAACATCATCCTCATCGCGGCCACGAACCGCCCCGACATCCTCGACCCCGCCCTCCTGCGCCCGGGACGCTTCGACCGCCAGATCGTCGTCGACCGCCCCGACCGCAACGGGCGCAGGCAGATCCTCGAGGTGCACACGAAGGGCAAGCCGATCGACAACACGGTCGACCTGGACACGCTCGCCGCCGGGACGCCCGGGTTCACGGGCGCCGACCTCGCCAACCTCGTGAACGAGGCCGCCCTCCTCGCCGCCCGCCGCGGTAGGAAGACGATCGGCGAGCTCGAGCTCGAGGAAGGCATCATGCGGGTCATCGCCGGCCCGGAGAAGAAGACGCGCCTTCTCTCCGAGCACGAGCGCAAGGTGACGGCCTACCACGAGATGGGCCACGCGCTCGTCGGGCACTACCTGCCCAACTGCGACCCCGTGCACAAGATCTCCATCATCAGCCGCGGGCAGGCGCTCGGCTACACGATCTCCCTCCCGGCGGAGGACAAGTTCCTCACCACGAAGCAGGCGCTGATGGACCAGATGGCCATGACGCTAGGCGGCCGGGCAGCCGAGGAGCTCGTCTTCCACGAGGTCACGACCGGCGCCGCCAACGACATCGAGAAGGTCACGGCGACCGCCAAGCACATGGTCATGCGCTACGGGATGAGCGAGAAGCTCGGCCCACGCATGCTCGGCCGCAACCACGACATGCCCTTCCTCGGCCGCGACATGGGCTCCGAGCCCGACTACTCCGAGGAGATCGCGCGCGAGATCGACGACGAGATCCGGCGCGTGATCGAAGAGGCGCACGAGCGCGCCCGCAAGGTGCTGACGCAGTACATGGGCGAGCTGCACAACCTCTCCGAGCTCCTTATCGAGCGCGAGACGATCGATAAGGACCAGTTCGAGCGGCTGCTCGCGGGCGAGTCCGCGGAGAGCGTCTTTCCGGACGAAACGCCGAAGCCGCAGCCCTCGGGCGAGCCTGAGCGCAAGCCGCGGGCCGAGCCGAAGCCGCGCCCCTTCCCGCTTCCGGGCGCGACGATGCAGCCTCCTCCAGAGCCAGAAGGCGCCAAGTAACAAGCACGCCGTGCGGCGCGTCCTCCTCCTTGCCGGGGTGCTTGCGCTGGCCGCCTGCGGCGGCACCGAGACGGTGACGACCACCGTCACGCAGACCGAGACGGCCACCGAGACCGTGACGTAGGCGGAGACGGTCACGCAGACCGAGACCGTGACCGAGCCCGAGCCCGAGCCCGAGCCCGAGCGAGGCTAACGGTCTGCCCGCCCGCGTGGCGAGCAAGCATGAGGCCATTCTCGCTGCCGCCGAGACCGGCGACTACGAGGCGCTCCGGCCGCTCATTCCCCGCCGGTTCTCCTACACGTTCGGAGGGCCGGTCGAGGGCGGCCCGATCGCGTACTGGCAGAGCCTCGAGCAGCAAACGGGCGAGCAGCCGATCGAGATCCTCGCGCGCATCCTCCAGATGCCGTACACGCTGTCCGGAGGCACGTACGTGTGGCCGTTCGCGTACGACAAGCTCGAGAGCGAGCTCACGCCCTACGAGCGGCGGATCCTCGGGGACCTCGCGGACGACTTCGGCGAGGGAAGCGGCTACCTCGGCTGGCGCGCCGGCATCCGCCCGAACAGCAACTGGATTTTCTTCATCGCCGGCGACTGAGCGCTCAGGCCTTCGTTCGCAGCTTCTGCGCGCGGGCAAGCTCGTCCACGGCTCCGAGCCGGTCGAAGACCTCCAGCGCGTACTCGAGCCGGCGGGATGCCTCCGCCTCCTCTTCGGCGGCCAGGAGGGCCTCGGCGAGGGCGAGCGACGCCCGCGCGCATTCCCATTGCGCCCCCAGCGCGCCAAACCCTTCCGCGGCCGCTCGAAGGAAGCCCGTAGCCGCCTCCGGATCACCGGACGCGAGCGCGGTCTCGCCGGCGAGCAAGTCGGCGGCGCAGGCGAGCATCCGGCCGCCGCCGTACTCGGCCTCCTCCTGTGCCCGGCGGACGAGCGCGGGAGCTTCGTTCCAGGCGCCGGCCAGCGCGACGAGCTCGCACTGCGCTTGGAGCAGTTCGGCATGCCTGCCGCGGTAGGGAACGCCGAGCGCCGCGTCCAGCCGCGCGCGGGCCTCGGCGATCTTCCCGCGCCGGGCGAGTGTCCTGGCGACCCAGGGCGACAGGTGATCGGCGTTGTGGGCAAGACCCGCTTCGAGGCGAGCCGTAACGGCGAGGCACCGGTCGGCGGCGGCGGTCTCGCCCCGTACGTCGTGGGCGAACGCTGCGATCGACCACGGGAGCGCCGCACCGCGTATCGGATCGCGGTCCGGACCGAGGATCTCCTTCGTCCTGGCCAGATCCTCGAAGGCGCCGTTCCAGTCGCCCATCCGAAAGCGGGCAGCAGCTCGGTACGAGAGGCTGTGGAGGGCGACGAGCGGGTTCTCGTCGAGTGTGAGCTCGAAGCCTTCGCTCCCCACCTGGACGGCCTCGGCGAAGCTCCCGACGCTGTAGTGGGCCGACGAGAGCATTGCGAACATGTCGCCGAGCTCCCACGCATCCCGAATCGAGCGGCTGAGCTCGAGGCGGTGCTCGGCAAGCTCGAGGGCCTCACCATGAAGACCCTCGTCGTCGTAGGTCGACTGCACCGCATCCAGGGCCGCGAGCGCGAGCTCCGGACGTCCCAAGCGCAGGCCCATGGCGGCCGCTTCCTCCGCGTTCTTACGGGCTTCGGCAAGATCCTGTGGAGACTTCGGGGTCGTCGCGAAGCCGTGGCCCCAGAAGCCGTGGGCGGCGAGGATGCGCACGCGGGCCTCGCTGTCTCCGGGCTCAAGGTGGGCAAGTCCGACGTCGAGGTACCGCCTCGTCTCCTCCTCCTCGGGCAAGCGCAGCATCGTGCCGGTCCAGCGGAGCGGAATCTCGAGCGCGCGCCCGCAGAGGTCCGCGATCGCCATGCGATCGTCCGGCACGCTTTCGAGCCGCGTGTCGATCGCGCCGGTGAGGTAGGACCACGCCTCGTCCCCGCGGAAGTCCGCGGCGTAGGCTTCGCCCAGGACCTCCATGGCCCGTGCTCGCTCGAGCGGGCCGTCGGCCAGCGTGAGGGCCTGCTCGGCGAGACGGCGGGCCTTCTCGAGAACCATCCTCCTGGCGCCGTCGGCCGCGGCGGAGAGGAGGTACTCGAAGGCCTTCCCCCGCAACGTCTCGACCCGCGAGGAATCGGTCCGAGGGTCCCGGGCCAGGCTCCCGTGAGCCTCGACATAGTGGTGGGCGAGAAGCTCGACGAGCTCGCCGCTCCGGTCGCCCGCAGTTGCTTCGATCCACGCGGCCACGTTCGCGTGCGACCGGCCTCGGCTTCGCCTCGGCAGTGTCTCGTACGCGACGTTGCGCGTGAGTATGTGCTTGAAGCCGAACTCCTCCTGGCCGGAGATGGAGGTGCCCAGGCGGGCCCGGACGAGGTCCCGTTCCTCGAGCCGGCGGAGGGCCTCCTCGAGCTCGTCGGCCTCGCCGTTCAGCAACGCGGCGACCGATCCGTTCCAGAAGACCCGCCCGACCACGGCCGCCTGCTGCAGGACCCGCTTGTCGCGCTCGTCGAGGAGGTCGATCCGGGCGGCAAGCACAGCCTGCACCGTGTCGGGGAGATCGAGGTCCGCGGGGACCGCAGCGGCGCGCCAACGGCCTTCGTGCTCGACGATCCTGCCCTCGTCCATCAGCTGCCGCACGATCTCCTCGAGGAAGAAGGGGTTGCCCTCGGCTCGGCCGAGGATGCTCTCGCGGACCGTGCCGGGCAGCTCGTCGACGGCCAGGAGGAGGGTCATCAGCTCGTCGGCGGCCGCTGCGGAGAGGGGCTCCAGGAAGATGCTCGAAGAGTTCCGCCGGCCGCCGCCCCAGGACTGCCGCCTCCCCGTGAGCTCCTGCCGCGCCGAGCACAGGACGAGGACGGCGCCTTGAACGCGGTCGGCGAGCTCCTCTACGAGGTCGAGGAGCTCGGGCTCAGCCCAGTGGATGTCCTCGACGACGACGAGAAGGGGCTGGGTGTGGGCGAGCGCGGAGAAGAACGAGCGCCAGGCCGCGTGCGTCTCGACGCGGACCTGCCTCGGCGAGGCGTCGCGCAAGGAGACCTCGGGGTCGTCCAGGCCGACGGTGTACGCGAGTACCGCGGCCGCCCTGCGCGTATCCTCCAGCGAGCCGGGAAGCGCGAGCTGGTCCACGTGAGCGCGGATCTTTGCCAGGGCGACGTCCGGCCGATCGCTGTCGAGGACCCCGGTGACAGTCTTCAGGATCTCTGCAAGCGGCCAGTACGTGACGCCTTCTCCGTAGGGCAGGCAGCGGCCGACCAGGAGCCACGGCGCCGGGGAGGTCGTCTCGGCCCAGTCCGCGAACTCTTGCAGCAGCCTGCTCTTGCCCACGCCCGCATCCCCGTAGACGGTGACGAGGTGGGGCGTAGCGTCCGCGTCGACGCGCTCGTAGAGAGACCGGAGCAGTCCGAGCTCTCGGTCGCGCCCGACCATCGGGGCGCGCATGCCCGGGATGCCCCGCTCGGCAGGCCGCGGCTCAGGAAGGAGCTCGAGGGCACGGACGGAGTCCTCTTTGCCCGCCAGGTTGAGCTTGCCCAGCTCGCGCAGACGGAGTCCGCGAGAGGCTCTCGCTGTCCGCTCCGAGACGAGGATCTGCCCGGGCTCGGCGTTTTGCTGGAGGCGGGCGGCTGCATTCACCGCGTCACCGGTCGCCATGGCCTCCCCGGGGCGCGGAGCGGTGGAGGCCATCACTTCGCCGGTGTTCACGCCCATCCGGACTTCGAGCCGGACTCCATGGAGGCGCTCGAGCTCGTCGTTGAGCCTCTCCAGCCTCGTCTGCATGCGGAGCGCCGCGCGGAGGGCGCGGCTGGCGTCGTCCTCGTGCGCCGCCGGCACGCCGAAGGCGGCCATCACGGCGTCGCCGATGAACTTCTCGACGGTGCCGCCCTCGGCTTCGATCTCCGTGCGCATCGCCGAGAACCACGCCTCCATCACGTCCTTGAGGCCTTCGGAGTCGAGCAGCTCGGCGAGCCCGGTCGAGCCCGTCACGTCCGCGAAGAGGACGGTAACCAGCTTGCGCTCCTCGAACATCGCCGCCGGCCGCTCGTCCAGCGGCGCCGCGCAGGCTCCGCAGAAGCGAAAGCCCTCGGGATTCTCCTGGCCGCAGACGGCGCAAATCGGCATGACGCAAGCGTACGCCAGCAGAACGGGGTGGGATAAGGTCGGCCTGTGCGAGCTCCGCTCGAGGAGGCCTTCCCGCGCCCGAGCGTAATCGGCGTGGTCAACGTGACGCCCGACTCGTTTTCGGACGGCGGCTCGTTCCTTGCGCCGGAGCGCGCGGCCGCCCACGCGCGCCGGCTCCTCGACGAGGGCGCCGTGCTCGTGGACGTCGGCGGCGAGTCGACCCGTCCGGGCTCGGAGGGGGTTTCGCTGGACGAGGAGCTCCGCCGGGTCGTACCCGTCCTCGAGGCTCTGGAGGGGCTGCCCGTCTCCGTCGACACGTCCAAGGCCGGGGTGGCTCGGCGCGCGCTCGAGCTCGGAGCGGTGATGGTCAACGACGTCACGGCCCTGCGCGCCGATGCCGAGCTGGCCGGGGTCGTCTCTGACGGCAACGCGTTTCTCTGCCTCATGCACATGCTCGGCGAGCCGCGGACGATGCAGGTCGATCCGCGCTACGACGACGTCGTCGACGAGGTGAAGCGCTTCCTGGAGGAGCGGCTCACCGCGGCGGTCGTCGCCGGCGTCCCGGAGGAGCACGTCTGCCTGGATCCTGGCCTCGGCTTCGGGAAGACCGTCGAGCACAACCTCGAGCTCGTTGCCCGGCTCGACGAGCTCGTCGCGCTCGGCCGGCCCGTGCTCGTAGGCGCTTCTCGCAAGCGCTTTCTGGGGCGGCTCCGGGGCGATCCGGCAGCACTCACCGGGCCGGTGTCGGCCGGCGTCGCAGTCGCCGTCCTCGCTTACGAGCGCGGCGCCTCCGTCTTTCGCGTCCACGACGTACGCGAGCACGTCGAGGCGCTTGCTGCCGCCCACGCCGTGGAGGGGGCAACGGCGTGAGCGAGATCATGGGCGAGATCACGATCGAGATCGAGGGCCTCCAGCTGCAGGGCTTTCACGGGGCGCTCGAGCGCGAGAAGCGCGAGGGCCAGGCGTTCTTCTTCGACGTGACGCTGATCGCGCACGACGCGGGCGTGCGGAGCGACCAGCTCGGCGACACCGTCGACTACACCGCGGTGGTGGAGCGCATCAGCGCCGTCAACGACGAAAGCCGCTTCAACCTCATCGAAGCCCTTGCGGCGGCGGTGGCGGACGACCTCATCGAGCACTTCCCCGTCTCGCGCGTCCGCGTCCGAGTGCGGAAGCCGGAGGTGGAGCTCCAGGCGCCCGCCGAGTGGACGGCGGCGACGATCGAGCGCTCGCGTCGCTGATGCCGCGGGTCTTCGTCGCCCTGGGCTCGAACCTGGGCGACCGCGAGGCGAACCTCGAGCTGGCGCTCCTCCGCATGGACGACCACCTCGGGCTCGTGGCCTGCTCGACGTTCGTCGAGACGGAGCCGGTCGGGGTGACCGACCAGCCGAAATTCCTGAACGCGGTAGCCGAGCTCGAGACCGAGCTCGCGCCGGGCGAGCTGCTCGAGCGCCTGCTCGAGATCGAGCGCGAGCTGGGGAGGGACCGCGCCCGGGAGGAACGTTGGGGCCCGCGGACCCTCGACCTCGACCTCCTCCTCTACGGCGACGAGACGGTCGACGAGCCGGGCCTGACCGTCCCGCACCCGCGCCTGGCGGAGCGGCTCTTCGTCCTCGAGCCCCTCCACGAGCTCGATCCCGAACTGGTTCTTCCCGACGGCCGCCGCGTGCGGGATCTTCTGCGCTCGGCGGTAGAATGAGCGGCATGTCTCACCTCGACGAGCTCGACGAGTACGAGGCAGAGCTCGAGCTCCGACTCAAGAAGGAATACTCGGCCGTCTTCGGCCTCTTCCGCTTCTGCATCGTCACGCAGGACGCGACCTACCTGTGCAACCGGCACGAGCTCAGGGTCCTCCCGCAGACGACGTACCCGTTCTTCCACCTGACGATGGAGGACGTCTGGGTCTGGGACAAGAACCGGCCCTCGCGGATGATCCCGCGCGCCGAGGTCTACACGTCGAGCGACGTCACCATTGAGGAGCTCCGCGGGGAAGGCGACGGGCCGCCGCTCACGCCGGAGGCGCTGGCCGAGAAGCTCGGCGAGAGTCTCAGCGGCGACGACGACGCCTAGGCCGGCCGACCGTAACGCCATGTTGCTGGCCGTCGACGTCGGCAACACGCAAACCGTCTTCGGGGTCTACGAGGGGGACCGCCTCGCCGCGAGCTGGCGCGTCGCCACCGAGGCGGAGCGCACGGGGGACGAGGTCGCCGCCCTCGTAGGCCGCCTTCTCGAGCTCCGCGACCTCGGGTTCGGAGACGTCACCGGCGTCGTCCTCTCCTCGACCGTTCCGCTCCTCGTGCGCTCCTACGAGGAGCTTGCGGAGCGCTACGCGGACGCGCCGCTGCTCGTCCTCGGCCCGGGCGTCAAGACGGGGATCCCGATCCTCTACGACGACCCGCGGGAGGTGGGGCCTGACCGAATCGCGAACGCCGTGGCAGCGCGGGAGCGCTACGGCGCGCCGTGCATCGTGGTCGACTTCGGCACCTCGACGAACTTCGACGCCGTCTCGAGCGCCGGCGAGTACGTGGGTGGCGTGCTCGCGCCCGGGATAGAGATCTCGATGGAAGCGCTCTTCGTGCGCGCCGCCCGCCTTACGAAGGTGGACTTCGTCGAGCCTCCCGCGGTGATCGGCAAGACCACCGCTTCGGCTCTGCAGTCGGGACTCGTCTACGGGTTCGCCGGCCAGGTGGACGGCATCGTCAGACGCATGCGCGAGGAGCTCGGCGACGCGGCCCCGGTAATCGCCACCGGCGGGCTCGCCGAGCTGATCGCGCCGCACTCAGAGACGATCGAACGAGTCGACCCGCTCCTGACGCTCGAAGGTCTCCGGCTCGTCTGGGAGCGCAACCGCTGATGCCTCGGGGCCCGGCGTGGCCTCCCGCCGGACGACAACCTCGTCGAGGTGCGCTCGCGAGAGCGGGCTCGCCCAGAGCCCCTCGATCCACGGGCGGCGGAGGAGCATCGCGCGGCCGTAGGCCAGCGGGAGGATTCCCGCATGCTCGGTCACCCAGAGGTGGTCGATCTCGTGGTAGAGGCGCAGGCGCTCGCTCTGGTCGCCGAGCGTGCGGGCCCTGGCGAGCAGCTCGTCGATCTCCTCGTCGCGGTAGAAGTTCCAGTCGCTCTGGAACAGGCCGTGGAAGAACCCGTCGGGATCCGGGTAGTCGGCCGTCCAGCCGCAGAGCCAGAGGTCGCACCCTTCGAGATCGTCCGGGTCGTGGCCGGGTGTGCGCTCGACGCGCACACGGGCGCCGAGCTTCGCCCACTCCTCGATCAGGAACGAGGCGTCGAAGACGGAGGACTTGGGGAAGCCGAGGACGAGCTCCCGCAGCCCGCGGCCGTCCGGGTAGCCGGCCTCGGCGAGCAATCGGCGCGCCCTCTCCAGGTCGTACTCGACCCCCACCCGGTGGGAGTGGCCCGGCATGGCGGGCGGAAGGGCGCCACCTCGGCTCGCGGCCCGCTGCAGGCTGCCGCTCGCCGCGACCAGCCGCTCACGGTCGATCGCTGCGGAGAAGGCCTTGCGGACATGTTCGCTCGCGAACGGCCCTTCATTCGCGTCTGAAGCCGATGTACTGGAGCGACAGCTCCGGGACGACCTCGGCCAGCGTGTTGGGCACCTTGTCGCCGCCCGCTCTGGGTGTGCGCAGGACGTCGTAGCGGCCCTCGCGCCACGCTTCGAGCTCATGATGGCCCTTGGGCGTGAAGAGCACCCGAAGCTCGCGCACGTTCCCGCGCGGCCCGACCCAGTGCGGATTGGCGACGAGGAGGGCCGAGTCTTCGCCCCACTCGGAGATGGTGAACGGCCCGTTGCCGACGAGGTTCTCGGGCTTGCGCCAGTCCTCGCCGAGCTTCTGGCAGTGGTGCCGCGGCCAGGGATACGCCCACGGCGAGGCCAGGACGTACGGGAAGTAGCTCCGCGGCTCCCGCAGCCGAACCTCGAGCGTGCGGTCGTCGAGCGCCTCGGCGCTCTCCACGTCCTCCATGAGGAATGCTGTACGCGACTGCTTCTCGCGCATGCTGCGCCAGGCGTAGGCGAAGTCCTCCGCCGTCAGGGGCACGCCGTCGCTCCAGCGCACACCGTCGCGCAGGCGGAAGAGATAGGTGAGGCCGTCGGCCGAAACGCGCATGTTGTCGGCCATCGACGGGACGACGTTGAGCTCGCGGTCGACGAGGAGCAGGCCTCGGAATAGGTGCTCGACAATCTGCCCGCCCTCGGTCGAGTAGACCTCGTCCGGCGCGACCTCGCTCGGGCGGTGCATGGAAGTCTCGATGCATTCCGTCGGCTCGGGCGGGGGCGGCTCGTCGACGCTGCAGGAGAACGCCTCGTCGTACATCTCCTCAGCCTTCTCGAAGTCGAAGGCCAGGTGGTAGGCGAGGGCCATCTTGAAGAGCGTTTCGCGGGCGCGCCCCTCGTCTCCGATGCGGGCCAGGAAAGCCCGGGCCTTCGAGTAGTGCTCGAGCGCCTCCCGGTCGGAGTAGAGGGCGCGGGCGGCGTCCCCGGCCTTGAGCAGGTACTCGACGGCCTTCTCCGGCTCGTCGGCTTCCGCGAAGTGGCGGGCCAGAAGCCCGTACGACGTCTCGGGCGACTCCTCGAAGATCTCCTCCAGCGCCTCGCCGACCCGCTTGTGCAGCTTCCGCCGCTTCGACTCGACGAGGCTCGCGTACGCGACCTCCTGCACGAGGCCGTGGCGGAACCGGTACTCGGGGTTCGGACGCCTGCGCTTCTCGAAGATGAGGTCGAGACGCTGAAGCTCTGTCAGCGCCGGCAGCAGGCGCTCACGAGGTATCAGCCGCTCGAGCAGCTGGACGCCGAAGGTGCGACCGGTTACCGCCGCCATGCTGAGGACGTCGCGGGTCTCGGGCGCCAGGCGGTCGAGGCGCGCCTGCAGAGTGCCCTGGACGAGCGCCGGCACGGCAAGCTCGTCCACGCCGATAGCGAGCTCCCAGCCCCCGTTCGCGCGAGTGAGTGCGCCCCGTTCGACGAGGTCGCGGAAGGCCTCCTCGAGGAAGAACGGGTTCCCGCCCGAGCGCTCGGCGAGGAGGTCGGTCACGGACTCGGGCAGCTTGCCCTCGGCCGCGTTCGTAACGAGCGTCCGGCTGGAATCCGCGGCGAGCGGCTGGAGCTCGATCTCCCGGTAGCGGTGCGGATACCGCTGACGGGCGAGCTCGCCCAGCCGCCAGGAGCCGTGCTCCCGCTCGCTCCTGTAGAGAAAGACGAGCGCGACCGAAGACTCCTCGGTCACGCCGAGCAGCGATTCGAGCAGCTCGAGCGTCGACTCGTCCGCCCAGTGGAGGTCCTCGAGCACGAGGCAGAGCGGCCGCTCCTCGCTCAAGCGCGTCACGAGGTCGTAGATGACCTCGTACGTGCGCAGTTGGACGCTCTCACGGTTCAGCTCGCGAAGGCGCTCCGCCGCGTCCGGCTCGAGCGTGAGTCCGAGGAGGCCCGCGAGGAACGGATATGCCTCGTCGGCGTCCTCGTCACCGAGGAGGCTGGAGAGCTCGGCCTTGAGGTCGAGTCGCACCCGCGCCTCGGGCGTGGACGCGCCGACCTCGAGCCACTCGCGTAGGAGGTCTCGTATCGGCCAGTAAGGAAAGCTCTGCGCGTAGGAGACCGCGCGCGCCTCGATGAAACGGATGCGGTCCCGGTAGCCGTCGCGCACCTCCCAGACCAGGCGCGTCTTCCCGATGCCCGGCTCGCCCATGACCGAGACGATCGCCCCGCGCCCGTCCACGAGCGGGTCCATCGTCCGCTCGAGCACAGCGAGCTCGAAGTCGCGGCCGACGAGCGGCGCGCTGGACGGCGT
Source organism: uncultured Actinomycetes bacterium (assembly GCA_963786755.1). GTDB lineage: Bacteria > Actinomycetota > Thermoleophilia > Gaiellales > Gaiellaceae > DASQWP01. Next base: position 69,441 of record CAWBAC010000005.1, on the reverse strand, counting down.
CGGACCGGTTTCGCGGGCGCACGTGACGCGATACGTCTCCACCGGCCGGCTGAGCCCCTCGAGCTGCTGTGGCCCGAGCTCCTCGAACTCGAAGACCGACTCCACCTGCCGCTTCGTCGCCGGGCCGACGACGACGCCGCCTTCGCCGGCGACGTTCTGCAGGCGGGCGGCCACGTTGACCGTGTCGCCGAGCGCGTTCCAGGGGTCGTAGCCGTCCTCGCCGTCCCGCTGCACGCCGACGACGACGGGCCCGGTGTTGACGCCGACGCGGACGGCGAGCTCGACGCCGTACGCGTCTTTCACCTCGTGGGAGTAGTGCGCGAGCTTGCGCTGGATGGCCAGCGCGGCGCGGACCGCGCGCTCGGAGTCGTCCTCGTGGGCGACCGGCGCCCCGAAGAAGGCCAGGAGCTCGTCTCCGATCAGCTGGGCCACGGTCCCGTCGAAGCGCCGCACCTGCTCGGTCATGAGGCGCATGACCTCGTCGATCAGGAACTTCGAGCGCTCGGGGCCGAGCCGCTCGCCGATCGCCGTGGAGCCCACGACGTCGGCGACGAGCACGGCGACGATGCGCCGCTCTCCGGTGGCAACCGCCATACCGAAGTTATACCGGCGGCAGGGGTGGGCTCAGCCGCCGCCGTAGACGGAGATCGGCAGATCGAGGAGGACGTCCTCCTGCTCGGGTAGCCCGCTCTCGAGCCGCGCGAGGATGTCGGCGGCCCCGGGAGCGGCGGCGAACAGCCGTTCCTCCACCTCGGCAATCGTGCCAAGTCGCACGAGCTCTTGCCTGAACGGCTTGGGGAAGCGCCCTCGCCCCAGGTACCAGCCGTAGAACTTCTTCAGGAAGCCCGTCGCGCGCTGCACACCGAGTTCTCGGACGGTGGCGCGGATGAAGAGAACGAGCTCCGCGACGACCTCCTCACGGGAGGGCTCGCCCTCGAGCCGCCCGGCGATCTCTCCGACGGCCCAGGGATTGCCCTGGGCGGCCCGTCCCACCATAACCGCGGCGGCGCGGGTCTCCTCCAGGACCTCGGACGCACGCGCGCGGGAGACGATGTCTCCGGACGCGACGACAGGCACGTCCACGAGATCGACGAGCTCGGCCGTGAGTGAGTGGTCCGCCGTGCCGGTGTACATCTGCTTCGCCGAGCGCGGGTGGAGCGTGAGGGAGGCGGCGCCCGCCTGGACGAGCCTGGGCGCGAGCGCGAGCGCGGCGCGGGAGCCGTCGTCGAGGCCGCGGCGGAGCTTCACCGTTACGGGGACGTCCACAGCCTCCGCCACAGCGGTCACGATTGCCGTCGCGCGGCCGGGATCCTCCAGCAGGGTGGCGCCGGCACCGGTCTTCGTCACCTTGCGCACGGGACAGCCGAAGTTGATGTCGACGAGGTCGGCGCCCGCGTCCTCGACCATCCGGGCGGCTTCGGCCATCACTCTTGGCTCCGAGCCGAAGATCTGTACGGCGAGGGGCCGCTCGTCGAGGCCGATGCGGAGGTATCCGAGCGTGCGCTCGTTCCGGTGCTGGAGCCCCGCGCAGCTCACCATCTCCGAGCAGACGAGCCCCGCGCCGAAACGGCGTCCCTGCCTGCGAAAGGCCTGCACGCTTACGCCCGCCATGGGTGCGAGCACGATGCGGGTCGGAATCTCGACGTCGCCGATGCGCCAGGGGCTCTCGATGTCCACCGGCATGAAGAGGGAATCGTAGCCTCCGCGCGAACGTTTACCGCTTGACGAAGCGGCTACAATGCGCGCTGCGACGCCCGCGGGGGCGCCGCGTTTGTATATGGGGACGGAGGAGTTGGCGTGAAGGAAGTAATTCTCACTCCTGAAGGTCACAAGAATCTCAAGGAAGAGATCGAGTATCTCTCCACGACGAAGCGGCGCGAGGTCGCGGAGCGCATCAAGCTGGCCCGCGAGTTCGGCGACATTCAGGAGAACTCGGAATACGACGACGCGAAGAACGAGCAGGCGATGTTGGAGCACCGCATCGCGACGCTCGAGGAGCGGCTGAAGAACGCGCGCGTCATCCAGGCCAAGGAAGTGACGACCGACGTCGTCAGCGTGGGCACGAAGGTGCGCTTGCGCGACGTCGGCGCCAAGGAGACGATCGAGTACTTCATCGTCGGGTCGGCGGAGGCCAACCCGGCCGAGTACAAGCTCTCCAACGAGTCGCCGGTCGGCAAGGCGATCATGGGGCGCAAGAAGGGCGAGACCGTCGACGTCATCGCGCCGCGCGGCTCGCTGAAGTACAAGATCATGGACATCAAGGCCGCCTAGCGTCCCGTCGGCGGCCCCCCTCGCCGGGGTCCGTACAATCGAGCTCATGGAACGGCGGCCTGGAAGATTGCGCCGGGCGTGGGCGGCCATCCGCCACCGGCTCCCCGGCCTCCGCGGCTCCGAGCCGCCGGACTTGCCCTGGCCGCCGTTCGAGCCCGCGCTCGTCCCCACCGGGCCGCCCAGGCGCGACCCGCCGGCCGGAGCAGTCGCCTTGGAGCCGCCCTCGGACCCGGATCCGCTCGAGTACCCGACTGAGACCGACGCCGTCGGCCCGCCCTTGGACGACGACGCGGACGACGGGCGCTGACGTCCATCTAGACTCGCGCCTCATGACGCTGCCCAAGCGCTTTCCCGACCGGGACGAGGCGGCCGCGGTCCGAGTGGAGGCGGAAGAGCTCGAGCCGGGGACGGAGGCCGGGGAGACGCGCCGGGTGGCCGGGCGCGTCCTCGGGCGGCGCGGACACGGGAAGCTCGTCTTCCTCGACCTGGTCGACGGCTCGGGCCAGATCCAGCTCCTCTGCGCGGCCGACCGCACCGGGCCGGTCGAGCTCGACCTCGGGGACATCGTGGGAGCCATCGGCCGCCCGACGAAGACGCGGCGCGGCGAGCCCTCGCTGGCCGTCGACGAGCTCCAGCTGCTGGCCAGGATCAAGCGCCCGCTTCCGGACACCTACCACGGGCTGGTGGACACCGAGACCCGCTATCGCAGGCGCTATCTAGACCTGCTCGTCAACGAAGACGCGCGGCGTGACTTCGTCCTGCGGAGCCGCATGATCGCGGCAATCCGACGCCGCCTGGACGAGGCCGGGTTCATCGAGGTCGAGACTCCGGTACTCCAGCCACGCTACGGCGGCGCCCTGGCCGAGCCGTTCGTGACCCACCACAACGAGCTCGACGCTGATCTCTACCTGCGCATCGCAACCGAGCTCTACCTCAAGCGCCTGATCGTCGGCGGGCTCGAGAGGGTCTACGAGATCGGCAAGGACTTCCGGAACGAGGGCGTCTCGCCCAAGCACCAGCCCGAGTTCACGATGCTCGAGTGGTACGAGGCCTATGCGGACTACAAGGACACGATGGTTCGCGTGGAAGAGCTCGTCGCCGGCACGGCCGAGGACACGATCGGCACGACGAAGATCGAGTTCCGCGGCGAGCAGATCGACCTTGCGCCCCCCTGGCGGCGGCTGAAGCTCTTGGACGCGCTCGAGGAGCGCGGGCTCTGGACGCGCGACGAGGACGAGCTCCGCGCCCGCCTCGACGAGCGCGGCGTAGACACGACGAGCGATCGCTCCTGGGCCCAGCTGGTCGACCACGCGCTCAGCCACTTCATCGAGCCGGAGCTGATCGAGCCGACGATTCTCTACGACTATCCGATCGAGCTCTCGCCCTTCGCGCGCGCGACCGACGACGACCCCACGCTGACGGAGCGGTTCGAGTACTTCGCCGCCGGCATGGAGCTGGGGAACGCCTACACGGAGCTGACCGATCCCGACGAGCAGGCCGAGCGCTTCCCCGAGCAGTCAGGCAAGGCGGGCGAGACGGGCGACCCCGACTACGTCGAGGCGCTCTCCTACGGAATGCCGCCGACGGGCGGCCTCGGGCTCGGCATCGACCGGCTGGCGATGGTGCTCACCGGGAGGGAGAGCATCCGCGACGTGATCCTCTTCCCGACGCTGCGCGAGCGTGACTCGTATCCCCCAAAAGGGGGATAGGCCAGGGACGCGGCCTTGTTCGATAGTGGGCGGTGCTCGTTTACGGGCACGGCTCTCGCTGGCGTACTGCGGTTCTGACGCGAGGGTCATGGCGTCAAGAAAGGTTAGGAGGGAGAGATATGCGGGCTTTTTTCGCCTGCGTCGCCGCTCTGCTTGCGGGGATCGCGCTCGCGATACCTCTGAGCGCAGCCGGACACAACCCGCCCAAGACAACCACGACGACGACTACTGAGACAACCCCATCGACGACCACGGCTCCGACGACGACGACGGCTCCGACGACGACGGAGACGACCCCGACGACGACGGAGACGACTCCGACGACGACGGAGACGACTCCGACGACGACGGAGACGACTCCGACGACGACGGAGACGACTCCCACCACGACGGAGACGACTCCGACGACGACGGAGACCACTCCCGGAACGACCGAGACGACCCCCGGCGGTGCCGGCGGCGCCGCGGGCGGCGGCACGGGCACCTCGTCGGGCGGCCAGCCCAGCGGCGAGCTGCCGTTGACCGGGCTTCCAGTCTGGATCCCACTCCTCGTCGCGGGGGTCCTCCTCGCGGCCAGCCTGGCCATTCTCCGTGGCGGCCGGAAGGGAGTCAGGGACTGAGCGCCGCTCGTTTGGGAAAAGCCGACAGCAAATAGACGCTCGCCAGCCCGGCCCATTCGCCGTAGGGCTCGAGCAGCTCTCGGGTGTCCTCGGGCTCTGCGCGGCGGCAGTTCAGCGCCGCGCAGAGCTTGATGAGCCCGAGGTCGCCGACGAGCCCGCGCTCGAAGCGGCCGAGCCCGTAGAGGCAGATCATCCCCGCCGACCAGGGCCCGAGCCCGCGCTCCCGCTCGATGCGGGCGGCCGCCGCGGCCGTGTCGACGCCGTGCAGTCGCTCGACGTCCAGCTCTCGGGAGAGGCGGACGAGCGCGGTCGCCTTGCGCGACACGAGCCCGTTGCGCGCGAGCTCTGCCGGCGACAGGCGGCCGAAGGTGACCCGCGTCGGCGGCAGGCGGAGGTCGCCGTGAGGCCGGCCGGTGCGGCAGAGGAGCCGAGCCTCGAGGAGCCGCGCTGCCTTGGCCTGGATCAGCTGGCCGCAAACGGCCTTGAGGAGCGCATGCGTGACCGTGGCGGTGCGCAGCGGCCGCAGACCGCGAAGACGTCCCACCGCCTCGCCCAGGAGCGGGTCGTCGGCGAACCGCCGCAGGAAGGGCGTGTGGTCGTCATCGGCGGCGAGGACGAAGCGCAGCCGCTCCAGCGCCGCCGCCGGCCGCTCGCCTTCGATCGCGATGGCCAGAGTGCCGTCCGGGCGCTGGCGCACGCGCGCGAGCGCCGGCCGCCCTTCGGCCTCGAGCGCGACCGTGAGCACGCCGTCGCGGAAGTAGCGAGTTGCGTCGCTCCGCATCCGGGCGGAGAGGGCCAGCGAGTAGGGCGGTCGCGGCACGACGGTCGCCTCGAACGTCACGATGGGCGAGCTTAACGCTCGTAGCGGCGGGCCGAAAAGTGGCGAAACCTACACGAGATGCCTACACTCGCAACGGAGTGGGGTCTTAGGTGACACGGAGGCGCATCGGGACGGGCCTGGCTATCGCAGGCGCCCTCCTCGTTGCATACGCCGCCGTTGTCGTCCTCTGGCGCGATCCGGCCACGGATCTGTACGCACGCTGGCAGCAGCAGCGCCTCGACGACGCTCTGGCGAAGGAGTTCGTGGAGTACCGTGCGACGGAGGCCCCGACGATCGCCATGGCGTCCGGCGCCGACCCGCTCGCCGAGAGGCGGCAGGCGGTCGCAGAAAGCCGCGAAGCCGTCGCCTCCGCGGCACGGCACATGCAGGCCCGCTTGGAGCTCGGCCAACCGCTCGGGCGCATCCGGATTCCGAGGCTCGACGTTGACGCCGTCTTCGTCCACGGGACGCGCTGGGGGCCCGATCTCTCGCGAGGGCCCGGTCACTACAAGGAGACCCGGCTTCCCGGTCTCGGCCGTACGGCGGCGATCGCCGGCGCACCGGACGACCTTCGGCGCCTGGTTCCGCCACATAGACGACCTCGAGCGGGGGAATCTCGTCGAGCTTCGGCTCCCGTACGGGACCTTCCGCTATCGCGTGTTCGCCCACGAGATCGTGGAGTCCGACGACTGGAGCATCATCCGTGAGCGTGGCTTCGACACGCTGGTGCTTTCGGCCTGTCATCCCCTGTACAGCGCGGAGCAACGCTGGGTGGTGTACGCACGGCTCGCCTCGGTCAAACCCGTGCGCGGAGCGCCGTACGCCCTCACACGCCGCGGTAATGCCGTCCTTGTGAGGAGCGCATGAGAAGACTTCTGTTCATCACCGTGCTCGCTGCCGCGGCGATCCTGCCGGTCGGCGGGCTCAACCTCGCAGGGCCCGAGGCGGCATTCGCCGGGGGGGTTTCCTGCACCGTCGCGACCGACCAGACCGAGTACGCGCCGGGCGACCCCGTTGTCATCAGCGGTACCGGGGGCCCGGCAGGTGTGGCGATCTCGGTTCAGGTAATCGAATCCGCGTCGGGGACTCCGGTCCTCGAGGTGATGGTGATGCCGGACGAGAGTGGCACGTTCGGTGCCACGTGGGACACGACCGGCGCCGCACCGGGCTCGTACTTCGTCCAGGTCGTGCAGGACGGTGACCCACTCTGCATCTCGGGAGACTTCACGATCGTTGCCCCTCCGCCGCCTCCGCCGCCGCCTCCACCTCCACCGGGCCCGCCGCCCCCGCCGCCCCCTTCGCCCCCAAGTCCTCCTGCGGAATGCCCCTGCCCTCCCGAGGAGGAGCCTGAGGCCGGCGGCGCCGTGGTCACGCCTCCGCCGCCTCCTCCGCCTTCGGGCGAGCTTCCGTTCACCGGCCTCCCGGCCGGGATGATCGGTGGAATCGGGATCGTGCTGCGTAGCGGGCGGCCTCGTCCTCGCGCGGAAGAGAAAGGGCTAGCGATGAGAAGAATCCGGATCCTTGCCTTCCCCGTCGCCCTGCTGGCGGTGCTGCTCGCGCTGCTCGCCGGCGCCCTCAGCAACCCCGCGGCCGCCGCTCCCGGCGAGAGCCAGGTACGCCGATCGGCAACCCGGACCTCGATCCGGGCTGCGGCATCGACATCCACGTGATCCTCGACGAGTCCGGCTCGATCGCCGAACGCCGGAGCGACAGACGACGTGCGGACGGCGTTCCGCGCTTTCACGTCGCGCCCTCGCCAACACCGGCTCGCGCATGGCGGTGTCGGAGTTCTCGACCGTTGCCCGGCTGCCTCTGCCCGGCGCGGCCAACGCGCCTACACGACGGTCACCGACGCGCGATCAACGCCAGCATCTTCGACCCGTACATCACGAACAACTACAACCCCAGCGGGAGCACGCACTGGGAGGACGCCTTCCGGGTCGGCCGCTACTTCCTGCCGCGGCCCAGCGCGGACACGCCCCACCTCACCGTCTTCATCACCGACGGCGACCCGAACAGGATCGTCCGAGACCTCGTACCAACGTCACCCCAGACCGAGTACGAGATCAAGGTGCCGCTCTCCGACAGCGAGACCACCAGCACCAGCGAACGACCCTGCCAAGGACCGGGCCGTCCCCAACGCCAACGCCCTCAAGGCGCAGGGCTCGCACATCCTGACGGTGGCAGTCGGAGACGGGCTCAGCAGCCAGGCCTCGCTCAACCGGATCATCGCCGTCTCCGGGCCGGACGTCTTCAGCGGCACGGGCACGTTCAACATCACGACCGACGACGTGTACCGCGTGCCCAACTTCGACGAGCTCGAGGACGCCCTGCGGGACGCCGCTTTCCAGCTGTGCGCGCCCTCGGTGAACATCCGCAAGCTCGTCGACGCCAATCCCGACCCGAACGGTCGACGACCTGCAGCCCGGCCAGGGCTGGGAGATGACCGCCACCGTCGCGCCGACGCCGGCCGACGTGGGTGCTCCCGGCCGGCGCGACCGGCTCGACCGCGACGGGCACGACCGGGCGCCGACGGCTTCGTCCACTTCCAGTGGACGACCGCCGCGCCCGTCACCTCGACCATCACGGTCACCGAGGTGGTGCAGCCCGGGTTACGTGAACGACCCGTCGGCGACGGAGTGCACGTACCAGACGCCCGACATCACCAACGGACCAGCCGCTCCCCGGCTTCAGCGCCACCAACGGCAGGTTCACCGGCACGGTCCCCGACGAGGCGATCGTCACCTGCGAGATGGTCAACCGGCTCCCGCCGGCGCCCGCCGTCGACATCGAGAAGTCGACGAACGGCGATCGACGCCGACGCTCCGCCCGGGCCGTTCGTCACCGGTCGGCTCGACGGTCACCTGGACCTACCTCGTGACCAACACCGGCAACGTGCCGCTGTCGGCATCGCCGTCACCGACAGCGATACTCGGGCACGGTCACCTGCCCGGCCGGCGACGCTTGCGCCCGGCGCGACGCAGGACCTGCACGCGCGACCGGAACCGGCGTGGCGGGCCAGTACGCGAACACCGGCACCGTCACCGCCACGGGCGCGGGCCAGACCGGTCACGCGACACCGATCCCTCGCACTACTTCGGCGTCGCGCCGGGGATCGACATCGAGAAGGCCACCAACGGCGCTGGACGCCGACCTGCCGCCGGGGCCGTTCATCCCGGTCGGCGGCGCCGTGACCTGGACGTACGTGGTCACGAACACGGGCAACGCGGTGCTGACCGGGTGACCGTCACCGACAGCAGTGGTCGGGCCGATCACCTGTCCGGCGACGCTCAATCCGCTGGCCCCGGGCGAGGATCGTCACCTGCACCGCGACCGGGACGGCCGCGGCCGGCCAGTACGAGAACACGGGCTCCGTCACCGGCACGACCCCGACGCGGGCCGGTCCAGGACTCGGACGGCTCGCACTACTTCGGCGAAGCGCCGTCCGTGGACATCGAGAAGCTCGACCAACCTCGAGGACGCCGATACGCCGCCGGGGCCCCTGATCGCCGGTGGGCGGCCGCGTGACGTGGACGTACCTGGTCACCAACACCGGCAACGTCCCGCTGATCGCGTGGGTCGGTGACCGACCACCAGGCGCCGTTCATGGCCTGTCCGCGCATCGGGCTCATCGTCCCGGGCCAGACGATCGCCTGCTTCTCGCAGTCGGCACGGCGCGTCGCGGGTCAGTACGAGAACATCGGCACCGTCAACGCGACGAGCCTGGCGGGACAGCCGGTCACCGACAGCGACCCGTCGCACTACTTCGGCGTGCAGGGCGGCATCGAGCATCGAGAAGTTCACCGAACGGCGACGACGCCAACGAGCCGCCGGGGCCGTTCATCCCCGTCGGGCGGCGCCGTCACCTGGACCTACGTCGTGACCAACACCGGCAACATCGCCCTGAACAACATCGTGGTCGTGGACCTCAACCGGCCGTCGCGCGTCAGCTGTCCTGCCGACGACCTGACCCGCTGGCCGCCGGCGAGACCATGACCTGCACCGCGACCGGCACCGCCGCAGCCCGGCCAGTACACCAACTCTCGGCCGTGCCCGCGGCGAGACCCCGCTGGGCGCAGACCGTCGCAGGACGATCGACCCGTCGAACTACTTCGGCGCCGCGCCCGGGAATCCACATCGAGAAGGACACGAACGGCGACGACGCCGACGACGCTCCGCGGGCCGTTCATCCCTGTCGGCGAGCGCCCTGACCTGGACCGTACATCGTCACCAACACCGGGAACATCCCGCTCACCGGCATCGCCGTCACCGACAACGTGCTCGGGCCGTCACCTGCCCGGCGAGCGACCCTTGGCGGCTCGACGACGGACGATGACCTGCACCGCCGACCGGGACCGCCGCGCGCGGCCAGTACGCCAACATCGGCACGGTCACCGCGCAGCCGCCGACGGGGCCACGCTCACCGACACGGACCCGTCGCACTACTTCGGGGTCGGTGTCGCGGATCCAGATCAAGAAGTTCACGAACGGCCAGGACGCCGACACGCCGACCGGGCCGCTCGTCCGCGTCGGGGACCCCGTCACCTGGACGTACCGGGTCACGAACCCGGGCAACGTGCCGATCAAGAACCCGCGGGTCACCGACAACCGCGGAGTCACGCCGGGCTTCATCGGCGGCGACGCCGACGGCGACACCGATCTCGACCCGGGCGAGGCCTGGACGTACATGGCCACCGGCGTCGGCCGCGCCGGCCAGTACAGCAACGTCGGGACGGTCAGCGGCCTCGACGTGCTCGAGAATCCGGTCGCCGACAGCGACCCCTCCCACTACCTCGGCAGGCGCTGCCTGCCCATCCCCGGGGACACGACGCCGCCGTTCCTCGCCGTCAACGCCAGGCGGAACCAGCTCAAGTCGGTTGCGCTCGCGCGCGGCGTGCACGCGAGGATCCGCACGCGAGCGGTGCGTCACGATTCGCACCAAGCTCGTGGTCAAGCCGAAGCTCGCGAAGCGCCTGGGCATCGAGCGGCGAATCCTCGGGCGCGCGACCCGCACGCTGACGGTGAGGAACAGGACGCAGCTGCGCACGAGGTTCTACCCGTGGGCGCGCCGCGCGCTGGCGGCCTACGACCAGGTCCCGTGCATCTTCCTGCACGTGAAGGTGACCGACCTCTCCGGCAACTCGAGGAGCACGGTCAGGGCGGTGTTCCTGCGGAAGCGCCTCTGAGCGAAACGGGGCGCCCGGCAAATCGAGGCTGTCGCAATTTGCGAGCCTAGCCGCAACGGCGTTCGCGGCCGCCTCTGATCGTCTCGACCCGTTCGGTATCCTAGGTCCGGCTATCGACCGGAAAGGACGCTGAAGCTTGTTCGAGCGCTTCACCGAGAGAGCGAGACAGGTCGTCGTTCTCGCCCAGGACGAGGCCCGCGCCCTCAAGCACAACTACATCGGAACCGAGCACATCCTCCTCGGCTTGCTCCGCGAGGAGGAGGGCCTGGCCGCCCGCGTGCTCGAGAGCCTCGACATCACGGTGGAGGAAGTGCGCGCCCAGGTCGCGCGGATCGTCGGCCAGGGCGACGAGGTGACGACGGGCCAGATTCCGTTCACGCCGCGCGCCAAGAAGGTGCTCGAGCTCGCGCTCCGCGAGGCGCTCTCGCTCGGCCACAACTACATCGGCACCGAGCACATCCTGCTCGGGCTCGTGCGCGAGAACGAGGGCGTCGCCGCCCGCATCCTGCTCGACTTCGACGCGGACGCGGAGAAGATCCGCAACGAGATCATCCGCATGCTCTCCGGCCCCGGCCGGCAGCGCCAGGGCGGGCGGCGGCGCGCCGGCGAGAAGACGAAGAGCTCCAAGCTCCTCGACCAGTTCGGCCGCAACCTGACGAAGCTCGCCTCCGAGGGCAAGCTCGACCCCGTCGTCGGACGCCAGACCGAGATCGAGCGCGTCATGCAGATCCTCTCGCGCCGCACGAAGAACAACCCCGTACTGATCGGCGAGCCGGGCGTCGGCAAGACCGCCGTCGTCGAGGGCCTCGCCGCCCGCATCTCCTCGAACCAGGTGCCCGAGCTCCTGAAGGGCAAGCAGATCTACACGCTCGACCTGGCCGCGCTGGTCGCGGGCTCGAAGTACCGCGGCGAGTTCGAGGAGCGCCTGAAGAAGGTGATGAAGGAGATCACCCAGCGCGGCGACATCATCCTCTTCATCGACGAGCTCCACAATCTCGTCGGCGCGGGCGCGGCCGAGGGCGCGATCGACGCGGCCTCGATCCTCAAGCCGGCGCTGGCGCGCGGCGAGCTGCAGACGATCGGCGCGACGACGCTCGACGAGTACCGCAAGTACCTGGAGCGCGACGCCGCGCTCGAGCGCCGCTTCCAGCAGATCAGGGTCGACGAGCCGTCCGTGGACGACACCGTCCAGATCCTGCGCGGCCTGCGCGACCGCTACGAGGCGCACCACCGCTGCACGATCACGGACGACGCGCTGCGGGCGTCCTCCATCCTCGCCGACCGCTACATCCAGGACCGCCACCTGCCCGACAAGGCCATCGACCTCATCGACGAGGCCGCGTCGCGCATGCGCATCAAGAACATGACGGCCCCGCCGCGCTACCGCGAGCTCGAGGAGGAGATCGAGACCGTGCGCGAGGAGAAGGAGGCCGCGATCGAGGCGCAGGAGTTCGAGAAGGCCGCGAACCTGCGCGACAAGGAGCGCAAGCTCACGCAGAAGAAGCGCGAGCTCGAGGAGAAGTGGCGCACCTCGGAGAACATCGAGCAGCCGGAGGTCGGCGAGGAGGAGATCGCCGACATCGTCTCGATGTGGACCGGCATCCCCGTCTTCAAGCTCACCGAGGCGGAGTCCCAGAAGCTCGTCCGCATGGAGGACGAGCTGCACAAGCGCGTGATCGGCCAGCACGAGGCGATCATCGCGGTGTCCAAGTCGATCCGCCGCGCGCGCGCCGGCATCAAGGACCCGAAGCGCCCGACGGGCTCGTTCATCTTCCTCGGGCCCTCCGGCGTGGGCAAGACGGAGCTCGCGCGCACGCTGGCGGAGTTCCTCTTCGGCGACGAGGACGCGATGATCCAGGTGGACATGTCGGAGTACATGGAGAAGCACTCCGTGTCCCGGCTCGTCGGCTCGCCCCCGGGCTACATCGGCTACGACGAAGGTGGCCAGCTCACCGAGGCCGTGCGCCGCAAGCCGTACTCGGTCGTCCTCCTCGACGAGATCGAGAAGGCGCACCCTGACGTCTTCAACATCCTCCTCCAGATCCTCGAGGACGGGAAGCTGACGGACGCGCAGGGCCGCAAGGTCGACTTCCGCAACACCATCGTGATCATGACCTCGAACATCGGCGCGGCCACGATCTCGAAGAACCAGTCGCTCGGGTTCTCAATGGGCGACGACACCGGGCTCTCCTACGAGGAGATGAAGGACCGGATCATGGGCGAGCTCAAGAAGGTCTTCCGACCCGAGCTCCTCAACCGCATCGACGAGGTCATCGTCTTCCACAAGCTGACGAAGGACGAGATCAAGACGATCGTCGACCTGATGATGAAGCGGCTCAGGGAGCAGATGGTCGAGCACCAGGCGGCCATCGAGCTCACGGAGAGCGCGAAGGAGCTCCTCGTCGACAAGGGCTACGACCCGGCGATGGGCGCCCGGCCGCTCCGCCGCGCGATCCAGCGCTACATCGAGGACCCGCTCGCCGACTTCGTCCTCGGCCGCTCGATCACGCCCGGCTCGACGATCGTCGTCGACCGGAAGGACGAGGAGGAAGTCGAGCTCTCCATCGTCGAGGGCCCCGCCCCGGAGCCCGAGAAGGTCACCGTCCCCGCCGAGGAGCCCTCCGCCGAGGCTCCCGCGGACGACGACGCGCCTAACGACGAGTAGCCGCGACTGAGCCTGGGCGGCGGGGGTCGGAGCCGGCTGCCGCGCGTCCGATTAGGCCCTGTCCAGGGGTCTGACCCCGGGCCATGGCCTCAAGCGACACCCGTGTCGGGCACCCGCGGATTGCCGAGCGGACGAGATGTGGACAACCAACACGCTCGCATGCGCCTATCCACAGCAACGAATCCACAGACATGCACCGAAGGGACATGTCTAGGGGTCAGACCCCCGGACATGTCCCTTGTAGCCGGCGTTAGCCTCCCGGCGTGAGGCGGAAGCGGGCGGGGTCGTGAGGGTCGCGGTCGTTGGGGGCGGGGCGGTCGGCCTGGCCTGCGCCTGGTCGCTCGCCCGCCGTGGGGCCGACGTCGTCGTCTACGAGCGCGACCGCGTCGGCTCGGGTTGCTCGCTCGGGAACACGGGCTGGGTCTGCCCCGGCCTCTCGGCGCCGCTTCCAGCACCCGGCGTCATGAGCGCGGCGCTCCGGGGGATGCTCAGGCCGGGCAGTCCCCTCCTCATCCGCCCGCTCTTCGGCCCCTCCTTCCTCCGCTGGTCGTGGCAGTTCTGGCGGGCGTGCTCGCCGGAGCGCTACCGGGCCGGTCTCGAGGCCACGGTGGCCCTCGCCCGCGGGACGTTCGAGCTCTTCGAGGAACTCCAAGCGGACGGCGTCGAGATCGAGCTGCACTCGGGCGGCATGGTCGTCGCCGCGCTCACCGAGGAAGGCCTCGGCGAGTACGCGGACATGCTGCAAGAAGCGGAGGCGGCCGGCTACGAGGGCACCGTCTCCATCCTCGACGCGGAGGGGGTGCGGGAGGTGGAGCCGGCGGTGAGCGAGGCGGTCGTCGGCGGCGTGCACGCGCCTGCGGAGCGCTACGTTCGGCCCGAGAGCCTGACCCAGGGGCTCGCCGACGCCCTTCGCCGCGGCGGCGCGGAGGTCCACGAAGGCACCGAGGTCGGGCGCCTCGACGAGCTCGACGAAGACGCGGTCGTCGTCGCGGCGGGAGCCTGGTCGGGGCAGCTGCTCGAGCCGCTCGGCGTCCGCATCCCCATGGAGGCGGCCAAGGGTTACAGCGTCACCGCCCGCGGAACCGGGACGCTCCCCCGCCACGCGTTCTACCTCGCCGAGGCGAAGGTCGGCTGCTCGACCTTCGGCGAGAGCCTGCGCATGGCCGGCATCTTCGACCTCACGGGGCTCGACCTCACGCCGCGCCGGCGCCGGCTGGAGACGATCGCGAGCTCGTCGCTTCCCTATCTGCGCGACTGGCGGCCGGAGCACGTCGAGCTCGAATGGACGGGCCTGCGTCCGTATCCGTCCGACGGCCTCCCGGTCGTCGGCCCGGTGCCCGGCCGTGACGGCCTGTACGTCGCGACCGGCCACGGCCGCATGGGAATCACGCTCGCCCCCGCGACCGGGAAGCTCCTGGCGCAGGTGATCCTCGACGGAACGTCGCCGCCCGAGCTCGAACCGTTCGGCGTGGCGCGCTTCGGGCGGCGCTGAACTCGGCACAGAGCCGGAGCGAAGCGGCGTCGGACCGCCTGCCTACACTGGGCGTCCCATGGCGAAGACTGCCGTTCAGCACGCGTGCTCCGACTGCGGGTACGCGACCGGGAAGTGGCTCGGCCGCTGCCCTGCGTGCGGAAGCTGGGGGACCCTGGTCGAGGAGCGGGCCGTCGCGTCAGCGAGTGGCGGGACCGCAGCGGCGCGGCCTCTCCTCCGCCTGGTGGACGTCGAAGCGGCGGACGCGGAGCGGATTCCCACGGGCGTTCCGGAGCTCGACCGCGTCCTCGGCGGCGGCCTCGTCCCGGCTTCGCTCGTGCTGGTGAGCGGCGACCCGGGAATCGGCAAGTCCACGCTCCTCCTGATGGCGCTGCGGGCCATGTCCGAGGAGCGCAGCGTCGTCCTCGTCACGGGAGAGGAGTCGGCGGCCCAGGTGAAGCTTCGGGCCGACCGCCTCGGCGGTGCGGCCGGCGTCCACATCCTCGCGGAGACGAACCTGGACGACGTCTGCGCGACGCTCGAAGCCGAGCGGCCGGACGTCTGCGTGATCGACTCCGTCCAGACCCTGTACGCGCCCGACCTCGGCTCGGCGCCCGGCTCCGTGGCCCAGGTGCGCGAGGCCGCCGGCCGGCTCCTCCGCCTCGCCAAGGAGCACGGCATCGCCACTTTCCTCGTCGGGCACGTGACGAAGGAGGGAGCGGTCGCCGGCCCCCGGGTGCTCGAGCACCTCGTGGACTGCGTGCTCAACTTCGAGGGCGACCGCTACCGGTCGCACCGCGTCCTGCGGGCGGTCAAGAACCGTTTCGGCTCGACGAACGAGATCGGGGTCTTCGAGATGACCTCCGGAGGCCTGGTCGCGGTCGAGGATCCCTCCGCCCTCTTCGGCCGCCAGGAGGAGCAGGCCGGCTCTGCGGTCGCCTGCACGCTCGAGGGCACCAGGCCGCTCCTGCTCGAGATCCAGGCGCTCGTCTCCCCGACCGACCTGGCCATGCCGCGGCGCGTGGGCACGGGCGTCGACCCGAAGCGGCTCTCGATGATCGTGGCCGTCCTCGGCCGCCACGCGGGCGTCCCGCTCGGCCAGGCGGACGTCTTCGTCAACGTCGCCGGCGGCGTGCGGGTGGACGAGCCGGGCGCCGACCTGGGAATCGCGCTCGCGATCGCGTCTGCCGCGCGCGGCGCTCCCGTCCGGCAGGGTGTCGCCTGCTTCGGCGAGGTGGGGCTCACCGGCCGTCTGCGCCCCGCCAGCCAGGCGGAGCGGCGCCTCGCCGAGTGCGCCAAGCTCGGCTTCGGGGAGGCACTCGTGCCGGACGAAACGGAGCCCCGTGGCAAAATGCGCCGAACGGCAGCGGCAACGCTGCGTGAGGCGATCAGGGCGGGCCTGGATGCGAGCGGATCCTCGGAAGGACAAGACACTTCTGTCGGCGCTGAAGCAGGTGGCGCCGGGTACGCCCCTTCGCGCGGGCATTGACGACATCATCCGCGCCGAGCACGGCGCGCTCATCGTCATCGGCGAGCCGAACGACCTCGCTTTCCTCTTCTCCGGCGGCATGCGGCTCGATCTGCCCTTCCGCTCCCAGGTGCTTTACGAGCTCGCGAAGATGGACGGAGCGATCATCCTCAGCTCGAACACGGAGAAGATCGTCTACGCGAACGTCCAGCTCATGCCGGATGCATCCATCCCCTCGAGCGAGACGGGGACGAGGCACCGCACGGCTGAGCGCGTCGCCAAGCAGACAGACGCCCTCGTCATCTCCATCTCCCAGCAGCGCGAGACGGTCACGATCTTCGTCGACGAGCTGCGCTACCAGCTCGGGGAGATCTCGGACATGCTGGCGCGGACGAACCAGGCGCTCGGCACGCTGGAGACCTATCGCGCCCGCCTCGACCAGGTGCTGACCCGCCTGACGGCCCTCGAGTTCCAGAGCGCGGTCGTTCTCGACGACGTCCTCGCCGTCGTCCAGCGCGCCGAGATGACCACGCGAATGGCCGAGGAGATCGAACGCAACTGCGTCGAGCTGGGGGAGGAGGGGCGGCTCATCCGCATGCAGCTCGACGAGCTGATGGAAGCAGTGCCGCGCGAGAAGGCGGCCGTCGTCCACGACTACGAGCCGACGGGCGACCCCGCGAACGCCGCCCGGGTGCTGGAGCGGCTCGCCGGGCTTCCCTATGCGCGGCTGCTGGAGTTCGAGGAGCTCACCGAGGTGCTCGGCTACCCGCGCGACGCGAACCCGCTCGACCATGCCGTCCAGCCGCGCGGCTATCGCGTCCTCTCCCGCATCCCGCGTCTCCCGGACTCGATCATCCGCCATGTCGTGCGCGACTTCGGCGGGCTCGACGCGGTCATCCGCGCGAGCCATCGCGACCTGGAGGCGGTCGACGGCGTCGGCTCTGTGCGGGCCCGCGAGATCCGGGAGGGCCTGCGCCGCCTGCAGGAGCACAATCTCGTCGACCGCTACCTGCAGCTCTAACCAGACCGACACGCCCGTCGCCCGGCCCCAAGACGGCCGAAAATGCCCCGGAATGTGGCTATTTATCTACGTTTTCGCTAGAATGGGGTTGTCCGCAGGCGTCCGGGCGTTTTTCATTCGCGCCCCTGTTTTCAAGGAGGAGAGGCTTGTACAAGGTCGGCGATAAGGTCGTCTACCCCCACCATGGCGCAGGCACGGTGGTGAAGAAGGAATCGAGGACGATTCTCGGGCAGGAGCGCGAGTACCTGACCATCCAGATCCTGCACAACGACATGACCGTCAACGTCCCCACGGAGAACGCCGACATGGTCGGCCTGCGGAAAGTCATCGACGAGGAGATGGTCGAGCGCGTGCTCGACGTCTTGCACGGCAGCGGCACGAACATGCCGAAGAACTGGAACCGCCGCTTCAAGTACAACCGCGACAAGATGAAGACCGGCGACGTCTTCGAGCTCGCCGAGGTGGTGCGGAACCTGTCGCTGCGCGACCAGGAGAAGGGCCTCTCCACGGGCGAGAAGCAGATGTTCGTGAAGGCGAAGAAGATCCTCGCCAGCGAGCTCATGTACGCCAAGGGCATGGACGAGGACGAGGCGGCCGCCTGGCTGGACGAGGTGCTCGAGTCCGTCGACGCGCCAGTCGTCGGCTAGCTCGACTCCGGGGGGCGACTGCGACGCGCCGATCGCGGCCGTAGGCATCCTTTTCGCGTGCGGATTCTCACAGCTGTGCTCTGCGTGCTCGTGCTCGCGCTCTCGGCCGCCTGCGGCGGAAGCGACGAGCCCGCGAGCGGTGACGTCGTGCTGGACGCCACCTCCTTCAAGGAGGTCGTGACGGCCGAGCTCAAGAAGGTCGACCTCGAGGCGGAGCCGGCCTTCGGCCAGGCCATGGAGGTGACCGTCACCGACGGGCCCAACCGGGTCGAAGTCGTGCTCGACGAGCCCTTCGCGGACTACGAGGCCGATCCCACCCGGCGCGAGGAGATCCTCGCCGGGATCGTCGCCGAGACGCAGAACCGGTTGGACGAAGGCATCGACCAGGCGTCGTTTGCCGACGTGAAGAGCGATCTGATGCCTGTTCTAAAGCCGCGCTTCGAGGTCCGGAACTTCCCCGAGAAGCCGGCCGCGACGCCCTTTCCCGCCGATCTCTCGGTCGTCTACGGGGTCGACCGCGAGCGCGACTTCACCGTAGTCACGCCGACTGACATCCGGCGCTGGGGAACGAGCCTCGACGAGATCCACGAAATCGCCCTCGACAACCTCCTGAAGCAGACGAACAGCGACGAGAAGCTCCTCTGCGAGCCCTCGCAAGGAAGCGAGCTGTGCGGCTGGGCGTCCGGAGACGGGTACGACGCGACGCGCATGATCGTCCCGGAGCTTCGGCGGCAGATCGAGCGAGTGTACGACGGCGACCCGGCCCTCTACGCCGTCCCTGCCGAGAACGTCTTCGTCGCGCTTCCGCTGGGGCTCGCCACGCGACCGAATACGGAGGCCGCGCTCAGGACGAAGGTCCGGCAGGACTTCACGATGGCGGAGGAGCTACCGGTCAGCCCCGAGCTTTTCGTCGAGCGCGACGGGAAGCTCGTAGTCTTCTGAGCGTGACGTATGGCACGTGGGCCGTCCTCGCCGCGGCCGGTCGCGGCGAGCGGCTCGGGGTCGACCGCCCCAAGGCATTCGCGAACCTGCGCGGTCGGCCGCTCGTGGCCGAGAGCCTCGAACGGTTGGAAGCGTCCGACTGGGTCGAGGCCATCGTGGTTTCCGCGCCCCCCGGCTGGGAGGAGCCGACGATTCTCCTCTCCGAGGAGATCGGAGCGGGCAAGGTGAGCTCGGTCGTCACCGGCGGCGAAACGCGGGCTGATTCCGTGCGCGTGGGGCTGGCGGAAGTACCCAAGCAAGCGGCAGTCGTGCTCGTCCACGATGCGGCCCGACCGCTGCTGCCCGAGGACGTGCTCGGCCGGGTGCTCATCGCACTCGGCGGGGGTTGGGACGGCGCCGTGCCGGGGCTCCCGCTCGCGGACACGGTCAAGCGGGTCGAGTCCGGCGGCGTCGTGGAGACGCTTGACCGGACGAACCTCCAGGCGATTCAGACACCGCAGGCGTTCATTCCGGAGACGCTACGGCTCGCGCTCACCGGCGAACGCGAGTCGCAATCAGACTGCGCCGGCTTCGTCGAAGCCGCCGGCGGTCGCGTTGCGGTTGTGGAGGGGGACCGCCGCCTCGTCAAGGTCACCTCGCAAGCCGACCTCGACTTCGTCGAGTCCCTTCTTGCCCAAGCGGATGACCGGACCTGACCTCACCGAGACGCGCGTCGGGATCGGTCTCGACGCGCACGCGTTCGGCGAGGAGGCTGGGCTCGTGCTCGGAGGCGTCGAGTTTCCGTCCGAGCGCCGCCTGGTTGGCCACTCGGACGGGGACGTCGTCGCGCATGCACTCATCGACGCCCTCTTGGGCGCGGCCGGCCTTGGCGACATCGGCGAGCTCTTCCCCTCGGGCGACCCGCAGTGGCTCGACGCCTCCTCCACCCGGCTCCTCCAGCGGGCCTACGAGGTGGTCAAGGGCACGGGGTACGAGCTCGTCAATGCCGACTGCGTGCTCGTAGGCGAAGAGCCGCGGATCGCGCCCGTGCGGGAGATGATGCGGGCACGGCTCGCGGGGGCAATGGGCGTCCTGCCCGCACAGGTGGCCGTACGGGCAACGACGACGGACGGCCTCGGCTTCACGGGCAGGGGCGAGGGGCTCGCCGCGCAGGTCGTGGCGCTCCTGCGGAGCAGCGGCTGACCCAGTCGCGCTCGTGCTTTCGCGCCTCTACACGACGCAGGCCGAGCTCTACGACATCGCCTTCTCGTGGGACACCAGCGAGGAGGTCGAGTGGCTTCTGCAGCGCCTCGGTCGCCAACTGCGCGCCGGTCCTCGAGCCTGCCTGTGGCTCGGGGAGGATGCTTGCTGCCTTCGCCGAGCGAGGTATCGAGGCGGTTGGCATCGACCTTTCCCCCGCCATGGTCGAGATCGCGCGGAAGCGCTTGGCCTCCTTGCCGGCGGATGCCCTGGTCGCCGACATGACCGATTTCGACCTCGGGCGCACCTTCGGGGGCGCCATCTGTCCGATCGACTCGCTGGCGCTTCTCGAGGAACCCACGCTGATGCTGAGGCATCTCAAATGCATGGCGTCACACCTGCGGCCCGGTAGTCGGTACCTCATTCAGCTGGAGATGCGCGATCCCGGCGATCCTTGGGCCGGCGTCGAACCTTCCCTCTGGGAGGAAGAACGAGGAGAGGTTCGAGCTTCGGATCACGTGGACGGTCGAGGAGATCGACCTTCGACATGGGATCGAGCTCCAGCGCTCCAGAATCGAGGTCGTCGCCGGGCCCGAGCGCGGGCGAATTGTGGAGGAGGTACACCGGATGGCCGCGTGGACGCCTGAGCGATGGGCGAAGACCGTGGCCGAGACACCCTTCTCCTACCCGGCCGTCTACGACGGCGACCGAGACGACTATCCTCGCCGCCCGCTGGGCCGCCATGGACGCCTGCTCTGGCACGAGCTCTCGCTCTGAGCATGGCGCTAGGCCGCGCGCGGAAGCGTGAAGGAGATCCTCGCGCCGCCCTCGGGACGGTTCTCGGCCCAGATCCTCCCGCCCTGAGCCTCGACGAGGCCGCGGGCGATGGCGAGCCCGAGCCCGGCGCCGCCCTTCTCGCGGGAGCGGGAGCGGTCACCGCGCCAGAAGCGGTCGAAGACACGCGGTGCCCCCTCGGACGGAATCCCCTCGCCGGTGTCCTCGACGCTTACGCGCACCTCCTCCCCGAGCTGCTCGACAACGACGGCGACGGAGCCGTCGGACGGCGTATGCCGGAGCGCGTTCGTGAGCAGGTTGAAGAGGACCCGCTCGACCTTGTCCGGGGCGCAGACGACAGGCGGGTCGCCGTCGAACTGGGCGGTCAGGGCTACGCGGCGCGCATTCGCCTCGGCCTCGAGGCCGCGCAACGCGGCTTGCACGAGCCCGGAAAGGGAAGCCTCTCGGAGCTCGAGCGTGAGCGCGCCGGCGTCGATTCGCGCGAGCTCGAAGAGGTCGTCGACGAGGAGACCCAGCGTGCGCACCTGTTCGCGCAAGGCCGGCAGGTAGCGGTCGGGTGGGGCGAGGCCGTCCTCGAGGGCTTCCAGCATCGCCTGCATCGAGGCAAGCGGGGTTCGGAGGTCGTGGCTCGCCCACGCCACAAGCTGCCGGCGCGCGTCGAAGAGGCCCTCCACGTTCGCGGCCATCTCGTTGAACGAGGCGCCCAACTCGGCCAGCTCCGCCGGCCCGTCTTCCGGCGCGCGCGCCGAGAGGTCGCCGCTCGCGAGCGCCGACGAGGCGGCGCGAACGCGTTCGAGTGCCCGCAGGATGGAGCCGCCGAGGAGGAAGGCGGCCGCGAGCGCCGCGGTGGAGCAGGCCGCTGCGACGAGCAGGATCGTGAGGTCGTGCTCCGAGTCGAACATGACGACGCCCGAGAGGAGCACAGCCGCCAGCGGGAGGGCGACAGCGAGAAGGCCGAGGCCGGCGAGCTGGAGGCGGACCGTGGGCAGCCGCCGCAAGGCGAGGGCGGCGAGCACGCCCGCTACGAGCGTGGCGAGGGCGACGACGACCGCGAAGGCAAGCATCGTCTACTCGGGTACGAACCGGTAGCCGATCCCCCAGACCGTCTCGAGGAAGCGGGGGCGCGACGGGTCGTCCTCGATCTTCTCCCGTAACCGGCGGATGTGGACGGTCACCGTGCCGGTGTCGAGCGCTGCCTCGTAGCCCCACACGCGATCCATGAGCTGGTCGCGCGAGAAGACTTGCCGCGGGTGGCTCGCCATGAACCAGAGCAGGTCGAACTCCTTCGCGGTGAGCCGCAGCGCGTTCCCGTTCTTCGTCGTCTCCCGCGTCCGCGCGTCGATGTCGAGCCCGTCGAAGCCAAGCCGCTCGGCCTTCCCGATGTGAGGAGTCGTCCGCCTGAGCACCGTGCGCACGCGCGCGGCGAGCTCGCGTGGGGAGAACGGCTTCGTCACGTAGTCGTCGGCGCCGAGCTCGAGCCCGACGATGCGGTCGGCCTCCTCTCCGCGCGCGGTCAGCATGATCACAGGGAGATCCGAACGAGCACGGATCCACCGGCAGAGCTCGAGCCCGTCCGCGCCCGGGAGCATCACGTCGAGGACGACGAGACCAAGGGAATCGTCCTCGAGCAGCCGCCGCGCGGTATCTCCGTCGCCCGCCTGGAGCGTGCGGAAGCCCTCACGCTCGAGGTAGCTGACCACGACCTCGCGCACGATGGGCTCGTCGTCGACGACAAGAACGGTGGTGGTCACCGTGAGTATTGAAGCGCGGGAGTCTTACCGGCGCATTAAGCTGGGTCTCAATCCGGGAGGGCGACGCGGCCGTTGCAGACACGGACGAGCCCGTCGCGCTCGAGCGCAACCACCGCGTCGCGATCGAGGTCCGGCAGTCGGCGCGGACTCTCGGAGACTGCCCGGAGCGTGCGGGCACGCCGCTGGCGGAAGGACCCCTCGAAGCGGCCTTGCTTGCGAAGAGGCGGATAGCGGCGACCGCGCGAGGGACAGCGCTCGGCGAGCGGGCAGGCGCGGCACCGTGGTACGCGGGCGAGGCAGACCGTGGCGCCCAGATCCATCAGGGCCTGTCCACAACCCGGCCCGAAGGCATGACCCGTCCGCTCTTGCACCCGGCGCACGTTGGTGTCGACCGGGAGGACCAGTCGGCCGAACGCGAACGCGGCAATCGCGTCTGCTGTGTAGCGGCCGACGCCGGGGAGCTCGGTGAGGTCCTCCGGCCAGCCCTGGGCGGCGATCCGCTTCGCGGCCCGGTGCAGGTTCAGGGCGCGCCGGTTGTACCCCAGTCCCTGCCAGGCCTTGATGACGTCTGCGGGGGTTGCGGCGGCTAGTGCAGTCGGCGTCGGCCAGCGCTCGACCCACTCACGGTAGCGCGGAGCGACCCGCTCCACCTGGGTCTGCTGGAGCATGACCTCGGAGACGAGGATCGCGTAGGGGTCCTTTGTCTTGCGCCAGGGGAGATCGCGCCCGTTTGCCTCGAACCAGGCCAGAAGAAGCGCATCCATCGACTCGAGCGTAGAGGCTCGGGCTCAGCCTGCTAACTCGACCAGATCTTCGCGGTAGGCGAGTGCCACGGCCTGGGCCTGGCTCTGGACATCGAGCTTCTTCAGGATGTTCTCGACGTGTGTGCCGACCGTGCTCTTCGTGATGAATAGGCGCGCTGCGATGTCATCGGGGCGAAGCCCGTGGGCGAGCAGCTGCAGGACTTCTCCCTCTCTCTTCGTGAGCCTTCCTGATGCCACGCGCGCGGGTCGCGGCGAGCGTCGGACGAGGTTCCTGACGCGCGTCAAGAGCTCATCCGGCGCATACGGTTTCACGACGTAGTCGTCAGCGCCGAGAAGAAGTCCCGCCACGCGGTCGTACGACTCGGTCCGCGAGCCGGATACAAAAATGATCGGTAGCTCAGAAGTCTGCTCCCGAAGAGCCCGGCACACCTCGTACCCGGACAGATCGCCCAGTGGAATCTCGAGCAGGACGATGCTCGGCTCGAGCTCGTCGGCTGCCCGTAGCGCTTCACTGCCGCAGCTCACCGTCATGACTTGATAGCCGGCGCTCTCGAACAGACTTGTCAGCTCGCGGCGCGAGTCATCGCTTTCATCCGCAATCAAAACCGTGCCGCCGTTTGCGGAAATCGCCACAGGACGCCTCTCCTTCGCAAGTTTTCGCCGCCGAAGGGTTTCTTTCTATTACACGATCCCGCAAGGGTCAAACCCCTAGGGGATGTGCCTGAGCGAAATTCGGGAATCGGCCCAGTTTCGCTGTTACCAGAAACCGGAAAAGACAACGCCCAGACGAATCGCACATAACCGAACGCGTCACGAGGGCTACGAGCAAAGGGGGCTACCCGAGTGAGTGACACCACCCTTCCCGGATCCGACCGCGGTCGTCGGAGCGACGGTCGAGAGTGCAGTAGATACAGCAGCGAGTGCCGTTCCGACTGTCGAAGCGCCAGCGCCTGAGCCACCACCCGCCCCGGAGCCGCCGCCCGCTCCCGCTCCAGAGCCGCCGCCTGCGGCAGAGGCACCTGCACCACCTCCGGCACCCGAGCCCGCTCCTGAACCGCCGGCTGCGCCTGCTCCCGAGCCTGAGCCCGCGGCGGAAGCACCTGCAGCCGAGCCGGCGCCTGCTCCAGAGCCGCCTCCTGCACCTTCCCCTGAGCCGGTCGCGCAAGCGCCTCAAGCCGAGGCTGCGCCCGCTCCTGAGCCCGCCGCGGAGGAAGTTGCGCCTGAGCCCGCGGCGCAAGCGCCTGCCGCCGAGTCCGCGCCTGCTCCTGCTCCAGAGCCAGTAGACGCGGGACCAGCGGACGTCGCGCCGGACGCCGGTTCGTTGCTTCTGGGCCCGGAGGCTGGGCCGACCGTTGTTCCGGAGGCTGTCGGATCAGCCCTCGACACGGCGGCTGCGGCGACGGACGACGTTGCGATTCAGCCCCTTCCGAGTGGGGTGACGCGACCGCCGGAGCCTCCCGAACCGGTCGCGTCCGTGACCGAGCCCCTTTCGACCGTCCCGGCGGTGGAGGAAGGCACGCTTGCGTCCGAACCGACCGTGCTCCCGGAAACGGTGGTACTGGATTCGGCGGCGGCAGAGCCCGTGCCGGACGTCCTTTCCGGACTCCCTAACGTGGTAGCCGAGCCCCTGACCGTTCCGGCGGTGGAGGAGGGCACGCTTGCGAGTGAGTCCGCGGCGGCGCCGTTGGAGACGGTGGCGGTAGAGCCAGTTCCAGACGTCCTTTCCGGTCTCCCTGACGCCATGGCGGCGCCTGAGCCCGTGGCGATCAACGAGCCACTCGTCTCGGATGCGGTCGAGCCGGTCGTCATCGACGACGTCGGGCCGTCGGTCGCGGACCCGGTCGAGCCTCTAGCCGCCGCGGCCGATCCGCTCGCCGAAGTCGCGGACCCGCTCGGCGCAGGGACGCCGCTGGACCCGTTCGTCGCGAACACGACGGTCGAGCCGCTCGCAGCTGAGACCGTGCAGCCGCTGGCTGCGGACACCGTCGAGCCCTTAGCGGAGACAGTCAATCCTCTCGCCGGCGCGGTCGATCCGGTCGTTGCCGAAACGGTAGACCCGCTCCTCTCCGAGTCATTCGAGCCGGTCATTGCCGACGCTGTGGACCCTCTCGCCGGAGCTGTAGAGCCGCTCGCGTCGGACACGGTGGAGCCGGTGGTCGCGGATACGGTCGATCCGCTCGCCGGGGCGGCCGACCCGGTTGTCACGGACACGGTGGGTGCCGTGGAGCCGCTCGTGGCCGACACTGTGGAGCCTCTGGTGTCGAACACCGTCGATCCGCTCGCTGGGATTAGTGACCCGGTTGCGGCGGACACGGTCGGTGCCGTGGAGCCGCTTGTGGCTGACACGGTCGCGCCTTTGGTGTCGGACACGGTCGATCCGCTCGCTGGTGCGGTTGATCCGGTTGTGGCGGACACGGTGGGTGCTGTGGAGCCGCTTGTGGCGGAGACGGTCGAGCCGCTGGTCTCGGACACGGTCGCGCCTCTGGTGTCGGACACCGTCGACCCGCTCGCTGGGGCGGTTGATCCGGTTGTGGCGGACACGGTCGGTGCGGTGGAGCCGCTTGTGGCGGACACGGTCGAGCCGCTCGTTGCCGACACGGTGGAGCCGCTGGTGGCGGACACCGTCGATCCGCTCGCTGGTGCGCTTGATCCGGTTGTGGCGGACACGGTCGGTGCCGTGGAGCCGCTTGTGGCGGACACGGTGGAGCCGCTGGTCGCTGACACGGTCGCGCCGTTGGTGTCGGACACGGTCGATCCGCTCGTTGGTGCGCTTGACCCGGTTGTGGCGGACACGGTCGGTGCGGTGGAGCCGCTCGTGGCGGACACCGTCGAGCCGCTCGTTGCCGACACGGTGGAGCCGCTCGTGGCGGACACGGTCGAGCCGCTGGTCGCGGACACGGTCGATCCGCTCGTTGGTGCGGTTGATCCGCTTGTGGCGGACACGGTCGGTGGGTGGAGCCGCTTGTGGCGGAGACGGTCGAGCCGCTGGTGTCGGACACGGTGGGGCCTCTGGTGTCGGACACGGTCGATCCGCTCGTTGGTGCGGTTGACCCGGTTGTGGCGGACACGGTCGGTGCGGTGGAGCCGCTTGTGGCGGACACCGTAGAGCCGCTAGTTGCCGACACGGTGGAGCCGCTCGTGGCGAACACAGTGGAGCCGCTTGTGGCGGAGACGGTGGAGCCGCTGGTCGCGGACACGGTCGAGCCGCTCGTGGTGCGGTTGATCCGCTTGTGGCGGACACGGTCGGTGCGGTGGACCCGCTTGTGGCGGACGACGGTCGAGCCGCTGGTGGCGGACACGGTCGGGCCTCTGGTGTCGGACACGGTCGATCCGCTCGTTGGTGCGCTTGACCCGGTTGTGGCGGACACGGTCGGTGCGGTGGAGCCGCTTGTGGCGGACACCGTAGAGCCGCTAGTTGCCGACACGGTGGAGCCGCTCGTGGCGAACACAGTGGAGCCGCTTGTGGCGGAGACGGTGGAGCCGCTGGTCTCTGACACGGTCGCGCCTTTGGTGGCGGACACCGTCGATCCGCTCGTTGGTGCGCTTGATCCGGTTGTGGCGGACACGGTCGGTGCGGTGGAGCCGCTTGTGGCGGACACCGTAGAGCCGCTAGTTGCCGACACGGTGGAGCCGCTCGCGGCGAACACAATCGAGCCGCTGGTTGGGGATACCGTCGGTCCGTTGGCGGGAGCGGTTGACCCGCTTGTCGGCGACACGGTCGAGCCACTCGCGGCAGCGGTTGAGCCGGTCACCGACGCTGTCACGCCACTTGCTGAGGCCATTGAGCCCGTCGTCGGGGTTGCGGAGCCCGTACTTACGCCCGTGGCAGGCACGGTCGAGACGGTGGCGGGGCCCGTGCAGCCCGTGGCCGAAGCGATCGATCCCGTCGTAGGGGCAGTGGAGCCCGTGCTCGCGCCCGTGACAGGCACGGTCGGGACAGTGACCGGGCCGGTGCAGCCCGTGGTCGAGGCCATCGCCCCCGTCGTCGGCGCTACCGACCCGCTGACCGGGCCGGTCGAGCCCGTTACTGATGCTCTGACACCGTTGGACGGCGCCCTCGACCCGGTGGCGGGCGCGGCCGAACCGATCACAGACACGCTTGACCCGGCAGCGGGTGCAGTCACTGCGCCGATCGAGCCGATCACCGAGCTCGCGCCGCTCACAGAAACCGCTCCGCCCTTGCCCGGGACGCTCGAGCCCCTGGCGACCCCGGGTGAGGGCGACGGCGGACCGTTGTGGACGCTGCCCTTCGAAGGGTTGACCGGACTGACGCCGGGGCCCGAAGAGATCGTGATTCTTTCCCTGCTGGCCGCAGCGGGAGCTACCGCCGTCAAGGTGCGCTTCCTCCTGGCCAACACCCCGCCGATCCCGCTCGCCTGCTTCGTCGGCGACGTGGGTCGCTACATGTCCGCGGTGACGTCCGGGGCGACCGGCTTGAACACCGGTGCGCGTGCAGCAACCGGACGGGTGGCGGCGGCCGCCGGAACGTCGGTGGAACGCGTGGTCGAGAAGGCGGAATCGACTGTGGACGACTTCGCCCACACCGTTCGCGACGGCTTCATGCGCGGCGCGGGCCTTCTGGACGAGCCGGACGACGAGGCGAGTGACACCCGCCTGCTCATGCAGATCGGCATGGTGCTGGGAACCGTCTACCTCGCCTTCCTGACCGTCTGGTTCTGGGCCACCAGGCTCCGCTGGAGCCCGCGGAGCTAGGAGGCGAACCTCGCCCTACATGAGCAGAAAGAGGCCGATCGCAACCCAGATGACGACAAGCAACGCCAAGACCCAAAGCAGAAAGGCCGGCTCGCCGACAGGGAGCCAGGGCAGTTCGCTCCGACTGAGGAAAAACCGCGTACGCCGGACCGGCTGAGGATGAGCACCGTACTCGAGCACCTCACCCTGTACAGCCTCGGCCGGGTTTTCGGTGGGCCGGCCCGCGGTATCGAGGTAGGTAACCCTTCGCTTCCGCTCGGTTCGCGGAACACCGCTCTTCCGGCCAGCCATGTCATGAGTCTACCCCCAGGACCCAGCGCTCTATCCCTCGTGCCTCGGAATGACCACCAGTAGCACCCCGATCGAAGAGGCGGCGGCCGCGAGCCTGCAGGGCGCAGCGGCCACTCCGGAGATTGCCCGCGAGCCGGCACGGCTCGACGGCGTCAAGCTCATCGCTTCGTGTGGGGGAGTGGTGGCCGTCTGGCTCGCGGTTTTCGTGCCCTACGTCTCGCAGCGCTCGTTCAGCGGGTCCGGGCTTGCCGCCATCACCCTACTCGCAGCGATTTGGAGCCTGACGCTGAGAAGCGCCTTCGCCGCCGGGCGAGGGACGATCGGCACGGGCCTCTCGGCTGCGATCGGGAGCGGCACCGGCTTTCTCGTCGTGGCGGCAGTCGACCCCTGGTGGCCGGGTTTGCAACTGGGGCCGGAGGCGCTCCTGTGCATGGGCGCCGGGGTCTTCGCCACGGCCGCCGCCTGGGAGTGGGGCGTTCGCCAGACCTCGGCGGGGCGAACGAGTGTGCTCGTGGTGGGCACGGACGAGCTCGCGAGCGGGCTCGCAGAGGAGATGCGCCGTGCCCGCAGGTCGGGCTTCGAGCTTGTGGGCCGGATCGGTCCCGGACGGGCGAGGGACCCGGAAGGTCCCCTGCCTGGGCGGGCTTGCCGAGCTCGCGTCGGTGGTGGAGGCGCAGCGGCCCGACATCGTCGTGCTCACGGACGAGCGCACCTATGCGCGCACCGTCGACAAGCTGCTCGACGTCTCGGAAGCCGGCTTCCGCATCGCCGGGCTGGCCACGTTCTTCGAGTACGCCTTCGGCCGTGTGCCGCTGCCACAGCTCACCTCGGCCTGGTTCATGGGTGTCCTCCACCTTCGCCAGCACGTGTACGCGCGCTGGTCGAAGAGAGCCTTCGACGTCCTCGTCGCCTCCCTCGGCTTGCTCCTCCTGGCGCCGCTCCTCCCCCTCTTAGCCTTGCTCGTCCGACTGACGCCCGGCCCGATCGTCTACCGGCAAACGCGCCTGGGTGAAGGCGGGCGCCCGTTCACGGTCTACAAGTTCCGCACGATGATTTCCGGGGCAGAGGTTCCCGGCCGTCCGCAGTGGGCGACGGAGTTCGACCAGCGGGTAACCGCCGTGGGGCGGCTCCTCCGTCGCACGCACCTGGACGAGGTTCTCCAGCTCTGGAACGTCCTCAAGGGTGAGATGTCCATGGTCGGTCCGCGCCCGGAGCGCCCGGAGTTCGTCGCCATGCTCGAGGATTCGATGCCCTACTGGAATCGTCGGCTCCTGATCAAGCCCGGGGTCACAGGATGGGCGCAGATCCGCTGCGGGTACGCGGCGGACCGGGAGGCGAGCGAGGCCAAGCTCTCCTATGACCTCTGGTACATCCGCCACCGGAACCTCGCCGTTGACGTCGCCGTCTGCCTCCAGACCGCCGGTCAGATGGTGAGCTCGCTCTTCATCGGCGGGGCGGCTCCCGAGCGAGGGCCTCCCCTCTCCGGAAAAGGGAGCGACCTCTAAGGTGCTCGTCTTCATCGTCGCTCTCGTCCTCGCGGCAGCCGTAGCGCTTTCGCGCGGGGACGATCAGAACGCGATGGAGGCCGGGTCCGGCCTCAAAGCTCCCAAACCCGATCTCGTGCGGCCACTCCCACCCTCCCCCTACAACGTTCCCGCCGGCGCCCTGCGCGTCACGACCTCCGCGCAGCTTGTCCAGGCGCTGCGGCGCACCAGCCCTAGCACCATCGTGCTCGCCGACGGTGTCTACGGAGGCGCCGAGCCCTTCCTCAACCCGCACGGCCATCGCCTCTACGCGCGCAGGCTGGGGGGAGCGGTCTTGAGGGTCGGCCTCAGTCTGGGTGGAAACGACGGGCCGGGCAGGCGGTCTCGTACGCGGGCTCGTCTTCGACGTCCGCGACCCGGCGAAGACCGCCGAGGGGGCGGAAATCATGGTCTGGGGCACGGCCACGCGGGCCCGCGTGCTCGACGTCACCCTGCGCGGGAACGGGGTCGTGCCGAGCGGGCTCGCCGTGCGCGAACCGGAGGGCTTCTCCGCCGCCCGGCTCGTCGTACGCAACTTCACGGATTACGGCGTGCTCGTCGATGCGAACGAGCCCGCGCGCACGGAGCTCGAGCGGCCCTTCCGTCTGGCGGACGTGGACGTCGCCGAAGTCGCCCGCCCGCTCCCGGGCTCCTCCGACGGAAGGGCCGAGGCGTGTGTCTGGGTCGGAAACCCCGGTGTGGTCCAGCGCGTGCGGGCGCGCCGCTGCGCATGGACGGGACTGTGGACGGGAACGGCGACGAGCGGCGCCGTCTTCGACCGGATCGACGTCGACCGGACGCCCACCGGCGTCTACATGGAGCACTTCACCCGCTCGAGCCGCTTCCGGCGCCTGGAAATCGGCGGCGAGGTGCGTATCGGGTTGCTCACCGAATGGGCCGATCCCGCCTCGGGCGGGCGTGCCGCCAGCGTCGACAACGTGATCGAGGACAGCTGGTTCGCGAGCCGCCTCGCAGGGGTCTACCTCGACGCCGGTACGACGCGGACGACCGTGAGGCGAAGCACGTTCGTGAACCAGCGCTGGGCGGCTATCGGCGACTACCAGGGCAACGAGAACACCTTCTACGGGAACGACTACGAGGGCATCGCCGGCGGCGCCTCGGAGGTAAGCGACCAGCACGTAAGCGTGTTCGAGGAGGCAGAAAGATGAGGACAGAGATCGATACCAAGCTCCAGCTCGAGACGATCGGCAGCACCGAGGAGTTCGCGCGGCTCGCGCCCGAGTGGGACTCGCTCGTGCGCGCGATGCCGCGTCCGAGCCCGTTTCTTCTCCACGCCTGGCTCGAGGCGTGGGTGCGCCACTACGCCGAAGGGGCGGAGCTGACCGTGCACGTGGCGCGGCGGGGAGGGCGGCTCGTCGGAGCCCTTCCCCTTCTCGTTCGCCGCCACCTCGGTCTGCGAACGGCACGCTTCCTGGGCGGAAGACAGTCCGCGCTCGGCGACCTCCTGCTCGCTCCCGGCGAGAACGGTGTGACGGGGGCGGCGCTCGCCGCGCGAGTTCGGGACTCCGCCGATCTGATCGACGTCTACGGCCTGCCAACGCGCAGCCGTCTCGCGCAGACCCTCGGCAGGTCGCTCGACGTGATTCAGCGGGTCGAGGCTCCCGTGCTCGATCTCGCCTCCGGGTGGGAGCAGGTCTACCAGGCGAAGACGAGCTCGAAGAAGCGGAATCTGCACCGCCGTCGTCGGCGGCAGCTGGGTGAGCTCGGCCGCCTCGAGGTCGTCGTCGCCCGCGACCTGGAGGAGCTTTGTCCGGCGCTCGAGGAAGCCTTTCGGCTGCACGACCTCCGCTGGGAAGGGCGCCCGGACGGATCGGGCTTCGCCTCGTCGGTCGGTCGGCCCTTCCAGCGTGAGGCCATCACCGCGCTTGCCGAGCTCGACGTGCCCCGCATCGTTCTCCTCAAGCTGGACGGGCGCGCGGTCGCCTTCCACTACTACTTCGCCTTCGAGGGAGGCATGTACGTGCACAGGCTCGCCTTCGACCCGGGGCTTGCCCGCTTCTCTCCTGGTCTCGTCAACACGCTGGACACGCTCGAGGCCGCCTCGGACGAAGGCTTGAGTCGCGTGGAGTTCCTCGGAGGGGCGGAGCGCTACAAGACCGAGCTCGCCGACGGCTTCGAGCCTCTCTGCCACGGGCTCGGGCTGGCGAGGGGCGCGCCCGCCCGAGCCGTCGTGGCAGCCCGGCTGCGCGTTATCCGCTTCCGCCTTCGTGTCAAGCGCTCACCTTCCCTCCTACGCCTGTACATGGACGGAGTGGCGCCGCTCCGGCGCCTGACCCAGCGCTCCCGGGACGCGCTACGCGCATGAGGGAGCGTCTCGACATAGCCGTAGTCGGGGCCGGGCCGTACGGTCTCTCGGTCGCCGCGCATCTCGCCGGGCGAAACGTCCGGACCTTCGGAGCGCCCATGGAGACCTGGCGCACGCGCATGCCGCCGTACATGTTCCTGCGCTCGGACTGGCAGGAGACCTCGCTGGCGGCGCCCGGCAACCTGGGCTCGATCGACCGCTGGGCCCGCGTCTCGGGCGAGGAGCGGGAGGAGCCCATCCCCCTGCAGAAGTTCCTCCGCTACGCCGAGTGGTTCCGGAGCACGTTCGCCCCCGAAGGCAACCCCGCGGACGTCGCAGCCCTGGAGCGAGACGGCGACGGCTACCGCCTGACGACCACGGCCGGCGACGAGGTCGCGGCACGGCAGGTTGTCGTCGCGGTCGGAGCAGTCCCCTTCGCCTACGCGCCGCCGCAGCTCGCGGAGTCCGTCGGCGGTCGCGTCGCCTTCGCCACGTCGCTGCAGGACTACGAGCCGTACCGAGGCCGGCGCGTGGTGGTGGTGGGAGGAGGCCAGGGCGGCCTCGAGAGCGCCTCCCTCGCCGTCCAATCAGGCGCCGAAGTCCAGCTCGTCGTCCGCTCGAGCCTGCGCTGGTTCGCCGACCGCGAGCCGCACAAGCCTCGCGGACGCCTGCACCAGCGCCTGTACCGGGTGGCCTACCCGGTAGTCGGCTATGGCCCGCCGCCGCTCAACCGGCTCGCCCTGCATCCCGACGTATTCGCCGCACTTCCCAAGGGCGCCCGCCGCCGCCTTGCCGCTCGCATCCTCCGTGCCGGCGGCTCGCCCTGGCTTCGAGAGGAGGTCGAGCGCGACGTCCACGTAACCGAGGGCGTCGGCGTGGAGGAGATCGAGCAGGACGGCGCCGTTCGGCTGCGCCTGAGCGACGGGACGGTCCGCGAGGCGGACGCGGTCATCCTCGCGGCCGGCTTTCGCTTCTCCCTCGAGCGCCTCGGCTTCCTCTCGGAGGACATCCGCAGGCGGATCGCGCTCGACCAGGGCCGACCGGTGCTCGACCGCTGGTTTCGCTCGACCGAGAGGGGACTTCTCTTCGTGGGCTTCGCTGCAGAGCACCGCTTCGGCCCCGTCGCCCGCTTCATTCCGGGCACCCGCTTTACGGCCAACCGCGTGAGGGAGTCCCTTGAGCGCTAATCCGCAAGTCGGCGATCTGCGCGGGGTCGGGCCGTCGCTGCCCTACCCGGTCAAGGCAACCGTGACTCGGGCCCGCTCCGCGGCCTGGTACGTGCGCTCGCGCGGCCGCAGCCTGAGCGGCTTGCGGATCCTCTTCTACCACCGGGTCTCCGCTGATCGGGACGAGCTCGCGGTACACCCCGAGATGTTTCGCCGGCAGATGGACTACCTCGCCGCGGCCGGATACCAGGTCCTCGACATCGGCCAGGTGGCCGATCTCCTCGATAGCGGACAGACGCCCGAGCGCACGATCGGGTTGAACTTCGACGACGGCTGCCTCGACGTGGCCGAGCACGCGCTTCCCGTGCTCGCCGAATACGGTTTCCGGGCCACCGTCTTCATCGCCACCGGGGTCACGGACGGACGGGCTTCATTCACGTGGTACAGGGAGCAGCCTCCGCTTCTCAGCTGGGGGGAGATCGCCGAGCTCGACCGGGGAGGGACGCTCGAGTTCGAGGCCCACACGGTCACGCATCCGAACCTCCTGGCCGTCGACGACCGCAGGGCGGCGGTAGAGATCGAGGGCTCCAAGCGCGAGCTGGAGGTGCGTCTCGCCCGGCCGGTCACGGCATTCGGCTATCCCGCCGGGCTTTTCGGCGGGCGCGAGCGGGCGCTGGCCATAAAGGCGGGGTATCGAGTCGCCGTCTCCTGTGAGCCGGGAGCCAACCTCCCCGAAACGGACAGGTTTGCGCTCAGGCGCCGACAGATCGACTCCCGAGACACGCTGCTCGACTTCCGGGCCAAGGTGGGCGGCGGGCACGACACCCCCCTTCCCCTTCGTGGCGCCTATCGCCGGTTTCGCTACGGAGAGGGCAGGCCCGCAACAGCGAGCAGGGAGGAGTAGAGGTCGAGATGCGCCTGACGAGTCGAAACGAGGTCGAAGCGCTCCTCCACGCGGATGCGTCCCGCGGCGCCCATCCGGCCGCGAAGCTCCGAGTCGTCGAGCAGACGCTCGAGAGCGCCGGCAAGGCTGTGCGGATCCCCGGGCGGGACGAGGAGCCCCGTCTCTCCCTCGAGGACGAGCTCCGGCACTCCCCCGACATTCGTCGCCACGACCGGCAATCCCGCGGCCATGGCCTCGAGGATCGAGAGCGGAAGGCCCTCGGAGCGGCTCGAGAGGACGAAGACGTCGGAAGCGGCCAGAAGCTGGGCGACGTCGTTGCGCTCGCCTGCCAGCCGGACGACGGACGCGAGGCCGAGGCGCCGGACTTCGCCCTCCAGCGCCGGCCGATCCGGCCCGTCGCCGACGATCACAGCCTCGTATGCGCCTCGTGGGAGTTCCGCGAGCGCTCGAACGAGCGTCAAGGCGTCCTTGGGCGCCTGCAGCCGGCCGACCATCACGAGCCGACACGGTCCCGCGCGGGTCTCCGTCTCGCCGGACAGGACGACGCCGTTGTGAATGACGACCGTGGTCGCCTCGTCGCAGGTTCGCGCCTCGAGGCCGGCGCGACGTTCGCTCTCGGCGACGCAGATTGTGACCGTCGTCAGGGGACGGAGCAGGCGCTCCGCCCAGAGGTAGACGGCCGAGCTCGCCCCGGTGTGAGCCGTGTACGACCAGCCGTGCACGGTGTAGATGCGAATGGGAACGCGGGTGAGCCAGGCCGCCGCGCGTCCCAGGGCGGCTGCTTTCGCGCTGTTCACGTGCACGATGTGAGGTCGCTCGCGACGAAGGAGGATCACCAGTTCAATCAGGCCGAGGGGGTCACGCCAGGGGCTAAGTGGGCGGCGGACGTGTGCGAGCTCGATGAAGCGCGCGCCCGCCGCCCGCGCTGCGTCGGCGACCGAGCCGTGGCCGTGGGCCGCCACCGCGACGTCGTAAGGCCCCACGAGTGCCGGAAGCAGGGAATTGACGTACGTCTGCGCTCCTCCGGTGTCGGCGAGCGTGACGAGGAGCAGGATTCGTGGACGCTCGGAGGGAGGCCGTGAGCGCGATGCCGGAGGGAAACGTGCTACTGGGCGCGCTCCGGTCTTCGACGGCACGCGGGAGCGAGCCTGACCATGCGGCAGAAGCCTATAGTCCAGGTCTGAGTCGAGCGGGCACCCTTGCAGTGGGCCTCGCCGGAATCGCGATCCTCCTCTGGTGGGCGGCGGAGGAAGGTGGCTATGCCCCCACGGTGTGGTACCCGGGGGCGCTGGTCTTCCTTGCGCTCGTGGCAGTGGTCGCGGTCGGGAAGGGAAGGCGAGACGGCCCGGCTCCGCGTTCATGGCTCGCGCTGGCGCTCCTTGCGGCCTTCACGGCCTGGAGCTTCCTTTCCATCGTCTGGGCCGGCGTGCAGGGGGATGCCTGGGACGGTGCCAATCGAACACTTCTCTACCTCACGGTCTACGCGACCTTCGCGCTACTTCCTTGGCGGGCGCCGGAAGGCGCTGTCGTGCTCGGGCTCTTCGCTCTCGGCACAGCGGCGATCGGGTGCTTCGCGCTTGCCTCCGACGGCGCCGGGGCGTTCAACTGGAACCGGCTCGCAGACCCGATCGGCTACGAGAACGCAAGCGCGGCGCTCTTTCTCATGGCCTTCTGGCCGGCGGTGGCGCTTGCTGCCCGGCCGGAGGTCCACTGGGCGGCGCGTGGCCTCCTCCTTGCGGCCGGCGGTGCGCTCCTCCAGCTCGCGCTGCTCGCTCAGAGCCGGGGTTCGATCCTGGGCGTAGCCGTCGCGCTTCCCCTGCTCGTACTCCTGAGCCGGGAGCGGATACGTGTCCTCGCGGCGCTTCTCCTCGTAGCCGTAGCCACACTTGCGACGCTCGACCCGCTTCTGGACGTCGTTGCCGGCGGCGGTGTGACGGAAGTGGAGCGGGCGGTCGCACGGGAGCGCGAGGCGCTCGCGCTCTCGAGCGGCGTGCTTCTCGTGCTCGGCGCGCTCCTCGCGTTCCGCGACCGGCCAGGTCGCGCCCGGCGAAGCTTTGCGTTCGTCGCCTCCCGTCGACGTACTGTGGCAATCCTTGCTGCGGCTCTCCTCGTCGTCGTCTTAGGCGCGGTAGCCGCAGCCTCGACGCTCGCGAGCGCGCCACGGCCGGGACTGGAGAGCGGTCGCTACGACATGTGGAGGGTCGCCGCCGGCGAGTTTGCCGACCGTCCCCTGCTCGGCGTGGGCGTCGACAACTTCGCGGCCGACTTCGTCCGCGAGCGCCGTACGAGCGAGGAGCCGCTTTATCCGCACAGCCTTCTCCTCAGGACCTTTTCGCAGACCGGTCTCGTCGGCGGCGCGCTCTTCCTCGGCTTCGTCGTGGCCGCGCTCGCGGCCGCGCTGCCTAGGCGCCGAGAACCGGACGCGCTGACGGGCGCCGTCGCAGCCGCCTCAGTCACCGCGGCCGTCTACTGGCTCGTGCACGGCTCGATCGACTGGCTGTGGGAGGTTCCCGTTCTGGGAGCGTCCGCTCTCGCCTTGCTCGGGCTGGCATCGGGCCTCGGGCGGCCCAGGGCCCGCGAGAGCAGCCCCGAGCGGGCCACGCGTCGCCGCGGCGCTCGCGGCCGCAGGTACCCTCTTCCTCGCCGCCGCGGCTTCCTACGCCTTCCCGGGCCTTGCCGCGCTCGAGCTCGAGCGCGCCGTCCGGGCCTGGCCCGACTCGGAGCAGGCCGTCTCCCACTTCGAGCGGGCGCACCGCTTGAACCCGCTGAGCGAGCGGGCGGACGTAGTCGCGGGAGCGCTCGCCGAGGAGGGCGGGCAACCCGACACGGCCCGGAAGGCATTCGAGCGAGCGCTCGAACGCAATCCCGACGACTGGTACGCGCACCTTCAGCTCGGGCTTCTCGCTCGAGCCGAGGGAAGTGAGGCGGAGGCGCAGGCGCGCCTCGAGCGGGTGCGCTCGCTCAATCCGCGGGAGTCCTACGCCGAGCTCGTCGCGGAGGACCGAGCGGGAGGCCGTCCGCGGGCCGCTGGGCCGGCGGGCGATCGAGTGCGGCCCCGTCCTCGGGCTCGCAAACCACTGTGCGGACGATAGGAGGGGCGGATGAACGGGACGTACGCCCCCGTCCGAGATCCCTTCGTGGTGCGGCGTGGCCTGGGCGCCTTCGGAGCTCTCGTGGGCGGGTTGCTTCTCGCCCTGGTGCTCGGCCTCGTCCTTTCGCACTACCCCCCGACCGTCGAGCTCGCGGTGCTCGCCGGGCTCGCCCTGCTTGCGGTTCTGGCGCTTGCCCTGGCCCGGCAGGAAGCTGCCATGGCCCTCGGCTTTGCGCTCCTCGGGGTCGTCCTCGTCGAGCCCGCGCCCGCCGATCTGGTCTTCTTCGTCGTCATCGCGGCCGCGCTCGTAACGGGCCGCCTCCGCGGACAGCGTGTTTCCGCCGCCGCCGTCGGATTCGTCGGCGTGTTCCTCGCCCTCAACCTCGTGTCCGCGGTCGAGGTCGTGGACTACGAGCGCGCGCTCACCTTCTTCGCGACGACTGCGTACGTCGGCGTCCTCGCCCTTTGGCTCGCGGGTTGGGTGAGCAGCCGTCAGCGGGCCAAGGTCGCCGCCGGCGGCTACTTGGTGGCCGCAGTGCTCTCTGCCTCTTTCGGCCTGGCGGCCCTCTTCGTGCCGCTCCCGGGGCGCGAGCTGATGGTGTTCGAGGACCGCGTGCAGGCGCTCTTCAAGGATCCGAACGTCTTCGGGCCCTTCCTCGTCCCGGCCGCCCTCATCCTCGTGGAGGAGATTCTCACGCCGCGCCTTTTCGGCTTGCACCGCCTCTGGAAGGGCCTGCTCCTGGTCCTGCTCATGATCGGGTTGATCTTCTCCGCCTCCCGCGGGGCCTGGGTCAACCTCGCCCTCGGACTGGGAGTGCTGCTCGTCGTCATGGCCCTCAGGCGGGGCGGCGGCCGGAAGGTCCTGGTCGCGCTCGTGCTTGCGCTCGTCGCCGGTGTGCTCGTCGCGGGCGCCGTCTCCCTCAGCGGGTCGGGCGATTTCCTCTCCGACCGGGCACAGGTCCAAAGCTACGATGCCGACCGCTTCGGCGCGCAAGCCGCCGGGCTCGAGCCGGCCCAGCGCTACCCCTTCGGTGTCGGCCCGGGCCAGTTCGAGCTCGTTGCCCCCATTTCCGCGCACAGCACCTACGTGCGCGTCTTCGCCGAGCAGGGGCTCCCGGGCATCCTCGCCTTCTTCGCACTCTTGCTCTTCACGCTGGGCGCGGCGCTCGCCAACGCCGTCGCGGGGCGGGACACCTACGGGATCGGCTCGGCGGCCTTGCTGGGGGCGTGGTGCGGGCTCCTGGTCAACAGCTTCGTCATCGACACGCTCCACTGGCGGCATCTCTGGGTGGTGGCCGCGCTCATCTGGGCGGGCTGGGCCCGGCGGCGCGTCGGCTCTGCTCTCGCTCCGCTGCCGCTTTTCGCAGACAGGAACGAACACGTCCAAAGGAGGACATCTTGAAGAAGCATGGGGCATTACTCGTTACGGCGATTGGATTCCTGGGCTCAGGAGCCGTCGGAGCACAGGCGGCGACGGCCGTGCCGTGCACGATCACGGGCTCGGCAGGAGCCGATGTGCTCGTCGGCACGCCTGGCACAGACGTCATCTGCGGGCTGGGCGGCGCCGACGTCATCCAGGGGCTGGGCGGGAACGATCTCATCCTGGGCGGGCCCGGAAACGACCGGATGAAGGGCGGTCCCGGAGACGATCGCATCCGGGGCAGCTGGGGCAACGACCTGCTCGAAGGCAAGCTCGGCAACGACGTCCTTCGCGGCGAGGCCGGCCTGGACAGGGCCCTCGGCGGGTACGGCGGCGACCGGCTCTACGGAGGCGGCCACCGCGACGTGCTCTCCGGAGGAGGTGCCCGCGACCTCTTCTACGTTCGCGACCGCAAGCGGGATCAGGTCAACGGCGGGCTCGGGAACGATTGCGCCCGCGCCGACGGCGTTGACGTCCTCCGAAGCGTTCACGAGCTCTTCTGATGCGCGAGCCAACGACATCGACCTGGGGTGGGCCACGTGATTCCGGCGACCAGCCGGTGGACGTCCCGCGCTATCTGAGCGCGCTCAAGCGCAGCTGGCCGCTCATCGCTCTGATCATCGTTCTGATGACCGCCACCGTGCTCGTACTGTCGCTCGCCCTTCCCAAGACGTACAAGGCGAGTGCCAGGATCCTCATGGACGACCGAGCCGGGGCTTTCGAGCCCGCCGATGTGGAAACGGTTCGGCGCCGGCTCGCCACCGTACAGACACTTCTGACAACGAGGGATGTCTTCGCCGCGGCTGCCGAGAGCCTTCCGGACGAATCCGTGGAGACGCTCGAGGACAAGGTGGAGGCCTCGGTCGACACGAACGCGAACGTCATCGACATCGCCGCAACGGACGGCGACGAAAAGGGGGCGGCGGAGATCGCAAACGGTGTCGCCGAGTCGTTCCTGACGTTGCAGCGGACGGCGGAGCGGGAAAGGCTGGCGCGCAGCCGCGCCGAGCTCCAGGAGGCCATCGACCGGCTGAGCGGGACACCGGGGAGCGAGGAAGAGGTTCAGGCTCTCCAGCAGCGCTTGAGCGAGCTGAGCGTGAGCGAAGCGAGCGTTGGCAGCGAGCTGCAGCTCGCCCAGGCCGCTCAGCCTCCGACCGAGCCCGACTCGCCCCGTCCCGTCCGCAACACGATCTTCGCCTTCTTCGCCTCCGCTTTCGTGGCGGTTCTGGCGGCGCTGGCCCTCGACCAGCTCGCGCCGCGGCTCTCGGGCCCCCGCGAGCTTGCCCGTCTCACGGGGGCGCCCATCCTCGCTGCCCTTCCGCCGGCGCGCCGGCGCCGGAGGACGCAGACCGAGGAGGCCTACCAGGCGCTCCAGGCCTCTCTCCTGCAGCTGCCCCCGAGCCGAAAGCTCGTGCTCGTAACGAGCCCTTCGGCGAGCGAAGAGAAGTCCGCGGTCACGCTTCGGCTTGCCGAGTCGCTCGCACGCGGCGGCTCTCCCACGCTCGTCATCTCCGCCGACGTCCGAGAGGGGAGGATCGAGAAGCTCCTCGGTCTCGGCCGTGCTCCCGGGTTGACGGATGTCCTGCACGTGACCGGCGAGCGCGGAAGCGAGGCGGGCAGCGAGCTCCTGCGCGAGTCGGTCGTCCGTGTCTCGTCCCACTTGCACGTGCTCCCGTCCGGGAGCGCGGCCGCGAACTCTGCTCAGCTCCTTGCGGGCGAGCCGATGGACGAGCTTTCGCGCGAGCTCGAGCACTCCGAGTACCGCTATGTGCTCGTGGACGGCTCGCCGCTCCTCGGCGCCGTCGACGGCCCGCTACTCGCGCGGCGCGCGGAGGCGGCGCTCGTCCTCTGCCGGCTCGACCGCATGACCCCGGCGGCCGCTGCCGAGCTAGGCGAGGTTCTCGAGCGGCTTCACGTGCCTGTGCTCGGCCTCGTCGCGATCGGAGTTCGGGCCAACGCTTCCTACTCGGTGGGAGTTCCCCTGCGCGACCTGGAGGAGTCTCGCTCAACTGTGGAAGCCTCCTGACGAGCTCGCGACCCCAGGGACTCGCCCGCTCGGTCTTGCTCGTGTCGAGCTTCGTTCGCCCTCATCCGGGTGGCGTCGAGGACTTCGTCGACACGGCGCGGGCGCTGCTCGAGGAACGCGGGGTCCGGACCAGGGTGCTGGCTTGCCGACTGCCCGGATGGGACACAGCGGCAAACGTCGTGGTTCCCACTCGCTTCCTCGGCGCCTCCTCGTGGCCGCTACCCGTGGGTGGGTGGCGGGTGCTTTGGCGCGAGGTGAGCGCGGCCGATCTCGTCCTCGCCAACAACACCCGCCAGGTGCTCCCTGTGCTCGCAGTCCTCCTCGCCCGCGTGCGCGGGCGAGCGGCGTTTCTCGTCATGCACGGATCCGGCGTGGGCCCCTACGGCGGGCCGCCTGCTGTCGGTTTCGCCCGCTCGTTCTTCCAGCGCTCGCTCGGCGGCCTGGCCATGCGGCTCGCGCATCCCGTCTCCGTCTCCCGCGCCGGCCTCGTCGGGGCGCGCCGCCTCTACGGCGTCGAAGCCCGCTACCTGCCGTATCCGCTCAAAGTGCAGCCCGCGCGCGCTCTTCCCCCTGACCTCGGGCCCGACGAGGCGATGCGCATCGTCTGGGTGGGGCGGCTCTTCCCGGAAAAGGATCCCCTGTGCGCCGTCGAGGCGGTCGAAGTCCTTCGGCGCGAAAGGAGCGCAGAGCTACATCTCTGCGGGGATGGCCCCCTTCGTCCTCGACTCGAGCGCCTGGCCGAAGAGCGGCCGTGGCTCGTCGTCCACGGGTCGCAGCCCTGGGAGACCGTGCAGGAGATGCAGGCGGGCGCGCACGCCTGTCTTTCCACGTCGGTCGCTGACAACGTCCAGGTTGCACTGCTCGAGGCGCTGAGCCGCGGCATCCCCACGG
Source organism: uncultured Actinomycetes bacterium (assembly GCA_963786755.1). GTDB lineage: Bacteria > Actinomycetota > Thermoleophilia > Gaiellales > Gaiellaceae > DASQWP01. The sequence goes on along the minus strand of CAWBAC010000005.1, from coordinate 27,802 downwards.
TCTCGACGCGTGTCGGCGACGCGCTCTCCTACTACGGCACCGCGTCGCTTCAGGACATGTGTGTCCGCCCGGGAGACCCGGAGGCGAGCGGGGCCGCCCTGGGCGAGATCGCCTCCTCCTACCAACGCTACCGGCGAGAGTTCTCTGTCAACGCGGCGATCCTTCGCGCGCGGCACGCGGACGTCGGCGAGGAGCTAGTACGCCTCCTCTGCTCAGGCTCCGCGAACGGGCGCGGCCGGTGACCTCCGTGCCTCCGCAAGCCGAGCGCGATCCTGCAGCCCGCGGCTCGGCGCTCCTCTTCTGGGCCCAGCTGGCCGGAAACTCAGGCCTCTTCGTAGCGCTCGTGATCGTCACGCGCGCGCTCGGCCCCTCCGGTCGTGGCACGATCGCCTTCATCACGGTGGCGGCGATCCTGCTTGCGCGGATTGCCCGGCTCGGTATCAGCGAGGCGACGACGATCTTCACCGCCCAACGCCCCGCCGAGCGGCCGGCACTCCTTACCAACCTCGTCCTTTCAGTCTCGACCAGCACCACGATCGGAGCGAGCCTCGTCTGTGTGGCTCTCGCGATTCTGCCCGCTTCGGCGAGGCCGAGTGGAATCGGAAACGAGGAGCTTGTGCTCCTGGGTCTCGGTGCCCTCGCGTCCGCCTTCTCCGACGCGGGCTACACCTTTCTCCTCGGCTGCAGCCGCTTCCGCCTGCATGCGCTCACGACCGCGGTGACCGCCTGGCTCTACGTCGTAGTCGTGGCGGCGATTGAGGTGAGCGTGGGCCTGACGATCATCTCGGCTGCGCTCGCCTGGATCGCGGTCCAACTTCTCAAGGGCTTCTACATGCTGGCCTTCTCGGCTCGCGCCGTCGGTTTCAGCGCGCCCGACGGGGTGCTGCTCGGAGAGACCGTCCGCTTCGGCGTTCGCGCCTGGTTCGGGACGCTCTCCGACGCGCTCAATGACCGTCTCGACCAGGTCATCGTCGCCTTCCTTGCCTCGCAGGCGGTCCTGGGCTTTTACGCCGTCTCCGTGAACGCCGCCGAAATCCTCTTCTATCTCCCCGGCGCGGCCGCCACCGCGCTTCTGCCCGTGGCGGCGCGCACCGACCAGAGAGCGAGAGTCGACGGGGTCCTGCGCTCCTTTCGCTCCGTGACGCTCGTTTCGCTCGGGTGCGTCGCGCTCGGCGCGGTGCTCGGCCCCCTGCTTGTTCCGCTTGTCTTCGGCGGGACTTTCGAAGAGTCCGTGACCCCCTTTCTCCTACTCCTGCCTGGCGTGCTCGGCTACGCCGCGCTGAGCATCTTCTCGAGTGCGCTCGTCGCCTCCGGGGCGCCGGGACGCTCATCTTTCGGCCCGCTCGTCTCCCTCGTGGTGACGACGGCCCTCGACTTCCTCCTCATCCCCCGCTACGGGGCATCCGGGGCCGCCGGAGCCGCAGCGATCGGCTACCTCGCTGGCGGAGGAGCGGCGCTCGCCCTCTACCGCGGCTGGGCCTCCTTCTCCTGGCGCGCCCTCCTTCTTCCCCAGATCGGGGACCTCGACCTTCTTCGCGCCCTCGTGCGCCCGCTCACAGGGCGGACGAGCGCCTAGTGCGCGCTCGGCCGGCGCTCGCACCGTAGTCCGATCCCGGCGGCCGCAGTAGCATTTGAGTCGCTGATGAGCGCGCCCGCCTTCGTTCACCCCGGCAGGCCGACACTGCTCATCCGCGGCACGCCGTACCCGGTTCTGCTGCCGGCGCTTCGCGACGCCCGCCTGCACCTGGCGGCCGTGATCGTCTCGCTGCAGGTGCTCGGGCAGGTGGCGTTCGAGTTCCGCCTCTCGATCGCCCAGATCCTGGTGGCGCTGTTCACGTGCGCGGCGCTCGAGGTCGGGATCGCGTTCCACCGCGAGAAGGTGATTATGTGGCCGGCAAGCGCGCTTCTGACCGGCAACGGCGTCGCCTTCATCCTCCGCGTGCCGGGAACGGAGCACGGGGACTGGTGGAGCATGCGCGGCTGGTGGATCTTTGCCGGAACCGCGGCCGTGGCGCTCCTGTCCAAGTACGTCATCCGCTTCGGGGGGCGGCACCTCTTCAATCCCTCGAACTTCGGTCTCGTGATCTGCTTCCTCGTGCTCGGCAGCGGGCGGGCCGAACCGCTCGACTTCTGGTGGGGGCCGATGTCGGCGTGGCTCGCGTTGGCGCTGGCGATCATCATTGCCGGCGGTTTCGCGATCCTCCTGCGCCTGCGGTTGCTGGAGATCGCCGTCGGCTTCTGGCTGGCGTTCGCCGCCGCCCTCGCCGTGCTGGCGGCCAGTGGGCATTCGATGACGGCCAGCTGGCACGTCGGCCCCATCACGGACTGGGACTTCTGGCGCGTGCTTGCGTTCTCACCGGAGGTCCTGGTCTTCCTCTTCTTCATGATCACCGACCCGAAGACGGTGCCCGACGGCCGCGCCGCGCGCCGCGCCTACGCCGTCGGTGTCGCGCTGCTCGCGGTGCTCCTGATTGCGCCGCAAACGACGGAGTTCTGGAGCAAGGTCGCCCTGCTCGTAGCGCTTGCCGTCGTGTGCGCCGTGCGCCCTCTGATCGAGTGGCTGCTTCCTGCGGCGGCGCGGTCGTTTCGCCGGCCAGACGCTGTAGGGCGCACGGCCGCGGGCGCGACGGCGCTTGCGACGGCGGTGGGAATCGCGGGACTGCTCGTCCTTGCGGGCCTGCCCGCCCGCTCGAGCGCCGAGGCCGCAGCTGCCCCTGCCTCGAATCCCACGGATCTTCAGGTGACGGTGGTGCCGTCCGAGGCCGTGGCCTCCGAGATCGACCGGCCGACCGCACTGCGCATCGCCCACGACGTCGTCACCGACCTGCGCATCGCGACGGAAGCCTTGCGGACCAGGGACGCCGAGCACGCCGCGACCGGCGCCGGAGGCGAATGGCTCGCCGGGCTGCGCCGGCAGATCCGCGCCGCTTCCGGACGTGCGATCGTCGTCCCTGAGTATCGGGTCGAGCGAATGCAGCTCGCCTTCGAGCTCGGAGAGGACCAGGGACCGCCAGGAGTGGTCGCCGAGCTCGAGGGTACGGTGGAGCCCGGAACGTACGCCGGGTCTCCGCCGGCGCTCGAGCATCGCGGCGATGCCGAGCCGTTCAACCGTACGTTCGAGCTTGCGGTCGAGGACGCACGCTACGTCATCGTCCGCGACCGGACGGGTGCCTCTGAGCCGGCGGCGCCCACGGTCGTCGCGGCAGCGCCGGTCCCTCCGAGCGCGACGGGGTTCGTCGCCCCGCACCTGCAGAACGTCGCCGATCAGGTCGGCCTGGGCTTCCGGCACAGCTCGTTCCGCTTCACGGTGACCCCTAGCGATCCAGTCGCAATGATGGGAGGCGGGCTCTGCTGGCTCGACTACGACAACGACGGGTGGATGGATCTCTTCGTCGTGAACTCCTACTCGGAGCTCGACGTCGCCGAATGGAAGAAGCGGGGCGGCCTACCGCGCAGCGCCCTCTTCCACAACGTCCGGGGCAAGTTCGTCGACATCAGCCGGGGGTCGGGTGCCGACGTGGCTCTGCGGGGGAACGGGTGTGTTGCGGCCGACTTCGACCTTGACGGCTACACGGACCTGTACGTCACGTCGGCCACGTACGACGCGCTCCTGTGGAACCGTGGCGATGGCACGTTCACCGAGGGAGCCCGCACCGCTGGGATCGACGACTACGGCTGGCACGCGGGTGCCGCGGTCGGAGACGTGAACGGTGACGGCCGGTCCGACCTCTTCGTCGCTGGGTACACGAATCTGAACGCCCCGGCCCCTGACGCATACGCCGGGTTTCCCAGCCGCTACCAGGGCGTTCACGACCTCCTCTACTTGAACGAGGGCGAGGACCAGAGCGGCCGCGTGACCTTCCGCGAGGTGGGGACGCAGGCCGGGCTCGAAGCGACCCGGCTCGACCACAGCCTCGGCGCTCTCTTCTCCGACTTCGACGGCAACGGCCGCCTCGACCTGTTCGTCGCCAACGACGGGGACCCGAATCGCCTGTACCGGAACATCCCCTGGCCCGGAGGGGCAAAGGCGGATCCGGCCGGGCTCGGCTTCCGCTTCGTCGAGCGCGCGGGCCGCGAGGGAGTCGCCGACGCGAACGCGGGCATGGGGGTCGCGTCCGCGGACTACGACGGAGACGGTCGGCCCGACTTGCTCGTGAGCAACGCGCGTGGGCAGCGGCACGCCGTCTACCGGAGCAGTGCTCCGAGTAGAAGTGGGGCCTCGTTCGCAGACGTACGCTCCGATTTCACTCCAGCCTTCGGCACCCGCTTCACGGGCTGGGGCGCCTCCTGGGTGGATCTCGACCTCGACGCCGACCTCGACCTTCTGCTCACCAACGGCCATGTCCCGGTCGACGACCTCGGCGAAGACGCCGAGCCGCTCCAGGTGCTCGAGCAAGTCTCGGCGCAGGGAGGTGGACGCTTCGCAGACGTCGGCGAGCGTGGCGGGTCGCGAGACAGGCTGCTCGTCAACGGTCGGGGCCTTGCGGCGGCCGACTTCGACAACGACGGGGACCGCGACATTGCCGTCAACTCGATCGGCGGCCCACTCGTCCTCCTCGAGAACACGAACGACTCGGGCAACTGGCTCGTTGTCAGGTCGAACGGGTTCCGGCCGGGCACGCACATCACCGCGGTGCTGCCCGACGGACGCAGACTCGTCCGCGAGATCCAGGCTGGCAGCAGTTACCTCTCCTCGGAGGACCCGCGCGTCCATTTCGGGCTCGGCGAGGCGACCACGGTCGAGGCCCTCATCGTGCGCAACCCCGGCGGCGGGGTGACCCGCCTGACTGACGTCGCCGCCAACCAAATCGTCGAGGTCCAGCAGCGGCGCTGAGCGAGGCTCAGGAGTCCGCGTGGGCGCGGTAGAGCGGCGTTGGCTCGGGGAGACCCCGCAGGTTGACGTCACCGATCGGCTCGAATCGCGCCCCGTTCGTCGCGCTCGCCTCCACGACCGCTTTGCTCACCAGCACCTCGTTCGGGCGCGCGTAGTCGGCGATGCGCGCGGCGACGTTGACCGTGCGTCCGAAGTAGTCGCCGTCGCGGAAGACGAGCGGGCCTGCATTTGCGCCCGCGCGCGCCGGGGGCAGGCCTTGCTCAGGTGCGGAGGCGACGAGCTCGAGCCCGCAGAGGACCGCCCCGGCCGGCTCGGGAAAGTGGAACATGACCCCGTCGCCGAGCAGCTTGACCGGGCGCCCGCCGTGGCGGTGTGCCGTGCGGAGGACGAATCCGCCCAGGGTCGCAGCCATTTCGGCCGCAGCCTCGTCGCCCGCTTCTTCGGTCTGGCGACTGAAGCCGGAAAGGTCGAGGAAGGCGATCGCGGGGGGAAGCGCGGGGCGGGCCGGCGTGACGCCCGCTTCCTCGAGCGCGGCCTCCATGAGCTGCATCGACTCCTGCACGCAGTAGTTCTCGTAGTGACGACGGTGGAGCCAGCGCGCGAGCCCCTCCGAAGGCGCCTGCAGGTCGCGGACAATCGGCGCAATCACGCTGAGAACCGCTCGTACGGCCATGCCTTTCTCGAGCAGAGGGTCGATCATGTGCCCGCGGAAGAAGGACACTTGCGACTCGGCTACGCGACGCAGGTTCTCACCGAAGTAGCGTGAGCCGGCCAGGAGCGTCTCCGTGTCCAGGCCGGCGTCGAGAAAGGCGCGCAGAAGCGCGAGCGCCTCGGCGTCGTCCTCGCGCACGCGTTCCTCGGGGCGCGGCGCGGGCAAGCCCCAGGTGACGTACAGCTCTTCGATCAGCTCGAAGGGAAGCTCGAGCCCGGCAGTGAGTTCGCCGTACGTCTGCTCGGAGAGGCCGACCACGTGCGCGAGCAGGCCGTCGACGAAGGCGAACGAGAGCTTGCCTTCGGCGATCCCCCGTCCCAGCTCCTCGACGGACACGCCTTCCGCCCCCAGCGCCGTAACGAAGCGCACCTTGTGGATGGCGGTGAGGGGGAACGTCCCGTCGGCGGCCTCCTCGAGCACGCCGAGCGCGGCGAGCTCGTTTACCTCCTCGATGCTCGTCCCGGTACGGCGAGCAAGGGTCGCCGCACTGAGGCGCTCGCCCGGGGCTGGTGGCCGCTTTTTCACCAACCGAGTGTAGTCCGCCCTCCAGGCGGCGTCGAGACTGAACAGGCAAGGGCTTCCAGGATTTGCCTGGACGAAGGTCCAGAGGTCGGCGGAGTCCGACTATTTTCGCCCTTGTGAAGCCCCGCGGCCGCACCTTGAATCCGTCCGTTCGGCGTCGAGAAGGTCGGCGTTCCCCGCAATCGCCGCGGGAACGCGATCGACTCGGGAAGGGTTGTCAACTCCTTCAAGAGGTGAGCGTAAGACCCCCGCTCACGGGCCTCCTATCCCCGAGCGGGCGGGCGCCGTCCTCGGCCAGAGGCGGCGCCCGCCCGACAAGCGTCTACCGCGCAGCCGCGCGGTCAGCCGACTTGGGCAAGCGCCTGGTTGATAGCACGCAGCGTCTGCGGGCCGGCGACACCGTCGGCGGGGAGGCCCACGGATTCCTGGAAGGCGCGCACGGCTTCCACCGTGGCCGGGCCGAAATCACCGTCCGGCTGGCCCACGTCGAATCCGAGGTCGTTCAGCGCCTGCTGGAGGGTGCGCACCGCCGGGCCGCTGTCGCCGTCCGCCAGCGTCTGGTTCACGGGAACCTGATCCGGCTGGCCGCCCGTCCCGGCCCCGGTGTCGGTCCCGCCGGTCCCGGTCCCCGTGTCGGTCGCGGTTGTACCCGTGGCCGATCCGGTATCCGTGGCGGCAGGAGGCGTAGGAGTGGGCCCCGCTTCGTCGCCGTCGTCGCCGCCGCTCGCCAGGACGGCCGCCACGACGACGAGGAGAACGAGCGCGGCCAGGACGGCGACGAGGATCAGCCGGCGCCGTTCAGGCGACCCGGGAGGCGGGAGGTGTGGGCCCTCGCCGCGAGGACGGGTCCGCTCCTCCGTCGGTTCGTCGTCCCATTCCTCCTCGGCGAACCAGTCTTCGGACTCCCGGCCGTCGTCGTCTCGGTTGCGCATGGCCCCAAACGGTAGCGGGCGGGCAGGCTGTAGAGTCGCGACGCGATGGCGGCCGACCTCGACGAGACCTTCGTGCGGCTGCGCGACGTCCTGAAACGCTATTCGCCCCCCTTCGCGGCGCGCGAGGGTGCGGTGCAGGGAAAAGACGACTACCAGCTGTGGTCCGAGTGCGAAGTCGTGATCGACGGGCGGCCCCGAAAAGAGGTCTACTTCGCCGGCATCATCAAGCAGAAGGGCTACGTCGGCCTGTACTACATGCCGGTCTACGCGGAACCCGAGCGCAAGAAGCTTTTCGAACCGGAGCTCCTGACGCTGCTCAAGGGCAAGTCCTGCTTCCACGTGAAGAAGCTGGACGACGAGCTGCTCGGTCAGATCGACGAAGCGCTCGCCGGCGGCGTGGGCCTCTACCGCGAGCGCGGCTGGGTGTAGACGGGTCCGGCGGAAGGACGTCTACTCCGACTCGGTCTCGGTGCTGCGCCAGCTCGGGCTCCTGCGCTGACGACGGCTCTCGTTGTAGAGTCGGCGGACGATGGCGGTCGACTACTTCCTGAAGATCGACGGGGTCACGGGAGAGAGCGCCGACGACAAGCACAAGGGCGAGATCGAGGTGCTCTCCTTCAGCTGGGGGGTGTCGAGCTCCGGCTCGGCCGGTGCCGGAGGAGGCGCCGGTGCCGGTAAGGCTTCGTTCCAGGACTTCCACTTCGTCGCCCGCACCAGTAAGGCGTCGCCGAAGCTCTTCCTCGCCTGCGCGAGCGGCCAGCACGTGCCGAGCGCCCTCTTCACCGCCCGGCGCGCAGGGAAGCCGAGCATCGAGTTTCTCAAGATCAAGCTGAGCGAAGTGCTCGTCAGCTCGTTCCAGGTCGGCGGCTCGGAGCCCGACGTGGAGCCGCTCGACCAGGTGAGCCTCAACTTCGGCAAGGTCGAGATGGAATACCGGCCGGTCGGCCTTTCCGGGAAGCTCGAGGTGCCGATCGTGGCCGGCTGGGACGTCTTGAAGAACAAGAAGCTCTAGAGCTCACCCGCGGGCGAGGATGCCGAGCTCGAGCAGCCGGCGGACGACGGGAACGAGCTCGGCGCGGGCCTCCGCATCCTCCACCAGATCGCCCAGGAGGCGCCGCCCGTCGCAGCCCGCGAGGACGTCGAGCACGAGGGCATCGACCGGGCCGCGGAACTCGAGCCCGTCCTCGAGGACGAGCAACGTCCCGTCCACCTCCCATGTGCCTTCCTTCAGGCGGATCACCTGCTCGAAGCGGTGGCGCTCCACCAGACGAAACGCGTGCCCGAGGAGCGCCGCGTCGCCCTCGAGACCCTCCAGGAAGTCCTGGTTCTCGAAGACGCGGAGCACGAGGTCGCTGGAGGGGCCGATGGGGCTGCCGAGAACGTCGTCACAGCGAATCCAGTTCCGGACGCCCTCACGGCGGCGCAGGATGACCGAGCCGTACGCGACGCGCTCGGCTCCCAGCCGTTCGTAGTAGTCGAGCCAACGGTCGAGGGTGCGCTCGAACTCGGCCGGATCCTCGGCCTGGAGAGGGCTGTTCCACGTCGCCGCGGCGGCGAGAGGATCCTCGCTGCCCGAATGGAGGACCCAAGCGTCGCACCCGCTGCCCTCCAGCCATTCGTCGAGGGGAGCCCGCCACTCATCGCCCGGCTTGCGGATCCAGCTGACGAGGAGGTGCGCGAAGCCGCCCTCGGTGAGAGCCGACGGCGAGCGGCGCACCACCTCCATCGAAACCGCGTCGCCCACGAGGCCGCTGTCGCGGTACTGGTAGACGGAGTCCGGCGAGACGACGTAGGGCGGATTGCAGGTGAGGAGGTCGAAGCGCTCCTGCCCCAGCGGCTCGAAGAGGTTCCCCTGCCGACACTCGACGTTCTCGATCGCGTTCAGCTGCGCGTTGAACGCGAGGAAGCCGAGAGCGCGCGCGTTCACGTCCGTCGCCACGACGCTGTCGCTGTGCGCGGCCGCGAGCAGCGCCTGCACGCCGAAGCCGGCGCCGACGTCGGCCGCCGAGGCGGCCTTCCTGCGCACTGTCAGGTTCGCCAGCGTGACCGAGGGTTGGTGCATCCCGGGGACGTAGTCGGCGCTCTCCACGTCGTCGCGGTCGCAGGCGAGCACGAGCGGGTCGAACGGCACGAGCCTGACGCATCCCCGGACGCCGCCCCCACCCGTCTCGAGGAGGCCGAGCGCTGCGAGCGCCTCCGGCGTCAGCGGGCGGAGCGCACGCGCTGCCTCTCTGCGCTCGACGTCGTCGCCCAGCCAGAAGACGCGCAGGAGGGTCTCGAGCTCGGTTGCGCCCGTGAGCCTGCGCCGATGGACGGGCACGTCCGCCCGCCTCACGCGCGTGACGCCCTCGTGCCCGAGTGCGGCGCGAACGCGCTCGGCTGTGTAGCCGGCCCGGTCGAGGACCTCCCGGAAGCGCGCGACGTCCTGCGGCCGGTCGAGGACGAGCTGCACTCCGGGACTCTACGATCCGGGCGATGGTCCGTGTCCGTTTCGCGCCCAGCCCGACCGGCTCGCTTCACCTAGGCGGTGCGCTCAGCGCGGTTGCCAACCGGCGTCTCGGCGACTGGATGCTGCTTCGGATCGACGACACCGACGCCGCCCGGACCGTTGAGGGCGGCGAGGAGGCCATCCTGCGCGACCTGGAGTGGCTGGGGATCGAGTGGGACGAAGGACCCGTCCGCCAGAGCGAGCGGCAGGACCTCTACCGCGGCGCCGCTGAGCGGCTCGGGGTCGACCGCTTCGAGGGCACCACTCTCCTCCGGCAAGACGGGAGCGCCACGTACCACCTGGCGTCGGTCGTGGACGACGTCGAGTTCGGGATCACGGACGTCCTGCGCGGCAACGACCACCGCTCGAACGAGCGGCTGCACCGGCGCCTGACCGAGGCGCTGGGGTCGCCGGCGCTGCGCTACCACCACCACGGCCTGCTCCTCGGCCCCGACGGCAAGAAGCTCTCCAAACGCCACGGCGCCGCCTCGGTGGAAGACCTGCGCGCGGCGGGCGTGCCGGCCGAGGCTGTCCGCGCCTACCTCGAAGAGCTCGGCGTGCCGCGGCACGACGTCCGCTTCGACGCCGAGCGGCTACGCCGCCTTTCCCTGGACGCGATCGCGGCGCTTTCCGACGAGGAGCTGGCGGAGCGCGTCGGGATCCCGACCCGTGCTGTCCCTGCCGTACGTGGGGCGCACGACTTCGAGGAAGCGGGCGCGGCTGCCGGGCGGATCCTCGCTCCGCCCGAGCCCGTAGCGGTCGCCTCGCCCGAGACGCTGGACCGCTTCCGCGAGCTGCTGGAGCGGGCCGACGGGGAGCTCGACCGCGAGGAGGCCAAGGCGATCCTGCGCGAGCTGAAGGCCGTGGGCGGCGACCTGAGGGAGCTCCGGCGCGCCCTGACCGGCAGCGACCGCGGGCCCGAGCTGTGGGCCGTCCTCCTGGCGCTGCCACGCGACGAGGCGCTCCGCCGCGCCGAAGCTTCCGCCAGGCTTAGCACGGGTCCGAGCGGGTAAGAGCGAGGCGTGGTCCGGGCGCCGTGGACATTCGAGGTCCCGCCCGCCGGCAGCGATGCCGTCGGTTTGGAGGAGTACTCCGTCGAGACGCTCGAGGGCGAGCCGCTCGGCAAGGTGAAGACAGTGGTCCGGCACGACGACGGCACGTACGTCGTGGTCGAGAGCGGCCCGCCGCTCGCCCGTACGCTCTACGCGGTTCCCTGGCACGAGCTCGACGCCGTCGATCACGGAGCGGTCACAGTCCGGCTCGCGCGCCCGCCCACCGAGCTGTCGAGCGCGGTCGAGCTCGACCCTGGGAAAGCGACCGAGGGTGAGCGCGCCGAGGCGGTGCGCGTCACCACTCTGCCCGACCGGCTGACCTCCACATCCTCGCCGGACACGCCCGGCCCCGTCGACCGGCCCTCCTACGTCTTCGCCCTCGTGCTCGGCCTGCTGGGCGTCTTCGCCACCCTGGCCCTGGTCGCCTTCGCCACGGCAACGGAATTCACGTGGCAGTTCGCGCTCTTCGTCGTCCCCGCCGCCCTGCTCGCTCTCGCGGGCGTCTTCGCGTACCGCTCCTATCGCCACCAGTCCGAGGCGCTCTAGGCCGGCTAGCCTGCGCGGCGGCCGAGCTCGGGCTGCATCTCCCGCAGGTTGGAGAGGAAAGCGGCCACCGTCCCGATCGGCGCGCCGCCGTCCTTGCGGCGGATGGCCACGATCTGGCGGCGGACGGGCTCCGCGTCGACGATCTCGACCTCGACGAGCGTGCCCGTCTCGAGCTCCTCGGCGACCGCGGTGTGGGGGAGGAGCGCGACGCCGAAGCCCTGCTGCACCATCTTCTTCGCCGCGTCGATGTTGTCGAGCTCCATGATGGCCGACGGGGACGACGCCCGCGCCGCGGAAGAGCGCGTTGGTCAGCTCCGTGTAGCTCGAGGTGCGGTCGAAGAGGATGAGCTGCTCGTGGACGATCTCCGCGAGCTCGATGCGCCCGGACTGGGCGAAGTCATGGTCCGGCTCGGCCACGAGGATGAGGCGGTCCTCGTAGAGCGGCGTGCTCGCGATGTCCGGATGGCGGAGGGAGCGCACGAGCCCGAGATCGACCTGCTCTCGCAGCGACGAGCTCGAGCATCTCCTCCGAGTGGCCGGTCCTCACGCTCACGGCGACGCGGGGATGGCCGACGGAGAAGCGCTTGAGGAGCGCGGGGAGGACGTACGTGCTAACCGCCGGCGCCGCGCCCAGGGCGAGCTGCCCCGCGCCGCCGCGTTCGAATGCGTTGACGAGCGCCGGCCGTCGGCGAGCGTCTCGAGCGCGCGGACGGCGTAGGGGAGGAACGCGTCGCCCGGCCTCGGTGAGCCGCATCCCGCGGGGAGTCCGCACGAAGAGCTGCGCGCCCAGGTCGCGCTCGAGCCCCTGGATGCGGGCCGTGAGCGCCGGCTGCGTGACGAAGAGGGCGTCGGCCGCGCGGCTGACGCTGCGCGCCCGCGCGACCTCGATGAAGGCCTGCAGCTGGGAAAGCAGCATCGAATATAAATCCTAGTCTATATCGAGATGATCGAAAGAAACGATTGGGTAAATATCTAGCTCAAACCTTACGATGCAGAGCACGACATGCACGACGGCGGCTCTGACATCTCGTACGACGACCCCGCCCGCGAGGGCGCCCGGCCGAAGCCTCCGTGATCGTCCTCAGCACCGCCGAGCTCGCGGAGTGCACGTGCCCGGACTGGTGCGAGCGCGACCACGACCGCGACTGAGGCCTATGGTCGATGGTCGGGGTGGAGGGGGTCGAGCTTCGCGCGCCCGTGCAAGGACGGGGCGAGGAGATCCTGACGCCCGAGGCGCTCGAGCTTCGTCGCCGAGCTCCAGCGCCGCTTCGACCCGACCCGCCGGGAGCTTCTCCGGCGGCGCGTCGGAGCGCCAGGCGCGCCTCGACGCCGGCGAGCTACCCGACTTCCTCCCGGAGACGCGCGAGGTGCGCGAGGGCGACTGGCGTGTGGCGCCGGTGCCGGACGACCTCCAGGACCGCCGCGTCGAGATCACCGGGCCGGTCGAGCGCAAGATGATGATCAACGCGCTCAACTCGGGCGCGCGCTGCTTCATGGCCGACTTCGAGGACGCCAACTCGCCCACGTGGGCGAACTGCGTCGACGGCCAGGTCAACCTCGTGGACGCGATCGAGCGCACGATCGAGCTCGAGACTCGCGGACAAGACCTACCGCCTGAACGACGAGGTGGCGACGCTGATCGTGCGCCCGCGCGGGCTGGCACCTGCCCGAGCGGCACGTGCTGGTCGACGGCGAGCCCGTCTCGGCTTCGCTCTTCGACTTCGGGCTCTACTTCTTCCACAACGCGCACCGGCTCCTCGGAGCGCGGCGCGGGGCCGTACTTCTACCTGCCCAAGCTGGAGAGCCACCTCGAGGCCCGCCTCTGGAACGACGTCTTCGACTTCGCCGAGGACGAGCTCGAGCGTCCCGCCCGGCTCGATCAAGGCGACGGTGCTCATCGAGACGATCCTCGCCGCCTTCGAGATGGAGGAGATCCTCTACGAGCTGCGCGACCACTCGGCGGGCCTCAACGCCGGCCGCTGGGACTACATCTTCAGCATCATCAAGAAGTTCCGCGACCGCCCCGAGTTCGTGCTCCCGGACCGGGTCGCAGGTGACGATGACCGTCCCCTTCATGCGGGCGTACACGGAGCTGCTTGGTCAAGACCTGCCACCGCCGCGGCGCGCACGCGATGGGCGGCATGGCCGCCTTCGTCCCGAGCCGCCGCGATCCCGAGGTCAACGAGACCGCGCTCGCCAAGGTGCGCGAGGACAAGGTGCGCGAGGCGAACGACGGCTTCGACGGCACCTGGGTCGCGCACCCCGACCTCGTCCCGTCGCCACCGAGGAGTTCGACCAGCGTGCTCGGCGAGCGGCCGAACCAGGTCGAGCGCCTGCGCGAGGAGGTCGCCGTGCAGGCGGGCGACCTGCTCGACGTCCGCGTGCCCGGCGGCGAGGTCACGGACGAGGGTGTGCGCAACAACGTCAGCGTCGGCCTCGCGCTACCTCGAGTCGTGGCTGCGCGGTGTCGGCGCGGCCGCGATCTACAACCTGATGGAGGACGCCGCGACGGCCGAGATCGCGCGCTCGCAGGTCTGGCAGTGGGTGCGCCACGGGAGCGCATCGACCCCGAGCAGGTCCGCCGCTACGAAGAGGAAGAGCTCGCCGAGGCGGGCGAGGGCCGCTGGGACGACGCGCGCGAGGTGTTCGACTCGGTCGCCCTCTCGGAGGAGTTCGTCGAGTTCCTCACGCTGCCCGCCTACGAAAAGATCGACTGAAAGAGGAGTACCGATGGATCGCTGGGACGGAATCGAACGGCCGTACACGGAGGAGGACGTGCAGCGCCTACGCGGCTCCGTCCACATCGAGCACACGCTCGCGCGCCTGGGTGCGGAGCGCCTCTGGCGGCTGCTCCACGAGGAGGACTACGTCGCCGCGCTGGGCGCGCTGACCGGCGGCCAGGCCGTGCAGATGGTCAAGGCCGGCCTGCAAGGCGATCTACCTGAGCGGCTGGCAGGTCGCGGCCGACGCCAACCTCGCGGGGCACACGTTCCCCGATCAGAGCCTCTATCCGGCCAACAGCGCGCCGGCGCTCGTCCGCCGGCTGAACAACGCGCTCCTGCGCGCCGACCAGATCGAGTGGGCCGAGGGCAACGGCGGAGCGCTGCTGGCTGGCGCCGATCGTCGCCGACGCCGAGGCCGGCTTCGGCGGCCCGCTCAACTCGTTCGAGCTGATGAAGGGGATGATCGAGGCGGGCGCCGCCGGCGTGCACTTCGAGGACCAGCTGGCCTCGGAGAAGAAGTGCGGCCACCTCGGCGGCAAGGTGCTCGTCCCCACGAGCCAGTTCATCCGCACGCTCGCCGCGGCCCGGCTCGCCGCCGACGTCTGCGGCGTGCCGACGATCCTCGTCGCCCGGACCGACGCGCAGAGCGCCAACGCTCCTGACGAGCGACGTCGACGAGCGCGACCACGCGTTCCTCACCGGCGAGCGAACGCCCGAGGGCTACTTCCGCGTCGAGGGCGGGCTCGAGTCGGCCATCGCGCGCGGCCTCGCCTACGCGCCGTACGCGGACCTGATCTGGTGCGAGACGTCCACGCCCGACCTCGAGGAGGCGCGCACGTTCGCCGAGGCGATCCACGAGCAGTTCCCGGGCAAGCTGCTCGCGTACAACTGCTCGCCCTCGTTCAACTGGAGACAGCACCTCGCCGACGACGAGATCGCGAGCTTCCAGCGCGAGCTCGGCGCCCTGGGCTACAAGTTCCAGTTCATCACGCTGGCGGGCTTCCACGCCCTCAACGAGTCGATGTTCGAGCTCGCCGGAGGCTACGCCGAGGAGGGCATGGCCGCCTACGTCCGCCTCCAGGAGCGCGAGTTCGCGCTCGAGGAGGCGGGCTACACGGCGACGCGCCACCAGCGCGAGGTGGGCGCCGGCTACTTCGACCTGGTCGCGCAGGCGGTCTCCGGCGGCGAGAGCTCGACGCTCGCGCTGCGCGGATCCACCGAAGAGGCGCAGTTCCAGCAGGCGTAGGCCGGTTCAGGACGCGACGTCGGCGCAGGAGGACTCGCCGGGCAGGAGCGGCCTGAAGGCGACGATGTAGAGGGAGCCGCCGCTCCGCCACCGGGTGAGCTCGTTGGCGCCTGCCGGCCTCGGCGAGGACCCGGTCGGCGTCGGCGCCGCGGACGACCGAGCATCCCGGCCGCAGGCCGCCCGAGCGGCCACTCGACGAGTGATCGGCTCGGTGGCTCGAGCAGCCAGTCCGGCGCCGTCTCGGGCTTCTTCGCGGGATACGCGAAGACGGCCATCGCCTCTGGCGCGTACGGCTGCTCGCCCGTGACGGGAAGGTCGCCGAGCGCGGCCTGGAGCCGCTGCCGCCGCGGCGAGCCGTCCGCGCAGCCGCGCCGATGCGCAGGTCGCCGTCGACGAACGCTGTCACGACCGTCGTCCGCCGTCCGGCCGAGCGGCTCGTCCTCCGCCGGGCGCGACTCGAGGATGTCCGCCTCCCGCACGCGCGCGAGCACCGTCTCCACTTGCTCGGGTGAGGCCTGGGTGATGCTGAACGTCGGCAGCACGGGCCCCGGATAGATGAGGATCTGCGGGTCCGGCCGGAAGACGCGCCCGTCGTCGTAGAGGGCGAACGTCAGCGCCCCGGGCGAGTGCCCGTGGCGCCTGCGCCGGGAGATGCTCGATCTTTGAGCACGAGCCCCTCCGGGGCGCCCTTCGGCTCGCTCGGGCTCTTGGCCTCGGGAGCCTCCGCTTCGCTGCCGCAGCCTGCCGTCACGACCGCGAGCAGGATGAGCGCAAGTCCGATCCGCATCGTTGATTAGACGGCGGAAGGGCCGTTCGGTTCCCGGGCCTCGCTCGACATTCTCTAGGCTGGCGGCCGAGCCCCGATGCAGCTCTACGACTCGCTCACCCGCCGCAAGCAGGAGCTCCCGCCGCCCCCGGGGCCCGTGCGGATGTATGTCTGCGGCCCGACCGTCTACCAGCGCATCCACATCGGCAACGCGCGCCCGTTCGTCCTCTCCGATCTGGCTCGAGCGCTGGCTCGGCACCAGGGCTACGAGGTGACGCTCGTCGAGAACGTCACCGACATCAACGACAAGATCTACGACGCAGCGACGGCGCAGGGAATCGGGAGCGCCGAGCTGGCGGAGACAGGCGGCCCGCTGGTACTTCGAGGACACGGAGAGCTCGGCCTCGGCCGGCCGGACGTCGAGCCGCTCGCCACCGAGACGATGCCTGAAATCGTCGCCCTCATCGAGGAGCTCGTGGCGAGCGGGCTCGCCTACGAGTCCGGCGGCGACGTCTACTTCCGCGTCGCGCGTTTCGCGGAGTACGGCTCCCTCTCCGGCGCCAAGCTCGAGGACATGGTCGCGCAGGAGCCGAGCGACCTGAAGGAAGACCAGCGTGACTTCGCTCTCTGGAAGGCGACGAAGCCGAACGAGGACACGGCCTGGGACTCGCCCTGGGGGCGCGGCCGGCCGGGCTGGCACATCGAGTGCTCCGCGATGGCCGAGAAGCATCTCGGGCCGGTGTTCGAGATCCACGGCGGCGGGCTCGACCTCCGCTTCCCTCACCATGAGAACGAGTTGGCGCAGTCGCGTGGCGCCGGCCGCGAGTTCGCCCGCCTCTGGATGCACAACGGCATGCTCGAGCTCGACGAGGAGAAGATGTCCAAGTCGCTTGGCAACATCGTTTCGCTGCGCGAGGTCCTGGACGAGTACGGGCCCGAGGCGATCCTCGTCTTCTTCCTCGGCGGCCACTACCGCAGCCCGATCGAGTACTCCGACGCCGCCATGCGCTCGGCGTCTGCGGAGGCCGAGCGATTCCGGAACGCCTTCCGGACACCGCAAGCCGAGCGCGAGGCAGGCGGCCTGGGAGGCCTTCGAGGCGGCCCTCGAGGACGATTTCAACACGCAGGCCGCGCTGACCGTCCTCCACGACTGGCGCGCGGCCGGCCAACTCGATCTGCTGCGGCGCGGACTGGCGCTCTTCGGGCTGGAGAGCCTCGCCGAGGAGGAGCCGGCGCCGGCTGACGTCGTCTCGCTGGCCGAGCGCCGGGAAGAGGCGCGCGGCCGCCGCGACTTCGACGAGGCCGACCGCCTCCGCCGGGAGATCGCGGCGGCCGGCTGGGAAGTACGTGACGGCGCGGAGGGATTCGACCTCGTGCGGCTGGCGGTCCCGGTCGGGAGCACTAGGTGCAGCCGGAGCTGGTCTACGGCCGCCGGCCCGTGCGCGAGGTCGTGCGCGCAGGCAGACGTCAGATCCTCGAGCTCCTGGCGACGGAGCGGGCACTCCAGAGCGAGGCCTGGCTTCGCGAGACGCCCGGCGTCCGGCTCCAGGTCGTTCGCGAACGGCGGCTCAACGAGGCTGCGCACAGCATGGAGCACCAGGGGGTCGTCGCCTTCTGCGAGCCCTACCGGTACGCCGACGCGTACGAGCTGGCGGCGGGTGAGCGGCCGCTCCTCGTCTGCCTCGACCAGGTGACCGACCCGCACAACCTCGGAGCCGTCTGCCGGAGCGCGGAGGGGGCAGGCGCAAGCGGCGTGGTCGTGCTGGAGCACAGCGCCGCGCGCGTCACCGCCGGCGGTCTGCAAGGTCTCCGCCGGCGCGGTCGAGCACCTGGCCGTCGCCGTCGTCGTCAACCTCGCCCGCTACCTGGAGGAGATCAAGCGCCCCGGACCTCTGGGTGTGGGCGGCAGCCGAGGAGGCGCCGACCTCGGTCTGGGCCGCCGACTTCACGACGGGGACGGCGCTCGTGCTCGGCGCGGAGGGCCGCGGCCTGCGCCCGGGTGTGCGGCGCGTTTGCGACGACGCCTTCGCTGTCCCGCTCGCGGGCCGCGTCGAGTCGCTGAACGTCAGCGTCACCGCCGGCATCGCCCTCTTCGAGGCGGCCAGGCAGCGCCGTGCGGCGTAGCACCGGCGGCGCCCTCGCCGCGTTTGCGGTGTTCGGCGTCTTCTGGGGCGCCTGGGGCGTGCTGCTCCCCGACGTCAAGGAGCAGGTCGGCGCCTCGGTGGCCGAGCTGGGAGCGGCCCTCCTCGCGGTCGGCGCTCGGCGGCGCTGCCGGCGATGGTCGTCACCGGCCGCGTTGCCGACCGGATGCGGCGCCCGCGCGCGTCCGCCCGCCCTCGTCCTCTTCGGCGCCGCCGTCGTGCTCCCGGGCCTCGCGGGCTCCGTGTGGCAGCTGGCGCTTGCGCTCGCCCTCGTCGGCGCGACCTCGGGCGCGCTCGACGTCGTCGATCAACGTCGCGGCGACGTCGGTCGAGGCCTCCGGCGGCCCGCGGATCATGCAGATCGCGCACGCGCTCTTCTCCGCCGGCTTCCTTGTTGCCGCGATCGCGGTCGGCCTCGCGCGCGAGGCGGGGGCGGAGCCCCTTCCCCGTCCTGCTCGGCGTTCGGCCGTGCTCTTCCTGCCGTCGCGTGGGTCAACCGGGGTACCCCGCGTGCCCCCGCGCCGCAGGGCCGAGCGCCGCGCTCGCCGCTCTCGCGGCGGCTCGCCGTGCTCGGCGGCGCTCTGCGCGGTGGCCTTCATCGTCGAGAGCGGCATCGAGAACTGGAGCGCGCTCTTCCTCGAAGACGAGCTCGACGCGAGCGCCGGCCGTGAGCGGGCTCGGCCCGGGCCTCTTCGCGGCCGCCATGGTCGCGGGCCGCACGCTCGGCCAGGGCCTCGACGCCCGCGTGGGCGACCGCGTTCTGCTGGCCGGCGGAGCGCTCACGCGCGGCGCCGGGCTCGCGCTCGCCGCCGTGGCTCCAGCCGATCCCGGTCGCGCTCGCTGGGCTTCGCGCTCGGCGGGGCGGGCATCTCGGTGGCCGCGCCGACGCTCTTCGGAGCCGCCGGGCGCGGCGCCGCCGCCGCGGAGCGGGGAAGCGCGGTCGCCTCTGTGACGACGATCGCCTACCTGGGCTTCTCTCACAGGGCCGTTTCTCATCGGCGCGGTCTCGGGCGCGTTCGGCCTGCGCGCCGGAATGGCGGCTGCTCGCGGGAATCGCGCTGCTCGTCGCGCTCGCGACGGCATCATTGGCAGGCAGATGCTCTACCTCTTCGACGGCTACAACATCCTCCACGCGGGGACCTTCCGTGAACGGCGGAGCTCGTCGACCGGCTCGCCGACTTCGTCGCGCTCGCGAGGAGCGCGCGGCGTCGTCGTCTTCGACGGCGTCGGGGAGGACGCGGTCCTTCGGCCCGCTCGAGGTGCGGTTCGCCCAGCCGGCCGACTCCCTGATCGAGCGTCTCGCGGCCGAGCACCGCTGCGCGAGGAGGTCTGGGTCGTCTCCTCCGACCGCGCCATCAGGGGCACCGCGGGGCAGGAGACGCGCCGGCTTTCGTCGCCGACTTCCTGCGCGAGCTCGCGGAGGCGCAGCGGAAGCGAGCGCGGCCGGCCGTTCGCAGATCGAGGATGCGCTCGACGAGGAGACGCGGAGCGGCTCGAGCGTTTTCGGCGCAGGCGACATTGACCTTTCGGGCGACGCCTGCTACGATCGAAACCTCAAGTTGAGGGTTAGGGTTAGCGGGAGAGGCTAGGAGGCTCTCCTTCGCACCGACAGATCCAGGAGGAGAGCCGTGCCTCGCCGTCAGCTCGCCACTGCCGCCCGGACCTCGCACGGAGAGATCCGCAGCGAGAGCTCGAAGACCTCCAGCTCGTCGTCCGCGCCCGCAACGACGACGGCGTGGCGCTGGACGCGCTCATCCGCCGCTACACCGGCTTCGTCCGGCTGAAGGCAAGCTCCTACTTCCTCGCCGGCGGCGAATCCGACGACCTCGTCCAGGAGGGCCTGATCGGCCTCTACAAGGCCGTCCGCGACTTCCGCTCCGACAAGGAGACCTCGTTCCGGAGCTTCGCCGAGCTCTGCATCACGCGCCAGATCATCACGGCGATCAAGACGGCGACCCGCTACAAGCACGCCCCGCTCAACACGTACGTCTCCTTCAGCCAGACGCCGGCCGGCCAGGACGACGGCGAATGCACGCTCGGCGACGCGCTCCCCGGCTCGCGGCGTGACGACCCGGCCGTCTCGCGTCATCTCCACCGCAGGAGCTCCAGAGCCTCGTCTTCTGCCTGGGCAGCGGGCCTCTCGGCGCTCGAGAGCGACGCGCTCCGGCTCTACCTCGAGGGCCTCTCCTACGAGCAGATGGCCGAGGAGCTCGGCTGCGACACGAAGACGATCGACAACGCGCTGCAGCGCGTGAAGCGCAAGGTGCTCCAGCACCAGCAAGGCCGCCAGGTCCTCGACTGAGCCAATCTGGCCGCCGGCGCTACGATGGTTCCCGCGCCGGAGTAGCTCAGCTGGTAGAGCAACGGATTTGTAATCCGTAGGTCGTGGGTTCGAGTCCCGCCTCCGGCTCTCCCAGGATCGTCTCAGTCCTGAGCGGAAGCCCACCGGATCAACGCTTCGCTTGCCGGCAGCATCTCGCGCCGAGCGATCAGCTCCGCAAGGGCGCCCGCCGCGTCGACTCGTCGCGGTCCCCTGAGCGCCGCCAGGAGCGCGAGCACGGCTTGGCCCTCCTCCAACGTCACTCCGGCGACCTCGCGGCAGAAGCGTCCATGCCAGCGCAGCGCAGCCCTCTCGAACCGACGCGGCTCCCGCTCGCCGAGGAGCAGGCAGAGCTCGAGCGCGTCCGAGAGGCCGACGTTGCGCAGTTCCGAGGCCGACGCCATGGCCAGCGCGACGTTCCGCTTGTCGAGCGCTCGGCGGAACCGACTGTACGCAGACCCTTGCGAGGACACGAACGTATGTTCGCATCTTGACTGGCGGTCGCGTGCCCGCATATCGAGCCGGCCGGAATGATGAGGATGGCGCAGACGTTTAACCAACCGTGAGAACCATGTCCCAAATCAGGGCCGAGCTCGAGCAGGCGGTCCCCCGCCGCTGGGGCTCTGGCACGAGCTCGGCGAGGGTGGGCACGACCCGGCCAATCGGCCGAGGCTGGCGCGCTCTCGGAGCAGATCGACGCGCTCTGGGCGGAAGCCCGGGCGCTCGAAGCACGGTCTCGCTGGGGCGACACCGACGTCATCCGGGCGCGGGCACGCGCCGAGGAACGTCTCGAGCGAGACGCCACCCGTCTAAAGGCGGCCTAACCGCCGAACCGACCGGCGACCGGCGAGAGCCGGTCGCCTCCTTTGCACGGAGAGCACGCGACCGCGTAGCGTCCCGCCGGTGCGCATCCTCCTCGTCTCCCAGATGTACCCCGGTCCCGCGGCGCCCGACTTCGGCGTCTTCGTCAAGGGCATCGTCGACGAACTGGACCGGGACACGAGTTCGAATTTGCCGTGATCGACCGGCGGGGCGGCCGTCAAACCAAGTACGCCCGCCTGCTCGCGGATGCTTGAGGAAAGCGCGGCGGTTCCGCCCCGACGTGGTCTATGCCCATTTCCTCTTCCCAGCCGGCGGGGTCGCGGCCGCTGCCGCAGCCGCCGCGGGCGCGGGGCTCGTCGTGACCGCCCACGGCCGCGACGTTCGCAACATCGGGTCCATCCCAGGCGTCGCCGCCGCGACGAGGGCGGCCTCCGCCGCGGGCGTGTGGTGGCCGTCTCGGACTACCTGCGGCGGGAGCTCCTGCGCAAGCTGCCCGAGCTGGACGGACGGATCGACGTGATCGACTGCGGAGTCGACCTCGAGCGCTTTCGCGGCCAGGACGCGGGCGATCTCCGCGACCGCCTCGGGTGGAAGGGAGAGCCCCCCTTCTTCCTCTGCGTCGGGACGCTCGACGAGCGCAAGAACGTTGTCCGCCTGGCCGACGCCTTCTAGCGGCTCGGGAGGGCAGCCTCGCCTTCGTCGGCGACGGGCCGCTTCGCCGCGAGCTCGAAGGCCGGGCCCGCATTCGCCTGGTGGGGCCCGTCCCGCACGAGCAGGTCGCGGATTGGATCGGCGCCTGTGACGTCCTTTGCCAGCCGAGTCCCGTCGAGCCCTTCGGGCAGGCTCTCCTGGAGGCGCTGGCAAGCGAGCGGCCGGTCGTCGCGACCCGCATCGGCGGCCCGCTGAGTTTGTGACGCCCGAGGTCGGAGTTCTCGTCGACCCGCAAAGCGTCACCGCGCTCGAAAGAGGGCCTTCGCGCCGCCTCCGCGCTCGCCAGCCCGAACCCCGCGGCGCGGGCGGTTGCGGCCGAGCACGACGTCCGCCTCCAGGCGGCCCGAATCGCGACGGTGCTCGAGGCCGCGGCGGCAGAATGAGGTTGTGATTCACCACCACCACGAGCACGGCGCGAGCAGGGCAGGCGACCGACGGCTGCTCGCACTCTCGCTCGCGCTCCTGCTGGCCCTCATGGCAGCAGAGGTGGCCGTCGGCATCCTCGCGAGCTCGCTCGCGCTCCTCGCCGATGCAGGCCACATGCTTACGGACGCTGCCGCGCTCGCCCTCGCGCTCCTCGCGGCGGCCGTCGCCACCCGACCCGCGCGAGGCCGCTGGACGTTCGGGTTCGGAAGCGTGGAGATCCTTGCCGCCCAGGCCAACGGGCTCACGCTCGCCCTGCTCGGACTCTGGATCGTCTGGGAGGCGGCGCGCCGGCTGGTCGATCCGCCCGAGGTCGACGCGCTCCTCGTCGCCGTAACCGCCCTCGTGGGGATCGCCGTCAACCTCGCCGTCGTCGCCCTCCTCGCCCGAGCGGAGCGCAAGAGCCTCAACGTCCGCGGCGCCTATCTCCACATCGTCACCGACCTCGCCGCGTTCGTCGGTACCGCCGTGGCCGCGCTCCTGATCCTGCTCACGGGCTGGGATCGCTTCGACCCGCTCGCCTCCCTGCTCGTTGCCGCGCTCATGCTGTGGGCCGCCTGGTCACTCCTCCGCGAGTCCGGCCGCATCTTTCTCGAGGGCGCCCCGTCTTCGGCTCCGCCTGCCGAAGTGGGACGCCTGATCGCCGCACACCCCGGCGTCGTCGAGGCTCACGACCTCCACGTCTGGACCGTGACGGACGGCTTCCCGGCGCTCTCGGCGCATGTGCTCGTCGATCCCGGCGCCGACTGCCATCGCATCCGGCTCGAGCTCGAGCGGATGCTGCGCGAGCGGTTCGGCATCGACCACACGACGCTGCAGGTCGAGCACGTCGGCTCGGCCCGCGGGCTCGAGATCACGCGGGCGCGGCCGTGACCAGCCGTGCAACCTGCCGGTCAGGGTCCTGATCGCCGACTTCAGCGGTCTCTTCGCGGCCGCGCTCCAGGTAGTGCTCGAGCACGAGGAGGGGATCGACGTCGTAGGGAGCGCCGCGGACGGGGAGGAGGCCTGGGAGCTCGCTCGTTCGCTGCGTCCGGACTCGTTCTCATGGCACTCCATGCCGTGCGGACGGTTTCGGCGGCCCTACGGATCACGGCGGCGCTGGAAGGCGTCAGCGTGCCGATGCTCACGGGCTCGGCGGCGGACCCGGACGCGCGCGGGCGGGGGAGGTGGGCGCGGCCGGTTACGTGCTCAAGGACTGCATCGCGGACGACCTCATCGTGGCGAACAGGCCGCCGCTCCAGTTCCTACCGTGAGGGTTAGCCTCTAGTCGCCGCCGGTTCGACCGCTCTGCTCGGCAGCCGCCCGGCCAGCGGACGCCCGAAGCTCAGCGCCGAGTGGTTCCGGGCTCGAGGGCAGCTCCTACTACGAGGCCCGGGGACGCCTGATCGAGTCCTGACACGCACGCCCGCTTGTACGCTTGACCTCGAGATGAAGGGACTGAGGGCCCGCCGCGGCGACCGCCTGCTCGAGCTCGACGAGGTCGAGCGGCGACTGAAGCCGTTCGGGCGCCGGTACCTGGGCGTCCGCGAGATCCCGCTCGACGCGCTCGTCGGCACGGACAGCCGCGCCAGCTCGTTCACCCGCGACTTCCGCCCGCTTCACGCCTTCAGCCGCGACCGGCTGCGCTCGCTCGAGGGCGCGTTCGCCGACGGCGCCTTCCCGCCGATCGTTACGGTCAAGCTCGGTGAGGCGTACTTCGTGATCGACGGTCACCACCGCGCCGCCCTCGCGCGGCGCGGAGGCGCAGAGATGATCGACGCCGACGTGACCGAGCTCATCGCGCGCGTCCCTCTCCCGGCCGGGGCGGACATGCTCGAGGTCGTCCTCCGGGAGCTCGAGCGGATCTTCCTCGAGGACAGCGGGCTTGCCGAGGCGCGCCCCGGCGTGCGCGTCTCGGTGAGCCGGCCCGCGCACTACCTCGAGCTGCTGGAGAACATCCAGGTGCACGGCTACCACTTGATGCGAGGACGCGGACGCGTGCTCGAGAACGCGGAGATCGCGGCGGACTGGTACGACGCGATCTACACGCCCACGCTCGCCGCGATCGACCGCCTGCGCCTCGGCCGCCTATACCGGGACGCGCCGCCCGGGGACCTGTTCCTCGTTCTCCACCGGCACCGGCGGGATGCGTTCCCCTCGACCGGCTGCCCGCACCTCGCGCAGACCGTCGTCTCGGTGATCGGCGACGGCGGGCGGCGCCGCCGGCTGCGGTTGCCGGGCCGCGGGCGCCGTTCGCCGGCCTAGCCGTAGGCTCCGCTCCAGGCTGTATCAACGCGAATCGAGTAGGAACAAGTGTTCCTGACCTCTGACGACGTGAGGCCCGAGGAAGGCCAAGAGTCCTCTTGCTAGCCTGACGGCGTGCTCCAGATCCTCGCAGTCATCCAGGTCTTGCTCTGGCCGCCCTGTCGGGTACTTGTCGGGCATCGGGCCGAACGCTTCGGCGGCCTCGGTTTCCGTCGTCCTCGCAGGGCGCAGCGCATCATGGAGCGCATCTCCACCGCTCTCGGCGTCGTCGTCGCTCTCTTGAAGACGCCCGCGGTCGGCGATGCCCACGTACAGTTTCGGTTGCGGCTCGCCGCGGGTGCGAGCCGTGAAGATGAAGTCCGAGCTGGCGCCCGGTCTCTGGCTCTCGTGCTCAGCACATCCCGCCTGGCGCCGGGGTTCCACTGCTCTGCCGCGACGTGTGTCGAGAGCGCCGCGAGGTCGCGCTCCTCACCCGTAGCGCCGCCGTCGTCCGGTCTGGACTCGGCTCGACGCGCGCCGGCCGACGCCCGTCGTCGTCCTCGAGTCCGGGTCACGTGCCACGTCGATCTCTTCCACGCCGTGAGACCAGGCCCCGGGGTTCGGCCCGCACCTCTTCTGGCCCGGCGACGTTCCCGCGACCGAGCTCGAGCGGTCGACACCGGCAGCGCTAGATTCTCGGCTGCCTCGTCGCCCTCTACGACGGGCGGGGACGCAACGAGACGCCGCTGTGGCTCCCGGAGCAGCGTGCGCTCGTCTTCGCGGACGCTCTCACCGCACCCGACGGCGAGCTTCGCGTGTGGTCGACCCCGTGGCACGAGGAGCGCGCGCTCCCGGCTCTGCGTGCGCTCCTCGTCCTCCCGTTCGAGCGCGTGATAGTGTCCCACGGCGTGCCGGTGCACGACCAGCCGCCTACGAGCGGGCCCTCCACCTCCCGCCATGGAGCGATTAGAAGGTTCCCTGTCGAGTGCGTCTCCGTTAGAAAGGGAAGGAGGGCTTCAGAACCATGGATGCGACGACGCGCTCCGAGCTCGTTCGCAGGTACTTCTCGGCCTACGAGTCGAAGGATCGAGACCTCCTCGAAGACCTGCTGAGCGCTGACCTCATCTTTTTCAGCCCGGCGGACGTCGGGATCGGTCGCGCGACGTACTTCGAGCGTTGCTGGCCGAACAGCGAGCAGATCCGCGGCTACGACCTGAAACGCCTGCACGAGGTCGCCGACGAGGTCGTCGTGACCTACGAGAGCGAGAAGAACGACGGCAGTCGATTCCGGAACACGGAGTTCTTCGGCTTCGACGGCGACAGCATCGCCAGAGTCGAGGTGTACTTCGGCTGGTCGCTCTAGGTGCTAGAGCCCCGGGCCCGAGCCCGTGCCGACGACCGTGAACGCCTCCGTCGCGACGGCGGGAACGAGCGTCCCGTAGGGGTAGCGCTCGTCGTAGAAGTCGCTCCGGTTCACGAGCGTGACCTCGTCGCCCAGGCCGAGCAGACCGGCCGCGAGCTCCGGAAAGGAGGTCGTGAAGCGGAGGTTGACGAGCGGCTTCGTCACCCTGCCGCCCTCGATCCGGAAGGTGCCGTCGCGGGTCATCCCGGTGATGATCCCCTCGCGGGGATCGACGATGCCGAGGTAGTGGAGCCGCGTGACGTAGATGCCGTCGCCGACGCGCTCGACGAGCTCGTCCACGGTCGCGTCCCCGGGGGCGACCGAGAGGTTGAAGGGAACCGGCCCGAACGCCTGCGCGGGCGGCGAAGGCCGTGGCCCGTCGAGGCGCGCCCCTCGCCCGCCTGCTTGCGCAGTGCGCCGGTCCCAGACGACGTCGCGCGCGACGCCCTCCTCGATCAGCTGCACGCGCTGCTTGGGGACGCCTTCGAAGTCGAACGCCTTCGGGAGCCCGCGGGGATCGAGCCCGTCGTCGCCAGAGGTGAAGCTCGGGTGGAAGACCTGCTCGCCGAGCCGGCCGGAGAGGTAGCTGCGCTCCTCGAGCAGGGCGAGCGCGTTCAGCGAGCGTGAAGCCGAAGTAGAAGAGCAGCTCGGAGAACGCGTACGGCTCGAGCACGGCGCGGTAGGTGCCGGCCTCGAGCGTCTCGGCGTCCGGCGTCCGCCGCGCCTTGTCCGCCGCCTCGCGCGCGACCGCCGCCGGATCGAGCTCGCCCGCCCGCCACGAGCTTGCCTCGGCGTAGCCGGAAGCGTCCTCCGTGGCCGCGAGCGCGAGCACGCTCGCGTCCGTCATCGCCTGCGAGACGGCCTGGCCCGTGCTCGAGGCGACCGCCACCTCGGTCGCGCCGCTCGTGTAGTAGCCGTAGAGGCCGAGGTCGGGTGTCGCTGCGATCGCGGCTGCGCGCGGATTCCGCCTGCTCCTCGGGGGTGAGGGCGGCTGTCCTCGTCGAAGCCGGCGACCTCGGGCGCCGTTCGGCGGGCTCCTGGAGGCCCGCGAAGCCGGGTCGGCCGGCGAGCGGTCCGCCGCCTCGGCGGCTCGCTCGCGACCGCGCGGAGCGCCTCCTCGTCCGTGCGGTTGGTCGACTGCGCAGCCGACCCTTCCGTCGCGGACGACGCGCAGAGTCACCGTCTCGTCCTCGGATGAGCGTCGGCTGGTGAACCTCGGAGCCGGCGAAGCGGGCGAAGCCCGACTGCTCGAGCTGTGCGAGGGCGTCCGCTTCGTCGCCCTCCGCGGCCGGCACGCGCGCTCGGCCAGCTCGAGCGCTCGGCGACTCACCCTCACGCGCACGCCGACCTGAACGTTGCCGAACCGTGCGGGGGACGTTCCGTGGGAGACGTGGGCGTGCTGGCCGGGCTGGCCCTTGCCGCAGTTCGTGAGCCCGTGCAGGCGCCACTCCTCGGGGCCGGCTACGGCGTCGAGCTCGCCCCAGAACTCCGGCGTGACGCCCGTGTACGTCGCGTCGCGCAGCATCCTGCCGAGCCGCCACGCTTGATCTCCCAGGCGATCTGCGTCCCGAACTGGAAGTTGAGGCGCTTGTCGTCGATCGACCAGCTCTTGTTCGTGCGAGGAAGATGCCGTCCTCGACGTCGGCGAGCAGGTCGTCGAAGGAGCCCTCGCCCGGCTCGAGGTGGAGGTTCGTCATGCGGACGAGCGGCATCCGGCTCCAGCTGTCCGCCCGCATCGAGCCGCCGCGACCCTGCCCAAGGAGGGCAGCGGTCTCGCGCGAGGAGAGGAACCCGCGAGGATGCCCGCCTCGACGACCGGCTGGCGCCTGGCCGGGACTCCCTCGTCGTCGTAGCCGAAGGTGCCGAGGCCGAGTGGAGTCGTCGGATCGGCCGTGATGTTCATGTGCTCCGAGCCGTAGCGAAGGCTGCCCAGGTCGCC
>CAWBAC010000004.1:0-637931 GCA_963786755.1 uncultured Actinomycetes bacterium | reverse complement strand
CAACCGCACGCCTGCGGGCCAGTCGGCGGGCGAAGCCGGGGTCGTCGGCGGGAGTCGGAAGAGGACGCCAAAAGAGATCGAGAAGCTCGTCACGATCACCCGCTGCGCCCCGAATAGCCACCACCGCGCCGGGCCGGGGCGGTTGCGAGTGCTCTTCGAGCGGCCGCCTCGCTTCCATCGGCGCCGACCAGCACCACCGGAGCGGCATCGGCGCCTCCGTCTCCCGTGCGGCGAGGGACCCGAACGACGACGGCGGCTCGGCAACCCGCAAGCGCCCGGGCCGCCGTTCGGGCTTCACGGGCGTCCTCGGGCCCGAAGCCGAGGAGGACGCCGAGACGAAGCGGATCGGAGAGATTCTCGACCGACGCACCCGGTTCTGCCACCTCGAGGCCGGCGAGCGCGCCGATCGGAAGCTCGGCTGCATCGGCCACCTCGTCGACGATCGGCAGCGACCGGTCGAAGCGGTTGCCGATGAGGACGGCGTCGTCCTGCTCGACAATCGCGCCCGCGATCTTCCAGCCGCTCGCACGCGCCTCGGAGAGGTTGGCAGCCACGAGCTCGAAGTCGCCCTCGGTGACGACCGGTACAACCGGCTCCGCACGTGGCGGGCCGGTGAGCTCCTCGAGGGTCACAAGCGTTCCGGCGCCCACGCCGGAACCGGAAGGTGTCTCGCTCGCGGGCCGAGCGATCGCCGTCCGCCCGAGCGCGAGCTCCTCGATTCGACCGAGCTCGAGCAGTGCCGTCTCGACCGGGTACACCTCGGCAAGGAGCGCAACGTGCGGCCGCTCCCCTAGCCGTCGCTCGGCGCGGTCGAGAAGCTCAGCCACTCCCGCCGCAGACGCGGCCGAGCCCTTGGGACCGGTCGTCGGACGACGCGCGACGAAGAGCCAGCTCGGCTCCCCACCCGGTTCGACGCGGGCAACGGCGACCTCGGTCGTCGAGTTGCCGACGTCGACGCCGGCGACGAGCACAGGCTACGCGGAAGTCAGTACCGGCAGCCGCTCGGCAGGCGGTGCTCCCTCGGAGAGCGCGTCAACGAGGAGTCGCTCGACCGTGTCCCGCCAGGCAGCCTCGTCGAGCGTCCGCCGCAGGCCTCGCCAGTGGAGGAACCGCCGCTTCCCGAGCACGTCGAGTGCCCGGATCGCGTCCATCACGAGGTGGAAGTCCTCGAGCGGCACGAACTCCTTGATTTCCTTGGCCGCGACACCGGAGGCGAACGTGCCCTCGGCGACGCCCTGCCAGTACGCGTGCTGGAAGACGCACCCGGAAACCCCGCCGTTCGGTTTCACCCAACAGCCGATCGTGAGCCCGGCCCCCGACTCCTGAATCCCCCGCAGGGCGAGCTGCAAGAGCAGACGGCCCCGTTCGTGCGACGCCAGCGCGACGAGCTCCTTGCGGGCGGTCCTCTCCTCGGCGGTCATGACCACACCTCCTCGAACGACAGCTCGTCCCGAATGCTATGCAATCAGGCCGCGGCGCAAGTAAGCGGCTCTCGCCTCGCGTACCAGCGCGGCGCAGCGCTCCGCCCCTCGCCCGGCGAGCGTCTCGGCAAGCTCGTCGAGTTCGGCCGCAGACGAGCGCCCGGGCCGCAGCATCTCGTAGAACTGAAGAACCTCGTCGTCCGAGAACGCGACGAGCTCGGCACCGCGGCGCAGGTTCTCTCCGAGCTGTCGGTTGCCGTCCTCTTCGGCGAAGCCCGCCTGGAGGCGAAGCGTCTCGGGAGCGATGCCCACGTCCGGAGAGCCGACCTCGGCGGCGACTACCGCCTCGAGCGTGAACTCGGACACGCGCCTCCCCGTCGTCGTGTGGACGGCGTCACGGGCGCTCTCCGCCAACGGGTACTTCAGGACGGCCACGATGCCTCCAGCTCGACGGGCTCCGCAGGGCGGGCGAGTCGTCGCTCGAGGGCCACGAGCTGGACGACGCGCGCGTGGTAGCGCGGGCCCAGCGGTTCGCTCGATTCCGGCAAGAGCAGCGGCTCGGGTGCGAGGCCCTTTCCGTACCGGGCCGCGTTGCGCCCGAGACCCCGGTAGAGCTCCGCCGTCACCCGTGGCGCGATCGAGAAGAGCTCCAGGTTCGCGAGCGGCGGCAGGTCGGCGCGGTGGATGAGCGCCGTCCCCTTCGCCTGGAGACCGACGGAGACACCCGATCCGGACAGACGCGCCGCCGTCGAGCCGATATAGCCGAGGTCGATCGAACGCCTGACGCGGACCAGGCGCGCCGCCAGCCCCTCCTCCTCGATCCCGGCGAGGACTTGCCGAAGCACGTCGGCGACCGTCATGCCGTTCAGGGCGGCCCAGATCTCGTCCCCGAACGCCGGCGAAAGACCGACCACGACCTCGTCCGGGCGCACATGGGCTCGCGCCGGGCCTGTCTCCACGAGGCGGATGCAGCCCTCCGATTGGGCCTGTTCGGCGGCGACCGTCGAAGGGGACGAGACCTGGCGAACGCGGGCGACCTCGCTCCGGCGTTCGAGTGACATCCGGTAGCCGGTCCCCGGGCCCGCGTAGTCGTTCGGATCAGTGAGTGAAGAGAGGACGTGCAGGTCCTCGTCCAGGATCGCGGACGTCTGGAGGATGTCTCCGAGCAGGCGCTGGCGGCTCATCTCGAGCACGCGCTCCGCCTCCGCCTCGTAGCCACAGTGGGCGAGCGCGCGGACCGCGTCGAGCGCGGTGATTCCGCGCTCCATGATCCGCTCGGCCGCCGTCGCGGGCAGGTCGCTCGGAAGCGGTGGGACATCGAGGCTTCCGTGTGCCTGCACGCAGGCGTCCACGGCTTCGTCCGTGAACTCGGCGAGGCCGAGCTCCTCGAAGACTGCGCGGCAGGCCTCGGCCGCACGCCGTCGGTACGGAAGGAGCTCCCTGTCGCCGCGCCAGCGGAGCCCGCCCTCGAAGCCCCAGTCCCGCTGAACGACGAGGTAGTCGTCGAGATCCTCCGCGTTCATGTTGGAGGGGCCGAAGGCGTTGTCGTACGCCGGGATAGAGCCGAAGCCGGAGAACAGGAAGTCCGAGCCGGCCAAGAGGAGCGGAAATGTGTGCGCGGTGCGTCGGATGTCGGAGGCGGACATGAGCGTGTCGTTGCCGGCGCACGACTCGAGGCCGTGAAGCATCACGCACAGGTTCTCGGCGATCACCTCACGCATCCCGTCCGGCACCGACGCGGTCACGTTCACTCCGTCGATGCCGCCGTTCTGGACCCCCTGCGCGCCGGCGGCCCGGGTGACGGCGATGCACCGGGCCTCGAGGTAGAGCATCGACTTGCCTTCGCTCGCGCCCATGAGCACCTCGGCGCCCGAGCCTGAGGTGAAGCGGGTCTTCAGGCCGCGCGATGCGTAGCACGAAGCGAGGAACGCCTTCGACCACGGCGTGTCGTCCCCGTCGACGAAGATCTGCTCCGTGCCGTAGACGGAGACCGTCTCCGCGTACGTCGTCAGTCCGCGCATTCCCAGCTCCAGCTCGGTCCGCTCTTCGACCGCGCACTGGGTCAAGGCACCGGCGGCGGCCACCTGGCTCCCGATCAGGAGCGCAAGCGCATTCGACGCGGAGTCGCGAAGGACGGGCACAGTCGTCTCGAGCTCTCGAAAGCCGAGCGCCACGGCAGCAGCGGCGTCGGCGGCGATCAGGAGCGGGTTGTCCACGCGGTTCGTCACGTGCGCCTGGATCGACGGCGTCCGCCGGACACGCATCTTCTGCATCGCCTGCAGGATCTCGACCGGCGTGAGGAGCGCGAGCGTCGAGGCGATCTTTGCCGGCGTCATGCCGGCGGCGAGCCGGGTGATGTCGCGGCGAGAGACAGCCGGATCGACGACCATGCGCGCGAACTCGAGGGTCTCGAGCGCCATCGCCTCCTCGGCCACGGTCAGGTCGATGCCATGCCGCGCGATGAACTCGTCGAGGAGGTCGAACTCGGCTTCCGGCTTGCCGTCGAGCTCGACGACCCGTCCATCCTGCACCCTCAGCGAGGGCTCGGGATCGAGCGGGCTCGAGAAGGCGACGAGGCCGAGTGCCGGGTCCTCGGGCACGAGGTTGTCACGGCTTATCGGCCTCGTGGAGTAGAAAGCGGAGCGGGCGGACGCCTCGTCCTCGACACGCATGATTCTCGAAGGCTAGATCCTGCTCTCGTCGATGGCGAGCACGATCTTGCCGAAGCGGTCCGGCGCATCGAGCCGGCGGTGCGCCGCGGCAGCCTCGGCGAGCGGGAACACGCTGTCGATCACGGGCCGCCACGACGCCCGCCCACAGTGCTCGAGGAGGGCGTCGAACTCCCGCGGGCTTCCGAGAGTCGTGCCCTGGATGCAGAGGTAACGGAAGAAGAGATCCGCGATCTCGACGTCGCCGCGCTCTCCGTCCGTATCGCCGAAGCAGACGAGGACGCCGCCGGGTCCGAGGGCGCGGAGGGCGCCCGGCCAGGCGGCCCCGCCGACGCTGTCGATTACCGCGTCGACCGGAGCGAGGCGCTCGGGCCAGTCGCGATCCCGGTAGTCGGCGCCGTCGGCCGCGCCGAGCGCTCGGAGCCGCTCGAGCTTCTCCGGGCTCGACGTCGTCGTCACCATGCGCGCGCCGAGCGCGACTCCGATCTGGATCGCGAACGTGCCGGCGCCCCCGCCGCCGCCCGGAACGAGGATCGTCGCTCCGCGCCCGGCAGCCGCATACCGGACGAGCGCGCGCCAGGCCGTCAGGCCGGCGACCGGAAGTGCCGCAGTTTCGAGCCACGACCAGCCTGGCGGCCGCGCCCGCACCTGGTCGGCGGGAACGACGATCCGCTCGGCGTACGTCCCCTGGCTCGGCACGCCGAGGATCGCGAACTCCTGCGCCGGCGCCTCCTCCGCCGCCCCCCAACCGATGCCGGGATAGACGACCACTTCATCCCCAGGCGCCGGCCAGGCGACGCCGGGACCGGCCGCCGAGACGATACCGGCGCCGTCCGAGCCGAGCACGGCGGGCAGGCGCGCCTTTCCACCGATCCGAATCCACCAGTCCCGCCGATTGAGAGCGGCCGCGACGAGATCGATGCAGACCTCGCCGGGACCCGGCTCGGGATCGGGGAGCTCGGTGTGGACGAGGCCCTCGGGGCCGCCGAAGGCGCGCAGCTCGACCGCGCGCACCAGCTGCTAGCTGGAGCCTCTGGCTCTCCGGGCGATGCTCCGCTCGAGCCCGATCTGGGAGCGCCCGGCACAGCAGCTCTTCCCCGCCAACGTCAGGTAGCGATCCACGAACGAAAGCGCCGAGCGGATGAATCTCACAACGGAAGTGAGAGTATCACCGAGACGAGTAGCAGAGGCGCTTGCGGGCCGACGCTGACGCGCTCTGGCCGCGCGGCGTAGGCTTCGCATACCCGAGCAGGAGGAAGCCGATGGAACCGGAGGTCTTCATCGCCGCGGCCGTGCAGGCGCCGCCCGTCTTCCTCGACCGCGACGCCACGGTCGAGAAGGCCGTCCGGCTGATCGAGGAGGCGTCGGGCGAAGGCGCGCGGCTCGTAGCCTTCCCTGAGGCCTGGATTCCCGGTTATCCCAGCTGGATCTACCACGCGGCCGAGTGGGACGAGCCGCGCTCCAAGCGGACGTTTGCCCGACTGCAGCGGAACGCCCTCCAGGTCCCGAGTCCCGCGACCGACGCGCTCTGCCGCGCAGCGCGAGCGGCGAAAGCCCATGTCGTCATCGGGATCCACGAACAGGACGCCGACTACTCGCTGGGGACGATCTACAACTCGCTCCTCTTCATCTCGGATCAGGGTGAGATCCTCGGAGCCCACCGGAAGCTCATGCCGACTCATGCCGAGCGGATCGTCTGGGGGCAGGGAGACGGCTCCACGCTGCACGTCTTCGACACGCCGTTCGGCAGGCTCGGCGGGCTCATCTGCTGGGAGCACTGGATGCCGCTCACCCGCTTCGCCATGCACGCGAAGGGTGAGCAGGTGCACGTCGCCGCCTGGCCCGACGCGGACGACCTCCACCAGCTCGCCAGCCGGCACTACGCCTTCGAGGGGCGCTGCTATGTGCTCTGCGTCGGGTCGTACGCGACGGCCCGCGATCTCCCTGCCGATTTCGAGCTTGCGCAGGCAATGGGCTTGACCGGAGACGACGAGCTCCTGGTCGGCGGCTCGGGGATCATCGGCCCGGACGGCTCGTGGATCGCCGAGCCCGTCAGCGGCCGGGAAGCGATCGTCTACGGCGAGATCGACCTCGGCCGGATCGCAGAAGAGCAGCAGGCGCTCGACGCGGCGGGCCACTACAACCGGCCGGACGTCTTCAGCCTCACGGTCGACGAGCGCCCGAGGCGGCAAGTCAATTGGGTGCGCGCGGACGGGCAAGCTCACGCCCCGGAGCGCGTCGAGCTCGAGCGGGCCGAGATCCCATAGACGCGAAACGAGCTTGGGAGCGAAGCTCGGTCTCATCGTCAATCCGATCGCGGGGATGGGAGGCGCGGTCGCGCTCAAGGGAAGCGACGATGCGGAGCTCGTGGCCGCCGCCCGAGGACGTGGAGCCCTGCCCGTGGCGCCGCAGCGTGCAGTCGAGGCACTCCGCCGCCTCGCAGGGGCTCGCGAAAGCCTCGACGTCCTCACCTACCCCGGTGAGATGGGCGAGGCCGAGGCCCGCGAGGCAGGTCTCGAGCCGCGCGTCGTCGGCTCGACCGGCACCGTCACGTCTGCCGCCGACACTCGTGCCGCAGCGGCGGCGATGGCCGGTTGCGGTGTGGACCTGGTGCTCTTTGCGGGCGGCGACGGCACCGCGGTCGACATTCTCGAGGCAATCGCCGATCGGATTCCCGTGCTCGGCGTCCCCGCAGGCGTGAAGATGCACTCCGCCGTGTTCGCCGTGAACGCCAAGAGCGCCGGTGAGGTAGCCGTCCGCTTCGTCGAGGGCGGCCCTCGCGAGCTCCGCGACGCCGAGGTGATGGACGTTGACGAAGCG
Source organism: uncultured Actinomycetes bacterium (assembly GCA_963786755.1). GTDB lineage: Bacteria > Actinomycetota > Thermoleophilia > Gaiellales > Gaiellaceae > DASQWP01. The sequence goes on along the minus strand of CAWBAC010000004.1, from coordinate 631,021 downwards.
ACCCTCCGCGCCGGTGCGATATCCGCGCGTCTGCACGGCTACTTGAAGGTGCCCGCCGAGCGGCGCCTCGTCCAGAGCGCGAAGGCAAGGACTCTTGCCCGGGAAAGCGCTGCCCAGGAGGAAATCGCCCACTACGTCGTCGATCGCGTCTTCGGCGAGCGGACCTGGTTGATCGGGCCGGGAACGACGACGAGAGCCGTGATGGACGTTCTCGGCCTGGAGAAGACCCTCCTCGGCGTCGACGTCGTTCGGGAAGGTAGCTGCCTCATCGCAGACGCCGATGAGCGCGCCCTCCTCGAGGTCGTCGGCAAGACCGGCGCCGGCATCCTCGTCACCCCGGTCGGCGGCCAGGGGTTCATGTTCGGCCGGGGCAACCAGCAGCTCTCGGCGAGGGTGATCGAGCGCGTCGGGCGGGAACGGATCGTCGTCATCGCCACCGAGCCGAAGATCGCGGCGCTCGGCGGTCGCCCGCTACGCGTCGACACCGGTGTCCCCGCCGTGGACGCGAGCCTCTCGGGCTATCTGCGCGTGATCGTCGGCTACAACCGCGAAATCGTGTACCGGATCGCGTCCTAATACGAGTCAGGAGGTCATTCACGTGAGCGACGCCGCGGCCGTCCACCCGTACATCCCGAACTCTGTTCCGCGCATCAAACGCGAGATGCTGGATGCGATCGGCGTCGGGGACGTCGAAGAGCTCTACGGGGCGATTCCCGAGCGCCTCCGCGTGTCGGGCCCGCTCGACCTTCCCGACGCCATCCCTTCGGAGTACGCGCTCCGGCGGCACGTCGAGGCGATCCTCGACCGAAACGAGAGCTGCGCCCGGACGCTCAGCTTCCTCGGCGGCGGCTGCTGGCAGCACTACGTTCCTGCCGTCTGTGACGAGATCGCGAACCGAGGGGAGTTCGTGACCGCCTACTACGGCGAAACGTACGGCGACCACGGGAAGCTCCAGGCCCTCTTCGAGTACGCGAGCATGGTGGGCGAGCTCGTCGAGCTCGACGCGGTCAGCATGCCGACGTTCGACTGGGGCTCGGCAGCCGCGACCTCGCTTTGCATGGCGGCGCGCATCACCGGAAGGCGAACCGCGATCGTGCCGGCGTCGACGGGTGCCGAGCGACGGTCGATCATCGCCGGCTACTGCGATCCGTGGGTCGACCTGCTGACCATGCCCTTCGACCCTGCGAGCGGCCTCCTCGACCTCGACCAGGTGCGCGACGCGGTCTCGGACGAGACGGCGTGCGTCTACTTCGAGGTGCCGGGATATTTCGGCACCATCGAGACGCAGGCAGCGGAAATCGCTGCGCTCGCACACGAGGCGGGCGCGCTCTGCGTCGTCGGCGTAGATCCGATCTCGCTCGGGGTGCTCGAGGCTCCGTCACGCTACGGCGCGGACATCGTCTGCGGGGAGCTCCAACCGCTCGGAATCCACATGCACTACGGCGGCGGGCTCGCGGGCTTCGTCGCCTCGCCCGACGAGGAACGTTTTGTCTCGGAGTACCCGACGTTCCTGATCGGTCTCGGCCCCACGATCGTCGAAGGGGAGTACGCGTTCGGAGAGGTCGTCTGGGAACGCTGTTCGTACGTCCAGCGAGGCAACTCGAAGGAGTACACCGGAACAACCCAGTTCCTCTGGGCCATTGCGGCAGGCGCCTACCTCGCGCTCCTCGGTCCGCAAGGCCTCGCCGAGCTCGGCCAGGGAATCATGGAGCGCGCACGGTACGCCGCCCGACGGCTAGCCGAGCTGCCCGGAGTTCGGGCACCGGCCCTCGACGGGCCATTCTTCAAGGAGTTCGTGGTCGACTTCGGTGAGACCGGCCGGACGGTCGCCGAGATCAATCGAGCCCTTCGAGGCAGAGGAATATTCGGGGGCGCCGACCTCTCCGTCGAATACCCGGAGCTGGGCGAGAGCGCTCTCTATTGCGTCACGGAGGTGCACACCAAGGCCGACGTCGATCGTCTAGCCGACGAGCTTGCGGAGGTGCTGCGATGACGCTGCGTCCATTCCATCAGGCGAGCTGGAACGAGCCGATCCTGCTCGAGGTCTCGAGCCCCGGGGAACGCGGCCTGCTCGCGCCTGAGGTGGAGGAGGGGATCCGGGTTGCGACCGGCGATGTGTTCGCCGGGATCCCCGATTCGCTCCGCCGGTCGGCGCCGCCCGCGCTCCCGGAGCTCAGCCAGCCACAAGTCGTCCGCCACTACCTGCGCCTCTCGCAGGAGACGCTCGGGAACGACGTCAACATCCATCTCGGCCTGGGAACCTGCACGATGAAGTACAGCCCCAAGGTCAACGAGGAGCTGATCCGTTCGCCGAACGTCGCCGACCTGCACCCGTTGCAGGACGACGAGACCGTCCAGGGCATGCTCGAGGTGCTCTACCGCTTCGAGCGCATGCTCTGCGAGATCTCCGGAATGAGCCGCTTCACCTTCCAGCCGGCCGGTGGCTCACAGGGCGTGTACGCAAACGCCCGCATGATGCGCGCCTTCCACGAGGCGCGCGGCGAGACGCACCGCGACGAGGTTGTGACGACGATCTTCTCGCATCCCTGCGACGGCGCCAGCCCGGCTACCGCCGGTTACAAGGTGATCACGGTCTACGCCGGGGAGCGCGGGTATCCCGAGCCGGACGCGATCAAAGCCGCCCTCTCCGACCGGACGGCAGGGCTCTTGATCACGAACCCCGAAGACACGGGGCTCTTCAACCCGCACATCGACGAGATCGTCGAGATCGTTCACGACGCCGGCGGGCTCTGTCACTACGACCAGGCGAACGCGAACGGGATCCTCGGCATCACGAGGGCGCGCGACGCGGGCTTCGACCTTTGCCAGTTCAACCTGCACAAGACGTTCTCCTCGCCGCACTGCTCGATGGGAATGCCGTGCGGCGCCGCGGGCGTCACAGACGAACTCGCCGCATTCCTCCCGACTCCGACGGTCGAGCTGGACGGTTCTCGCTACTACCTCGACTACGACCGCCCGCAGTCGGTCGGCAAGATCCGCGCCTTCCACGGCGTCCCGGCGACCGTCGTCCGCTCCTACGCCTGGGTCCTCAGCCTCGGCGCGGATGGGCTTCGCGAGGTAGCCGAGACCGCTGTCCTCAACAACAACTACCTGGCGAAGAAGCTCTCGGAGGTTCGGGGAATCGAAGTCTCGTTCGCGGACGAGAACCCCGACCATCGGCTCGAGCAGGTCCGCTACAGCCTGGCGAAGCTCCAGGAGGAAACGGGGGTCGGCACCGTCGACGTGGCCCGTCGAACTGCAGACTTCGGCGTGGCGAGTTACTTCCCGAGCCACGAGCCCTGGATCGTGCCCGAGCCGGCTACGCTCGAGCCCTCCGAATCCAACTCGAGAGCCGATCTCGACACGTATGCCGAGATCATGGCGGAGATCTCGAGGGAGGCCCATGACGAGCCGGAGACGGTGCTCGGCGCGCCCCACAGGAGCACGATCCACAAGATGGATCCTGCGCCACATGACGACCCGGAGCGGTGGGCGCTCACCTGGCGCGCCTATCTCCGCAAGGCCGGGAAGGGAACACGAGCCTAGGATCCTCTGGGACGGCCATGGGCGCGTTCGAGTCGATCTACCACCGCAGCCTCGAGGACCCGGAGGGCTTCTGGGGCGAGTCGGCCGCGGCGATCGACTGGCTAGACGAGCCAACTCGGATTCTGGACAGCTCGGGAAAGCCGTTCTACCGCTGGTTCGCAGACGGAGTTCTCAACACCTGCCACAACGCGACTCGACCGTCACGTGGAAGGCGGCAGGGCCGACCAGGCGGCGCTCGTCTACGACAGCCCGGTAACCGCGACGACACGGACGTACACGTACGCGGATCTTCTGACGAGGTCGCGAGACTCGCCGGCGCGCTCGCGGGACTCGGCGTCAGCAAGGGCGACACGGTCGTCATCTACATGCCGATGGTGCCGGAAACCGTGTTTGCCATGCTCGCCTGCGCCCGTCTCGGCGCGGTCCACTCGGTCGTCTTCGGCGGCTTTGCGCCGCACGAGCTCGCCGTGCGGATCGACGACGCGCGAGCCACGAGTCGTCCTCTCCGGCTCGTGCGGCATCGAGATCGATCGGGTCATCGAGTACAAGCCGCTGCTCGACCGGGCGCTCGAGCAGGCGGCCCATCGCCCCGACCATTGCGTGATCCTTCAGCGGGAGCAGGCTCACGCCGAGCTCGTGCCCGGCCGCGATCTCGATTGGCACGAGGTCACGGTGGGCGCTGCGCACGCCGCCTGCGTCCCCGTAGCCGCGACCGACCCGCTCTACATCCTCTACACGTCCGGCACGACCGGGATGCCGAAGGGAGTCGTCCGCGACAACGGAGGCCACGCCGTGGCACTCCGCTGGAGCATGGAGGCCATCTACGACACGCAACCCGGCGATGTCTTCTGGGCCGCTTCCGACCTCGGCTGGGCGGTCGGACACTCCTACATCGTGTACGCGCCTCTCCTCACCGGATGCACGACCGTCCTCTACGAGGGAAAGCCGGTGGGGACGCCCGATCCGGGCGCGTTCTGGCGTGTGATCGCCGAGCACGGCGTCAACGTGCTCTTCACGGCGCCGACGGCCTTCCGGGCGATCAAGAAGGAGGACCCCGAGGGCTCGCACCTCCGCGGGCACGACCTGTCGCGCTTCCGGTACCTGTTCCTTGCCGGCGAGCGGCTGGACCCTGACACGTACCACTGGGCGTCACGGCTGCTCGGGGTTCCGGTCATCGATCACTGGTGGCAGACGGAGAGCGGCTGGCCGATGGCGGCGAACTGCATGGGAATCGAGGCTCTCCCTATCAAGCCGGGCTCTCCCTCCCGCCCGGTTCCGGGCTATGACGTCCGGATTCTCGGCGAGAGCGGCGAGCCAGTCGCCTCCGGGCACGAGGGCGCAGTCGCCGTTCGCCTGCCGCTGCCGCCCGGGACCCTTTCGACACTATGGCGCGCCGACGAGCGCTTCGTCGACTCGTACCTGAGGGCCTTCCCCGGCTACTACGCGACTGGCGACGGAGGGTTCATCGACGACGACGGCTATCTCTTCGTGATGGGCCGCGTCGACGACGTCATCAACGTCGCCGGGCACCGCCTCACGACGGGGGCGATCGAGGAGGTGCTGGCGAGCCATCCGGATGTCGCCGAGTGCGCGGTGATCGGGATCACGGACGAGCTCAGAGGCCAGGTGCCGCTTGGCCTCGTCGTCTTGAAGGCGGGCGCCGATCGGAAGCCCGACGAGCTGAACGCGGAACTCGTGGCGCTCGTCCGGGATCAGGTCGGGGCATTTGCGTACTACCGCGAGACGCGCGTCGTCGGGCGGCTGCCCAAGACGCGGTCGGGAAAGATTCTGCGCGCCACGATGCGCGGCATCGCCGCGGGCAGGGAGGTCGCTGTGCCCTCGACCATCGACGACCCCGGGGCGCTCGCCGAGATCGAGGCCGCCGTCAGGCCGCCTCAGGAAGCGCGGCGCCCATAGCTATCTCGCCGCCCAGAGCCCTGTCATGACGGTAACGGTGATGCTCGGGCTCACGGCCGCGGCCTGCTGGGGCGTCCCAGACGTGTGGCTCGCACAGGCGACTCGCAACGTCGGCCCCTTCCCGGTCGTCTTTGGCTCCGTTCTGATCGGAACGGCGGTCATCGCTCCCGCCGCCCTCTTCGTCGACCCGCCCGCGTGGACGGCTGACGGCGTGCTCCTTGCCCTGCTTCTCGGAGCGCTCACCGCCTGTGCGTACCAGGCGGGTTTCATTGCCTTCAAGAACGGCGCCGTTTCGATCGTGGCACCGATCATCGCCTGCGAAGGCGCGGTGGCTGCGGCGCTCGCGCTCGCGACCGGCGAACGCTTGCGAGGCTTTGTGCTCGGGTTCCTCGCCGTTGCCGTCGTCGGCGTCGTCCTGGCCGCGATGGGCGAGGGCGGAGGGCGGGCAGGCGCACTGCCCGCGGCCCTTGCCGCCGGCATCTGGGGCGTGATTCTCGTGCTGAGTGCCCCTGTCGCCGACGACCTCGGCGTCTTCTGGGGCTTCCTGCTCATCCGGGCGAGTGCCCTCGCCTGGATGTTGCCACTCGCGCTGCGATCGGGCGCCGTGCTTCGTTGGCGGGCCGACCCATGGCGCGTTGCAGCGTGGGCGCTCGGCGACTCGGCTGCGTACCTCGCCTTCGTCGCGGCGGCGAATCGCGGTCCGGTCGCCGTCGCGAGCGTTCTCGCCGCGCAGTTCGCCACGGTGGCCGTGGTCGTGGCAACCGCCTTCTTCGGAGAGAGGCCCCGTCGGCGTCAAGTCGTCGGCGTCGTGCTCGTGATCGCGGCCGTGACCGCAATCGCCGCCGTCAGCGGGTAATCACGGAGAACGATGCCGAAGAGCACCAGCGACCTCGTCCCGCTCTCGCCCCGGCCCGGACTCCCTTTCGAGGAGCGGATTGTGTTGCTGGAGCAGGCTTTCTCCGGCCGGATCGGCTTTCACGCCGTCCGTCTCGAGGACGGGGAGGAGGTCGGCCTCCGCGCGAACGACACCTTTCCCACGGCCTCGGTGATCAAGGTCGGGCTCTGCTGCGCCGTGCTCGATCTCGTCAAGCGGGGTGAGGCCGACCTGGACGAGAGGTTGCAGCTTCCGCCGCAGGGCCGAGCGCGTTGGGGGCGGAGGCGTCCTGAAGCAGCTCGACGTCGAGGAGGTCTCACTTCGCGACGCGATCGAACTGACCATCACGCTGTCCGACAACGTCGCAACGAACGCGCTCCTCGAGCAGTGCGACGCGGAGCGCGTAAACGCCTACCTCGCGGGCGTGGGCCTCTCCCACGCAGCGATTCATGGCCCGATCGATTTCACGCGCATCACGCACGACGTCCACGGCGGGATCGGCATCTCGACGCCGCGCGAGCAGACGACGCTGCTCGCAGCGCTCGATCGTGGCGAGATCCTCGATACCGATCTCTGCACATACCTCCGGGCGGTCCTCGAGCGGCAGCACTACCAGGACCAGATTCCTCGATGGCTCGACTGGAACCCGTATGCCCAGTACCACGGACGAGACCAGGTTCTGACTGTCGGCAACAAGACGGGTGAGCTCGACGGCATCCGCGCGGACGCCGGGCTGATTCGACATCGTGACCGCGGGACTGTGGCCGTCGCGATCTTCACCGACGGCAGCGGCGACCACCGCGAGACGGTGGACGTCGAGGGGGCGCTTGCCGTCGCCGAGTGCTCCGCGGCGATCTCCGCTCGGCTGCTGGGGCTCGAGGCGTAGACCCCCTACCCACCCAGGCTAGTCGTGACGCCACGACCGATTTCGGGCTGCCTGGCGAAGTCGATCACCGCCGCGACGGTTAAGCTTCCCGCGCGTGAGCGGAGAAGCAGCCACCCGGGAGCGTGTCGTGGAGGACACGAGAAGCCGGCACGCGGACGTGCTCCGCTTCTACGAGCTCGCCAAGCACCAGGAATGGCAAGTACGCGACCTCCCCTGGAGCGACGTGCCTCCGATCCCGGAGGCGAGTGGCTCCCCCCAGAAGCGTGCGCGGCGGAAAGGCGTCTGGAGGTCGGTGATCACCCAGCAGCTCCAGGCCGACTCCCTTGCCGTGGAGATGGCTGCCCAACTCCTCGAGCTCGCACCCGATCACGAGGCGAAGCTCTACTACTCGACGATGTCACAGGACGAGGCACGCCACGTCGAGGCATGGCTCCGTCTCGCCGAGGCGGCAGGCGGGACGAGCGAGCGCGACCCGTACCTCGACAAGCTCGCCGACTTCCAGCTCAACCTCGACTCGCTCGAGGAGAAGGTGTTCTGTATGCAGGTCTTCTTCGAGCGCTTCATCATCCCCCGCTTCCGCCTCATCGCCCGCTCGTCGCGGGGCACGGTGCTGGAAGACCTGTGCAATCGGCTCACCGTGGACGACGGCATCCACCACGGAGCAGGCGTGGCCTACGAACGCGTCCTGCTCGAGAACGCCTCGAAGAAGACGAAGGACAAGCTCGTACGGGACGCGAATCGCATGCTCCCGATCTTCGTCGAGCACATCCTCTGGCGCCCGCCGGAGCGTGCCTGGATCGGCACTCTGATGCGCAGCCGGGACGTGGCGCGCACCCGTGCGGAGCTCGAGGAGGGCGCGCGCATCGCCGCCTCCCTCGGCCTCGACGTCAGCCAGGTCGAGCTGCCCTTCGGCTAACCGCTGAAAGCCGGAAGCCCGACGAGCTCGGCGCTCCGCTCTCGCAGCACGCTACGAGCCTCGGGATCGTAGGCCTGCGGGTGCGCCCGGGCCTCGTTCTTCCGGTCGAAGTAGCGCCCGGTCACACCGTCCAGGCCGGGATCGACGACCAGCCGGCGGGTCGCCTCGACACCGGACTCGACGGAGTCCATGGGGGTCACCCCCGCCTCGATGACCATCTTCGTCGGCATGAACGTGCCCGGGTGCAGAGAATTTGCGGTGGCCCCGGACCCGCGAAGCTCGTCCGCGAGGTCAAACGTGAACATGATGAGCGCGAGCTTGCTCCGGTAATAAGCCTCGCTGCCGCTCCAGCCGCGTTCGAGCATCAGGTCGTCGAAGTCGAGCGGCGCCTGGCCCGCGGACGCCACGTTCACGATTCGCGCTGGAGCGTACCGGGTGAGGAGAGGCTGGAGCAGCCGGGTCAGGAGAAAGGGCGCCAGGTAGTTCACGGCGAAGCGAAGCTCGTGCCCGTCCTCGCTGACGGCGCGCTGTGCCTGCCCGCCCGGGCCCGTCCCTACGCCTGCGTTGTTGACCAGGACATCGAGCCGGCCGTGATTCCTCAGGACCTCTTCGGCGAGCGAGCGCACCTGCCCCAGCGAGGCGAGATCTGCCTGGTAGACGGCGAGGCGGTCACTGCCCGTGCTCTGGCGGATCTCTTCCGCGATCGCCTCCCCCCGCTCCGGATGGCGCCCGTGCAGGAGCACGGTGGCTCCCTCGGCGGCGACCTCGCGAGCAACGCCCCGGCCGATGCCCGACGTCGCTCCCGTGACCAGAACGACCTGCTTGTCGAGCGAACGCTTCACGGAAGTGCCCCGACCATACTGATCCCATCCCGACGCCGGGCTTCGGCACGCCCGAAATCGCCGTATAATCGCCCCGTTCTGCCCCAGTTCGGAGGGAGGCACAATGGAACTCCTCGATCAGACGCCGGCCTCTTCGGCGGCAGACAAAGGGAGCAGATCGGCAAAAGCATCGCGGCGTCTCAGCTCAAGGGGCAGTTCGGCAAGCTCACGGGCTAGCCCGCGCTCGGCGCGGGTCGCGTGGCCGGCAACGACCGAAAGGAGGTTGCATTGTCCGTTGCCAAGATCATCGAGCTGACCTCGACCTCGGCGGAGAGCTTCGAGGCCGCCTGCCGCGACGGGATCGAGAAGGCGAACGAGACCGTCAGGGGCATCCAGGGCGCGTGGGTCGACGGGCAGGAGGTCATCGTGGAGGACGGCAAGATCACGGGCTTCCACGTCCATCTGAAAGTGACGTTCGTTGTGGATTAGCCGACCTCGCGGACGGGGTCGCCTGGTCCTCGCGACCCTGAGCGCCGCGGTCGGGGCGCTGGCGGCTGCTCCGGTGGCCCTCGCCCAGGACGCGGGGGCCGCCGCCTCCGACCTCCAGGCGAACAACGTCACGTTCGAGGAGAACGCCCTCACCCAGGCCGACGTCGACGAGCTGGACGAGACCACCGCCGGGCTGCAGGAGGACGGCGCGTTCAAAGTCGTCGTCCTCGGCGAGCCCGTGAGCGACTACGCGAACGCGGACGAGTTCGCCACGGCCGTCCTGGACGACCTCGGAGAGGACGGTCGGGTGCTCGTCTACACACCCAACACGGTCGGGCTCGCATCGAGCGTCGACTCGGGCGCGGAGGTGGCAAGCGCGAAGCAGGCCGCCATCGACACGGCCAACCAGACGAACTCCTTCGCCGCGGGTGTCGAAGCGGCGGCCGCCGACCTCGGCGTCCAGGGAGCGGAGACGGGCGAGGACGGAGGAGGAGGGAGGCGGCGGGCTGCTGCTTCTCCTTCTGCTCCTCCTCGTGCCCCTCGCGCTGCTCCTCTTCTTCCTCTGGCGCTCGCGCAAGCGGCAGAAGCAGATGGAGGCGGGCGCCGTCGAGACGGCCGAAGGACGCATCCGGGCCGAGGTGGACGCCTCCGCGAACCTGATCCTCGACCTGAACGACCGCGTCGAGCTCCCAGGCGCCGCGCCGGAGGCGAAGGAGCTCTTCCAGCAGGGCGCTCGGCTGTTCACAGAGGTCCAGGAGCCGCTCGAGGAGGCGGACACGCCGGCCGAGCTCGAGGCCGTCTATCCGAAGGTCGTCGAGACCCGCTGGAAGCTCGAGAGCGCCCAGGCGCTCCTCGACGGCAAGCCGGCGCCGGCGCAGCCGACGCCCGAGCCGCTCTTCCCGGAGCCCGAGCCGGTGCCGGTGCCCGTGGGGGAGGAGGCGTACTACCCTGAGCCCGAGTACCAGCCCTTGCCGGAGCAGCATTACCGGCAGTACGGGGCCAGCCCGTGGCTCACGGGTGCGGCAATGGCCGCGCTCAGCATGCTGGCCGCCGGAGGAATGGGCCAGCCCAGGATCTCGCGTCCGCCGATGGAGGACGATGTCTTCTCCGACTCCTTTGGCGGCAGCTTCGGCGGGGGAGGTATGTTCGGCGGCGGATCCTCGGGCAGGCCGCGCATCAGTCTCGGCGGCGGCCGAGGGATGGGCAGGCGATGAGCGGAGCGAACAAACGAGAGGACGGGAGGAAGCGATGCTGACGCGCTGGTGGAACTACATCAAGACATGGTTCGGGGTGAAGAGCGAGGAGGTGATGGATCCGGAGATCCAGCTCCAGCAGGCAGTCGACGAGTTCCGCGAGCGCGACCAGGAGCTACGCGGCCAGGCGGCAAAGGTGCTCGCCCATCGAACCCAGGTCGCCGACGAGCTCGAGGACGTCACCAAGGAATCCGCGGAGGCGAAGGAGCTCGCGAAGCAGGCACTCCTCAAGGCGGACGCGGCCGCGAAGGCAGGCAACGCCGACGAGGCCGCCCGCTGGAACCAGGCCGCGCAGACGATCGCGGTCAAGTTGCAGGCATCGGAGAGCAACGTCGTGACGCTCACCGAGCAGCTCAAGATCGCGGATCAGCAGGCGGCGAACGCCCGCGAGGCGGTCTCCGCGAACGCCGGGGAGCTCTCGGAGCTGAGTGCCAAGCAGATGGAGCTCAGCGGGAAGCTCAAGTCGGCCGAGATGCAGGAGAGCCTCAACCGGACGATGGAGCAGCTGAACGCGAGCGTCGGCGAGGACGCGCCCAGCCTCGAGGAGATCGAGAACAAGATCGAGTCCCGGGCAGCTCAGGCCGCCGCCGAGGCGGACATCGCCGCGTCGACGCCCGAGGGCGCAATGGCCGAGCTGGAGCAATCGGTCGACCTCGCGGAGGCGGACGAGACCCTTGCGTCCCTCCGCTCCGAGCTCGGGCTCAGGCCCGGCGATCACGACCGGGAGCTCAGAGTCGACGACGTAACCGAAGGACAGCCGGCGCCGGCACAAGACAGCAGCAATCGCTCCACAGCGCACGTAACCGTGCGGCCTCAGAAGCGACGCGGCCGCTTCGGCCACTGGTGATGCACTAGACGGGGCGGTATTCCGGTCGCGTACCCGACCGGAGGAGCCCCATGAAGATCACCCGGATGCACACGCTCGCCGCGGCACTGGCGGCGGGCGCCGCGGCAGTAGCCGCGGGAACGTCCGTCGCCCTCGGCGGCGGCGAGAGCGAGGAGTCGGCGATCCACGCCTGCCGCCACCCGAACGGCGGCTGGCTTCGGATCGTTGCATCGCAGACGGCCTGCCGTCCGCGTGAGCAATCCGTCTCCTGGAACGTACAAGGCCCGCAGGGGGACCCCGGGCCGGAAGGACCGCCGGGGCCCAAGGGAGACCCGGGGCCGGGCCTGACGCAGCTAGACGACCTGGAGGGCATCCCGTGCACGCCCGAGGGGGGCGGCGCGGGAGCGGTCAAGCTCGACGTGGCGGGCGACGACACGGTCCTCCTTCGCTGCGTGTCCGGCCAGACGCCTCCCCCGCCGCCTCCGCCGCCGCCGGGACCGGGGGCGGAGCTCGTCGTCAACGAGGTCGACTACGACCAGGTCGGAGCCGACGCCGACGGCTTCGTCGAAATCAAGAACGTGGGCGCCGACCCGATCGACCTCGCGGGAATCGCGCTCGTCTTCGTGGACGGGGCGGACTCGGCCGAGTACCGTCGCGAGGCCCTCAGCGGGACCCTCGAGGCGGGTGGCTACCTCGTCGTGGCCGGCGACGCCCAGAACGGAGCCCCCGACGGGCTTGCGCTCCTCGACACCGGCACGGGCGCGCTCGTGGACGCGCTCTCGTACGAGGGCGAGATCAGGAACGCGGTCATCGACGGGACGACCTACAACCTGGTGGAGGGGGCGACGCTGCCCGCGAGCGTGGCCGACTCGAACAGCATCGACGGGTCGCTGATTCGCGCTCCTGACGGCCGCGACACGAACGACGCGGCGGCCGACTGGGCGTTCACGAGCACGCGAACGCCGGGAGGCGAGAACGTAACCACGACCGCTCCCTAGAGCCATGTCGGGTGGGGGCCGGGCCCACACCGGCCCCCACCCGGCCGCTAACCGGGTCGGAACGATGTCGTCGGTACCAGCAAGTGCCGCGCGTCCTTTTCATGCTGTTGGTGGTCGCTTTCTTCGCGGCCTGCGGCGGCTCGGACGTCGGCGAAGAGGGCGTCGAGGACACCACGACCGAAGAGCTCCTCTTCGGCTGCATCGAGCCCGGTGCGGCCGAGCCGGTGACACTCGAGACCGCCGCCGGCGAGGTCGACGGCGCCGTCTTCGGCGAAGGCACCGTGGGGGTCGTGCTCGGGCACGAGCGGGGTGGCTCCCTCTGCAACTGGGCGGGGCCTGCGGAGCGACTCGCCGCCGACGGCTTTCGCGTCCTCGCCTTCGACTTCAAGAGCCACTCCACCCTCGTCGAAGACATGCGCACCGCCGCCGGCGTCCTTCGTGACGCGGGCGTCACGAGGGTGGTCTTCGGCGGAGCCTCGCTGGGCGGAACGGTCGCGTTCGCCGCTGCGGCCGCGGAGCCGGACGTCGCCGGCGCCTTCAGCCTCTCGGCCCCGGCGGTGTTCGGTGACGTCGATGCCCAGGCAGCGGTCCGCGCCCTGGACGTGCCGCTCCTCTTCGTCTCCGCGCGCGACGACTCCCACTTCGCAGCCGATGCGCAACTGCTCCACCGGGACGCCGCGAGCCGCGACAAGGAGCTCCTCATCGTTCCCGGATCCGAGCACGGAACGCAGCTCTTCGCCGGCGCGAGCGCGGAGCGCGTGCGCTCCGCGCTCGCTGACTTCCTCCACCGAGCCTAGTCCGCGGCGGGAGCCTAGCTGACCGCTTCGGCGAGGGGCTCGGCCGGGGCCTTTTCCCGGAGCAGCCGGATGAATTCCCGCATCCACGCCGAGTGGTCGGGCCACGCGCGGGCCGAGACCATGTGGCCGTCGACCACCGCCTCGGCGTCGACGAACTCGGCGCCGGCTGCCTCGACGTCCGGAGCGAGGGCGGGATAGGCGGCCGTCCGGCGCCCGCCGAGGACGCCCGCGGCCGCGAGTGCCTGCGATGCGTGGCAAAGCTGCGCGACCGGCTTCTCGTCCTCGAAGAAGTGACGTGCGACCCGCTGGAAGTCGGGATCGTTGCGAATGTACTCGGGCGCGCGCCCTCCGGGAACGACGAGCGCTGCGTAGTCGGATGGGTCCACATCCGAGAACGCGAGATCCGCGGGCCACGTATAGCCGGGCTTCTCCGTATAGGTGTCGAATCCCTCGACGAAATCGTGGACGACGAACTGGAGCTGCTTCTTCGTGGGCGCCGCGATGTCGACCTCGTACCCCTCCTCCCGCAGCCGCTGATACGGGTAGAGGACCTCGAGCGACTCACCCGCGTCGCCGGTGACGATCAGGACCTTCGGCATGTCGATCCTCTCCTTTCGAATCCTTCGACGAAGGCACCTGGAGGCTAGCGCGCCCGCCGTCGCGGCGGGCTTCTATGCTCCCGACGTGCGCCTGCTGGTGCGTGTCGCGCTCGCGGTGGCGGCGAACGCCGCCGCGCTGCTGCTCGCCGCCGCGCTGCTCGAGCGCTTCGAGATCGACACGAGCGGCTTCCTCATCGCCCTGGCCATCTTCAGCCTCCTGTCGCTGCCCGTCCAGCCGCTCGCCACCTGGGTCGTGACGACCCCGAACCGGGTGTTCGCCGCCGTGGTCGGGCTGCTCACCACGTGGCTCGTTCTCGTGATCACGGACGCGATCTCCGACGGCATTCAGATCGAGGGCTGGTGGACGTGGGTGCTCGCGACAATCATCGTCTGGCTTGCATCGCTCGTGGACGAGCTCGTCTACAACGTGCTCTTGCCCCGAACGCGGGCGCGAACTGAAGCCGCCGACCTCTAGTCGGCCGGTCGGGGTCAGGGGGCGAGCATCGTCGCCCGAAGGGCTCGCCCGTCCACGTTCCCGCCGAGCATGGCGACCGCGTGCGGGCGCCGCAGGGACCAGCGCATCGCCAGGGCACCAGTCGAGCCGCTCGGCCCCCGTACCCGAACGTCGGCCCGCACGCCGCCGCCCGCGTACGACCAGCGCGCGGTGCCCGAGACTTCGACACCGCGAACGAGCTGCACCTTGTCCAGCTCGAAGACCATTCGGTCGTCACCCGTGTACGACCAGCGCCCGCCGCGCAGACCGACGCTCGTCCCGTCGTAGTTCACCCACCAGCGGGCAAGGACGTCCGCGACGGTGGCCGCCGCGACGCTTGCGAGCTTGCGGTCGCGCCGCAGGGAGCGGTCGCCTTCGCGAGCCCGAGCCGGTACGGCCCGTCTGAGCGAGGTCGGATAGGACGGCACGAGGTGAACCTCCGCCACGCGCTCCGCGCACGTCGTGTCGCCGGCGTCGAGCCTGCGCACGAAGCGGACGTAGAGCCGGGAGGCGCAGGCGTCGCGGTCGTACAGAACGGTGACGTGGAGCGAGTTGCGAAGCTCGACGAAGGTCGAGTTCGGGAAGCGCCGCGCGACCTCGCGCGCGCCCGACGAGGCCGTAATGGTGTCCAGATCGCCGTTGAGCACAAGGGTGGGCACGTTCGGGTACGTCGCCCCGGGCGGGTCGGGAGGGTCAAACCGAGTCGGCGACGGCCAGCGCAGGCAAGCGAGCACGCCCTCGTAGTCCGTGCCGATCCAGGCGGACGGTGAGAGCGGAGCGAACGTGCCCTTGGGGTATGCCGCGAGACGACGGGCGACCTCGTCCAGTCTCTCGCCGACGGGCGTCGCGGGATCCCAGAGCTGGGGATAGTCCTGGCAAATGACTGCCAGGTAGAGCGCCTCCGAGGAAGACGGCGGATCGGCTGCGCCCACGTCGATCGTCACCGTCTCCGCCGCCAGTCGCAGAATCGGACCCAGGTCCCCCGCCGTGCCGAGAGGATCGCGGCGAACAGGTCGCGCCAGAGGGCGGGATAGTAGTAGCCGGACGACACGGTCTGAACGAATGCGTCCTCGTTGAGACGCACGCGCGTCCTGGTGCCGTCGCCGTCGGGCGCGAACCCGACGATCGGCCGCTGGCGAACCCGCCCCGCGAATCGCGCCACGAGGCGAACGGGATCAACGCCGCGCAGCTTGGCCGGACAATTCGGCCGTCGCGCGCAGACGAGGCGGAGGCCGCGTCGAATCGATGCCGCCAGGTCCGCCCACGCCGGATCCGTTCCGGGCAGCGGGTACGTGCTGTCGAGGGTGAGAGAGCGAAGGCGCCCCGGATAGCGGAGCGCGAATGCCTGCGCCGCGTACGAGCCGTACGAGTCCCCGTACAGGTCGATCCGGTCGGCCCCGACCGCGCCGAGCACCGCCTCGATGTCCTGCACGGCCTGAGACGTCGAGTAGAGGTCGCGCGCGGGCCCCAACTGGGTGGCGCAGCGGCCGGCACGGGCTACGTATTTCCGCGTCGACCTGGCGAATGCCTTGCACCCGAGGGCCCTGCTCTTTCCCGTCCCGCGCAGGTCGACGAGCAGCAGGTCTCGGCGTCCCGAGACCGGACGCCACAGCTCGGCGCGGCCGGCGCGATCGGGAGTCGTGGGGTAGCCGGGGCCTCCTTCCGCGGACACGACCGTCGCGAGCGGAGGCCGCGATCGATCCCGGCGCGGATACCACTCGAAGTAGATCCTGATCTTCTTGCCGTTCGGCTGTTCCCGGTCGAGCGGAACGGCCACGAACCCGCACTCCGCGCGGCGGTCGAGCGAGCGAGCCTCGGCGGGGCAGGGCGCCTCGATGATCGGCTCCGCCGGCAGGGCGAACATCGCCGGACTATAAGGCCGTGGGATTACGCGCGTTGAGACTGCGCTCAGCCGGTCTGGAGTGCGCCCTTGATCTTCTCGATCGCGCCGGTCTCCGGAGCGCCCAGGTCGTCGGCGGCCTTCCCCACCGACTCGGCTACGGCGAGCACGAGCTCCTGGTAGGCCGGCGCCTCGTCCGGAGCCTTCGCCTTCAGGGTCGCCATGGAGGAACGTAGCGCCTCCAGCGTCCCCTTCTCGACCTCGTCGGGCGAGTCGGTGAGCCCGAAGCCCGTGCCCCGCAGCTCGGCCAGATCGCGGACGAGGGCGCTCGGGCTCTTCTCGCGGGCTTCCTTCAGGTGTCCGCTGAGAGCGCCGACCTCCTTGAACGTGTCGAAGAAGCCGCGGTCGGCGACCGAAACCAGCATCCCGGCCCCGGACACACCCTTCTGCATCGTCTTCCACTCCTCTTCGGTGAAGTCGGCTTTCGTTGCCATGGGAACCTCCTTGGTTCGGGTGCTCAGGCGCTGACCTTGTCGAGACGCTGCAGAAGCTCGTGTGCCGCCAGCTCGACCTCCTTGTGGCGCCACTCGGCCGCACGATAGTGGCACGCGATCAGACCGCTTCGATGGATGCGCCGGAAATCCCCATAGACGAACGCGAACCTGGCCTTTGTCTCCTCGGAGGCTCCCTCCGTGAGCCCGAGATACCACTCACCGTAGTCATCCCAGGAATGTGACTCCAAGTACGCGTTCTCGTCGGCGGCGGTGGGTTGGACGTCTCCCCAGTCGCTTCGAAGAACGTACTGGCGAGCGTCGATGAGCCGCCGCGCCCGGGCCACACCGCGTGGGTTGACCGAGTACGAAGCCACGACCGCATTCTGACCGCGAATAGATCTAGAGGCGGCCGGCGGCGATGATCCCCTGCAGGAACTAGCGCGTCCGCGAGGGGCAGAGCGGAGATCGGTCACCCGAGCTCGCGGGGCACGACGTAGCCGACGAGCTCGCCGCTGCCGGGCTCCAGCTCGGCCCACGTCTCGAAGTCGAACGCGAGCGTCGCCAGGGCCGCCGTCGGGAACTTCTCTTCCAGGCGAGCGAGCTCGGCGCCGCTCCAGGCGAGCGCGAGGGCGAGATCGTGCATCCCCGGGTTGTGGCCGATCAAGAGCACCGACGGCAGGTCGGCGGGCAGCACGCGAAGGCGCTCGAGGAGCTCCTCCGCGCCGGCGCCGTAGAGCCCGTCCTCAACCGCGACCGGCACGTCGTCCCGGAGAGCCTTGCCGATCCGCGCGAGTGTCTCGCGCGTCCGCACGGACGACGAGCAGAGGACGAGCGCCGGCTGGATGCGTTCCTTCTGCAGATGCCGGGCCATGAGCTTGGCCGCACGCCTCCCCCGTGGAGCGAGCGCCCGCTCGTGATCGGGCAGCGACTCGTCGCTCCAGCTCGACTTCGCATGACGGAGGAGGTAGAGCCGCTTCATAGCCGCCCGGCTGCGATGATCCGCTGCAGGAACTGGCGCGTCCGCTCCTCGCCGGGCGCTGTGAAAATCTCCTGCGGCGGGCCCTGCTCGAGGATGACGCCGGCGTCGAGAAAGCAGACGCGGTCGGCGATGTCGCGCGCGAAGCTCATCTCGTGTGTCGCAATCAGCATGGTCATGCCGCCCGCGGCAAGCTCCCGGATCACGGCGAGCACCTCAGCGACGAGCTCGGGGTCGAGCGCGCTCGTCACCTCGTCCAGGAGCAGGATCTGCGGCCGCATCGCGAGCGCGCGCAGGATCGCCACGCGCTGTTGCTGCCCGCCCGAGAGCCGGTCGGGGTAGTCGTCCCGCTTGTCGGCGAGCCCGAAGCGGCCCAGCAGCTCGAGGGCGTCCACCTCGGCCTGCTCGGGCCGCACGCCGAGAGCCTTAACTGGCGCGAGCGTGATGTTCCGGAGCACGTTCATGTGCGGGAAGAGGTTGTACGCCTGAAAGACGATGCCGATACGGCGCCGGATGCGGTTGACGTCCACGCCGGGCGCGGTGATCTCGTCCCCCTCGACGACGATCCGGCCCGCGTCCACGGGCTCGAGCAGGTTCACGCAGCGAAGGAGCGTCGACTTTCCCGAACCGGAGGCGCCGATCAGACAGACGACCTCGTGGCGGTCGAGCACGAGGTCGATCCCCTTGAGCACCTCGGTCCCGTCGAAGGACTTGTGGAGCCCCTCGACGACAAGCGCGCTTCCCTCGCTCCTCACCTCGCCGCTCCGAGCGCCAGCTGCCGGCGGCGGTCGCGGAGGACGAGCCAGTCGGTGAGGCGCGCCAGTGGGATGGTCAGGAGGATGAAGAGGAGCGCGGTCACGAGGTAAGGCGTGAAGTTGAAGGTCGCAGCGACCTCGATCTGCGACTGCCGGAAGGCCTCGACGGGGCCGAGGAGACCGACGAGAGCCGTGTCCTTCTGGAGACCGATGAAGTCGTTGAGAAGTGGCGGCATGACCCGCCGCACCGCCTGCGGGAGAATGACGAAGCGGAGAGCCTGGGCTCGGGAGAGCCCCAGCGAGCGGGCGGCCGACTCCTGGCTCGGGTGCACGGACTCGATTCCCGCGCGATACACCTCGGAGACGTACGCGGAGTAGACGAGGACAAGGGCTACCACACCCCAGAAGAGCTCCTCGCGAGGGACGCCAGGGATCTGCAGCGCGGGCACGCCGAAGCCGAGCAGGTAGATGACGAGGATCGTGGGCACACCGCGGAAGAGGTCGGCATAAGCGATTGCGAGCAAGCGAAGTGGGAGGAAGACGGGCCCCGGCAGGCTGCGCAGGATCGCGATGAAGAGCGCGAAGGCCAGGATCAGCACCTCCGCGATCAGGAAGATCCGCACATTGAGAAGGAAGGCCTCGGGGATGACCTCGAGCGACTCCCGGAAGACCTCGCCGTTCAGGAAGCCGCGCTTGACCGCGGGCCAGCCGGGGGCATTCGTGATGACAAGAACGACCGCGACCGCGAACACGACCGTGCTCGCGAGCGCGATCAGGGTGCTGCGCCTCCCGGATGCGCCGGAGGCTCTCACGGGCGGGCTCTATTCGAGGACGGGCGGGGCCTGGCCCTCGATCCACTCCTGTGCGAACTCGTCCAGCGTGCCGGCGTCACGCAAGGAAGCCAGCGCCTCGTTCACGCAGTCGCGGAGCGGGTTCCCCTCCTCGAAGACGAGGCCGAAGAACTCCTGCCCCTCCGCCGGCAGCCGCCCCACGGTCGTCCCGTTCGGAACCTGCACGGCCGTGATGAAGAGCGAGGTCGGGTAGTCGACGACGATGCCGTCCACCTGCCCGTTCTTGAGGGCCGTGACGGCGTCGTTGTTCGTGGTGAAGACTGAGGGGTCGGGATCGGGCTGGATGACCTCGTTGATGGCATCGAGGCTTGTCGTACCGACCTGCGCGCCGAGTTTTGCGCCCTTCAGGTCGGCGAGCGAGGACGCGCGCGCGAACTCGGAGTTCTGCAGCGTCACCACGGACTGCTCGGTGTCGTAGTAGGAGTCGCTGAAGTCGACCGCCTCGTCGCGCTCCGGCGCGTAGGAGATCTGGTTGATGTCGAAGTCGAAGTCCTTCGGCCCGGGCGCGAACGCGCGGTCGAAGGGGACGACGACCCACTCCACCTCGTCCTCCGTGAAACCGAGCTCCTCGGCGACCGCGTAGGCGACGGCCGCCTCGTAGCCCTCGCCGGTCGGCTCGGTCGTGGGATCCCAGGGTGCGCCCTCCGCGTCTTGGAACCACGGCGGGAACGCAGGGTTGTCGGTTCCGATCGTGAGCTGCCCCTCGTTGACCAGCGTGAGCTGGTCCTTGGCGCACGGGTCGGACTCGGCTGCACCGGTGTCGGCCGCGGCCGTGTCCGGAGCCGCGGCGCCGTCGCCTTCGTCCCCGTCGTCCTCACCGCAGCTCGCCGCGAGCCCGGCCAGGAGGAGCAGGAGAACGAGGAGGAGAGCTCGGCGCATCGAGGGGGCTAGCGAGCCTACCACGCGGGCAGGCGGGCCCAAATCGGCCTAGATGCTTGACCGGAAACTGACCGGAAACCGTGGCACCGCCGGATGACGCCCCTGACACATCACCTGAGACCACGCTCCTTCTCGCCCGAACCCTCAAGGTACGAACTCGGAACGATCGCGGCCTCACGCTCGGTCACGGACGCCCCCGCCGGCACCACACTTCCCGATCAACCATCTAAGCGACCTTCTCGAGCGCCTCCGACGAGAGGTCACGCTCGAGCAGGTCGAGCACGGCCTCCTCGACGGCTCCCTGGGTGGCCGGCTCCCCGTACTCGCCGTCGCCGAGCTCCTCGAGTGCGCCGCCGATCGTGAGCCCGTCGCGGTAGCGGTCGAAGACGCGCGGGTCGATGTAGGAGGCGCGGCAGACGGCCGGCGTGTTGCCGAGGTAATGCGCGACCTCCGCGATCGCTCGCGCGATCGCCCGCTTGCGCGCCGTCTTCGATGTCGCCGCCGCTCCGGAGACCGCCAGCGCAACCGCCGCGAGGACGGTGGCATGCCAGGTCCGGAAGTCCTTGGCCGAGAAACCGTCCCTGGTGACGTCCTTGATGTAGTCGTTGATGTCGTCCGATCTGACGTCGTCCCAGCGAGCGCCGTCCTTGTAGGCGAGCAGCCCGTCGCTCCGTCCACGCCGCTTCTTCAGGGCCTCGACCACCCGGTAGACGTCGCGGTCGACCACGTTCTGGACGCGGCGCTTGCCGCCCTTGGACGGGTAGTCGAACGTGACGAGGCCGTCCGCGCCCAGGACAGCGTGCTTCCGGCGCATGGTGGCAAGCCCGTACGTGCGGTTCTCTTCCGCGTAGCCCTCCGTGCCGATGCGGAAGAACCCGCGGTCGAGCAGGCGCACCGCGCAGGCGAGGACGCGCTCGCGGTCGAGCTTGCGGCGGCGCAAGTGCTTCGCGCACGTCTCGCGCAGCGCGGGCAGCGCGCGGGCGAACCGGGTCATCTCGTCGAACTTCTCCTGGTCGCGGCGCAGGCGCCAGCGCGAGTGGTAGAGGTACTGCCGGCGTCCGGCCGCATCCATGCCGACCGCCTGGATGTGCCCGAACGGATGCGGGCAGATCCAGACGTTCTCCCAGGCCGGCGGGATGACGAGCCCGCGGATTCGCTCGAGCACCTCCGTGTCCGTGATTCGGTCCCCTTCCTCGTCGAGGTACTCGAACCCGCGGCCGCGACGGCGGCGGACGATCCCGGGGCTCGAGCAGTCGGATCGACGAAGGCGTGGCACGGCGGCGGGTTATTCCCCTGTCCAGTCGAGCGTAACCCTCTCGCAAGGAGCGCGAGCTAGAGTCGCGGCCGTGATCGAGCTGGGGCTTAGCGGCGTGGCGGCAGCCTTCGCCGCAGGGTTCGTGTCCTTCAGCTCTCCCTGCGTCCTTCCCCTCGTTCCCGGCTACCTCTCCTTCGTCTCGGGAATCGGCTTCGACGAGCTGGGCGCGCGCCCCCACCGGGTGACGGCCTGCACGGCCGCTTTCGTCGCCGGGTTCACCGCCATGTTCGTGGCCCTCGGGGCCGGCGCCGCCTGGTTCGGCAGCTTCCTGCTCGAGAATCGCCGAACCCTGGAGATCCTCGCCGGAGTCTTCGTCCTACTCGCCGCCGTCACGCTCGCGGGCCTCCCGCTTCCACGGCTCTTCACCGTCGAGCGGCGCGTTCCCTTTCCGCAGGCCGGCGGGCTCGCGACGGCGGGTCTCACCGGCATCGCCTTCGCGGTTGCCTGGACGCCGTGCGTCGGCCCCACGCTCGCCGCCATCCTCACCCTCTCGGTCGGAGCGAGCCCGGGCGAGGGCACGGTTCTCCTGGCGGCGTTCTCGCTCGGCCTCGGCCTGCCCTTTCTGCTCTTCGGCCTCGCCTTCACGCGGGCGCTCGGCCTGGTTCGCTGGGTCCGCGCTAACTGGCGGGCGGTCAGCCTCGGCTCGGTGGCATTGCTCGCCGTCTTCGGCGTTCTGCTCATCACCGGCGAGCTCGTCGAGCTGACCGCGCGGCTCGCCCGCTACACCGGCTGGCAGATCTGACCGGTCACGTCCCGCTCATCCGCCAGACTAGAAGCGTGCACGCGATCGTCCTCCTCGACGACGAGCCCCATTTCCGGCCCTTGCCGTTCGGGCTGCCGGCCGACGGCCCTCTCGGACGGGCAGTCGACGACGCGGCGCGGGTCCTGTCGCGGACGGCCGGCCGCTTCGACGGCCGGGTCGCCTTCTGCCACGGGGTGTCCCGCGACGGCGCGATCCTCCGCCGTTCGGGCCGCTACGCGGAGGCGATGGTCGTCTTCGAGGAGCCGACGCTCGCCTACCGTCTCGGCTTCGCGCTCGGCGTGCAGCTCTTCGTCGAGCGGCCGGACGGCGACACGCTCTTCCAGCTCCGCGGCCCCTCCATCGGGCGCGATCCGCTCCTGTGGACCGCCTCCGCCTCAGGCGGCCTCGTCCCGGGAAAGGAGCCTCGTCAGGCCGTGCTCGAAGACGCCGCCGAGGAGCTCGGCCTGGCCGAGGAAGACCTTCCCGGCTTCGCCCCGGTCGCGATCGTGGTCAGCGACGACACCGGGTCGGCGCTCGTCGCCTACTGCGCCACCCTGCGGGACGGGGCCGAGCCGCGGCCGAATCCCGACCGCGTCGCGGACCTCGCCTGGGCGGCCGCGCCCAAGGGGCTCGGCGCGCAGGTGTCCGCCGACACGCTGGCCTGCTGGACCGCGCTCGAGCGCCGGCGCGCGGAGACGGCCCCCGCAGCCGAGACCGCGCTCTAGACCGCGCCCTCGATGGCGTGCAGCGTCCAGGCAGGGCCGATGCGCACGAGATGCCCGTCGGGGTCGGCGAGGTCGTAGACCTCGGTGCCGAAGCGCGTGCGGGTGACCTGACCGTCCGCGATGCCCTGCCGCTCGAGGCGTTCGATGTGCTTGTCGATGTCGTCGGCCGCGAGCTCGAGGCGGACGCTGCCGCCGGTCTCGCGCCCACGCTCGGGGTCCCACGTGAGGACGAGGAACGTTTGCTCCTCGAGAACGTAGAAGGCGCTGTGCGCGTTCTCTCCCTCGTCGTACGCGGCCGCGGGGCCGCGCCCGAGCAGGCGGCTGTACCAGTCGATCGAGCGGTCGAGGTCGGTGACATAGAGGTGGATAGCCGTGACGAGGCTCACGCTGGACTTCCCCGCCTCGGCTTCGCGACAGGCTCAGCCCGGCGCTTCTCGCGCGCCTTCTTCTTGCGCTGGCGGTCCTTGTGCCAGCGCTTGATCCGACGCGATCCTCGGCCCACTTAGCAACGAGGATACAACGCCGGTTAAGCTGCACGCACCGTGCCGCTCGAGCCAGCACGCACAGTGGAAGAGCTGCGAGAGCTCCGCGAACTGACGGGGGACGAGGACGGAGCGCAGCGGGTCGCGTGGACGGACACGTGGGTGGAGGCCAGGAAGTGGCTCGCCGGCAAGCTCGCCGAGACCGGCGCCGTGAAGGAGACCGACGAGGCGGGCAACCAGTGGTTCACGCTCCCGGGCGGCTCCGAGCGCTCCCTCCTCATCGGCGGGCACATCGACTCCGTGCCCAACGGGGGTTGGCTCGACGGGTCCCTCAACCTGCTGGCTGGGGTCGAGGTCCTGCGCCGAATCGCAAAGGAAGGCCGGCCGCCGGTCACCGTCAGGCTCGTCAACTGGGCCGACGAGGAGGGCGCCCGCTTCGGCCGCTCGCTTTTTGGCTCGAGCGCGGCCTCGGGGACGATGGAGGATCAGGACGAGCTCCGCGCCCGCAGCGACGCGGATGGCCGGAGCCTCCCGGACGTACTCGCGGAGCACGGCGTCGACCTCGACGGCGCGCTCGCGGCGCGCAGCCGACTCGAGGGCGCCGCGGCCTACCTCGAGCTTCACATCGAGCAGGGCCCCGTGCTCGAGTCCATGAACCTGCCGCTCGGCGTCGTCCTGGGTACGTTCGGAGTGGAGCGCCACGAGATCACGTTCAGAGGCCAGGCCGCGCATGCGGGCTCGACGCCCATGGACAAGCGTCGCGACGCACTCGCCGGCGCCGCGAAGCTCGCACTCGAGATCCGCAAAATCGCCGCGAGCACCGGAGACGGCGCCGTCTGCACCATGGGGAGCTGCGTGACGAAGCCCGGCATCGTCACCTCGGTCGTGGAGACGTGCACCGTCCTGCTCGACCAGCGGCACCTCGACAGCAACAGGCTTGCCGCAATGCTCGCCGATGCGAAGGAGGCGAGCGAGCGCTTCGCGCAGGAGGAGGACGTCGAGGTGGAGTGGAAGCCTGTGTGGCGCATCGACCCCATCCCCTTCGACGCCGAGCTGATCGAGCTCGCCGACCAGGCGGTCGAGGAGGTCTCCGGGCAGTCGCACCGCCTACCCAGCGGGCCGCTCCACGACGCCGCCGAGGTGGCGCGGGCGGGCGTCCCGACGGTCATGCTCTTCGTCCAGAGCCTGCGCGGCCTCTCGCACACGAAGCTCGAGGACACGAAGCCCGAGCACCTCGAGCTCTCGGTCCAGGCGCTCGACCGCCTCACCGCGAAGACGATCGAGAAGATCGCCGGTTAGCGGACGCGCGGCGGCACCGTGATGTGATGCCCGACCTTCCGCGGGTCGCCGCGCGGCGGGCCTTCCTTGCTCACGTGAACGGCGGTTCGGCCGCTTGTGCGCTCGATCTCGCGCACGACCCAGGCCCGCCCGTCCACGATCGAGCGGCCCAGCTCGTCGCCCACCTCGGGCAGCTCGGCCGTCGTGCACGCCACGCCAGAGCTCCTGGCCCTTGCTGTTCTTCCGGATCCACACGACCTCGGCGTCGATGCCCGCGTCGGGGGCCGCCGCGCCGCCCGCCTGCCACACCGCCTGCGGGTCGAAGCTCGGCTGCTCGGCACGCGTGATCTCCCGCAGGGCCAGCCGCAGCTCCTCCGGCGTCGGGTTTCCCCAGTACCAGAAGCCACACCAGATCCGGTGAACGACGAGCCGCGAGTCGAGGACGAACGTGAAAGGCAGGAAGGGGCGGTGGTGCTCGTCGGTCAGCTCGAGGAGGTCGAGCTCCTCGGCCACCCTGCGCTCCTCGTCGGAGAGGAACGGGAACGCGGCGCCGAGGCCGGCGCGAAACGCGCCGTTCACGTACGGCTCGTCGACGGTGACGACGGCGATCCTCCCGTACTCGCGCTGGATCTCGTCCTGCAGGGCGACGAGGGCCCCGAGGCGGACCTGCTCCTTCGGACACCACCAGCCGCGCAGGAACGCGAGCACGAGCGGCTGCTCCTTGGCGATGTCGCTGAGAGCGATCTCCTCGCCCGTCGTGTCGGGCAGGCGCAGGTCGGGAAACGGGTTGCCGGGTACGAGGTCTTCTCTCATCGTCTCCTCCCAGAGATCTCTTGATCTGGTGCCAGAGCCAGCGCGGAGCGCGCCGCCGGGCGGTCACAGTGCTTCGTCGAGGGCCAACGCGGCCTCCCGTCCATGGATTCCCTCACCGTGCCCGCAGAGAACGTGCTCGGGAGCGAGCCCGCGCAGCCACCTCGGTGGCCGCGGTCGGAGGAGCGGGTGCACGGCGAGCCGCTCCCCCGGGGCGAGATAGTGCGGCGCGCTGCCGACCGCCTCCGCGCACACCAGCGCACGCCGCGAGGGCCACCAGAGCGCGACCTCTCGCCAGCCACGGCGGTCGAGGAGGCGCAGGGGCACGAACGGCGCCCCGGGCATGCCCTCGAAGGGCAGCCGGTACAGCGGGATGTCGAGGAGCGCGGCAAGCGCCTGACAGTCGCGCTCGTGACGGTCGAGGAGCTGGAGCACGCCGGCGGGCTCGCCGAGCGCCCGGATCCGCTGCTCGACCTCCTCGCCGGCGACTGGATCGACGACCCAGACGCGCCCGTCGTCTTCGAGCGCGTGCGACGTGCGTTGGATTAGCTTTGGCTCGGGCGCAACCCAGCCGACTCCGAGGCCTGCGGTGGCGAAGAAGCGGACCTCCACGCGGGGTTTCTACCCTGGAACACGAGGGTTGCGACGAGTACCCTGTCGAAACTAGAATTTAGACATGTCTAAGTCTCGCGGAGTGACCCGCAGCAGCTCCTCGTGGGCGCCGCGCCGCTCGTGGCCTCCGCGCCCCTTCGCCGGCCTCGCCTTCGCCGGCGGGCGCGAGCACGACCACGAGGCCTCGCATCTGGGCACGAGCACGGGGTCACGGGCCACGCGGCCATGATCGGCGAGGAGGTTCCCGGCCCCCGGCGGCCCGGTCGACCTCGACGCGCTCACGTACCCGCCCGAGGCGCTCCCGCACCAGCCCGGCCGCGTGCGCGAATACACCCTCGTTGCGGAGGATCGTGACATCGAGGTCGCTCAAGGGCGTCACTTTCCCCGCCTGGACGTACAACGGCACCGCCCCCGGCCCGGTCATCCGGGCGACGCGAGGACGACCTGCTCCGTGTCCACTTCGTGAACGGAGGCTCGCACCCGCACACGATCCACTTCCACGGCATCCACCCGGCGAACATGGACGGCGTCTTCGAGATCGTGGCGCCAGGCGACGAGTTCACGTACGAGTTCCCGGCGCGGCCGTACGGCATGCACCTCTACCACTGCCACGCCACCCCGCTGAAGAAGCACATCGCACAAGGGGCTCTACGGGGCGTTCATCGTCGACCCGCCGACCCCGCGCGCGCCGGCACAGGAGATCGTCATGGTCATGAACGGCTTCGACACCGACGGCGACGGCGAGAACAACTTCTACGCCGTCAACGGGCCGGCCTTCTACTACGCGAAGTACCCGATCCGTGTCCGCCGCTCGCAGCTCGTCCGCATCTACCTCGCGAACCTGACCGAGTTCGACCTCGTCAACTCCTTCCACCTGCACGGCGACTTCTTCCGCTACTACCCGACCGGCTCGACCGACCAGTTCCACTACACCGACACGGTCATGCTCTGCCAGGGCGAGCGCGGAATCATCGAGATCGAGTTCGCCAACACCGGGCTCTTCATGTTCCACGCGCACCAGTCGGAGTTCGCCGAGCTCGGCTGGATGGGCTTCTTCGAGTCGTGGCTAGACTCCGATGGAAGCGCGGTCGGTCGCCGAAGCAGGGAGGAGCGGGCCAGGCGCGGCCTCGCCCGCTGGCGGCTGTGGGCGCTCGTGCCGCTGCTTCTCCTCGTCGGCGTCGTCTCGCTCTTCGCCGCGCGCGGCGGCTCGCTCCTCGAGCTCGTGGGACGCAACCCGCCGCCGGCGGACGAGCTGGACATCCGCCGCGTCGAGTTCAGCCCGGGCGAGATCCGGATCCGCGTGACCAACCCGCAGCGCGAGGCGATCACGATCGCCACGGTCACCGTGGACGACGCCATCGTCCCCTACTCGGTCGACGGGCCGCGCGAGCTCGGCCGCCTTCGCTCGTCCACGGTCGTCGTCCCCTACGACTGGGTGGAGGACGAGCCCATCGCCGTCGGCGTCACGAGCTCGACCGGCATCCAGACGACGGAGGAGATCGCCGGCCGCGGTGGAGACGCCCGGCCCGAGCGCCGAAGGGCTTCCTCGGCTACGCGCTCATCGGCGCGCTCGTCGGCATCGTTCCCGTCGCGCTCGGGCTCCTCTGGCTGCCCTCGCTGCGGCGGGCGGCGCCCCGAGTGGCTGGCCGCGTTCATGGCGCTGACCGGCGGGCTGCTCACGTTCCTGGCGCTCGAGGCGCTCGCCGAGGCGCTGGAGCTGCAGGCGGCGCTCCCCGGCGCCCTCGGCGGCATCGGGCTCGTCCTCCTCGGCGTGGCGACGAGCTACCTGGCGCTGTCCTTCCTCGCCCAGCGGCTCTCCGCGAGCGGCGGAAGCGCGGGCGGCGGTGTCCTCGGCGGGCTCGCGCTCGCCACCCTCGTCGCCATCGGGATCGGAGCGCACAACCTCGGCGAAGGGCTCGCCATCGGCTCGTCCTTCGCCCTCGGCGAGCTCACGCTCGGAACGTTTCTGATCGTCGGCTTCATGGTGCACAACGTCACCGAGGGGCTCGGAATCGCTGCGCCCGTGGCCGAGGGCGCGCGCGCCGGCATCGGCCGGCTGGCCGTGCTCGCCCTCGTCGCGGGAGCGCCGACGATCCTCGGCGCGTGGATCGGCGGGTACGTCACGAACGACGTGCTCGCCGTTCTCTTCTTCGCGGTCGCCGCCGGCGCGGCGCTCCAGGTCGTCGTCGAAGTAGCGCGCTACGTAGCCCGCCGCGCCCCAGGCGGCCTCACGTCGGGCTACGTCGTGGGCGGCTTCCTGGCCGGCATCGCCATCATGTTCGTTACGGGCCTCCTCGTCGGTTAGGGACCTGTCCGGGGTCTGACCCCGGACATGGCTCAAAGTGCCATGTCCCTTTCCCTGGTCCGCTACCCGGCGACCACGAAGCTGTGGAAACTCGCCCTGGCCCGCGCGGGATCGTGTCCGAACAGCTGGAGCACGCGCTCGACGGCGAGGAAGGGCGGCGCGGAGCTGAGCCCGAGCACCGCGCGGTAGCTGCTCCACCTCCAGGCGGCCGGGCCTCGACAAAGCCCAGCTCGAACGGGGTTCATCGAGACGTAGCGGGAAAGCTGGAGCAGATGCCAGTCACTCTCGACTTCCACCGAGTGAAAACGCCCTTGGAACACATGCCCCGTGAGCTCGTGGCGGCCGTTGAACCACTCGGCGTACCGACTGTTCAGCTGCTGCATTCCGGCGGAGAGGTCTGCACGCGGCGTCTCGAGAACAGCGTGGTAGTGGTTGGGCATCAAGCAGAACGCCTGGCAGCGCCAACCACGATCGGCGGCGACCTTCGACAGGAGCCCAAGGAAGACGCCGTAGTCCCCGCCGTCCAGGAAGATGAGCTGCCGGCGGTTTCCGCGCGCCGTAACGTGACTCAAGCCGTGGGGGTCGACGAGGCGCGGTCTTCGAGGCATATGCAAGAAGAGTACGACGCGCTCCGTCCGCGCTCGCACTTTTTCACAGCTTCGTTTCCACACTGCCCGCCTTTC
This sequence comes from uncultured Actinomycetes bacterium, assembly GCA_963786755.1. Lineage (GTDB taxonomy): Bacteria > Actinomycetota > Thermoleophilia > Gaiellales > Gaiellaceae > DASQWP01. The sequence continues at coordinate 601,859 of CAWBAC010000004.1, read as the reverse complement.
GGGACATGTCAGGGGTCAGACCCCGGACAGGTCTCGCGGAGGCAGGTCAGCGGCCGCTAGTCGCCTGGGAGGAGGGGAGAGCGCGGGTGTGCGGCGAGGTCGCGGGCATCCGCGAGCGCCTCGAGGACGATCACCGTGTCGGCGACGGGGACGTCTTCGAGGTAGGCATCACGCTCCTCGAAGGAGCGGAGCACTCGGCCCACGGCGTCGGCATAGGCCTCACCGTCCCCGCCGGCGAGCGCCGCGAGCGCATCGGCGACGTCGCCGGGGAACGCCTCGCGGAGCCTCCCCACGCAAGCCCTCCGCAAGCGGGGCAGCAGCCTCGTCCTCTCCGAGCGCGAGCAGGGCGAGCACAGCCGCATAGCGGCCGATGGGGGAGCCGGATCCCTCCGGCTGCTGCGCGAGCGCCCAGCGGGCGTCCGCGCGCGCCCCTTCCGCGTCACCGGCGAGGAGGCGCGCCTTCACCGCGCCGATGGGCCTGCCCCAGCTTCCCGGCGGAGCGTCCTCGAAGCTCTCGCGGAACCGCTCGGCCGAACGCACGAGCCAGCCGGCCGCTTCCGCCCTCCTCCCCTGCATGAGACGGACGAGCCCCGCCCCGGTCGCCGCCATCGCGACCCGGACGAGCTGCTTTTGCCGCGCGTCCGGATCTTCCGGAAGGCGAGCGATCCCGTCGGCGTAGCGGCCTTCCTCCCGCTCTGCGTGCGCCTCCCAGTCCATGCACGGGCGAGCGTAGCGCCGGTTGTCACGTGACACGACCCCCCGTCGGAGATACTGATCGCGCGGTTCGGCCCCGGAAAGCACCCCTCGGAAATGGCGTCCATAGGTGCCACGACAGAAGTCAACGCACGTTGACGATCCCCGCGCGGTGGGCGAGCGGCTGCGCGCCGCTCGCGAGAAGGCGGGCCTGAGCCAGCGGCAACTCGCCTTCCCCGGCTGCTCGCCGGCCTACATCTCGAGGATCGAGTCCGGCGATCGGATCCCCTCGCTCCAGCTCCTGCGCGAGCTGGGGCGCCGGCTCAGCATCTCCGTGGACTACCTCGCCACCGGCGGTGAGGACGGGCTTGCCGAGCCCGGGGGAGCCTTGCTCGAGGCCGAAGTAGCGTTGCGCCTCGGCGACGTCGACCTGGCGCAGGAGCTCTACATGCGGCTGCGGGAGGCCGGCACGGCCGGCGCGCCCGCGGAGGCAGGCCTGGGCCAGGTCGCCTTCATCCGCGGGCGGCCGCGCGAGGCCATCGAGCGCTTCGAGCAGGCGCTCGCGCTCTACGGCGACCCCGAGTGGGCCCACCCGGACCTGGCCGAGTCCCTCGGCAGGGCGTATGCGATGGTCGGCGAGCTCGACTCCGCGATCGCCGTGTTCGAGCGCTGCCTCGCGGCAGCCGGGCGCGACCGCGACCTGCTGCGCGAGATCAGGTTCGCGGTCCTGCTCGGGCACGCCCTCATCCAGAACGGCAACCTGGACCGCGCCGAGGAGGTGCTCGGCGAGGCGCTGGCGCTGGGCAAGGACTCCGAGAGCGACGGCGTGCGCGCGAAGCTCTACTGGTCGCAGTCGCGTCTGCACGCGCAGCGGAACGACCCCGAGACGGCCTCCCGCTACGCCCGGCGGGCGCTCGAGATCCTGCGCGCGACCGAGGACGCCAACCGGACCGCGAGTGCTTACGAGCTGCTCGCCTTCATCGAGAACGATCGCGGGAATCCCGACAGTGCCCTGGCGCTGATCGAGGAGGGCCGACCCCTAGTCGACCGGTGTGGCAACCCTGTCGAGCGCGCGCAGTTTCGCCTCGAGGAGGCGCGCGCGCTCGCGAAGCTCGGGCGGCGGGACGAGGCGGCGTCCCTCGCCGTGAAGATCTCCGCGACCGTGGCCGACGCGAGCCCCGAAGCTGCCGGGCGCAGCTACGCGGTGCTCGCTCGACGTGCACGAGGAGATCGACGACCGTGCCCGAGCGCTCGAGCTTTACGAGCTCGCCGCCGAGCTCCTGGAGCGCACCGGCCCCGACCGGCACCTCGTGGAGGTCTATGCGCGCATGGCCGACCTATACGAGGCCTCCGGGCGTACGGACGAGGCCTATGAGCACATGAAGCGGGCCGTGGGTCTGCAGAGGGCCGCTGCCGTACAAGTCAGCCGCTAACCGCCCGCTCGCCTCGCCTTTTGGATATATTGAGGCCGTGCGCGCGCCCCTGGAGCGCGCCACATCCTCGTTTCACTCGGCAGCGTGTTGGCGCTGCGCGCATGCACGAAGCGATCGAGCATCCGACCGTCGCGTCGGAGGAAGTGGACGCCTTGACGGCAGTCCGCCCTCCGAGCGGAAGCGTGGGCCGGAGAGGCCTTCCTCCACCACGGACGAGGATCCGGCCGAAGTGCTGGCCGAGGGCAGGGCGCGCCGCCGGGCGCTCGACGACGCCCTGGCCGAGATGGAGGCGGGCCGCCGAGCGCCCTCCGCCGACTGGAAAATCCGCTACGCGCTCATGCTCGGCCTCGAGCGCGTGCTCACCGACCACCCGCCGCGGCTCGCCTCGGGCACAGAGCTCCGCCGCCACCAGATCGACGCGCTCGCGGGCATGCTCACCGAGCTCATCTCCCGCCACGAGGAGCACCAGGAGAACGGCAACGGGCCGCTCGGCCGAGGACGTGCCGAGGAGGACGAGGAGCTCGAGGAGGCGTTCTCCGACGAGGAGCACGAGCGCGGCGAGGCCGCGGTCAGAGCCCGACGATCCAGGCGCCGTGCGGCGCTTCCGCTTCCGCCACCCCACTGCCTCCGGAAAGACGATCGCCGCCGGCGGCTTCGTCGAGGCCGCCCGGACGATGGGCGTCCTCATCCTCACGCACCGGCGCCTGCTCGTGCAGCAGTTCACGCGCGACCTGACCGCGGAGGGCTACGGCGACCGCCTCCGCCCCGCGATCACGAAGGGCCAGGAGCCGCTTGCACGGGAACCCGATCACGATCCAGACGTACGCGTGGTTCGCACGCCACGTCGGCTCGCTCTCCCGCACCGCCTACCACCTCGTCATCGCCGACGAGGCGCACACCGCCCTCGGCGAGAAGACGAGCGCAGCGATCCGCAGCTTCACCGAGCCGATCTACATCGGCATGACGGCGACCGAGCAGCTGATCGCGAAGCAGGTCTCGGACGTCTTCCCGGCCTCGGTCGACGACCTCCCGCTCGGAGACGCTGCCCGCCGCGGCCTGATCGCCCCGCTCCGCTCGCTGCGCGTGCGCCCCGCGGCCGCGATCTCCTCGGTGCCGATCGTCGGCGGGGACTACGACCAGGAGATCCTGGCCAAGGTCCTGGATCACGACCTGATCAACCAGGCGGCCGCGAGCCTCTACCGCGACCGCTTCGACAACACGCCGGGCATCGTCTACGCGGCCGGAGTCGAGCACGCCTACCGCCTGGCACGCGAGTTCCGCGCCGCGGGCCTCAAGGCGGAGGCCGTCAGCGGACGGACCCCGCCCGTGCAGCTCGCCGAGACGCTGGCCGCCTACGAGCGCGGCGAGATCAACGTCCTCATCAACGCACAGCTCCTCGCCGAGGGCTGGAACTCGCCGCGCGCGACGGTGTGCATGCACCTGGCGCCGACGGCCAGCCGCCGCGTCTACCAGCAGCGGATCGGCCGCATCATGCGCCTCGCGCCGCGCAAGGAGGCCGGCATCGTCGTCGACTTCGTCGACGACGCCGCCACGCACAACGAGCGCACGATCACGATCCACAGCCTGATCGACGCCGACTTCTACCGGCCGGGAGCGCGCGTGTCACGCCGGCGCCGCGCAGGCGTGTGCAGCGCCGGGCGCGCCGCAAGCTCTCGCCGGCGCCCTGGCTCGTCCCGGTCACCCCCGACCCGCGCCGCCGCGTCGCCGTCATCACGCGCGAATGGGAACGCGTCGATCCCGGCAAGCTCGCCGACGACGAACAGCTTCTCTGGGCGCGGATCGCCGGGCGCCAGATCCGCTACGAGGAGCGGCAGCAGTTCGCCGAGAAGCTCGTCAAGCGAGCCGCGAATGCCGCGAGACCTTCCTCATGAGCTGCGCCGCCGAGAACCCGAACCGCCGCCTGCGGCTCTCCGCGCTCGGCGACCGGGTCGCGGTACGAGGTCGACCGAGCCGACTTCGACGACCTCGTCACGATGGTGACCTCGGCTCCGACCGTGGGAGAAGGACCGCGTCCAGGGCGTGCGCGTGCTCCTGCGCGCGATCGGCGAGGGCAAGGTGGACGCGCCCGAGGACATTCTCTCGCGCTGGACCTGGCGGCTCGCCCGCGCAACGCGCAAGCTGCAGGACCGCCGCGCGAGCGCCGAGCTCCCCGAGGCGAAGCGTCTGCTGGGCGCGCTCACGAACTCCCGTGGGCACCGGCACGAGGAGAACGCAGCCCGCCTCGTCAACGTCGCCCTCGAGCAGCCGGTCCACGTCGCGGTCGGCCTGCTCGCCTCGGCCGAGGCCTACACGCCGACGGCCCAGCGCCTCGTCGACGGCGTCCGCGAGCGCGTCGGCACCATCCAGGAGGTCGCGAACGCGCTCGCCGACAACCTGCCGGCGCCGAAGCCGCCCTCCGGCAAGTCGCACGGCGGCGAAGGCGAAGCGGAAGCGTCGGACGGAGGCGCAGACGCCAGGAAGCAGCAGGCGAACGCCAGCGCAGAACGGCAAGCCGGAAGAGCGCCGCGCCCGTGCCGGCCGCGAGCCTCGCAAGCCCGCCGAGAGCCTACGTAAGGAGCCGTTCAGAAGCTCGACAGCTAGCATCGGCGGCGATGCTCGCTCCTTCTCGGCGTTGCCTTCGTGGCAGGCATCGTCACGGCGCATCTCCCCGTGCGTCCTCCCCGTCCTCCCCGTCCTCTTCGCCGGGAGCGCGAGCGGCGGGCCGCGGCGGCCCTATGCGATCATCGCCGGGCTCGTCCTTTCCTTCACCGCCTTCACGCTCGCGGCGACCGCGCTCCTCTCGGCGCTCGGGCTCCCCGACGACCTCCTGCGGAACCTCGCGCTCGCGGTCGTCGGCCTCGTGGCGGCTCTCGCTGCTCTGGCCGCGGCTCGGCGAACTGCTCGCGCGGCCGTTCGCGGCCCTGGCCCGCCGTACGCCCGGCGATGTCGGCGGCGGCTTCCTGCTCGGAGTCAGCCTCGGCCTCCTCTTCACGCCCTGCGCCGGGCCGGTGATCGCGCGCCGTCGCCGCGCTCGCCGCGACGGAGCGCTTCTCGGTCGAGAGCGTGCTCGTGACGCTCGCCTACGCCCTCGGCGCGGGCGCTCGTCCTCCTCGCGGTGGCGGTGGCCGCCAGGCGCGGCTTCGCGCTCCGCGCCGTGCGCGCGCACGCGCCCGGCCGTTCGCCGCGGCCTCGGCGCCGCGATCCTCGCCGCGGTCCGTGCTCATGGCGCTCGGCCTCGACCGCGACCTGCAGACGCGCGTCCCCGACTACACGCGCGCGCTCCAGGGGCTGGAGGAGAGCGCCGCCGCACAGTCCGAGCTCGACGAGCTCGTCGGGCACGGCACCCGGGTCGAGGAGTCGCGGCTCGCCGACTACGGCCAGGCGCCCGACTTTCGCGGCATCTCGCTCTGGCTCAACTCCGGAGCCGCTGACCTCGCCGAGCTGCGCGGCAAGGTGGTCGTCCTCGATTTCTGGACGTACTCCTGTGTCAACTGCCTCCGCACGCTGCCGCACGTGAAGAGCCTGGTACGAGGCGTACCGTGACCGCGGCCTCGTGATCGTCGGCGTCCACACTCCCGAGTTCGCCTTCGAGCGAGAGCCGGACAACGTGCGGCAGGCGGTCGAGCGCCTCGGGATCGAGTATCCCGTCGCGCTCGACAACGGCTACGGCACGTGGAACGCCTGGCTCAACCGCTACTGGCCGGCGAAGTACTTCATCGACCGCCGCGGCCGCATCCGCTACGCCCACTTCGGCGAAGGGGACTACGAGGAGAGCGAGCGCGTCATCCGCACGCTGCTCGCGGAGGAAGGGCTGCCGGCAGCCGGTCTCACGGCAGATCGCCGGACCGAGACGCCGCCGGGAACGCAGACGCCGGAGACCTACCTCGGCTGGCAGCGGCTCGACCGCTTCGTAGGCTCGAAGCTCATCGAAGGCCGCGAGGCGAGCTACCGGATCCCGGACGTACGTGCCGCTCCACGGCGTCGCCTACGGCGGGCGCTGGACGGTCGAGGCGAGCGCATCGTCGCCGGGGACGGACGCCCGCCTGCGGCTCGACTTCACGCTCGGCGACGCTTCACCTCGTCCTGGGCACGAACGGCGGGCCGGAGACCGTGCGAGGTGCGCTCGACGGCCGCCGCGCCGCGGACCGTGCGCGTGGCCGAGGACGACCTCTACACGCTCGCACGCGTCCCGGGGAGGAAGCGCGACCACTCGCTCGACCTCCGGTTCTCGCCGGGAACCGAGGCCTACGCCTTCACGTTCGGCTAGCCGAGAGGAGCAGGAAATGGTCGAAGAAGCACGCCTCGAGCAACTGGACGCCGGCCTCACGCCCGTGAGCGACGGCTGGTTCGTGGTCAGCATTCCCGACGCGGCGTGGGTGACGAATGAGGCGCTCGGAGACGCTTGCATCTTCGAGGGCGACGACGCGCCTTTCGCCGACGTCGGCTTCACCATGGCCGTGCTTCAGCCTGGACAGGCGACCAGATATCACCGTGAGGCGAACCAGGAGGATTTCCTCGTTCTCACCGGCAAGTGCCTGCTCTTGATCGAGGGCGAGGAGCGGCCGCTCGAGGCGTGGGACTTCGTGCATTGCCCGCCGGACACCGACCACGGTTTCGTCGGCACGGGAGACGGCCCCTGCGTGATCTTCATGACAGGCGCGCGGAAGGGTTGGCCGGAGAAGGGCATCGTCTATCCACGCTCCGAACTTGCGCTCCGTCACGGCGCGGGCGTGGAGAAGGAGACGACGTCGCCCGCCAAGGCGTACGCGCAGTTCCCGAAGTGGCAGCCCGGGCCGCCGGATCGTTGGGACGGACTGCCCTGGGCCTAGTGGCTCACTAGTTCTCGTCCCCGTCGGGACGGCTGCGCTCTTCGTGCTCCTTGAGAAAGCGCGTGAGCTCTTCGGCAAGCGTTTCGCCCGACGGGACGTCGAGCTCGTCGCCGAGCGCGTCCCGCCGCGCCTCGAGGTCGCGGACGTACGCCTCCGTCTCCTCGTCCTGGGACACCGCCGCCGTCACCTGTTGCTCGTAGGCCTCGGCGGCGCGCTCGAGATCGCCCAGCTCGAAGCCGGCCTGGAGGAGGTCGCCGAGGCGGCGGCAGAGCGCCAGCGCCGCCTTGGGGCTCGCGGCGAGCGACACGTAGTGCGGCACCGCGGCCCAGAGACTGGCAGAGGCCAGCCCGTCGACACGGCACGCGTCGTGGAGAACGCCCACGATGCCGGTGGGGCCTTCGTAGCGGGACGCGGCGAGGCCAAGCTCCTCGACGAGCGCCGGCTCGCTGGCCGAGCCGGTCACGGGCGAGGGCCTCGTGTGCGGCACGTCGGCGAGGAGGGCGCCAAGCGTCACGACGAGCTCGACGCCGAGTTCCCGTGCGAGCCCGACGATCTCCCCGCAGAAGGAGCGCCAGTGCATGTTCGGCTCGATCCCGAGGAGGAGGACGGCGTCGCGCTCTTTCCCGGGTACCTCGGCGTGGTAGAAGGCGTTCTCCGGCCAGTCGATCTTGCGTGTGAGACCGTCCTCGAGCCGCACGTGCGGCCGCACGGCCTGGAAGTCGTAGAACTCCTCCGGGTCGATCTCGGCGAAGCGCCGGGCGTGCCAGCTCTGCGCCAGGAAGCTCGCGGCGAGCGAGGCGCCCTGGGCCCCGTCGTTCCAGCCGCGGAAGGCGGCGACGAGCACTGGGCTGCGCAGCGTGGGGCGGCGCTCGATGCGGAGATACCCGGCGATGGCGCGCCCTAGTCTAGGTCAGGCGGGCGCGCTTCCTGAGCAGCACGCGCGTCGCCAGCGCCACGACGACGCCCCAGACGGCCGTCGCCAACGTGACGTGCACGAGCACGAGACCCCACGGGAGGGCTTCGCGCCACTGGATCTCGCCGATCGCCATCTGGCCGAGAAGCAGGACGAGGATGGTGCCCGCGAAGAGGAGCTCGACGCGCGCGCGGCGCCGCTCGAGCAGGAGCATGCCGACGAGGACGAGGAACGCGACTCCGAAGACGGCCGTCGCGCCGATGTGGATATGCACCGCCTCGATCAGATTGCCGAAGCGCACGATGTCGTCCCCGCCCGAGTGCGGCCCCGCGGCGGTCACGAGCGTTCCCGACACGACGAGCGCGAGCGCGCTGGGCACGACGGCCAGGGCGAGCCCAGCTCGACGCGAGCCGGCTCTCCGCCGACGCCCCGCGCGCGAAGTCGCGTGCCCCGAGGAGCGACGACGATCGCGAGCGCCAGGGCGACGAGGGAGAGGAGGAAGTGGCCCATGACGATGAGCGGATGCAGCTCGAAGAGCACGGTGATCCCGCCCAGGATTCCCTGCGCGAGCACGGTGAAGGGGAGCGCCACCGCGCCCCACAGGAGCCAGCGGGGGAGGCCGGGCACGCGGAAGGCGGCGACGGCGGCCACGAGCGTCGTGATCCCGACGGCAAAGCCGACCACGCGGTTTCCGAACTCGACGAGCGAGTGGTACTCCTTCTCGGGGAGGAAGCTCTCCCCACAGCGCGGCCAGTTCTCGCAGCCGAGCCCGGAGTCCGTCAGACGCACGGTCGCGCCCGAGACGACGATGAGGAAGAGCGCCGCGAGGGACGCCCAGGCGAGCCAGGTGAACCGTCGCCGGCGAGATCGTGAACGCTCGGCGCGCGGGCGGTACCGGTGCGCGGCGCCCGCTTCGGTCAGCGCAGCACCACCCCTGCCCCGGCCTCCACGCGGCCGACCCGAGCGAGGAACAGACCTTCCGCGCGGAAGTGGGCCTCGAGGACGGCGCCCTTCTCGGCCGGCAGCGAGACGAGCAGGCCGCCGGCGGTCTGCGGGTCGTAGGCGAGCGCGACGAGCTCCTCGCGCACCCCGTCGAGCGAGACGGCGTGGCCGGCGAAGTCGCGGTTGCGCGGGTCGCCGCCCGTGCGCATGCCCGCCGCGGCCGCCACGAGCGCCCCGGGAAGACCGGGAAGGCCGTCCGCTTCGAGCACGATGCCCACGCCGCTGCGCTCGGCCATCTCGTGCGCGTGGCCGAGCAGCCCGAAGCCGGTGACGTCGGTGACCGCGTTCGGCTCGAAGCCCCGCAGCGCCTCGGCCGCGCGCGCGGAGAGCTCGGTCATGCTGCGGGCCGCCTCGGCCTCCTCCTCCGCGCCGAGCACGCCCTTGCGCGCGCCCGTGAGGACGAGACCCGTGCCCAGCGGCTTGGTCAGATACAGGACGTCACCGGGCCGGGCGCCGTTCTTGCGCCAGAGCGTCGTCGGGATGCACCGTCCCGACGACGGCCAGCCCGTACTTCGGCTCGGCGTCGCGGATCGTATGCCCCCCGGCAAGCACCGCGCCGGCCTCCTCGACCTTCGCGGCGGCGGCAGCGAAGACGGCCCGCACGGTCTCGACCGGAAGCTCCTCCGGGAAGACGGCGATGGAAAGCGCGAGCAGCGGCCGGCCGCCCATCGCGAAGACGTCGTTCAGGGCGTTCACGGCGGCGATGGCTCCGAAGAGGGACGGGTCGTCGACCATGGGCGGGAAGAAGTCGGTCGTGAAGATGAGAGCCCGCTCGTCGTCCAGCTTGTAAACGGCCGCGTCGTCCGCGGAGTCGAGCCCGACGAGCAGGTTCTCCGGCGGCCGCGGGTGCGAAGCCCGCGAGGAGCTCCTCCAGGCGGGCGGCCGAGTACTTCGCCGCGCAGCCGCCTCCGGCTTCGAGTCCGGTGAGCCGGGCAGTAGTCTCCACCGCGATGGAGGTTACCGCCCGCCCATACCCGCCGGTACGGCAGCCAGAGCATGACCGCGACCCTCCGGCGCGTGCTCGTGCGCCCGCCCCGCCGGGAAGACGCCGCGTCCTGGCAGGCGTACGGCTGGCGCGCCGAGCCCGACTTCGAGTCGCATGGCCGCGGAGCACGAGGCGTTCTGCGCGCTCCTCGCCGACGCCGGCGCCGAGGTGGTCGCCGCGGAGGCGCCGCTGGGCGCCGATCCCGATGCGATCTACGCCTTCGATCCCGCGCTCGTCAGCGACCGACGGCGCCATTCTCCTGCGGCCGGGGAAGGAGGCGCGTCGGGTGGAAGTCGACGCCGATGGCCGCCGACCTCGGCAGCGGCCGGGCGTCCCGGTCGCCGCGCGGCTCGAGGCTCCGGCGCTCGCCGAGGGCGGCGACACGCTCTGGCTCGACGAGCGCACGCTCCTTGTCGGGCGCGGCTACCGGACGAACGACGCCGGGATCGAGGCGCTGCGGAGGGCTCTCCCGGACGTCGAGGTGGTCGCCTTCGACCTGCCGCACCTGAACGGCGCGGGCGAGGTGCTCCACCTCCTGTCGCTGCTCTCCCCGCTGGACGTCGACCTCGCCGTCGCCTATCTCGCCGCTCATGCCCGTCCGCCTCGTCGAGCTCCTGCGCGGAGCGGGGGATCGAGCTCGTCGAGGTGCCGGAGGACGAGTTCTGGACGATGGGCCCGAACGTCCTCGCGCTCGCGCCGCGCATCGCGCTCGCCCTCGAGGGCAACGACGAGACCCGCCGCCGCCTGGAGCGCGCAGGCGTCGACGTCCGCGTCTACCGCGGCGACGAGATCTCCCGCAAGGGCGACGGCGGCCCCACCTGCCTCACCCGCCCCCTCCTCCGCGGCTAGCCGTCCACAGGCCTTTATCCGCAGCCATGTCCCGAACGGACATGTCAGGGGTCAGACCCCGGACGGTCCCGAAGAGACGGGTCTAGCGGAGCAGGAAGCCCTCGGCGAGCGGGTCGTTCGGGTCGAGGGTGAACTCGTGGCGCGCCCGTGCAGAGGGCGCTCCCTTCGACCTCCGTGAGCACGGCGGGACGCCGGCCACCGGCGTCTCCCCGACGACCCACGCGCGAAACTCGGTGCCGATCACGCTCTCGTGCACGAGCTCGCGCCGCGCGGGAGCTCGCCCGCCGCGTCGAGGAGCGCGAGCCGCGCCGACGTTCCGCTCCCGCAGGGCGAGCGGTCGACCTCGCCGTCGGCGAAGACCGTCACGTTTCGCTGCCGCAGCGGCGGGCCGGCGTCCACCGGCTCCCAGAAGATCGACGCCGTAGACGTTGCGCAGCTCCGGCTCCTCGGGTGGACGAACGCCTGCTGCGCCTCGAGCCCGCGCTTGACCGCCCGCCCCAGCTCGATCAGCTCCGGGACGGCCCGCGGCTGCACCGGAAGCGGGGAGCGGACGGAGGCATAGAAGGCGCCCGCCGAAGGCGACGTCGCAGCGAAGCCCTTCGGCCTCGAGCCCCTCCGCCGCGACGAACGACGGGAACGTTCCGGAAGCGCACCGAGCCGCACCCGACCGCCGTCGATCGCGCGCGACCGTCTCCAGCCGCCCGGACGGAACGTCCACGACCACCCGCGCCTCCGGGCCCTCCGCGACCACGCGCCCGCTCTCGAGCGCCCAGGTGACGAGCGCGATCGTGCCGTGCCCGCAAGCCGTCGAGTAGCCCGCGTTGTGGAAGAAGACCACGCCGAGGTCGGCTCCCTCGTCCTCCGGCTCGGTGACGAAGCAGCCGTACATGTCCGCGTGCCCGCGCGGCTCGTAGACGAGCAGCCGCCGCACGGCGTCGAGCCGCTCGGCCGCCAAGCGCCGCTTCTCGAGGATCGTCCGGCCCTCGAGCGGCGGAACGCCGCCCGTGACGATGCGGAACGGCTCGCCCGCGGTGTGGTAGTCGACCGCCGCGATCCCGCCGGGCGAGGTCAGGTCGCCGGCGCCACCTCGGCCGCGCAAAACGCGCAACGCCGGGCGTCCAGCGGAATCTCGCTGAGGCACTCGGGGCAGTCGCGGACGCTCGCGTCCTCCCCGCCTTCATGCGCTCCATGAGCTCGTCCACGGGCCTGACCACGAGGAAGAACAGCACGGCGGCGATCAGAACGAAGGCGAGGAGCGCGTTCAGGAACTCCCCGTATCGGAACGTGCTCTCGTTGATCGTGAAGGTGAGGCCCGAGAAGTCCGGCTTCCCGAAGACGGCGGCGATCAACGGCGTGATCAGATCCTCGACCAGCGACATCACGAGCGCAGTGAAGGCAAGCGCCAGAACCAGACCGACGGCAATCTCGATGAGATTGCCCTTCAAGAGAAACTCCCTGAACTCCTTGAGCATGGCGTACCCCCGGCTCGAGGTTGACGAGCCGAGGGTACAAGCCGAATTCGGGGCTCGGCTAGGAGCCCTTCTCGATCGGAACGTCGACGAGGTTGCCCCACTCCGTCCACGAGCCGTCGTAGTTGCGGACGTTCTCGTACCCGAGCAGCTCACGCAGGACGAACCAGGTGTGCGCGGAGCGCTCCCCGATGCGGCAGTACGCCGTGACCTCCTTCTCTCGCCGTGACCCCCTTGCCGCCGTACAGCTCGCGCAGCTCGTCGGCGGCCTTGAACGTGCCGTCGTCGTTGCACCGCGCTCGCCCACGGGATCGACGCCGCGCCGGGAATGTGCCCTCCACGCTGCGCGCCCTCCTGCTCGTAGCCGGGCGGCGCGATCAGGTCGCCCGCGTACTCGCCCGGAGAGCGGACGTCGACGAGTGCGCGTACGTCGGCGCCCGAGCCACTCCCGCACCTGGTCGCGGTACGCGCGGATCGACTCGTCCCGCTCCTGGGCGGTGTAGGTCTGGGGCTGGGGCGAAGGCGCGTCCGTCGCCAGCTCCCGGCCCTCGTCGATCCACTTCTGCCGGCCGCCGTCGAGAATGCGCACGTCCCCGTGCCCGTACACCTTCAGGTACCAGTACGCGTACGCCGCGAACCAGTTGTTCTTGTCCCCGTAGAGGACGACCGCGGTGTCGTTTCCGATCCCGCGCTCCCCGAGCACCCGCTCGAACGTCGCCCGGTCGACGATGTCGCGCTCGACCGGATCCTGCAGGTCCTCCTGCCAGTGCAGCTTCACGGCGCCCGGGATGTGCCCTTCGTCGTACAGGTCGGGGTTCTCGTCCACCTCCGCGACGACCAGGCTCTCGTCGCCCAGGTGCTCCGCCAGCCAGTCAGTCGAGACGAGCACCGGCTTTGCGTAGCCGTTCTCCGCCATGCAAACACCTCCAGTCAGAGTTACTTCAGAAAGTGAAGCGAAGTATACCCAGCTCTGTATGCTCGTGCCATGAGGCTCGGCGACCTCATGTCGGGCGAGGTGATCGCGGTCGCGCCCGAGGACACACTCGGCGAGGCGGCCGAGCGCATGGCCGGCCACGACGTCGGCTCCGCGGTCGTCCTCGAGCACGGACGCCTGATCGGAATCCTCACCGAGCGCGACCTCCTCCGCGCCGTCGCCGGGCGCGTCCACTCGAGCGAGGCGCGGGTTCGCGAGTGGATGACCGCGCGACCCCGTCACGGCCGACGAGGGTACGTCGGCCGCCGAAGCCCTCGAGACGATGATGGAGCACGGCTTCCGCCATCTGCCCGTCGTCGAAGGCGGGCGGACGCTCGGCGTCGTCAGCATCCGCGACGTCCTGCGGGCAGGCGTCGAGGCAGGCTCGAGCGCCGCCTAGGCGGAGGCTAGATCAGAGCTGCTGGGCGATCAGGCCTGCGGCGCCGAGCCACATGGCGCGAGGACCGCGAGCAGCGGGGCAAGGGGACGGAGAGAAGGACGCTCGTGCACGGGCCGACGTGGTTCGACACCGGCTCGCCGCCTCCTTCATCGACCTAGTGACCGTCGAAATGGCCGCCGACAAGCACCGCGATGTTCAAGAGCGCCGTCAGAGCGAGGAGAGCCTTCACCTTCACAAGCTTCACCTCCTTTCCGCAGAAGTCGAGCTCAGAAGCGAAAGTCTTGAAGCGCTTCCGCCGCCCGGCGGTAAAGTGCGGCGGCTCGGGTGTCGTTCCCCCGCCGGGCCGCGAGGTCGCCTTGGGCGATCCAGGCGGCCGCGCGGTGGCTGACCGACGAGAGCTGGTCGAAGCTCGACTCGGCATCGGCGAAAGCGTCAGCTCCGCTTCGTCGAGCCGATCCTGCTCGAGCAGGGAGCGCCCCAGCACGAGCTGCGCGTTGCCGATCTCGTCGACATGGTCGACGCGCCCGTCCAGCAAGCCGAGCGCCTCCCTGGCCTGCTCCTCCGCGAGCTCGATCTTGCCCGTGCGGAGGTGCACCTGGGCGAGCGAGGAGATGACGCGTCCCGCGTCGACGTCGTCGCCGACGTCGAGCAGGACCTTGAAGGCCTCCTTGAGGTAGGTAACGGCGTCCTCGGGTTTTCCGAGCTGGAAATTGAGGGCACCGATCTCGTTCAAGAGCTTGCCGACGTTCGCCTGGTCGCGCAGCTCTTCGTAGATCGCCTTCGCCCGCTCCGCGTAGGAGCGGGCGAGCACCCAGTGGCCCGTGCGCTCGGCTATGAGCGATGCCTGGAAGTATGACATTGGCCGATCGCGTGGCGGTCGTCGAGCCCCTTGGCAAGCTCGAGGGCGCGCTCGACGTCCTCGCGTGCGGCCTCCCAGTCACGCTGGCGCCGGTAGCAGCGCGAGCGCCACGCGAGGATGTGCGAGCGAAGACGATCGGCAGGGAGCCCGGAGCGTGTCACGAGCTCGAGAGCCTCCGTGTAGAGCGAGAGGGCGGTTGAGATCGAGCTCAGCTTGTAGCGGCAGCAGCCGAGGCGGAAAAGAACGTCGGCCCGATCGAAGTCTGTGAAGGACGGCGCCTCGGCAAGCGTGCGAGCGCGGTCGAGCAGCTCGATCGCAGTCCGCACCTCGCCGAGGTACAGCCGCCCCCACGACTTCCGCGAGCAAGGCCCTGAGCTCGAGGTCGGGAGCGGCTACGGCCGGGAAGGACGAAGCCAGGCTTTCGAGGTAATCGACGGCGTCTTGATACGCCGAGGCCTCGAGCGCGGCCTCCGCCTGGGCGAGAACGCTCTCCACGCGGTCGCGCTCGCTCGAGGAGACGCCCGTCTCCAGGAACGTCCGCTCGACGCCGAGCCGAGCGGCCAGCCACTCGACCGTTTCCGCCGTCGGCCGCGTCTTCCCGCGCTCGATCTGGCTCACGTACTCCTTGGAGAAGCGCTCGCCCGCGAGCCCTGTCTGGGTCAACCCCCGCCCGATTCGCAGCTGTCGGACGCGCTCGCCGAGGCTGGTCGGTCCTGGAGCGGCTGGGGGGCAGCGACGTCGGTCATCAGTTCTTCAGGGGTGAACTATACGCTCGGCACTTTACTTCACCACCCTACTTGACTTCCAGTGGATCAGCACTATAGTTGACTCCGTCTCGTATCCCCGCCGGACGCCAGGCTGAGGGGTGCGGGAGGCGCGCCAGATCGCGGCGACACCAACCCCGGAGGCACGGCTGGGCCGCAGAGCCGGCGTCTCCGGGGTGTCGCCTGGTCCAAAGCCCGCAGTGCCCCGCAGCGCCCAGTGAGCGGACGAGGTCCCGGCCCTCTTAGGCCGCGGCCTCGGCCATCTCGGCGCTGTCGAGATCACGGTGGCTGCGAACGGTGGCAGCGGCGACGAACGCGCCGAGGAGCGCGAAGCCGGCGCCCACGCGGAGGGCTGTCTGGAAGCCGTCGATGAACGAGCCCGGGTCCGGCGGACCGCCCCCGTCGAGATCGACGTAGGCAGCGACGATCGCCCCCATGACGGCGATCCCCAGCGCGCCCCCAACCTGGCGGAAGGTGTTCAGCACGCCGGAGCCGACGCCCGACTTGGCCACGGGCACCGACCCGAGCGCCGCTGCCGTCATCGGCGTCATCACTGTTGCAATCCCGAGGCCTCCGACGACGAGGCCCGGGAAGAAGTCCCAGAACCCGGACCCGGCGTCGAGCCGCGAGAACACGACGAGGGAGACGGTCACGAGTGTCATGCCGGCCGTCATGAGCCAGCGGGAGCCGACGCGGTCGGAGAGCTTCCCCGCCGCCGGCGCGACGAGGATGATCAGAAGCGTCATGGGCAGGAACGCGGCGCCGGTTCTCACCGCCGAGTAGCCGAGGACGTTCTGCATGTAGATGGACATGAAGAAGAAGACCCCGAACATGGCCAGCGTCACGAGGAGCGCGACCACGTTCGCCCCCGCGAACGTTCCGCTGCGGAAGAGCGAGAGGTCGAGCATCGGCGTCCGCTGGTGCCGCTCGAGCCAGACGAAGACCGCCAGCGCGACGGCGGCCAGGACGAACAGCCCGACGATCACGGGATCGCTCCAGCCGAACGAGTTCGCCTCGATGAGGCCGAAGGTGAGCGCGAAGAGCCCGACGGCCGACGCGGCCAGCCCAGGGAGGTCGAGCCGCTGTTCCTCGGACGTGTCGCGCGACTCCTGGATTACCAGACGGCCGATCACGAAGCCCAGGACGCCCACCGGGACGTTGACGAAGAAGATCCAGCTCCAGTCCACGTGCTCGGTGAGGAGCCCACCGATGAGCGGGCCGATCGCAAGCGCCATGGCCGAGACGCCCGCCCAGATCCCGATCGCCATTCCGCGCTGATGGGGCGGAAACGTGGCCGAGATGATCGAGAGCGTGGCCGGCAGCATGAGCGCGGCGCCCGCGCCCTGCACCGTGCGGGCCGCGATGAGAATCTCCCCCGAAGTCGCCAGCCCACACAGAAGCGACGCCACCGTGAAGATCGCGAGGCCGACGAGGAAGACTCGCCGACGGCCCATGAAGTCGGCCAGCTTGCCGCCCGTGAGCATCAGGACGGCGAACGTGAGCGCGTAGGCGTTCACGGTCCACTCGAGCTCGGAGAGCCCGATCCCGAGATCGCGCTGGATCGAGGGCAGCGCGACGTTCACGACCGTGTTGTCGAGCATGATCATGAAGAGCGCGAACGAGAGCGCCCCCAGCGTCCACCACTTCTTGTTCTCCTCGGCGAGGATCCTCGCTCGCACCGGCTCCCTCCCGAAGGTGTGGCTCCTACGTTACGGATGCGCCGACCGCCGTGCCGCGGGCACTACAGTGGCGCCATGCGGCGCAACCCGCTCGAGGACGCCGGGCGCGCTCTGCGCTCACTGGGCGCGCAGCTTGGCATTCCCGAGGTGGAGAACCTCGCCCCGCCCGAGCCTGCGCGGCCCCTGGACGAGCTGCAAGCGGAGCTCGACGGCCTCGTCGGCCTCGCGAGCGTGAAGGAGCAGGTCCGGGCGCTCGTCGCCTTCCTCGAAGTCCAGAGCCTCCGCAAGGAGAGCGGGCTCACCGAGGTGGCGACGAGCCAGCACCTCGCGTTCATGGGCAATCCGGGTACGGGGAAGACGACCGTGGCCCGCCTCTTGGCGCAGATGTACCGGGCCGTGGGCCTCCTCCGCCGAGGGCATCTCGTCGAGGTCGACCGCTCGGGCCTCGTCGCCCAGTACGTCGGCATGACCGCCCTGAAGACGAACCGGGTCGTACGCCACGCTCTCGACGGCATCCTCTTCATCGACGAGGCCTACGCGCTTGCTCCCGAAGCGGGCCGGCTCGACTTCGGGCCGGAGGCGATCGAGGCCCTCCTCAAGCGCATGGAGGACCAGCGCAAGCGGCTCGTCGTCATCGTCGCCGGCTATCCCCGGCTGATGCGACAGTTCCTCGACTCCAACCCGGGCCTGCGCTCCCGCTTCTCCCGCGAGATCCTCTTTCCCGACTACTCGACGGACGAGCTCCTCGAGATCACGGCGAGGTTCGCACGCGACGCCGAGTACCGCCTCGGCGAGGGAAGCGAGCGGACGCTGCGGCAGCTGTTCGATTCCGCCCGCCGTGGGGAAGGCTTCGGCAATGCGCGTTTTTCGCGCACTCTCTTCGAACAGGCCTTGAACGCACACGCGCTGCGGCTCGCTGGAGGAGAGGACACCGCACCGATCTCGACCGCCGACCTCATGATGCTGATACCCGACGACCTTCTCGCCGCGGCCCGTGCGGTCGGGGAGAGCGGAGACCACTTCGAGCCGGCCCGGCGCAGCTTCTGGCGGGGGACGCGGGCCTCGTAGACTTCGCCCCGATGGGGCACGTCATCTGGAGGCCGAGCGCGGACACGCTTGCCCGCGCGAACGTCGTCCGCCTGATGCAGCGTCTCGGAACCGAGAACTACTGGGAGCTCGTACGCCGCTCGTACGAGGATCCGGATTGGTTCTGGCCCGCGGTCGTCGAGGATCTGGGGCTCGAGTTCTCGCAGCCGTGGGAGCGGGTCTACGACGACTCCTCAGGCCCCGAGTGGGCGACCTGGTTCGTGGGCGGGAAGCTGAACGTCGCCTGGAACTGCGTGCACCGCCACGCTCGCGGCGAGCGCGCCGAGGCGGTTGCGGCCATCGGCCTCGGCGAGGACGAGCGCCGGTGGGAGCTCACCTTCCGGGAACTTTCCCGGCAGGTGACGCAGCTCGCCGAGACTCTGGTGCGCCTCGGAGTCGAGCCGGGCGACCGCGTCGCCATCTTCATGCCCATGTGCCCCGAGGTGGCGGTCGCCTCGCACGCCTGCGCCCACATCGGCGCCGTACAGGTGCTGCTCTTCTCCGGCTTCGCCGCCCCGGCCGTCGTGCAGCGCCTCGTGGACTCGGAGGCCAAGGTGGTCGTCACGGCGGACTGGTCGCTCCGCCGCGGCAAGCGGCTCGACATGCGCGCGATTGTCGACGAAGCCGTGGGCTCGGCCCCTTCGGTCGAGCGTGTCATCACCTGGTCGCGCGAGCACGGGTGGGAGAACGAGGTCACGGAGAGCCCCGGTGAGCTCCCGCCGCTCGACGTCGACTCCGAGCACCCGTATCTGCTCACCTACACGTCGGGCACCACCGGGAAGCCGAAGGGAGTCGTCCACGTCCAGGGCGGGTTCCTAGTGTCCATCACCCGCGAGGTGGCCTACCACGCAGACGCGCACCCCGGAGAGGTCATCCATTTCGCCACCGACATGGGCTGGATCATGGGCCCGTGGACCGTGGTCGGCGGCGGGGCGCTCGGCTGCCCACTCGTCTTCGCGGAGGGGGCGCCGGACCAGCCTCCGGACCGTCTCTGGACCATCGTCGAGCGAGAGCGCGTGGCCGTGCTGGGCTTGTCACCGACGCTTGTTCGCGCGCTCATCCCGCACGGCCGGCCGCGCAGCGACCTCTCGTCGCTCCGGACGCTCGTGACGACGGGCGAGCCCTGGAACCCGGATCCGTACCGCTGGCTCTTCGAGCACGTAGGCGGCGGCCGCCTGCCGATCATCAACTGCTCGGGCGGGACAGAGGTGGGCGCCTTCTTCCTCTCGCCCACGCCCGCGATCCCGATCAAGGCGTGCTCCCTCGGGGGACCGGCGCTCGGGTTGGCGATGGACGTGCTCGACGCCGAGGGGCGAAGCCTGGTCGGGACCGGCGACGTGGGAGAGCTCGTCTGCCGCAAGCCGTTCCCGGGGATGACCCGCGGCTTCTGGCGCGACCCGGAGCGCTACCTCGACACCTACTGGCGCCGCATACCAGGAGTTTGGGTGCATGGCGACTGGGCCTCGGCGGACGCGGACGGCTACTGGTTCCTGCACGGCCGCAGCGACGACACTCTCAACATCGCGGGCAAGCGAATCGGCCCGGCCGAGATCGAGTCGGCAGCCGTCGACCATCCCGCCGTCTCCGAAGCGGCGGCCGTCGGCGTCCCGCACGAGGTCAAGGGCGAGGTGGCGTGGGTCTTCTGCGTCCTCGCGCCCGGACACGACGCCTCGGCGGGGCTGGCCGCCGAGGTCGGCGGGCTGGTGGCCGGAGCGCTCGGCAAGGCCTTCCAACCCGAACGGGTGGTCTTCGTGCCCGCTCTCCCGAAGACGCGGAGCGCGAAGATCGTCCGCCGCGCCGTGCGCGCCAAGGCGCTCGGAACGGATCCCGGCGACCTCTCGTCGGTCGAGAACCCCGAAGCCCTGGAGGACATTGCTCGCGCCGTCTGAGTACGACGCCGCGGAGACCCGCGGTTACCTCGACACGGGAACGTACGGGCTCCCGCCGCGGTCGACGCTCGAAGCCGTGACGCGGGCGCTCGCGGGCTGGCGCGGCCGGGAGCCCTGGCTGCAGTGGGAGGAGGACGGCGAGGCGTGCCGGTCGCTGTTCGCGGGACTGGTGGCGGCCGCCCCGGAGGACGTCGCGCTCGTCACCGCCCTGTCCTCCGCCGCGGGCCTCGTGGCAGCGAGCATTCCCGCCGGCGCAGGCGACAACGTCGTCCTTTTCGAGGAAGACTTCGCCTCGACGTTACTTCCCTGGCGCGGGCTCGCAGCCCGTGGAGTCGAGCTCCGGCTGCGGCCGCTGGCCGAGCTCGCGGACGCCGTCGACGAGCGGACCGCGCTCGTCGCGGTGAGTTCGGTGCAGTCGGCCGACGGCTCGGTCGCCGACCTCGACGCCCTGCGCGCGACCGGCGCGCGGCTCTTCGTCGACGCCACTCAGGCCGTCGGCGCCGTGCCCGTGGACGTCGAGGGAATCGACTATCTCGCGGCCCACCCGTACAAGTGGCTCTGCTCGCCGCGAGGCCTTGCCTTCCTGTACGTCCGCCGCGAGCGGTTGGACGAAATCGAGCCGTGGACCTCCGGGTGGAAGTCGCGCGCTCGTCCGTACGAGCACTTCTACGGCCTGCCCGAGCTCACGCCCGACGCGCGGCGCCTCGACGTCTCCCTTCCGTGGCTCGTCGCGGCCGGCGCGCGCCCCAGCCTCGAGCTCGTAACCCGGCTCGGAGTGGAGCGGATCTCCGCACACGACCTCGGCCTCGCGCGGCGCTTCGCGGGTGCGCTCGGTGTCGCGGAACCGCGCTCGCCGATCGTGCGCGTCCGAGTCGAGGACGCCGACGCGGCCGTTCGGCGGCTTCTGAAGGCCGGGGTTTCGTGCTCCGCCCGTGCGGCGTCCGTTCGTCTCGGCTTCCACTTCTACAACTCCGAAGCCGACGTAGATCTCGCGCTCGAAGCGCTCGCGCCCGCCGGCGTCCACAGCTGAGCCGGACTTCCCGCCCAGGTTTTCGCCCCAAAGGCGGAAACGGCTATCATGGTTCCGATGCGGCTAGCGCTCGCGCAGATCAACACGGTCGTCGGCGACCTGGAAGGCAACCGCGACCGCATCCTGGCGCGGCTGGCAGAGGCGCGCGAGGCCGGCGCAGAGCTCGTCCTCTTTCCTGAGCTCGCGGTCACCGGCTATCCCCCCGAGGACCTTCTCCTCCGGCCCGGGTTCCTTCACGCTGCCGCCCAGACCCTCGACGAGATCGCCCGGGAGACGCAGGGGATCACCGCTCTCGTGGGTACGCCCCACCTCGACCGTGACCTCTTCAACGGGTGCGCGGTGTGCGTGGACGGCGAGCTGAAGGCGATGTACCGGAAGCAGTTCCTCCCCAACTACGGCGTCTTCGACGAGGACCGCTACTTCCAGCCCGGTCGCGACCTGGTGCTCCTTCGCTGCGGCGACGCGCTCGTCGGCCCGACGGTCTGCGAGGACATCTGGCAGCCGGGGCCGCCGGCGACCGACCTCGCGCTCGCCGGCGCGCACGTCGTCGCGAACATCTCCGCGTCGCCGTTCCACCTCGGCAAGGGCGCCGAGCGCGAGGAGATGCTCGCCACCCGCGCGCGCGACAACTCGTGCTGGATCGCGTTCGTGAACGCGGTGGGAGCCCAGGACGAGCTCGTTTTCGACGGCCACAGCCTCGTCCTCGACGAGAACGGCGGGATCGTGGCGCGCGGCCCGTCCTTCGAGGAGGCGCTGATCGTCGCCGACGTCGACGCGACCACCGCGGTCGCGCGCCGGCTCCGGGATGCGAGGCGGCGGACGCTCGCGCGCAGCCGACGGCACCTTCCCGACCCACCGGTCGTCGAGCTTCCGCAACGGAAGGGCACCGACGGATCGCCAGTGCGCCCGTTCCTGGCCGAGCCGCTCGACGAGCTCGAGCAGATGCGCCTCGCGATCGAGCTCGGCCTGGGCGACTACGTGGAGAAGAACGGCTTCTCCGACGTCGTCCTCGGCATCTCCGGCGGCATCGACTCGGCGCTCACGGCCGCGCTCGCGGCCGAGGCGCTCGGGGAGGAGCGCGTGGTCTGCGTCTCCATGCCCTCCAGGTTCTCGTCGGAGGGAACGCGCTCGGACGCGAAGCTCGTCGCCGAGAGCCTGGGCACGCGCTATCTCGAGATCCCGATCGAGCCGATCGTCGAGGCGGTGACGGCGGCGCTGGCGGAGCCGTTCGCGGACACGGAGCCGGGTGTCGCGGAGGAGAACGTGCAGGCGCGCGTCCGCGGCCTCCTCGTCATGGCGCTTTCGAACAAGTTCGGATGGCTGCCGCTGGCGACCGGCAACAAGAGCGAGCTCTCCGTCGGCTACGCGACGCTCTACGGCGACATGGCGGGAGGCTTCGCTCTCCTCAAGGACGTCTACAAGACCGACGTGTACCGGCTCGCCCGGCATCTGAACGAACGCGCCGGGCGCGAGCTGATCCCGGCGAGCGTGATCGAGCGCGAGCCCAGCGCCGAGCTCAGCGCACGGGCAGAAGGACGAGGACTCGCTGCCGCCCTATGCGAAGCTCGACCGTGTCCTGGAGGCGTACGTGGAGCTCGACAGCTCGCGCGAGGAGCTGACCTCGGACGGCTTCGACCCGGACGTCGTCGAGCGCGCGCTGGCCATGATCGACCGCGCGGAGTTCAAACGCCGGCAGGCGCCGCCGGGCGTGAAGCTTCGCCCGAAGGCGTTCGGCCGCGACCGGCGCGTCCCGATTACGAACAGGTGGCGCGGGTAGCCCTCTGGGGCCACCCCGTGCCTCCACCCGCTTTCGAGCGTATCGAGCCAAGACGCGCGCGTGGCGCACCCGCCGTCACGAGTTCGCTACAGAGGGCGCCGCCTAGGTGCCCCAGGTTCCTGTTGAAGGCGACCATCTGCAACTTCCGCTGCATCGGATCGGTCTCGCGCCAGAAGGCGTGCATGACACGGGGTCACGAACGAGGCCGGAGACTACGCCCGTCAGCCGATCTGCTCGCGCAGGGCCCGGAACCAGCGCAGGCGCTCGGCGTAGGGCACGGCGGCGTTCGCGGGCGAGGTCGAGGGCAGGACGAAGAGCTCCGTGTCGCCCAGCCGCCGCTCCTGCAGCCCGAGGGCGGGCTTCTCGCGGAACGCCCCCTCGTAGGCGGCCTTGCCGACGAACGCGATGGCGCGGGGGTGGAGCTCGACGGCGAGCGACTCCAGACGCTCACGGGCGCCGGCGAAGTCGCCCCGGCGCAGCTCCCAGCTCCCCTTCGTCGTCCGGTAGGCCGCGTTTGTCAGCCCGAAGCCGAGGGCGGGCAGGTCGTGCTGCTCGCTGGGCTCAAGCCGCCGCGGCGTGAAGCCGGCCTCCGCGAGCAGGCGCCAGAAGTCGTTGCGCGGGTTGGCGAAGTGGGCGCGGGCGGCGGCCGACCGGCGGCCGGGGTTGATGCCGCAGAACACGCACGCGAGCCCCGGAGCGAGGATGTCAGGAACCGCCGACGCGCTCGCCACGGCGATACCCTACGTCGAAGACACGAGGAGGCAGGAATGGCGCAAGTGGAAGAAAAGGTGGAGACCAGAACGATCCAGAACTACGTCGGGGGCAGCTGGGTCGCCGCCCAGGCGGAGGAGGCAATCGACGTCACGAACCCGGCGAACGGAGAGACGCTCGCGCAGGTGCCGCTGTCGGGGGCCGAGGACGTCGACCGGGCCGTGCAGGCCGCGCGCGAGGCCTTCCCGGGCTGGCGAGCGACGCCGCCGCTCGAGCGCGCCCGCGCGTGCTTCCAGCTCAAGTACGTCCTCGAGGAGAGCAAGGATGCCCTCGCCGAGCTCGTCACGCGCGACAACGGCAAGGCGATCAAGGACGCAGCCGGAGAGGTGCGCCGCGGCATCGAGTGCGTCGAGGTCGCCACCGGGATCCCGTCGCTCATGCAGGGCTCCAATCTGGAGGACGTCTCGCGGGGCATCGACTCGGACATGATCCGGCAGCCGATCGGCGTCTTCGCCGGCATCACGCCGTTCAACTTCCCCTTCATGGTGCCCATGTGGTTCCTCCCCTTCGCCATCGCGTGCGGCAACACGTTCATCTGCAAGCCGTCGGAGCAGGACCCGCTCGCCATGGAGCTGACCTTCGAGCTCCTCGACTCGCTCGACCTCCCGCCCGGCGTGGTCAACCTCGTGAACGGAGGCAAGGACGCGGTCAACGCGATCCTCGAGCACCCGGAAATCGACGGCGCCAGCTTCGTGGGCTCGACGCCGGTCGCGCACTACATCTACGAGACCGCCGCCAAGCACGGCAAGCGTGTCCAGGCTCTGGGCGGCGCCAAGAACCACGTCATCGTCATGCCGGACGCGGAGCTCGAGTCCGCCGTGGACGGGGTCCTCTCCTCCGCCTTCCACGCGGCCGGCCAGCGCTGCCTGGCCAACTCGGTGTGCGTGGCGGTCGGAGACGCTTACGAGCCCCTCAAGGCACGCCTCGCCGAGAAGGGCGGCGCCATGGTCGTCGGCAACGGCGCCGACCCGAGTACCGAGGTCGGGCCCGTCATCTCCGACGTCTCGCAGGAACGCATCCTCGAGTGGATCGACAAGGGGGTCGAGGACGGCGGCGAGCTCGTCCTCGACGGCCGCGGCAAGGGCACGGAGGACGGCAACTTCATCGGACCGACGATCATCGAGTCGAAGCCTGACGCGGAGATCTGCCGGGAGGAAATCTTCGGCCCGGTCCTTACCCTTCTTCGCGCGCGCGACCTCGACCACGCGCTCGAGATCCTCAATTCGTCGACGAAGGGGAACGCCGCCTCGATCTTCACGACGAGCGGCGCGGCCATGCGTCGGTTCCGCTACGACGCGCAGGCGGGGATGCTCGGCGTCAACATCGGAGTCGCCGCGCCCATGTCGTTCTTCCCGTTCACCGGCTGGAAGGACTCGTTCTTCGGCGATCTGCACGCGCACGGCCGCGACGCGATCGACTTCTACACGGAGAAGAAGGTCGTCATCACGCGCTGGCCCAAGGCCTAGGTCAAGCATCAGGTGCGGGCAAAGCGGTTCGAGTACGCCGCGTCGCTCGACGGCGAGGGCCGCATCCTCGCGGAGGGCGCCGCGCCGCTCGAGCCTGGGGAGGAGTGGACGCCGGAGCACCTCGTGCTCGCAGGCCTCATGCGCTGCACCCTGAAGAGCCTGCGCTTCCACGCTGAGCGGAGGTCCGATCTCAGTTGCCGGCGGCGGCGCCGCCGACGGGGTGGTGACGAAGCGTGACGAGGACGGCCGCTTTGCCTTCGTCGAGATCGAGTGCGGCCTCGACGTGCAGCTCGAGCCGGAACCCGAAGGGGATGCGCTGACCGAGCTCCTCGACCTGGCGGAGCGGGACTGCTTCGTCGGCGCCTCGCTGACCGCCGCGCCGCGCTACGAGTGGCGCGTGAACGAGCGAGCTGGTCGCGCGATGAGCGCTGTTGCGCTCGACGTGGCGGCCGTTCGGGCGCGCTTCTCGGCCCTCGACCGCGCTACGGCGTTCTTCGACGGCCCCGGCGGGACCCAGGCGCCCGACTCGGTGGTCGATGCGATGGCCTCCTACCTGCGCGAGGCGAACGCCAACCTCGGCGGGCCGTTCGAGACCAGCCGCCGGAGCGACGAGGTCGTGGCGGAGGCACACGAGGCCGCGGCGCGCTTTCTGGGCGCCGGGACGGACGAGATCGGCTTCGGCCAGAACATGACGACGCTGAACTTCGCGCTCTCCAGGACGCTGGGCCGCGACCTTCGTGCCGGCGACGAGATCGTCGTCACGCGCCTCGACCACGACGCCAACATCGCTCCGTGGCTCGAGCTCGCCCGCGACCTCGATCTCATCGTGCGCTTCGCCGACATCCGCGACGACGGCACGCTCGACCTCGACGATCTGGAGCGGCAGCTCTCGACACGCACGCGCGTCGTCGCCTTCCCGTGGGCCTCGAACGCCGTCGGCACGATCACCGACGTGCGCCGGATCGCCGATCTCGCCCACGAGGCGGACGCGCTCGCGTGGGTGGACGCCGTCCATTTCGCACCGCACGGTCCGATCGACGTCCGCGCGGTGGGCGTGGACGTCCTCCTGTGCTCGCCGTACAAGTTCTTCGGGCCGCACGCCGGCCTCTTCTACGGCAGGCGGGAGATCCTGGAGCGCTGGCGGCCCTACAAGGTGCGTCCGGCGCCGGACGAGCCGCTCGGCCACCGCTTCGAGACCGGCACGCTCCCGCACGAGGCGCTGGCCGGCGCCACCGCGGCAATCCAGTACGTCGAGTCCCTCGGGTGGGAGGCGATCGTGGCCCACGAGAGGGAGCTCGGCGAGCGGCTCCTCGCGGGCCTGCCGGACGCGCTGACCCTGCACGGGTCGCCGACCATGGAGGGCCGGACGCCCACCTTCGCCGTCACCTTCCCGCGCCTCTCGCCCCAGGAGGCGAGCGAGCGCCTGGCCGAGCGGGACATCGCCACCTGGGCGGGGAACTACTACGCGGTGGAGGTGATGGAGCGGCTGGGTCTTCCGGACGGCGCCCTGCGGCTCGGCATCGTCCACTACAACACGGCCGAAGAGGTCGACCGCCTGCTCGGCGAGCTCGACGCGCTGGTCTGATGCTCAGGCTCTACTGGGCCAGGAACGACGGCATGACAGGCCACGTCTTCCTCGGCTCGCGGGAGCAGGCAGCGCTCGCCTCGGAGATGGACGAGCAGGGGATGGGCGGCTGGCTCTCCCTGGACGCCCTCGAGCCGGGCGGCCGTGTCCCGCCGGGCGCGATCGACCTGGCCCTCACCAAGGCCTCGCCCGAGACCCGCAGCCTCGACGATGCGAAACTGTGGGAAGACTGGCTGCGCTTCCTCCGCGGCGCGGTCGAGAACGGCGGATTGGTCGTCGGGTAGGCAACATTAGGGCGATGAGGCGTCTGTCTCCCGCCCTGCTTCTGGCCCTGCCGCTGACGGTGGTCGCGTGGCTGGGCGCACACGAGCTCGCCTACGGCCTCGCCTTCTCGGGCGAGCACGCACGCACGCATGCGCTGGCGGCGAGCGGGCACGGCTACCTGGAGCACGCCCCGCTTCTCGTCGCGCTGTGCCTGACGGTCGCAGCAGGAGGCTTCGTCGCCCGAGCTCTCGGCCGCCCGAGCGGCTCGAGGACGCTCCCCACGGCGGGTTTCGCCGCGCTTCCCCTTTTCGGCTTCGCTCTCCAGGAGCACCTGGAGCGCGTGCTCAACGGCACCCCGGATCCCTGGGGCACGGGGCTCGAGCCCGTGTTCCTGATCGGCCTCGCGCTCCAACTTCCGTTCGGGCTCGCCGCCGGCCTGCTCGCCCGCGCGCTCGCCGCCGCGGCCGACGAGGTCGGCGCCGCCCTCGCCCCATGCCGCCTACGGCTCCGCCCCGCCGGCGTCCTCGTGCCCGCGGACGAGGCGGATCTCGTCCCGGCGCCGGTGCTCGCCACCCGCGGGGCCGGCCGGGCGCCGCCCGCTCGGCTCTGACCCAGAGCCGTAGCGAGCGAACAAGGAGGCTTCTCATGCAAACACGGATCCTGCTCGGCTGCGCGGTCGCCCTGGCCGCGGTCCTCTTCGTCGTCGTCCAGTGCGGCGGCGAGGACGAGACGGCGGCGAGCCCGACCCCAGCGACGGAGACCCCGGCCACGACCGAGGAGACGACCACGGAAGAGACGACGACCACCGAGGAGAACACCACAGAGGAGGCCACGACCACAGAGCCGGCGGAACCCGCTCCGGGCCGAATCAACGTGCGCTTCCAGAACGGAGAGGTCGTCGGCGGGGTCAAGGAGGTCGAGATCGACCGCGACACCCAGGTCGTCCTCACCGTGCGGAGCGACGTCGCCGACCACGTGCACGTGCACGGCTACGACCTCTTCGCAGACGTGGCACCGGGCCAGCCGGCCAGGATCCGCTTCCGCGCGGACATCGTCGGCCGCTTCGACATCGAGCTCGAAGACCGCGCTCTGCCGCTCGTGGACCTCCGCGTCCAGCCGTGACGCCCTTGCTCGCGCACGGGATCGGGTCCGTTCAGGACCTGCCCGTTCCCCTCTGGCTCTTCTACTACGGGGCGGCGCTCGTCCTCCTGCTCTCCTTCGTCGCGCTGTGGGCGCTCTGGCCCAGGCCGCGGCTCGAGAGCGCGAACGAGAGTGCCCGCCCGCTCGGCCCGTCGGCGCAGCGGATCCTCCTTTCGCCCGCGCTCCGGATCGTGCTGGGAGCCCTCTCCTTCGGGCTCCTCGTCGTCGTCGCCGTTGCCGCGCTCGTGGGCGAGCGCTCGCCGAACGAGAACTTCGCGCCGACCTTCATCTACGTCATCTTCTGGCTCGGGCTCGTTCCCCTAGTTGTCATTTTCGGCAACATCTGGACGGTACTGAGCCCGTGGCGCGCGGCGGCTGACGCGGTTGCCTGGGTCTCGCGGCGCACCGGACCGGCATGGGAGCCTCCCTTCGCCTACCCGGAGCGATTCGGGCGCTGGCCCGCGGCCGTCCTCCTCTTTTGCTTCGCTGCGCTCGAGCTCGCCTACTCCGACCCGGCGAGCCCACGGGCGCTCGCGCTTGCCGTCTACCTCTACAGCGCGATCACGTGGCTGGGGATGCTCGCCTTCGGGCGCGACGCGTGGACGCGCAACGGCGAGGCCTTCGCCGTCTACTTCACGCTGCTCGCGCGGGCCTCACCGTTCACCAAGCGTGAGGGACGAATCGTCGTGCGGCCGCCGATCGTGGGGCTGACCGAAGAGGACGGGCGGCCGGGCACGCTCGCGTTCGTGGCCGTCATGCTCGGCTCGGTCGCCTTCGACGGGCTCAGCCGCACGTCGCTCTGGGTCGACTTCCGAGCCAACGTGACCGCGCCGCTCTTCGAGCGGTCGCTGGCCCTCGCCGATCTCGTCGGCACCCTCCTCAACGTCGCCGGGCTGCTGCTCATGATCTGCCTCGTCGCTCTCGCCTACCTTGCGGCAGTGGCCGTGGCTCGGCGCGTGGCGGGCGGCCGGTCCCTGCGCACCGCGTTCCTCGGCAGCCTCATCCCCATCGCGCTCGCCTACGCGGTCGCGCACTACTTCTCGCTGCTCGTCATCCAGGGCCAGTACGCGCTACCGCTCGCCAGCGACCCGTTCGGGTTCGGCTGGAACCTGTTCGGGACGGCCGAGGAGCAGCCGGACCTGAACGTCCTCGCACCCCGCGTTGTGTGGTACGTCCAGGTGGGCGCCCTCGTGATCGGTCACGTGCTCGGCCTCGTGCTCGCGCACGACCGCGCGGTCGGGCTCTACCGCTCCGCGGGCAAAGCAGTGGCGAGCCAGTACGCGATGCTCGTCCTCATGGTGACCTACACCGTCGCCGGCCTCTGGCTGCTCTCGAGCGGCTAGAGGTCGGTGCGATCGCTCTGACGCACCCACAGCGTGACGAGCCTCGCGACCATCGTCACCAGGAAGATCTGCCCGGCGAGCGCCTCGAGCACGGTCAACGCCTGAGGCAGCCCGACCGACGGCGACAGATCGCCGAAGCCGAGCGTCGTCAGCGCGACGAAGCTGAAGTACAGGTACTCGGATTGCGCATGCGGGCCGGGCTGCGCGAAGAACGACTCGTCCCGGAACTCCTGCACGGCCAGGTAGAGGAACGCAAACAGCAGACCGATGAGGACGTACGCACAGAGCGCGCCGAGCACCGTCTCGTACGTGATGCGGCGGTGGTGCAAGACTCGACTGACGGTTACGGGAAGCGTCGCTGTGACGAGCAGCACGGCCGGCAGCAAATAGGTGACGCCGAGGAGCTCGGCCGAGTTGACGAAGAGCACAACGGGCGCCAGCGCGACACAAGCCGCGATGAGGACCGCCTGCCAGCGGGTGATCGTATGCCCGGTGTCGGGGTCGTTGATCGCTACGACGAGCGCGGCCGCTGCCAGCATCGTGCTGCCGATCGCACCCCACCGTGGGTCGTCCACGATCTCCAGCAGGAAGAAGTTCGCCAGCAGCAGGACGAGCAGGCTGGCGTAGCTGTCGAGAGCACGGACGAGATCGGCTCGCAGCCTCACCTGGCGGGACGATAGGGCCTGCGAAGGGAAGGGGGTCGCCCGACAGGTAGCGGCGGGCCTAGGAGGGTCCGGCGAAATGTGTAGTGCTTCCTGTCATCCGGTGTTCTAAGAGTGCTCGCTGGGCGGTTACCCCGTTAGCTAGCGAGTTTTACCCTCCCTGACGGGCATGCCACTCGAGGCCTCTAGTGGCGGACCGGCTGCGCAATAGCGGCCACCCTCACCAGGCCTTCGGGGCGATGCGCCGCTCGGATGGAATGGCGGGGTGCCGGGCGATGACCTGGTCGATCAGACCGTTGATGACGCTCACCTCGACTTCACGCTGTCACCGGCCTCCGGAGCGACGTTGAAGCTGAACATCATCCCGCTCTCGTGATGCTCGGCGATGTGGCAGTGCACCATCCAAATGCCCGGGTTGGTGACGTCCAAGAGGATGTCCACGGTCTCGCCGGTGCGTACGAGCACCGTGTCCTTCCACACGAGGTTGGGCTCGACGACATCGTCTCGAGACAGGATCAGGAAGCGACCCGCCCCGTGGATATGGATCGGGTGGTGCATGGGATGGTCGGAGTCCATCTCGTTGATGACCCGAATCTTCACCCGGTCGCCGACCCGGAACTGCCAGTCGATCGCCGCGTTCTCGGCACCAGTCGCGCGGTCGACCAGTATCCAGCGCATGTTGGCCGGGGTGGTCATGCGGTTGACGTCGACCATGTCGTCTTCCCACTCGATGCCCTCGGTGGCGCCGTGCGCATGACCCTCGCCGTGCTCGTGTCCATGGCCCTCGCCGTGCTCGTGGTGGTGTCCCGCTTCGTGCGCATCTCCGCAGCGTCCTGGACGCCCTCTGCGGCCTCGCCGACCCCGGTCGCGCGCAAGGTCATTCCGCAGATGGGGCACGTGCCCGCCCAGGTGGCCGTCACCTCCGGGTGCATGGGGCAGACGAAGGCGGTCGGGGCTTCAATCCCCGGCTCGGCGGGCAACAGCTTCATCCCGCACTTGGGGCACTTGCCCGGCCAGGACGCGATGATCTCCGAATGCATGGGACAGGCGAAGACGGCGCCTGCCTCCACCTCCGGACCACCCAGGTCCATCTCGGCGACGAGGGCAAGAATCTTGTCCGGCGGGGCCTCGAGGTAGGGAGCGATCCGCTCCCGCTCGGCCGCCAGCTCCGGGTTCGTACGCAGAACCTCGAACTCCTTGGCGAACGACGGCTCAACCGGCTCCTCGTCGACGGTGATGCTGGCGAGTGCGTACGTGCGCTCGGGAGTGCGGTGCTCGAGCATCAACTCCCCGGCCTCTTCGAAGAGCACGTCGACGACGACTCGCTCCGACGGCGCCAAGAGGACGTCGTCGACGAACTCCTCGTGCTCGTGGCGACCGCTGTCGCCCCCGACGAGCTTCATGCGCGCTCCCTGGCAGGCCGACCTTGAAGACGCGGGTGTTGGCCGTGTCGGTGAAGTGGAAGCGCATGACCTCGCCGAGTTGAGCACGGAGTGCGAGGTCGGTTTCGCCGCCGATGAGCAGAACATCGCCGAAACGGCCCATAGCCACGTGTGTCGTCTCGTGGTGGCTGAAGGGCGCGACCTTGCCCTCCTCATCGAGCAACACGTCGTCGAGCGTCAGCGGCAGCTCGCGGTTGGCCGGCGGCCAGTATTCGGGCTCCGCGGGGACCACGATGATGTTGCCGTAGAGGCCAAGCTCCTGGCCGTAGTCCTCCCGGATGTGCGGGTGGTACCAGTACACGCCCGGGTCCGGGAACTGGACGAGGTAGGTGAAGCTCTCACCCACGGCGATCGGGGCCTGCGTTTGGTGCGTTCCGTCGTAGCGGTTCTCGACGCGAACTCCGTGCCAGTGCACGGTCGCCTCCAGGTCACCGTGATTGATGACATTGACGACCACCTCGGAGTCTTGCCTCACCTTCAGCGTCGGACCGGGGATCGAGCCGTTGTAGGCGAGCATGCGCACGGTCACATCGCCTAACCGCTTGGCGACAGGCGCGATCTCGATGTCGAACCGCTCACCGTCCCCCAGCTCGACCGTCTCCGGAGGATGGGCCTCCGATTGGCCGGTGATCTCTCTGGAGAACTGGTCAGCCTCGACCTGGGTGTCCCGGGTGCGATTCGACATCACTCAACTCCTTTTCTGACGCGCGCTCGCTGCCGGCGCTCGCTCGTCGGCGCTCGCTTCACGAGGGCCCGGTGCGAGCCTATCCCGGCCGGTGCGCTCGCGATATGCGGCGATTTCCTGGGCGATGAACTCCGCGTCCTCCTTCACCCAGCCGATCAGCGCCGAGCCACGCGTCCACTGCCAGGTGATGCCGAGGAAGTAGAGACCCGAGACGTCGGTCACGCCGCGGCGGTGGCGCAGACGCCCGTTCTCATCGAAGATCGGCAGGTCGATCCAGGAGTAGTCGGGCCGGTATCCGGTCGCCCAAATCACCGCGTCTACCTCGACTTCACTGCCGTCCTCGAAACGGACTGTGCGCCCGGAAGCCGCTAGCGCGCGCGGCTTCACCTCGACGCCGTAGCGACGCTTGAGCTCGCGTGGGCTCGACCCGATCAGCGTGTCGCGGTCTTTCAGCCGTTGCCCGAGGCGCGAGTCGACGGTCTTGTGGATCAGTCCCGTCTTCGTCAGCCACCAGAAGAGGTCACGGCCGGCGACGCGCTGCGGCAGCGGTTTCTGGCGAGTGCCGACCGAGAGGATGACCTTATGGGTGGACGAGAGCTCCTTGGCGATCTGAAAGCCCGTGTTACCGCCCCCGACTATGAGCACCGTTCCCTCCGGCACGTCGCTCGGCCGCTGGTAGCCCGTGCTGTGTGCCTGCCAGACGTCGGGGGCGAGGTCCCCGGCAAGCTTGGGGATGAACGGGGTCTGGAACGGGCCCGTCGCAACGACGACTTGGTCGGCCGTGATCGTCCGCCCATCGACCTCGAGGACGAAGTGCCCATCTTCGCGAGAAAGCCTGCGCGCGTTGCTGTTGCACTCGATCGGGAGCTCAAACGTCTTCGCGTAGCGCTCGAGGTATTCGATCACCTCGTCGCGGGTGGGGTAGCCGTCGGGGTCACCCGGGAACGGGAGACCGGGCAAGGCGCTGTAGCGCCGCGGCGTGAAGAGCATCAGCGACTCCCAGCGCTCTCGCCATGCGGATGCAACTGAATCGCTCCGCTCGAGAATGACGAAGCGTCGCCCTTGCTGGGCCAGGTAGTAGCCCATCGTAAGCCCCGCCTGGCCCGCGCCGATGACGACGACCTCGTAGTCGGCGGTCTGCTGAGCGCGTAGTTGAAGGTCACGTGCTGCCTCGTTCATTCCTTTTGGGCCTTTCCCGCTGTCGGTGGGACAAAACACTGCGCGACGGCTCGACCGGAGCCAAGCTCGACTCTTCCGTGCTAGCGATTTTCGCCGCTGATTTGAACTGACCCTCCTAGCCGTGCGCCTGCCGGGCGCGGTCCCAGCGGGGGTCGTCCCAACGGATCCGGTCCGGATCGACCCCGCGCAGCTCGGCCAGGTCGACCGTGAGCTGCTGGAAGCGGACGATGTCCACGACGGGATGGGCCGTGGGCACGAGAGTGGCCTCGACGCCGAGCTCCCCGAGCGCGCGTACGGCGTCGGCGGCCCGTTCGGCCGCCCGGCCCTCGCCCTCGAGCACGAATGCGCGCACGGACTCGTCGATCGCGGCGAGGTGGCCATGGAGGAGCTGCTCCGTCTCGTGGGCCTCCGCAGCCAGGTGTGCGCCCTCGCGGAGCTTGAGCACCGCCTCCTGCGCGGTCGGCCAGTCGCGTCCGGCGCCGGCGACGACGACGCGCTCGTGGTCGAAGACGGGCTCCCGCTCTTCGAGCGCTCGCTCGACCGCCTCCGGGAGCCCGGAGACGTCCTCTCCGCGCAGGGCGGCGAGCGCCGCGACGGCGCAGGTGTAGCTGGCCGTATGGCAGTAGGACTCCTCTATCTCGGGAGCCACGACGAGGACTTCGTCGGCGACCTCGGCGAGCGGGCTCTCGTCCTTGCCCGTCACGAGCCACACGGGCCCGTCGAAGGCACGGGCGGCCTCGAGCGTGAGCCCCGTCGACCCCTCGTGGCTGACGGCGACGAGGAGGTCCGCATGCGGCGGAGAGAGGACGGCCTCGAGCGCCTGGAGCGCTTCGCCGCCGGTCTGCGCGGCGTGGAAGCTCGTCCCGCAGCCCGTAAAGACAACCCGTCCTTCGGGAAGACGGCACCCGCCGACACGCTGCGGGACGCCGCGCAGCCACTCCGGTTGGGCGAGTATGGCAGCGCGGGTGAGATCGCCGGGCATCGAGCCGCCGAAAGTAGCATGGACGCCATGGACGGCTACCGCATTGTCCACCGGCGCGAGGTCGAGTTCCGCGACCTCGATGCTTTGGGGCACGTGAACAATGCCGTCTACCTCGGTTATCTGGAGACGGCGCGCATCGAGTATCTCCGCGAGGTTCTCGGCTTCGAGAGCCTCGGGGACCTTGCCCTCGTCGTCGCCCGGATCGAGATCG
Organism: uncultured Actinomycetes bacterium; assembly: GCA_963786755.1. Taxonomy (GTDB): domain Bacteria; phylum Actinomycetota; class Thermoleophilia; order Gaiellales; family Gaiellaceae; genus DASQWP01. Next base: position 567,499 of record CAWBAC010000004.1, on the reverse strand, counting down.
ATTTCCGCAACGCCGCTCTCCTCGGCGAGAAGGTCGAAGTCGGCGCGCGGGTTCCGCGCGTGGGCACGAAGAGCTTCGACATGGAGTACCAGGTGCGGGCCGGCGAGGGCCGTGTAGTGGCCGAAGCAACGTCGGTGCTCGTCGCCTTCGACCACGAGCGGGGCGAGCCGGTCCCCGTTCCCGCGGCCTGGCGGGAGCGAATGGAAACCTATGAGGCAAGGAGCTCTGTAACGACGTGACCGCCTTTTCCAAGACCACCCTCGACAACGGCCTGCGGGTCGTGACGGCCGACATGCCTGCGGCGAAGTCCGTCGCCTGCTTCGTCATGGTCGCGGCCGGCTCCCGCTACGAGACCCGGGAGACGAACGGAGTCGCCCACTTCGCCGAGCACATGTTCTTCAAGGGCACGGAGAACCGGCCCACGGCGCGCGAGATTGCCGGGGAGATCGACTCGATCGGAGGCGAGTTCAACGCCTTCACCGGCAAGGAGTACACCGGCTACTACGTGAAGTGCGCGGCCGAGCACCGGGACACGGCCCTCGACGTCCTCGTCGACATGCTGCGCCACTCGAAGTTCGACCCTGAGGAGATCGAGCGGGAAAAGGGCGTGATCGTCGAGGAGATGAACATGTATTACGACACGCCGCGCGACTACGTCGACGGCGTCTACGACCAGCTCCTCTACGGCGACCAGCCGCTCGGCTGGGACATCATCGGGACCAAGGACACCGTGCGCGCGGTGACGCGCGAGACCTTCCTGGACTACCTCGGCCATTGGTACCGGGCGCCGCGCATGGTCGCCGGCGTCGCCGGCGCCGTCGGCGAGGACATCGTCCCGCGGCTCCAGGAGCTCCTGGGCGACGTGCCCGACGGCTCCACGGGCGCGCCCGACCCGGTCAGCCCGGTCGAGGACGGGACGCGCGTCAAGCTGCACACGAAGACATCCGACCAGGCGCACCTGCGCCTCGGCGTGTACAGCTATCCCATCGGCCATCCCGACCGCTATGCGATCACCTTGCTCGCGACTGCCCTGGGCGGCGGCATGTCGTCGCGACTCTTCTCAGAGATCCGCGAGCGGCGCGGCCTCGCCTACTACATCTTCGCCCACAACCAGGGCTACACGGACACGGGCACCCTGTTCGCGCAGGGCGGCGTCGACCTGAACCGGATCGACGACGCAGTCTCGACGATCGTCGCCGAGTTCGAGCGGATCGCCGCGGAGCCGCTCGACGCCGACGAGCTCGAGAAGGCGCGCAACTACGCCAAGGGCCGCCTCGTGCTCTCGCTCGAGGACCCCAAGGGGATGATCGTGTTCGGGCTCCGCGACGAGGTGCTCGAAGGGAAGCTGCGCGAGCCGGAGGACGTGCTCGCCGGCCTCGACGCGGTCACGCTCGAAGACGTCCAGCGGGTGGCGCAGGACGTCATTCGGGAGGAACGGCTCAACCTGGCCCTGATCGGGCCCTTCGACGAGCCGGAGCGCTTCGAGAAGCTCCTAGCTTCTCAGCACGACTGAGGTAGGCAGTGCCCCCGACGCTGCGGTAGAAATCGAGCGAGCGCGCAAGCTCGGCGTCGGCCTCCTCCCACCGCTCGGCCGCCGCGAGGCTCTCGGCGGCGCGGAGCCTGGCGTACGCCTCGTCGGGCAGCGACCCGATGCGGGCGAAGACGTCGGCTGCCGGGGCGAATTCGCCCGCCAGGAGGTGCTCCGCGCCCTCGAGCCACGGTGTCGTGAGGGCGGGAGGTGCAGGCAGAAGGGGACCCCGGCGGCCAAGCTCCCCGAGACACACAGCGAGATCGATGACCCAGAAGTTCGGATTGAAGGGCCTCTCGGCCCAGAGCGCCAGGAGCTCGTCGACCAGGTGCTCGGACTCGTCGCACCGGCCGAGGCTCATAAGCATGCGGGCACGAGAGGCGAGGACGGGGTAGAGGTTCTGCGGATCCTTCACGGCCCGCGCCAACTGCAGCGCTCGAGCGGAGTCGGCGTCGGCGCCGGCCGGGTCGCTTCGAGCAGAGCGGATTAGCGCCCTGACCACGTAGCAGGCCGCGGCCATCTGGTGCGACAGCCCGCCCTCGACCGCCGCGATGAATTGACCGGCGACACTCAGTGCTTCTTCCCACCGTCCTGCGTACCAGAAGTCGAACGTCTGCTCGGCCTCGAGCCAGCGCACGCCGTAGTCCGCACCGAACCGTTCCGCGTGCCGGCGCCCCTCGGCGTGCAGCCGGAACGCTCTCTCGAGGTCTCCGAGGTCGACCATGGCGCTGGCCAGGTTGATATGGGAACGAACGACTTCCGGTGAGTTCATCTCCTGAGCCAGCGCCAAGCTGTCCTCGAGGTCGTTCAACCCGTCGAGGTCCCCCGCCTGCAGACGGGCGATGCCGAGGCTGTTGAGCACCTCCGCGCGGCGGACTTCGAGCCCGAGGGAGTCCGCCATGGCCAGCGCCTCCCGGGCGAGCGGGAGCGCTCGCTCGGTTTCCTCGGCGAGCATGAGGAGGCGCGCCAGGCCGGCCAGCACCGCGACTTTCGAGGGCGAAGCGGGCGCATCCGCGACGAGCTCGGCGGCCCGATCCAGGTGTTCGAACGCCTCGTCGCGCTGCAGGTTCCGCCAGAACGAGACACCCATCATCGCCTCGGCCTCGGCTGCCGTCTCACGATCGCCGGTGGTGAGCAGGGCCTCGCGGGCCGCGTCGAGTTCTTCGAGCCCTCCCGAGCCGACATTCCAAACCGCCTTGGCGTGCCGGAAAAGGAGACTCGGCCGTGCCGGATCATCCTCCGGCCAGAGGTCGAGCGCCGCCTGGTAGAAGCGTGCGGCGCCGCCGTACGCCTCGAGTGCCAGCGCACGGTCGCCGGCCTCCCGAAACGCGGCGCGGGCGCCGCCCGCGAGCGCGTCGGTTGGCTCCCCGGCCGTCCGCGCGAGCTCCAGGGCGGCAAGGTAGTGATGGGCGAGCATCTCCGCTTGGTCCTCCGGGCGCCCGAGCGACTCGATCCACTCGGCCGAGCGCAGGTGCTTGTCGGCGCGGACCGCGCGGGGGATCTGGCCGTAGGCCACGTCGCGCACGAGCGTGTGCCCGAACGCGTACTCGGTCTCCGTGGCGACTGAGGAGCGGCGCTCCCTGCGGACGAACTCTCGGCGCTCGAGCCCGTGCAGGAGCTCCTCGACCGTCCAACGCTCGCGGCCACCTATTGCAGTCAACGCACCGAGCCAAAACACCTTTCCCACGACCGCCGCGTCCTGCAGGAGCTGCTTCTCCTCGCTCGCCAGGCTGTCGAGCCGCGCGGCGATGATGCCCTGGACGGTCTCGGGGAGAACCAGCTCTTCGCCGCCGCGCTCCGTCAGCATGCGCGCGTACTCCTCGGCATAGAGCGGATTGCCGCCGGCTCGTGCCAGGAGCGGCGCCTGTGTCTCGGCCGACACCAGAGGCCGGTCGAGGAGGGCGGCCAGGAGGCGCGCGGTGTCCTCGTCGGACAGCGGCGCGAGCGAGAGCGTCACGGCGTTCGGCTTCCCCCCTCCCCAGCCCGCCCTGCGCGCGAGCAGCTCCGGACGGGCGGTGCAGACGACGAGCAGCGGCACGTCGCGCGCCCAAGTTGCAAGGTGGTCGACGAAGTCGAGGAGCCCCGCGTCCGCCCAATGAAGATCCTCGAAGACGAGCACGAGCGGGGAGCGCTCGGCAAGGCCCTCAAAGAAGAGGCGCCAGGCCGCGAACGCCTCCGCGTGCCGTTCCTCGCCGGCCTCTCGCTCGGGTGCCAGGCCGACGAGCGGGCGCAGGTGCCCTTCGACCCAGCCGACCTCGGCCTCCGCAGGCACGGCTTCGGCAACGGCCGCCCGCAGCTTGGCCTCCACCGTGTCGGCGGGGTCGGTCTCGAGAATCCCCGCCTGCGCCTTGACCATCTCGCCGAGCGCCCAGAACGTCACTCCCTCGCCGTAGGGAAGCGAACGACCCTGGCGCCAGAAGATGAGCTCGGGGTCCTGCTCGACGGCCTGGAAGAGCTCCCACACGAGGCGGCTCTTGCCGATGCCCGGAACCCCCACGAGGGTGACGAGCTGCGGAGCCCGGTCGGCACGGGTCCGCGCCAGCGCGTCGACAAGGACAGCGAGCTCCCGTTGTCGTCCCACCAACGGCGCGCCGCCACGGTGGACGCGCTCGACGCCGACACGAGACCGGGCATCGACTGCTTCCCAGGCGACGAGCGGCCCCAGCTTGCCCTTGGCGAGGACCGGCTCGGAGGGCCGGTAGACGATGACGCGCCCGGTCGCCCGGTACGTTCCCTCGTCGACGAGGATCCCGTCGGTGGGCGCCGCTGCCTGCAGACGTGCGGCCGTGTTGACGACGTCGCCGGAGGCCATGCCCTCGCCCTCGGCCGAGCGCGCGTCGAGCGCGACGAGCGCCTCGCCTGTCGTGATCCCGATACGCAGATGGAGATCGACCTCGTCGGCGAGCCCGTCACGGATAGCGAGCGCCGCGCGGACTGCCCGTTCGGGGTCGTCCTCGTGCGCAACAGGAGCGCCAAACAGGGCCATGACCGCATCGCCGATGAACTTCTCGACGGTGCCACCGAAGCGCTCCAGCTCGCTGCGCAAGCGGGCGTGATAGGGCTGGAGCACGGCTCGCACGTCCTCCGGATCGAGCCGCTCCGCCCGCGACGTAAAGCCGACGAGGTCGCAGAAGAGCACGCTCACGACCTTCCGCTCCTCCCGACCCCGGGGCGCCGCCGGGGCATCGAGGGCCGTCCCGCAGTTGAGGCAGAAGCGGGCGCGCTCGGGATTCTCCTCGCCACAGTTCGGGCAGGCCTTCATGCGCTGATTGTGACAGCGCGGCTACGGCGCGAGGTCGTACGGGTAGTCCGTCAGCCGCTCGCAGCCGTTCTCGGTGACGAGAACGTCGTCCTCGATCCGGACGCCCCCGAAGCCCTTGCGATAGAGGCCCGGCTCCACGGCGAGCACGTCGCCGGCGACGATCTCCTCCCCGCCCCTGCCCAGATAGGGAGCCTCGTGCACCTCGAGCCCGATGCCGTGTCCGAGCCCGTGGAAGAAGCCCTCCTCCAGCACCTGGCCAGGCTCCTTGGTGAGCTGGGTGGGGAACCCGTGCTCGGCGAAGAGGTCGCAGACGACCCGGAACGGCTCCTCGCCGCGCACGCCGGGGCGAATCGCGTCCAGCGCCCGCTCGAGAGCCTCGAGGCAGAGCCGGTGGTACTCGACCAGCTCGGCGGGCGGATCGCCGAGGCAGAAGGTCCGCGTGACGTCAGCACAGCAGCCCGACTCGGTGTCGAAGGGATAGAGGTCGACTACGACGGGCTCCCCGGGCGCGATCGGGCCGTGGCCGGGCTCGTGCCCCACGGCGGTCTGGGCGCCGTGCGAGACGATCACGAGGTCGGGGACCACGGCGCCCGCGTCGGTGAAGGCGCGGGTGGCTTCCAGGCGCAGGTCCTCGCAGGTGACCTCGCCGCCTTGGCGCAGGCGGGCGCCGATCGCATCGAGAGCCGCGGCGACGGCCGCGTTCGCCCGCCGGATGCCGGCCAGCTCCGCCTCGGACTTCACCCGGCGCCGCCGGTCGAAGAGGGCACGGTCGGGGGACAGGCGCATACCGTTCTCGCGGAGGAAGTCGGCCAGGTCGAGAGGGAATCCCGCGGGCGCGAGCGCTTCCTCGAGCCCGATCCGGCGGCACCCGCGGAGGACGATCTCTCGCGCACGCTGGTCACGGGGCACCCCCTGCTCGATCAGCTCGTCCATCCCGAGCTCCTCGAGAGCGAGTACGTCGATCCCGTCCAGCTCGCGCAGACGCGGCACCTCGAGGGAGCTCACGAACACGTAGCGCCGGCCGTCGCGCTCGGCGTAGGCGAAGGGGTCGGGAATCGCCAGGGGGATCTCGTGTCTGAGCTCGGGCGAGCGGACGGTGTCTCCGTAGACGAGGACGTCGGGCATCGCGGGCCATGTTAGGGGTAGATTCATCTGCGTGGACGAGGCTATGGAGCGTGCCCGCGCGCTGGTCGCGGTCTACGACGAGGAGCTCACCCGGCTCATTCCCGACGGCGGCGAGGTCTTCGACGCACACGTGCACGTCGGCCGCGACATCGACGGCTTCGTCGCTCCGTACGACGACCTCGTGGACTTCCTGCGCCGCTACGGCATAGGGCGGGCGTTCACCTTCTGCATGGACGAGCCCGACCGCGAGCCGGCCTTCCGCGCACCCAACGACCGCACGCTCGCGGCCGCCGAGCGCTCCGCAGGGCTCCTTGTCCCGTTCGTCCGCCTCGACCTCGCGCAGGAGCCGATCGAGGAGGCGCGGCGCTGCCTCGACCGCGGCGCGCGCGGCATCAAGCTGCACCCGCGCGCGCAGGGCTTCCTCCTCGACGACGTGCGGCTAGCGCCGGTCTTCGAGCTCGCCGCCGAGCGCCGCGTGCCCATCCTCATCCATGGCGGCCGCGGGCTCCCGCCCATCGCCGGTCACCTGCGCCGGCTCGCGGACGCCTATCCCGAGGCGCAGCTGATCATCGCGCACGCGGGCATCGCCGATCTCGCGGCGCTCTCGGACTGCTTCGCCGGGCGTGCGGGCGTCTTCTTCGATACCTCGGTGTGGAGCCCCATCGACCTGCTCGACATGTTCGCGCGCGTCTCGCCCGAGCAGGTGCTGTATGCCTCCGACTACCCGTACGGCCAGCAGCCCGGCTCGCTCCTCCTCGCGCTGCGCACCGCGCACGTCGCGGGCCTCGACGAGGAGGAGATCCGCAACCTGCTGGGTCGCTCGGCGGCCCGCATCGCGGACGGGAAGCCTCCGCTCGAGCCCACGGAGCCGAAGGGCGCGCGCGTCCTCGAGCAGCCGCTCGCGTTCGCCCGCATCCACCACTACCTGACGATGGCCACCCCGCTCCTCTGGACGCGGCAGCCGGACACGATAGGCGTCCTCGGCCTGGCGCTGAACGCCTGCGCCGAGCGCGACGGCTTCGCCGAGGAGCGCGAGCGTATCGCGAAGCTCGTTGCGTGCGCTCGAGAGCTCTGGCGCGCGCTTCCCGAGGTGGACGACGAGGCCGAGTGTCTTCCCGCTCGGCCGCTCCACGTTCCGGCTCATCCACCTCGCGGACATCCTCACCATGACCGCTTCGGTCGAGACTGCCCGTGCCTGAGCTCGCGCCCGTACCCGAGCGGTGAGCGTCGCGGCGATCGTCCTCGCGGCGGGGGCGGGGACGCGCTTCGGAGGCCCGAAGCAGCGGCTGTTGCTGCCCCTCGTACTCGAGCGGTTGCGACAGACGTCCGTGGGCGAGATCGTCGTCGTCGGCGGCGCGTATCGGCTGGACGAGGGTGAGGGCGTGCGCGTCGTCGAGTGCCCGGAGTGGGAGCGCGGGCCCGGCGCGTCGCTCCGCTGCGGGCTCGCCGCACTGCCGGCCGAGACGGAAGCGGCCGTCATCGTGCTGGCCGACGGGCCGCGGCTTGCCCCCGAGGCCGTCGAGCGCGTGGTCGCTGCCTGGCGAGAGGGCGCCCGCGAGCTGGTAGCGGCCGCCTACAACGGGGAGCGGGGCCATCCCCTCGTCGTCGGGCGCGCCCTCTGGGGTTCCGTCCCCGACGAGGGCCTCCGCGCCTTCGAGCCCCTGCTCGTCCCCTGCGACGATCTCAGCCCGCCGGGCGACGTCGACACCGTGGAGGAGCTCCCGTGACGCGCCGGCGTCTGGTGCGCCCGGCCGTCCTCATCCCCGCCTTCATCGTCCTCTCGCTCGCGGCCGGGATCGGCTACGCCGCCTACGAGCGCGTAGACACGTCGGCCGTGGAGGCGAACGCCCGTCTGATCGAGTCGCTGCCCGTCTACCCCGGAGCGCGCGAGACGGCGCGCAGGGCGCAGGCGTACGCAGGCGAGGGCGGGCTGCCCGCTCCGGAGGGTGTCGTGACCACGGTCGTCTACGTGCCTCCGGCCGATGCCGCGCAAGAGGACGTCCTCAGCTTCTACCTCTCCCGCCTCCATCGCCAGGACTGGCGTAGCGAGACGACGACGCTTCCAGTGGAGGAGGCGGCCGGCGAGAACGTCTACCGCGTCAGCTTCGAGCGCGGGGAGGAGTGCGTCACGCTCATGACCTACGGGATGGCCCCCGCCCAGGATCCGGACACGCGCTCGTTCGGGCTCGCGGCGAGCACCGAGGAAGGCGGCTGCGGCTGAGGGCCGCTAGATGGTTGACCGGAAAGTGTGGTGCCGGCGGGGGCGTCCGAGACCGAGCATGAGGCCGCGATCATTCCGAGCTCGTACCTGGAAGGTACGGGCGAGGAACGAGCGTGGACTCAGGCGATGTGTCACGGGCGTCATCCGGCGGTGCCACGGTTGCCGGTCAATTTCCGGTCAAGCATCTACTACTCGAGGGGCGTCCTGAGCGCGGCCAGCTTCGCCTTCAGCTCAGGGGACATGGGCTCGTCACACGCCCGGCGAACGAACTGCCGCAAGTCCTCTTCGAAGCGATACCGCTTGGCGCAGTAGCCGCAGTCGTCCAGATGAGCCTGCGCCTCATACCGCTCGCTGTCGTCGAGCTCGCGGTCGAGGAACGGCTGCAAGACCTCTTCGCACTTCTCGCAAAGGTTCTCGAACCCCATCAGCCCCCCTCTCCGACGGCGACGCCGGCCAGCTCGCTCTTGAGAAGGCGCCTGCCACGGTGCAGCCGCGACATCACGGTCCCGATCGGAATGTCGAGGATCTGCGCGGCCTCCTGATAAGAAAAGTCACCGATGTCCACCAGCACGATCACGTCGCGGAAGTCCCGCGGCACCTGCGAGAGAGCCCGCACGACGGAGTCCTGCGAGAGCCGCTCCACGATCCGCTCCTCGTCCTCCGAGCCGGTGGTCTCTTCGAGCTTGTTGTAGAGGAAGTAATCCCCCTCCTCCATCGGCCGCGTGTCCGGGGTGCGCTGGTCGCGCCGGCCCCGGTCGATGTTGAGGTTGGTCAGGATGCGCATGAGCCACGCGCGCAGGTTCGTCCCCGGCGTGTAGGAGCGCCAGCTGCGGAAGGCCCGAGCGTAAGTGTCCTGGACGAGGTCCTCCGCCTCCTCGCGCGTGGGGACGAGACGGCGGGCAACGCGGTAGACCTGGTCCGACAGCTCGAGAACCTCCTCTTCGAAGCGCGCACGGTCGCGGGCCTCTTCCGCGATCCTGCGAGCATCTGTGCTCGGGCTCGGCCATCTGCCCGGACCCTAACAACTGAACGTCCGCGCAAGCCCGCTTATTCCGCGGAAACCGGGTGGAAACCAGCCCGCCCGAGCGCGGCCAGGATCTGCTCGCGTCCGACTCGCTCCTCGTCCCAGGAGAGGCTGATCTGGCCCAACAGGTTCGCGTTGGCGGACTCGATCCCCTCCACCTTGCCGAGCGCGTGCCCGAGCCGCATGACGCACCGCTCGCAACGGATGCCGTTCACCTCGATCGTCTCGAGCCACAGCGCCATCACGGGGATGCTACGTGAGGGCGACAAGGCGCTCGCAGACCGAGCGGAGCCCCTCACGACGTCCTAGCTCGAGCTGCTCACCCGCCTGGTCGAGCGTTCACCAGCCCGCCCGTGCCGTCCAGCTCGAGCCGTGTCGCCAGCTCGTCGAGGAGCGCCCGCGCGGGCACGAGCCGCCCGTCGTCCGGGTGGACGAGCTCCGCCTCAGCCCCGAAGCGAAGCGCCGCCCAGCGGTTCTGCGCGTACAGGCCCCGGTCGGCCGGCGGGCCCGGTTCCGCGGCGCATCGACGAGCGCGCGGAGGAGCGCCACGAACGCGACGCGTCGTCTCCAGGCGCGTCGGCTGGTCCGGCATGCGCATCTCGAGCGTCCCGTACCGCGGATGCGGGCGGACGTCCCACCAGATGCGGGTGATCTGGTCGGCGAGCCCGAGCTCGACGAGCCGCTCGGCGAAGCGCTCCCACTCCGCGTAGGAGGCGAACACGGGCGGCGCCCCGCTCCGCGGCAGGAGGGTGAGAAGCTCGCGCACGCGTCGAGGCGAGCCCGGTTTCGCGTCCGGCCGCGTAGGGTGAGTTGACCGAGAGCGCGAGCACGAGCGGCAGCCATGGCAGCACGGCCTCCAGCCGCTCCAGGCACGTCCTCCGGGCTCGCACACGCCGACGTGGACGTGGAGGCCCGAGCAGTACTGGCGGCGGGCCGACGCGCCCGCGTAGTCGACGAACGCCAGGTAGCCCTCGTCCGGGGTGATCGGCTGCTCCTCGGAGACCGCCGTCGGCCAGGTCCCGGCCGCGGCCAGCAGCGAGCCCTGCCTCCGCCGACCCGGCGCTTGGCCTCGGCGCGCAGCCACGCGAGCTCCTCCCCGGCCTCGGCGACGTCCGCGCAGATGCCGGTGTTGAGCTCGAGGACCGAGGCGAAGAGCTCCGCCTTGAACCGGACGCCGTCGAGCGCCTCGCGGGCACCGGCGCCGGCTCGAGCGTCTCCGCGTCGAGGACGAACAGCTCCTCCTCGACGCCGACCGACCACGGGCTCGAGCGGCCGAACGCATGCGGTATCACGGCGCCGAAGTCTGGAGCGCTTCTTGCGTGAGAGATGAGGTGGCCGGAGGCCCGGGCAGGCAGGGCGGGCCTCCGACCGTCAGCCCCTGGGGGTAGGGGCCGTGGGCGCCGTCCTAGCCGGCAGGCTCATCCGGCTGGCGCCCAAGCGTGACGCTTACAGTTCGTTTCTGATCCCCTCGGCGGATCTCGAGCGTGAGGATGTCGCCCGGCTTCTTCGCCATGACGATCGTCTGCAAGGTCGTCGGGGAGGCCATCTCGCTGGCCGTCCAGCCCGCGTGATGATGTCCCCGCCCAGGACGTAGTTTTCGCCGTCGAAGACGAAGCTCTCGTCGCCCGCCCCGCAGCCCAGCCCGCGCAGCCGGGCTTCCGAGCGCACTTCGAGCACGAGCAGCACCCTCGCTCGACCGGCAGGTTGAAAGTCTCGGCAAGCTCCGCGTCGACGGGTCTGTCATGCTGATGCCGATCCAGGCGTGCTCCACCTTCCCGTGCGGATGATCTGGCGACGACCTCGCTTGACGGTGTTGATCGGCACCGCGAAGCCGATGCCGACGTTGCCTTCGCGCGCCGCCGGTCAGGATCTGCGAGTTGACGCCGATCACCTCGCCGCGCGCGTTCAGGAGCGGCCCGCCCGAGTTCCCGTGGTTGATCGGAGGCGTCGGTCTGGATCGCCTTGCTGATCGTGAAGCCGTTCGGCGCCCGGATGTTGCGCTGCAGCGCGCTCACGATTCCTGCCGTCAGCGGTCCGTCGAGGCCGAAGGGATTGCCGATCGCGACGACCGAGTCGCCGACCTGCACCGCGTCCGAGTTGCCGAGTGGAAGCGGCGTCAGAGCTCGGGCCTGGGAGCCGACCTTGAGCACGGCGATGTCGGTCGAGGGATCGATCCCGACGATCTTCGGCTTCCACGCCGTCCTCGCCCGAGAAGCCGACCTCCATGTTGTTCGACGCCTTCGACGACGTGGTAGTTCGTGACGATGTGGCCGGCCTTGTCGATCACGAAGCCGGAGCCGAGCCGGCGCGCCTCCTGTCCGCCGAAGAACGGATCGCGGCTGGCGACCGAGATGGAGATCACCTGGACGACGCCCGGACCGGCGGTCTCGTAGAGCTCCTGCAGCGACTTCGCCTCCTCGCCGCTTGCGAACGAGGGAGCCGGAGTGGCGGAGACCGTGGCCAGCACGGTCTGCGTCTCGCCCCCGTCGCTCTCCCCCTCGACGAGGGAGGCGATTCCAATCGCAGCCCCTCCCCCGAGCGCGGCGGCCACGAGCATGGCGCCGAACTGGGTCGCCGGAAACGACATGGCCACCGTTATAGCCCTGCAGCCGTGAACATCCGGTTGCGGTGCGTTAAGGCGCCGTTAAGCGGGATTCAGACGTCGATGGGAACGTGCCCGGGCACGGAGGAAACGCGGTCGAGCCAGGTCCTGACGGCGGGGTACTCGGCGAGGTCGTAGCCGCCCTCGTGCGCAACGTGGGTGTAAGCGTAGAGCGCAATGTCTGCGAGCGTGAGGTCGTTCCCGACGAGAAACTCCCGGTCCGCGAGATGCCGTTCCATGGCGCCGAGCGCCCGGTAGCCTGCGGCCGTCCGTTCCTCGAGGCGGTCGGCGAACGCCTCCGGACGCCCGGAGTACGAGAGCCAGAAACGGGTCACCGCGAGAGCCGGCTCGTGATCGTACTGCTCGAAGAACATCCACTGGAGCACCTGCGCGCGCTCGTAGCGGTCGTCGGGGGCGAACCGGGTTCCCTCTCCGAAGTACCAGAGGATCGCGCCCGACTCGGCGAGCGGCCGGCCGTCGTCCAGTACGAGCGTCGGCACCCGCAGTGCCGGGTTCAGGCCGCCGAGCAGGTCGGGACGGTTGGAACGGTCGACGACGTCCACGGTCCGGCGCTCGTACGGGATGCCGAGGTGCGCCAGCAGAAGGCGCACCTTGTAGCAGTTGCCCGACACCGGGCTGTCGTAGAGCAGCACGCCTCTACTATGGCCGACACGGAGGAGGCCGTGCCGCCGGAATTCCACCTCATCGGGACGCCCGCCGACCGTGTGCTCGGCTCGGCCGACGCGGCCTTCGTCGTCGCCGAGTGGACGGAGCCCGGCGGGCCGCCTGCGCCGCCGCGCCTCGTCGCGCCGCTCCACGTCCACCACGACGAGGACGAGGCGTGGTACGTCCTCGAGGGCACGCTGCGGTTTCGGCTCGGCGACGAGGAAATCGACGTTCCCGCAGGCTCCGGGCTGTTCGGGCCCCACGGTGTCCCGCACACCTTCTGGAACCCGGGCCGCGAGCCGGCACGGTACCTCGTCGTCCTGACGCCGAACACGCTTCGCCTCATCGAGGCGATTCACGGGCTCCCCGACCGGGAGCCGGCCACCCTACAGGCGCTTTTCCGCAGGTACGGCTGCGAGGTCGTGGAGTAGGATCGAGCGGGCCGTGTGGTCCACGCCCCTTCTCTACGAGCGCCTCACATGGCCGGAGGTGCGGCGCGCAGCCGCGGAGGAGCGCGTCTGCCTCGTCCCGGTGGCCACGCTGGAGGATCACGGCCCGCATCTCCCGATCGACACGGACGTCCGCATCACGTGGGAGATCTGCTGCCGGACGGCGGAGGCGGCGACGGACGAAACCGTGCTCCTCCCCATGATCCCGCACGGCTACTCGCCGCACCACATGGACTTCCCGGGCCCGATCACGATCGGCTGGGACACGTTCACGCGCTACTGCACCGACGTCGGAACGTCGCTCGCACGTCACGGTTTCAGGCGCATCCTCTACTTGAACGGCCACGGCTCGAACCAGAACTTCGTCGAGGCCGCGGCGCGGCTCGTCGGCGTGGAGCATCCGAACGTCCTAGCTGCGGCCGCGTTCTACCTCTCGGGGAAGGACGCGCTCGCCAGGGTCGGCGAGCTCCGCGACTCCGACCGAGGCGGCATGGGACACGCCTGCGAGCTCGAGACGTCCATCTACCTCGCGATCGACCCGGACGCCGTGGACATGGAGCGCGCAGTCGACGAGCGGGGCTATCCGGCCGGCGAGCACGCCTTCATGGACTGGGCGGACGGGCCGCTGAAGGTGATGCCCTGGTGGTCGTCCTTCTCGGCCACGGGCGTGCAGGGCGACGCGACGAAGGCAACGACGGAGAAAGGCGACGCTCTGCTCGAGGAGGCCGTGCGCGAATGCGTCGGCTTCGTCCGCGAGCTGCTCGAGAAGCCGCTCCCCGAGCGCCGCGAGCCGCAGGAGACCCTCCCATGACGGAGCCGATACCGCTCGTGCGCGCAGCGGGGTCGCACCGCGAGGTGGGAGAGCAGATCGGCCGGGCCACGGTGGAGGCCGTGCGCCGGTTCGCCGCGGTGCCCTTCGACGCCGACCTCGTGGAGCGCTACCGAGCGGTCACACTCGAGCACCTGCCGTGGGTCGTCGAGGAGCTGGACGGGGTCGCCGAGACCGCGGGGGTGGAGCCGCTCGCCGTGTTCGCAGCCTCCGTCGAGGAGCTCGAGGCCGCCGCCGCGCCGGCCGGCTGCAGCGACCTCGTCGTCACGGGGGAGCACACCGCTGACGGGCACCTGCTCGTGGCCCACAACAACGACCTCTATGCCGAGGACGAGGAGGACCTATCCGCCATCGAGTGGCGCGTGGACGGCGAGCCGACGATCTTCACCCTCGGGAACGGCCCGTGGATCAGCGTGGGCTGGAACGACGCCGGCCTCTCCGTCACGGGTAACGAGCTCACGCCCAACGACGAGCGGGTCGGGATCCCGCGCCTCCTCCAGGTGCGGGACGTGCTCACGCGGCGGAGCCTGGCGGAGGCGGTCGAGGCGATCCTCCATCCTGCGCGCGCGTCCTCCTACAACTGGGTCCTCGCACATCCGACGGACGGGGCGCTGAACGTCGAGGGCTCGGCAACCGCGGCCGGAATCGACGAGCCCGACCCGGACGGGTTCCTCGTCCACACGAACCACTACGCGCGACCCGACATGCAAACGTTCGAGAGCACGGCGCACCTGGAGAACTCCTGCCGACGACTCGACCGGGCACGAGAGCTCGCCCTCAGCGCGGCCTGCAACCGTGGAGAGCCTCCGCACGGCGCTGGCCGACCACGAGAACGGGCCCGACTCCCTCTGCCAGCACGATGAAGGCCCCAAGGCGGTCAAGACCGTCTTCTGGTGCGTCGCCGACGTGACCGCAGGCGAGATCACCTACGGCCGCGGCAATCCCTGCAACTCGACGGCGCAGACCTACCGCTTCGAGCGGTGAAGGCGACCACCCTCTTCGGCCGCCCCCTTCCCGACGGGGGCACGATCGGCGTCCCCGCGCCGGCCAGCCCCTACGAGAGCCGCTCGGACGTCCTCAGGAGCGTCCAATGGTGGGAGGCGCAGGGCTACCGGGTCAAGCTCGGGGAGCACGTCTTCGCCCGCGACGACTACGTCGCCGGAGCAGCGCGCGACCGGGCCGCCGACTTCATGGCCATGTTCGCGGACCCGGAGGTAGACGTCGTCCAGTGCCTCCAAGGCGGCTACGGCTCCGCGCAGATCATCCCGCACCTCGACTTCGACGTCATCGCCGAGCATCCGAAGCCGCTGCTCGGCTTCTCCGACATCACGGCCCTGCACGTGGCCGTCCGCCAGCGCACGGGTCTCGCCACCTTCTACTCGAACGGGCTCCTGGGCATGGGCGACAGCGAGACGACGGACTTCTCCAGGCAGCGGCTTCTCGCGCGTCCTGCGAGGTGGCGGCGCGGGCGAGGTCCCGCGGGACCCCGACGACCCCTATGTCGCGCACGATCCGCGGCGGCAAGGTCACGGCGCCGGTCGTGGGTGGCTGCCTCGCGCTCCTGCTCCAGACGATGGGAACGCCGTGGGAGATCGACGTTCGACGGGGCGATCTTCTTCTTCGAGGACTACTACGCTGCCGCCCTACGAGGCGGACGCCTTGCTGACGCAACTCGCCAATGCCGGCAAACTCGCGGGCGCGCGGGGAGTCGTAGTCGGTGACATGGAGAAGTGCGAGTGGAGCGACCACAAGCCCGGGTGGCCGCGCACGCGCTCGATCGAGGACGTCCTCGAGTACCACCTGGAGTCCCTGGGGGTTCCCGTGGTATACAAGCTGCCCTTGGGGCACGGAAAGCACCTGGCGACGATTCCGCTCGGCGTGACCGCCACGTTGGACGCGGACGCCGGGACTCTCACGTTCGAACAATCCGGACTCAGCGCGGGGGAAGAAGGGAGAACCCGATGAAACGCATGCTCGCGATGCTGGCGATGCTCGTGGCCGTGCTCGCCGTCGCGGGATGCGGCGGCGGCGACGATGGAGGCGAAGGGACGCCCGCAGGGACGGGCGCGGAGGAGGAGAAGGAGAGGTCGTCAAGGGCGGCATCCTCCGCGTGGGGACGACCGACGCCTACGACTCGCATCAACCCATTCGTCGCCTTCAGGCCCAGTCCTACTCCACGTTTGTCGACATCTACCCGATCCTCGTCCAGTACGACGCCGAACTTCGAGTGGGAGGGCGACTGGGCCGAGAGCTGGGAGACCTCCCCGGACGGGCTCACCTGGACGTTCAAGCTCAAGCCGGGCGGCAAGTGGTCAGACGGCACGCCGCTCACCGCCGAGGACGCGGTCTGGACGCGGCGAGACGATCCTCAAGTACGCAGACGGCCCCACCGCCAACCTGGCGCCCTTCCTCACGAACGTGAAGAGCCTCGCGGCGCCCGACCCGAATACGCTCGTCATCACCTACGAGCGCGCCGTCGGCAACGTCCTTCCCCAGCTCCAGCAGTTCTTCATCCTGCCCGAAGCACGTGTGGTCGCAGCACGTGGGCAACAACGGCAAGGACTTGAGGGCCTACCTGCCCGAGAAGGATCTCCCGATCGTCTCCGGCGGCCAGTTCATCCTCACGAAGTACGACAAGAAGGGCACGACGATCCTCGAGCGCAACCCCGGCTTCTACGGAACGCCGCCCAACGCGGACGCAGTGGGCATCCAGTGGTTCGCCAACTCCGACGCGATGCTGAACGCGTTCCAGAGCGGGGAGCTCGACCTCATCGCTCTGCCCGCTCACCGCAGTCAACACATTCGAGCAGGACGACCGCTTCGAGGTGCTCAAGTCCGAGGGTTTCCAGGTCGACAACTTCATCTTCAACTCGAACCCCGACAAGCCGAAGAACCGAGAGCTACTCGACCCGAAGGTGCGTGAGGCATTCGCCCATGCGCATGAACCGCGAGGAGATCATCGAGGTCGTGCTACGGCGGGCTATGCCCAGCCCGTGGCGAGCATCGTTGCCCCCGTGGCCGGCGAATGGATGAACTCCGACCTCGAGCCGGAAGAGTACGACATCGAGCTCGCCAACCAGATCCTCGACGACCTCGGCTACGAGCGCGGGTCGGACGGCATCCGCGTCGCCGAGGGGCACAAGATGTCGTACGAGGTGATCACGCCGGAATCGCTCGACGGGATCAACCGCGCCTTCGAGATCGTGAAGAACGGACTCGCGGAGATCGGGGTCGAGGTCACCCAGAACTCTCTCGACGACACGACGGCGTTCGACGAGATCCTCGCCCCTGACGACAAGTACTTGAACTTCGACCTGGCGATGTGGGACTGGGTCGGCTATCTCGACCCCGACTTCGTCCTCTCCGTCGTCACCTGCGACCAGTACGGCGGCTGGAGCGACACGGCGTACTGCAACCCCGAGTACGACCGGCTCTACCAGGAGCAGGGCGCAACGGCGGACCCCGAGAAGCGCAAGCAGATCGTCTGGGAGATGCAGGACATCCTTTACCGCGACAAGCCGTACATCCAGCTCGTCGTGCTCGACGGGATCACCGCGCACTCGAAGGAGTGGGACGGCTTCCTGCCCAGCTCGCTGGACGCGTACTCGAAGCGCTACCTCGGGGAGCCGCACCAGGTCGGTTGACGTCAAAGCGATAGCGAGGCGAGGCTGAGCGTGAGAGCGTGAAGACCGTGAGGGGCGCGGACTACTTCCTGAAGCGGACGGCGTTCGCGCTCGTGACGGTCTTCGTCGCCATCACGCTCAACTTCGTCATCTTCCGCGCCACTCCGGGCGACGCCGTCACCGGCCTCCGCTGCCGCAACTGCTCGGCCGACTTCAAGGACCAGCTCCGCGCAGGACCTCGGCCTGGACAAGTCCATGTGGGAGCAGTACTGCTCTACCTGCAGTCGCTCGCCCACGGCGACCTGGGGACCTCGTTCGTGACGCGGGAGCCCGTCTGGGACGTGCTCAAGGAGCCGCTTCTGAACACGCTGCCCATGCTCGCCCTGGGCGAGTTCGTCGCCATCCTGTTCGGCGTGCTCTCCGGGGTAGTTGCGGCCTGGCGGCGGGGGACCTTCCTGGACTGGGGCAACCTCAACCTCTCGCTGCTCTTCTACTCGCTGCCCACGCAGTGGCTGGGGTTGATGCTGCTCATTGTGTTCGCGGGCACGCTGCCCTCCTCCGGCCTCTCCGATCCATTCCTCGCGTTCACTGATCCGTCGTGGTTGGAGACGGTGGCCGACCGGCTGGAGCACATGATCCTGCCCGCGGCCACGATCGCGATCGTCCTCTACGGGGAGTACGCACTCATCGTGCGCTCCTCGCTCATGGAGGCTCTGAGTGAGGATTACGTGCTGACGGCGCGGGCGAAGGGGCTCCCCAACTGGGCGATCGTCTGGAAGCATGCGTTCCGCGGCTCGCTCCTCCCAGTCGCCACGCTGATCGCACTCACGCTGGGGTACCTGGTCGCCGGGGCGATCCTCGTCGAGGCGGTGTTCTCCTATCCCGGCATCGGGCTCGCTACCTACGACGCCGTCTTCGAGCGCGATTACCCCGTGCTCCAGGGCGCCTTCCTCATCCTCACGCTCTCGGTCGTGATCGCCAACTACCTCGCCGACCTCCTCTACTTCAAGCTCGACCCGAGGATCGCCGAATGAGCGTCGCTCGCCTTTTGCTCGCTCCCCCCAGCTCATCGGCCGGAGACCGGCCGATGAGCACTGTCGTAACCGCACCCGGCGCCCCCGTCGACCCGGGCGACCTGCCCGAGACCCGGCGCCGGCGCGGCGGCGTCGTGTGGGCCGTGCTGCGAAGCCACCCCCACGCGGCGATCGGCGCCCTCGTCCTGCTGGCGACCATCGTCATCGCCCTCCTCGCCCCCTGGATCGCGCCGTATGGGGAGCGGGAGAAGGTCGGGCCTCCTTTCGAGCCCCCGTCCAGAGAGCACTGGCTAGGGCTGGACGACGGCGGCGTTGACATGGTCACGCTGCTCATGTGGGGAGCGCGCGTCTCGCTCGTCGTCGGCTTCGCAGCCGCCGCCGTCGCCATGCTGATCGGCGGCACCGTCGGCATCATCGCGGGCTATTTCGGCGGGAAGACGGACACGATCCTCATGCGCATCACGGACTACTTCCTCGTCATTCCCGACGTCCCGCTCATGATCGCGATCGCGGCCGTCTGGGGCCGCAGCCTCACGAACATCATCATCATCATCGGCCTCATCTACTGGACAGGAACGGCGCGCCTCATCCGCGCGCAGGTGAAGAGCGTCCGCGAACGGGTCTACGTGAAGCGGGCCGAGGCGCTCGGGGCGAGCGATAGGAGGATCATCTTCCGGCACGTGATGCCGCAGGTGGCGCCGCTCCTCGTCGCCAACACAGTCCTCACCGTAGCGGTGGCCATCTTCGCCGAGACCGCGCTCGCCTTCCTCGGGCTAGGCGATCCCAGCTTGATCTCCTGGGGGCGGCTGATCGAGAACGCGTTCGTATCCAACGCGATCTCGGTGGATGCCTGGTGGGCGATCGCTCCGCCCGGAATCGCGGTCGCGCTCGTGATCCTGGCCTGCACGATGCTCGGCCAGTCGATCGAGGACTCGCTGAACCCGCGGCTGCGCGTCGGCCACCTCTCCGTGCGGCGCTTCCGCCTGCGCTCTGTCCCACGGGAGGCGGAGTGAACGGCCCCGTCCTCCGGGTCGAGGACCTCCACGTCTGGTTCGAGCTTGCCGACGGCGGGGAGCTGCACGCGGTCCAGGGCGTCGACTTCACGCTCGAGGGCGGCGAGCGCTTCGGGCTCGTCGGGGAGTCAGGGTGCGGCAAGACCACGACGATCCTCGCGCTCATGGGCCTCCTGCCCTCGAGCGCAAGCGTCGCCGGGCGCGTCTTTCTCGAGGGCGCCGACGTGCTCGCGCGCGGGGAGGAGAGCGTAAGCCCCCACCGCTGGACCGACGTCGCCATGGTCTTCCAGGGCGCCATGAACGCCTTCAACCCCGTGAAAACGATCGGCGACCAGATCGTCGAGCCGATGGAGCTCCACGACACGGCGAAGGGACGTACGGCCCGCCGCCAGGCCGGCGAGCTGCTCGAGCGGGTCGGCATCCCGGCGACGCGCGCCTCGGCCTTTCCGCACGAGTTCTCGGGCGGCATGCGCCAGCGGGCGGCCATCGCCATGGCGCTCGCCTGCAACCCGAGGGTGCTCCTGGCGGACGAGCCCACCACGGCGCTCGACGTCATGGTGCAGGCGCAGATCCTCGAGCTGCTCGTGGGGCTCGCCGACGACTTCGGGCTTACGCTCGTGCTCGTCACGCACGATCTTCCGGTCGTCGCGCAGGTCTGCTCGCGCGCCGCAGTCATGTACGCAGGCGAGATCGTCGAGGTCGGCGCGACGGACACGCTCTATCACGCTCCGCGCCATCCGTACACGCGGCTGCTTTTCTCGGCGACCCCCGACCTCTATGCCGAGGACGAGGTGGTCTCGATCCCGGGGACGCCGCCGCGCCTCGATCGCGCGCTCGTCGGCTGTCCCTTCGCGCCGCGCTGCGACCGGACGTTCGCGCCCTGTGCGAGCGAGAAGCCGCCGCTCCGCGCGACGGGCGAGGGTCATGCAGCCGCGTGCCACCTCAACACCCACGTCGCGCAGGCAGCCTCGTGAGCGTCCCGGCGAGCGGGAACGGCGGTCCTCCTCTCCTCGAGGTGGAGAACCTCGTCACTCGCTACCCGGTGCAGCGGGGGATCGTCGGGACGGTTGCCGGCCGACCGAAGCTGTCCGTCCGCGCGGTCGACGGCGTCTCCTTCACTCTGGACGAGGGAGAGATGCTTGCGCTCGTCGGCGAGTCGGGGAGCGGCAAGACGACGACCGCGCAGACCATCCTCCGCCTCGTCGACCACGAGTCCGGCACGGTTCGCTTTCGCGGCGAGGACGTCGCGGGCCTCTCGGGCCGTCGGCTGCGTGAGCTCCGGCGCGGCGCCCAGCTCATCTTCCAGGATCCCTACGAGTCCCTCGACCCCCGCTTCCGCGTGCGCAAGACCGTCGAGGAGCCGCTCCTCGTGCACGGAGAGGGCGGAGGGCGGGGCGAACGGGAGGGCCTAGTCCGGGAGGCGCTCGAGCGGGCGGGACTGACGCCGCCCGAGCTCTTCCTCGACCGCTATCCGCACGAGCTCTCCGGCGGACAGCGCCAGCGGGTGGCGATCGCCGCGTGCCTCGCGCTCCACCCGCAGCTGCTCGTTGCCGACGAGCCCGTCTCGATGCTGGACGTCTCCGTGCGCGCCGGCATCCTTTCCCTCCTGGACGAGCTGCGCAAGAGCGGCCTCGGGATCCTCATGATCACGCACGACCTCTCCACGGCCGCGCACTACGCGGACCGCATCGCCGTCATGTACCTGGGCCGGATCGTGGAGGAGGGGCCGGCGCGCGAGGTCGTCCGCAACCCCCAGCACCCGTACACCAAAGCGCTCATCTCCGTAGTGCCCAAGCGCGACCCGCGCCAGGCGACCGTGCCCCAGATCCTGAAAGGTGAAACGCCCAACCCCGTGGCCATACCGATGGGCTGCCGTTTCCACCCGCGCTGCCCGATCGCGATCCAGGACTGCAAGGAGGTCGACCCGGAGCTGCGCCGACCGGCCGGGTCGACGTCGCCCGGCCACGCGGCCGCCTGCATCCGCGCGTAATGTCCGCCGAGACCGCCGACCTGTCCTCCGCGGCGGCGCCGTCCGAGACGATGGACGCCGCCCGGCGCTGGCCGAGGCGGTCGCCGTCCGCGGCGGGCGCATCGCGGCCGTCGGCTCCTCCGAGGAGATCGGCGCCCTCGCCGGCCCGGGCACGCGCGTCCTCGAGCTCGAGGGCCGCACGCGTGCTCCCCGGCTTCCAGGACGCGCACCTCCACCCGCCCGACGGCGGCCTCGGCAAGCTCCGCTGCGACCTGCACGAGGCCGACCTCGAGCGAGGAGTGCCTCGAGGCGGTCGCCCGCTACGCGGCCGGTCATCCCGAGCGCGAGTGGATCGTCGGCGACGGCTGGTCGATGGACTCGTTCCCCGGCGGCACCCCGAGCCGCGCGACCTCGACGCAGTCGTCCCCGACCGGCCCGTCTTCCTCGAGAACCGCGACGGGCACGGCGCGTGGGTGAACTCCCGCGCGCTCGAGCTCGCCGGCATCGGACGCCGCGACCGCCGATCCGTCCGGACGGCCGCATCGAGCGCGACGCCTCCGGCGAGCCCCACGGGACGCTGCACGAGGGCGCGATGGGCGCTCGTGGAGCGGCTCGTGCCGGAACCGACGCCCGAGGAGTGGGAGGAGGGCATCCGCCTCGCCCAGGCGGAGCTGCACGCGCTCGGGATCACCGCCTGGCAGGACGCCACCGTGCACCCGGAGACGCTCGCGGCCTACCGCGCGCTCGCCGAGCGGGGCGAGCTGACCATGCGCACGGAGGGCAACCTCCTCTGGGACCGCTCGCGCGGCGAGGAGCAGGTGGACGAGCTCGTCGAGCTGCGGGCGGAGGGCTCGGTGGGGCGGCTGCGCATCCGCGGGCGCGAAGATCTTCCAGGACGGCGTGGCGGAGAACTTCACGGCCGCCATGCTCGCGCCCTACCTCGACGGCGACGGGCGGCCGACGGACAACCGCGGGCATCTCCATGCACGAGCCCGGCGAGCTCGCGCGCATGGTCACGCTCCTCGACGCCGAGGGCTTCCAGGTGCACATCCACGCGATCGGCGACCGCGCCGTCCGAGAGTCGCTCGACGCGTTCGAGGCCGCGCAACGAGGCGAACGGGCGCCGGGACGCCCGCCACCACCTCGCGCACATCCAGTTCGTGCACCCGGACGACTGCCGCGCTTCCGCAGCTCGGCGTCGTCGCGAACGCCCAGCCCTACTGGGCCTGCCGTCGACGGGCTACGTGACCGAGCTGACGGTGCCGTTCGTCGGCGCCGGCGGCCGTCCGCCTACATGTACCCGTTCGGAAGCCTGCGCCGCGCAGGCGCGGCGCTCGCGTTCGGCAGCGACTGGACGGTCTCGACGCCGAACCCGCTGCCCCAGATCGAGGTCGCCGTGAACCGGGTCTCGCCCGGACGACCGAGGCGCCGAGCCCCTCCTTCCCGAGGAGCGCTCGACCTCGGGACCGCGCTCGCCGCCTTCACGATCGGCTCGGCCTTCGTCAACTTCCTCGAGCGCGAGACGGGCTCGATCGAGCCGGGCAAGCTCGCCGACCTCGTCGTCCTCGACCGCGACATCTTCGACCGCGGCGCCGGCCCGGTCGGCGACGCCCGCGTCCTCCTCACCCTCGTCGAGGGCGAGGCGGTCTACGCGGATCCCGCGCTCGGCTGGTAGGAGACCGGCGTCCCTCGCCGCAGGACCGTCTCACCCTGTGGCGAGCGCTGACCGCGTCCTGAGGTGTCAGGGCCGTAGTGGCGCCGGGGCAGGCCCAGCTACGGAGACTCGCGCCAGAACGACTCCACGAGGCCGACACGCTGGGCCGGGCGAGCAGGGGAGTTCGTCCCTTCGCCTATCACCATGCCGTCGGCGCCCGCCAGAGCGCGGACGAGGTCGAAGCCATACCGCTCCTCGCGACGAGATGTCCCAGGTCGCCCACCCATGGCAACATGGTCAGCGACCGACTTTCATCGTCGGCGAATCTGAGGCAGGAAGCCCGGCTTGAATGATCTGACGCTGCATCTCGAGCGTGTTCTGCCCGCGCCTCGCTCGGTCGTGTTCAGCGCCTTCACCGAGCCTGACGAGTTGGCGAAATGGTGGGGGCCGAAAGGATTTACCGCTCCAAGCATCGAGCTCGAACCGCACGTGGGCGGCACCTACCGAATTGCCATGCAACCGCCCGACGGCGAGCTGTTTCACCTCTCGGGTGAGTTTCGCGAGGTCGACCCTCCTGCCCGTCTCACCTACACGTTTCGCTCGGGAAGAGCCCACTCCTGACGATCGGGAAACGGTCGTCACGCTTTCCCTTCGCGACCTTGGCGGGTCGTCGGCGCTGAGCGTCGATCAGGGCGACTTTGCCACGGAGGAGCGGCTTGCGCTTCACGAAGGAGGATGGACGGATTCCCTTGACCGTCTCCAGGAGCTGATCTCGGCCCGGGACCTCGGATGTTCCTCGGGGCACGACTCCGGCGTGTGAAATCGTGTTCCCGTCGACGTTGGAGCGCGAAAAGCCGTCAGGCGCGGACGAGGAACGCGCTCGCCGTCGACCCGCACGGGATAGACGGCCGCGCGTAGCGACGGATCGTCGAGGCAGCGGCCCGTCTCGACGTCGAACTCCCAGCCGTGCCAGGGGCAGCGGAGGACGCGGTGTCCCGAGAGGGCATAGCTCCCGGGCGAGCCGTCCATTCGCTCGACCAGCGCGCCGAGGCAGAGCGGGCCGCCGTGATGGGGACAGCGGTTGCGGACCCCGTGCAACGCCCCGGTGACGGCGTCGCGGACGACGCCGACCTCGCGGCCGTCGACGCGGGCGACCACGCGCCCCTGACGCTCGAGGTCCGCCAGCGAGCCGACGTCGACCCAACCGCTCACGCGGCGACCAGGCCGAGCCGCTCGCCGTAGAAGGCGGCGGCGTTGTCGTGCAGAACGGGCGCACGCCAGTCCTCCGGCAGCCGCTCGAGCATGAACCCGGGATCGTCGAAGTCCCAGTGCGGGTAGTCGGAGGCAAAGAGGAGGGTGTCGGGCGCTCCGGCGGCTTCGAGCATCGCCCAGAGAAGCCCGTCGGACGCCGTCCGTGTGCTCGAGCGGCTGCGTGGTGAAGCGGACGTGCTCGCGCGCCACCTCGCTCGGCTTGCGCTCGAGCCAGGGGGTGTCCGCGCGGAGCGCGCGCCAGTTCGTGTCCAGGCGCCAGAGGATGCCCGGCAGCCACGCCACCCCTCCCTCCATGAGCACGACCTTGAGCTCCGGCAGCCGTTCGAACGTCGCCATGGACGAGGAGCGAGACGAGGTGCGCCATCGTGCTGCACGCCGACCCCAGCGTGTGCCACTCGATGTAGAAGCTGACCGGGCCCGCGCCGCCGGGCGGCGCCGCGATGCCCATTCCCTCCCCTCCCGAGTGGACGGCGACCGGGAGGCCGCACTCGACCGCCGCCTCGAAGATCGGCAGGTAGCGCGGCTCGCCGTACGGCCGCTCCGACGCCGCCACAGAGCAGCACCTGGACGAAGCGCTCGTCCTCGCGCGGCTCGGCGGATCTCGGCCGCCGCGGCCTGCGCGTCCTGCGCCGGGCAGACGATGGACGCCCGCAGGCGCGGCTCCTCGGCGAGCCAGCGCTCGCGGAGCCACTCGTTGTGCGCCCGCGCGAGAGCCGCCGCGCGATAGGGGCTGGGCATGAGCGAGACGAGGATCGCGTCGTCGGCGTTCAGGATCCCGACGTCGGTTCCCGGTCGGGTCGAGGACGTTCGCGCCGGACGGCTTCGACGTCCGCCCCCGGCGGCCGTCCGTCCTGCTCGACGTCCTGCCGGAACCAGGAAGTCGGGTGCGCCCACGAGTAGCCCGGGCAGGCCGAAGTCGGCCTGCGCCCGGAACCACTCGCGCTGGGCGGGCTCGACGTAGGCGAGCAACTCCTCCGGCGTCGCCGACCTGCGGATGGATGTCGCAGTCGATCACGCGGCGGAATCATACCGCCGCGGAGGCCGTAGGATCGCGTCACCATGTCCGCCGAAGCGCTCCGCGCATATGTCGGGAGCTCCTCGAGCTACGGGGGCTGCCGGGCCTCTCGCTGGCGGTCACCGACCGCGAAGGCATCCTCGCCTCTGAGTCGTTCGGCTACGCCGACCTCGCCGCAAGCGTGCCCGTCGCACTCGACGACGCTCTTCGAGATCGGCTCGATCGGGAAGACGTTCACGAGCCTCGCGCTCCTCCAGCTCCGAGAGGAAGGGCTCGTCGACCTGCACGCCCCGGTCACCCGCTACTTGCCGTGGTTCGAGATTCGCACCGAGTACGAGCCGATCACCCTGCACCACCTGCTGACGCACACGGCGGGGATCGTGGAGGGCCCGGACCTGAGCTCGGACTCCCGCTTCGACGTCTGGGCGCTGCGAGAGAGCGAGGCTGGGGCGCCGGGAGCGCACTTTCATTACTCGAACGTCGGGTACCGGGTCCTCGGATGCGTTCTCGAGGACGTGACCGGCAAGGAGTACGCGCAGATCGTTCGCGAGCGGATCTTCGACCCGCTGGGCTTGACCGCAGCGGATCCGGTGATCACGAGCGAGACGAGGAAGCGCCTCGCGGTCGGCTACCAGCGCTGGTACGACGACCGCCCCGCACGGCGGCAGGATCCGATGGTTCCCGCGCCGTGGGTCGAGACGACGACCGGGGACGGAGCGCCCGCGACGACGGCGGAGGACCTCGCCACGTTCATGCGGGTGTTCCTGAACGGAGGTGAGCCGCTCCTGGCCGCCGAGTCGTTCGAGCTCATGAGCCGGCCGGCCGCCGAGATGGAGGACGGGTGGTCGTACGGCTACGGGCTCATCGTCGGCACGCAGGATGGTCGCAGCCTCGTCGGCCACGGCGGCTCGATGCCCGGCTTCGGCTCCATGATGGACGGCGACCTGGCTGCGGAACTGGGCGTTGCCGTGCTCGTGAACGGCCCGGACGAGGGCAACCTGACGGTGGAGGTCGCCCGCGTCGCGCTCGACCTCTATCGGCGGCTCGGAGAAGCTGCCGGAAGCTCGCCGATCCTCTCGCAGTCGAGAACGCCGAGGACTTCGTCGGCCGCTACTCGGGCGCCTGCGACCTGACCCTAGCCGCCGAGGGCAAGCGGCTCATCCTCGAGCACGCGGGAGCGCGGGTGCCCCTCGAGCCGCGCGGGGACGACCGCTTCCTCGTCGACCACCCGGACTTCGCGCTCTACCTCCTCGTCTTCGAGCGAGACGGACGACACGGTCGCGCGCGCCTGGCACGGCCCCGACCTCTACCGGCGCGAGGGCGCCTCCTGCGCCGTCCGGCGGCGAGCCCGCCCGCCGCCTGGAGCGCGTACACCGGCCACTACCTCTCGTACAACCCGTGGCTCTCTAACTTCCGCGTCGTACTTCGGGGCGACCGCCTCGTGCTGGCCTGGCCGTGGGGACCGGAGGACGCGCTCGCGCCGCTCGACGACGGCTCCTTCCGCGTCGGTGAGGAAGAGTGGTCTCCCGAGCGCCTCCGTTTCGATGCGGTCGTTGACGGACAGGCCCTGCGCGCGAACCTCTCAGGCTGCGACTACTACCGCGTTACGCGCTCCGTAGCGCGAAGCGAGCGCTCGGCCTCGATCCACGCGACCAGCCGCTCGGCGACGGCGTGCACCGCCAGAATACGACCCGTCGATGACTCGTACGCGCCAGCGCGGGTCGCCTCGCTCCCAGTCGCTCCAGCGCTCCCAGCGCATCTCTGCCCCCCGCTGCGTCTCGGATCACGTCTGGCTGCCACCGCGGGTCAGCGGCGTGGCCTCTCATCCAGCACGCCCAGTTGAGGTACGTCGCGCACCTCGACCGGCCCAGTCTCGGCGAGCCGAGAGGATCCTGCACCTCGTCGGAGCAGTCGAGAAGTGCGACGCCGCCCCATCGAGCTCTCGGCCGACGGCGTTGCGAGCAGCTCTCCGAACGGCGTCTGACCCGCGAGCACGTAATCGAGGCCCTCGCGATTGGTGCTCGAGCGCCTTGCACGAACCCAACCCTCGTTCGCGCGCTGCCGCCAGACGAGTGTCGGCGTCCGACGGGAACGCCCATCTCGTCGAAGTCGTGGCAAGCCAGACTGCGGGAGCTCGCGGCGCGCGCACTTCGGCCAGCGCCGCCGTCTTCCCGGACGCCGGTCGACCCGAAGACTAGAAAGAGCATGGGCCGCGTTAGACGTGGTCGCGCGGGAAGCGGTACGTCCACGTCCGCGCGAAGACCTGCTCGCCGCTCTCCGTGACCTCGAGGGTCGTCGTGACGTTGAAGGCCTCCGCGTCGCAGGTCATCTCGCTCGTGACCTCGGAGAGGATGCGCCAGTCGCCGCGGGCCATCCCCGAGGTGGCGCGGAAGCGGACTGCGGCCGAAAGGGGATCGCCGTCGCGGATCGAGTAGACGGTGTGGCTCGTGTCCGAGGTCTCGAGATCTGCGGAGACGAGACGTAGCGCGCCTCCGAGGTCGTAGTCGAAGACCTGCTCGACGAGTCCGGTGGCGAGGTCGCGCCGGATCGAGCGACCGCCCGGGTCGGCGGCCAGAACCTCGACCTCGAGAGGCGCGGAGTGCTCGGGCCTTTCGAACTCAGGTAGCTCGGCGTCCTCCGGACGAGGCGGGCGGTCGGGCAGCTCGACCGTCCCGGAAAAGAGTGTGAGGCGAACGGGCTCGGGCGAGGGCCATGCCCACGGCCAGTACGTCGGGGAGACGGCAACCCGCAAGCGGTGGCCGGCCGGGACCGAGTAGGCCATGAAGTCGAGCGGCACGCGCACCTCGTACCGCCGGCCGGGCTCGAGCGGGCTCACGTGCTCGCGGCTCTCACGGTGCGTGAGGTTCAGGAGCCCGCGGGTGACGAGCGCCGACGTCCCGTCCGGAAACACGTCGCACAGCCGAACGCCGACGAGCGCGCTGGGGCGGTCGACGGCGAGCTCGAGCGTGACCTCGGGGAAGCCGAAGATCTCGAGAGTCTCGGCGAGCGGCTCCGAGTCGAAGCTCAACGAGAGGGCGTCATCCGGCCGCTGGTCGCCGGCGAGGTCGGCCGCCTGACCCTCGGCCGTCCAGACGCCGGCCTCGGTCCCGTTCGACTGGACGCCGAGAAGCTCGCACGGAGCCGCGAGCGGAAGCTCCCAATGGCGCCTGCCGACGCTCGATGACGGCCAGGACGACTCCGCCACCCAGCGGCCCGGCCGCACGTCGTAGCTCGGCCGGGGCTCGACCGAGTCCTGCAACCACACCCGGAGCATGGGCTCGTCCATGACGCCGGTGTCGATGCCCTTGAGCCAGTGATCCCACCAGCGGAGCGCCTCCTGGAGGAAGCCGATGCTCGGCCCGGGGACGGCGTCGTCCGGAAACGCGTGCGCCCAGGGGCCGACGAGCCCCTTGCGGGGCACGGACAGTCCTGCGAGGAGCCTGGGCACCGCGTTCGTGTAGCCGTCCGCGAAGCCTCCGACCGCGTAGACCGGGCACTCGATCGCGCCGTAGTCCTCACAGACCGAACCGTGCTTCCAGTAGCCGTCCCGGCGCTGATGGCCCAACCAGGCCTCGATGTACGGCGGCGTCCGGTCGAGGCGGTCGAGCCAGATCTCCCGCCACCGGTCCCCGACCAGACGTGGATCGGGCGGCCGCCCGTTCCAGGTCAGCATGGAGGAGGCCCAGTGCAGCATGTCCAGCGCCAGAACGCACCCGCCGCGGTAGTGGACGTCGTCCGCGTAGCGGTCGTCCGTGGAGCAAAGCGTCATGATCGCCTTCAGCGCAGGCGGGCGCCGCGCTGCGACCTGCAGCGAGTTGAACCCGCCCCAGGAGATGCCCCACATACCGACCGCTCCCGTGCACCACGGCTGGGCGGCCACCCAGGCGATGACCTCGAGGGCGTCGTCCTGCTCCTGCTGCGTGTACTCGTCGAGCAGGATGCCGTCGGACTCGCCGGAACCGCGCATGTCTACCCGGATGGCGGCATACCCGTGCCCGGCGACGTACGGCTGCCGCTCGGCGTCCCGGACCACGGTGCCGTCGTTCTTCCGGTAGGGGAGATACTCGAGGACGGCGGGCACGGGATCTGCCTCGGCGTCATCGGGGAGCCAGATGCGCGCGGCCAGGCGGGTGCCGTCCGCGAGCGGGATCCAGGTGTGCTCGATCTCGCGGACGCGCCGGGGGAAATCCGTCCTGACGCGGGCCACCTACCGCGCGACCGTCGACCCGAGCAGGATGCGCTCGCGCTTGTACGGGAGGGGCACCGCCGGGTTCTCGGAATCGATCTCGCGTGCCAGCCGGTGGCCGTCGTAAATCGCCTCGGCGGGAATGCGCGGCGCCACACAGTCGCCGATGCGGTACAGCGCCTCGATGCCTTCAGCGTGCAGCGCCTCCTCATCGGCGGCCAGCTCCAGGTAGAGAGCGTCGTTCGAGAGCCGCTGGGTAACGAGTACGACCGCGTCCGCCTCGAGCTCGAGCGGCTCGCCGAACTCGTTCGTCGCGCTCACGTGTCCGGGCTCGATCGCGGTGAGCATGACCCCGGCCCGCTGGCGCACGCCGCGGGCGTGCAGGTGCTGCCGGAGGAGCGGCCCCTCGAGCGTCTCGTCGCAGACGGGCGCGATCCGATCCAGGCATGTCACAAGCTCGACCGAGCAGCCCTCGCCGGCGAGCTGCTCGGCCAGCCCAGCCGCCGTGAAATAGCCGTCGGCGTCGAAGACGACGACGCGCTCGCCGGGCGGGCGCTTGCCTTCCAGCATGATCTGCTCGGGCGTGAGGACGTGCGGCACGGCGGCGTCGGCGCCGGGAATGGGCGCGTGCGTGAGGAAGTTGATGCCGTCGCCGGCCCAGCGGGCGCCCGTGGCGACGACGACGATCTCCGCGCCGTACTCGCGGACGTCCTGCGCCTCGAGTCGCGTCCCAGTGATCACCTCGACGTTGGCGAGCTTGGAGAGCTGCACGGCGCGCCAGTTGAGGAGGCGTCCCCACTCGCCCAGGCCCGGGAGCTTCGGAATCCAGCGCATGACGCCGCCGATCTCGGCCTCCGCCTCCACGACGTGGACGCGGCGGAAGCCGCGCTTGCCGAGCACGATGGCGCACTCCAGCCCGGCCGGGCCCGCGCCGACGACCAGGACGTCCCGGTCGCGATTATCGGCCGGCTCGAAGCGCTCGGGGTGCCAGCCCCGCCGGTACTCCTCGCCGGCGGTGGCGTTCTGCGTGCAGCCGATGTGGTTTCCGTACTCCGCCTTCAGCACGCACACGTTGCAGCCGATGCACTCGCGGACCTCCCCGTAGCGCCCCTCCTCGATCTTCTTCGGCAGAAACGGATCGGCGATGGAGGGGCGGGCCGCGCCGATCAGGTCCCATGCCCCGCTTCGGATGATCTCGGCCATGCGGTCCGGGTTCGTCAAGCGGCCCACGCCCACGATCGGCTTGGCCGTCGCCTCGCGCACGCGGCCGGTCCACTCGAGCTGGTAGCCCTCGGCGAAGAAGCGAGATGCGCCCGAGTCCTTCGACCACTCCGTGATCGAGCCCACGTTCACGTCCCACAGATCGACGAAGTCGTCGGCCAGCCGAATGAACCCGAGGCCTTCCTCCAGCTCGACACCGGCGGGACCGAGCGCCTCGACGCAGAGTCGGACGGCGATCGCGCACTCGTCGCCGACGGCCGTCCGCACAGCCTCGAGGGTCTCCAGCCAGAAGCGGGCGCGATTCTCCAGCGAGCCGCCGTAGGCGTCGGTGCGCCGGTTGTAGTAGGGCGAGAGGAACTGCAGCGGCAGATAGCTGTGGCCGCCGTAGACGTAGACGATGTCGAAGCCCGCCTCCCGGGCCGCCTTCGCCGCGCGCACCCAGTCGTCCTGCACCCGGCGGATGTCGCCCGCCTCCATCACCTTGGGGGTGACGGAAGGGTCGTAGTCGCTCGCGAGCTGCGACGGGGCGACCGCGGGCACGCGGGCCTCGCGGCCGTGCGCGTGGCCGCCGCCGTGGGTGAGCTCGATGCCGGCCAGCGAGTCGAAACGGTGCACCTCCTCGCACATGAGCGCGAGGTTGCGCATGTCCTCCTCGTCCCAGAAGCGCGTCGAGAACGTGGGCCAGAAGTCGGATTCGACGCTGACGAGCGCCTCCTCGGTGCACACGGCCGCCCAGCCGCCCTCCGCCTTCATGCCCCGGAAGCGCGCCTGCGATCCGGGCTTCTCGCTCCCGAACCCCGTGCAGTGCGGCACGCCGTAGAAACGGTTCCTGAGCGTCTTGGGGCCGATCTCCACCGGCTCGAAGAGGACGTCGTGACGAGGATCGCGCGGCATCCGCCGGGATAGCATCACGCTTGTGGCGCAGGCGGTCAAAATCCGTACGGGCGGCCACCTCGTCGCCGAGACCCTCGAGGCCCTCGGTGCGGGGGTGTGCTTCGGGGTTCCCGGCATCCACGCGCTTGCGGTCTGGGAAGGTCTCCGCAGCACCCGCATCCGCGCCGTCGGCCTGCGCACCGAGCTTGACGCGGGCTTCGCCGCCGACGGCTATGCACGCACGAGCGGACGCCCTGCTCCTCTTCTCCTCTCGACGGGCCCGGGCGCGCTCATCTCCCTGGCGGCGCTCATGGAGGCGGCCAGCTCGCACGTACCCGTCGTCGCAATTGCGAGCCAGATCCCCAGCGGCCTCCTCGGCCGGAGGCGCGGGTATCTGCACGAGCTCCCGGACCAGCAGGCTTCCTTCGCGCCGGTCGTCAAGTGGGCCGCGCGCGCCGAGAGCGCGGCTGCGATCCCCGAGCTCCTGGCGGAGGCCTGGCGCCGGGCGCTCACCCCTCCGAGCGGGCCGGTCTACGTCGAGATCCCTGTGGACTTCCTCCAGGGCGAGACGCCCGTCCCGCCGGTGCGCGGGCTCGACGGCGTCACCGCGCTTCAGTTACCAGACGTGAAGACCTTGGACGAGGCGGCGCGCATCCTTCGCTCGGCGGAGCGTCCGGTGGTCTGGGCCGGTGGCGGCGTCCTGCGCTCCTGCGCCTGGGAGGAGCTCGCCGAGCTCGCCCGCCGCCTCGACGCGCCCGTGGCGACGACGTACATGGGCAAGGGCGCCTTCCCCGAGGACGACCCTTTCTCTGTGGGGTCGGCGTGCGACGAGGGCGCCTTCCGCGAGCTCCTCGAGGACGCCGACGCCCTCCTCTGCGTGGGCACCGAGCTCGGCGCCGAGACCACCCAGCAGTACGGCCTTGCGCCGCGCGGCCGCATCGTCCACGTGGACGCCGCCCCTGAGCGGATCGGGGCGACGTACCCGGCGCTCGGGCTCGTGGGAGACGCCCGGGCCGTCCTTGCAGCGCTCCTGGAGCGGATCGAGCCGCAGGCGGGAAACGGCGCCGAGAGGGCGGCCGCCGTGCGCCGCAGGGTCGCCGACGGGCTCGCGGCCCAAGGGCACGAGCTCGAGCGCGGGCTGCTCGAGACGATCCGCGCGTCGCTCCCGCGCGATGCCGTGCACGCCTGGGACATGACAATCCTCGCGTACTGGGCCGCCGCGCACTTCCCCGCGCTGGCCCCGCGGCGCTTTCTCTACCCGCTCGGCTCCGGCACCCTCGGCTACGCCTGGCCCGCCGCGCTCGGCGCGTCCCTCGCGCTGCCGGAGACGACCGTCCTGGCGATTGCGGGGGACGGCGGCGTCCTCTACGGCCTGCAAGAGCTGGCGGCTGCTCGCCAGCACGGGCTCGACGCAGCCCTCCTCGTCGTCGACGACGGCGGGTACGGGATCCTGCGCGAGTACCAGCGGGACGCCTTCGGCGGGACCACGGCCGTCGACCTCGAGACGCCCGACTTCGCTGCAGCGGCGCGCGCGTTCGGCGTCCCCGCGGAGACCACCACGCCGGAGGAGCTCGGCCCGGCGCTCGGCCGAGCACTGGCGCACAAGGGGCCCGCCCTCGTCCACCTACCCGCCCGCCTGGAGATGTGGGAGCCCACGCCTTGACGACGGACTGGAGCGCTCTCGTCCGGCCCTCGCTGCTCGGCTTGGCGCCGTACGACCCCGGGGCGACGCTCAGCGAGCTGAAGCTCGCCTACGGCCTCGACGAGATCGTCAAGCTGAACTGGAACGAGGGACTGCTCGGACCCTTCCCGGGCGTGCGCGAGGCAGTGGACGCGGAGCTCGAACGGGTGTGGATGTACCCCGAGCAGGCCTACAGCGACTTTCGCCATGCGCTCGCCGCCGGCATCGGCACGAAGCCCTCGCACATCGTGCCGGGGCACGGGATCCAGGCTCTCATCGCCACCGTCGCGCACGCCTTCCTCGAGCCCGGCGACGCGGTGGTCGTTCCGACGCCCACGTACGGGCTCTACGCGCAGGTCTCCGCCGCCGCCGGCGCGCGGGTCGAGCGGGTTCCGGCTCGGGACCACCGGCACGACGTCGAGGCGGTCGCCGCGGCCGCCCGCAGGACCGGCGCCCGCCTCGTCTGGCTCTGCGACCCCAACAACCCAACCGGCTCGCTCGCCGACCGCGACGAGTGGGAAGCCCTCCTCGACGCCCTGCCGGACGGCTGCGCCGTCGTGGTCGACGAGGCGTACGTGGAGTTCGTCGAGCCCGAGCGCCGCCTGCTGCGCGAGGCGGACGTCGAGGCCGGACGGCCGGTCCTCCTGCTCCGCACCTTTTCGAAGATCTTCGGCCTCGCCGGCCTCCGGCTCGGGTACGCGATCGCGAGCGAGCCGCTCGCGTCGTTCCTCGACGTCGTGCAGGAGCCCTTCAACGTGAACCGCGCGGCGCTCGCCGCCGGGAGCGCGAGCCTGCGCCGGCTCGACCTCGTCGAGGAGCGGCGGCGGGAGAACGCCTCCGCCCGCGCCGCTGCTGGCCGACGGGCTGCGCGAGGCGGGGGCGAACGTGTTCCCGTCGGAGGCGAACTTCGTCCTCGCCGACGTCGGCGTGGACGACGTCTCCCTCTGCGACCGCCTCCTGCGGAGCGGCCTGCTCATCCGCGCGGGCAGCGAGTTCGGGCTCCACGGCTTCGTGCGGATCACCGTGGGGCCGCCGCCGTTCATGGAGCGGGTGGCGGCGGAGATTGCCCGGGCGCGCGAGGAGCTGCTCGCGCACTCCGCTTGACTTAGCGCGCCGCGACGGCGTTCAATTCTTTCCCTCCGGCATGGCCCATCCGAAGGACCGACCAGGGCTTCACCCGCAGGCAGCTCCTCCAGGGCGCCGCCGCGGCCGCGGTCGGGGTCGGCGCGGCCGGCGGGCTCGCCGCCTGCGAGAACACGACGACGCCGATCGCGGACTGCGCAGCCCGGCGGACGGCGGCGGCGGGCTCGCCGCTCGTCGAGCCGAAGCCGGTCGGGCCCGGGCGGCGCCCCGCTCCCGCGCAACGACAACAGCGTCACCTGGGCGATCGCCGAGGACAACCAGCCGATCGAGGACGGCCTCGAGGCGGAGTCCGGCGCCACCCTGCGCCTCTTCAACTACGCGGACTACCTCGATCCCGCGCTCATGCAGGAGTTCAGGCGGCAGTACGACTGCACGGTCGAGCTCGCGACCTACAACTCGGCCGACGAGGCGATCGCCAAGCTGGCGTCGGGCTCCGTCGCCTACGACGTCATCCTCGGGCTCTCCGGCTCGAACATCGTGAACCTCATGGCCCAGGCAGCTCCTGCAGCCGCTGAACCACACCTACCTGCCGAACCTCGAGGCGAACGTCTGGCCGGAGCTCGCGGACCCCTTCTACGACCGGGAGCGCCCGCTACACGGTGCCGTACGTCGTCTGGCAGGACGGCATCGGCTGGCGCAACGACCAGGTCAGCGAGGACATCGCCGGCATGGACGTCCCCTGGGACATCTTCTGGGAGTCCGCCGCGTACCGCGGCAAGGTCGGCCTCCTCGACGACAAGCGCGACGGCCTCAGCATGCCCATGCAGCGCGACGCGATGCGAGACCGGCGTCAAGGCCGACCTGAACACGGAGGATCCCGAGCTCGTCGCCAAGGCCGGCCGCGACCTCCAGGAGTTGACCGACATCTGCAACATCAAGGTCACGATCACCGACTACCAGACGCTGCCCGAGGGGACGGCCGTGCTGCACCACTCCTGGTCGGGCGATCTGCTCGCAGGCGCGTTCTACTACATGCCGGAGGGCGTCAGCCCCGAGGTGCTCTCGTTCTGGGGGCCCGAGACCGGCGGCGTCGTCCAGAACGACTTCCTCTGCATCACGCGCGACGCGGAAAGCCCGGTCCTCGCCCACCTCTTCCTCGACTTCCTCCTCGACGAGGCGAACGCCTTCCAGAACTTCACCGACTTCAACGGCTACATCCCGCCGCAGAACGGCATCGACGCCGACGCGCTGATCGGCGAAGGCCTGATCCCGGAGAGCCTCGCCCGCGCCGTCACCCGGCCGGACCAGTTCCTCGCCAACCAGGAGCTGCTCCAGCTGACGGTCGAGGGCGAGCGCCTCTGGGACGACGCCTGGGGCCAGTTCAGAGCGGGCTAGGACTGGAATGGAGTCTCGCTGGACGTGGCGGTTCCTTGCGCTCCCCGGCGTCGCCTGGCTCTCGCTCTTCTTCCTCGTCTCCGTTCTACGCGGTGCTCTGCGTCGCGTTCGGGAACCAGAACACGCTCAACGAGCCGGTGCCCTTCTGGAACCCGCTCGACTGGAACGTCGGCTACGTCCTCCAGGTCCTGCGAGAACATCTGGAACGGCGAGGCAGTACCTCACCGTCTTCCTGCGCACGTTCGCCTACGTGGCGCTCGCGCTCGCGATCTCGCTCGCGATCGGCTACCCGATCGCGTACTTCGCCGCCCGCCACGCGGGCCGGTGGCGTGGGCTCCTCCTGCTCCTGCTCATCCTCCCCTTCTGGATCAACTACCTGATGAAGATGCTGGCCTGGATCAACCTGCTCTCGCCCGAGGGCTGGGGCACGAGGTTCCTGCACTGCACTGTCGATCGACCAGCTCTTCATCAAGCTCGGCCTGCTGACGAGCGAGGGCGGCTGGCTGGAAGGCCAGTCCTCCACGCTCGTGATCGCGCTCGTCTACGGCTACATCCCCTTCCTGATCCTCCCCCTGTTCGCGGCGCTCGACCGCATCGACCAGCGCCAGATCGAGGCTGCGCGCGACCTCGGCGCGAGCCCGTTCGCCGCCTTCAGACGGGTCACCCTGCCGCTCTCGATGCCCGGCATTCTCGCGGGAACCGTGCTGATCGCGCTGCCCGATGTTCGGCGACTACTACACGAACGATCTCATCTCGGCCTCCACGCAGACGAGCATGATCGGCAACCAGATCGACCTGTTCACGCGCCAGGGCTCGCAGAAGACGGTCGGCGCGGTGCTCACGGTCGTGCTCGCACTCGTCCTGCTCGCCTTCATGCTCTACTACCTGCGCGCGACGCGCCGCGCGGGCGAGGACGCGAGCGAGCAGTGAAGCTGGCTCCGGAACCCCTGGGGCCGCCCGCGCTTCCTCCCCCTCGCTCACGGGCCTGTACATCCTCTGGTCGATCGTCCCGGTGTCGGTCGCCGTCCTCTTCGCCTTCAACGACGGGCGCTCGCGGACGACCTGGCAGGGCTTCTCCATGCGCTGGTTCACCGGCGAGACCGGGAGCGTGGCGAACGACCCGCAGCTCCTCTCCGCGCTCGAGCACACGCTCGCTCCTGGCGGTGATCTGCGTTGCCGTCGCCGTCCCGCTCGGCGTCGCCCTCGCGCTCGGCCTGCAGCGCTGGCGCGGCCACGGCAGCGGGTCCGGTCAACACGCTCATGCTCCTCCCGCTCGTCACCCCGGAGCTCGTGCATGGGCGTCGCGCTGCTCCTGCTCTTCCTCCAGATCTTCAACGGCTGGGGTCTCGGGACGACGGCGCAGGCGATCGGGCAGGTGACGTTCGCGATCTCCTACGTCGTCGTGATCGTGCGCGGCCGGCTCGTCAGATCGGCCGGGAGTACGAGGAGGCGGCCGCCGACCTCGGGCGCGCCGCCCCTGGACAGGCTCGCGGCGGGTCGTCCTGCCGCTGCTCGCGCCGGCGATCCTCGCGAGCGCGGGCATCGTCTTCGCGCTCTCGATCGACGACTTCGTGATCACGCAGTACCTCGCCGCCGGAGCGGACACGAACACCGTGTCGATGCTGCTCTACTCGACGGCACGCGGAGCGCCGACGCCCCGCGCTCAACGCGCTTGCAACCATCACGCTCGTGATCACGCTTGCGACGCTCGCGCTCGCGTACCTTGTGTACAGGCGCTTCGCCGGCGCGGGCAGCGCCGCCGAGGCCGCAACGCTTGGGAGAGGTGGCCTGATGGAAGGCGAAGTCAAGCTCGAGTCCCTGACGAAGACCTACGGCGACGTCGTCGCCGTCGACGGCATCGACCTCGAGATGCCGCCCGGGCGAGTTCTTCACGATGGTCGGGCCCTCCGGGTGCGGCAAGACGACGACCCTGCGGATGATCGCCGGCTTCGAGCGGCCGACGAGCGGGCGCATCCTCCTGGACGGCGTCGACGTCGCCCAGACGCCGCCCGCACCGCCGCAACGTGAACACGGTCTTCCAGAGCTACGCGCTCTTCCCGCACCTGAACGTCGCCGACAACGTCGCGTTCGGCCTCAAGTACCGGCGCGCGACGAAGGAGGAGCGCCGGCGACGGGTCGCGGAGATGCTCGAGCTCGTACAGCTCACGGGCTTCGAGCGGCGCAAGCCGGGCGAGCTCTCGGGCGGCCAGCAGCAGCGCGTCGCGCTCGCCCGCGCCCTCGTCCTGCGGCCGCGCGTGCTCCTCCTCGACGAGCCGCTGGGCGCGCTCGACGCCCGCCTGCGCAAGGACCTGCAGGTCGAGCTCAAGGCCCTCCAGAGCGAGGTCGGCGTGACGTTCATCTTCGTGACGCACGACCAGGAGGAGGCCCTGACGATGAGCGACCGCATCGCCGTCATGAACGGCGGGCACGTCGAGCAGGCAGGGCCCCCGCAGGCCGTCTACGAGGAGCCCGAGACGCTCTTCGTGGCCGACTTCCTCGGCGTCTCGAACCTCATCGCGGCCGAGGCCGCGGGCGCCGACGGCGAGCTGCTGCACGCTGCACGTCGGCGAGCGCACGCTGCGCGCCGAGCAGGGCGCCATCGGCTCGCGCGGGGAGGTCAAGGCGATGATCCGGCCCGAGCGCGTGCGCGTCGAGCCGCAAGGGAGCGACGGGGACAACCGCGTTCCCGGCATGGTCGAGCACGCGGTCTTCCTCGGCAGCTTCCGCGAGCTGCGGGTGCGGATGCTCGGCGGCAGCCTGATCAAGGCGATCGTGCCGAACGACGGGAAGCCGCTCGGCTTCGGAGAGGGCGAGCCGCTCACGCTCCATCTCCCCCAGGAGGCGCTTCGCGTTCTTGCCCCGTCCATCGTCCTGACACGACCCCCGACGCCGCGGCGGAGGAGGCTTCGAATGGCAACTGAGGCGACCCTTACCCAGATCGACCGCGCAGCGCATCCG
Source organism: uncultured Actinomycetes bacterium (assembly GCA_963786755.1). Lineage (GTDB taxonomy): Bacteria > Actinomycetota > Thermoleophilia > Gaiellales > Gaiellaceae > DASQWP01. The sequence continues at coordinate 528,816 of CAWBAC010000004.1, read as the reverse complement.
CGAGCTGACCGAGCGTGAGGAGAAGCGCCTCGACGAGCGGACGCCCGGCTCGCGCGCCATGTTCGAGCGCGCGCGCGAGACGCTCGTGGGCGGCGTGGCGTCCTCGTACCAGCTCCGCGACCCGTGGCCGCTCTACCTCTCCCACGGCCGCGGGCGCCAAGGTCTGGGACGTGGACGGCAACGAGCTGCTCGACTTCCACAACGGCTTCGGCTCGATGGTGCAGGGCCACGCGCACCCGGCGATCGAGCGGGCGGTGCAGGAGCGCTACGCGCTGCGGCACGCACTTCGCGGTGCCGACCGAGGACGCGATCGTCGTCGGGGAAGAGCTCAAGCGCCGCTTCGGCCTGCCCAAGTGGCGCTACACGAACTCGGGCTCCGAGGCGACGATGGACGCGATCCGGATCGCGCGCGCGGTCACCGGCCGCGACACGATCGTCAAGATCTTCGGCTCCTACCACGGCCACCACGACTACGTGATGGTCTCGATCGGCGTCCCCTACGACGAGATCGGCGACCGCGAGAACTACGCCTCGCTCCCGTACGGCGCGGGCATTCCGCAGAGCGGTCGCGGACATGACGATCGCCGTGCCGTTCAACGACGCAGGGGCGATGGAGCGGCGCATCGAGCGCCTGATCGAGGAGGGGCGCAAGCCGGCCTGCGTGATCATGGAGGCGGCGATGATGAACCTCGGGGTCGTCCTGCCCGAGCCGGGCTACCTCGAGGCCGTGCGCGAGCTGACGCCGCCGGCACGGGATCGTGCTCATCTTCGACGAGGTGAAGACCGGCCTCGCCATCGCCGCCGGCGGCGCGACCGAGCGCTTCGGCGTCGAGCCGGACATGGTCACGCTCGCGAAGACGCTCGGCGGCGGCCTGCCCTCCGGCGCGATCGGCGCGACCGAGGAGGTCTTCGAGGTCGTCGAGAACGAGAAGGTCTACCAGGTGGGCACGTACAACGGGAACCCGCTGACGATGGCCGCCGCGCGCGCCAGCCTGCTCGAGGTGCTCACCCCCGAGGCCTACGAGCACCTCGACGCGCTCAACGACCGCCTGCTGACCGGCTGCGGGGCAGTGATCGAGCGCTACGGCCTGCCCGGCTACGCCGTCGGCGTCGGAGCGAAGGGCTGCGTCACCTTCTCGCCGGAGAAGATCGTCGACTACGAGACGTACAAGGCGAACCAGGACGGCGAGCTCTGCGACCTCGCCTGGCTCTACAACATGAACCGCGGCGTCTTCATGACGCCCGGCCGCGAGGAGGAGTGGACGCTGTCGGTCGTCCACTCGTTCGAGGACTGCGACGCGTTCGTCGCCGCCTTCGAGGAGATGGCCGCCGACCTCACCGCCTAGGGGCTCCGTGCACGAGAAGCGCATCGAGATTCGCTGGCGCGACCTCGACGGGGCACGCCACGTCAACAACGCCGTCTACCTCACCTACCTCGAGGAAGCCCGCGACGAATGGCTCGACCGCACCTTCGGGAACGACGACGGCTGGGAGTACCTGCTCGCCCGCGTCGCCGTCGACTATCGCCGCGAGCTCCGGCTCGAGGACGACGAGATCGTCGCGCGCATCGGGCTCGCCCGGGTGGGAACGACGAGTCTGACGACGCGGGAGGAGCTCTTCACCGCGGCCGGCGAGCTCGCCGCGGAGGCCGAGGCGGTAGTGGTCGCGCGCGACCCGGCGACCGGGCAGACGCGCGCGCTCACTGAGGCGGAACGGGCAGCGCTCGCGAGCGAAGCCTGAGAGGATCGCCTGGTGATCGTCCCTCCGCTGCCCCCCGAGGTCCGCGCGCTCAAGGAGCGTGCAGCGCGCTTCGTCGAGGAAGAGCTCTACCCCGTCGAGGAAGGCATCGCCGAGCGCGGCTCGGTCGACGACGCCGAGATCTACGAGCTGAAGGCGAAGGCGCGCGCGGCCGGGTTCTCCAACTACAACATCCCCGAGGAGTACGGCGGCGCCGACCTTCCCATGCTCGCTCAGGTGGCGATCGAGGAGGAGGGCGGCAAGGCGACGAACGGGCTCGGCTTCATCGTCTGCGAGCGAGGGCCGCGCGAGCTTCTGGAGCTCGCGAGCCCCGAACAGGTCGAGCGCTTCGTGCTCCCCGTGCTCAGGCACGAGCAGCAGGAGGCGTGGGCGATCACGGAGCCCGGCGCCGGCTCGGACGTGAGCGGCATCGTCGCCACGGCCGAGCGCAACGGCGACGACTGGGTCCTGAACGGCGAGAAGTGGTTCGTCACCGGCGGCGAGAAGGCCGACTACCTCATCGTGCTCGCCCGCGACGGCGACGAGCAGGACGCTCTTCCTCGTCGAGCAGGGCACCCCCGGGCTGCGAGATCACGCGCGTGCCGGGCTTCATGCACGACCCCTACCTCTACACGCACCCCGAGATCCGCCTGACCGACTGCCGCGTGCCCGAGGCGAACCGCATCCCGAGCGGCGGCGACGAGGGTGCGAAGAAGTGGTTCACGGTCGAGCGGCTGATGATCGCCGCCCGCTGCTGCGGCGCGGCCGAGCGGCTCGCTCGACCTCACCCGGGCCTGGGCGCTCGAGCGTGAGGCCTTCGACCAGCCCATCGCGGAGTACCAGGGCGTACAATTCCCTCTGGCAGACTCGTTGACGGAGCTCCTGGCCGCGCGGCTCCTGACCTACCATGCCGCGCACGAGTTCGACACGAACGGCGACGCCAGGATCGTCCACGGAAAGGTGGCGATGGCGAAGCTGTATGCATCGGAGATGGCAGGGCGGGTCGCCGACCGGGCGGTGCAGATCTTCGGCGGCCGCGGCTACATGACCGAGAACCCGGCCGAGCGGCACTTCCGCGAGCTGCGCGTCGACCGCATCTGGGAGGGCACGAGCGAGATCCAGCGCGTGATCGTCGCGCGCGGCCTGCTCAAGCGCGGGCCTCGCGCCCCTACGCCGGCTGGGAGACGACATGATCGACGCGGCCGAGCTCCGCCAAACACTCGACGGCGGGGCGACCCTGCCGGCCGACTGGTACAGCCGACCCGGCGGTCCTCCGGCTCGAGCAGGAGCGCATCTTCGCCCGCTCCTGGCAGTACGCCGGGCGCGCTCGAGCAGGTCGGCCGAGCCCGGGCGACTACTTCTCCTCCTTCGCCGGGCACATCCCGGTCGTCGTCGTCGCGCGGCCAGGACGACGAGCTGCGCGGGTTCGTGAACGTCTGCCGGCATCGCGGCCACATCGTCGTCGACGGCGCCGGCCAGCGGAAGACCCTCCAGTGCCCGCTACCACGCGTGGACGTACGAGCTCGACGGCTCGCTGCGCAAAGCGCCGCGCTCGGAGCGCGAGCCTGATTTCGACCGTGCGTCGTTCTCGCTCCTCCCGGTGCAGGTGGGCACGTTCGGCCCGCTCGTCTTCGTCAACCCGGATCCCGACGCCGACCCGCTCGAGGACGCGCTCGGCAGGCTGCCTGAGCTCGTGGCCGAGAGCGGCCTCGACCTCGACCGCCTGCGCTTTCGCAAGCGCAACGACTGGGAGATCGCGTCGAACTGGAAGATCGCGATCGAGAACTACCTCGAGTGCTACCACTGCCCGATTGCGCACCCAGGCTTCAGCAAGGTGATCGACGTCGACCCTGACGCCTATCTCCTGCGTGCCGAAGGGCTCGTCTCCAGCCAGTTCGGGACCCCGCGCGACTCGGCGCTGGCGACGGTTCGAAGGCGCCGTACGACCCCCGCGGCGACGTGAGGCAGGCGCAGTACCACCTGCTCTGGCCGAACGTCACCCTCAACATCGACCCGGGGCCGGGGAACATGTCCGCCGACGTCACCCGCCCGGCGGGCGCCGAGCGGTGCGCGGGCTTCACGGAGTATTTCTTCTACGAGGAGGTCTCGGACGAGACGGCCGAGGAGATGATCGCTTTCGCGAGCCAGGTGGGTGCCGAGGACGCCGACCTCGTCGAGTCCGTGCAGCGCGGGCTCTCGTCCGGAATGGTGCCGCAGGGCCGACTCCTCCTCTCGAGCGAGCACCTCATCCAGCACTTCCAGCGGCTCGTCGCCGACGCATTGCTCTAGAGTCGCCGCCCTTAGACAAGAAGGAGGAGACATGGCTACGGACCGGCATGCCGAGGTGACCTGGCACGGAAGCCTTTTGGAGGGAAGCGGAACGATTGACAGCGTCGGAAGCGGCGCGTTGCCTCCGCTCGACGTCACCTGGGCATCCCGCGCCGAGGAGCCGAGCGGCAGGACGAGCCCCGAGGAGCTGATCGCGGCAGCTCACGCCGCCTGCTTCTCGATGTCGCTCTCCCACGTCCTCACCGAAGCGGGAACGGCGCCGGAGCAGCTGAGCACCAATGCGGTCGTGACCTTCGTGCCCGGGACGGGGATCACGAAGATCGCCCTCACGGTCCGGGGCCGCGTTTCCGGGATGGCGGCCAACGACTTCGAGCAGGCGGCTGAGGAGGCGAAGGAGAACTGCCCCGTGTCGAAGGCGCTCGCCGCGGTTGGCGAGATCACGCTCGACGCCGCGCTCGAGTCCTAGGCCCCTCAGGACCTGTCAGGGGTCAGACCCCGGACACGGCCGTTTAGGCGGGTCGCCTCATGGAAGCTGACACAAACAGTCCACAGCGGCGCCTGCACGCATGCCGCCTTGCACAGGGTGTGGACAAGAAACACGGCTCCTCGGGACATGTCAGGGGTCAGACCCCGGACATGTCCCTTTTGGTCACCGCGGCTGCTTGCCCAGAGCGGGCAGGTAGGACTCCTGCTCGAGCCAGTGGCCGCCGTCGATCGTGAGCGTCTCGCCGGTGATGTAGGAGGCGTGCGGGGAGCAGAGCGCGGCGCCCCAGGCGGCCACCTCCTCCGGGGTCGCCAGCCGGCCGAGCGGCACCGTGGCTGCGACCCGGGCGCGGTCCTCCTCCGTCGGCCAGAGCGCTGCGCCCGCGCCCTCGGTGTCGGTCGGGCCGGGGCAGATGCAGTTCACCCTGACGCCGTGCCTCGCCCATTCGACCGCGAGCGTGCGCGTGAGGGCGACGCACACCTGCCTTCGCGGCCGCCGAGTGGATCGTCCCCGGGCCGCCCGTCCAGGCGTAGCTCGCGATCACGCTGAGGATCGCGCCGCCGTCGCCCTGCTCGATCATGCGCCGCCCGGCGGCTCGCGAGCAGAGGAAGGAACCGTCGAGGACGATGCCGACCACGGCCTGCCAGCCGTTCGGCGAGAGGTCCTCGGCGCGCACGACGAAGTTTCCGGCGGCGTTGTTGACGAGCACGTCCACGCGCCCGAGCTCCGCGACCGTCCGTCTCGACGAGCGCCTCGACCTGCTCCGGGTCGCGCACGTCGGTCGGCTGCGCCAGCGCCGCGGCCGCCCAGCCTCTCGATCAGGCCGACGGTCTCCTCGAGCGGCTCCGGGCGCCGGCCGGCGACCGCGACCGGCCGCTCCGAGCCGCGCGAGCTCGAGCGCGAACGCGCGGCCGAGGCCGCTGCCCCCGCCGGTGACGATCGGCGACGCGGCCGTCGAACGTTCCCTCAGCGAGCATCGTGCGTCTCCTTTCTCGCCCAGGACGACGCGGGCGTCGAGGCCGAGCGCGCCGTCGGCGGTGACGAGCAACGGGTTGATCTCCATCTCGGCGATCTCGGGATGCTCGGCCGCGACGCGCGAGAGCGCAGCGGCGGCTCGAGCCGCTGCGCGCACGTCCACGCGGCGAGCGGCCCGCGCGCGCCGTCGAGGAGCGGCGCCACGCGAAGCGAGCGGAGGAGCGCCTCGGCCGCCTCCTCGCGTTCCCGGCGCCAGCGCGACCGCGACGTCCGCGCACGATCTCGGCGTACAGCCCCCCCGCGCCCACGAGCAGGACGGGCCCGAAGCGGCGGTCCCACTTCGCGCCGACGATCAGCTCGAGGCCCCTGGACAACGGCGCCATGCGCTCGACGGAGTAGCACGGGCGGCGCGATCGCGCCCTCCATCCAGGTCAGCGCCTCCTCGAGCTCGGCTCGGGCCGGCCAGGCCGACGGCGACGCCGCCTGAGTCCGACTTGTGCAGGCGGCCGACGCGCCTTGAGGACGACCGGGATAGCCGAGCTCGGCCGCGGCGGCGAGCGCTTCCTCGAGCCCCTCCGCCCGGCGCGCCTCCGCGAACGGGATCCCGGCCTGCGCGAGGAGGTCCCGGGCGGCGAAGTAGTCCTGCTCGCCCTCGACGGGCGGAGCCGGGGTCGGGCAGCTCGGGAACCTCGAGGAGCGCGCGGCGGCGTGACCCGGGCGAGGCGCCCGGCGGCCCACACCGCCGCCTCGACCTCGCGGAAAACGGGGACGCCGTTCGCGCGCAGCGCCGCGGCCTGGTCGCGAGCGCCAGTACATCGTGTGCACGAGAAACGGCCGCCCGGTCTCCTCGGCGGCCCTGCGCCATCTCGACGGCGCTCGCGATCTCTCGCTTGCTTGAACTCCTCCGAGTACTGCGAGTAGCCGCCGAAGTAGCCGGTCAGGAGCGCCGCGTCCACCTCGCCCGACTCGAGCAGCGCGCGCGCAACCTTCGCGAAGCTGGAGATGTCCTGCTCCCCGCCTCCGGCGAAGTCGACCGGGTTCCGCACGGACGCGGTCGGCGGGCAGCGCCTCCGCGAGCCGGGCCTGAGTCCGTCTCGGAGAGCTCGGGCAGCTCGAGGCCCTCGGCGACGACCAGGTCGGAGGCGACGACGGCGTGGCCGCCGCCGTCCGCGGCGAGCCCGACCCGGCGGCCCCGCGGCCGCCGCACGGCGAGGAGCGCCTGCGCCATGTCGACGACCTCCTTCGGCGAGCGCACGAGCTCGATCCCGGCGGCCACGGCCGCCGCCTCGATCGCCGCCAGGTCGCTCGCGAGCGCCCCCGTGTGGGAGCGCGCGGCGCGCGCGCTCGCCTCGGTGGCGCCGCCGGCGAGGAGGACGACCGGCTTGCCGGCCGGCGATCGCGCCGCCGCCGCCCGGGCGAAGGCGCGGCCGTCGTGGAAGTCCTCGCAGTAGACCGCGATCAGGCGCGTGGGCTCGTGCGCGGCGTAGGCCTCGACGAGCTCGGCCGCCTCGACGTCGGCCTGGTTTCCGAGCGAGACGAAGCGCGAGAAGCCGAGCCCGAACTCCTCGGCCGAGCATCCCGATCTCGAGCGCGAGGTTGCCGCTCTGCGAGATGAGGCCGATCGAGCCCGGCTGGAGCTCCTCGGAGCTGAGCTCGAGCCCGGCCGACGCGTCGTAGACGCCGAGGCAGTTCGGGCCGACGAGCACGGCGCCCGGCGGCGCGCACGCGCTCGACGATCGCGCGCTCGCGCGCGCGGCCCTCGGGCCCCATCTCGCCGAGCCCGGCGCTGATCGCGACGAGCGCCTTCGCGCCGGCCGCGAGCGAGGCCTCGCACCGCCTCCTCGAGGCCGGCCGCCGGCACGGTGATGACGACGAGCTCGGGCGCCTCGGGCAGCTCGGCGAGCGACGGGTAGGCCGGCCGGCCGAAGATCTCGCCGCCCTTGCGGTTGACGAGGAAGACCGAGCGGCGGCCGTCGCCCTTGAGCGCGCCGCGGGCGAGCCAGAAGCCCCACTTGCCGGGGATCGTTCGAGGCGCCGACGACCGCGACCGAGCGAGGATCGAAGAGCGCGCGGAGGTCGCGCGCTCACGCCGAGCAGGCGGCGCGAGATGATGAGACGCTGGATGTCGGAGGTGCCCTCCTCGATCTCCTCGAGCTTCGCGTCCCGCATCCACTTCTCGACCGGGTACTCGCGCGAGTAGCCCCAGCCGCCGAGCGTCTGCACGGCCGCCCACGTGCACCACATCGCCGTCTCGGAGGCGTAGAGCTTCGCCATCGCCGCCTCCTTCGTCACCTCGGCGCCGGCGTCCACCTTCCGCGCCGCGCGGTAGACGAGCAGGCGGGCGGCGTCGACGCGCGTCGCCATGTCGGCGAGGCGGAAGGCGACGGCCTGGTGCTCGGCGATCGGCTTGCCGAACTGCTCGCGCGTCTTCGCGTACTCGACGGCGTACTCGAGCGCGGCGCGGGCGAGGCCCGGTCGCGGCCGCGCCGAGCGTGATGCGCGAGCGGTCGAACGTCTGCATGAGGCCGTAGAAGCCCTGCCCCTCGTCGCCGAGCCGCCGATCCTCGGGCAGCTCGACGTCCTCGAGGAACATCTCGGCGTTCACGATCGCGCGCTGGCCCATCTTCCGCATCGGCTGCGCCGAAGGAGACCCCGGCGTCGCCCTTCTCGACCAGGAAGGCGGTGACGCCCCTCGAGCGCGTGCCCGGCGCGACCGTGGCGAAGACGACGTAGTACTCGGCCAGGCCCCCGTTCGAGATCCAGGTCTTCTGGCCGCGCAGGCGGTAGCCGCCGTCGGTCCGCGTCGCCGTCGTCTGCATGGAGGCGGCGTCGGAGCCCGCGCCCGGCTCGGTCGTCGCGAGCGCGGTCAGCGGCGGGCGCTCGCCGGCGATCGGCTCGATCCAGCGCCGCTTCTGCTCCTCGCTCCCGAGCGACGAGCACCGGCTCGGCGAAGAACCCGCCCGACGTGATCAGGTTGCCGATCCCGGCGCAGCCCCAGCAGAGCTCCTCCTGGACGAGGCAGCCGGTGAGGCAGTCCGTGAGCCCGCCGCCGCCGTACTCCTCCGGGAGCATGAACGACGTCAGCCCGAGCGCGGCCGCCTTGTACCAGACCTCCCACGGCATCTCCGTGTCCGCCTCGTCGACGGCCTGGCTGCGATCGGGCGGATCTCGCGCTCGCGCGAACTCGCGGCAGACGTCCCTGGATCTCGCGCTGCTCGCGGCGTCAGCTCGAACGGCTCGTGGACGATCTCGCTCATCGCGGCCAATCCTCGCAGATGGACGACTACCAGAGGCCGCCGAGCGCAACCGTGATCGCCTCGCCGTTGACCCCGCTCGCGGCATCGCTGGCGAGGAAGGCGACGACCGCCGCGACCTCCTCCGCCGCAACGACGCGGCCGGCAGGATAGACCTCGGCGCGCTCGCGCCAGACCTGCTCGGGATCGATTCCGCGCCGCTCCGCCTCGAGCGCGGCCGTAGCGCTCGGCCATCGCCGTCCGTACCCAGCCCGGAAGCACGGCGTTGCAGGTGACCTCGAAGGCGCCGACGTCGTGCGCCACGGCGCGCATGAGCCCGAGGAGGCCGTGCTTGGACGCGCAGTAGGCCGACATGGCGGGCCCGCCCACCTCTCCGGCGGTCGAGCTCACCATCACAACCCGCCCCCAACGCCGCGTCGATCATGTCGGGAACGGCCAGGCGCGTCAGGTGGAAAGCCGCATCGAGGTTGACGGCCATCGTCTGGCGCCACACCGCCGGATCCTGCTCCCAAACGGCGCGCTCGTGGCCCGATCCGACGCCCGCGTTGTTGACGAGGACCTCGACGGGCCCCAGCCGGCGCCGCGTCTCCTCGAAGCTCCGCCTGCCCGCCTTGGTGCCGACGCTCTCGCCTGGTCCTCGACGCGTCTCGCGAGCGAGCGCGGCGAGCTCCTCCTCGGTGCGGGCGACCGCCAGGACGCGCGCGCCCTGTGCGGCCAGAGCAAGCGCCGTGGCGCGTCCTATGCCGCGCCCGGCGCCCGTGACGAGGGCGACCTTGCCAGTGAGGTCGTCGGTGCGGGGGCTCATCGCTCCGCCAAGCATAGGATTCGCTCCCTGGTGAAGTCCGCCGAGGTCGTGGTCGTCGGGGGCGGCGCGATGGGCGCGAGCGTCGCCTACCACCTGGCGCGGCTCGGGATCACCGACGTCGTGCTCCTCGAGCGTGAGTCGCTGGCGAGCGGGTCGACGAGCAAGGCGGCCGGCGGCATCCGCGCGCAGTTCGCCGACGAGCTCAACGTGCGCATCGCCCTCCGCTCGATGGCGGAGTTCGAGGCGCTCGAGGCAGCGGACGGGATCGGCTACCGGCGGCACGGCTACCTCTTCCTGCTCGACTCCGAGTAGGACGTCGAGCGCTTCCGCGCCGCCCAGGCGCTCCAGCACGAACTGGGCGTGCCGTCGGAGATGATCTCGCCCGAGCAAGCCGAGGAGCTCGTGCCCGGCCTGCGAGACCGGCGATCTCGCCGCCGCGAGCTTCTGCCCCCTGGACGGAGTCGCGGCGCCCGAGGCCGTCGTGCAGGCCTGGGCCCGGGCGGCGGCCGCCCAGGGCGTGCGCATCCTCCAGGCCACGGAGGCCGTCGACTTCCACTGCGGGGGACGCGATCCAAAGCGTCGAGACGACAGCAGGGCGGATCCGCACGGACACGGTCGTCTGCACGGCCGGCGTCTGGTCGCGCGAGGTCGGCGCGCTCGCCGGGCTCGACATCCCAGTCGAGGGCGAGCCACGCTGGATGCACTTCACGCCCGAGGACGGAGGGCTCCCGGAGCGCCTTCCCGCTCACGATCGACTTCTCGACCGGCTTCTACTTCCACCGGCGAGGGCCGGGACTCGTCTTCGGCGGCCGCGAGCCCGACGCTCGAGGAGCGTGGCAAGCGCACGCCACGCGGCGCCTGCCGGTTCTCGCCGAGCTACCCATCCAGTCCTCCTGGTGGGGCTACTACGAGATGAGCCCCGACCACAACGCGATCGTCGGCGAGGCGGCCGAGCCGTCGCGCTTCCTCTATGCCACCGGCTTCTCGGGCCACGGCTTCCAGCAGAGCCCGGCGGTCGGCGAGCACCTCGCCGAGCTCGTCGCCGGCCGCAAGCCGACCCTCGACCTCTCGTCCCTCAGCCTCGACCGCTTCGCCGAGGGACGGCGAGCGCGAGGAGCACTTCGTGGTCTAGCCTCAGAGGCGTGCGGCTCTTCGTCATCGTCCGGCACGCGCAGTCCACGCTCAACCTCGAGCGGCGGGTGAACGGCGACCCGAACCGCGACGTGCCGCTGACCGAGGCGGGGCGAGGCGGAGGCCCGGCTCCTCGGAATGCCAGCTCGCAGCGCTGCCGCTCGACGCCTGCGTGCACACGCGCTTCCCGCGCACGCGACAGACGGCCGAGATCGCGCTCGCCGAGCGCGAGGACGTCCCGTTCATCGTCGAGCCCCTCCTCGACGACGTCGACATCGGCGAGTTCGACGGCGCGCCGCTCGAGGCGCTACCGGGCCTGGAAGCACGGTCACGCTCGCGACGTCCCTTTCCCGGGCGGCGAAAGCCTCGACGACGCCGCCCGCCGCTACGCGGCTGCGTACCGCAAGCTCCTGGACGAGCCCGTACCACTGCGTGCTCGTCGTCCGCCACGAGATCCCGCTTCGCTACGCCCTCAACGGCGCGGGCGGCTCCGATTCGCTCGACGGGCCCGTGCACGAGATCGGCAACGCGCTCCCGTTCCTCTTCGACGACGACGCCCTCGAGCGGGCCGTCGAGGGCATCGAGCGCATCGTCGGGCGCGGTACAGTTCCGGCGTAGCACCGGGGAGCCGCTCCGAGCGGCTGAGAGGAGGCTGAGAGAGCCTCGACCCGCCGAACCTGATCTGGGTAATGCCAGCGAAGGGAGGCCGGATGGAACCGGCCGAGCGCACGTGGGGCATCACGCCCGTGCCGGAGCGGCTGCGGACGCTCTCCCTCCTCGACGTCGGGCTGCTCTGGGGGAACCTCGGCATCAGCCTGCTCGTCCTCGTCGCCGGGACGCTGCTCGCGGGCCTGGGCCTCAGGGAGGCGCTGCTCGCCATCCTCGTCGGCGCGGTGCTCGGCAACGCCCTGCTCGGCCTCGCCGGCCTGATCGGCGCCGAGCGGCGGCTGCCCGGCATGGTGCTGCTGCGCGACCCGCTGGGGCAGCGCGGCTCGTACCTGCCGACCGGGCTGAACGTCCTCCAGAACCTCGGCTGGGCGACGTTCGAGCTGATCGTCATCGCAGCGGCCGCGAACGCGCTCGCCGACGAGATTTTCGGCTTCCGGGAGCGCTGGGTATGGGTGCTCGTCTTCGGCGCGCTCACGACCGCCCTCGCCCTCGCCGGCCCGATCTCCTTCGTCCGCCGCTGGGTGCGCCGCTTCGCGGTCTGGGCCGTCGTCGCCTCCACCGGCTACCTGACCTGGTGGGCGCTCGACGGGGCCGACCTCGGCGGCCTCTGGTCGGCTCCGGGAGAGGGCGGTCTCACCTTCTGGCAGGGCGTCGACCTGACCATCGCCATGTCCGCCTCGTGGCTCCCGCTCGCCGCCGACTACACCCGCTTCGCGCGCAGCGGGCGGGAGCGCGTTCTGGGGCACGGCCGCCGGCTACTTCGTCCCGCACGCCTGGCTCTTCTCGCTCGGCGCGCTGCTCTTCCTCTCCCGCGGGCTCGACGACACGACGGCGCTCCTGACGGCGGTGGCAGCCGGCGGCGCGGCGAGCGCGCTCGCGCTCCTCGCCCTCACGGTGGACGAGACGGACGAGCCGTTCGCCAACGTCTACTCGGCGGCGGTCTCGCTCCAGAACCTCCTCCCGCGCGCGCCGCAGCGCGCTGCTGATCCTCCTCGTCGCCGGGACGGCGATGGTGGGCGCGCTCGTGCTCGAGCTCGGCCGCTACCAGTCCTTCCTCTTCCTGCTCGGATCCTTCTTCGTGCCGCTCTTCGGCGTCCTCGCCGCTGACTTCGTGCTCGGAGCGGCGCGGGAGACGGCCGTGCGCTGGAGCGGGATCGCGGCCTGGCTCGCCGGCTTCGCCCTCTACCAGTGGATCCAGCCGACCGGGCCGGGCTGGTGGACCGACGCCCTCGAACGGGCTTCCGGGCGCGGCGACCTTCACGGGCGGCGCGTCGCTGCCCGCGTTCGCGCTTTCGTTCGCCCTCTACGCGGCCTTACGGTACGCGCATGCGCCGTTTGGGCGTCGTCGGGCTCGTTACGCTGGATCGCGTTGACGGCGGTCTCCCCCGGCTCGGCGGCGCGCCGTACTACGCTGCCCGGGCGCTGCGGCTGCTCGGGCCATCCCGCCGTCCTCGCGACGAAGGTCGCCGACGAGGACCGGCCCCGGCTCGCCGCCCTCGGCCTCCCTACGGTCGTGCGGGCCGGCGGAGCGGACGATCGCCTTCCGTATCGAGAACGAGAACGGGAACCGCCGGATGGCGCTCGAGCAGCTCGGGGACCCGTGGACGCCGGAGGACGCGCACGGCTGGCTCGAGGCCGGCCTCCGCGGCGTCGAGCTCGCGCACGCGGGAGCGCTGACGCGCGCCGACTTCCCGCCGGAGACGCTCGCCCGGCTCAGGCGCAACCGGAGGATCTCCTTCGACGGCCAGGGGCTCGTGCGGCCCGCGGAGCTGGGCGAGGTCGTCCTCGACGCCGCGTTCGACCCGGAGATCCTGCGCCACGTCGACGTGCTCAAGCTTTCCGAGGAGGAGGCCGGTGAGCTCTCGATCGGCCCGAGTGAGAGCTCGCTCAGAGAGCTCGGAGTCCCGGAGATCGTCCTCACCCTCGGGCGCCGCGGCGCGGTCGTCTACGCGGAGGGCGTCGTCGAGAACGTTCCCGCGCGCCCGGTCGAGACGGCGGACGAGACGGGCGCAGGCGACGCGTTCATGACCGCGTACCTCTCCTTCCGCCTGCGCCGGCACGCGCCCCGTTCTGCCGCCCGGCTCGCCACCGAGGTCGTCCACGCGCTGCTCACGCCATGGGCCCGCCGCTGATCGTCCTCGCCGGGTGCGAGGACGGCCTCTACCTCGTCGAGGTCGGCGCCCGGCGCCGAAGACGACCAGCTGGCCGGCCGCCAGCCGGGCGCCGCCGTCGAGCGCGAACGTCCCCTCGACCTCGCGCCGGCCTGGGCGGCCAAGCACGTCCTGGACGTCGACGCGGTCGGCTCCACGATCGTCGTGCTCGTCGACCGCAAGCCACCGCTCCTCGTCTCCCACGACGGGGGCGTCACCTGGAACGAGCGGGGCGGCGGCCTCCCGGCCGGGCGGGCTGTGGCCCTGGGCGAGAACCCGGACCACGTTCTCTACGGGGCTCGCAACCGGCTGTACGTCTCCGGCGACGGAGGCGTGTTCTGGCGCGCGCTCGCCGTCGAGCTCCCCGAGATCCGCGACGTCGCGTGGGGCTGAGGGTTCGTCAGAGGCGGAACTCGCCGCGCGCGACGACCACGGCCGACCCGCCTACCTCCACCTTGTCGATCTGCTCCGGCGTGCCCTCGACGCGGGCGTAGAGCGTGCTCGGCCGGCCGACCTCGGCTCCCTGCGCGATCTCGATCTCCTCGCCGAAGGCGATCCGGCCGTGGCGGGCGAGGTGGCAGGCGAGCGGGCCGGCGGCCGAGCCGGTGGCCGGATCCTCAGGGACGCCGTCGGCGGGGGCGAACATCCGCGTCTTCCAGCGCGTGCCGGAGCCCGCCACGCAGTTGGCGTGCACGGCGCCCATGATGCGGCCGACCGCTGCCAGGTCGGGCTCCACGGCGGCGACTGCGTCCTCGTCCGGAAGGAGGACGTACACGTTGCCCAGGCCGGACTCGTAGAGCTCGAGCGGGAGCTCGGAGCCCTCGACGCCGAGGGCAGCGAAGAGCTCCTCTGCCCTCTCGAAGCGCCGCACGGTCGGGATCGGCTGGGTCATGCGCCCGAACACGATGCGCCCGTTCTCACGCTCGAGCACGACGGGCACAACGCCGACCCCGGTCTCGAGCCGGATCTCGGGGAGCTGCAGCGGCGCGGCGAGCACGAACGCCGTTCCCAGCACGGGATGGCCCGCGAAGGGAAGCTCGGACACGGGCGTGAAGATGCGCATGCGCGCGTGCCCGTCCGCCTCAGCTCGATACACGAACACGGTCTCGGAGAAGTTCATCTCGCGGGCGAGCGGCTGGAGCTGCTCCTCGGGAATCTCGCGCGCGTCCGTGAAGACCGCGAGCTGGTTGCCGGCCAGAGGCCTGTCCGTGAAGACGTCCGCTATGACGTAGCGGAAGGGCGGCACTCCACGGAGTCTACGTTCGGGTCAGCCCTCGGCCACGACCTGACGCCGCCGGCGGCGGCGGCTCGGCCACCACGAGAGCTCGCCGAAGACTGAGACCAGCGCCGGGACGACGAGCGAGCGGATCAGGAACGCGTCCAGAAGAACGCCGACGCTCATCGCGAAGGCGAACTCCCGGAACTGGCGGAGCGGGACGATCGCGAGCATGGCGAAGCTGAGCGCGAGCGCGAGCCCTGCGATGGCGATCGTGCGGGAGGCCCGCGGCGCGGCCGTGGCGATCGCGTCGCGCACGCGGCCGCGTTCCGCCTCCTGCCAGATGCGCCCGACGAGGAAGACGTTGTAGTCCGACCCGAGCGAGAGGAGCAGCACCGCGACCGCGAAAGGCACGTAGTAGGTCAGCTCGCCGTGTCCGAGGAGCTCCTGGAAGACCAGCGTCGTCAGGCCGAGCGTGGCGGCGAAGGCGAGAGCGCTCGCGAGCAGGAGATAAAGCGGGGCGACGATCGCCCGCAGGAAGAGGACGAGGAGGATGAAGTTGACCGCGAACGCGGCGAGGGCGATGCGGACGATGTCGCCGGTGAGCGTGCGCACGGTCTCGGCCGCGAGCGCGGTCTCGCCGGTGAAGCCGGCTGTGGCGTCTTCCAGCCCGGCCTCACGCATGTAGCCGGGTAGAGCCTCCCGGAGCGACTCGAGCGTGTCGATTGCGGGCCCGCCGTGCGGCTCGTCCTCGAGCACGATGAGATAGCGGGCGGCCGGTGCCTCCTCCGAGACGGTGAGGCCGGGAATCTCCCTGGCGAGAGGGTCACCGGGACCGATCGCCGCGGCCACGCCGGGGTGCTCCGCCAGGCGGTTCTCGACCTGACCGAGCGCCTCCGTGTCGAGCGGCCCCGTGCGCTGCTCGACCAGCACGACGGTGGGGGCAAGGATCCCGTCGGCGAAGCCCTCGCCCGCAGCGACCGCCGCCCGCTTCTCCTCGGCATCGTCCGGAAGGCCGCGGATGGCCGTGAAGCCGAGATTCGTCTCGGCGAGACCGCGACTGGCGAGGAAGACGAGGCCGAGAACGACCACCAGTACGACGACCGACACGGGGCGGAGCGCTGCGAACATCGCCAGCCGCTCCCCCCACGTCGCCCGGGTGCGGCTCCGAGCCTGCGGCTCGGGCTCGGTGCCCGCGAGCGAGGGCCAGAACAGCCTGCGTCCGCAGACGGCCATGAGCGCCGGCACGAGCGTGACGGCGACGACGAGGCTGACCAGCACGGTGAGCGCCGCGCCGGGCCCGAAGGCACGGAAGAACTCGATCCGGCCTGCGAGCAGCGACGCAGCGCCGGCGGCAACGATGAGACCCGCAGTCACGACGATGGGCATGTTCTGGGCGCTCGAGCCGAGCGCCGCGTCGACCGGCTGCTCGCCCGCGAGCAGGCGCCGCCGCATTCCGGAGAGGAAGAAAACCGCGTAGTCGGTGACGATCCCGAGCAGGAGGACGACCATCACCGGCTCGATGTCGCTGGGGACGTCGAACCCCGTCCGCTCACCGACCCACGCTGCCACCCTGATGGACACGAGGTAGGCGATCGCTGCAGCCAGGAGCGTGACCGCCGGCGCCAGCAGCGCGCGGTAGTTGAGGGCGAGGATGAGGGCGATGGCCGCGATCGTGGCGAGGCTCACCCAGGGGAGCGCATCCTCGATCTCGTTCCATTCGGCCAGCCGGGCGGGCACGGCGCCTGTGATCCCGACGAGCGCGTCGTCCTCGCGGTTCACCTCCCGGTCCGCGAACCCGTGGGCGGCCGCGGCCTGGTCGCCGATCGACATCTCGGGCTCGAAGAACAGGAACGTCACGGCAGTCGTTCCGTCCTCCTCGGACCCAGGCAGCAGCTCGAGCGTGTTCACGAGCGGCAGTGCGAAGGCGACTCCCTCCTGACCCCCGCTCTCGGCGTCCGGGCGGTAGCGGACAGCGCGCTCGACCACGCGCGCCTGCGCCTCGGCGGACAGCCCGTCCGGGTCTCGTTGCACCACCGCCGTGTGCGCGATGACGGGGACCGGGAAGAGCTCCGCCGAGCGCCTGCCGGTCTCCACCGCTTCCGCGTCCTCGGGAACGAGGCTGGAGAGCTCGATGGACTCCGCCTCCTGCAGGCTGGGCAGATAGAGCGTCGCGGCGGCGGCCGCCGCGATCCACCCTGCGATCACGAGCCAGCGCAGCCGGACGACGACTGTGGCGAAGACGCGACTCATCCGTGCTCCGAGGAAGAACTTGGGAGGAACTTCGCCGATCGCCCCAGGGCGTAAACGCGGCTAGGCACCCGGGTATCCTCGGTCGGGCTTTGAACGCCGCGATACAGGTCGACGAGCTGCGCAAGTCGTACGGCGCGCGAGAAGTCCTGCACGGGATCTCGTTCACCGTGAACCAGGGCGAGGTCTTCGCGCTCCTCGGCCCCAACGGGGCGGGAAAGACGACGACGGTGGAGATCCTCGAGGGCTACCGGCGCCGCGGCGGCGGCGAGGTGCTCGTGCTCGGCGAAGACCCGGGGCGCGCAGGGGGCGACTTCCGGGCCCGGATCGGCATCGTCCTCCAGTCGTCCGCCGTCTACCACCTCCTCACCGTCCGCGAGCTCGTCGAGCTCTTCGCGGGCTACTACCCGGCGCCGCGGCGGCCGGACGAGGTCATCGAGCTCGTCGGGCTCGCGGGGAAGCCCAACGCGCGGGTGCGCACGCTCTCCGGCGGGCAGCTCCGCCGCCTCGACCTCGCGCTGGCGCTGATCGGCGATCCCGAGCTCGTCTTCCTGGACGAGCCCACGACCGGCTTCGACCCGGCGGCGCGCCGGCAGGCGTGGGAGACGATCCGCGACCTGCGCTCGCTCGGAAAGAGCATCCTCCTGACGACGCACTACATGGAGGAGGCGCAGCGGCTCGCGGACCGCGTCGCCATCTTGCGGGCGGGGGAGATCGTCGGTACCGGCTCGCCGCGCGAGCTCCTCGCCGACCACGCGGCCGTCGAGATCCGCTACCGCCTGAACGGCAAGGAGGTCGTGCTCGAGACCGAGGAGCCGACCCGGGTCCTGCACGAGCTGACCGCCGACGCGGTCGCCGCGGGCCGCGAGCTGGAGGGCCTGGAGGTGCACCGGCGCACGCTCGAGGACGTCTACCTCGAGCTGACGCGGGAGGAGGGCGAGTGAGGCTCTTCCTGCACGAGCTCCGCGCCCAGCAGCTCCTCTTCTGGCGCAACCGGGAGGCGGCGTTCTTCAGCTTCCTCTTCCCCATCATCCTGCTCGTGCTCCTCGGCAGCGTCTACGGCGACGAGCCGATCGAAGGCGTGGATGCCGCAACGTTTCTCGTCGCCGGGCTGATCGGGTACGGCGTGGGCGCGACGGCATTCGCCGGGCTCGCCATCACGATCGTCGTGCGCCGGGAGCAGGGCCTTCTGAAGCGCGTCCGCGGGACGCCTCTCGGTCCTGGGACCTACCTGGGCGCCGTCATCGGCTCGGAGATGATCGTGATCGGGCTCCAGGTGATCGCCCAGCTCCTCATCGGGCGCTACCTCCTCGACGCGGAATGGCCCGCGGCGCCCGGTTCCTTCGCGTTCGCAGTGCTCCTCGGGGCGGCCGCGTTCTCGGCGCTTGGCCTTGCCATCACGACAGTCGTACGGACGGCGGACGGCTCTTCGGCCGTCGTCAACGCCGTCTATCTGCCGATGGCGTTCATCTCGGGCACCTTCTTCTCCAGGCAGGAGATGCCGGCGTTCCTGGAGGCCATCTCGGAGGTCTTGCCGCTCACGTACTTCCTCGAGCTCATCCGTTCGACCTTCATCGCCGGCGAAGGCCTCGGCGCCTCGACTGGGGCGATCGCCGCCCTTGCTCTCTGGGGCCTCGCCGGGCTCGTAGTCGCCGTGCGCAAGTTCCGCTGGGAGCCCCGCGAAGGGATCGCCGAGACCTAGGCCACGGCAGTCGCCCGCCTGGAGCGACCTTCTACACTGGGAGCGGGCTGGCCCCCGTAGCTCAGTGGACAGAGCAGCGGTTTCCTAAACCGCGTGCGCAGGTTCGATTCCTGCCGGGGGCATCCGGTCGCGACCGCCTCAGGCGGGCTCCCCCGAGGGGACGCGGACGGTCGGGCCGAGGTCGGCATCTCTGGCAACGAGCCTCGCGTAGCTTCCACCGAGGGCGAGTAGCTCGTCGTGGGTACCGCGCTCGACGATCCGGCCGCGCTCGAGGACGAGGATCTGATCGGCGTCGCGGATCGTCGAGAGCCGGTGCGCGATCGCGATCGTGGTTCGTTCCTGCGCCAGGCGGTCGAGCGCCTCCTGCACGGCGCGCTCGGTCTGCGTGTCGAGTGCGCTCGTCGCCTCGTCGAGGACGAGCACGGGCGGGTTGCGGAGGATCGTGCGCGCGATGGCGATCCGCTGCTTCTCGCCGCCGGAGAAGCGGTAGCCGCGCTCGCCGACCGTGGTGTCGTACCCGTCGGGCAGGCTCGCGATCATGTCGTGGATCCGCGCGGCGCGAGCCGCGGCCTCAATCTCCTCGTCGGATGCCTCCGGCTTCGCGAAGCGGAGGTTGTCCTTGATGGTCGCGTGGAAGAGGTACGTCTCCTGCGACACGACGCCGACCGTGCGGGCAAGCGACGAAAGGGTGGCGCTGCGCACGTCGATGCCGTCGAGCGTCACACGGCCCCGTTCGACGTCGTAGAGGCGCGCGACGAGGTAGCCAACTGTCGTCTTCCCCGAGCCGGTCTCGCCGACGACCGCCGTCGTCGTCCCCGCAGGGACCTCGAAGCTGACGTCCCGCAGCGTCCAGGCCCCGTCCTCGGACGCCGAGTCGCCCGGCGCATAGCGGAACCAGACGTGCTCGAAAGCGAGATCGCCGCGGCACGGCGGCAGGTCGACGGCGTCCTCGCGCTCGACGATCTCCACAGGTAGGTCGAGGTACTCGAAGACGCGGTCGAACAGCGCGAGCGAGGTCTGCACGTCGATCTGCACTGACAGAAGCTGGCCCACCGGGAAGAAGAGCCTGGTCTGGAGCGTGGTGAAGGCGACGACCGTGCCGAGGGTGACGCCGCCGATGAAGCTCTGCCCGGCGAACCAGTAGACGAGGGCGGGCATGATCGAGAAGCTCATCTGGATCGAGGCCATCACCCAGCGGCCTGCCATCACCTGCCGCACCTCGAGGCCGGCCAGCTCGGAAGACTCCCGCTCGAAGCGGTCGGTCAGCTCGGCGCTGCGGCCCATCGTCTTGCCGAGCAGGATGCCGGAGACGGAGAGCGACTCCTCGACGAGCGTGGAGATGTCCGCCATCGTCTTCTGCCGGTCCGTCGTGATGCGGCGGCGCTGCTCTCCAACCCGGCGCGTGAGCAGGACGAAGACCGGCACGAGCGCGAGCGAGAAGATGGCCAGGCGCCAGTCGAGCAGGAACATGGCGACCACCGCGGCGACCACCGTGGTGACGTTCGAGACGATCGACGTGGCCGTGGACGTGACCACACGCTCCACGCCGCCGATGTCGTTCGCGATCCGGGACTGCACCTCCCCGGTGCGCGTCCGCGTGAAGAAAGCGAGCGAGAGGCGCTGCAGGTGCCGGTAGACGGCGGCCCGCAGATCGTGCATCACCTGCTGCCCCACCACGTTCGAGAGCCAGGTCTGCGCGACGCCGAGTGCCCCAGTGACTACGGCGATCGCGATCAGGCCCAGGACGAGCAGCGTGAGGAGCCGGTCGTCGTCCTGCGGCAGGGCCTCGTCGAAGATGTCCCGGATGAGGAACGGGGAGACGATGCTGAGCAGCGCCGACGCGAAGATGAGCGCGAGGACGGCAGCCAGACGCCAGCGGTAGGGCCTGAAGAGGCCCGCCACGCGGCGAAGGTTGGCCCGGCGCACGGCCGGGTCCGCGGGCCGCTCCGGAGCCTCTCCCCGCGAAAACGTCCCCCTGGGCCTCATCGGCTCACAGTAGCTGCGGGGAGCCTGGTACTCGCGGGGCCGGCACAGTACGCTCAGCTACGTGGCGGAAGCCGAGATCGGTGTCATCGGTATTGACTCCGACTCGTCTCCTCTCGGGGACGGAGAACGAGTCGAGCTCGACACGCCCTACGGCGCAACGTCCGCCCCCATAACGATCGCCGAGATCGGCGGCAAGCGCGTCGCGTTCCTGCCGCGCCGCGGCGAGCGCCGGGAGCTGCCGCCGCCGCAGATTCCGTACCGCGCGAACATCTGGGCGCTGAAGGAGCTCGGCGTGCGCCGGATCGTCGGCGCCGGCGTCTGTGGGGCGCTCCGGCTCGACTTCGACCAGGGCGACTTCGTCGTCTTCGACCAGTTCATGGACAGGACCTGGGGGCGGGCCGACACCTTCTACGAGGGACCGGGAACGAAGCTCGTGTCCGCGGCCGAGCCCTTCTGCGCCGACCTCAGGCGGGTTCTGGTCGAGACGGCGCGCACGGCGGGCATTCCGGTTCACGACGGCGGAACCGTCGTGGTCATCCAGGGCCCGCGCTTCTCGACGAGGGCGGAGTCGGAGTTCTTCCAAGGCTTGGGCTGGGACGTCGTCGACATGGTCACGTATCCCGAGTGCCACCTCGCGCGCGAGCTGGAGCTTTGCTACGCGCACATCGGCATGGTCACGGACCACGACGTCGGGATCTACGGCGCCGGCGCCGTCTCGGGCGCGACGATCGCGCGTGTGAGCGGCCCGATCTTCGAGCGGCTCCAGGCGTTCCTGCACGAGGTGATCCCGAAGATCGGCCCGCAGCCCGAGGACGAGTGCGCAAGCGCCCTCGCCCTCGCCAGGATCTAGGTGAATCTGCTGATAGACGTAGGACCCGTCGGGGCGCCGGCGCTCAGCTGGCGCGGCGGAGCTGTTCCTCGACCCGCCGGTAGGCCTGCGACTCGGGTGAGAGCTTCTGAAGCGCGGCGCGGAGGCAGGCCGCAGCTTCCTGCCGGTGGCCGTTCCGGCTGTGGACGAATCCGAGGTTGGCGAGGACTTGCCCTTCGCGCTGCTCGTCCGGCAGCTCGCGGAGAACAGCCAGCGCGCGCTCGAATGTGTCGACGGCGGCCTGCTCGTCGTCGGCCTGAGCGAGCGCCAGGGCAAGGCTGTTGAGCGTCATCGCCTCGCTGCGGCGGTCTCCGAGCCCGCGCATGATCTTGAGAGCCGCGCGATGGCTCTCCACCGCCTGCTCGTAGTTGCCCTCTCGCCGGTCGCGGAGGCCGCGCGCGTTCAGGCGCAGTGCCTCCCGGCGCTGCGAGCGGGGGTTTTTCGGCCGTGCGCGCGCTGCCGCCTGCGCGCCGCTGCGGGCGGACGAGGCGACGCCACGCGCCGCTCCCGCGCCGGCGCTCTGCGCCTTGCTCGCATGTCGGCGGATGTCGATCTGGCTGAGCACGGCCCAGACCGCAGCGAGCGTGCCGAGCGCCGCGCACGCCAGGAGCGCGAGCAGCACCGGCCGACCGAGGCCGGCCACGGCGAGGAAGCCGAGGAGGAAGAAGAGGAAAGCTCCTCCAGCCAGAGCGCGCCGCCGTGCGCGCGCCCCTTCAGGCGTGGAACTACCGAGAATCCGCACGGAGCCGGTGAGATTATCCATCTCGACCCGCATCGGCTGAATACTTACCCACGCCGAACGATTTCCCTGCAAGGACATCGACACGAAAGGGCCGCCCGGAGGCGGCCCTTGTCGCGGAGTGGAGGTGCGGGAGGGGATGGGCTATGCGGCGGCGGGGGCCAGACCCTCCTGCGGTGCCGCCAGGTCCTCGCGGCGGAGCGCGATGAGCGTCGCCACGATCGACAGGGCGGCTACGCCCACTCCAACCCAGAATGCCAGCGCGAAACCGTCGGTAAGTGCTGCGGCCGGGTTCGCACCGTCGGCGAGCAGGCTCTCGGTCCGCGTGGTCGAGACCGTCGTCAGCACGGCGAGGCCGATGGCGCCGCCCACCTGCTGCGTCGTGTTGATGAGTCCGGACGCAAGCCCGGCCTCACGGTCGCCGATGCCCGCGAGCGCGGCGATCGAAACCGGCACGAACGAGAAGCCGAGGCCGACGCCGATGAGCAGGAAGCCGGGCAGGAGGTCGCCCAGGTACGAGCCCTGAGTCGAGACCTGCGTGAAGTACGCGAGGCCCGCGCCCATGAGGCCCATCCCGACGGCCAGGATCGGCTTCACGCCCACCCGCGTGACGAGCGCCTGCGAGATCCCGGAGGCGACGACGGCGGTCAGCGCGACGGCCAGGTACGCCACGCCCGTCTTCATCGCCGACCAGCCCAGCACCTGCTGCATGTACAGCGAGAGCAGGAAGAACATGCCGAACGTCATCGTCCCGAGGAGCAGGCCGATGATGTTCGCCCCCGTCGGCGTGCGCCGGCGGAAGAACCCGAGCGGGACGAGGGGCGAGCGCGAGCGGGCCTCGATGACCACGAAGGCGGCCATCAGCGCGGCCGACCCGGCGAGCACGCCGATCGTCTGCAAGGAGCCCCAGCCGACGTTCGTCGTTTGCGTGAGCCCGTAGACGAGGAGCATCAGGCTGCCGGTCACAGTGACCGCTCCTGCGGTGTCGAAGTGCTTGGCGAGGCCCTCGGCCTTGCTCTCGCTCACCACGCGGGGCACGAGGAAGAGCGCGCCGAGGCCGATCGGGACGTTGACGAAGAAGATCCACTCCCACCCGACGTATTCCGTGAGGACGCCGCCGGAGAGGACGCCGATGGCGGCACCCGACCCGGCGATCCCGCCCAGGATCCCGAGCGCCTTGTTCCGCTCGGATCCCTCCGAGAAGAGCACGGTGGTGATCGAGAAGACCGAGGGTGCGAGGATCGCGCCCGCCGCACCCTGCAGGAGGCGGGCGACGATGAGCATCTCCGGCGAGGTCGAGAGCCCCGCCAGGAGCGAGAAGGCCGCGAACGCAGCCAGGCCGATCATGAACACGATCCGCCGGCCGAGGATGTCCCCGGCGCGCCCGCCAAGGAGCAGGAGACCGCCGAAGGTAAGGGCGTAACCGCTCACGACCCAGTGCAGGTCCTCGGGTGCGAAGCCGAGATCAGTCTGGATCGACGGGAGGGCCACGTTCACGATCGAAATGTCGAGAATGACCATCAAGTAGGCGATGCCGAGGACGGCGAGCGCCTTCCAGCGTCTGGGGTCGACTGTGGTTTCCATACCTCCCCTTCCAGTGAGCCGAAGCTTTCGGTATCTGGCTCCAGGCTGCCGATCAGCCGGGGCTGGGCCAATCCGGGTAGCCCACGTTCGAGGGTGTGGAAACCCCCACTTTGCTCAGGGCCGGCTGATCAGGGCGTCTCGTCGAGCGCGAGCGCTTCGACCACGACGACCTCGTAGAACTCGGTGCCGGTCATCGGCGTCCCGACGCTGGTCGCGACGTCGTCGCGGAGGGCGGCGCCGCTGCTCGCTGTGTCCGCCATCGCCTCTTCGGTCTCCCAGAAGCTGATGCCGAGGCCCTTCTCGTTCTCGCGGTCGACCAGGGCGACCCAACCGCGGAATCCGGTCGAGTCCCGCAACCAGGGCATGACGTCCTCGCGCCATACGCGCACGCCCTCCGCCATCTGCTCGGAGGAGCCTTCGAACATGGTCACGCGCGCGAACACGATTCGGTGACGTGGAGTCTATGCGCGGCGCGGCGCGCTTAAGGGAACATGGGGTGTGGCCTCCCTCGCCGAGCGGTATCGCGACCGCCTGCCCATCACGGAGGCGACTCCCGTCGTGACGCTGGGCGAGGGCGGGACGCCGCTCCTGCCGGCGCCGCGGCTCTCGGAGCGCTTGGCAGTCGAGCTCTGGCTCAAGTGGGAGGGCGCGAATCCGACCGGGAGCTTCAAGGACCGGGGGATGACCGTTGCGATCTCCAAGGCGCTCGAGGAGGGAGCGCAGGCGGTCGTCTGCGCATCCACGGGGAACACCGCAGCGTCGGCGGCCGCGTACGCGGCCCGGGCAGGGATCCCTGCTCTCGTTCTTCAGCCCACGGGCGGCGTCGCGGCGGGGAAGACGGCCCAGGCGCGGGCGCTCGGAGCTCGCCTCCTCGACGTGCAGGGAAGCTTCGAGCAAGCCCTCGGCGCGGCCCAGGAGCTGGCACGCCGAGGCACCCACACGCTAGTCAACTCCCTCAACCCGCACCGTCTGGAAGGGCAGAAGACTGCTGCGTTCGAGATCGTCGCGGAGCTTGGGGCCGCGCCTGACGTCCTCGCCCTCCCCTACGGCGGAGGCGGAAACCTCTGCGCATACGCGCGGGGGTTCGAGGAGGCCGGCGCGGGCCTGACCACGCTCCTGGCCGGCGAGGCGGCCGGCCGCCGAACCACCGCCGCAAGCGCGATTCGGATCGCAGAGCCGGCGCATCGCGCGGAGGTCGAGACGGCGGTGGCGCGCTCCGAGGGTGCCGTCGTCCCTCTCTCGGACGAGGAAATCCTGGCCTGCTGGCAGGAACTTGCGCGTTTGGAGGGGCTTTTCTGCGAGCCCTCCTCAGCGGCCGGGCTGTCGGCGCTCGTGCGGCAGCGGCCGCCGCGCGGCGCCCGCGTCGTCTGCGTCATCACAGGGCACGGGCTCAAGGACACGGAGAGCGCGCAGCGGTTGAGCCCGCCGCCCATCACGGTCGCTCCCGATCCCGACGAGATCGCGAGAGGCGGCCTCCTGACCGAGACGATCCGCGTGCGGGCGCCGGCGACCACGGCCAACCTGGGCCCGGGCTTCGACTGCGCGGCGGTGGCGCTCGACCTCTGGAACGAGCTGGAGGTCAGCCCCGGCGACGGGGAGCCGGACGGTTCGCACCTCGGCGTCCGTGCCTTCGAACGGCTCGCCCCGTCCGACGGGCGCAGCTTCGCCTTCACCGACCGCATCCCGCGCGCGCGCGGCCTGGGCTCGAGCGCGTCCGTGATCGCCCTCGGCCTCGTGGCCGGCGCCCTGGCTGCAGGCCGGTACCCCGATCCGGAGGCGCTCCTCTTGGAGGGCGTGGAGCTGGAGGGCCATGCCGACAACCTCGCCGCCTGCCTGGCCGGAGGCGTCTGCCTCACCTCGGGAGACCCGGATCGCGCGCGTGGCCGAGCGCCCACCTGCCGTGCCCGTCGTGCTCGTTCCTGCGACGGAGGTGGACACGGCTGTCGCCCGCGCGGCGCTTCCGGCGTCCGTCCCGCACGCCGACGCCGCCTTCACGGCTGGGCGGGCGGCGCTCCTCGGCGCTGCGCTCGCTTCGGGCTCCGACGAGCTCTTCGCCGCCGCGCTCGAGGACCGCCTGCACGAGCCCTACCGAGTGGCCAACGCTCCTCTCCTCGGATCAGTGCGAAGCGACCTGCCGCCCGGAGCCCTGGGCGCCACTATCTCCGGCTCGGGCCCGTCCGTCGTCGTCTGGGCGCGCGCGGAGGCGGTCGACCGCCTGCGTCGCCGAGCTCACCGCCCGCTTCCCCGACGTGGACGTCCTCGTCCTACCCGCCTCCCCCGCCGGCGCGAGCCCAGCCTGAACGTCCACTTCGGACATGTCCGGGGTCTGACCCCTGACATGTCCGAAACGGACGTCGGCTGCGTCCACAGCGTGTGAAAGGCCTTGCGCCACGCCGCGCGCCTGTGGAAAGGCTCGCCGGCGCCCGCGTGAGCGCACCGTCTTGCCACGGCCGAAACGGACCTGTCCGGGGTCAGACCCTGGACAGGTCTGAAGGGGCACTGACGCCGCGGGGTCAGGCTAGAAGGCGCCCAGGCACTCGCGGGCGATGCGGTCCTGCTCTTGCTTATGCGCGGTGGGATAGCCCTCGCTCGGGCTCGCGCGCCAGGGGCGGCCGACGTAGCGGAGCTCGACCTCGGCGGGGAGCCCCTCCTCCAGGCGGTGGCGGATCGCGCGCCAGGCGCCCATGTTCTGGGGCTCTTCCTGCGCCCACATGACCTCGCTCGAGGTCGGATAGCGGGAGAGGAGCTCGTCGTAGGCCGCCACCGGGAAGGGGTAGAGCTGCTCGAGCCTGGCCACGGCGACCCCGTCCACCGCCGCGTAGGCCTCGTGCCCGACGATGTCGTAGTAGACCTTGCCCGAGCAGAGGACGAGCCGGTGGGCCCGCCGCTTTTCCTCCTCGTCCAGGCGCGGGTCGTCCAGGATCGGCCGGAAGCTGCCCTCCGTGAGGTCCTCGAGCCGAGAGGTCGTCTCCTTCAGCCGCAGGAGCCCCTTCGGAGTGAGAAGGACGAGCGCCCGTGCCTTCGGATGGAGCGCCTGCCGGCGCAGGACGTGGAAGTACTGGGCGGCCGTCGTGCAGTTGACGATGCGGATGTTCTCCTGCGCGGCGAGCGCCATGAAGCGCTCGAGCCGCGCGCTGGAGTGCTCCGGCCCGTTGCCCTCGTACCCGTGCGGGAGAAGCAGCGAGAGCCGCGAGCTCTGGTTCCACTTGGAGAGCCCGGAGACGATGAACTGGTCGACCAGCACCTGCGCCGAGTTGACGAAGTCCCCGAACTGCGCCTCCCAAAGCACGAGCGCGCGCGCACACGCGACCGAGTAGCCGTACTCGAAGCCGACCGCTGCCATCTCCGAGAGAGGCGAGTTGAAGACCTGGAACGGCGCCTTCGCTCCGGGCACGTGGTCGAGGGGGATGTACGTCTCGCCCGTCTCGTAGTCGTGCAGCACGAGGTGCCGATGCGAGAACGTCCCGCGCTCGGTGTCCTGCCCCGTGAGGCGGATGGGCGTGGCCTCTTCGAGGAGGCTGGCGAAGGCGAGGCCCTCCGCCTGGGCCCAGTCGATCCCGCCCTCCTCGCCGAGCGTGTCCAGGCGCCGCTCGAGCCCCTTGACAAGCTTGGGATGCACCGTGAACCCGTCCGGAACCGCGACGAGCGCCTCGTTCAGCGCCCGGAGGCGCTCGGCCGGAACCGCCGTCTCGATCTGAGCGTCCGAGCCGCGGCCCAGCCGCCGTTCCTTCTTCACACCGCTCCGAAAGCTCGCCTTGAGATGGTCGTGCGCGTCCTTCATGCGCGCCTGCACCGTCGCGGGGAGCTCCTCGGCCTCCTCCTCGGAGATGAGCCCGAGCCCGACCAGGTGGCGGGCGTACTGCTCGCGCACCGTCGGGTGCTCCTCGATGACCTTGTACATGAGCGGTTGTGTGAACGCCGGCTCGTCGCCCTCGTTGTGGCCGAAGCGGCGGTAACCGACGAGGTCCACGACGACGTCGTGGCGGAAGTGGACGCGGAACGCCATGGCCAGGCGGATCGCCGCGACGGCAGCCTCCGCGTCGTCGGCGTTGACGTGAATGATGGGCACGTCGAAGCCCTTGGCGAGGTCGCTCGAGTAGCGGGTGGAGCGGCCTTCCTCCGGGTCCGTCGTGAAGCCGACCTGGTTGTTGGCGATGATGTGCAGCGTGCCTCCGGTCGCATAGCCGTCGAGGCTCTGCAGGTTGAGCGTCTCCGCCACGACGCCCTGGCCCGGGAAGGCGGCATCCCCGTGGATGAGGACGGCGAGCGCCGCCTTCGGGTCGTGCGTCTCCGTGGCCGAGTCGTGGTTCGTCTGCAGCGCGCGCGTCTCCCCCTCGACCACCGGGTCGACGTACTCGAGATGGCTCGGGTTGGCCGAGAGCGCGACACGCACGTCGCCGCTGGCCGTCTTGCGGACGGCCTCGGCCCCGTGGTGGTACTTGACGTCCCCTGAGCCGCCCTCCGCATCGGCCTCGACAGCCTCGAGCACGCGCTCGCCCTCGAACTCGCGCAGGATCGTCTCGTACGGCCTCCCCACCGTGTGGGCGAGCACATTCAGGCGGCCGCGGTGGGCCATTCCGAGGACGACGTCGCGCGCGCCGTCCGCCGCCGCAAGCTCGAGCGCCTCGTCGAGCATCGGCACCATCACGTCGAGACCCTCGATGGAGAACGACTTCTGGCCGAGGAAGGCCCTGCGGAGGTAGCGCTCGAAGCCCTCGACGTCGGTCAGGCGGCGCAAAAGCGCGATCCTCTCCTCGTCCGAGAGCGGCTGACGGTGCTCGCCCGCCTCGATGACCGAGCGCAGCCAAACGCGTTCCTCGTGGTCGGAGATGTGCTCGATCTCGTAGGCGATCGTCCCGCAGTACATCTCGCGGAGCCGCGGGAGCGCCTCGGCGAGGGTCTCCCCTTCCACGTGTAACCGCAGGACTCGAGCGGGGATACGGGCCTGGAGCTCCGGGGTGAGGCGCGGCTCGAGCCGGTCGGGGTCGAGCGCCGGGTCGCCGATCGGCTCGCTCCCCAGCGGGTCGAGTCTGGCGGCGAGGTGGCCGTGCGTGCGGTGTGCCTTGACCAGGGACATGGCCGCCGCCACCGCGCCGAGCAGGGTCTGGTCGGGCGGGGCGGCCGTCGCCGGCGGCGCGCCGTTTCCGTCGCCGAGGGCCTCCGGATAGAGCTCCCGCAAGCGCCGGACGAGCGGATGGTCGGCCACGAGCGCCCCGGAGCCGCTCTCGAAGAGCTCGCGCCACTCGGGATCGACGGCCTCCGGCGAGGCGAGGTACTCGGCGAACAGCTCCTGGACGAAGCCGGAGTTCAGATCGTCAAACTGCTCGGGTTCCACCTCTGGTTGAGGATAGCGACCGGCCCGCGCGAGGCGACGCGGCTAGACCGTGACCGCGTTCGCCGGGCGCCGCCCGTCGAGGAGCACGGCGCGGAGCGCCTCGACGCAGAGCATGCCCATCGCCTCCCGCGCCTCGTGAGTCGCACTCCCGAGGTGCGGGACGAGGACGACGTTCTCGAGCCCGAGCAAACCCTCGTGAACCTCCGGCTCGTGCTCGAAGACGTCGAGCGCGGCCCCGGCGATCTCACCGCCGCGAAGCGCGACGACGAGCGCGTCCTCGTCCACGACCGGCCCGCGGGCGACGTTCACGAGCAGCCCGTCACTGCGCATCGCGCCGAGCTCGGCCGGCCCGATGAGATGGTGGGTCTCAGGGGTTAGCGGGCAATGCACGCTGACGACGTGCGCCTCCACGAGAAGCTCGGCAAGCGGCAGGAAGCGCCAGGGAGCGTCGTCCTTCGGCCCTCGGCCGCTGTAGACGACGGTCATGCCGAGCCCGGTTGCGAGACGGGCCACCTCCGACCCGATGCGCCCGAGGCCGACGATGCCGAGAGTCCGCCCGTGGACACCCGGCGCGAGCATGAAAGTCGGCGCCAGGATCCAGCGCTCGCGGCGCCTGATGAGGCGGTCGCCCTCGACCACGCGCCGGGCCAAGGCCAGCAGGAGCGCGATCGTCAGCTCGGCAGTTGCCGCAGTCAGCACGCCCGGCGTGTTCCCGACGACGACCCCGCGCCTGGACGCCTCTTCGAGGTCGATGTTGTCCACGCCGACCGCGTAGTTGGCGACGACGCGCAGGCCCGGCCCGGCCGCGTCCAGCAGCTCGGCGTCCACGCGGTCCGTAGGCGTGGTCACGAGACCGTCCTGCCCCGCTACGGCGGCGAGGAGCTCCTCCCGCGAGGGTGGCCGCTCGTCGTCGTGCACGGTGAGCTCGAACGACCGCTCGAGCTCCTCCCGGACGTGGACGGGCACGCGCCGGGAAAGAAAGACCGCGGGCGCCACGAGCCTCTTCTACACGCAGCCTCGGATACGCTTCAAAAAGCGGGTCACGGGCTCGGGCTCGGTGAGCTCCCGTCTGGCGGGGTGATAGGAAGCCCAGCGGCCACCGTGCGCTTCCCGTCCACGTCGTAGACGACGTCGACGCTGTCATTCTTGCGGTACGTCCCCGCGACGCCGAAGAACATGCTGGCCCAGCGCATCGCGCCCAGGCGCCCTTCGCGCGCCAGCGGCTTCCTGAACAGAAGCGAGCGCCCGGCCACCTCGTAGTCGCGGCCGGGCTCCTGCCGGACGCCGTTGACGAAGACCTCGAACGGCTCGGCGACGCCCGCCGGAAGCGTCACGGTCCAGACTTCGTCCATCCCCTCGAAGCCTAGTGCCGGAGCCACCCGTGGGAAGGGCCGAATAGAATCGCACGGCCGGATGGGGAAGAGAGCCGCTCTCGCCGCCGTGCTGATCGCGGGCCTCGTGCTCGTCGCCGCGCCGTTGGCCGCCGCGGGCCAGGGCCTCTCGCCGCCGTCGCCCAAGACGCCGAGCGGGGAGGCCATCAAGGGGCTCTACTGGTTCGTCTTCGCCATCTGCGCCGTCGTCTTCGTGCTCGTCGAGTCGGCGCTCATCCTCTTCATCATCCGCTTCCGCCGCCGGCGCGGCACGCCCGCCGACGCCGAGGGCCCCCAGATCCACGGGAACACGCGCCTGGAGATCATCTGGACGCTCATCCCTGCGCTCATCCTCGTCGGCATCGCGGTGGTCGTCTTCGTACGGGCGCCCGCCGTCGAGGCGACGGGGGACGACGGCAACGCGCTCGAGGTGCGCGTGGAGGCGCACCAGTTCTACTGGCAGTACGTCTACCCCGACGGCCAGGTCTCGCTCGACCGTCTCGTCCTTCCCGTCGACCGGCCCGTGAGGCTCGACCTCACGTCGTTCGACGTCGACCACAGCTGGTGGGTCCCGGAGCTGACCGGCAAGCGCGACGCCATCCCCGGCCGGACGACGAACTTGAACTTCACCGTCGAGGAGGAGGGCGTCTACGAGGGCAAGTGCGCGGAGCTCTGCGGCGTTCTTCATACCGTCATGCCCACGGAGGTCGAGGTCGTCTCGCCGGCCGCGTACGACAGGTTTCTGGCGAGCCGCGCCGCCCAGGACTCGGGTGACGCCCGGCTCGAGCTGGGCCGGGAGACGTGGGAGTCCGTCTGCGCGGATTGCCACGGTCCCGAGGGCGAAGGCGACATCGGCCCGGCCATCCAGGGCAACGGGACGCTCACGAACGCCGAAGCCCTCCGCGATCTCCTGGAGAACGGCCAGGACACGCCCGATATCGACGGCGCCATGCCCGGCGTCGGCCGCGGCTGGCCGCCCTACCAGGTCGACGCGCTGATCGCCTACGTGGAGTCGAACGAGACGCTCGCGACCCCGCAGCAGGAGGGCCAACGGTAATGGCTGTGCGCACAGAGGTCGTCGCTCCCACCTGGCGCGAAGGCCGGGTGATGAGCTGGGTCACGACCGTCGACCACAAGCGGATCGGGATCCTCTACATCGTCACGGCGTTCGGCTTCTTCTTCGCCGCCGGCGTGATGGCAATCCTCATGCGGGCGCAGCTGTCCAAGGCCGACAACGGCCTCCTCACGGGCGATGCCTACAACTCGGTGATCACCGTCCACGGGACGGCGATGATCTTCCTCTTCGTCGTCCCCATCCTCGCGGGCTTCGGGAACTACGTCGTCCCGCTGATGCTCGGCGCGCGAGACATGGCCTTCCCGCGCCTGAACGCCCTCTCCTACTGGCTCTACCTCCTGGGCGGCCTGGTCGTGATCGTGAGCTTCATTCCGGGCGCAGCCAACTCGGGCTGGACGGCGTACCCGCCGCTCTCGAGCGACGAGTTCAGTCCCGGCGTCGGGCAGGACCTCTGGATCCTCGGTCTCCACCTGACCTCGCTCTCCTCCATCGCGGGGGCGATCAACTTCCTCGTCACCATCCACAACATGCGCGCCCCCGGGATGACGTGGATGCGCATCCCGCTCTTCGTCTGGACGATCGAGGCTTTCGCAGTCATGCTCATCCTCGTCCTGCCGACGATCTCGGCGGCGGTCACGCTGCTCCTGCTCGACCGCCAGGTGGGGACGGAGTTCTTCGCGCCCGAGAACGGCGGGCCGGTGCTCTGGCAGCACATGTTCTGGTTCTTCGGCCACCCCGAGGTCTACATCATGGTCCTGCCGGCGATGGGGATGCTTTCCGAGATCATCCCCGTCTTCTCGCGCAAGCCGATCTTCGGCTACAAGGCAGTCGCCTTCTCGACGATCGGCATCGCCTTCGCCAGCATGCTCGTCTGGGCGCACCACATGTTCACGATCGGCATGCCGGACTTCCTCCAGGGCTGGTTCATGGTCGCGTCCTTCTCGGTGGCGGTGCCGACGGCGATCAAGATCTTCAACTGGCTGGCCACCCTCTGGCGCGGCCATCTCTGGTTCCGCGCCCCGCTCCTCTTCTGCCTCGGCTTCCTGGCGCTCTTCACGATGGGCGGGCTCTCCGGGATCATGCTGGCCGCGTATCCCGTCGACTACCAGGCCCACGATTCCTACTACGTCGTCGCGCACTTCCACTACGTCCTCTTCGGCGGGACGGTGTTCGGGATCTTCGCCGGGACGTACTACTGGTTCCCCAAGATCACCGGCCGCATGTACGACGAGCGCCTGGCCCAGATCCACTTCTGGCTCATGTTCATCGGCTTCAACGCGGCCTTCCTGCCCCAGCACATGCTGGGTCTCATGGGCATGCAGCGGCGCATCTACACGTACGATCGTGAAGGACTCTTCGAGTGGTACAACCTCGTGTCGAGCATCGGGGCATTCCTCATGGGCATCGCCATCCTCGTCTTCCTCGCCAACGCGGTGAAGAGCTGGCGGAGCGGAACGCGGGTGGGCAGCGACCCGTGGCGGGCGGACACGCTCGAGTGGTACGCCGCCTCGCCGCCCGCGCCGCACAACTTCGACCGCGTGCCGTACGTGTCGAGCGCGCGGCCGCTCCGCGACCTGAGGCTCAAGCTGGAGGAGGGACGCCGGTGAGCCCGCGGCCCGGAGCGTGGTTCCGCCTGACCGCGGTCGCCGCGGCGGCGGGGGTGGCGGCGGTGGTCGCAACGGGCCGGTGGGGGCTCGCCCACGACGTGGCCGCGAACGTCACGCTGACGCTCCTCGCGACGGTCGCGCTCGCCGCGTGGCTCGCGCATCGCGACCGGACCGGGCTCGTCGCGGCGGCGGCCGCCGCGTTCGTTCTCTTCGGGCTGGCCGGGCTGTCCGCCCTCGTGGGCGCGCCCGGCGGCGTGCACGTCGCCCTGGGCGGGCTCGCCCTGGCGGCCGCGGCGGTGTCCGCTGCGGTCGCCTTCCGAGGCGGAGCCGCGGTGCCGGCGGGCTCCTGGCGCGACTACGTGACGTTGACGAAGCCGCGGATCATGGTGCTGCTGCTCATCACAGCGGCCGGCGGCCTGGCCGTGGGAGCGGGCGGCCTACCTTCGGCAGGGCTCGCGCTCGCAACGCTCGGGGGCCTCGCGCTCGCGTGCGGCGGGGCCAGCGCCCTCAACCACGTCCTCGACCGCGACATCGACTCGCACATGCGCCGCACGGCGTCGCGGCCGGTGGCCGCGGGCCGCGTGCCGCCCGAGCGCGCGCTCGAGTTCGGGCTCGCGCTCTCGGCGTTCTCCTTCGTCATCCTCACGAGCTTCGTGAACGTCCTGGCCGCGCTCCTGGCGCTGGCCGGCAACCTCTTCTACGTCCTCGTCTATACGCGCTGGCTCAAGCGCTCGACGCCGCAGAACATCGTCATCGGCGGCGCTGCGGGAGCGGTTCCTCCCCTCGTCGGCTGGGCCGCCGCCACCGGGAACCTGACGCTGCCGGCGCTCTTCCTCTTCCTCATCGTCTTCTTCTGGACGCCGCCGCACTTCTGGGCGCTCGCGCTCCTCATCAAGCGGGACTACGCGGAGGCCGGCGTGCCGATGCTTCCG
The DNA here is from genome assembly GCA_963786755.1 of uncultured Actinomycetes bacterium. Lineage (GTDB taxonomy): Bacteria > Actinomycetota > Thermoleophilia > Gaiellales > Gaiellaceae > DASQWP01. The sequence continues at coordinate 494,658 of CAWBAC010000004.1, read as the reverse complement.
GTCGTCAAGGGGGAGAGGGAGACGGCCCGCTCGATCGTCCGCTACTCGGTCGTCCTCGTGGCCATCACGCTCCTCCCGGTGGCGTGGAGGACGCTGGGAGCCGTATACCTGGGCTCCGCGCTCGCGCTCGGGGTCGCCTTCCTCGTGCTCGCGGTCGCACTCGAGCGGCAGACGACCCCGGTCCGCGCCCGGCGGCTGTTCAGCTACTCGCTCGCGTACCTCGCGCTCCTCTTCGTCGCCATGGCGGTCGACCCGGCCGTCCTCGGCTAGCGCATGGATCCCGAGCTCAGCCGGAGGAACATGCTCCTCGGGCTCGTCCTCCTAGCGGTCGTGCTCGTCCTCTTCGCCGGCTCCGTCGTCGTCGCGGTCATCTACAACGCCCTCTCTTAACGCCTTCATCACGGAGGTCGAAGCGCCCGGCGAGGGGATCCGCTTCGCGGTCAAGGACCTCTTCGACACCGCCGGAATCGTGACGACCTACGGCTCCGCGATCTTCCGCGACCATGTGCCCGAGCGGTCGGCACCGGCGGTCGTCCGGCTCGAGGAGGCGGGCTACGCGGTCGTCGGCAAGACGAACCTGCACGAGTTCGCCTACGGCATCACCTCCGAGAACGAGCACTACGGCGACGTCGTCAACCCGCTCGATCCCGGCCGTATTCCAGGCGGGTCGAGCGGCGGAAACGCGGCGGCGCTCGCGGTGGGGCTGTGCGACGTCGCCCTGGGGACGGACAGCGCCGGCTCCATCCGCCTCCCGGCCGCCTGCTGCGGGAACGTGGGCTTCAAGCCGACGCACGGGCTCGTGCCCATGGACGGCGTGTTCCCGCTCGCGGCGAGCTTCGATCACGGAGGCCCGATGGCGCGGTCGGTCGCCGTGTGCAGCCAGATCATGGACCACTTCGATCCCGCCGTCCCCGAGGTCGTGGAGTCGCTGGAAGCCGTCTCGATCGCCGTTGCCTGGACGGAGAATGCCGAACCGCTCGTGCGTGAGCGGGTGGAGGGCGCGGCGGCGCTCTTCCCACGCTGCCGCCGGATCGACTTCCCGCTGCCGGAGCAGTTCTCACCTGCCTTCCAGCGCGAGGTCGCCGACGTCCACCGCGAGCTCTTCGCCGAGCACCGCGACCTGTACGGGGTGAACGTGCGCACGAAGGTCGAGCGCTGCTTCGCCGTGACCGACGAGGAGGTCGAAGCGTCGCTTGCCGCGCGCGCGGCCTACCGGGAGCGCGCGCTCGAGGCGCTCGGCGATGCGGACCTGCTGCTCGTCCCGACGATGGGCTTCGTCGCTCCGCCAGCCGGGCTCGGCGACCTGGCCATCCGCAAGGACATGATCCGCCTCACCCGGCCGTTCAACTCCCTCGGCTGGCCCGCGCTCGCACTTCCGTGCGGCGCGGCCGAGCACGGCCTTCCCGCCTCCCTCCAGCTCGTCGGCCGCCCAGGCGCGGACCGGCTCGTCCTCGCCGCCGGCGAGGCGCTGGAGGCGGCCCTCGCCTGAGCGGTCAGGGGGCCGCGGCGGCGTCCGCGAGCACGACCGTCTCCCGGGCGTGGACGCGCGCAGCCGTCAGGCTCTCGTCCCCGGCGAGCACGCGGGCAAGAACGTCGCGCTTCTCCGCACCGCCGACGAGGAAGGCGACGAGCGGCTGCGCGCTGAGATAGGCCAGCGAGAAGGTGAGCCGCGGGTGCGGAGGCGGCAAGCCCGGCACGGGGACGTGGACGATCGGGCCCGGGTCGGCCAGCTCCTCGTCGTGGCCGGGGTAGAGGGATGCGGTGTGGCCGTCAGGCCCAATGCCGAGGAGGACGAGGTCGAACGACTCCGGCAGCTCGACGTCGGCGGAGCGGAGCGGGTGGATCTGCTCCTCCGGGATGGGGACTCGGTCGAGGAGCGTCTCCCTCGCGAGGCGCTCGTTGGAGTCCTCGTGATCGGGCGGGACGAGGCGCTCGTCGCTCCACCAGACGTGCCACGTCTCCCAGGGAGCTCGAGCTCGGACAGGCGCTCGTAGACGGCCCCGACCGCGCGATCCGCCGGTGAGCGCGATTCTGAAGGGCTCGCGCCCGCGCGCCCGCTCGGCGATCCAGCCGGCCCCGAGCTCGGCTAGGTCGCTGCCGACGCGAAGTTCCGTACCGCCTCCTCGTAGATGCGGTCGCGGCCGAATTCCTCCAGCTGGTCGGAGAGGAGATCGCTCGACGTCTTCGGCTCCTCCCGAGCCGGGACGGCCGCTCGGCCGTCCACCTCCACCAGCTCGATCTCGCCCGCCGGCTCGTGCTCGAGCTTGACGGAGCGCCCGAGCCGCGCGCGCAACCAGGAGGCGAGGAGCAGCGCATCGGCCTCGGGGCCGGCAACGCGCACGCGTGAGGCCTCGGCGATGTCGGGCCACAGGGAAGCCGCCGCGCGGCGCCAACGCTCGGTGCGGGCCCAGGCGATGTCGGAGACCCCGATGCTCTCGAAGATCGCGGGAAGCTGCTGAAACGCCTTGCGCACGTCCGGCCACTCCCGGGAGTCGACGACGAGCCGGTCGGCGATGTCCACGAGGCTCTCGAGCTCGGGGGAACCGAAGGGAGGGGGCCCGCGCCAGCGTAGAAAGACGGGCAGATCCGAGACGAGGAGCGGCATGACGACGCTCGCCGGGGCGCTCGCCCGCGCGCCGCAGAGCCGCAGCACGATCACCTCGGAGCACACCTCCTTCTCCTGGCCGCCGCGGACGAAGCAGCGGAGGTCGACCTCCCCTCGGAGCCGGTCCTCCGTGTCGTCCGGCTGGGGCAGGAGCACGATCGTGCGGGAGGGATGGCGCTCGCTCAGACCGGCGAGCGTCGTCAAGGCCGCCTGCACCCAGCGCTCGGGCACCCACGCGATATGGGTCATCACGCTCGTCCGCAGACGCGGCGCCTGCCCCGCCTCGGTCGACGGCTTCGCGGAGCCGCGCGATCTCGCGCTCGACCTGGCGGATCGTCGCTAGTGCCTCCGCCACGACCGTCCGTCCTTGTGCAGGAGCTCGTCCGCCGCCACCGGTCCCCACGCCCCGGCCGCATAGTTGGGGAAGTGCGGGCGGTCCCTCTTCCAGGGGGCGACCATCGCGTCGACGATGGCCCACTGCTCTTCCACCTCGTCCGCGCGAGTGAACAGCGTCGCGTCGCCCAGCAAGCAGTCCAGGATGAGGCGCTCGTACGCCTCGGGCAGGCCGCCTCGGAAGGCGCCGCCGTAGAGGAAGTCCATGTGCACAGTGCGGATGGTCAGTCCCTGGCCGGGCACCTTCGCGCCGATCGCGAGCGACACCCCCTCGTCCGGCTGGATGTGGACGAGGAGGACGTTCGGGCGCAGGGCCTCCTCGGTATCGACCTCGAAGGGTGGATGGGGCGCCCGCTTGAACTGGATGGCGAGGGTCGTCTCCCGGCGCGGCAGGCGCTTGCCCGTGCGGACGTAGAAGGGAGTGTCCGCCCAGCGCCAGTTGTCCACGAAGAGCTTGGCGGCGACGTACGTCTCCGTGTTCGAGTCGGGGGCGACGCCCTCCTCCTCGCGATAGCCGGGCACCTCCTCGCCCTCGATGAAGCCGGGCCCGTACTGCCCGCGGACGACGTGCTTGGGCCCGGGCGTGTGCATGGCCCGCAGCACCTTCACCTTCTCGTTGCGCACCGACTCCGCGGTGAAGTCGATCGGCGGCTCCATCGCCGTCAGCGCGACGAGCTGCAGGAGGTGGTTCTGGACGATGTCGCGGACCGCGCCTGCCTGCTCGTAGAAGCTCGCCCGGCCCTCGAGGCCGAGCGACTCGGCCACCGTGATCTGCACGTGGTCGATGAACTGACGGTTCCAGATCGGCTCGAAGATGCCGTTGGCGAAGCGGAGGACGAGCATGTTCTGCACGGTCTCCTTGCCCAGGTAGTGGTCGATGCGGAAGATCTCGCTCTCGTCGAAGTAGGCGCGGACGACCTCGTTCAGGTGGCGTGCGCTCTCCAGGTCGTGCCCGAACGGCTTCTCGACGATGACCCGCGTCCACCCTCCGGCGGCGCGCTTCGGCCCGATCTGGACGACGATCGGCTCGATCGCGCTCGGGGGGACGGCAAGGTAGTAGACGCGGTTGCCCGCCGTCCCACGACGTCTCGTCGACCTCGTTCAGGCGTCTCGATGACCTCGCGGTCCGTCCTGCGCGTCGACGAGGTCGGCGCGGACGTAGCGCAGCCCCGCCGCCAGCTCCTCCCAGATGTCTTCGCGGAACTCGTCTCGGCAGTACTCGATGACCGCCTGGCGCATGCGCTCGCGGAACTCCTCCGTGGACAGCTCGGTGCGCGCCACGCCGACGACGGCGAAGTGCTCGGGGAGAAAACGACGGACGGCCAGGGCGTAGAGGGCCGGGAACAGCTTGCGCTGGGTCAGGTCTCCGGAGGCGCCGAAGATCGTGAGCGCACAGGGCTCGGGAGGGCGCCGGGCGCGTATGCCCTCGAGGAGGGGGTTCGGCTCGGCGACCTGAGTCATTCGGCGGACTTCGCCTCGCTCGCCTGGACGGCGTGGCCCCCGAACTGGTTGCGCAAGGCGGCGTTCACCTTGGCGGCGAAGGACTCGTCCTGGCGGGAGGAGAAGCGCGCGAAGAGCGCCAGGGCGATCGCAGGGACGGGCACGGAGGCGTCGATGGCCTCGTGCACGGTCCAGCGGCCCTCGCCGGAGTCCTCCACGTAGCCCCTGATGCCCTCGAGGCCGGGATCCTCCTCGAACGCGCGCTCAAGCAGCTCGAGCAGCCAGCTCCGGACGACGGAGCCGTGCTGCCAGAGCGCGGAGATCTGGCGCAGGTCGAGGTCGAAGTCCTCGATTCCCTGGAGGAGCTCGAAGCCTTCCGCATAGGCCTGCATGAGCCCGTACTCGATGCCGTTGTGCACCATCTTCACGAAGTGCCCCGCGCCCGACGGGCCGACGTGCTCGTACCCGCCCTCGGGAGCGAGTGAAGCGAAGGCGGGCTCGACCGTCGCGAAGGGCTCGGCCTCGCCGCCGACCATGAGGCAATAGCCCTCGGCCAGCCCCCAGACGCCTCCGGAGACGCCCGCGTCGAGGTAGTAGACGCCCTTCTCCTTGGCCTGCGCCGCGCGGCGGATCGAGTCGCGGAAGTTCGAGTTGCCGCCGTCCACGATCGTGTCGCCGTCCTCCAGGAGAGGCAGAAGGTTCTGCACCGTGTGCTCCGTGGGCGTGCCCGCCGGGATCATCAGCCAGATGACGCGCGGCTGCTCCAGTTGCGTCGCGAGCTCGACGAGCGAGTCGGCCGTCCGCTCGGGCGCCGTGCGCGCGTACGTCTCGACCTCGTGCCCGTCCCCGCGCAGGCGCTCCGTCATGTTGCCCCCCATGCGGCCGAGCCCGACTATTCCGAGCTTCATAGCGCCTCCACTTCCTCGAGTCTGACGCGGACGACCGGGCGGCCGCGTTCCTGCAGAGCCGCGTAGTCGCCCGCCGCCTGGGCCTGGATGAGCCGGCCGAACCCGAAGGACCGTCCGGGGATGGGAAGCTCCTCGCCCACGTCGTCCACGACCTGGACGAAGCGCCCAGTCGGTGGGCCGCCCTTGTGCAGCTGCCCCGTCGAGTGCAGGTAGCGCGGCCCGAGGCCGACGGTGACGACGCGGCCGGTCTCGCGCGCGCGCTCGACCAGCGGCTCGAGCTCGCCTTCCCGCTCAGGGTCGACGAACGCCTGGACCGCCACGTAGTCCCCTTCCCCCACTTTCCCCAGGAGCTCCTCCACAGCCCCTGGCCCTTCCAGACCTGTCCCGGGGTCAGACCCCTGGACATGGCCGGAAAGGACGTCCTGAGTCCGGTCCTTGGCCTCTTGCACGTTCGGCTGGTCGAAGGGGTTGATGCCGATGATCGAGCCTGCGACGGCGGTTGCGAACTCCCAGCGGTAGAACTCGATTCCGAGGTCGTACCACTCGCCCATCAGCACCTCAGCCTCCTGGCAGTCCGACCCTTTCGGACCTGTCCCGGGGTCTGACCCCGGAATGAGGGGCACCGGAACGAGGCCCTTGCCGTCCTTGCCGGTCGACTCGGCGAGGAGCTGCTCCGCCCACAGGCCGAAGCCGCCGGGATTGGGCCGGATGAGCACCTTGTCGCGCCCTTCCAGCCAGCCGTGGCCGAGCGCGAGGCCGAGCTCGAGGCCCAGGTTCTCCTCGACACCGTGCGAGCCCTCGACCGCCACGGCGGCGCGTTCCAGGAAGTCCTGCACGTCGACGCCCATCACCGCCGCCGGCACCATCCCGAAGACCGAGAGCGCCGAGTAGCGCCCGCCGATAGTCGGCTCCCCGGCAAAGACCCGGCGGAAGCCGCGTTCCTGGGCGAGGGCCTCGAGCTCGGAGCCCGGATCGGTGATCGCGGCGAAAGCCTCGCCTCTGCGCCCCGCGCGCTCCCAGAAGTAGTCCAGGTGGCAGCGCGTCTCGAGCGTCGTCCCCGACTTCGAGGCGACGAGGAAGAGCGTGCGCTCGAGGTCGAGGGAGTCGCCCAGCCGGCGCACGGCGGCCGGGTGCGTCGTGTCGAGGACGTGGAAGCGCTCGGCGCGGAACGTCCGCCGGAGCACTTCCGGGGCGAGGCTCGAGCCGCCCATGCCGAGGAGGACGACGTCCTCGAAGCCGGAGGCCTCAGCCGCGAACTCGAGGAGCTCGGGGACCCGCTCCAGCATGCGCAGGGGCTCGTCGAGCCACCCGAGCCAACGGCCCTCGTCGCGCCCGGTCCAGACGGACGCGTCGCGGGCCCAGATCCGCTCGACCAGCTCGGCGGTGTCGAGCGTGGCCACGGCCCGCTTCACTACGCGGCTTCGACGAGCTCGCCCGACTTGGCGCGGATGCCCTCGATCAACTCGGCGAAGGAGTCCGCGAACTTCTGCACGCCTTCCCGCTCGAGCGTCAGCGTGACGTCGTCGTAGTCGATCCCGGCCTCGGCGAAGCGCTCCAGGGTCGCCTCGGCTTCCTCCAGACCCTGCTCGAGGGTGTCCGCCACCCGGCCGTGATCCTGAAAGGCCTCGATCGTTTCCTCGGGCATCGTGTTCACCGTCTCGGGGCCGATCAGCTCCTCGACGTAGAGGACATCCCGGTAGGCGGGGTTCTTGGTCGAGGTGGAGGCCCAGAGGCAGCGCTGCGGCGTCGCGCCCCGCGCGGCCAGCGCCTCCCAGCGCGGGCCCGAGAAGATCTCCTTGTAGCGCGCGTACGCGAGCTTCGCGTTGGCGACGGCGAGCGTGCCCTTGAGCTCATCGTGCCCGCCCAGCTCGTCGAGGCGCTTGTCCGCCTCCGTGTCCACGCGCGAGACGAAGAAGCTCGCCACCGATGCGACCCTCGTCGGGTCTCCGCCCCCTGCGACAAGCCGCTCGACGCCGCGGATGTAGGCCTCCGCCACCTCGACGTAGCGCTCCAGCGAGAAGATGAGGGTGACGTTGATGGAGCGCCCGCGCGCGATCATCTCCTCGATGGCCGGGAGCCCCTCCGGCGTGGCCGGGATCTTGACGAAGAGGTTCGGGCGGTCGATCAGCTCGTGCAGCCGCTGGGCCTCGGCGATTGTCTCCTCGGTGTCGCCGGCGAGGTTCGGGTCGACCTCGATGGACACGTAGCCGTCCCTGCCGCCGCCCCCGTCCCAGACCGGTCGGAGGAGGTCGAGGGCGTCACCGACGTCCTTGGCGGCCAGGCGGATGAAGATCTCCTTGGGGTCGTGCTCCTCCGCGAGCACCTCGCGGAGCTGGTCGTCGTAGGCGTCCCCGGACGAGATCGCCTTCTGGAAAATGGTCGGGTTCGACGTCACGCCGACAACGGCGTCCTCGCGCATCCTGCGCTCCAGATCCCCGGAGCGGATCAATTCGCGCGAGAGGAAGTCGATCCAGACGCTCTGCCCGTGCTCGGACAGCTGATGAAGTCGCGATTTACCCATGCCTCAATCCTTCCATGGCTTTGATCTTTTCCAACCTTCTTACGTAACGCTCCCCTTCGTTGAATTGTGCCTTCAGGAACACACGTACGAGATCCCGCGCGAGTGCAGCCCCGACGATCTCCGAGCCCAGGCAGAGGACATTCATGTCGTCGTGCTCCACGCCCTGATGAGCGGAATAGCCGTCGTGGCAGACGGCAGCGCGGATGCCGGGGAGCTTGTTCGCCGCCACTGAAGCGCCCACTCCAGAGCCGCAGACCAGTACGCCGCGCTCGGCTTCTCCCGAAAGCACGGCCTCGCCGATGTCACGGGCCTTGTCCGGATAGTCCACGCGCGGCTCGGGCTCTTCCACGCCCAAATCGAGGATCTCGTGCCCCAGCTCCGCCACCGCGGCGGAGACGTCCTCGCGGAGCTTCGCCCCGCGGTGGTCGAAAGCGACGGCGACGCGCACCGACCGCTACGTTACCCGCATGACCGAGCACGAGCGCTGGCGCGAGCTGGGGCAGCAGCTCCGCGTCGATTCCATCCGCACGGCCGCCGTCACGAGCTCCGGCCACCCGACGTCCTCCATGTCGGCCGCCGATCTCATGGCCGTGCTCCTGGACAAGTACTTCCGCTACGACTTCGACGACCCCGAGAACCCTGGGAACGACCACCTGATCTTCTCCAAGGGCCATGCCTCGCCGCTCCTCTACTCCCTGTACAAGGCCGCGGGGGCGATCGCCGACGAGGAGCTGCTCACCTTCCGCGAGCTGGGCAGCCGCCTGGAGGGGCACCCCACCCCGGTCCTTCCCTGGGTGGACGTCGCCACGGGCTCGCTCGGCCAGGGCCTGCCCATCGCCGTCGGCGTCGCCATCGCCGGCAAGAGGCTCGACCGCATCCCCTACCGCGTCTGGGCCCTCTGCGGGGACAGCGAGATGGCCGAAGGCTCGATGTGGGAGGCCTTCGAGCACGCGGCCTTCATGGAGCTCGACAACCTGATCGCGATCCTCGACGTCAACCGGCTGGGGCAGCGCGGTGAAACCATGCACGGCTGGGACCTGGACTCCTACACGCGCCGGGCGGAGGCGTTCGGCTGGCATGCGATCGCGATCGACGGCCACGATGTCACTGCGATCGACGACGCCTACGCCGAAGCCCTCGAGACGAGCGGAAAGCCGACGGTCATCGTGGCGAAGACGATCAAGGGCAAGGGCGTGCGCGAGGTGGAGGACAAGAACGGCTTCCACGGCAAGGCGCTCGACGACCCGGAGGGCGCGATCGCGGAGCTGGGCGGTGAGCGGAACATTCGCGTCGCGGTGGCGAAGCCCCAGAGCGGCGCGCCCCACCGCTTCGAGACCGGCCCCCTCGAGCTTCCCAGCTATGAGGTCGGCGACGAGGTGGCCACCCGCAAGGCGTACGGGGAGGCACTGACGGCGGTCGGCGCCGCCGACGGCCAGGTCGTCGCTCTGGACGGCGAGGTCTCCAACTCGACGTACGCCGAGATCTTCGCCGAGGCGCACCCCGACCGCTACTTCGAGATGTACATCGCCGAGCAGCAGATGGTCGCGGCAGCGGTCGGGCTGCAGGTGCGCGGCTGGAAGCCTTTCGCCTCCACGTTCGCGGCGTTCTTCACGCGCGCGTACGACTTCGTCCGCATGGCCGCAATCAGCCGCGCGAACTTGCGCCTCTGCGGGTCGCATGCGGGCGTCTCCATCGGCGAGGACGGGCCGTCGCAGATGGCGCTCGAGGATCTGGCCATGATGCGCGCCGTCCACGGGAGCACCGTGCTCTATCCCTCCGACGGAAACCAGACAGCCAAGCTCGTCGCGGCGATGGCGGAGCAGGAGGGGATCGTCTTCCTGCGCACGACCCGCTCCGCGACGCCGGTGCTCTACGGGCCCGACGAGGACTTCGAGATCGGCGGCAGCCGCGTCGTCCGCTCCTCGGACGACGACGACGTGGCGATCGTGGGAGCCGGGATCACCCTCCACGAGGCGCTCAAGGCGGCCGACGAGCTCGCCGAGGAAGGCATCTCCGCGCGGGTGGTCGACTGCTACTCGGTGAAGCCGATCGACGCGGAGACGCTGCGGGCCACCGCCGAGGCCGTCGGCGGCCGCCTGGTCACGGCGGAGGATCACTGGCCCGAGGGCGGGCTTGGGGAGGCCGTGCTCGCGGTGTTCGCAGACGCGGAAGAGGCCCCGCGCGTAACCGTCCTCGCAGTCGAGGGCATGCCCGGGTCGGGGAAGCCGGCCGAGCTCCTCGCGGAGGCGGGGATCGACGCCGCACACATCGCCGGCGCCGCGCGCAGCCTTGTCGGCGCGGCGGCGGGCGCCGTCCGCGACTAGGCACGAGCGATGCCGGTCGTCACCGCCTCGCGGCTCCGGAAGGAGATCGTCGGCGAGCCGCTCTTCGACGGCGTCAGCTTCAAGCTGGAGCGCCGCGACCGCCTCGCGCTCTCAGGCCCGAACGGCGCCGGGAAGACGACGCTCCTGCGCATGCTGACGGGCGAGGTGCCCGTGGACGGCGGAGAGCTCGCCTTCGACAAGGGCACGCGCGTGGCCCTGCACGACCAGCGTCCGCCGCTCGACCGGGGCCACACCCTGCGCGAGTACGTGCTCGACGGTGCCCGCGAGCTCGTCGCCACCGAGCAGGAGCTGCGCGCCTTGGAGACTGCCATGGAGGCGGGCGACCACGGCGCAGAGACGCTGGCCGCGTATGCACGCGCGCAGGCCCGGCTGGAGCACGCGGGCGGCTACGCCTGGCGCGAGCACGCCAACGCGGCCGTCCGCGGACTCGGCTTCGCCGACGACGACCTCGACCGCCGCCTGACGACGTTCTCCGGCGGAGAGCTGACGCGCGCCTCGCTCGCACGCGCTCTCGCGGGCGACCCCGACCTGCTTCTCCTCGACGAGCCGACCAACCATCTCGACGTGGCCAGCATCGAGTGGCTGGAGCGCGAACTTGCCGCCCTTGACGCGGGGATCATGCTCGTCGCGCACGACCGCTGGTTCCTGGAGGCGGTCACGAACGCGACGATGGAGCTGGAGGGCGGACGCTCCACGTACTTCGCCGGCCCGTGGCACGTCTGGCGCCGCGAGAAGGCCGAGCGCGCCGCGCACGCGCAGAAGACGGCCGCCCGGATCAGCGAGGACATCGAGCGGCTGGAGCGTTTCGTGGCCCGCTTCCGCTACAAGAAGTCGAAGGCGAAGCAGGCGCAAGCCAAGCTCACGCAGATCGGCCGCCTGGAGACGGAACGCCGGGAGGCCGCCGGCGAGCACGCCCTCCTCAGCCGGGGAACGCGCCGGCTCGGCTTCGACTTCCTCGAGCCGCCTCGGAGCGGGCGCGTGGTCCTCGAGGTCGCCGGCGCGACCGTCGAGGCGGGTGGCCGTGTCCTTCTCTCCGACGTCTCGCTCGCCCTCGAGCGCGGCGAGCACGTGGGTCTCGTGGGCCCGAACGGGAGCGGCAAGACCACCCTCCTGGAGACGATCGTCGCGGGCGAGCACAAGCTGGGCTACGGGGTCGAGGTCGGCTACTTCCCCCAGCAGGAAGTCCATCTCGACGAGCGGGGAAGCGTGCTGGATTGCGTGCAGACAATGACCAAGCTGACGCGGCCCAAGGCGCAGAGCCTCCTCGGACGCTTCCTCTTCTCCGGCTGGGAAGCGCACGAGAAGCCGGTGACGGCACTCTCCGGCGGCGAGCGGCGGCGACTCGCGCTCGCCGTGCTCGTCGCCTCGGGGGCCAACTTCCTCGTCCTCGACGAGCCCACGAACCACCTCGACCTGGAGAGCCGCGAGGCGCTGGAGAGCGCGCTCGAGGCGTTCCCGGGCACGGTCCTCCTCGTCTCCCACGACCGGGCGCTCCTCGACGCGCTGGCCCGGCGTACCTACGCCGTCGAAGATGGCACGCTGCGGGCCTACGACGGGGGCTGGGCGGACTACCTCCAGGCCCGCGAGGCGCGCATGACGGCGCCGGACGAGCTTCCGGAGCCGCCCGAGGCCGCTCCGCCGGAGCGCGCTGAACCCAAGCCGCAGGCGCGCAAACGCGATCCCCTGGCCAAGCTCGAGGAGCGAATCGACTCGCAGGAGAAGCTCATTGCCGGGCTGGAGGAGAGGCTGGCCGGCGACTGGGGCGACGTCGACGCCATCGCTGCGCACAAGCGGGCGCGCGACGAGCTGCAAACCCTCCTCGCCCGCTGGGAGCGCCTCGTGGACGAGGTGACGTCCTAGAACCTCACGACGAGCCGCCCGCCGTCGTCCTCGACGGCGGTGCCGAGCTCGGCGCACGCGGCCGCGAAGCGGCTGCGAATCCACGCGGCGTCCTCGCCTTCCGCGAGCCGCGTGAAGCAGTACTCGAGCTTGAGCGGCACCGCCTCGACCCGCACCGGGCCGCGCTCGTCCAGCTCAGCGAGGAAGAAGATCCCGAGGTCGTTGCGGAGCGCACGGTCGACGGCGTAGTCGTCGAGGAAGTCGCCGAGGTCGAAGAGGACGCCCGGCGCGACTCCGTGGAAGACGTGCGCCGAGTGCCCGGCGACGAGCGTCACCCCGGCATCGAGAAGCTCTCGCGCAGCGGCACGAACATGCGGCAGTGGCGTTGGATTCATGTTCGGCCCCCAGTGCGGCGTCACCAGGACGAGGTCCGCCCGCAACGTTTCGACTGCTTCCGCGAGCCAGGCCGGTATGCCGTCTCGGAGGTCGGCGAACGCGATCCCGGGCCGCGCGGGGCCGGCGGCGAAGTCCCGCGGGTGGTCGCTCACGCCGAGCACGGCCAGCCGGCCGCCGGCCGCCTCGAGCACAGTCGGCCTGCGGGCCTCCTCGACATCGGCGCCCGCTCCGACCAGCTGGATCCCGGCCGCACGCAGGTGGGCGAGCGTGTCCAGGAGCGCTTCCTCCCCGAAGTCGAGCGCGTGGTTGTTCGCGAGCGTCACGCAGTCGACGCCGAGGTGGAGCAAGAGCTCGACGGCGGCCGGCGGCGCGCGGAAGAAGAAGGGCTTGCGTGGGTCGGGCCAGCGACTGCCGCGTTCGGAGATGCAGCATTCGAGGTTGAGGAGGACGAGGTCGGCTTCGCGCGCGAGCTCGACGACCTCGGGGGCCACGAGCGACTGCGGCGGGGCCTCGGCGAGCGCCTCGCCCACCATGCGCCCCAGCATCGTGTCTCCCGCGAGGGCGATCCTCATCGGAAGCCGTGCCTCCCGTGCAGGCGCACGAAGTGCGCGGCCGTTAGCGCGCGCCGGCGTTCGAGGCTCCCGGCGACGCACTCGAAGAGGACGACCACCTCGTTCCCGCCCGGGCCGAGCGGCTGAACGAGGCGGCCTCCGCGCGCCAACTGCATCGCCAGCGGCGGCGGCACGCGCGGATGCGCGGCCGAGACGAGGATCGCGTCGAACGGAGCGTGGTCGGGAAGCCCATCGCTTCCGTCTCCGACGACGAGCCCGACGTTCTGTGCGCCGTGCCGTTCGAGCGCCGCCTGCGCCCGCTCCGTGAAGTCGGCGAAGCGCTCGACGCTCCAGACGGAGCCCGCGAGCTCGGCGAGCAGCGCGGTCTGAAAGCCGTAGCCGGTGCCGACCTCGAGCACACGTTCTCCGCCGGTGAGCCCGAGCGCCTCGACCATGCGGGCGACGAGCGACGGCTGTGTCGTGACCTGCCCGTGGGGAATCGGGATCGGGATGTCGGCGTAGGCCTCGTCGACGCGCTCCGGCGGAACGAAAAGGGCGCGCGGGACACGCCGAAAGGCGTCGAGGACGCGCTCGTCTTCGATGCCTTCGGCAACGAGCGTGCGAACGAGGTCGGCCTGCCCGGACGTCGCTACTCTGAACCGAAGGTTGCGATCAACGCCTCGGCGACCACCTTCATGGGGCGCCCCGAGACCTGGCTGGCGCGGCGCAGGCGCGCAAACGCGTCGTCTTCGGAGAGACCCTCCTGCTCCATCAGGAGGCCCTTCGCCCGCTCGACGACCTTTCGTGTCGCAAGCGCCTGCGCGAGCGACTCGGCCTCCTCGCGGAGCGCCTCAAGCTCGGCATGGCGGGCACGGGCCGCGTGGATCGCGGGCAGGAGATCCGACTCCCGGAACGGCTTCACGAGGTAGCCGAACACGCCGACCTCGACCGCTCTCGAGACGAGCTCCTCCTGCCCGTACGCGGTGAGCATGACGATCGGGATCGGCCGCTCGGCAAGAATCCGCCGGGCCGCCTCGATGCCGTCCAGGCGCGGCATCCGCACGTCCAGGATGGCCACGTCCGGTTGTTCGCTCCGCGCCAGCTCGACAGCCGTTTCGCCGTCGTGCGCCTCGGCGCAGACATCGAAGCCCGCCCGCTCGAGGATGCCCCGCAGGTCGAGCCTGATGATCGTCTCGTCCTCGGCGACGAGAACGCGTGTGGCGCGCTCGCTCATTGGGGTCAGGGCGTGAAGGCGACTTCCGCGCGCAGGCCGCCGTCCGAGTTGAGCGAGAGCTCGCCCTTCAGCTCGTCCCGCACGAGCGCCCGTACGATCGACAGGCCGGTTCCCTCCTTGGCCTCGGCGTCCCAGGCCCCGTTGTCCGCGACGGTCAGGAGGACGCGTCCGTTCCGGCGCCCCAGCTCGACGCGCACCTCGTCGCCGCCGTGTTCGAGCGCGTTCTGCAGGAGCTCGCTGAAGACGAGCGCGAGGGCCGTCGCGCGGGCTCCGTGGAGTGAAACCGGCTCGACCCGCGAGCTGACCGTCTTGCCCCCGCCGAGGCCCTGGACGAGCATGGCCCGCAGCCGCTCGACCAGCTCGCCGAGGTCGACGTCGTCGTCGCTTCGCTCGGTGAGCACCTCGTGCACGGCCGCGATGGCGAGGATGCGGTTGACGGAGTCGACGAGCGCCTTGTCCGTGTCCACGCCGCCCGCCCGCGCCTGGAGGCGGAGCAGGGAGGCGACGGTCTGCAGGTTGTTCTTGACCCGGTGGTGGACCTCCTGGGCGAGAACGCCGCGCATCACCGCCCGGCCGTGCTCGAGGGCGACCGCGGCGTGGTGCGCGATCGACTCGAGCAGGCGCCGGTCCTCGGCGCTGAAGGGCAGGTCCCGGTCGCAGACGAGCTCCCCGATCTCCCGGCCTCGCCAGCGGAGCGGGACGCGGACGGCGTGAGCGCCCGCACGTCCTTCCGGCCACGCGACGGTGCCGTCCTCGAGCACGAGCGCGGCGCCCGTCGCGTCCACGGCCTCCATCGTCGTCTTCACGATCGCCTCGAGCGACTCCTCCAGGTAGAGGGACTCGGAGACGGCCTCCGAGATGGCCGCGAGCGACTCGAGCTCGTGCACGCGGCGCTGCGCGTGCTCGTAGAGCTTCGCGTTCTCGATCGCCTGGGCGACCTGGCCCGCGATGGCCATGAGCAGGTCGACCTCCGCCTCGGTGAAGGCGCGCGGCTCCTCCGTCCGGACGTTCAGCGCGCCCTCCAACCGCTCGCGCGCCAGGATCGGCACGGCGAGGATGGACTGGTACTGCTCCTCACGGAGGTTGGGGAACCGCTTGAAACGGGGGTCGAGGTGTGCGTCGCGGGCGATCATGATCGGTGCGCGGTCGGCGGCCGCTGCGCCCGTGATGCCCTCGCCCGGGCGCATCTTCGGCACGCGGGTCATCTCGTCCACGCGCGTGCCGTAGGACGCGCGCAGCACGAGCTCGTCCGCGGCCTCGTCGTAGAGGTAGACGAAGCAGGCGTCGGTCTCGAGCGCCTCGGCCGTCTTGCGGGCAATGAGGTCGAAGACCTCGCCGAGGTCGAGCGTCGAGTTGACGGCCGCAATGGTCTCGGTAAGGAGCCGCAGGTGCCTCGCGGAGCGGTCCACGACCAAAGCTTACGGCCGCAGAACGACCACGAGCCGCTCAAGAAGCGGCTCGCAGTCGGCCGTCAGTCAGTCCCCCGCTTCACAAAGGAAGCGGCGACACCGTTTGCAGTCTACAACGCCGGCAGGTACTTCTCCAACTCCCACGGCGTGAGCTGGACGCGGTAGTCGTCCCACTCCTGCCTCTTCAGCTTCACGTAGTTGTCGAAGATGTGGTCTCCGAGGGCCTTGCGGGCCAGATCGGAAGCGCAGAGCTCGTCGATCGCCTCGCCCAGGGTCTCGGGCAGGGCAACGATCCCGCGGTCCTTTCGCTCCTCCGCGGTCAGCTTGTAGAGGTTGCTCTCCATCGGCGACGGCAGCTCGTACCCATTTTCGATGCCCTCCAGACCGGCGTGCAGGAGCGCGGCGAAGGTGAGGTACGGGTTGCAGGCCGGGTCGGGACAGCGGATCTCCGCACGGGTCGCCTGCTCGTTCCCCGGCTTGTAGAGCGGGATGCGGATGAGCGCCGAGCGGTTGCGCCGCGACCAGGCCGCATAGACCGGGGCCTCGTAGCCGGGCACGAGCCGCTTGTACGAGTTCACCCACTGGGCGAAGACGGCCGAGATCTCGCGCGCATGGCGCAGCTGGCCGGCGATGAAGCCCTTGCCCACCTCCGAGAGGTGCCACTCGTCGTCTTCGTCGAAGAACGCGTTCTTGCCGCCGGCGAAGAGGGACTGGTGGGTATGCATGCCCGAACCGTTCTCGCCGAAGATCGGCTTCGGCATGAACGTCGCGTGGTAGCCCGCTTTCTTGGCGAGCTCCTTGACGACGAGCCGGTAGGTGAGCGTGTGGTCGGCCATGTCGAGCGCCGGCGCGAACTGCATGTCGATTTCGTGCTGGGAAGGGCCCACCTCGTGGTGGACGTACTCGATGGGGATGCCCATCGACTCGAGGGCCTTCACGGTGTCGTGACGGAGGTCGCTGGCCGCGTCCAGCGTCGTCATCGCGAAGTAGCCGCCCTCGTCGAGCGTCTCCGTGCCCTCATCGTCCTTGAAGAGGAAGTACTCGAGCTCGGGGCCGACGTTGAACGTGTCGAAGCCCATGCTCTCCATGCGCTCGAGGGCGAGGCGGAGGACGTAGCGGGGGTCGCCCTCGTAGGGCTCGCCGTCGGGCGTGACGACGTCGCAGATCATGCGCCCGACCTTGTAGCCGCCGTTGGGCATGAGCTGGAACGTGGCCGGATCGGGGATGGCGACCATGTCCGACTCCTCGATCGCGTTGAAGCCGGTGATGGAGGAGCCGTCGAAGCCCATCCCGTCGTCGAGCGCCCCTTCGAGCTCCTGGAGCGTAATGGCGAAGCTCTTCAGGTGGCCTTCGATGTCCGTGAACCACAGGTGGACGAACGCGACCTCCTCCTCCTTGACGCGCCTGAGCACCGCCCTGCGCGCCTCCGGGTCGCTCTTCGCGCGCCCCGTGTCTTCGACCGTTGCCATACGAACCTCCTTTAAACGCAAAGAGCCCCGGGCGGCCATCCGCCCGAGGCCTCGTCGCCTCAGTGACCCTCACAGTCTATACGAGGGGATCGACGTTGTGAACCGTCGCGAGCGAGGGTTCCTGCGAAGCCTGCCTGATCGCGCGGCCGTAGAGCCAGAGCGCAGGCGCGAGCACCGCGGCGCCGCACGCGAGGGCCGCTCTAGTCGTGTATGCGGAGCCGACGGCGCCGAGCAGCGGGCCGCCGCCCCACTGGCCCACGGAGTCCCCGAGGTTGGTGATGGAGATCACCGTGGCCCGGACGCGCGAGTCGTCGATGTTCGAGTTCAGCCATGTCTCGTAGACGGGGTAGGAGAGCGAGCGGGCGACGCCGATCGCCCAGAAGGCGGCCACAGCCACAGCGAAGCTCCCGGCGAAGGCGAACGCGAGCGTCCCGACGATGAGCGCGGAGTCGAGGCCGAACAGCGTCCGGGCCATCCCCTCGTTTCCCATCCGCTCGAAACGCTTCACGAGCGGCTGGGCGACGACGAGTGCGAGCAGCACCGCGCCGGCGTTCAGGACGCCGAACCAGACGATCGGATCGAGTCCGGCGAGCCCCGGTACGCCGACCTCGAGCAGGAAGTGAGCCTCCCAGAGCCGGTCGATCGCCTCACTCCACATCCCGCCGAAGAACGTGATTCCCACGATGATGAGGAGCACTGGGCGCGCACGGACGAGGCGGCCGCCGTCGCGGGCGGTTCGCGCCATCGAGCGGGCCGCGCCGAGCTCGCCCCGACCGGTGGGCCGGAAGCCGGCCTCGGGCATGACCACGGCCAGAACCCCGCCGAGGACGATTAGGAGCGCCCCGGCGGCCACGATCGGCAGCCGCAGGTCGACGAGCCCGAGCGTCACGGCGCCGCCGATGCCGACGAGCGTGAACGCCCGCTGCACCTGGGCACCGCGCTGGTAGGCGGCCGCCAGCCGCTCGGGCCCGACCTCGTCGGCGAGCCACGCGTCCTCAGCGCCGCTCCTGAACGTCCAGCCGAAGCCTATGAGCGCCGCTGCGGCCAGAATCACCCCGACCTCCGCGACCGCGCCGGTGAGGATGAAGCCTGCGCCCATGAGGAACTGCGCGAGGACGACGGAGGCTCGGCGGCTGTACAGATCCGCCACGACGCCGGTGGGAACTTCGAAGACGAAGTACGCCACTTCCAACGCCGTGCCGGTCAGGACGAGCTCGAGCGGGCTCATTCCGACCGTGCTGACGAAGTAGATCGCCGCCACGGTCCACCCGAGCGAGCGGGCCAGGGCCCACGCGCCCATGTAGAGAAGCCAGGTTCGGTGTGGGTCGAGCCGGCGCACGAGCGCTCAGACGCTCCAGCGGGAGCGGCGCCGCCATCGTGATGCTGATGTCGCGGGTCGTGAAGCCGAGCGCCTCGTTCACGCTCCGCATCCCCTCGTTTCCACGCTGCGTCCAGGTGACGATCTCGCAGAACCCGTTCGCTGCCGCCCACGCAAGCTCTCTGCGCTTGAGCGCCGTCGCCAGGCCGCGGCGGCGCCAGCCGCGGCGGACGACCGTCAGCCCGTCCTCGGCCACCTCGGGGCTGTCGTGAAGGCAGAGGCCGGAATAGCCCACGATCTCGCCGTTGGCGAGCGCGACGAACGAGCCCTCCGGAAGCGTGGCCTCGTCGCGGAGCCAGTCGTCGAGCGAGACGGTCACCGGCTGATCGGTGGCCATGTCCGCGTAGCCCTGGGCGCCGAGGTCGTACGCCTCGCGCAGGAGCTCCGGCCGCTCCGCGATCGATACGAACCGAAGCGCCGCCGGCAGGTCCGGCGGCGGCTCGTCCCCGAGCACGCGCACCTGCTCGATCTGGCGGCCGACCTCCTCGAAGCCGAACCGGCTCGCGAAGGCAATCGCGCCCTCGTCGCGCCCGTCCACGTCGGCGACGGCCTCGGGGACGCCGAGACTCAGCGCGTGCACGGCGAGCTCGCGCAGGAGAGCCGTCCCGACGCCGCGGCGGCGGGCTCCCGGTAGCACACGGGGCGCAAGGGAGACGCGGCCGGCCAGGTCCGAGCGGTCGGCGAGGCCCGAGCCGGCGAGCTTGCCGTCCAGCTCTGCGACGAGCAGAAGGCGCTCGGGCCTCGCGCGCGCCCGCAGCTGCTCGACGCTTCCCGCCGACTCGTTGGGCAGGACGACGCGCCGGACGTGGATCCAGGCCTCGAGTTCGGAGTCGGTCTCCGCGGGGCGGACGGCGATCATCCCGATCTCTTCAGCTTCCCATGCCGCTTGGCGTAGAGCTCGCCTCGGCGGAAGACTTCGAGCCCGAGCGGGATCGAGACCGCTCCGATGACGAGGAGCGGCCAGATCTGCGGCCAGAGCGCGGCGACGCCGGCGCCCTCGAGGATCGCGTCGCGGGTCCCCTGGAGCGCGTAGGTGGCCGGCGAGACGACGGCGAGCCACTCCATCCACTGGGGCAGCACCTCGACCGGGTAGTAGACGCCCGAGACGACGAGCAGGATCCCCTGCGCAATGAAGCCGAGCTGCGTGCCTTTCTCCGGCGAGATGAGCGGCAGGACGGCGGTCATCATCCCGATGCCGACGAACGAGACCGAGGCCACGCCGAGCACGACCAGCGCGGCGACGAAGTCCGCCTGCGGCATGTCCAGGTCGAAGAAGGTCGCTACGACGCCGAACAGCAGCACGGCCTGGACGAGGCCGTAGCCGATAGCGAAGAGCCCCATGCCCGCCAAGTGCATCGGGCGGGCCAGGGGGGCCATGAACGTGTACTCGATCGTCCCCTCCCAGCGCTCCCACGCGACGGTCTCGGTGAGGATCTCGAAGATCGTCCCCAGGTAGGCCCAGATGACCGCGCCGATCAAGAGGATCGTCGTGAGCCGCTCGACGTCGATCTGCCCGCCCGTCGCCTCGATGCCCTTCGCGATGAAGGTGATCGTGAGCGTGTTGGCGACCGTCCAGACGAAGAACGCGAGATCCCACCAGATGTAGCGGCGAACGAGGTAGACGTTCCGCTCGACGACCCCGGCAAGGCCGACGAACTCGGCCCTCAACGTGGAGGCGGCCCCGCGCATCAGTCCTCTCCTTCCTCCTCTTCCTCCTCCTCGAAGGCGCGCCCGGTCGCGGCGAAGAACGCCTCCTCGAGGGTGGCCGCGCCGTAACGGCGCTTCAGGCCGTCAGGCGTGTCGAGCGCGATCAGCTCACCCCGGTCGAGAATCCCGATGCGGTCGGCGAGGAGCTCGGCCTCGACGAGGTCGTGCGTGCAGAGGAGGACGGTGGCGTCGTGTGTGCCCCGGACCTCGCGGATGAACCCCTGCACCTCGAGCTTCGAGCGGGGGTCGAGCCCCGTCGTGGGCTCGTCGAGCAGGAGCAGGACCGGTGCGGTGAGCAGGGCGCGTGCGAGCGCGACCTTCTGCTGCATGCCGCGCGAGAGGTTCTCCATCGACTCGCCCCGTCGCTCGACGGGGAAGCCGACACGCTCGAGGATCTGCGGGATCTTGGCGCTCGTCTCCCGCGGGGTCATTCCGTAGAAGCGCGCCGCATACGCGAGGTTCTCCGCGGAGGACATCTTCTTGAAGAAGGCGGCCTCGACCGAGACCCGGTTGACGAGCCGCCTCACGGCGCGCGGGTCGGCGAAGACGTCGTGTCCGAAGACGCGCGCGCTCCCGCCGTCGTGCAGGAGGAGCGTCGAGAGCAAGCGGACGAGCGTCGACTTCCCGGAGCCGTTCTGCCCCAGGATGGCCACGCACTCGCCGCGCTCGATCGTCAGGGAGACGTCCTTGAGCGCCGGCACGCGGCGCCGGCGCAGGCGGCGCAGGCGGCTGCCCTCCCGGCGGAGGAACTCCTTGCGAAGGGCGGTTACTTCTACTGCTCGGGTCATGCATGCTCCTGGAACTTCGAAGGGTCAGAGTCGGACTAGGTCAAGCAGAAGCCGGGCCAGGGGGCCCGCGGCAACGGATGTCTCAGACTCTGTTCAGGAACACACTGTGACCACCATACCTCCGGGACCCGAGCCCGTCCAGCCCGCCTTCAGGTCCCGAACGGACATGACCAGGGTCTGACCCCGGCCCAGGGGTCTGACCCCGGACATGTCCCCTCCGGCCGCAGGCGAGCGCATGCGTCCCCAGGCGGTTGCGACTCTGAACAGCGCTCTTGCCGCCAGAGCACGGAGTTCACAGGCTGTGGACAAGGGGCTCGGCCCCTTCGGACATGTCAGGGGTCAGACCCCGGACAGGTCCCGAACGGACATGTCCCGGTGCCTGGCACCGACGGGGCTAGGCGAAGGCGGTCAGGTAGGGCTGCCAGCCGTCCGGGACGCGGGCGGCCGACAGGGTGACGAAGAGGGCGGGGGTGGGCGTCCGCGGCTGCACGCGCAGGCGCATCTCGACCTCGTGGGGGAGGCGATTCCCCTTGCGGAGGTTGCAGGGGGCGCACGAGGTGACGACGTTCTCCCAGACCGAGTCGCCGCCGCGGCTGCGGGGGACGACGTGGTCGAGCGTCAGGCGGCCGGACGAACCGCAGTACACGCAGCGGTGCCCGTCCCGCGCGAAGAGCGCCTTACGCGAGATCTTTCGCTTCACCGCGCGGGGCACGCGCACGAACACGAGCAGGCGAATCACGTGCGGCCAGGGGTACGTGTCGCTCGCGGAGCGGAGCGGCTGCCGCAGCTCCTCGATCAGCTCCGCCTTCCCCTTGTAGACGAGCACGTGAGCGCGCCGAACCGAGCACACATTGAGCGGCTCGTAGCTTGCGTTCAGCACGAGAACCTGCTGCACCGCCGCAAATCGTAGAGGACGCGGCAGTCCCTAGCGCTCGGGAAGAACGAGCTCGAGGAGCCCCTCGCCGGCGGGCACGAAGCCGCGTCCGCGGTAGAAGGTCGCCGCCCGCTCGTTCCCGCCCTCGACGACGACCTGCAGCCGCCGAGCGCCCTGGAAGATGGCGTAGCCCTCCGCGAACTCGAGCAGCTGGCGCCCCACCCCCTCCGCCTCGTGCTCGGGACTGACGAAGAGCTGGTCGACGCGCACCGCCTCCTCCGCCTGATCGAGCGCCACGTAGCCGGCGGGGTCGCCCTCGACCTCGGCGACGAAGACGGTCTCGCGCTCGAACACGGCAAGCGTCCGCTCGTCGGCGCCCCGATCCAGGCTCGCGAGCCCGAAGAGGAGCGGCTCGTCCTCGGAGCTGCACGGACGGATCTCGGCCTTCCGGTACGGCATCTCCACCGGGAAGTCTAGAGGGACATCGCGCGCTCGACGGCCTCTTGCTCCTCCGGGGAGAGCGCCACCGGGGCGCGGCCGCGATCGAGCTGCTTCACGTAGATGCGCGCGTAGTCGCGGCCCTGGATCGCGCTCATGACCACGCCCGAGCGGGCAGCGTCCAGGAAGGCAAGCGAGGCGGACTGGTGGCCGCCGGCGTCCTCGTAAGCGTCGTAGCGAACGAGCGCGGTGTGCGAGAGGCAACCGTCGATGCGCCGATCCATGCGCGCGAGGCCTGCGGCAACCTCGTCCACGACCCTGTGCAGGTCGTCGATCCGCGTCTGCAGCGAGACTGCAAAGTTGACCAGGTCGTCTTTCCCCGAGCCCAGGAGCACGACCTGAGCCTTCCGCACGGCACGAAGCTTCAAGTAGAAGGCGAGCGCGAGCACGAGCGCCAGGGCGGCCGCCGCGGCGGCGCCGATCGCGATCCACGGCGCGGCGTCGGAGAGCTCCGAGCTCATGGCGCTACTCGCCCAGCGTGAAGATGACCGGGTACTCGGCCGTGTTGTTGCCCGTGTTCTCCTCCCCCTGGACGGGCTCGACGTTCACCTGCAGCGTCGTCTCCGTGTCGAACGAGATCTGTCCGAAGTCACGGAAGGTCACCGTACGCGTGTCGCCCGGATTGATGAGGTCGATCACCTGCCGCTTGGTGATCGGCTGGGGGCTCTGCTGGATCCGGAGCGTCACCGGCACCTGCGTCTCCTGACTCGAGCCGGAGTTTTCGACGACCACCTGGAAGGTCAGCGAGTCGGAGGCCCGCACCGTGTTGTCCGTTCCCTGGGAGAGCTCCTGGTCACCAGGTTGCGCACGAACGGTGACAATCCCGTTGCCGCGGAGGCCGCCGGCCTCGGGAGTCTGCGTGAGACGCTGGACGACGAGCTCCCAGGCGGTCGGACTGCCGAGCTCGAGGTTCTGCATGAAGTTGGAGTCCGGGACGACGACGTCGGTGACGTCCTGCTCCGCGAGCACGCTCTTCGCCGGCTCCTTGAAGAGGTCGTCGTAGACGACGTCGCTGGCGACCAGCCGGTTGGCCTGCTGCGCGAGCAGCCGTCCCGCCTCCTGCTCGTTCTCCGTCTCCGCGACGCGGACGAACGCCTGCGCGAGCCCGTCGAGCCCGTTCGCGCGGAGCTGCATCGTCTTGATGAGCTCGCCCTGCTGCTCGACGAGCGGTCCCGGAGAGGTGAGGTCCTGGGCGCGGGCGAGGATCTGCTCCTGCTGGCGACTGAGGCCTTCGATGTCGCCGCGCAGGTCGTTGAGCGCGATGCCCGGCGTCGTCAGGCGCTGGTTCAGCTGCCTGCCCAGCGCATCCGAGTCCTCCGTGACGCCGCCGACGTCCTCGACGTAGTCCCGGTACTCCGCCTCCCGCTGGTTCGAGCGGCAGCTGTTGACCACGAGGATGAGGATGACCGCGAGCAAAATCGCGCCGGCGATGAGGAGCCCGAGGCGGTAGAACTGGGAGCCCCCGGGCGGAGCGGGAGGACGGGTGGGGAGTCTCCTACGCCGCCTCGGCGCAGCCTCACCCGCGGCCGCCTCGGCGGTCGGAGACTCGTCGAAGAAATCGAACTCGATGTCGGTCGTCGGATTGGTTTTTTCGCGCTCGGACACGCTCTCCGCCGGGTCGCGGAAGTGGCCGAGTGTACCAGCAGGACCGGCGCTTGCAGGACTTCGTCGGCGGAGCGCAAAGGGGTGCGGAACCCGTGCAGCAGGCCGTCTCTCTCGCCCAGGAAAACCTCGTCCTCGGCCGCTACCGGCCGCTGCGGCCCCTCGGCAGCGGCGGCTCGGGGTCCGTCTGGCTCGTCCGCGACGAGGAGGCCGAGCGGGAGGTCGCCCTCAAGATCGTTCCGCGCGAAGGCAAGGCGGGCTCGCGGGCCGAGCGCGAGGTGGAGGCCGCCACGCGCTTGCGCCATCCCCACTGTCTGCGCGCCCTCGCGCTCGAGCGGGATGAGCGGCACGTCTACGTCGCCTACCCGTACGTCCGCGGGCACACCCTGCGGGAGTCGCTGCGGGGTGGCGCGCTCGACGACTGGACCGCGGTCGAAGCAGCCGCGCAGGTGCTCGAAGCGCTCGCACATGCGCACGCGAAGGGCGTCGTCCATCGGGACGTGAAGCCGTCGAACGTCATGTTGGAGGACGGCGAAGGCGTCTCCGTCCGCCTCCTCGACTTCGGGCTTGCCCGCATCGACCAAGCGGACACGCTTACCGCCGTGGGAGACGTTCCCGGCACGCTCGGGTACATCGCGCCCGAGCGGCTCGCGGGCGAGGAGGCGACCGGCGCGGCCGACGTCTGGTCGGTCGGCGTCCTCCTCTGGGAAGCACTCGCCGGCCGCCACCCCTTCTGGGCCGTCTCGCCGCTCGAGACTGCGCGCCGCGTCGAGGAGGGAGCACCGCCGCTCGCCACCGTGCGGCCCGATCTCCCGCCGGGGCTCTGCCGCACCGTGGACCGCATGCTCTCGGTCGACGCGCGAAAGCGGCCGAAGGCGAAGGGGCTCGTGAGCCTACTCCGCTCGGCCGCCGAGAAGCGCACGCACAGGACTCGCGGAATGACGTCCCGCCGCGTGCTGAGCGAGCGGGCGCCCCACGCCGCCCTGGCGGCCGTCTTCGTCGCCGGCACGACGCTCCTTCTGCCCTTCTTCCCGACCGGCTGGCCGTTCCTCCTCGGCGCGCTCGCGGGGCTGGCGGCGCTCGCCAGCCCCGCGGGAGGCCTCGCCTTCGCCCTCGCCGTTCCCGTGCTTCCGCTCGGCAACGCGGCCCTCGCGCTCGCCGTGGCCTGGATTCCGCTCGCCCTCGCCTGGTTTCTGGTCTTTGCACGAGACGCACGCTCCGGACTGCTCTTCCTCGTCGGCCCCCTGCTCGCGCCGCTCCACGCGCTCGCACTCGTCCCCGTCGCCGTCCTGCACACGCGGGGAGCTTTCCACCGGGCTCTTCTCGCCGCCGGTTCGATCTTCGCTGCGCTTGCGGTCGCAGGAGTGACCGGGTCAGTACTCCCGTTCACGAGCGAGCCGTCGCTCGGAGGCCTGCTCCAGAAAGTGCCGGCGGAGCACCCGGGGCTCGTCGTCGAGTCCCTCGTTCTCGCCGCTGTGCCGTGACCGCGCCACTCGCCCGGCGCCGCGGACCGCGCGCTCTGGCCGCTTGGGGCGGCGCCTACCTCGCAGCAGCGCTCCTTGCTCCTCTCGCCGCAGGAGGATCCCTGGGGACGCTCTGGCTCCTCCTCGGCGTGCCGGCGGCGACCGCCCTGCTCGCGTTCCCGCACCTGAAGGGGCTGCGAGGACGACCCCGCTAGAGTGGCGGCGGGCACAAATGCCCGTCGTCCATGAGCGTTCTGCGGAGCATTGAGAGCCGGATCGAGTCCCTTGTCGAGGGCGTCTTCGGGCGGGCCTTCCGCTCCCACGTGCAGCCGGTCGAGCTCGCGCGCAAGCTGGCAAAGGAGATGGACGACCATAAGACGATCTCGGTCTCGCGGGTCTACGTCCCGAATGAGTACACGGTGTACCTATCTCCAAACGACCGGGAGCAGTTCGCGAGCTACGAGGACTCGCTCCTCACGGAGCTCTCCGACTACCTCTCCGAGCACGCCCGCCGGGAGGGCTATGCGCTCCTCTCCACGCCCCGCGTCGTCATGGATCAGGACGCCGATCTGCGCGTGGGTGAGTTCGGGATCGCCACGCGCATGGCGCAGCCCCTCAGCGCGCCCGCGCCCCCTCCAGACGTGACGCCGGAGGACGAGCCGGGCGAGACGAAGATCTACAAGCCTCCCCCGGCCGAGACCGAGGCGGTCTCCGCGAACGACGCGGAGGCGCTCGGGCTCGCCCACGCCCCGCCCGTGCTCACCGTCGAGGGAAAGCGCCGCGAGCTCACGGAGGGCGCCGTGGCCATCGGCCGCTCGCGCGAGTGCGACATCACGCTGACCGACCCGAATGTGTCACGCCGCCACGCGGAGATCCGACACGAGGACGGGGCCTGGTGGATCGTCGATCTCGGCTCGACGAACGGGGTCGAGGTGAACGGCCAGCGGGTCGAGCGCGCGAAGCTCGAGGCCGAGGACACGATCGTCGTCGGCACCACCGAGCTTCGCTTCGAGCGCGGCTACTGAGCAAGGTACGCCGATACGCCGCTTTTTGGATGCTTGATCGGAAATTGACCGGAAACCGTGGCACCGCCGGATGACGCCCCTGACGCATCGCCTGAGACCACGCTCGTTCCTCGCCCGTACCTTCCAGGTACGAGCTCGGAATGATCGCGGCCTCATGCTCGGTCACGGACGCCCCCGCCGGCACCACACTTTCCGATCAACCATCTAAAGGTGTCCGTCGAACCGATCCTCATCGCGCTCCAGGCCGTGTTCCTGATCCTCCTCTACCTGTTCATCTGGCGCGTGATTCGATCCGCGGAGCGGGGCCTGAGGACGTCGGCGCCGCAGGAGAGCTTCATCCTCGCACCGGCCCAGGCCGCCCGGGGGCGCGACGAAGCGCCCACCGCCCCGGCGCGGTTGGTCGTCACCCGGAGCACCGTCCTGAGCCCCGGCAGCACGTTCGAGGCCGGGCCGGTCCCCACCACGATCGGGCGGGCGTCAGACAACGCCATGGCGCTCGCGGACGACGACTACGCCTCCGGCTACCACGCGCGGATCGAGAGCGGCCTCGACGGGATCTCCGTAGTCGACCTCAACTCCACCAACGGGACGTTCGTGAACGGCGAGCGCATCAGCGGACGCCGCCGCCTCGAGGAAGGTGACGTTCTGCAGATCGGCGACACGGAGCTGAGGTTGGAGCGATGAGGCTCGGCTCGAGCGCCGGCAGGACGGATCCCGGACGCAAGCGCCGCCGGAACGAAGACGCCTATGTCGTCGATCCGCCCCTCTTCGCGGTGGCGGACGGCATGGGCGGCGCCCAGGCGGGCGAGGTCGCCTCGCGGCTCGCGGCCGCAGCCTTCCGCGAGTACCACGAGGCTGACGACCTCGAGCCCGAGGAACGCCTGAAGGCGATCATCGGAGAGGCCAACCACCGCATCTACGAGCGTGCCCAGAGCGACACCGAGGTCACCGGGATGGGCACGACGGTCACCGCGGCGCTCTTCGAGGGCGCCGGGGTCGCCATCGGCCACGTCGGCGACTCGCGCGCGTACAGGATGCGGGGCGGAGAGCTGAAGCAGCTCACCAGCGACCACTCGCTCGTCGCCGACCTCATGCGCAGCGGCCGCCTCACCGCCGAGGAGGCCGAGTCCCACCCGCAGCGCTCGGTCATCACCCGCGCGCTCGGCACCGACCCGGACATCGACGTCGACACCCTGACCGTGGAGGCGAGCCCCGGCGACCTCTTTCTCCTCTGCTCGGACGGCCTCACGTCGATGGTGCCTGACGACGAGATCCTCGAGCTGATCCAGAACGGCCGTTCCCTCGAGTCGATGGCGAAGGCGCTGGTCAAGGCTGCGAACCGAAGCGGCGGCGAGGACAACATCACCGTCGTCCTCTTCTCCGTCGAGGGCGAGGAAGCGCTCGAGGAGACCCTTGCCAGGGGCGACGGGCGCGGCTCGGACGAGGAGCTCGAGGACACCCTCTCGGGACTTCCGGTGCCGCCCGAGCTTGCCGCGGCCGGGACGGCCGTCGTCGCGCCGCCCACCGACGAGCCCGCCGGTTGGCCGGAAGAGCCCGTGGAACCAGCCGTCGCGGCGCCTCCCAAGCCGCCTCCGCCGCGACAGGCGGCGCTGGCCTCGCCGCCTCTTCTGGACGGTCGTGGCGCTCACAGGCGTCGCCCTACTCGCCGCCGGCGCGCTCTGGGGCCTCTCCCGCGCGAACTTCGTCGGCGCCGACGACGAGGGCAACATCACGGTCTACCAGGGCATCCCTTTCGACTTCAGCGACGGGGTCGGTCTCTACAGGGAGCGCTACGTCAGCCCGCTGAGGGCCTCGCAGCTCTCCCCGGAAGAGCGGGCAGAGCTCTTCGACCACGAGCTCCTCTCCTACGACGACGCGCGCGCGAGGGTCGCAGAGTTGGAGGAGCAACTGCCGGAGCCCCAGCCGTGAGCGTCGCTCGCCTCCGCTCGCTCCAGGGGGAACCATGTTTCCCCCACGTGCCCCCTTCTTCGATGCAGTGAGGGAACCTCCCGGTTCCCTCACACACCCTCCACTGGCTCACGGGCGAAAGGCACGCCCGTGAGCCTGCGGACACGCGAGCTCGTGAACCTCCTCGGCGTCGGCCTGCTCACGGCGGCGGGGTTCGCGAGCGTCTACATCGCCCGGCAGGAGGTCGTGTCGACGGCGTCGCTCTCCTATGCGGGGTTCTTCCTCGCCCTCTTCCTCGCGGCCCATCTCGTCGTCCGCTACGCGGTTCCGAATGCGGATCCGTACCTGCTTCCGCTCGCCGGGCTCCTGTGCGCGCTCGGCCTGACGATGATCTACCGGATCGAGCCCGACAAGGCCTTTCGCCAGGGGCTCTGGATCGTCGTCGGCCTCGCCGCCTTCGCTGCGATCGTCTTGTTCCTCCGCGACCACCGCTCGCTGGACGGCGTCAAGTACGTCCTCGGGCTGACCGCCATCGGGCTCCTCGTCCTGCCGGCCATACCCGGCCTCGGCCGCACGATCAACGGCGCCACGCTCTGGGTCGGCGTCGGCCGACCTCGCCTTCCAGCCGGGCGAGTTCGCCAAGGTGCTGCTCGTCGTCTTCCTCGCCGGCTACCTGCGCGACAACCGGGAGCTGCTCACCATGGGAACGGCCCGCTCGGCCTCCCCTCGCTCAAGCACTTCGGGCCGCTTCTCCTTATCTGGGGCGGCGCGATGCTCGTCCTCTTCCAGACGAACGACCTCGGCGGCGCGCTCCTCCTCTTCTCCATCTTCCTCGCCATGCTCTACATCGCCACCGCGCGCTGGCACGTTCGTCGCGGCAGGCGTCGGCCTGTTCGTGCTCGGCGCCTCGCGCTCTACCAGGTGATCCCGCACGTGGAGGACCGGGTCGGGGGTCTGGCTCGACCCGTGGAGCGACCCTCAGGGCGCGACGCTACCAGCTCGTCCAGTCCATCTACGCCATCTCGAGCGGAGGCCTCTTCGGCACCGGGCTCGGCCGCGGCGTCCTTCTCACGCCCCGAGGGGAACACCTACATCCCGTTCCTGGAGACGGACTTCATCTACTCGGCGATCACACAGGAGCTCGGGCTCGCGGGGGCCGCCGCCGTCGTCCTCCTCTACGTCATCTTCCTCTACCGGGGCTTCGCCATCGCCATGCGCGCCGACGACGGCTTCTCGAAGCTGCTCGCCGCCGGCCTCACGGCGGCGCTCGCGGTGCAGGCCTTCATCATCATCGGCGGCGTAACCGGCCTGATCCCGCTGACCGGCCTCACGCTGCCGTTCGTTTCCTACGGGGGATCGAGCATCGTCGCAAACTTCATCCTCGTCGCGCTTCTCCTCGTCGTCTCCAACCACGTGAACCGGGAGCGCGCGTGAACCCGCAGATACGCCGCGTCTTCTTCGTCTTCGCCTTCCTCTTCCTGGCGCTGATCGGGGCGGCGACCTACTGGCTCTGGCGTGCGCCCGACCTCGAGGCGCGACAGGGGAACCCGAGCCTGATCGTCCGCCAGCTCACGATCAAGCGCGGCTTCATCTACGCGGCCGACGGGACGACGGTGCTGGCCGGGCGCCGCGCGGTGAAGCTCCAGGACGGCCGCACCTGGTACGTGCGCCGCTACCCGCAGCGGCAGCTCACGGCCCACCCGGTCGGCTACTCGACCATCGAGCGCGCCCGCACGGAGCTCGAGGAGTCCCTGAACGACTTCCTGACCGGCTCGAACGCCGACCTGAGCACGGTCGTCGACAACGCCCTGGACAAGATCCAAGGGATCACGCAGGAGGGGAACGACGTCGTCACGACCTTGAGGATGGAGCCGCAGCGCGTGGCGATGGAGCAGCTGGCGGGGAAGTGCGGCGCCGCCGTCGCCGTCGAGCCCGCCACCGGCCGCATCCTCGCCCTGGCCTCCTCGCCCTCCTACAACCCGAACCTCGTGGACACGGACTTCGGAGCGATCGAGCGCATCACGGCTCCCTGCCGACCCGCCGCGCCGCTCGTCAACCGCGGCTCGGCCGGCCTCTTCATCCCGGGGTCGACGTTCAAGGTCGTCACGGCGGCGGCCGCGCTCGACACCGGACGCTTCACGCCCGAGAGCATGTTCGAGGACCCCGGGTTCTGCGTCCTCTTCGGTCAGCGGGTCACCAACTTCTCCGATCAGAGCGGGCCTCAGGTCTTCGGGCAGCTGAGCCTGTTCGAGGCGCTCGAAAACTCCGTCAACTCGGTCTTCTGCAACATCGGCAAGGAGCTGGGCGCCGGCACCGTGCTCGAGTACGCGCAGCGCTTCGGGTTCTACGACCGGCCTCCCGTCGAGCTGCCCGACAACGACGTACGCCGGAGCGGTCTGTACCGGGACGGCAGGCTCTACCTGCCCGAGGACCCCAGCGAGGTCGATCCGGGCCGTCTCGCTTTCGGCCAGGAGCGGCTGCTCGTCACGCCGCTGCAGAACGCGCTCGTCGCCGCGGGCATCGCCAACGACGGCGTCGTCATGGAGCCGAAGCTCGTCGAGCGGATCGTCTCCCCGGACGGGGACGTCATCGACAGCTTCGACCCGAACGACTGGAAGACGGCGGTCAAACCGCAGACGGCGGCCGACCTCCAGGCGATGATGACGGCAGTGGTGGAGTCGGGCACCGCGACCTCGGCCCAGATCCCCGGCGTGACCGTAGCCGGCAAGACGGGGACCGCCGAGACCGGCCGCGAAGGACGCAACGACACGTGGTTCATCGGCTTCGCTCCGGCGGAGGACCCGCAGGTCGCCGTGGCGGTCGCACTGTCCGATCAGAGCGGCACCGGCGGTGGCACGGCGGCCCCGATCGCCAGGGAGATCATGGCGGCGGTTCTGAGGGGGAATCCGTAGTCTCTACCTGATGGCCCGCGTCTCGGACACCCTCATCAACACGCTCTTCGACGGCCGTTACCGCATCCTGCGCAAGCTCGGCGCTGGTGGGATGGCGAAGGTCTACCTCGCCGAGGACGAGGACCTGGGACGCCGCGTTGCCATCAAGATCCTGAACGACCGCTACGCGGGCGACGACCTCTTCATCGAGCGCTTCCGCCGCGAGGCGAAGTCCGCCGCAGGCCTCTCCCACCCCTACATCGTCTCCATCTACGACCGCGGCGAGGCCGAGGGCACCTACTACATCGCCATGGAGGTGATCGAGGGACGCAGCCTGAAAGAGCTCATCCTCACGCGCGGCGCCCTGCCCATCGACGTCTCCATCGCCTACGCGAAGCAGCTCCTCGAGGCGCTTCGCTACGCGCACCGGCATGGGATCATCCATCGCGACATCAAGCCGCACAACGTGCTCGTGTCGGCCGAGGAGAAGGTCAAGGGCCACGAGCCGCGCCTGAAGGTGACGGACTTCGGCATCGCCCGCCACGGCCCCTCGCAGATGACCGAGGCGGGCTCGATCATGGGCACCGCGCAGTACCTCTCGCCCGAGCAGGCCCGCGGGGCGCCCGTGACGGCCGCCTCCGACCTCTACTCGGCGGGCGTCGTCCTGTACGAGATGCTGACGGGCAAGGTGCCCTTCTCGGCGACTCGGCCATCGAGGTCGCGATGAAGCACGTGAACGAGCTGCCCAAGCCGCCGTCGCATTCCGCCCGGAGGTCCCGCCGGAGCTCGACAAGATCGTCCTGCGCGCGCTCGCCAAGGAGCCGGAGGACCGTTACCAGACGGCGGAGGACTTCATCGAGGATCTCGAGCGAGTCGAGGCGGGCCTGCCCATCTCGCACGAGACCGCCACCGCGGCGACCGCGATCCTGGCGCCGGTGGCCGCGGGAAGAACGGAAGTGCTCCCGGAGAACGCGGCTACCCGCGTGACGGCTCCTCCGGTCGAGCCGCCCCCGCGACGGCCGCCGGAGCGCCCCTACGAAGAGCCGCCGCGCAAGCGGCGCCGGCCCTGGCTTCCCTGGGTCCTCGCGCTCCTCCTGCTCGCAGCCGCCGCCTTCGCCGGCTGGTACGTCTACACGCAGGTCCAGGAGCAGCTCGAGGCGAACGAGCCCGTGGGCGTCCCTCTCGTCGAAGGGCTCCCCGAGGAGCGAGCGATCGACCGTCTGGAGGCGAGTGAGCTCGAGGCGGAGGTGCGCCGCCAGGCGAGCCGGGACGTCGAGGCCGGCATCGTGATCGAGCAGAACCCACAGGAGGGAACGCGCGTCCAGAAGGGGGACACGGTCACAATCGTCGTCTCCACCGGGGTGCCACGCGTGGAAGTGCCGGCGCTCCGCGGGAAGACGTTCGACCAGGCGACCCAGGACCTCGCCGCCGCCCGGCTCGAGTGGGAACGGGTCGACGTCTTCTCAGAGGCGCCTGTGGGGCAGGTGGTCGGCCAGCGGCCGCGCGCCGGCGCGTCCGTCCCCGAGGGCTCGACGGTGACCGTGCGCGTCTCCAAGGGTGTCGAGACGGTGCAGGTGCCGGACGTCCTCCAGCAGTCGCTGGACAGCGCGACCGCCGAGCTCGAGGACAACGGCTTCGAGGTGGAGGTCATCGAGGCGCCCTCGAACGACACCGAAGCCGGTCTCGTCTTCGCGCAGAACCCCAATCCCGGAACGCAGGCCCGGCCGGGGTCCACCGTGCAGGTCACGGTGTCGACCGGGCCCGAGACCGTGCCCGTTCCGGACGTCACCGGGCTGGAGGAGGCGGCCGCCGTCCAAGCGCTCGAGGACGCCGGCTTCGAAGCGAGCGTCGAACGCGAGGTCACGATCGACCCGACGGCGGACGGGCTGGTCGTCGACCAGGAGCCGTCCCCGGGAGAGCAGGTCGAGCCCGGAACGCAGATCGTCGTCCTCGTCGCGGACTTCCTGGGCGAGGACACCGAGGGGGAAGGCGAATAGGGAGGATCCGCGTCGCCGTCCTCATGGGCGGGCGCTCGAGCGAGCGTGAGGTCTCCCTCACCTCCGCGCGCTCGGTCGTCTCGGCTCTCGACCCCGAACGCTACGAGGTCCGGGAGATCGAGATCGGTGCTGACGGGAAGTGGCAGCTGACCCGCGGCGGGACCCAGGCCGAGCTGCCCGAAGGAGGCGACTCGCTGCCGATCCCCGCAAACGGGCGGATCGAGCCGCTCGGCGACGCCGACGTCGTCTTCCCGGTCCTCCACGGGCCCTTCGGCGAGGACGGAACCGTGCAAGGCCTTCTCGAGCTCGCCGGCGTGGCCTACGTCGGAGCGGGCGTCACCGCGTCGTCGCTTTGCATGGACAAGGACCTCTTCAAGTCCGTCATGCGCGACAAGGGCATCCCCGTCGCGAAGAGCGTCACGGCGCGCCGGCACCATAAGGAGCGCATCGAGAACCCATTTGGATATCCCGGTCGTCGTCAAGCCGGCACGTCTCGGGTCGAGTGTGGGAATAACAGTCGCGAAAACTCCGGAGGAGTTTTCGCGAGGGATAGATCTGGCGTTCGAGCACGACGAGAAGATCCTGGTCGAGGAGTACCTCGACGGGGTGGAGGTCGAGTGCTCGGTGCTCGGGAACGAGGAGCCGATCGCCTCGCTTCCGGGCGAGATCGTTCCACTGGCAAGCGACTGGTACGACTACGAGGCCAAGTACGCGGAGGGCGGGATGGAGCTCGTCATCCCGCCACGCATCTCGGACGAGGCCGGCCGCGCGCGTGCAGGAGCTGGCGGTGGCGTCCTTCGTGGCCGCCGACTGCGAGGGAATGGCCCGCGTGGACTTCTTCGTCCGCCCGGGCGACGAGGTCGTCGTCAACGAACTGAACACAATCCCAGGCTTCACGGCCACGAGCGTGTACTCGAAGCTCTTCGAGGCCTCGGGGATCCCCTACTCGCAGCTCCTCGACCGCCTCGTCCAGCTCGCGCTCGAGCGGCACGAGCGGCGCAACAGGCTCAAGTACTAGAGGCTGGCCTTACGCGAGCTCGGATTGGAGGGTTTCGGCGACGGGGCGGCGGGCGCCGAGGCGGGCTGGTATGGCGCTGAGCACCGCCACGACTAGGACCGTGACCGGCACCACGGCGAGCAGCTGCCAGAGCGGCGCGATGGTGGGATCACCAGTGTCGACCGCCTCGATCAGTGCGATGCCCCCCGGGATCCCCAGGACGGCGCCGACGAGGGCGGGAAGCACCTGCGCCGCCGAGAGTCCCGCGCTCGACCTGCAGCGGGGTCGCGCCGAGCGCGCGCGCCAGCGCCGACGAGTGCCTGGCGTCGAGCGCCGTCGCCCAGGTGATGAAGATCGCGTTGACGGCCGCGAGGGCGAGGAGCGTGATCGTGATCACCAGCAGCACCTGGTTCAATCGGTCGGCCCGAGCCGGGTCCACGTACGAAGGCCCCAGCGTCGATTCCGGCGTGGGCCGACAGCGCGGCGACGATCCCGCTGACGGTGATCGCGATGCTGACCGTGGCGAGCACGACGCGGCGCGGCCGCCGGGCGGCGATCCGCAACCCGAGCAGCAGCGGGACGGGCAGTCGCGCTCGAGAGCGCGATCAGCCAGCCCGTGCGCCGCGGTGCGCGGGCCGAGTCGGCCAGCGCGAGGACGGTGCTGGTACGGGCGGCGCGGACGGCAGGAACGAAGGTCGCGGCGACCGCCACCCCGAGCGCGACCGCCGTCACCAGGCCGACCGTGGACATCGTGAGCGGCGGCGTACCGGCGCGGCCGAGGAGGCCGGCACTGGGAGCGGTGAGCAGTGGAGCGGCCAGCCATCCGACCGCCAGCCCGGCCGCCGCCGCGAGGAGGGCCACGACGACGTACTCGGCGAGGAGCACGGCGGCGACCAGGCTCGGCGTGCCGCCGACCGCCTTGAGCAGTCCTACGCGCCGGAGCTGGTCGGCCATCCGGCCTCCGACGAGCACCGCGACGCTGGCCACCGCGAGCAGGCCGAGCAGCCAGCCGCCCGTCAGCAGGGCTCGCCGCTGGTTTGCGACCAGGTTGCCGCTCGCTTCGCTGATCTCCTGCCACGAGCTCCCCACCGGGGCGGGAGGGCGGTTGAGGTTCGCGTCAACGAACGCCGGGGCTGCGGCCGGGTCGGCCAGCTTCAGGTTCACGGTGTAGGTGAGGGAGTTCCTGCGGGGCGAGCCTGCGGGCATCCGCGTGGGTGAGCCAGACCAGCCCGGCGGGGATGCAGAGTCCGCCGACGCAGGACACCTCTGGATACGGCGGCGCGGCGGCGGTGACCGCGACGCCGACGACCTGGAACGACCGGCTGTTCAGAGTGGTCAGATCACCACCGCCGCTGCCTTCGACCGCGTCGACGAACGCGTGGTCGACCACCGTGCCGCCCATGGTGATGGCATCACCAGCGTCGACGCCGAGCGCGTCGGCGAAGGCGGCCTCGACGACCACGCCGCCGTCGCGTACCCAGGTGCCCTGGGTCAGCTTGGGCTGGTCGATCGCCGCCGGTGCGGTGTCGCGGCCCTCTGCAAAAACCGGCTCGGTGTGGCCGTTTGCCTCCAAGAACGCCGCGGCGACTGGGTACGGACCGCTGTGACCGACGACGCCTGGAGCGTTGGTCAGTGCCTCCAGGCCGGGAAGTTCGGCGGACGCGCCGGCGCTTCCCGCGACGACGTCAGGCCCGGCCGTAGCCTCCCGGGTGCTCTGATAGGGCTTGTCGGTTACCCCGTGCAGGACGAGCCCGAGGGTGAGTACCGTCGTGGCTCCCATGATCGCCAGCAGAAGGAGCGCGGCCTCGGTCGGGCGCCGGCGCAGGTCGCGCGCGGCGAGGCGGCAGACGAGCAGGAGGCGGCCCATCGGTTCAGACCTCCAGGCCGGCGAGCTCGCCGAGCCGTCCACTGCTGCCGTGGGTCAGCCTGGTCTCCTCGACGAAGGCGCCGTCGCGCATCGAGATCAGCCGGTCGGCGGTGGCCGCGATGCGGGCGTCGTGGGTGACGATGAGCAGCGTCTGCCCGGCCGAGCGCAGGCTGTCGAGCAGCCGGAGCACGTCCAGGGTGGCGGTGCTGTCGAGGTTGCCGGTTGGTTCGTCGGCGAGGACGACCAGCGGTTCGTTGCTGAGCGCGCGCGCGATCGCGACCCGCTGGCGTTGGCCGCCCGAGAGCGCCGAGGGCAGATGCTCGGCCCGGTCGGCGAGCCCGACCTGGTCCAGCAGCTCCTCGGCCCGGCGTCGTGCGGCGCGCGGCGAGCGCCCGGCCAGCAGCGCGGGCAGCTCGACGTTCTCCACGGCGGTGAGCTCGTCCATCAGGTGGAAGGCCTGGAAGACGAAGCCGATCGCGCGGCGGCGCAGCCGCGCCAGCGCCTTCTCGCTCAGCTGGTCGATGCGGCGCCCCGCCAGCCACACCTCTCCGGCCGAAGCCCGTTCCAGGCCGCCCAGCAGGTGCAGCAGCGTCGACTTTCCGCAGCCGCTCGGCCCCATCACGGCCAGCGTCTCGCCCGAGGCCACCTCCAGCTCGACCGCGTCGAGCGCGCGCACGAGCCCCGCTCCCTGGCCGTATTCCTTCTCCAGCCCGCGGGTGCGCAAGACCGGCCCCACGTGCGACAGCGACTCCTTGGCGCTCATCATCGTCCCTCCGTTGCGTTCCAGTAGCCCGCGCAGGCCTCCAGCCAGCGCAGGTCCGCCTGCAGCCTCAGCACCACGCCCTCGAGCAGGAGCCCCGCGACCGAATCGTCCGGCTCGGCCAACGCCGCCCGCTGCGCAGTGGCCAACCCGGCCAACAGCGCGTGCCGCTGCGCGTCCACGAGCCGTACCGGGTCGCCCAATCCTGCCGCCGCGGCAGCGACCAGCTTCAGATGGAACTCCGCCGGCGCGGGCTTCGGCCAGCTCGTATCCTCCAGCCACTCCAGCACCCGCGCGCGTCCCGCCTCGGTCAGCTCGTAGACCTTGCGGTCGGGGCGATCGGTCTGGCCGACCCGCTCCGAGGTGACCAGCCCGGCCTTTTCGAGCCGATTCAGCGTCACGTACACGTGGCCTGCGTTCAGCGCCTCCGCCAGCGGGCCAAGCGCAAGCTGAAGCCGGGCGCGCAGCTGATAGCCGTGAGAAGCCTCCTTGGCCAGCAGGGCGAGCAAGACCTCCTGCACGACCCGTAGCTGGTAGCCGTGAGACTGCTCCTTGATCGATACGCCAACGGCTTCTTGCATCAACGACTCCCTAACAGTTAGCTACTGCAAGATAACCGTTATCCATGTGGCTGTCAAGTGACGAATTGCCCTCTAGATCTGAAGCCGAACAAGCACGTCGCCGGGCTGCACCCACAGGAGCTCCACGCGGTTCCGTCCCTGCCGGAGCGCCGACTCGGGCACGAGGACGGAGAAGCGCTCTTCGCCGCCGGAGGCGTAGCTGCGCGCAACGGCAACGATGCGGCCGGCGAGCGTGACCGCGAGGCTTCGCTCGGGCCCCCCCGGCCCGGAGATCGTTCCCGTGAGCCGGGCCGGGATCTCCTCAGAGGCGAGGTCGACGGCTTCCAGCTCCGCCGCCTGGTCGAGCTCCGCCTGCGCTTCTAGGGGCTCCCGCACGGTCAAGCTCGTCGAGTCGCCTGCCCAAGAGCGATGGATTCGGGCCGATGCCGTAGAGCCCGGAGCGGAAGATGGCGGCCTGCCTTCGCAGGGACTCCTCCCGGCGGGCGACCAGTGCCTCTGGATCGACGGTGAACCTGCCGCTGTCGCCCACGAACAGAAACCGCTCTCGGTCTCGCGCGCCGAAGAGCGACTTTCCGTCCATCCGCCAGGGCACTTGGACGCCGAGCACGTCTGCGATCGTCGGGAGGATGTCGACCGTCTGCACCGGGTCGTCGACGACGCGCCCCTCCGCCTGCCCCGGCCGCTTCACGAGTAGCGGCATGAACGCCACGTCGTCGAGATTCGACTCTCTGAAAGCCCGCCGCCGCTCCCCGGGGCGGAAGCTCACGCCGTGGTCTGCGGCGACGACCACGAGGGCGCGGTCGTAGAGCCCGACGGCGCGCAGCCGACGGACCAGATCGCCGAGCAGCCGGTCGGCGTAGCCGAGCTGGAGCAGGTAGCGCTGGTAGCCCTGCTGAACGAGGAAGTCGTCGTCCGCCCAGCCGCCCGTCTCGAAGCCCGGTAGGTCCGCGCCCGCGTAGCGTCGCCCCGAGGGCAGGAACTCCCAGGGAAGGTGGGGGAGCATGACGTGCGCGAAGGCGAGGAGCGGACGCCCCTCGCCGCCGAGCGAGGCGAGGAAGTCCTCGTAGGCGGAGATCCGCCGGCGCGTGCGCTCGTGCGAGCTCTCCAGGAAGGCGCCCCACGTGTCGGAGACGGACGGCAGCCGGCTGCGGAGGTCGCGCGGGAGGACGAGGTGCGGATAGAGGACGCCGATGTCCGAGAGCAGTGACTCCATCCGGCTCGGGAACGGCCGCCGCACGACGTCGGGGCAAAGAGCGCGCGGGCAGAGCTGTGTCAGGGACTCGGAGACCTCGAGGCGGTGGCTGCCGCCGAGGAGCGTGAAGAGGTTGTCGGGGTGCTCGGAGAAGACCGGCAGGCGGCCGGGCTCTGAGTACAGGCCGGTGAGCATCGCCGGGACGGCCCGGACGGTCCAGGCGTCCACGGTGGCCGCGTTCCGAAACCAGGTCGAGTTGCGGGCCAGCGCGGCGAAGTTCGGGTAGCGGTCGCCGTCGATGGCGCCGCGCTCGTCGAGGAGCGAGGTCGTCGAGATCTCGTCGAAGACCACCACGACCACCGGCGTCTGCGAGGAGGCCCGGTGCACCCGAGGCTCTTCCTCGCGTCTCGAAGACGAGCGTCTCCACAGGCGAGGAGAAGAGGAAGAGAGCGAGGAAGAGGACCGGCGCGGCCGAGAGGACCGTGAGGACCGAGCGCACCGCCGCAGAGCGCGCGTAGAGGAATGCTCCCGCCACACCGGCCAGCGCGGCCGCCGTGAGGAGCACGGCGCTCGGACGGTCGGCCATGCTCGTCGCCGCCTGCAGCGCGAGCAGTCCGACGAGAGCGGCGACGGCGAAGAGGTGGAGCGCGCGGGCGAGCCGCCGGTCGACGAGGCCCGCGAGCGCTTCGAGCGCGAGGAGGGCGGCGGGCGGCACGACGACGAGACCGACCGCGAAGGCGAGGACGTCCCACCTAGTCGAGTCGCGAACGGCGAAGAACTCGGCGCTCGAGTCGAGAACGTCGAAGAGGGGCTGGACCACCGCCAGGCCCCAGAGGGCGACGAGATGGAGGCCGGGCCCGAGGGCCCTTCTCACCCGGCCCTGGCTTCGTTCACGTGAGCGAGGCTGTCGAGATCCGTGATCCAGAGGAGGTAGAAACGGTACTCCTCACCGTCCGTGTCCACCTCGAAGGCAGTACGGCGCCTGACCGACTGCTCCTCGGACACGTCCTCGAAGGGCCCGGCGGCGCGAGAGCCGGCGCGGATCAGCGCCGTGAAGCCCGGCTCGTCGCTCGTGACGACGAGGCGGGAGAGGGCGACCGGGCGGCGCGCGTCGAGAACGATGCCCACGCCGGACTTGACGAAGCTCCGGTAGGTCTCGGTCGTCCAGAACGTGGCGGGATCGCGGTCCGTTGCGAACCGCACGGTCTCGGGGTGCTCGCCGTCGCCGCCTTCCGGGTCGAAGTCGGAGACGGCCCGCATGCGCACGGTCCCGGCGGAGCCGCTCGCGCCGTCGCCGCCGCCGTCGTCCGAAAGCGCCGCGACGAGGCCGACCAGGAGCACCGCGCCTCCGAGCGCGGCGAGAAGGAGCAACTGCTCGGCTGGGCCGGGAGCGCGAGGGTCTCGGCGGCGGACGGCGCGGCTCCGGCGCTGTGCGCTGCGCGGGAATGACCACAGTGTCCTCCTCAGGCGCAGCCCGTCCGGCCGCAGCGCTCCTCGCGGAGGGCGGTCTGGAGCGCAGCCCCATCGCCTCCATCGAGGGAAAGCGGTCGCTCGGCCGCTTGGCCAGGGCGCGGCGGACGATCGCGTCGACCTGCGGCGAGACATCCGGCCGGTGCTCGCGCACGCTCGGGATCGGGTCGTGGAGGTGCCGCAGCGCGGAGGCCATCATCGTCGGCGCCGGGTAAGGCACCTCGCCGGCGAGAAGCTCGTAGAGCATGGCGCCGAGCGAGTACTGGTCCGAGCGCTCGTCGACGCGCTCTCCGCTCGCCTGCTCGGGCGCGAGATAGTCGCACGTGCCGAGCACCGTCCCCGTCTGCGTCAGCTCGTCCTCGAGCTCGAGGGAACGCGCGATCCCGAAGTCGGTCACCTTTGCGGCAGCCATCCACCTCGACGAGAACGTTCTGCGGCTTCACGTCACGATGGACGATGCCGGCCTCGTGCGCACAGGCGAGCGCGCCGGCCGACCTGCGTACGTGAGCGAGAGCGCCCGCTCCACGGAGAGCCGCCCCTCCGTCTCGAGAATGCGGGTCGAGGTTCGTCGCCCGGGACGTGCTCGAAGACGATGAACTGCCTCCCCTTCCACTCGCCCCGGCCGATGACGGTGACGATGTTCGGGTGCGTCGAGCCTGGCGATCGCGCGGGCCTCGCGCCGGAAGCGCTCGACGTATTCGGGGTCGTCCGAGAAGTGCTCGTGCAGGAGCTTGATGGCGACGCGCCGCTCGAGCTCGGTGTCGCGCGCGCGATAGACGCTCGACATCGCTCCTTCGCCGACGAGCTCCTCGAGCTCGTACCGCCCGGCGACGCGTTCTCCGACCTTCACCGCCATAGCATGCCCCGCGGCCCGGGGAGGATTACGTCAGGGCGCCTTCGAGCGCCTGCTCCCACACGCCGAGCGCCTCGTCGAGCTCGCCGTCCGAGATCACGAGCGGGACGAGCACGCGGATGCAGTTCCCGTGGATGCCTGCCTTGAGCAGAAGCAGGCCGCCCGCGCCGGCCGCGTCGGCAACGGCGGTGGCCGCGTCCGCATCGGGATCGGCCGTCGCGCCCCAGCTCGATCGCGAGCATGGCGCCGAGGCCGCGCACGTCCACGACGCGGTCGAAGCGCTCCCGCCACGTCTCCATGCGGGTGCGGATCGCCTCGCCGATCTCCTCGGCGCGGTCCGCGAGGCGCTCCTCGGCGATGACGTCGAGAACGGCGTGGGCGGCGGCGATCGACACGGGGTTGCCGACGTACGTGCCGCCCACGGCGCTGTCGGCCGGGGCGTCCATGATCTCCGCCCGCCCGAGCACGCACGAGAGCGGCAGGCCCGCGGCGATCGACTTGGCGACGACGATCAGGTCCGGCTCGACCCCGAAGTGCTCCATCGCGAACGTGCGCCCGGTGCGGCAGAAACCTGTCTGCACCTCGTCGGCCACGAGGACGATCCCGTGCTCGTCGCAGATCCGGCGGAGGCCCTGCACGAACTCGGTCGACGGCACGATGAAGCCGCTCTCGCCCTGGACCGGCTCGAAGACGATGCGCGGCGACCTCCTCCGCCGCCACACGCATCTTGAAGGCGTACTCGCAGCGCCTCGAGGTCGTCGAACGGGACCCGGTACGTCTCCGGCGCGAACGGGCCCAGGCCGGCCTTGTACGGATGCGTCTTCGAGGTGAGGCTGAGCGCGAGCAGCGTGCGCCCGTGGAAGCCTCCCTCGAAGGCGATCACCGCGGGCCGCTTCGTGTAGGCGCGCGCGAACTTGACCGAGTTCTCGATCGCCTCGGCGCCCGAGTTGAAGAACGCGGCGCGCACCTCGCCGGAGATCGGCGCGAGCTCGGCCAGGCGCTCGGCCAGGCGAACGTAGTTCTCGTAAGGGACGATCGTGAAGTCGGTGTGCGTGAAGCGCTCCGCCTGCTCGCGGATCGCCTCGACGACCCGGGGATGCGAATGCCCGACGTTCATGCACCCGACGCCGCCGGTGAAGTCGATGAACGTGTTGCCGTCGACGTCCGTCAATGGTCGCCCCCCGGCCCTCGGCGATCACGAGCGGGAGGTAGACGGAGAGCGGCTCGGCGATCGTCCTGCCCTTGCGCTCGAGGATCTCCCGGCTGCGCGGGCCGGGAACTCGGTTCTCAGCTCGATCGTCTTGGTCGTAGCCATGGCTCCGGAGCTTATAGATGCCTCGCAGCGCCGACTGGCGAACCACATGGTCTCTGTCTCCGACCGCACCATCCGCCGCCTGCTCGCCGAGGGCCGCATCGGCATCGATCCCTACGAGGAGGAGCTGTGCAGCCGTCGAGCGTGGACGTGCGGGCCGACCGGCTCTTCCGGGTCTTTCACAACGCGCGCTACCCGTTCATCGACGTCAAGAAGCCGATGGAGGACCTCACCGAGCTCGTCGAGGTGGCGGATGACGAGCCGTTCATCCTCCACCCAGGCGAGTTCGTGCTCGGCTCCACGCTCGAGCGGATCCGCCTGCCGGACGACCTCGTCGCGCGCCTGGAGGGCAAGAGCTCGCTGGGCCGCCTCGGGCTCCTCATCCACTCGACCGCCGGCTTCATCGACCCCGGCTGGGACGGCCACGTGACGCTCGAGCTCTCGAACGTCGCCAACCTCCCGATCACGATCTACTACGGAATGCGGATCGGCCAGTCTCAG
Organism: uncultured Actinomycetes bacterium; assembly: GCA_963786755.1. GTDB lineage: Bacteria > Actinomycetota > Thermoleophilia > Gaiellales > Gaiellaceae > DASQWP01. Next base: position 451,884 of record CAWBAC010000004.1, on the reverse strand, counting down.
CTTCGTGCAGCTCTCGGAGCCGGCCGAGACGCCCGTACGGCGCCGATGGGCTCGGCTCCAAGTACCAGGGCCAGGCCGGCCCCACGCCCAGCCGCTACTGGAAGAACTTCGAGGCGAAGACGTGATCCTCGTGACCGGCGGGACCGGGTTCGTCGGCCCGAAGGTCGTCGCACGCGCTCCGGGCGGAGGATCGCGCCGGTGCGGCTCCTCGCCCGGCGGCCGGAGAAGCACGAGCGGCTTCGCGCGCCCGGACTGCGAGGTCGTCCAGGGGGACATGACCGACCCGGACAGCCTGCAGCGCGCCGCGGCCGGGTGCGAGGCGGTCGTCCACCTCGTGGCACTGCCGCCGTTCGCCGATCCGAAGGCGATCGAGCGCGTCATGGTTCAGGGGACGCGCGACCTGGTCGCGGCGGCGAAGGAGGCCGGGGTTGGGCGCTTCGTGCTCATGAGCGCCAACGGCGTAAGCGAGGAGACGGTCGATTTCTCGCCCTACTACCGGGCCAAGCTGGCGATGGAGCAGGAGGTGCAGCGATCGGGCCTCGAGCACGTGATCTTCCGTCCGAGCTTCATCTTCGGCCGGGACGGGGGCCTCCTCGCCCAGCAGATCAAGCTCGTGCGCTGGTCGCCCGTCACGCCTGTGCTCGGGCGCCACCGGCTGCAGCCGATCTGGGTCGAGGACGTCGGCGCCTTCTTCGCCAAGGCGCTCTCCACGCCCGCGGCCACGAACCGCACGTTCGAGCTCGGCGGCCCCGATCGACTCACCTGGGCGGAGCTCCACGAGCGGATCCGGGAGGCTCTCGGCAAGCGACGCCTCGCGTTTCAGATGCCGCCCGGGCTGCTCAAGGCCGGGGCGTCCGTCGGCCAGGTACTGCCCCCGATCCGCGGCGCCCGCGCAGCAGTCGAGATGCTCGACTACGGGGACAACGTCTGCGACATCGGCCCGGCGGTCGAGACCTTCGGGATCCAGCCGATCGGGATCGACGAGCAGCTCCGCCGCGCAGTCGCCTAAGCGGACGTCCGTCAGGACGCTCGCCGATTTACCATCCAGGTCGCCTCCGAAGGCGCCCTTGACCTGGGGTCTGGCCTGGGGTCGGAGCTTGCATTCCGACAAGTGCTTGCGCGCTCACGCAAATGCGCGAATGCAAGCTCCGACCCCGAGAAGGAGCATGCCCCCGGATTAAGACGTGTCCCGGTCCCTAGAGTCTCTCGCCGAAAGTCCGCAGGACTTTCGGCGATTAAATCATCCAGGGCGCCCGCGAAGGCGCCCTGGAAGCAGTAGATCGCCTGGATTAGCAGGGGCGCTGGGTGTCCCCCACGCTGGCTAGGCGATTCCCCGTAGGTCTCGGGGACGCGCCCCTACCCGCGACTACCTCCACTGCCGGAATCTTTATTCAACGCCGGACCACCTCCTTTCCGTGGTATCACCGATCATAACCACTCGGAGAGGACGAACGCAGGATTCATTCCGACAGGACAACCGTCATCTCGACGCCGCTGCCGATGGGGACGGTCACGCTGAGGAGCGACGGGTCTGCCTGGCGCGCGCGGCTGTACGCGCCGAGCACGTCCTCGTGGGAGAGGACGTTGTCGGCGAGGATGAGCCCGCCCGGCTCCACCCTCGCGCGCGGACGAGCTCGAAGTAGCGCTCGTACTCGTCTTTGGCCGCGTCGAGGAAGATGACGTCGAAGACGTCCTCCATCGCCGCGAGCGTCTCGAGCGCGTCGCCCTCGACGAGTCTCCACCCACTCCTCCAGGCCCGCGTCCGCCACGTTCCGGCGCCACTCGGCCGCCGTCTCGGGATTCTTCTCCAGCGAGAGCGACGCGCCCGCCGAGGTAGCGCACGCCCGCGGCGAACCAGATCGACGAATAGCCGCGGCCGGCGCCGACCTCCAGCACCTCGCAGCCGGTCTGGGGCGCGACGAGCGAGAAGAGGAAGCGGCCGGTCTCGGGCGGCACCGGCACGCGCGGCGGCACGCTCCCTCCGCCTCGAGGCGCGCGAGCACCTCGCGGACACGCTCGTCGAGCACGCTACGACGCGGGGGTCTTCGCTCGACGGCGATGCGCGCCGCCGCGGGGGCGGCCTTCTCCACGATCGCGAAGCGTTCGTTCTGCGAGAGTACCCGCTCGACGTCGAGCATTTCGTGGCCCGGCACGATCGCGAAATGCGTCGGGTCGCTGCGGACGCCCTCGTACTCTGCGAGGGTCAGGCCGATCGGCTGCGTGCAGTCTTCGGTGCCGCACTCGCACAGGAAGTCGGAGGGCTCGTCGGCGGCCACCTCGAGGTTGACCTCCTTGATCCGCTCGTTCACCTCGCGGAAGAGGGCCTCGTTCTTCGCGACGCGCTTCTGCCGGAGCTCCACGGGCGCCAAGTCTAGGGAACGACGACGTGCACGAAGCCGTCCTCGACCTTGACCTCGAAGTCGTCCACCGGGACGTAGGCGGGAGCGTGAGCGCCCGGCCCGTGCGCATGTCGAAGCGCGACCCGTGGCGGGGGCAGATGGCCACACCCTCGTCGGGCTCGAAGTCGCCCTCGGCGAGCGGGCCGTCGTCGTGCGAGCAGCGGTCCTCGATCGCGTAGAACTCGCCGTCGAGGTTGTAGACCCCGATGGCGAGGTCGCCCGCGCGCACGATCTTCACCTCGCCCGGCGGAAGCTCCTCGACCGGGCACACCGTCAGCTCCGGCATTTCTGCATACTTCGGCCGGAAAGTGCAGTGCCGTCGCAGCCGTCCGTGACCGAGCATGAGGCCGCGATCATTCCGAGCCGTACCGTAGGGAGGCTACGGGTCGAGCAACGAGCGCCGTCTCAGGCGACGCGTCACGGGCGTCATCCGGCGGTGCCACGGTTCCCGGTCAATTTCCGGTCAAGCATCATCTCAACGGAGCTCCAGCTCTTCCGCGAGCCCCGCCCACTCGTCGGGAAGCGGCGTGCCCTTGCCCTTGTGCAGCGCGACCTTCAGCACCCCGAGGCCGAGCAGAGCGCACTTGAGCCGGATGGGCGTGAGCGGGATGCCGACCTCCTCGAGCAGCTCGTCGCGCGACATGTCCGCCACCTCCTGCGCCGTCCGGCCCTTGACCATCTCCATCAGCATGGAGGTGGCCGCCTGGCTGATCGCGCAGCCGCGGCCGCGGAAGCCGACGTCCTCGATCGTGTCCCCGTCGAAGGAGACGGCGATCGAGACCTCGTCGCCGCAGAGCGGGTTCTGGCCCTCGGCCTCGGCGTCGGGGTCGTCGATCACGCCGTGGCCGCGGGGGTTCTTGTAGTGGTCGAGGATGACCTCGCGGTACAGGCTGTCGAGCTCGGACATCTACGCGAAAAGCTTACGCGCCTTGTGGATGCCCTCGACGAGGCGGTCGATCTCCTCGGGCAGCGTGTAGAGGTAGAAGCTGGCGCGCGTCGTGGCCGCGACGCCGAGGCGGCTCATGAGCGGCTGGTTGCAGTGGTGGCCGGCGCGGACGGCGACACCTTCGGAATCCACCACCTGCGCCACGTCGTGCGGATGGACGCCGTCGAGCACGAAGGAGACGATGCCCACACGCCGGTCGGCGGGAGGGCCGAAGAGGCGGACGCCCGGGACCTCGGCGAGCCGCTCGAGCGCGTACCCGGCGAGCTCGCGCTCGTGGCGCTCGATCGACTCCAGGCCGACGTCGCTCCAGGTAGTCGACCGCCGCGCCGAAGCCCGACCGCCTCGGCGATCGGCGCCGTGCCCGCCTCGAACTTGTGCGGCATCTCGTTCCAGGTCGTGCGCTCGACCGTCCACCTTGCGGATCATGTGGCCGCCGAGCTTGAAGGGCGCCATGCGCTCGAGTAGCTCCCGGCGCCCCCAGAGGGCGCCGATGCCGGTCGGCCCGCACATCTTGTGCCACGTGAAACCGAGGAAGTCGCAGCCCGAGCGCCTGCACGTCGATCGGCCTGTGCGGGAGCGGCCTGGGCGGCGTCCACGACCATGATCGCCCCCTGCTCGTGCGCCCATGTCGGCGAGGCGCTCGACCGGGTTGACCGTCCCGAGCGAGTTGGAGACGAGCATGCACGCGACCACCTTCAGACGGCCCCGCCCACGGCGAGCGCGTCCAGCTCGTCCAGTCTCGAGCTCGCCCTGATCGTCGACCGGGATCGCCGCGAACTCCGCACCGGTGCGCTCGGCGATGTACTGCCAGGGGACGAAGTTCGAGTGGTGCTCCATCTCGGTGACGACGCACGAGGTCGCCCGGACCGAGATTGTCGAGCCCCCAGGCGTAGGCGACGAGGTTGATCCCCTCCGTGACGTTCGCGTGAAGACGATCTCGCGCGCCGACGCAGCGTTGACGAAGCCGCGCAGGCGCTTCGCGCGCGCCCCTTCGTAGGCGTCGGTGGAGCGCACGCCCAGCTCGTAGACGCCCCGGTGGACGTTCGCGTACGAGGTCTCGTAGAAGCTGCGCATCGCGTCGAGCACCTGGCGAGGCTTCTGCGCCGTCGACCGCCGAGTCGAGGTAGGCGAGCGGCTTTCCGTGGACTGCCGGTCGAAGATGGGGAAGTCCGCACGCAGCCTGCGCGCGTCGAGCCTCGGCGGGCGTCGTGACCGCCATGACACCATCGTACCCACGGGCCGCCGGGCGGCCTCCGCGCGCGCCGCGGCTACGCTTGACGGGATGGGCGGCCGCCTGCGGAGGCTCGTTTGCTCGCCGCGCTCGCGTCTCGCGCTTGCCGGCTGCAGCGGTGGCGAGGAGGCCTCGGACGAGAACCTCCCCGGCGACGCGCTGGCGGGCGCCCAGGTCTTCGCGGAGGCGGGCTGCGACGGCTGCCACGCGCTGCGCGCGGCGGGCTCGCAGGGCGGAAAGGGCCCGAACCTCGACACCCTGCGCCCGGGCTAGGAGCAGGTCGTCGCGGCAGGTCGAGAACGGCGGGCGCGGGATGCCCTCGTTCCGCCTCCAGCTCAGCAAGGCGGAGATCGAGAACGTGGCCGCCTACGTGGCCGACTCGACCGGCGGCGGCCTGAAGGGCGCGCCGCTCGCGGGTGACTTCGAGCCCGACGACACCAGGCTCGAGAGCTGCGACGAGGACTTCACCTGCCTCGAGCAGGCGTTCGGCAACATCGCCTACTACGAGGGCCCGAAGCAGGCGCTCGCGCGCTTCGAGCAGAAGATCCGGGACCCGGGGCCGGTCGAGGCGGACTGCCACCGGATCGCGCACTCGATCGGCGCGGCCGCGCTCGTCCATTTCGAGGGCGAGGTAGGGCAAGCGTTCGCCGCGGGCTCGGCCGCCTGCTGGTCGGGCTACTACCACGGCGTCATCGAGCGCGCGTTCGTGGACGTGGAGGAAGACGAGATCGCCGCCGAGTCGCGGCGGATGTGCTCCGATCCCGCGCTGCGGAGCGGGCCCTCCTTCACGCTCTACCAATGCGTGCACGGCCTCGGGCACGGGCTGATGATCTACACGAGCTACGACCTGCCGAAGTCGCTGGCCACCTGCGACCGGCTAGAGGGAAGCTGGGACCAGACGTCCTGCACGGGCGGCGTCTTCATGGAGAACCTGTCCTCGTCGTACGACGTGCAGTCCGAGTGGCTCCGGGACGACGACCTCCTCTACCCCTGCACGACCGTCGCGGAGCGGCACAAGCTCTACTGCTACTTGATGGTGACGTCGCGCATTCTGCCGGCCGTCGGCTTCGACTTCGCCGAGACCTCGAAGCTCTGCCGGACGAGCGAGGCCGACTGGGTGACGACGTGCTTCCAGTCCCTGGGCCGAGACGCCTCCGGGCAGAGCCGCCAGGACCCGGCCCAGATCCTACGCTGGTGCCGGACCGCCGGCGACATGATGGTCGAGTGCGTGTACGGCGCCGTCCGCGACATGACGTCGAACTACGCCGGAGGCCGGGAGGCTTCCGAGCTCTGTGAGCGGGCGCCGGCCGGCCAGCGCGCCCGCTGCTTCGAGGGGATCGGCACCATCGTCGGAGGCCTGCACGCGACGCCGGAGGAGAGCCAGGCGGCATGCGCGGAGCTCACGCGCCGCTATGTGGCCGACTGTCGCCGGGGCGCCGGAGTCTAGATGGTTGATCGGAAAGTGTGGTGCCGGCGGGGGCGTCCGTGACCGAGCATGAGGCCGCGATCATTCCGAGTTCGTACCCGGAGGGTACGGGCGAGGAACGAGCGTGGTCTCAGGTGATGTGTCACGGGCGTCATCCGGCGGTGCCACGGGTTCCGGTCAATTTCCGGTCAAGCATCTAAGTCCTGCCGGCCCTGTGGTACGGTCGCGCGGCTCATGACCGAGTTCGCCCAGGCGATCGCGCAGGGGTACGCGGTCGAAGGCCTCGCGCTCGACCTCGGCCGCGGCATCCACGCGGGGAAGCTCGAGCGTGAGGCGGTCGTCAGCGTCCCGCTGGCAACGACGAACCGCCACGGCCTGATCGCGGGCGCGACGGGCACGGGCAAGACCAAGACCCTTCAGATACTCGCGGAGCAGCTCTCGGCAGCGGGCGTGCCCGTCTTCGCCGCCGACGTCAAGGGCGACGTCTCCGGGCTCGTGCATCCCGCCGAGGCGGGTGGGCCGGCAGAGGAGCGGATGGCCGAGCTCGGTCTCCCGTTCGAGCCGTCCGGCTTCCCGGTCGAGTTCTTCTCGCTGGGCGGCATCGGCCCGGGCGTGCCCATCCGGGCCACGGTCTCCGACTTCGGCCCGCAGCTCCTCGCCAAGGTGCTGAAGAGCAACGAGACGCAGGAGCAGAGCCTCGCCCTCGTCTTCCGCTACGCGGACGAGAACGGGCTGCCCCTCCTCGACCTGGCCGACCTGCGCGCCCTCCTCACCTACCTCGACTCGGATGCGGGCAAGGAGAGCCTCAGGGGCATCGGCGGCGTCTCCTCGGCGACGATCGGGGTTCTCCTGCGCTCACTAGTCTCGCTGGAGGACGGGGGCGGGAACGAGTTCTTCGGCGAGCCGCAGCTCGACATCGCCGACTTGCTGCGCACCGCGCCGGATGGGCGCGGGATCGTCTCGTGCCTCGAGCTCGCCGCGGCACAGGACAAGCCGGAGCTCTTCTCCACCGTGATGATGTGGCTGCTAGCAGAGCTCTTCGAGACCCTGCCCGAGGTGGGCGACGTGGAGAAGCCGAAGCTCGTCTTCTTCTTCGACGAGGCGCACCTGCTCTTCGACGACGCCACCGAGGCGTTCCTCGACTCGGTGGTGAAGACGGTGCGGCTGATCCGCTCCAAGGGCGTCGGCGTCTACTTCGTCACCCAGCAGCCGACGGACATTCCGCGGGATGTTCTCGCGCAACTCGGCAACCGGGTCCAGCACGCGCTGCGTGCCTTCACGCCCGAGGACGCGGAGGCGCTTCGCAAGACCGTGCGCACCTATCCGAAGTCCGAGTTCTACGACCTGGAGACGCTGCTCACCTCGGTCGGGATCGGAGAGGCGGCGGTGACCATCCTCTCCGAGACGGGTGTCCCCACGCCGGTCGTGCACACACGCATGCGGGCACCCGCCTCACGGATGGACGTGGCCGATGACATCGCCGGCGCGGCAGAGGCCTCGCCTCTCTTCGCCCGTTACGGGACGCGCGTGGACAGCCAGAGCGCCCGCGAGGTGCTCGCCGCCCGGCTGGAGCAATCGTCTGCGCCCCCTCCTGCCCCTGAGCCGAAGCCGAGCAAGCGCAACAGAGAGGCGGCGGATGCGGTCGGGAGGGGAGGCGACCCGCTGACCGACTTTCTCTCCTCGCGCCAGGGCCAGGCCCTCCAGCGCGAGATCCTCCGCGGCATGTTCGGCCTGCTGCGAAGGCCGAGAAGAGGGTTCTAGCGGCGCTCGAGCGCGGCGACTTGCCACATGCGGTCGTGGGACTCGAAGACCGGCTCCAGACCACGGCGCTCTGCCGCCGCCAGGATCTCGGCGACCGGGTGGACGTAGCCGCGGTACTCCCAGCGGAGGAGGCGCGCGACGAGGTTGAACCCACCAAACATCCGCCGGGCTAGGAAGCGCTCCCGCGGGAAGCTCATGACAAGGTAGCGGCCGGCTCGTTCGGAGGCGGCGCCGACCAGCGCGTCGTAGTCCGGGTAGCAGCAGACGACTCGATGCATGAGGACGGCGTCGGCGACGGCGACCTCGTGACCGTCGGCTGCGACGTTCGCTACCAGGAACTCGGCCCGGTCGTCTACCCCGGCTTCGCGCCAGAGCTCGCGCGCGGTCTGCTCGTAGTAAGGCGAGAGCTCGACGTTGACGGCGCGCTCGGCGCCCGCCTTGAGGAGCTCGACCTCGATCGCGCCCACTCCCCCTCCGATCTCGAGCACAGTCGCTCCCTCGATGCCCTGGGAGCGGAGGAACTCGACCATCCGCTCCCCGGTGTCATCGAGGCCCCTACGGCTGTAGCGCTTCGCGTTTCGCCGCGCCGCCCGCTCGCCGAACAGTGTCTTGTAGCCGCGGGGAGGCGAGCAGCAGCTCACAGGCCGCCAGGCCTGTGAGCTTGTGGAGGGGGTGTGGGGGAACCGGGAGGTTCCTCCACTGCAGCAAAGAAGGGGGTCCGTGGGGGAAACATGGTTTCCCCCACGGGAGCTAGCCGTAGGCGAGCGACGCTCACACCGCGAGCAGACGCGCCTCGAGCACGCTCTGGAGCGCCTCGCGGACGGGGGCCAGCTCGATGCGGTCGAAGATCTCCTGGTAGAAGCCGCGCACGATGAGGAGCTCGGCTTCCGACCGGGAGATGCCGCGGGCCATGCAATAGAAGAGCTCGTCCCGGTTCACCTGGCTGATCGTGGCGCCGTGCGTGCAGCGCACGTCGTTGGCCAGGATCTCGAGGCCGGGGATCGAATCCGCGTGCGCCTTCGGGGAGAGCAGAAGATTGCGGTTCTCCTGGTAGGCGTTCGTCTTCTGAGCGTCCTTGGCCACGCGGATCATCCCGCGCCAGACCGCCGTCGCCTCGTCCCGGAGCACGCCCTTGAAGGCGAAGTCCGAGGTCGTGTTCGGCGCGAGGTGCTTCTGCAGCGTGTCGTAGTCGAGGTGCTGTCCGCCGTCGCCGAAGTAGGCGCCCGTGACGCGCGACGTCGCGCCCCGGCCGGCCAGGTCGTTCTCGATCCGGATCTTGCCCTTGCGCGACCCGAAGCCGCCGGCGACCCAGTCGAGCTCGGCGTCCCGCTCCACCCGCGCGCGGTGGGTGGCGAAGTGCCAGGTCTCGCGGGAGAGGTTCTGGATGGACACGTACTCGAGCTTCGCAGTCGGCTCGACGAAGAGCTCGACCGCGGCGTTCGTGTACGCCGAGAGCTCCGGCGACTCGGAGGCGGCCTCCTCGATCAGCGAGAAGCGGGAGCCCTCTTCCGCGACGACGAGCAGCCGCCAGAACATGGCGCCTCCGTCGGTCGAGCTGGCCACGCGGACGTAGAGAGGCTTCTCCAGCTCGACCCCGGCCGGGACGCGAACGAGTAGGCCGTGCTTCCAGACGGCAGCGTTGTGCGCGGTCAGCTTGTCCTCGGCGCCGACCAGCTCGCCCAGCCGCTCGTGGTCGCCAAGCGGCTCGAAGGTCACGCCCTCGGGCGCGTGCGCGATCTCGACCCCGGCCTCGGTGACGTAGGCGATCCCGGCCGCGTCGATATCCAGCATCGCCTCCTTCGGACCTGTCCCCGTGCCAGGCACCGGGACATGGCCGTTCAGGACGAAGGCGTCCGGGTCGAACCCGCGCAGGTCGGTGAAGCGCCAGCTCTCCTCGGAGGTAGTCGGAAGCTGGAGCGCTCGGTACCGCTCGAGGGCCTCGGCGCGGCTCATCCCTGCTCCAGCGCCTCGCGGTCGGAGTGGCTTGCGCCGTCCGGGCGCGGCGGCGCGTAGCGGCGGTGGACGACGACGCCGTTGCCGTCGAAGTCGGTGCAGAAGGCCATGTGGCAAACGCCGGTGTCGAGCGTCTCGCCCTCGAAGGCCACACCGGCCTCCTCGAGCGTGCGCCGCGCCTCGGCGACATCCGGGACACGGATGGCAATGCCGGCCGCCGGGACGAACGGCCTCCCCACGGTCTCCGGCTGGAAGACGCCCAGGGTCACGTTCGACGTCTCGAACTCCGGGAAGGGGTCGTCCGGCGACGTGCTCTCGTGGATTCCGAGCAGCTCGCCGTAGAAGCGCCGCGCGGCCGCCGGATCGCGCGTCGGTACGGAGACGAAGTCGACCCGCTCGACCTGGATTCCCTCAGGCATGGGGCGCATACCTCCGGAGGAGAATCTCGACCTGCTCGACCTGCATGAGGGTCTAGCCGACAGACCCTTCCATCTGCAGCTGGATCAGCCGGTTCATCTCGACCGCGTACTCGAGCGGAAGCTCCTTGGTGATCGGCTCGACGAAGCCGGAGACGATCATGGCCGCCGCCTCGGCCTCGGAGAGGCCGCGGCTCATCAGGTAGAAGAGCTGCTCCTCGCCGATCTTGGAGACCGTCGCCTCGTGGCCGATGTCGACGTCGTTCTCGTCGATGCGGATGTAGGGGTACGTGTCGGTGCGCGACTCCTCGTCGAGGATCAGCGCGTCGCAGACGACCTTGGAGCGCGAGCCGTGCGCGCCCTTCGCCACCTCGAGGAGCCCGCGGTAGCTCGCGCGCCCGCCGTCCTTCGAGATGGACTTGGACGTGATCACCGAGGACGTGTTCGGCGCGACGTGCACCGCCTTGCCGCCCGCGTCCTGGTGCTGGCCCTTGCCGGCGAAGGCGATCGAGAGCACCTCGCCGTGAGCGCCCTCGCCCATCAGCCAGATGGCCGGGTACTTCATGGTCAGCTTGGAGCCGAGGTTCCCGTCCACCCACTCCATGGTCGCGTTGTCGTAGGCGACCGCGCGCTTCGTGACGAGGTTGTAGACGTTGTTCGACCAGTTCTGGATCGTCGTGTACCGGCAGCGCCCGCCCGGCTTGACGATGATCTCGACGACGGCCGAGTGGAGCGAGTCGGTGGTGTAGATCGGAGCGGTGCAGCCCTCGACGTAGTGCACGTACGCGCCCTCGTCGACGATGATCAGCGTGCGCTCGAACTGGCCCATGTTCTCCGCGTTGATGCGGAAATAGGCCTGGAGCGGCATGTCGATCGACACGCCCGGCGGCACGTAGATGAAGGAGCCGCCCGACCAGACGGCCGAGTTGAGCGCGGCGAACTTGTTGTCGTTCTGCGGGATGACCGTGCCGAAGTACTGCTTGACGAGCTCCTCGTGCTCGCGCAGGCCGGAGTCCATGTCGAGGAAGAGGACGCCCTTGGCCTCCAGGTCGTCCTTGAGCTTGTGGTAGACGACCTCGGACTCGTACTGGGCGCCGACGCCGGCCAGGTACTTCTTCTCGGCTTCCGGAATCCCGAGCCGGTCCCACGTGCTGCTTGATGTCGGCCGGCAGGTCCTCCCAATTCGTCGCCTGCTTCTCGGTCGGCCGGATGTAGTAGTACATGTTCTCGAAGTCGATCTCGTTCAGGTTCCCGCCCCACTGCGGCAGGGGCCGCGCACGGAAGTACTCGAGCGACTTGAGGCGGAACTTGCGCATCCAGTCGGGCTCGTCCTTGTGCGCGGAGATCATCGCGACGACCTCCGGGTTGAGTCCGCGGCCTGACTTGAAGAAGTACTCCTCCGGGTCGTGGAAACCGTAGCGGTACTCGTTGCCGATCTCGGCGACGACCTGGGTCTCGGGCGCTGCCATTACGACTCACCTCCAACCGGCGCGGGCGTAAACGCCTCGTAGCCCTCGGCCTCGAGCTTCTCGGCGAGCTCGGGACCGCCCTCCTCAACGATACGCCCGTCGACGAAGACGTGCACGAAGTCGGGCTGGATGTAGTTGAGGATGCGCTGGTAGTGCGTGATCACGAGCGCGCCCATCTCGGGCCCGACGAGCTTGCGCACGCCGCCGCCACGATGCGGAGCGCGTCGATGTCGAGGCCCGGAGTCGGTCTCGTCGAGCACGGCGATGCGCGGCTCGAGCATCGCCATCTGCAGGATCTCGACGCGCTTCTTCTCGCCGCCCGAGAAGCCGTCGTTCAGATAGCGGCCGGCGATCTCCTTCGGAACCTTGAGCTCCTTGACGGCAGCGTCGAGCAGCTTGCGGAACTCGGGGATCTTGATCGGGTCGTCCTCGCCGCCCGCCTTCGCCTTGCGGATGGAGTTGACGGCGGAGCGCAGGAAGCTCGCGACCGTCACGCCGGGCACGGCGTGCGGGTACTGGAAGGCGAGGAAGAGGCCGCGCTGGGCGCGCTCGTCGGCTCCCAGCTCGAGGATGCTCTCGCCGTCGAGGAGGATGTCGCCCCTCGGTGATCTCGTAGGCGGGATGGCCCATGAGCGCGTACGCGAGCGTGGACTTTCCGGACCCGTTCGGGCCCATGATCGCGTGCACCTCGTTCGTGGTCGATCGCGAGGTCGATCGCCGCGGACGATCTCGGTGCCGTCCTCGGTGGCTACGTGCAGGTTCTTGATCTCGAGCAGACGCCAAGTTCGTGACACCCTCACACTAGGTTGTTTCCACAGCCTTCACGGCCGCTCGTGACAGGGACAGTGTAGCGGCTCCCTTCGGTCCTCCCCTTCGACGCGAGACTGGTATCCTGGCCCCATGCCCTTCGGAATCGGTATCTGGGAGCTCGTCATCCTCATGGTGCTCCTGCTGCTCGCTCTTCGGCGCCAAGCGCCTCCCGGAGATGGGCCGCTCGATCGGCCACGGGATGCGCGAGTTCAAGGACGCGGTCACGGGCAACACCGAGCCGGACGAGCCGGAGAAGACCGAGCTGACGCCGCCGCCGCCGCCGAGCACGACGGCGGACGCCCCGCCGCCCGCGCAGGCCTCCGAGACCGAGCGCGTCTCCAGCTAGGGCGCCGATGGCCCGCCTGCCGCGTCGCCTCGAGCCACGGCGATCGCGTCACTCTCGTCGAGCACCTCGACGAGCTCCGCATCGCGCCTGATCGTCGTGCTCATCGCGCTCGGCGTCGGCTTCGCGGTCGCCTTCGTCTTCCAGGACCACGTTCTCGACTGGCTCAGGCAGCCGCTCCCGGACGACAAGAACCTCGACGACCTTCGGGGTCACCGAGCCGTTCTTCACGTCGGTCAAGGTGAGCTTCTACGCCGGCTTTGCGCTCGCGCTGCCCGCTCATCCTCTGGCAGCTCTGGAGCTTCCTCGCGCCGGCCTTCGAGGAGCACGCCCAGCGGATCGTCGCCGTCTTCGTCGCCTGTCGCCACGGTCCTCTTCGCCGGCGGGCTGGCTTCGCCTACTAGGTCGTCCTCCCGAGAGCGCTCGACTTCCTGACGAACTACGACGAGGACTTCTTCGACATCGAGATCCGGGCGAGCTACTACTACTCGTTCGTCTCGCTCGGCATCCTCGGGATCGCGCCTCGTCTTCGAGCTGCCCATCTTCGTCCTCGCGCTCGTCCGGCTCGGCGTGCTCACCTCGGACACGCTGCGCCGGAACCGCCGCATCGGCTACGTGGTCGGTCGTCGTCCGTCGCGGTCCTGCTCCCGACCGTCGACCCGGTCTCGCTCGCGTTCGAGACGATCCCGCTGCTGCTCCTCTTCGAGGCGTCGATCTGGGCCTCGGTCCTCCTCGAGAAGCGCTGGGCGGAGCAGATCGAGGCGCGGCGCGAGGCGTACTTCGCCGGCACCGAGCCCTAGGTGATCCTCTACGCGGCCGACTGGGTGCTCCCCGTCGAGGGAGCGCCGATCGAGCGGGCGGCGTTGCCGTCGCGGACGGGCGCATCGCCGCCGTCGGCCCGGCGGACGAGCTCGAAGGCGAGGTGCGCCGCTTCCCGAGGACGCCGTCATCGTCCCGGGCTTCGTCAACGCCCACACGCACCTCGAGTACGCGGTCTACGCGGGCTTCGGCGACGGGCTCGCCGTTCGGCCCCTGGCTGCACACCCACATCGAGCGCAAGGCCCGCATCGGCTGGGACGAGTTCGTCGCCGATCGCCCGGCTGGGCGCGGCCGAGTGCCTCGCCTCCGGCGTCACGACGATCGCCGACGCGAGCTTCAGCGGGGCAGCGGCAGTCGCCGCCGCCGAGCTCGGCCTCCGCGGAGTCGTCTATCTCGAGATCTTCGGCGCCGATCCGGCAAGCGTCGAGGAGCTGCGCCGAACCAGTCGACGAGCTCGAGAGCGCGCGTCGGCGAGCGCGTCATCGCTCGGCGTCTCGCCGCACGCGCCCTACTCCGTCTCCGCCGGACGTCTACGAGGCGGCCTACGACCTCGAGCTGCCCGGTCGTCACCCACGTGGCCGAGTCCGACGACGAGCACGACTACCTGCTCCGCGGCGAGGGACCGATCGCGGCCGTGAGCGACGTCGAGCCGCCCGGGACGACATCCGTCCGCCACCTGGCCGACGCACGGCCTGCTCGAGCCGCGCGTCCTGGCAGCGCACTGCGTGAAGGTCGACGCCGAGGAGATCGAGCTCCTCGCCGCGCCACGACGTCGCCGTCGCCCACTGCCCGCGCTCGAACGCCGTCCTCGGCTGCGGCATCGCGCCCGTGCGAGAGCTCCTCGAGGCCGGCGTGCGGGTCGGCCTGGGCACCGACAGCCCCGCCTCGACTCCCTCGTTCGACATGTTCGAGGAGATGCGCACCGCGGTCTACGTCGCGCGCGCGCGGGCCGAGCGGCCGGACGCGCTCTCGGCGAACGAGGCGCTCGAACTCGCTACGCTTGGCTCGGCGCGCGCGCTCGGCCTCGCCGACGAGACCGGGTCGCTCGCCGCCGGCAAGCGAGCCGACCTCGCGGTCGTCTCCCTCGCCGGGTCGCCGTACCTCCCCTGGGAGGATCCAACCGTCGCCGTGGTCTTCGGCGGCTCGCCCGACCGGGTGCAGCTCACTCTCGTCGAGGGCGAGGAGCGCTACGAGAAAGGAGGATTTCGATGGCACGAGCTTCGGCAGCAGCGCCGCCGCCGCGCGCGCTCGGATGCTCGCCACCGAAGTGCAGCCAGCGCCGAAGACCTGATGTTCTTCCCCAAGCTTCGCCGCCGGGCGAAGTGGGTCTTCCTCGCGCTCGCGCATCGCCTTCGCGGGCGGTTTCCTCTTCTTCGGCGTCGGCGCCGGCGGCTCGGGCATCGGCGACTACTTCGCGGACCTCTTCAACCGCACGCCCAGCGCGGACACCCCAGAGGTCGAGGACGCCCTCGACAAGGTCGAGCAGAACCCGAACGACGCGCTGGCCCAGCTCGAGCTCGCCCAGGCCTACCAGGCCGACGGACAGATCTCGGAGGCGATTTCCGCCTACGAGCGGTACAGGACCCTGAGGCCCGAGGACGCGGACGCGCTTCGCGCCCTCGCCGCGCTCTACGGGCAGCGAACGGCCGAGGCCCAGCAGCGCGCCGAGCAGGCGAACGCCGAGGCCCAGGCGGCGAATCTGGACCAGACGTTCGCGCCCGAAAGCCCCTTCGTCCAGGAGATCACCGGAAACCGGGTCAGCGAGTCGGTCAGCGCCCTGGCGCAGGCGCGCGCGCCAGACGGCCCAGGCCGAAGCGCAGCGCTACGGCGCCCTGCAGACCAACGTCTACGAGGAGCTCACGCTACTCGTGCCGGACGACCCGCTCCTCTTCCTCCAGTTCGCCGGCGCGGCAGAGGCCGCGCAGGACTACGAGTCGGCGATCGCGGCGTACGAGCGCTTCCTCGAGCTCGCCCCCGACGACCCGAGCGCTGCGCAAGTGCGGGAGCGCATCAAGCTGCTCGAATCGATCACCGGAACGAGCGGTTAAGGTACGCCGTCAAGCCGAGGCGAGGGAGCAATGAACTTCGACATCAAGTCAGAGCAGGCCGAGGGCGGGGCCCACGTCATCGCCCTCACCGGCGAGGTCGATCTCTACACGGCGCCCGAGTTCAAGCAGCAGCTGCTGGACGTGATCGACCAGGGGGCGACGCACGTGGTCGTCGACTTCACGGATACGACCTTCATCGACTCGACCACGCTCGGCGTCCTCGTCGGCGGCGTCAAGCGCCTGCGGCCGAACGGCGGCCGGCTGTCGCTCGTCTGTAGCGACCGCAACATCACGAAGATCTTCGAGATCACCGGCTTGAAGAAGGTCTTCCCGATCTACGAGACGCGCGCCGAGGCGCTCGAGAGCCCCGGCAAGGTGGAGGCACAAGGCTAGTAGCCAGTGCGCCGCGCTCTCGTCCTTTTCGCGGTCGGAGCGGCGTTCCTCCTCGCCGGGTGCGGCGGCGAGGACACGACCGGCTTCTCCGGGGCCGACCGGGCGAACGGCAGGGAGCTCTTCGTCGGGGACGGGCAGTGCGCCTCCTGCCATGCCCTCGCCGAGGCCGGCTCGGTCGCCAACGTGGGGCCGGACCTCGACAACGCCTTCGGCTTCTCCTGCGCCCAGGGCTTCAACCGGGACACGTTCTACTCCGTCGTCCTCGGCCAGATCGACCTGCCCTCCAGCGGCGGTGAGATGCCCGCCGACCTCGTGACGGGGCAGGACGCCGCGGACGTCGCCGCCTACGTCGCGACGGCAGCCGGGCAGGACGTCGAGGGCTGTGCCGGCGAAGAGGGGGACGGCGGAACCGGAACGGCGCCGACGACCGGCCAGACGACCAGCGGCGAGACGACCAGCGGCGAGACGACCACCGGCAGCGGCGGCTAGATGGTCAATTTCCGGTCAAGCATCTAGGGGCTCGCGGCGCCGCTTCCTGCGGCCCGCTCGCTCTGCTCCGCCTCGTGGACGAGATCGACGACGACGTGCGTGATGGGGCATGAGTAGCGCTCGCGGGCACGGACGATGATCTGCTTCTCGAGCCAGTTCGAGCGTCCGGGCGGGTGCGTGGAGATGATCATCTCGTCGGATCCGAACGTGCGCAGGGCATCGTCGATGGCCTGGATCGGGTCGGCGTCCCCTACCTCCCCGCGAGCCTCGACACCCTCCTCCGCCAGAGCCTCGAGCGAGGCGTCGAGCCTCTCCTGCGCTGCCGCCCGCCCTGGATCCTCGTCCGAAGCCCAGTAGCGAAGCGGCGTGGTCAGGGCGGGACAGACGACCAGCACGTCGGCGTCGCCCCGCGCACGATGGACGATCTCGGTGCGGAGGGCTCGTCCGGCAACCGTCTCGTTGGCGACCACGAGAATCCGGCGGCGGTCGGCGCCTCGCCGGGTCCAGACGGGGCGCTCCTCCGTCTTGGGCTCCCCCTTGACGTAGATCGCGACCGCGGCTGCCAGCGCGAGGAAAACTCCCAGCGCGGCCCAGCCGCCCCCGAGAATGCCGGCCACCGCGACCGCAGCGAAGAGCGCGACGCACACGAGCACGAAGCGGAAGGCCTCTGCCTCGCTCCGGAACGGATTGCGCATTGGCGCGCCTCCTGGTCTGCCGGCCTAGATGACGTAGACCGTCGTGTACACCACGATCCACATTACGTCCACGAAGTGCCAATAGATCCCCGGCAGCTCGACGCCGAGGTGCTTTTCGGGTGCAGGGCCGTAGTGGCCCCGGATCGAGCGGATGAGCGCGTAGAGGAGCAGGTTGAGCCCGATGAAGACGTGAGCGCCGTGCAGGCCGGTGAGCCCGAAGAAAGTCGACGCGAAGGCGTTGTCCGAGGGTGAGAACCCGATGCGGGTGTATTCCCGCGCCTGGATGAGCAAGAAGGTGAGGCCGAGCAGGAACGTGAGGGCGAGCCCGCCGATGAGCCCGGAGCGGTTGTTGCGCTTCACGGACTGGAGCGCCCAGTGCATGGTGAAGCTCGACGTCACGAGGATGATCGTGTTCAAGAGCGCGAGGTAGACGGGGAGCTCAAAGCCCTGCGGGGGCCACGGATCGCCTGCACTGGCGATGACGCGCGCGAAGAAGTACGCGCTGAAGAAGGAGCCGAAGAGCATCACCTCGGAGGCGATGAAGATGTAGATCCCGAGGAGGCGCGAGTCGACGCGCGAGCTCCGGTGCGCCTCGGGCGGGTGGGCTGCGTGGGCGTGCTCGGCAGTCGCCATCACGTCAGGCTTCGGCCTCGGCCGGCTCGACGACGACGTGACGCACTTCTACGTTCGTGCCCTTCCGGATGCTCCCCACCACGTCGCGGCGCAGCCAGCCGGACGTGGCGGCCGGGAAGGTGGAGACGATGATCTCGTCCACGCCCTCGTCGTGCGCGGCGTTGAGGGCAGCCGTGACGGGGTCCGGGTCGCCGATGTGACCGGTCGCCTCGATCCCCGCCTCCTGAAGCTGGGCGAGCGCTGCGTCGAGGCGGCGCTGGACGCCCGGCTGGTCGGCCGGGGCGACGAGCGTGAATTCGGCCGGTCCGCGAGCAGCGCGCTCGCGCACGGCATCGAGCAGCGGGCCGCCCACGATCGTCTGGTTGGCGATCACGAGAACGTGCGCCCGCTCCCGCGGCGACTCGAGGTCGACCTCGACGTGCTCGACCGGCAGGCCCGTCGCCTTGCGGGCTCGCTCGACGAGCCCGGCCCGCAGCCAGCTCGACTTCACCTGGCCCGGATGCGTCGAGATGATGATCTCGTCGGGGTGGTACTCGTGCACCGCGTCACGGAGCGCCTGGAGCGGGTCGGGGTCGACGACGGCGCCGCGTGCCGCGATGCCGGCCTCGTGCAGGAGGTCGAGCGTGCGGCGCAAGCGCCGCTCGGCGCTCGAACGGCGGCTGTCCTCGTAGACGACGTAGCCGGCGTGCGGCTCGTTCTGCGGGCGAGACGACGGTCACGCGGATCGGGCCTTCGGCCTGAGCGCGGCCGCTTCAGGGCGTCGAGGACCGACCTTCCCGCCGACGGTCTCGTTGGCGAGGACGAGGACGTGGCGCGGCCGCGCGGCCGGCTCCGACGGGCGAGGAGTCTCGTACGGGTTCGCGCTCCCGGTCACGGGCCGGCGACGGTCAATGGTGGATCGCTCCGGCCGGCTCGGGTGCCCGGCCCGTCTCGACCGGCTGCCCGTTCATGACCGCGTGTCGAGCCCCCCTTACGCCGTACTCGTACGGGCTGCCCACGACCTGCGGGATCTCGTCGAAGTTGAAGACCGGGGGCGGCGAAGACACCTGCCACTCGAGTGTGAGCCCTCGCCACGGATTCCCGGGCGCGATTGCCCCACGGCGCCAACTGACGATCATGTTGTAGAGGAAGACGATCGTGGAGGCACCGAGCGTGAAGGACGCGAGGGAGATGACGAGGTTCCAGTCGGCGAAGGCCGGGTCGTAGTCGGCGACCCGCCGCGGCATCCCCCGTAGCCCGATGTAGTGCATGGGGAAGAAGGTCAGGTTGAAGCCGATGAACGTCATCCAGAAATGGATCTTCCCCAGGCGCTCGTTGTACATCCGCCCGGTCATCTTCGGGAACCAGTAGTAGATGCCCGCGAAGATCGTCAAGAGGGAGCCTCCGAAGAGCACGTAGTGGATGTGGGCAACGACGAAGTACGTGTCGCTCGCGTGGATGTCCACGGGCACGGAGCCGAGGTAGATGCCCGAGAGGCCCGCCGATCACGAACATGGACACGAAGCCCGAGGCAAAGAGCATCGGCGTCTTGAAGTGCAGCCGCCCCTCCCAGAGCGTCGCCAGCCAGCTGAAGACCTTGATCCCCGTGGGCACCGCGATCACGAGCGTCGTCACCATCATCGGGATGCGGACCCAGGTCGCCATCCCCGACACGAACATGTGGTGCGCCCACACGGAGAAGCCGAGGATGAGGATGGCCATGAGCGAGAGGGCCATCAGCCGGTAGCCGAAGATCGGCTTCCGCGCGAAGACGGAGATCACCTCCGACGCGATCCCGAACCCGGGCAGCATCATGATGTAGACGGCCGGGTGGGAGTAGAACCAGAAGATGTGCTGGTAGGCGATGACGTCGCCTCCCTTGCCCGGCTCGAAGAAGCCCGTGTGCAGGACGCGGTCGAACATGATGAAGAACTGCGATCCCGCGATGAACGGCGTCGCGATGACGACGAGCGTCGAGGTGGCGAAGTTGGCCCAGACGAGCAGCGGCATGCGCCAGAAGGACATGCCGGGAGCGCGCATCGTGATGATGGTGACCAGGAAGTTGAGGGCGGTCATGATCGACGACGCGCCCGCCCACTGGACGCCCATCTGGAACATGAGGTTCCCGTCGGGCTGCACGACGGAGAGCGGCGCGTAGTTCGTCCAGCCGGCCGCGAAGGCGCCTCCGTCCGGCACGAGGTAGCTGGAGAGCATCATGAAGCCGGCGATGGGGAGGAGCCAGTACGAGAGGGCGTTCAGGCGGGGGAACGCCATGTCCGGCGCGCCGATCATGAGCGGGATGACGTAGTTCCCGAGGCCCGCGAACGCCGGGATGATGAAGAGGAAGATCATCAGTGAGGCGTGCACCGAGAAGAGCCCGTTGAACGTGTTCGTGTCCACGAACTGCATGCCGGGCTGCGCCAGCTCCGCGCGCATGAACATCGCCATCAGGCCCGCCGCGACGAAGAAGAAGATCGTCGTGACGAGGTACTGGATGCCGATCACCTTGTGGTCGGTGTTCACCCGGAAGTAGTCCTTCCAGGAGCGTGCGCCGTGGCCCGAATGGTCTTCCGGCCGCGTGGGCCGGCCCGAGATCCAGTAGAGCCCAGTAGTCGAAGCCTCCGATCCCGCCCAGGAAGGCGAGGGGGACGATCACCGTCCACGCAACCATGAGAGGCTGGAGCTCCCACAGGGGTGAGTAGCCGAGCGCCGCCCGCGCACCGATGACGAGCAGCGTGGCGAGCCCGAACGCGAGGGGCATCATCCAGAGCGCCCGGAGCCAGCCCGGCCCGGTCAGGCGGCGGAGACCGCGGCGCGGAGGCGGCGGAGCCTGGACGACGTGCTCTTCGTGCTGAACCTCGACAACCACGTCGGCCTACTCTCCCCCCGTCGCTTCCAACAGGTACTCGACGAGCCCGTCCACCTGCGCCTCGCTCAGCGTCTCCCCGTAGTCCTGCGGCATCACGTCCGGCTCGAACCCCTCCGCGATCTCGGCGTTCGGTTCGAGGATCGAGGTGCGGATGAACTCCTCGTTTGCACCCTGGAGCGCATTATCCAGGTCCGGCCCCACCTGGCCCTGCGTGTCCGCGTCGGCGAGCGTGTGGCAGGACCCGCACTCCCCCGTGAAGAGCTCCTTGCCCTGCACCGAGGCGCCCTCCGCCGCCAGGCGCTTCTGCTCCTCCACCCAGCGGTCGAACTCCGCCGCGGTGAGGACGCGCGCCCGCGACCGCATCGTCGAGTGGCCGAGCCCGCAGAGCTCGGTGCAGATGACGGGGAAGGTGCCGACCTGCGTCGGCGTGACGTAGGTCCGCGTCGTGATGCCCGGCACCGCGTCCTGCTTCATGCGGAACTCGGGCACCCAGAAGGAGTGGATGACGTCCTTCGACGTGATCTGGAACTCGACCGCCTCATCGACGGGCATGACGAGCTCGCCGCTCGCAAGGGGCTGTCCGTCCGGGCGCTTGATGCCCGGATAGGTGAACGTCCACGCGAATTGCTGCGCCGAGATCTCGACGACGCCGTGATCGTCGGGTAGGTCCTCCGTCTGGGCGAGGGCGACTCCGCTGTAGACGGCGATCGCAGTGACGAGCACGACCGGGATCACCGTCCAGGCGATCTCGAGCCCGGTATGCCCGTGGATCGGGCTTCCGTCTTCGAGGTCGCCCGGAGGCGCGCGGAACTTCCACACGGCGTAGACGGACACGCCGGCGACGACAGCGAAGACGGCGACGCAGATGATCGTGACGAGCCAATAGGCGTTGTCGATCAGCCCCGCCTCGCGCGATGCCTGGTCGGGCAGCCACGGGATGAAGATCGCCACGACCGCCAGGACGGCACCAACGGCCAGACCCACGAGCGTCATCTGGATGATCGAGCGTTTCCGCACTTAGGCCGGGGTATGGGACCCGTGTCAGAATCTAACGCAACCGAATCCCCGGGGCCGGGCCCAGGGTTCCCCCGGCCGGCAAGGAGGACCAGCCACATGGGCGTCGGAGTAAGCCTGTTCCTTATAGCGGCCGGCGCCGTCCTGGCGTTCGCCGTCACCGCTGAGATCAGCGGCCTCGACATCGAGGTCGTCGGCTGGATTCTCATGGCCGTAGGCGGGGTCGGCCTGATCCTGTCGTTGCTCTTCTGGCAGAGCTGGGGCGGCTGGCGGCGGACGACGTACGTGCGCGAGGACCCGTACGACCGCGGTCCGCCCTACTAGGGCGTGAGGCGGTGAGACGAGCAGCGGCCCTCCGGGGCGCCTCCTAGCCGCGTGGGTAATCACGACCTTCCATGACCGAGATCGGCGACTTCGGCGAGATCGTCCTCATCCTCGCGGCCGGGCTCTTGCTCGCCCTGCTCTCGACGAAGCTGACGGAACGTCTTCCGATCCCCGCGCCGGGGATCTTCCTCGTAGCGGCCGCGCTTCTTGTCGAGGCGTTTCCGAGCCTGGGCGAGCACGTGTCCATCCAGGTCGCCGAGCGCGTCGGCGTCGTCGCGCTCGTCGTCATCCTCTTCGACGGCGGCATGGAAATTGGCTGGCGGCGCTTCCGCCACGCGGCGTTGCCGATCACCGTCCTGGGCATCCTCGGGACGTTCGCCACAGCCGGGCTCGTCGCCGTCTTCGCGCACTACGCGCTCGGCTTCAGCTGGACGATCGCCGGGATCGTCGGCGCAGCGCTCGCGCCCACCGACCCGGCCGTGATGTTCTCGGTACTGGGCGGCAGGGAGGTCGGCGGACGGTCCGGGACGATTCTCGAGGGGGAGGCGGGAGCGAACGACCCCGTGGGAATCGCGCTCATGATCGGCATGCTCGAGTTCGCGACGCAGGACGACGCGACGTTCTGGCTCGTGCTCGAGGAGTTCTCCATCGAGATGTCCGTTGGCCTTGTGGTCGGGGTAGCGGGTGCGGCCGTCCTCCTTCCGCTCATGCGCCGCGTCTCGCTTCCGAGCGAGGGCCTCTACCCGCTGCGAACCCTCCTCATGGCCGGCGTGATCTACGGTGCCGCCTCGGTCCTGCACGGCTCCGGCTTCCTCGCCGTCTTCGTCGCCGGCCTCCTCCTAGGCGATGCCCGCGCGCCCTTCAAGGGGGAGATCGAGCGCTTCTCGAGCGCGCTCGCCAGCCTCGCCGAGATCACCGTCTTCATCGCCCTGGGTCTCACGATCGACGTGAGCGGCCTGGACGACCAGGACATCTGGAGCGACGGCCTCCTCTTCGCACTCGTCCTTGCGTTCGCGGTCCGGCCGCTGGTCGTCGCCGTCCTGCTCGCGCCCGTCCGCCTCACGCTCGGTGAGCGCGCCTTCATCGCCTGGAGCGGGCTCAAAGGAGCCGTGCCCATCCTGCTCGGGACGCTCGTGGTCCTCGGCAGCATCGAGGAAGACCGGCGCATCTACGGCATCGTCTTCGTCGTGGTCGCTTTCTCCGTCCTCGTGCAGGGCTCCCTCGTGCCCCTCGTGGCCAAGCTGTGCGCCGTTCCGATGCACGAGCGCCGCCAGACTCCCTGGGACGTCTCCGTGCGGCTCGAGCGCGAGCCGAGCGGGCTGGAGCACTTCGTCGTCGCGGAGGGCTCGCGCGCGGACGGCCTCGCGGTCCGCGACCTTCCGATAGGCGAGAGCACGTGGCTGACGCTCGTCGTCCACGACGGCGAAGCGGTGCAGCCGCGCGGTTCTTACGTGCTCAGGCCGACGGACGAGGTGCTCGTGCTGAGCGAGGCCGAGGACGAGGACACGTTGCGCCGCCTCTTCGAGGGACGAGAGGAACCAGGAGGCGCATGAGCCGCGCGCCCTCGACGGGCGCGCGGCGCGCGTGCTTCTGGGAGGCGTGTACGCGCCTCCCAGTCCTAGAAGATCAGGATCAGGATGATGATGATGAGAATCAGAACGAGAACACCGCCGCCGATGTACATCGTTCCCTCCGTCCTGGTTTGACGGCTAACAGCATTCCCGCGCCAGGATTCGCTAACCCTTCCGGCGGCAGTAACGCTAGATTCGAGCGATGACCGTTCCGGAGGGCTTCGAGCTCCTCGACCTCCACAACCACACGCACCGCTCCTACGACGCCGTCAACCGGCTCGAGGACTACGCGGCGGCCCATGCGGCGGGACGGTTCGACGTCCTGGCGATCACCGACCACAACGTCGTCGCCGGCGCGCTCGAGCTCGCCCGCGATGCGCCCTTCCCGGTCATCGTCGGCCAGGAGCTGGACACCGCCGACGGCGAGCTCATCGGCCTCTTCCTCCAGGAGGCCGTTCCCCCCGGCCTCCCGCGTTCGAGACGGCGCGGCGAATCCGCGACAGGACGGGCTCGTCTACCTCCAGCATCCCTTCTACCGGCTGATCCGCCATCGGCTGGGCCGGCGACGATCGAGGCGCTCCTCACCGCCGGCTCCTCGACGTCGTCGAGGTCGCGAACGGCGGGCCCTTCACGGCGCGCGCGAACGAGCGCGCGCTGCGCTGGGCGGGGCCAATGGTGTGCCCCAGGCGGCCGGCAGCGACGCGCACGAGCCGCCCGACATCGGGACCTGTCTCGTGGCCGTCCCTCCCGGGCCGCTCGAGGCCGCGACCCTTCCCGAACGCCTTCGCGCCGGCGTCGTCGTCGACCGCAGGCGCGGCTCGCTCTCGATCGTCGCGACGAAGACTCGGCTCCGCCTCCTGCCCGTCGCTCGAGCGGCCGCCTCCGCGGCGAGCCCGCGGCGGAGCCGCCTCCCCTAGATGGCCCGTATCCTGAGCGTGTGGACGTCTGGTGGTGGGCGCTCGTGGGGATCGGCGCGGCGCTCCTGGTCGCGCTCCTGCTGCTCGCCGTGCTCTTCCTCTGGCTCGGCCGCACCGAGGACGCCCGGGCCCTCGCCGGGCTTCGTCCCCGATTGCCTCGTCCTCTTCACGCGCCTCGTTCGCGACCCCCGCGTCTCCCTCGCCCGCAAGGCTGCTGCTCGTCCTCGCTCGCCTACCTCGCGACTCCGATCGACCTCATCCCGGGCTCGGCGCTCGACGACGCGCTGCTCGCGGCACTCGTCCTGCGCACCGTCCTTCGGGGCAGCGGCTCGCCTCGTCGAGGAGCACTGGCCCGGCCCGCGGAGCTCGCTCGACGTGCTCCTCAGGCTGGCCGGAGAGCCGCGCTCCCAGCCGCTCGGCCGAAACGGCGTCAGACCACTCGGGGCCTGACCGGGGTCAAACCCCTGACACGTCCCTTTCGGCCGTTAGGATGCGACAAGCCGCACCGGAAGCGGAACTGCCTTCACAGCCGGCGTAAAGGCCGGGTATCCCCACGCCTCGGCTCGGACCCGGATCGGCCGGTTCCAGCCGAGCGGCAAGCTGAGCGCCCTCGGCGCCAGTCGGGCCGTGCCGGCGGCTCTTCCAGGCGCGGAGTCCACGCCGTAGAGCGAGCGCCAGCAGCCACGATGACGAGAATGAACACGAGGACGGCGATCTCCATGACCTCTAGGATGACCGCGCCTGTCCATTAGCACAAGTCAAGTTATGATTGAATTCGATCATGGGAGCTGATGGATGGCTCGGCGTCGAGCTTCGCCATCTGGCGGCCTCCAGGCCGTCGACGAGGAGGGTTCCTTCGGGCGCGCGGCCGCCCGGCTCGGATACACGCAGTCGGCGGTCAGCCAGCAGATCGCCGCGCTCGAGCGCATCGTCGGGCAGCGCCTCGTCGAGCGCCCCGGCGGGCCGCGCCCGGTCTCGCTCACGGCGGCCGGCACCTGCTCCTCCGGCACGCGGACGGGCATCGTCGCCCGGCTGCAGGCGGCCCAGGCCGACCTCGCCGCCCTCGCAGAGGGCGCAGCCGGCACTCTGCGGATCGGCACGTACCAGAGCGTGGGGGCACGCGTCCTCCCGCGCCTCCTGCGCGAGTTCCAGGCAGGCGTGGCCGCAGGTGGAGATCCAGCTCACCGAGTCCGCCGACGACGGCCACCTGCTCGAGCTGGTCGAGCGCGGGGAGCTCGACCTCTCCTTCGTCATCCTCCCGCTCCCGGAGGGCCCGTTCGAGGCGCTCGAGCTGATGGAGGATCCCGTATGCCCTCGTCGTCCCCGCCGGATCGCCGCTCGCGCGAGGCGCAAGGGCCGCCCTCGCTCAAGGAGGTGGCCGGTCTTCCCCTCATCGGCTTCCGCCAGTGCCGCAGCATCCACCTGGTCGAGAACCGCTTCCGCGACGCCGGCCTCGAGCCGAACATCGTCTTTCGCTCGGACGACAACGGCACGATCCAGGGGCTCGTCGCCGCGGGCGTCGGCGCCGCGCTCGTGCCGCTGCTCGCCGTCGACCCCGGCCAGCCGGTGGCACCGCCGTCTGCCCTCAACGACGTGCCGCCCCGCGCTGATCGCCATCGCCTGGCACCGTGACCGCTACCGCCCGCCCGGCCGCGCTCGCCTTCGTCGAGCAGGCGCGCGACTCTGCGCTCGCATCGAGCGCGAGCAGGCCCAGTCGGCCGCCGCGGCCTAAGAGCTCCTGGCCTTCGAGGCCATCGACCCCGCCAGCTCGACCGCGCGCTCCTGCGTGAGAGCGCGCGAGCCCTCGAGGCGAACGAGCATGTTCCCATGTTCGAAGAGCAGCGTGTTCCCGCGAGGCGCATGGTGTCCTCGAGGATGTTGCCCTGCGCATCGCGGAACAAGAGGACGTGCGGGCCGCCCGCGATCCAGTACCCGGGCTTGCCGTCGACGCTGACCACGCTGGCATGTTCGCGCCGCCGCCGACGAGCTTGCCGATCAGCTCGGGTGAGAGATCGCCGCGAAACTCGGTGACGAGCAACCCGACACCGGTGTAGCGGGAGGCGGAAAGGCCGTCCTCCGGTCGGTACACGAGCGAGACCCGGCCCCCGGGGACGGAGGACGAGTAGAAGACGTGATCGGGCCCGCCCAGCGCCTTCGGGATGAGCACGGGGAACGCCGCCAGTTGTTCGGCCTCCTCGAGCGGTACCGGCCGGCCGAGCATCAGGTTCGGGCTGACGCCGGCCGGGGCCGGAAGCGTCGGGAGCGTCTCGACGCGCTCGATCGTCGCGCCTCGCAAGCCGAAGAAATCGAGGATCGCGCTGCGGGCGGGCGGCACCGCGAACGCGGCTCCGA
Source organism: uncultured Actinomycetes bacterium (assembly GCA_963786755.1). Lineage (GTDB taxonomy): Bacteria > Actinomycetota > Thermoleophilia > Gaiellales > Gaiellaceae > DASQWP01. The sequence goes on along the minus strand of CAWBAC010000004.1, from coordinate 425,027 downwards.
GGGCGGCGAGCAGCACGGCGCAGGCGATCGCGAGCGTGCGCCACGCCGGAAGCCGTAGACGCCTTGGCTCGGGCTCGCTTGCCGAGGCGCCGGCGCACGGCCGAGGCGATGTCGGGCGTCTCGGGGAACTCGAGCTCGTCCCCGAGCCGTACGAGTGCCTGCTCGAGCTCGGTCATACCACCACCTCCATCCGTTCGCGCAGACGGCCGAGCGCTCGGGACAGCCGCGACTTCACCGTGCCGCGACGCCAGCCGAGCGCTTCGGCGGTCTCCTCCTCGGAGAGGCCGAGGAAGTACCGGCAGGCGATCACGAGCCGGTCCTCTTCGCGGAGCCCGTTGACCGCCTCGAGCAGCTGGCTCCGCTGCTCCGACTCGAGCAAGGCCGCCTCGGGGGACGGGACCGCGCCCCCCGAGAGCGGATCCTCGGCCGCGCGCAGCACGAGGCGCTCGCGCCTGCCGGCCGACCTGCGGCGGTTCCGCGCCTCGTTCGCGACGATACGAAGGATCCACGGCCGGAAGGGCGCGCCGGGACGAAAGCGGCCGAGCGCGTAGAAGGCTTTCACGAAGCCGTCCTGCACGGCCTCCTCCGCGTCGGCGGCGGAGCAGGTGATCAGGTACGCGGTTCGGAACGCGATCGTCTGGTGCTCCTCGACGAGGGCCTGGTAGGCTCGGGTGTCGCCCGCCTGCGCTGCTGCGACGAGCCTGCTTTCCGCCAGTGGCCGGTCCTCCACTGCACCCCTATTACACCGCGCGGCGCGGCGGAGGTTCCGCCAGGCCTAGCGCGAAGCGAGGCGGTAGAGCTGTCCGCCTCGAGGGACACGAGGTAGAGCTCGCCGCGGGCGTCCTCGCCGAACGAGCGAGAGCCCGGGAACCTCGAAGGGCGTCGCGCTCGCACGTCCGTTGCCTTGCCCGCCGCGCACGACGAGGCTCCAGACCGTGCCGCTGCAGTAGTCGCCGTAGAAGTAGCGGCCGCGCGCCGCGGGCACGTCGCCGCCGCGGTAGACGTAGCCGCCGGTGACGGAGCAGCCCTGCGTGGGAGTACTCGAGCGATCGGCCCGACCAGCCGGCCCGCCGGGTTCGGCTCCTTGTCCTCGTACCACCTGCGTGCCCTCGAAGACGTCCCAGCCGAAGTTCACCAGCGCGCGCCGCCCGGCGGCGAGGTAGTCGATCTCCTCCCAGCTCGCTCTGGCCGACGTCGCCGATCCAGAGGTCGCTCGTCTCCCGGTCGAAGGAGAAGCGCCAGGGGTTGCGCAGGCCGTAGCGCCGCGATCTCCCACTCGGCCCCCTGCCGGTCGACGTCGATGCGCAGGAGCTTGCCCAGCGGCTCGTCGAGGTTCTGGGCCGCGGTTCTCCGGGTCACCGCCGGACGCCGCCGTCGCCCATGCCGACGTAGAGGAGGCCGTCGGGGCCGAAGGCGAGCTGGCCGCCGTTGTGGTTCGCGTACGGCTGGTCGACGACAGAGAAGCTCGCGCGCCGGCTCGGGCGAGCTGCCGCCCGCGGCCCGGTATTCCTCGACGACGGTGTCGCCGGCCCGTGTCCGTGTAGTTCGACGTAGAAGAGCCCGTTCTCGCGCGTAGTCCGGGATGGAAGGCGACGGAGAGGAGCCCCTGCTCGCCGCCTGCGGTCGACCTTGTCCCGGATGTCGAGGAACGGGCTCGGAGCAGGAGGCGCCCGCCCTCGAGCACGCGGATGCGGCCCGGCCGCTCGACGACGTAAGAGCTCGGTCCGGCTCGCCCGGGCGCGAAGGCAACGTGGAGCGGCGAGTCGAGCCCGGCGGCGACCTCGCACGAGACGCAGGCCCGCGGCCGTCCCCCGCCAAGGCCGCCCGCTCGGTCGGTCTCGGCCGCCGGATCCGCGGTTGCTCGGCTCGTGCCCGCGATGGTCGTCCGCCGGGCGGTGGTCGGCCGGCGCTGCCTGGTCCTCGCCGCGCACAGCCCGACGCGAGGACGAGCACGCTCACAGAGGAGGGCGATGACCCCGACGCGCATCTCGGCCCAGGGTACGCGCCGGCCCGGGTCCGGTTCCGCGACGAGCCGGGCTAGGAGGCGCCGGCGGCGGCGGGGAAGAGAGCCTCGCGGGCCGCGACCGCGCCGCGGAGCGCCTCGAGCATGGCCGCGATCGCGGGCTGCTCGACCTCGCCGTGGTGCACCGCAACGAGCATGCGCCGCTGGGGCGGGGCGAAGGCGATCGGGCGGACGTCCACCCCGGGCTCAAGCCGCGTGAGCCCGAGGTCCGGCGCGAAGCCGACCCCGACGCCGGCGGCGACGGCGTTCTGCATGCCCGCGTAGTCGTCGAACTCGGCCACGATCCTGGGCTCGAACCCGGCCGCGCGGCATGCGCCGCTCGGTAAACTGATGGCACGAGGAGCGCGTCGTGGGCTCTGATCCAGCGCTCCTCGGCAAGCTCCTGCAGGCGCACCGCCCGCTTGCGCGCGACTCGGTGCCCTTCCGGAAGCAGCACGCGCATGGGCTCCTCGAGCAGGTCAAGGAGCTCGATCCGCTCGTCGACGGGGAGGGGTACGTGGTCGTACTCGAACACGACCGCGAGGTCGAGCTCGCGCGCGCGCAGACGCGCGCAAGCCTGCCAGCGAGTCGGCCTCGAGAACCGCACTTCCGTCGCGGGCGCCGGCGGCCGAAGCTCTTCAGCGCGTCGGGCAGGATGGTGGCCGCCGCCGTCGTGATCGAGCCGACGCGGAGCGACGCGTTCCTCCCGGCCAGGCGGCGCACGTCCGCCTCCGCCTCGGCCAGGCGTTCGAGGATGTCCTTCGGTGTGCTCGACGAGCTCCCTCCCCGCCTCCGTCAGGGTCACGCTCGAGGGCCTCGGCGCACGAGCGCTGAACCCCGGTCTCCCGCTCCAGCTTCTGCCACCTGCTGCGAGACGGCCGAGGGCGTGAACGAGAGGGCCTCCGCAGCGCCCGCGATCGACCCGCGGATGGCGACCTCGCGGAGCACGCGCATGCGCCGGACGTCGAGCATAAGCACAGCTTAACCTCAGGCGAAGCAACGTGAGTGGTCGAAGCGAAAGCCGCGCTGGCACGCGTCCCCGTCATGAGGCCCGCTCGGCGGCTCGGATACCCCCTGCGACTCGCCGCCCTGCGCCTCTCCCAGCGTGCCTCGACCGCGCTCCTCGCCGCAGTCGGCGTCGCCGCGGGAGCCGCGATGCTCGCGGCCGTGCTCGCCGGGAGCACCGTGGCGCGCGACGAGCGCGTCGGCCGAGACATCAGCCAGATCCCGGCAGCCGACCGCTCGGTCCGCGCGGACTGGTTCGGGCTCCCGGCGCAGGCCAGGGAGGACTGGCCGACCCTCGACCGCCGCGGCTCGCCGGGCGCTCCTGGGAGTCGTCGCCGGCGAGCCGGCATCCCTCGTCCTCTTTCGGGAGAGCTCGCTCGCCGGCCGCTTCATCGGGCTCGGGGCCGTCGACAGCCTTCGCGACTGGGTCGTCCTCCGCTCCGGGCGCCTCCCGCAGCAGTGCCGCCCCGAGCGCTGCGAGGTCGTCCGCCTTCGGGGGGAGGGCCGCCTCCCGAGCGCGCCCGGCCTGCGGCTCGTCGAGGTCGGGGAGGCCGTGCTTCGCTCCCCCGTCCTCTTCGGCGACTTCCTCGCCCCGGCCGAGAACGAGCACAGCCGCGCCGCCCTGAGCCCGCTCTACCGGGAGGCGGCGGCCTACCATCGCCCGCCGCCCGCACCGCTCGTGCTCGCCGAAGGAGTCGCCCCGCTCACGCGCTCCCCGGTGCTCGAGAACGTCTACAGGAGCTACTCGTGGGTCGTGCCGCTCCGGCAGGGGAGCGTGCACGCGTGGGAGCTGGACCGCCTCGACGGGGCGGTTGCCCGCGCCCGCTCCTCGTTGCAGTCGGCCTCGGCCGGGTTCGCCCTCGCTGCGCCGCTCGACGAGCTTCGCGAGGCCGGTGTGGAGAGCGAGGTGGCGGGACGCCGGCTGCTCCTCATCGGCGGCGAGGCGGCGGCGCTGCTCTTCGCCTTCGCCGTCCTCGCGGCCGTGGGCATGCGCAGCGACGTGGACGCCGCGAGGCAGCGCCTCACGTGGTACGGCGCGCGCGGCTGGCAGCTCAGCGTGCTCGTCGCCGCGGAAACCGGGCTGATCGCGCTCGCAGGCACGGCGGCCGGCTGGGCGCTCGGCTCGCTCGCCGCCTGGCTCGTGGCCGACCGTGCAGGGGCGCCTGCGGGCGCCGTGCTGTCGCACTCGACGTTCTCGAGCCGGGGCCTTCTTGTCGCGCTCGCGACTGCCGTCGCGCTCGCGCTCGTCCTCCTCGGTGCGCTGCGCATTCGACCGGTGGCGCTCGGCGGTCGCTCCTTCTCCCCGCTCGACGCCGCCGCTCTCGGCGCGCTCGTCGCGATCGCCGTGCTGCTCGCCCGTGGGGACTTCGACGAGACCTCGCTCGCGGGCGGGGAAGGCTCGGCCGCTGCGCTCGTGCTGCTCCCCGGGCTCGTCACTTTCGTCGCCGCGGTTCGTCTTCGCACGCCTCTTCCGCCCGGCGCTGTTCGCGCTCGAGCGGCTTACGCGCCGCCGCCACGTCTCGTTTCGCTTGGCGGCGCTCTCCCTCGCCCGGAACCCGGGCCATGCAGCCGTGGCGATCGCCTTCCTGGTCGTCAGCGTCGGGCTCGCCGTCTTCGCCGAGAGCTACCGCACGACGTTGGCCCGCGGGCAGCAGCAGGAAGCCTCCTTCCGCGTGCCATTCGACTTCGTCGTCCGCGAGGACCTGACCCGCCTCATACCCGTGCGGGAGGCCGCGCCTCCCCAACGGCTCGCCGCGCTCGGTCCCGACGTGCGCGTCGAGCCCGTGCTCCGCCTCTCCGCGAACGTCAGCCGGGCGGGCGGGGCCACCGGGATCACCGCGCTGGGCCTCGACCCCGAGGCTCTGCCTGCACTCGGAGGCTGGCGGGACGACTTCGCTGCCCGGTCACCGGCCGAGCTCGCCGTCCGCATCGAGAGCGGGGCCGAGCCGCGCGGCCCCGTGCTTCCCGAGGACGCGACCGAGCTCGTCGTCGAGGGTCGCGGGCGGAGCATCACGCTCACCGCGAGCGTGGCGACCCCGAGCGGGGCGTTCGCGACGCTCGAGCTAGGCGAGACCGAGCCGCTGGGGCATTTGCTGCGGGCACCGATCCCGGAAGACGCACGCGGCGGCCGTCTCGTGGCGCTCACGCTCGTCCCGCCCCGCATCGTCGAGCGCGGCGGCGACCAGGGGGAGCCGTTCGAGGGGACCCTCGTGCTCGGTCCGTTGCGAGCCGAGACGGACGGAAGCGGCAGCGTCACGCTCGGCGGCTACGAGGAGTGGATCGGGGTGAGCGGCGTGGAGCCCGCGCCGACGGGCGCCGGCGCGACGCTCCGCTACACGCTCACCGAGGCGCAGACGAGCCGCTTCCGGCCCCGCCAGGCGAGCGACGAGGGCCCGGTGCCCGTGATCGCGTCACCCGGTATCGCGGCTGCGGCCGGCGAGCGCGGGCGCCTCCCGCTCCGCGTCGCCGGCGAACAGGTCGTGGCGCGTGTGGCGGGCGTCGCGCGGCGCTTCCCCGGCACCTCCGGTGAGTTCGTGGTCGCCGACCGCGTCCTTCTGGGCACCGCTCTGAACGCCGAGCAGCCGGGCATCGCGGTGTCCAACGAGATCTGGCTCGGCGCGGAGTCCGTGGAGCACCGCCGAGCCCTGGAGGCCGCGCTCGCACGTCCCCCCTTCGACGTCCTCGCAGTGGAGTCCCGCGCGGCATCTGGAGGACTCGCTCCGCAACGATCCGCTCGCCCGCGGGACGCTCCTGACGCTCCTCGGCGGCGCCCTCGTCGCGCTGGGACTGGCCCTCGTCGGGATCCTCCTCGGCGTCCTCTCGGACCTGCGCGACGACCGAGGAGAGTTTCGCGACCTGGAGGCGCAGGGCGCGCGGCCGGCCCTCCTCCGCCGCGTCGTTCGCACCCGCGGAGCTGTCGTCGCCCTGGCGGGGCTCCTCGGCGGCATCGCAACGGCCGCCGTGCTCAGCCTCCTCGTCGTCGACCTCGTCGCGGTGACCGCCGAAGCCCACGCCGCCGAGCTGCCGCTCCGGCCCGCGGTCGACTGGGGCGTGCTCGGCGGAGCTCTGGCCGGCTGCGCCCTGCTGGCCGGCGTCCTCGTCGCCGCAGTTGCCCGCCGCGCATGAGGAACGCCGTCGAGATCCGCGACCTCTTCCGCGTGTACTCCTCGCCGGAGGGAGGCGTGGTGGCGCTTCAGGGACTGACGCTCGATGTCCGGGAGGGGGAGGTGTGCGTCGTGCTCGGCCCAAGCGGATCCGGAAAGACGACCCTCCTGCGCATGCTCGCCGGGCTCGACCGGCCCTCCGCCGGGACGGTGCACGCCCTCGGCCTCGACCTGCCGAAGCTGGGCGGCGCAGCGCTCGCCCGCTATCGCTCGGAGCTACTGGGGTACGCCGACCAGCACTACTGGCGTGCGCTCGCCGCGGAGCTCTCGGCGCGGGAGCTCGTCGCGCTCCAGCCGGCGCTCGCCGGGACGTCTCCGGCCGTGAGCGCTTCGCCCGAGCGGACGAGCTCCTCGAGCGGGTCGGGCTCGCCGGCCGGCGGAACGCGCACCCGCGTGAGCTCTCGGGCGGGGAACAGCAGCGCATCGCGGTCTGCGCGGCCCTTGCGCACCGGCCCAAGCTCTTCCTCGCCGACGAACCGACCGGCGAGCTCGACGCCGTCAACGCCCGGGAGATCTACGGGCTGATCGGGGAGCTTGCGCGTGAAGCGGGCGCGACGACGGTGCTCGTCAGCCACGACCCGGAGTCGGCGGCGGTCGCCGACCGCATCGTCCGCGTGCGGGACGGCCGCGTGAGCGAGGAGGCGGCCGTCGAGGAGGGCGGCGAGGAGACCATCGTCGTCGGCCGCGGCGGCTGGGTCCGGCTCTCCGAAGAGCTCCTGCGGCGCACGGGCATCCGCACCCGCGCGAGCGCCCGCCTGCACGAGGAAGGCATCGTCGTCGCGCCTGTTCCCGGAGACTCGGCTCCCCAGGGAGCGGAAGAGCCCGCCCCCGTCGCAGAGACGCGTCCCGGGGGCGTGGTCGCGGAGCTTCGCGACGTCACGAAGACGTACGGTGAGGGAGCGACAGCCACGACGGCGCTCAGCGGCCTGGACGCCGCCTTCGAAGCGGGAAAGCTCGTCGCCGTCACCGGTCCAGTCCGGCTCGGGGAAGACGACGCTCCTCCACCTCCTCGCCGGCCTGGAGCTCCCGAGCGCGGGCGAGATCGACGTCCTCGACACCGACCTCCCTGCGCTCGACCGGGACGGCCGGGCAGCGTTTCGGGCACGGCACGTCGGGCTCGCGGGCCAGGCGGCCGTCCTCGTCTCCTTCCTGAGCGCCCGGGAGAACGTCGAGCTCGGCCTCGCCCTGCGGGAGACAGCGGCGGGCGAGGCTGCGCGGCGGGCACTCGAGGCGCTAGCGGCGGTCGGGCTCGCGGACGAGGCGGAGCGCGCCGTCGCCGACCTCTCGAGCGGCCAGCGTGAGCGCGTTGCGGTGGCGCGGGCGCTCGCCCCCCGCCCGGCTCTACTCCTCGCCGACGAGCCGACGGCACGCCTCGACCAGGCCAACGCGCTCACGGTTGCACGGCTGCTGCTCGGGCTCGCGCGGACCGGCGCGGCCGTCGTCTGCGCCACGCACGACCCGCTCCTCATCGAGCAGGCAGACGAGCGGATCGACCTCGAGCGCCGCGCCCGGCGCGAGGCCGCTCCTAGCGTTCTTCCGGCTTGAGGAAAGCGGAGAGGACGAAGTTCACGGCCCAGACGATGAGCGCGCCCAGCACCGTGTCCCAGAAGGAGCCCGTCTCGAAGCCACCGACGATCCAGTCGGTGATGTACAGCATGAACACGTTGATGAAGAAGAGCGCAATGCCGAGCGTGAGGACCACTGCAGGGAGAGCGAGCAGGGTGACGATCGGCTTGATGATGAAGTTCACGACCGAGAAGACGAGCGCCGCGATGATCAGCGTCCAGACGTCGCCGTAGTCGAAACCGTCGATCAGCGCCGAGGCAACGAGGAGCGCAAGGATGTTCGAGCCCCAACGAAAGAGGAACCCGGCGAGAAACACGAGCGCATCCTAGGACACCCGCCGGCCGACGGGCACCACGGTGACCCGACTCAGAGGTCGATGACGACGTCGAAGCCGCCGTAGACCATGCGCTCGGCGTCGAAGGGCATCGCCTTCGGGTCCATCATGTCCGCGAGGCGTGGGTCTTTCATCACCTTGGCGTTCACGCGGTCGCGATGCGCACGCGACTTGAACACGGTCCACGAGAACACCACGGTCTCGCCTCGCTTGACCTTGACGCTGTCTGGGAAGGACGTGACTTCTCCCGCCTGCACGTCCTCCGCGACGCACTCCCGGTACTCCAGCGCTCCGTGCTCACGCCAGATCTTGCCCGCCTTGCGGGCCAGGCGGAGGTACGCATCGAGATTGCGCTTCGGAACCGGCAGGACGAATCCATCGACATAGCGGGCCATGGGAAATCTCCTTTGGGTTGGCCGGCGTGACTTATGCCTCTAAGACCACGGCCGGCAGCGCGACTCATCGGTGCTCTCACGCGAAAGGAGATGATGGGCCGTGCAGGGATCGAACCTGCGACCTTGGGATTAAGAGTGGCTGCCGCCAGGATCGGGCTCGCTCGGGGCTCAGGCTGAGACCGCATGGCTCCAGGGGTCTGGGTCGGGAGAGCTCGCACGGAGTTCGGGCCCGCTTGTTGACCCTACGTTGACCTGGCGCAGTGAACAGACGACCGAGAGCCGCTACCAACAGCCCTCAGTCAATGCCTTAGCTGATCGAGAGCGTCGAGCAGACGGACGCGTGCCCTCCACCACGCCTCGACGCCGACAGCGACGCGACTTCGAGGTGCCACACGAGGCGCACCTTACCCCTGAGCGAGGATCTCCTCGATCGTGGATGGAAGGAGTTTGGCGCTGTACATGGCCGAGATCCCCATGGTCGTCTCGTGCTCAGATGTCAACGGCAGGGAGTCGATCGTTCGATCGAGCCTGTCGCGATGACCCGGATCGAGCTCACCATGCTCGACAAGGGTGTGGAACGCGGCCCGCGGGTAGCCGGTCGCGGAGATCAGCGTCTCGACAAGCTCCCGGGTCGGCGGATCGCCCTCCATCAGCGCGACGAAGCCGAGGAACGCGATCGGGTGATGGTGGTGGATCCAGTAATACTGAGACCCGACTAGGCTCGCCACGGCGGGAGACGGCATGCGACCCAGCACGGTCGCGCGGTCCACGCCGAGCAGCTCGAGATCGTCGAGCAGCGTCTCGTCGTGACCCCGCTCCTCCTCAACGTGCTCCTCCAGATACCGGGTCAGGCCGGGGGCCACAGGGTCGTCGGCTGCCATCGCCGCGCGCATGGCTGCCGCCTCCGTCAGCGGGACCGTGGCACGAATGATCTCGTGTTGGGTGATGAGGAACGCGGGCCAGAAATCGGCGAGTCGCGGATGTGTCACGAGCGCGCGGCACGAAGCTGCGAATGGCTGGATCACGAGGTCGATCTTCCGCCGAAGACGGATGCTAGGCGTCGTGCCGGCCCGCGGCAGAGCCTCGACCTCGGTCATTGCGGCATCCTGGGGCCGTCAGTAACTCGAACTAGTGGACCCTGAGCATGACGTTATCGTCGTCATCCTTCATGCTGTTCTTGACGGTCTCCAGCAGGCCGAGCTCGCCCACTGAGAGACCGGCAAGGGTCTCCCTCGCTTCGTCGCTGAGGTCGCTCGGGTCGACCTCGATCCTTCTGAGGTACCTCAAGACGTGATTCGGCAATCCGGACTCGTGCCCCATCGTTCTCCCCTTTCGGTTGAGTGCCCGAATATCCAGGCCCGACCTCAACTTGTCAAGCAGCGGGCTTGCTCTCCGCGAGACCCGGACGGACAATCCATGGCTCGATATGGCACACGCCGACGGGAGCCTCGTCTGTTCCACCTGCGGAAGCGAGAACGCGGCCGAATCGCGTTTCTGCGCGTCCTGCGGATCGTTGCTGCCCGGACCAGCTCGCAGCGTCGCCGAGACCCGGAGGGTCGTAACCGTCCTCTTCTCGGATCTTGCTGGCTCGACCGCATTGGGCAACGAGCTCGATCCAGAATCGCTTCGCCAGCTCATGACCCGGTATTTCCAGGAGATGGGAGCGGTGGTACAGCGCTACGGCGGAACGACCGAGAAGTTCATCGGCGACGCGATCATGGCGGTGTTCGGCGTCCCGCGTTTGCACGAGGACGACGCCCTCCGCGCGGTCCAAGCGGCCGTCGCGATGCGTGATGCGCTCCAGGGGCTGAACGAAGAGTTCGAGGCCCACTGGGGAGTCAGGATCGTCACCCGGACCGGTGTGAACACGGGTGAGGTCATCGCCGGGGACTCGAGCAAGGGTGAATCGTTCGTGGTCGGAGAGGCAGTCAACGTCGCAGCCCGGCTCGAGCAGGCGGCCGGCCCGGGCGAGATCCTCATCGGTGAAGCGACCTACCGCCTGGTTCGGGACGTCTCGACGACGGCGCCCATCCAGCCGCTCCAGGTGAAAGGAAAATCGGAATCCGTTGCCGCCTGGAACCTCGTCGATGTTGCACCCACACCCGTGGCCACGCGTGGCCTCGAGTCGCCTCTGATCGGGCGCGACCGGGAGCTCGCCGCGCTCGAGAACGTGCTCCAGCGGACGGTCGAGTCCCGGTCATGTGAGCTCGTCACGGTGATGGGCCCGGCCGGGGTCGGCAAGTCCCGGCTCACGCGAGACTTTCTTCCCAGACTGGACAGCGGTACGACGGTCGTGGTCGGACGATGCCTGCCGTACGGCGAAGGGATCACCTTCTGGCCGATCGTCGAGGTGCTGAGAGCCGCAGCGGGGATCAGCGACGCTCATTCGCCAGACGAGGCTCGTACGAAGATCGCCGAGTTGGTCGAGGGCCCCGATGCTGCGCTCGTCCGCGCACGCCTCGCGGCACTCATGGGACTTGCCGACGTGATGCCGGGTGTACAGGAGACGTTCTGGGCCGTGCGGAAGCTGTTCGACGAGCTGGCTGCTCGTCGACCCTTGGTCGTCGTCTTCGACGACATTCACTGGGCCGAGCCGACGTTCCTCGATTTGCTCGAGTACCTCGTCGACTCGCTGGTCGGTGTCCCGGTACTTCTCGTCTGTCTCGCCCGCCCTGAGCTCCTCGAAGTTCGCGGCGACTGGATGACCTCGAAGTCGAACGCGTCCCTCGTCACGCTTCGTTCGCTGAGCGATGCCGAGATGGCCGGCCTGATCAGGAACCTGCTCAGGGGCGCGGAGCTCGCAGAGGAGGCTCGAGCGCGGATCGCCGACGCTGCGGAAGGAAACCCGTTGTTCGTCGAGGAAACGCTGCGGATGTTGATCGACGATGGTCTGCTCAGCGCTGACGCCGGGACCTGGACCGCCGCCGATGACCTGGCGAGCCTGACAATTCCGCCGACGATCAACTCCCTCCTCACCGCGCGGCTGGACCGGCTCGACGAGGAGGAGCGCGCAGTGATCGAGCGCGCGTCCGTGATCGGCCGGGTCTTCTGGTGGGGCGCCGTCGCCGAGTGCGCGCCCGAAGAGCAGCGGCCTCGCGTCGGCAGCCGGCTCCAGTCGCTCGTGAGGAAGGAGCTCATCCGCCCGGATCGCTCGGACCTGCTGGAGGAGGATGCGTTTCGGTTCACCCACATCCTGATCAGGGACGCGGCCTACAACGGCATTCCGAAGAGCGTCCAAGCCCAGCTCCATGAGTGTTTCGCCTCGTGGATCGAGGTCAAGAAGGGCGACCGGGCCGGCGAGTACGAAGAGATCGTCGGCCATCACCTGGAGCAGGCGTACCGGTCGCTCGCGGAGCTCGGTTTGTCGAACGAGCGCGTCGAGTCACTCGCGCGCCGGGCGGCCGTGCCCCTCGCCTCGGCGGGGCGGCGGGCCTTCGCCCGCGGCGACATGCCCGCCGCCGTCAACATGTTGTCCCGCGCCGTCTCGCTCGGCCCGCGCGACGATCCTGCTCGACTCCGGCTCCTGCCCGAGCTTGCGTTCGCGCTTCTCGAGACGGGCGACCTCGGGCACACGCGAGACGTGATCGCCGAGATGCGCCAAGCCGCGTCGGCGTCCGCTGACCGCCGCCTGCAGGCGCATGCCCAGATCCTCGACCTGTGGGTGCGGTTCCTTGCCGAGCCGGAGGGCTGGGCGGACGAGGCGCAGCGCGAGGCGAGGCGGGCCATGGCGATCTTCGAGGAGCACGACGACGAGCGTGGACTGGCGAAGGGTTGGTCCCTGCTCGGCCTGTTCCATCTGACGAAGTGCAACTTCCGCGCCGCCGAGGAGGCCTGGGAGAAGGCGGCTGCACACGCGCATGCGGCCGGCGACACCCGAGAGTGGCTGGAGTCGCTCTCGTGGGTCCCGTTGGCCGTGTGGGCCGGTTCCCTGCCGGTCGAAGACGGAATTCGCAGGTGCAGCGATGTGCTCGGCAGGGCCGACGGCGACCGGAAGGCGATGTCGGCCGCCCTCTTCAGCTGGGGGAACCTCGAGGCGATGCGCGGCCGATTCGACGAGTCGCGGCAGCTGATCGGACAGGCGAGATCGACGCTCGAAGAGGTCGCGCTGACGGTGTGGATCGCCGGACCACTCACGGAGATGAGCGCGTGGGCCGAGCTTTGGGCGGGTGACCCGGCGGCCGCCGAGCACGAGCTCCGCTGGGGCGTCAGCACTCTTCAGACGATGGGCGAGCTTGCCTGGCTGCCGACGATCGCCGGCATCCTGGCCGAGGCCGTCTACGTCCAGGGCCGGTACGAGGAGGCCGAGGCGTTCATTCAGCTGGGGGAGGAGACGGCCGGCAGCGACGATGCCTACTCGCAGGGCTTGCTGCGGTGTGTCAGGGCGAAGGTCCTCGCCCGCCAGGGGCAGGCGGCGGAAGCCGTCCAACTCGCCCGCGAGGCGGTTGCGATCGCAGAGCCGACGGACTTTCTCTTTCTCCAGTCGTTCGTGCTCGACGGCCTCGGCGAGGTCCTCCAGGTCACGGGTTCCACGGAGGAAGCCGAAGCGGCTTTCACCGAGGCCTTGCGCCTCTGCGAGCGGAAGGGTTTCGCCGTCGGTGCGCGCAGGGCTCGGAAACGACGAGAGCAAGTACGGGCGCCGAGTCCTCCTTCGTCGTCATGAGAGCCGTCATGCCGCAACTCCGCGCCGAAGGCGCCCGAATGTGAGAGACGTGGCGGAATGCAGGGATTCAGGAGATGGGCCGTGCAAGGATTCGAACCTTCGACCTTGGGATTAAGAGTCCCCTGCTCTACCAGCTGAGCTAACGGCCCGCGGCGGGCCATTCTAGCCGCGGGCTGCGCGGGCTCAATCCCGCTGGAGCCGGCGCGTGAGGTACCAGGCGAGCGTCCGGCTGTTGTCCAGGCGTAGCCGAGGAGATCGACGCCGCTGAGGAGGAACTTCCGTGTCATGGCTTGGCTACATTTCGCCGCCGGCGTGCAAATCCTTTCTGTCGTCGGCAACCGGCCGCAGTTCATCAAGTCCGCCCCGCTCTCGCTCGCGCTCCGCGGGCGCGAGGCTCGACGAGGTCCTGCTCCACACGGGCCAGCACTACGACCGAGAGCTCTCGGCGGTCTTCTTCGACGAGCTCGAGCTCGACGACGCCCGCGTACCGGCTCGAGGCCGGCTCGGGCACGCACGCCGAGCAGACCGCGCGCATGCTCCCCGGGATCGAGCGCGCCGTGCTCGCGAGAGCGGCCCGACGCCGTGCTCGTCTACGGCGACACCAACTCGACGCTGGCCGGCGCGCTGGCCGCGGCCAAGCTGAACGTGCCGGTCGCCCACGTGGAGGCAGGGCTGCGCTCCTTCGACCGCACGATGCCGGAGGAGCTGAACCGGATGCTCGTCGACCGCATCTCCGACCTCCTCTTCTGCCCGACGGATACCGCGGTCGCCAACCTGGCCGCCGAAGGGCACCACCGAGGGCGTGCACGAAGTTGGCGACGTCATGTACGACGCCAACCTCCGGCTCGCCCCGATCGCCCGCGAGCGTTCGCGCGCGCTCGACCGGGCCGGTGTCGAGCCGGGCGGGTACCTCGTGCTCACCCTGCACCGGCCCGCGAACACCGAGCCCGACGCGCTTGCCCGCGTCGCCGAGGCGCTGGCGCGGATCGAGGAGACCGTCGTCTTCCCCGCGCACCCGCGCACGAGCGCGGCCCTTGCCGAGGCGAAGATCTCGCTCGACTCGAACGTGCGCGTGCTCCCACCCGCCGGCTACCTCGACTTCGCCGCCCTCGCCTCCCAGGCCCGGCTCGTCCTCACGGACTCGGGTGGCGTACAGAAGGAGGCGTACTGGTACGGCGTGCCCTGCATCACGCTCCGCACGACGAGCGAGTGGGTCGAGACGATCGAGACGGGGTGGAACCGCCTCGTCGGAACGGACCCCGACCTGATCGTCTCAGCAGTCCGCGACGCGCGCCCCCCCACCGAAAGGCCAGACCTGTACGGTGACGGGCACGCAGTCCGAGAGAATCGCCGAACTCCTTTGTACGATGAGTCGAGCATGAGCACGACACCAGACACGACTGCACCGCCGTGGCGCCGGCCCCGCCGAGCCGCCGCACCGGCCAGCGCGAGGTCGCGATCGTGGGCGCCGGGTACGTGGGCATCCCGCTCGCGCACGTCTTCGCCGAGGCGGGAGTCGGCTCCGTCCTACTCGACATCGACGTGGGCCGCGTCCAGGCGATCAACCGCGGCGAGAGCTACATCGAGGACGTGCCCTCGAAGGCGCTTGCTCCGCTGGTCGAGAACGAGCTCGTCGCCGCGACCACCGACTACGACGCGCTCCGGCATGACCGACGCGGTGATCATCGCGCTCCCGACGCCGCTGACGCAGAACCGCGAGCCCGACCTCTCGATAGTCATGAGCGCCGTGGAGAAGATCGCCGACCGCCTGCGGCCCGGGCACCTCGTCGTGCTCGAGTCCACCACGTATCCCGGGACGACGCGGGACGAGGTGCTCCCAGTCCTCGAACGGAAGTCCGGGCTCGCAGGTCGGGCAAGGACTTCTTCCTCGCCTTCTCGCCCGAGCGCGTCGACCCGGGCCGCACGGACTGGACGACGCAAACGACGCCCAAGATCGTCGGCGGGGTCACCGCGGCCTGCACCGAGCGCGCCGTCGCCCTCTACGAGCGCGCGCTCGAGACCGTGATCCCGGTCTCTTCGCCGGAGACGGCGGAGCTGACCAAGCTCCTCGAGAACATCTTCCGTTCGGTGAACATCGCGCTCGTGAACGAACTCGCGCAGCTCTGCGACCGCATGCGCGTCGACGTCTGGGAAGTGGTCGACGCCGCCGCGACGAAGCCGTTCGGGTTCATGAGCTTCAAGCCCGGCCCCGGCCTCGGCGGGCACTGCCTTCCCGGTCGATCCCTTCTACCTCTCGTGGAAGGCGCGCCAGTACGACTTCTACACGGAGTTCATCGAGCTGGCCGGGAAGATCAACGAGAACATGCCCTACTTCTGCCTCGAGAAGATCACCCGCGCGCTCAACTCGCACGAGAAGGCGCTCAAAGGCTCGCACGTCCACATCGTCGGGATCTCCTACAAGGCTGACGTGGGAGACCTGCGCGAGTCGCCCGCGCTCAAGCTCATCGAGCTCCTGCGCGAGCAGCACGCGGACGTCTCCTACCACGATCCACACGTGACCGAGCTCCCGGAGCACGGGCTCACCTCCACGCCGCTCGAGGGCGCCGTCCGCGACGCCGACTGCGTCGCGATTGTCACCGCCCACACCGGCATCGACTACCACGCCCTCGCGGAGCAGGCCCTCCTCGTCGTCGACCTCCGGAACGCGACGGGGCGGAACGGCTCCGGTAACGGGCACGTATGGAAGCTCTGAGCGACGAGGCGCCGCGCCTCGGGCTCGTCGGCCTCGGCTACTGGGGCCCCAACCTGGCCCGCAACTTCGACGGCCTTTCCGGCGCCCACCTTGCCTGGCTCTGCGACCAGAACGAGGAGCGGCTCGCGCGCTTCGGCTCCCGTTACCCGAAGGCCCACACGACGACACGCTACGAAGACCTGCTGGAGGATCCCCGAATAGCGGCGGTGGTGATCGCCACGCCGGTCGTCACACACGGCGAGCTGGCGCGCGCAGCACTCCTCGCCGGTAAGCACGTCCTCGTCGAGAAGCCGCTCACGCTCTCCACGCAGGAGGCGGAAGAGCTCGTCGCCCTCGCGGAGGAGCGGGGGCTGGTGCTCATGCCCGGCCACCTGCTCCTCTACCACCCGGGGGTCGTCAAGCTGAAGGAGCTCGCCGACTCCGGAGAGCTCGGCCGCCTGCTCTACGTGTACGGCAA
Source organism: uncultured Actinomycetes bacterium (assembly GCA_963786755.1). Taxonomy (GTDB): domain Bacteria; phylum Actinomycetota; class Thermoleophilia; order Gaiellales; family Gaiellaceae; genus DASQWP01. The sequence continues at coordinate 408,731 of CAWBAC010000004.1, read as the reverse complement.
CCGCCAGAACCTCGGGCAGATCCGCAAGGACGAGAACGCGCTGTGGAGCCTCGGCGCCCACGACCTTTCGGCGATCCTCCACCTGGTCGGCGAGGAGCCCACCGAGCACTGGGCGCGCGGCGAGTCCTTCCTGAATACCGGGATCGAGGACGTCGTTTTCTGTTACCTGCGCTTCCCTTCAGGACTGGTCGCGCACATGCACCTCTCCTGGCTCGACCCGCACAAGATGCGGAGGATGACGGTCGTCGGCGACCGCAAGATGGCCGTCTTCGACGACATGGAGCTCGACCGCAAGGTCACGGTCTACGACAAGGGCACGGAGCAGCCCACGGACACGTACGGGGAATGGCGCACGCGCACGGGAGACATCGCCATCCCCAGGATTCCGAACGACGAGCCGCTGCGGCTCGAGTGCGAGCACTTCCTCGCGCTCGTGCGCGGGGAAGGCGACCGGCTCGAAGCCGCCCGCGCCGGGGTCGCCGTGGTGCGGACGCTCGAGGCGCTGCAGGCGTCCCTCGCAAAGGAAGTCGTGTGACCACTGTGGCCGAGACCGCGGTCGTCTTTCCCGGGACAGAGCTCGGGGACGGCGTCGTGATCGGCGACAACGCGGTGGTCGGCAAGCCGCCGACGCTGGGAAAGAGGTCGACGACCGGCGCCGAGGAGCTCCCACCGCTCGTCGTGGGCGACGGGACGAAGATCCTCGCCTGCGCGGTCGTCTTCGCCGGGACGCGGCTGGGCCGCGACGTCATCGTCGGCGACCAGGCCTGTGTTCGCGAGCGCTGCACGATCGGCGACGAGGTCGTCGTAGGGCGGGGCGCACTCGTCGAGAACGACACGTCCGTGGGAGCCCGCACGCGCATTCAGGCGAACGCCTACGTGACCGCCTACTCGGAGCTCGAGGAAGACGTCTTCGTCGCTCCCTGCGTCGTGACGACAAACGACAACTTCATGGGCAGAACGGAAGCGCGGCTCGAGCTCATGAAAGGCCCGACGATCCGCCGTGGCGCACGCATCGGGGGCGGGGCTGTGCTCCTCCCCGGCGTCGAGATCGGCGAGGAGGCGTTCGTCGGCGCCGGCGCGGTCGTCCTGCGTGACGTGCCGGCCCGCTCGGTCGTAGTCGGCAATCCCGCGCGGCAGATCCGCGAGGTGCCGGCCGACGAGCTACTCGGCTAGCCCTGCCGGAACTCGACCGTGAGCGTCGCGCTCGTGCCCCGGACGAGACCGGTCGCAGCGGGCGGGCTGATCCTGGCTCGGTAGACGCCGCCGCGCACGGCGAACCCGGCACGCCAGCTGCCGGCCCGGGAGACCCTGGCGGTGGCCACGAGGCGCCAAGCCCCGCGGACGCGCCGCTGCACCAGGACCGTCTGCCCTGCGAGTGAAAGCGGCCGGACGACGCCGCGGAGCCCGTTGGCGCGCTGCGGTCCGCCGAACGCAACCCGCGCAGCCACGTTCACGGTCTGCGTGATGCTCGCGCTGCCGCCGCTCAGGCGGTACGTGACCTTCCGGCGCGGGGCAGCCACGAGGCTCTTCAGGCCCGCGACCGCCGTGACGTTCTGCCACGCGCCCGCTCCGTAGCGCCGCCGCTGGAGCTTGCCGCGGGCGAGATTGCGAACGAGCACGCCGATTTTCAGCCTGTCCCCGAAGACGACCCGCGTGCGTTGCGGCCTCAGGCTGAGGACGCCGAGCCAGAAGTGGTTCGACTTGATGCCGAGCCGCCAGCGGAGGCTCTCACCGCCCCGCACCGGCGTCACCCAGCCGGGGCCGGTGAACGGAGCCTGCCGACGCGCCCGGACGAGTTCAGCTGGACCGTGCCGTCACTGGGTGTCCGCTGGAGGCCGAGCGCCCTGCGAAGCTCGAGCGCGGTGCGGAGGACACGCCACGAGCGGTTCGGGTTGCTCGCGTTCAGGTCGGCCGGATCGGGCACGCTTGCAGGTAGGGAACGGCCGAGCCCCATATGTCCGCCGAGGCTGGCCGAACGCCCGCCGTTGCTCGCGGAGAAGAAGGTCTGTGCGACCGCGCCTCCGTGAAGGACGACCCGCCCGGCAGTCGCAGCAACGGCGGCGTTCGTGCTCGCCTGTCTCGGCGTCGGCGCCACTGTAGACCTGATCGCTCGTGTTCGGGCAGAAGAGACCGCCTCCGCAATGGCCGCCGCTCGCCAGCGCGTACGAGCGCGCGGCGACGGCCTGCGCCTGGAGCGCCGCGGCAGGCCAGATGCAGGGGGACTCGCTAGCGACGACCCCGCGCACGTAGTGCTCGAGCCCAACGTGGTTGACCGCGCGCAGCCGCCCGCCGACGACGCTCACGACGATCGTCCCGCGGTAGCGGGCTGCGCCCAGCTGCAGGAGGCTTCCGCCCGTCGGCGCGAGCGTCACCGGGCTCGCGAAGGTGCCCGTGAGGCCTTCGACCCTGATCGGCCGTTGCTCGCTGGTCACGCTGCGCAAGGCCCGGCCCGTGCGTTCGTGCGCCGACGAGTGAAGGCGCCCGCCGAGCCGAGCGTGAGCGATGTCCGGCCGCTCGCCGAGGAGGACGCGGATCCACTGGCCCGGAGTGCCCCGACCGTCGTGCCCTGGTAGTAGTGCGCCAGGATCTGCTGGTACGTCCTCCCCTGCTTCGCCAGGCCGTACGCGCCCCACTGGCTCATCCCGACGCCGTGGCCCCAGCCCTGGCCGTTCAGGACGAAAAGCGTCTTTGCGCTCGCGACCGGAACGCAGGCCAGGGCAACTGCAGACCGCGGTGAGGAGCGAGAGACGACGCATCTGGCTATTTCGAAGACCCCTGTCGGCAGTGACCGTAGTCGAAGTGCGTAAGGAAAGGGTAAAGAGGGCTTCGCGCCCTCGTCGGATCGTGGCACTTCCCCGGGCGCGCCCGCGCTCCATTCGTCCACGGTTCCACAGGTGTTTGTCCACAGCCATGGCTCTTCGGGACATGTCAGGGGTCAGACCCCGGACATGTCCCCAAGGGACGGTGCAGGCCGCTAGGCCGGCTACGCGAGCCGGTCGGCGTACTGGCGGCGGTAGTAGTCGAGGTACTCGCCGGACTTGATCGGCTCCCACCAGGCCCGGCTCTCCCGGTACCAGGCGACCGTACTCGGCGAGGCCGTCCTCGAATGTCACGCTCGGGCCGCCAGCCGAGCGTCCTCGAGCCGCGACGAGTCGAGGGAGTAGCGGCGGTCGTGGCCCGGCCGGTCTTCCACGTGGCGCACGAGCGACCGTCCGCGCCGGTGAGCTCGAGATGCGCCGGAACGACCTCGAGGTTCTCGCGCTCCTCGCCGCCCACGTTGTAGACGCCGCCGGGCTCGCCTTCGCGGAGGACGAGGTCGATCGCGGAGCAGTGGTCCTCGGCATGCAGCCACTCGCGCCGCTGCCGACCGTCCCCGTAGACGGGGAGGGCAGAGGCCGTCCAACGCGTTCGTGACGAAGAGAGGGATGAGCTTCTCCGGGATACTGGTACGACCCGTACGTGTTCGCGCCGCGGGTGATCGAGGCGTTGATGCCGAACGTCCGCACGTAGGCGAGCACCTGGAGGTCGCCGCCCGCCTTCGAGGCCGAGTAGGGGCTCGACGGCCGCAGCGGGTCGTCCTCCCGCGAGGACACGCCCGGCCGGCATGTCCCCGTAGACCTCGTCCGTCGAGACCTGGACGAAGCGAGCGCCCGTCGCTCGCGCGCCCACTCGAGCAGGACGTGCGTGCCGTAGACGTCCGTGCGGATGAAGTCGCCCGCCTCGAGGATCGAGCGGTCGACGTGGCTCTCGGCGGCGAAGTTGACCACCGCCTCGCACCCTGCGCGCGGCCGCTCGACCGCGTCGGGCTCGGCGATGTCGCCCTCGACGAGCTCGCAGTCCACGCCGGCGATGTTGGCCGGGTTGCCGGAGTACGTGAGCTTGTCGAGAACGACGACGTCGTCCCCGCCCGCGACGAGGCGCTTGACGAAGTGGCTGCCGATGAAGCCGCAGCCGCCGGTGACGAGGACGCGCATGCTCAGACTCTAGTCAGAGCAGACGAGCGAGACAACCCCGCAGACCCTCGCGCCAGTGCAGGCAGGCGCGGCGCGCCTCGGCCGCTCGCTCCGGAGCACGGAGTTGGCCGGGCGCGGCGCCGGCCGGCCGAGCTCCTCACGTCGAGCATCGGGACGACGCGGCACGCTCAGGCCCGCCTCTTCGAAGACCGCCGCGGCGAACTCCGCCCAGGTGCACTCGCCCTCCGCGGCGACGTGCCAGACACCGCCGGGAAGGCGCAGGAGCTCGGGAACCGCCGCGGCGAGATGCCCCACGTAGGTCGGGCAACCGCGCTGGTCGTCCACGACCCGCACCTCGTCCCGTTCCCGCCCCAGCCGCAGCATCGTCCGAACGAAGTTGTGCCCCGACGCAGCCGAAGAGCCAGGACGTGCCGCACGATCCAGCCCTCGTCGCACCTCGCGCTCCCCGAGGAGCTTCGAGCGCCCGTACGCGGAGAGCGGGCGCGGTTCGTCCGACTTCCACGTACGGCTCGCGCTTCGTCCCGTCGAAGACGTAGTCGGAGGAGAAGTAGACGACCGGCGCACCGAGCGCAACGACGTTGCGCGTGCCCTCGACGTTCGCGCGCAGCGCGCCCTCCTCGTCCGCCTCCGCCCCGTCGACGTCCGTCCACGCTGCCGCGTGCAGCACGAGCTCGGGCCGATAGTCGAGTCGGAGCGGCGCGGTGACGTCGAGCTCCGCGTGCGCGCCCGGGCGTCCGCGTCCGGGAAGACCTCGCGGAGGGCGGCGCCGAGCTGGCCGCCCGCCCCCGGTCAGGAGGATCCGCGATCCCGCTCCGACAGGATCGGCGATTGCGTGCTCCAGAGGTGCTTCACGCGCGGGTCGTCCCACGGAATCCCGTGCTCGTCCGGGTCGGCCGGGTCGTACTCGCGCGTGACGTGGTAGCAGAAGATGCAGGTCCGTGAGCGCCTCGAAGCCGTGGGCGATGGCGCCCGTCGATGTAGAGCGCGACGGGGTTCTCCTCGCCGATGTCGAGCGGTGAAGCCTCGCCGCTCTCGCGGTCGAGCACGACGACGCGGGCCATGCCGCGTCAGGCAGGCGAAGAGGTCGTCCTGGCCACGCTCGTGGTAGTGCAGGCCGCGGATGACGCCGCGGCGGGAGAAGGAGACGTTCGTCTGCACCGTCCGCTCGGGCAGCAGCGCTCTCCCGCCGAACCTCGAGGAACCAGCCCCGGTCGTCCGCGAAGTAGCGCAGCGGGATTTGCTCGACGCCCTTCATCGGCACCTTGTTCGCCCCGGTCTCCTCGATGAGGCTGCCGATGCGAGCGAGCGCCTCGTGGGTGCCCGCGTCCCGCCACCAGCCGCCCGATCGCGTCGGCAGTCGAGCCGCCCCTGCTCGGCGTAGCCGCGGTTCACGTCGGTGATCTCGAGCTCGCCGCGCGCCGAGGGCTCGAGGCCGCGGATGAGATCGAAGACGTCGGGCGGGAAGCAGTACAGGCCGACGACCGCATCGTTCGACGGAGGGGAGTCGTAGCGGGTGTCCACGACTCCTGCCTTCTCGACCACGTCGACGACTCGGCCGTCCTCTCCGTAGACGACGACGCCGAAGCGCTCGGGGTCGGGCACGTCCTTGACGAACACGAGGGCCCGATCCGGGCCCTCCGCCCACTCGCGCACAGCCTCCACCTCCGCGCGCTCGAAGATGTTGTCGCCCAAGCAGACGACAAGCTTCCGGTCGCCCGTGAAGGCTTCGGCCATGCCGACGACCTGGGCGATCCCACCCGGCTCCGTCTGCACCTTGTAGGTGAGATCGAGGTCGAGCAGGAAGTCGTCGCCGTCACGCCGGCGCAGGCGCCCGTCCCCGAGCAGGTCGATGAAGTCGCCGCCGTGCTGCTTCCCGGTCACGAGCAGGACGTCGCGGACGCCGAGGAGCTGCATGAGCCGGAGCGGGTAGAAGACCATCGGCCAGCGACCCACGGGAAGCAGATGCTTGTTCGTGACGCGCGTCAACTCGTCGAGGCGGGTCGCCTCGCCGCCTGCGCAGATGAGCCCTCGGGCCGGAATGGGTTCCATGCGAGGCGGGATGCTAGTGCCTGTCATTGGGCGAGCGCCGCGCGAAACGTCTCCTCGGCTTCGGAGCCGAAGACGGCGAAGACGACCCGCTCGAGCGCGCGCGGCTCGAACTCGCGCGCCTCGCCGACCATCAGACGCGCGCACTCGGCGAGCGGGAAACCGCCCACGCCCGTGCCGAACGCGGGGAGGGCAAGCGAGCCGCAGCCGAGCTCGTCCGCCATCTGGAGGCAGCGACGGGTCGTCCGGGCAACGAGCTCGGCGTCGGTGCGCAGGTCCTGACCCATGACGGCACCGTGGATCACGTGCCTTGCTCGCAGGCGGCCGGCGCCGGTGGCGACGGCGTCCCCGACCGCGATCGGGCCTTTTGCCACGGCCTCGCGCTCGATCTCCGCTCCGCCGGCCCGCTTGATCGCGCCCGCCACGCCCGCGCCCATCCAGAGGTGGTTGTTCGCCGCGTTGGCGATCGCATCGACGTCGAGCGCGGTGATGTCGCCCTCGACGACCTCCAGCTCCATGGCGGGGAGGTTAACGGCCGCTGGGGCTCACAGCCGCCTTCCGCGCGAGCGGCGAAGGCTGCACGCGGACGATGCGAGCGACGTTCGCAGGCAGCCACCAGTTCCACCGGCCGAACAAGGCCATCGCGCTCGGAACGAGGAGCGCCCGCACGATCGTTACATCGATGAGGATCGCCGTCGCGAGGCCGAAGCCGAACTGCTGCAGCCCCACGATCGACCCGGCGACGAAGCCCATGAAGGCGGCGAACATGACGAGGCCTGCGGCGGTGACGATGCGACCCGTCTTGGCGAGCCCGAGCGAGACCGCCGTCTCGTTGTCCTTCCCCGCGTCCCACTCCTCCCGCATGCGGCTGACGAGAAAGACCTCGTAGTCCATGGACAGGCCGAAGACCATGGCGAAGACGAACACCGGGATCCAGCCCTCGATCTGGTCGAAGGAGATGAGGCCGAACGCCTCCGCGCCGCCCCACTTGAAGAAGATGACCACGAGGCCGAAGGCCGCGCCGATGGAGAGCATGTTGAGGACGATCGCCTTCAGCGGCAGCAGAACCGATCGGAAGGCCCGGAGCAGGAGGACGTAGGTGAGGAGCAGCACCCCGAGCACGAGCCAGGGGAAGGCTCCGTACGTGACGTCGAGGAAGTCGACGCCGCTCGGGGGGCCGCCGCCGGCGTAGACCTCGACGCTCTCGGGAAAGCCTGCCGCGGGCACGATGTCCCCGCGGAGGCGGTCGACGAAGTCGAGCGCGGGCGGCGAGCCGTACTCGCTCCTGCCCACGACGTCCATCATGAAATAGCGGCCCGTAGGGTCGACGTACTGCGGGCCCGGCCCGAAGTCGACGCGCAGCCACCTCGGGATCGGCGAGGAGGCCCTCTCGCAGGTCGCCGAGCGCCGAGCGGACACCGGCCTCCTCGACGCCTCCGGAGCGACCCGTGTCCCCCACGAGCTCCGTCGGCGCCAGCGCGCCCTCCCCGACCGCGTCCGAGATGACGTTCAGCCCCTGGACTCCTTCGAGGTCCTGCGGGATGCCCTTGTTCGAGCCCGGCCCCAGCTCGAGCGCGAAGACCGGCAGCGCCAGCGCGACGAGGAGGGCCGCCGTGCCCGCAGCGAAGGCCACCGGCCGGCGCATGATCGCGCGCGAGAGCCGAACCCAGAAGTTGCGCTCGGCCTCGCGCCGGTCGAGGAGCCGTTGCGGCAGCAGACGGACGCGATCGAGCGGCTGCGCGACGAAGTAAAGCAGCACAGGAAGCAGCGTGAGCGCGCAGAGCACGGAGACGAGCGGGATAACGAGCCCGCCTATCCCGAAGCCGCGCATGAAGGGCAGCGGCATGAAGAGCATGAGCGCAAGCCCGATCCCGACCGCGGAGCCGGAGAACACGACAGCCCGGCCGGCGGTCTCCATCGTGCGCACGATCGCGTCCTCCTTCGGCGTCCCGCCGCGCAGCTCCTCGCGGAAGCGGTAGACGACGAGGAGCGAGTAGTCGATCGCGATGCCGAGGCCTATGAGCATCACCAGGTTCTGGAGGTAGGTGGTCAGCTCCATGAAGTTGGCGAAGATCCAGATCACCCCGAGCGTGACGACGATGGAGGCGGCCGCGAAGACGAACGGAATGAGGAAGGCAAGCGTGCCGAAGACGAACACGAGGATGAACAGCGCGATCGGGATGGCAATGAAGAGCTCGCCGACCTTCAGGTCTTCGGCGAAGACGGGATCGAGGTCGTGCTCGATGGCCGCCTGGCCGCTGACGAAGACCTCGGCGCCTGGGATGTCGCCCGCCGCGGCCCGCATGTCGTCGGTGTGCCCCTTCGCGTCCGCCGGCTCGAGGTTGGAGACGATCTGGGCGCTGACCACGGAGTCCGAGACCGCTTCTACGCCGACCAGCTGCCCCGTCGGGAGCTCCTCGACGGCGCGCTCCGCGGCCGCCCTCACCTGGGGGACGAGCGCCTCCGCCGAACCGCTCTCGCCGCGGACGACGACCGAGAACGACCCGGTCGACTTCTGCCCGAACTCGCTCCTCGAGGATCCTCTCGGCCCGCGCGGTGTCGGTGCCGGGGAGCGAGAAGCGGTTCGTAAGCAGGTCGCTGAGGCCCGCCGCGGCGGCCCCCGCGACGAGGAAGAGCACCGCCCAGGCGGCGACCACCGCCCAGCGGTAGCGGATCATGCGGCGCGTCCAGACCGCCATGCGAGAGCCTCGACGCGTCAAGTCTTGAGCGTTGTCCGGCGGAGCGAGCGCCGCGCCGCCTTGCGGGAGCGCACGTGCGGCGCGTGCCGGACGGCGGCGAACCACACGTACGTGAGGAGCCCGAGAACGATCCCCACTGCTTTGAGAAGGCGACGCATCGCTACGATTCTTGCATGGCCGCCCGCAGGGACATCGATCGCCTGAAGAGCGAGATGGAGGAGCTCTTCGCCGACCTCTGCCAGCACCGGCTGGCGCCGCACCGCACGGGGTTTCGACCTCGCGTGGACGTCTACAGCACCGAGGGCCCCGACTGCGTGAACGTCGTGATCGAGCTTGCCGGGGTCGAGCCCGATGACCTCGAGATCACCGTCGCCGACGGCGTCCTCGTCGTCTCCGGCACGCGCCGGCGAAGGGCAGGGGAGGCCCGCCGTTACCAGCACATGGAGATCGACTACGGGCCCTTCGAGCGCCGCGTTCAGCTCGGCGACGCCGTCGACGCGGACGCCGCCGAGGCCCGCTACGAGCGCGGCTTCCTCACCGTCGTCCTCCCGCTTGCCCAGCGCGCCGGCGGCCCCGTGCGCCTGAACGTGACGAGAGGGGCACAGTCGTGAGCCACGTCGAGGAGATCGCACCCGAGATCGACGAGCTCGCACCCGAAATCGAGGAAACGCTCCCGGACGTGCTCCCTATCCTGCCCCTGCGCGACGCGGTCGTCTTCCCCGACTCGATGACGCCGCTCGCCATCGGCCAGGAGCGCTCCATCCGGCTCGTCGACGAGGCGGTCGCTGGCGATCGGACGATCGCGCTCGTGACCCAGCGCTCCTCCGAAGGGGAGGCGGAGAGCGAGGAGGACCTCTACCGCGTCGGCACATCTGCCGTCGTCCACAAGATGATCCGCGTCCCCGACGGGACGCTGCGCGTCCTCGTCCAGGGCCTCAAGCGCATTCGGCTCGAGCGGGTCGAGCAAACGGAGCCGTACATGGCCGGTCGCTTCCGCCCGGTGCCCGACGTCGTCGGGCGCGAGAAGGAGACCGAGGCGCTTGCCCGCACGGTGGAGTCGCTCTACGGCAGCATCATCTCGCTCGTTCCCTACCTCCCCGAGGAGCTGCAGCTGGCCGCCGCGAACGCCGAGGACGCGAGCACGCTCGGCAACTTGATCGCCTCCACGCTCCGCCTGCGCACGGAGGAGAAGCAGCAGCTCCTCGAGGAAGCCGATGTCGAGGCCCGGCTGCGCAAGCTGACGGAGATCCTCTCCCGCGAGCTGGAGGTCCTCGAGCTAGGCACGAAGATCCAGTCCCAGGTGCAGTCCGAGATGGACAAGACGCAGCGGGAATACTTCCTCCGCCAGCAGCTGAAGGCGATCCAGGACGAGCTCGGAGAGGGCGACGAGCAGCAGGCGGAGATCGCCGAGCTGCGCGGCCGGATCGAGGAGGCGGACCTTCCGGAGGAGGTCGACCGCCAGGCGCGCCGCGAGCTCGACCGTCTCGCCAAGCTCCCGCCCGCTGCGGCCGAGTACGGCGTCATCCGCACCTATCTCGAATGGATCCTCTCGCTGCCCTGGAAGCAGACGACCGAGGACGACCTCGACCTCGACCACGCCAGACGCGTGCTGGACGAGGACCACTACGACCTGGAGAAGATCAAGGAGCGCATCCTCGAGCACCTCGCCGTCTCGAAGCTGAAAGAGGATCTCGCCGGCCCCATCCTCTGCTTCGTCGGCCCGCCCGGCGTCGGCAAGACGTCGCTCGGCCAGTCGATCGCACGCGCGCTCGGGCGCAAGTTCGTGCGGATCTCCGTGGGCGGCGTGCGAGACGAGTCCGAGATCCGCGGTCACCGACGGACGTACATCGGCGCCATGCCCGGGACGATCATCCGGGCCCTGCGCGACGCCGAGTCGAGGAACCCCGTCTTCATGATCGATGAGATCGACAAGATGGGCGCGGACTGGCGCGGCGATCCCTCGAGCGCGATGCTCGAGGTGCTCGACCCCGCCCAGAACAAGAGCTTCCGCGACCACTATCTCGACCTGCCGTTCGACCTCTCGCAGGTGCTCTTCATCTGCACCGCGAACCAGCTGGAGCCGATCCCGCCTGCGCTTCGCGACCGCATGGAGATCATCCAGCTTCCCGGCTACACAGAGGACGAAAAGGTCGGCATCGCTCGCAAGTACCTCGTGCCCAAGCAGCTCGCCGCGCACGGGCTGGACAAGGAGCAGGTCACCTTCACCGAGAAAGCTCTCCGCCTCCTCGTGCGCGAGTACACCCGCGAGGCTGGGGTCCGCGAGCTCGACCGCCAGATCGCCGCGCTCTGCCGCAAGGCGGCGCGCGAAGTGGCCGAGGGGAAAACGCAGCGCCGACGGATCGACGAGCGTCGGGTGAGGGCCTGGCTGGGCCGCAGGCGCTTCCCTGGAGAGGTGCGCAGACGTACGTCCGAACCGGGTGTGGCCACCGGCCTCGCGGTCACGCCGGTCGGCGGCGACGTCCTCTTCATCGAGGCGACCTCCATGCCCGGCGAGGGCAAGCTCGTCGTCACAGGTCAGCTGGGCGACGTCATGCGCGAGTCCGCTCAGGCGGCCCTCTCCTGGGTGCGAAGCCACTGGCGCGAGCTCGGCCTTCAGCGCGACTGGTTCGAGGACCGTGACGTCCACATCCACGTTCCGGCCGGCGCCGTCCCGAAGGATGGCCCCTCCGCCGGCATCGCGCTAGCGACCGCGCTCGTCTCCCTGGCCCTCGACCGGCCGGTCTCAGAGGACGTGGCGATGACGGGAGAGATTACGCTGACGGGGCAGGTCCTGCCCGTCGGTGGGATAAAGGAGAAGGTGCTGGCGGCGCAGCGGGCCGGTGTGACGACGGTCATCCTCCCGGAGGAGAATGAGGCCGATCTCGACGACCTCCCGCCCGAAGTGCGGAAGGAGATGAACTTCGTGCTCGCCGACAGCTTCGACCAGGTCGTCGAGGCCGCCTTCCCCGGGGCCGACGTCCTGGAGTTTTCCTCGGCGGCCCGAGGGTAGATAATCTCGCTGGACAACGACGAAAGGACGGGCAGATGAAGGAGCGAGTGACCGGAGCCGTGGAAACCGCACGGCCGTACGTCGACCGGATTGCGCACGACGAGGAGTTCCAGAAGCATATGAAGACCGCGTACGAGTCGGCGCGCAGCATCTACGACGACGTGTTCGGCGGTCGTGGCGCCACGGGGGTCGCTGCCAAGGTGGCCCGGGACAAGGACCTGCAGAACGAGCTCAAGAACACCGTCCAGGAGCTTCGCCTGGCGGGTGAGCGCGTCCAGGTCAAGGAGTCGCACACGGCCCGGAACGCCACGATCCTCCTCGCCGGCATCCTGCTCGGCGTGCTCTTCAACCCCGCGACCGGCCCCGAGACCCGCCGCTGGCTGAAGGACAAGGTCTTCGGCCCTGAGCAGCCCTTCGAGTACCAGACGAACGAGTCGTAGCGGGAAGCGGCGGCGCTAGATGCTTGACCGGAAACTGACCGGCTAGGGGCCGAAGCCGGCCGAAGCGGCGAGGATCACCGGCCCGGCCGGCGCTTCCCCGAAGAGGTCCTGAGGGGCGAGGAGTCTCGCCAGCGACTCCTCGCCGAGCGCGCTCGCCGTCGAGATGTCGTCCGCCTGCAAGAGCACCGCGCTCGGGGGCGGCGCCTCCCCCGCCGGCGGCGTCCACGTTCCGAACGCGATGTCGTCGAGGCGGCGCCACGCGCTCAGGTAGGCATACGGGTTGACGACGCCGTCGTAACCCATCCACAGCAGTCCGCGGGGATGGATCTCGAAGTGGAGGTGGGGCGGTGTTCCCACGGCGTCGCCGGTCGTGCCCACGAAGCCGATGACCTCTCCGGCCCGCACGCGCGCCCCATCCTGGGCCACGGGGGCGTACGCCGAGAGATGCGCGTAGTAGAACTCGTTGCCCTGGTCGTCGCGAAGCCACAGCCTGTTTCCGCCCACGTCGTTCCAGCCCACCAGGAAGAGCTCGCCGTCGGTGACCGCGAGGACCGGAGCGCCGGCCGGGGCGAAGATGTCGTTGCCGTGGTGCCAACCCGTCAAGGCGCGCGCGGCAGCGAAGTCGTCGGTGAACGAGGCGGGCCCGTAGACGGGGTAGACGTAGCCGCCCGCGGTGAGCTGCGGCTTGACGTCGGCGGGAGGCTGCTGGACTACCGGCGGCGGCGCGGGCGCGGCACCGGGGGGCGTGGGAAGCGGCTCCCGCGGGGGCGGGGTCGGCTTCGGCGCCTTCGCCTGGGCCGGCGGAGGAGCCTTGCCGGGCTTGGACTCGGGCGCAGGCGGCGGCTTCGGCGCCGCGGGCGGCAGGGGCGCCGGCGGCGGCGGAGGAGCGGGCGGCTGCGGCTGGGGTTGAGGCGACGGCGGAGGCGGGGGCGGAGGAGGAGCCGGCTTCGGCATGCTCGCAGCTGCCTCCGCGTACGCCACCATGATCTCGCTTCCCGCCGGCAGGCCGCCGTGCTCGGCGGTGAGGACGACGTGCAGCCCCGTCACGAAGCCGCGGAAGCCGAAGTGGCCGTCGGTCTGGCGCACCACCGCCTGCTCGAGAAGAACGGCGTAGCCCCAGTTGCCGAGCGCGACGCGCGCGTTGGGCGCCGGGGACACCGAGTTTCCGAGGATCGTGACGCTTCCGAGCGTGGAGGAGCCGAGCGAGCCGTCCGCCCCATTCGGTCCGGCTTCAGCCGTTGCCTTGGCCGTCGCCGACCCGACGGTGATCTCACCGCCGAAAAGCGAGATACCCGCGGCCGTCGCCGCGCTCGCGGCCGTCGAGGAGGAGGCGGCGGCCGCCGCCGTGCTCGTCGTCGAGAGGGCGCCGGTAGCGACCGAGTTCCCGTACGCGAACGACGGCGCGCTTCCCGAAGCCTCCGGCGGCGCGCTCACGGACGCTGCGCTTCCGCCCTCGCCGCCCGGGACGACCACGCGGATGCCGAACGCCTGGCCGGACGAGGCCGGCTGCGCCGCTGCGCCGGCGGATCCCCCCAGCGCGAGGACGAGCAGGGCCACCGCGGCCGCCGTGACCTGGCGTGCGCTCATCATGCGCAGATTATCGGCGCTCGGAGGGGCGTGGCGCGGTTCCACGGGCCGACCAGACGAGCTGGGCGGCGACGACGAGCAGGAGGCCGCCGAAGAGGTCGCGCAGGAGCGCCTCGGGCAGCGAGGTCGCGAGGAAGGCGCCGCCCACGACGCCGGCGATGGACGCGAGCCCGATGAGAACGGCGGGCCGCCAGCGGACGAGCCCTGCACGGTGCTGCTGCCAGGCGCCGAACGCGACGACCGGAATCATGGCGGCGAGAGACGTTGCCTGCGCGTCGAGCTGGCTCAGGCCGACGACGAAAGCGAGCGTCGGCACGAACAGGATCCCGCCTCCCACGCCGAACATGCCGGAGAGCGCCCCGGCGAGGAAGCCCAAACACAGGGCGAGGGTAATGGTCGCGGCGCTCATTCCACGAAGAGCGCGACGGCGACGGCGACAAGGAACGCTGCGAAGAGGAGCGTCAGGTTCCGTGAGGAGACCCGGTGCTGCAGGCGGACGCCGGCGAGGGAACCAAGGACAGCAGGAAGGCCGACGAGCGCCGCCCCGTCCCAGTCCACGTGGTCGAGCAGAGAGAAGGACGTCACGCCAGAGAGTGCCGTGATGAGGATGGCGGCGAGGGAGGTCGCCGTCGCGACCCGCGTGTCGAAGCGGGCCAGAAGAACGAGGAGCGGCACGACGACGATGCCGCCTCCGACCCCGAAGAGCGCGCTCATGAACCCGGAGACCACTCCGATACCGCCGAGGACCCAGAGCGACGGTGTGACCGGCGGCACGGCCGTATCCTAGAGTTCTGTTTGGCCGTGGAGGACCTTCTCGCTCCGCTCGCCGCCGCGCCGGGACGGAGCGCGCTCGTCTTCGACGTCGACGGGACCCTCGCGCCCATAGCCCCCCGGCCGGAGCTCGCGACCGTGCCCGACGCGACACGCGAGGAGCTTTGCCGCCTGATGAAGAGCTACCTGTTCGTCGCCTGCGTCAGCGGGCGGAGCGGCGAGGATGCCGGTCGGCTCGTAGGCGTAGAAGGCATCGAGGTCGTCGGGAACCACGGCCTCGAGCTCGACCCCCGGGCCGTGGAGTTCGCCGAACGAATCGCCCGTTTCCGCGAGGACGTCGGGCTACCCGTGGAGGACAAGCGCCTCTCGCTCACCTACCACTACCGCGAGGCGGAGGACGAGGCGGCCGCGCGCGGACAGCTCGAGGAGGTAGCCGAGCGGGCGCGGACCGCGGGGCTCGACCCGCGTTGGGGGCGCAAGGTGCTGGAGGTCCGCCCGCCCGTAGAGGCGCACAAGGGCACCGCCGTCCGAACGCTGCTCGAGCGCTCGGGTGCGGCGCTCGGCCTCTACGCCGGCGACGACACCACCGACCTCGACGCGTTCGAGGGGCTCGCGGCGGCGGGCCTCGAGCACGCCGTCCGGGTCGCGGTGGCCTCGGAGGAAGGGCCGGAGGAGCTCCGCGCGGCAGCGGACCTCGTCGTCGGAAGCCCGGCCGAGCTCGCCGGGCTGCTACGCCTCCTTTAGAGAGCTCCCAGGCGCGGCGCACGTCGTCCTCGGTCGTCCGCATGTTGCCGATCGCGAGCCTGAGCACGTAGCGGCCGTTCAGACGCGTGTGCGAGAGGTAGGCCTCGCCCGTCGCGTTCACGCGTTCGAGCAGCGCCTCGTTTTCCTCGTCGGAGCCCTCGCGCCGGAAGCAGACGACGGAGAACGGGTACGGGGCGACGATCTCCCACCCCGGGGTTTCCTCGAGCCAGGAGCCGAAGCAGCCGCGCGAGCCGCACGTGCTCGCGGATGAGCGCCTCCAGGCCCTCCCGGCCGTAGCAGCGCAGGACCGCCCAGAGCTTGAGCGCCCGGAAGCGGCGGCCGAGCGCCGGTCCGTAATCCATCAGGTTCGTCACGTCCGTCCTCGCTCGTCCGCAGGTACTCCGGCACGAGGCTGAAGGCGCTCGCGGAGCACGTCCGGCCTTCGCGTGAAGAGGCAGGAGCAGTCGACGGGCGTGAAGAGCCACTTGTGCGGGTTGACGACGAGCGAGTCGGCGCGCTCGCAGCCCTGCGAGCGCCCAGCGGTGCTCGGGGCAGACGGCCGCGGAGCCCGCGTAGGCGGCGTCGACGTGGAGCCACACGCCCGCCTCCGCGCAGAGACCGGCGATCTCGGGCACGGGGTCGACGGAGGTGGTCGACGTCGTGCCGACCGTGGCGACGACCGCCGCGGCGCCGTCGAGCATCCCCGCGAGCGCGTCCGGTCGCAGCCGGAACTCGTCGTCCACGGCCACCTTGCGCAGCGGCAGCCCGAGCAGCCGCGCCGCCTTGTCCACGGAGGAGTGCGCGTGCTCGGAGCAGAGCACGGCGCCGCCCGGACGCAGCTCGCGAGCCGCGGCGAGCGCGGCCAGCGTCGAGGTGGAGGCGGTGTCCTCGATGTGGCCGTGCAGGCCCTTCCGGCAGGCCGAGCAGCTGGCGCAGCCAGTCGAGCGCGAGCTCCTCGAGCTCGGTCGCGGCCGGCGAGGTGCGCCACAGCATCGCGTTGACGTTGAGCGCCGCCGCCAGGAGCTCGGCGAGGATCCCCGGCTCGCTGCCTGAGATGGCGAAGTAGGCGAAGAAGCGCGGATGGTTCCAGTGCGTGATTCCCGGCAGGAGCATCTCGTCGAGGTCGCGCAGCACGGCCGCGAACGGCTCGCCCTGCTCCGGCGGCGAAGCAGGCAGCGCCGAGCGCACCTGCCCGGGCTCCACCGCGGCAAGAACGGGCCGCTCCCGGACGCCCTCCAGGTAGCGGGCGACCCACTCGACGGCCGCCGCCCCGTCGCTCCGGAAGTCGCTCATAGTCCGCTCGCCGTCCGGGTGCTTGTGTTCCGCGCTCACGAGCTCAGAGCGCCCCTGGACCGGGGGAAACGGCTCTCCCGGCCGCGTCGCACTTTGTGCGCGTGGAACACAAGGTCATCGCTTGAGCAAGCGGCGGACCTGGGCCCACGAGCGCGTGTTGACGACCTGCTCCGGCGAGATCCAGCCGCGGCGGGCCTGGGCGACGGCGAGCTCGAGGTTGGCGAGCTCGCGCACGCGGTGGGCATCCGTGGAGACCACGAGCCGGACGCCGGCCTCGGCGGCGGCGCGTGCATGCATGTCCGTGAGGTCGAGCCGGTCCGGCTGGGCGTTCAGCTCGAGGAAGGTGCCGGTCTCGAGCGCCCGCGTGACCACCCGCTCGAAGTCGAGGTCGTACGCCGGGCGCCGGTTGATCTTCCGCCCTGTCGGGTGGCCGATGCAGTCCACGTGCGGGTTGTCCATGGCCGCGAGCAGGCGCTCCGTGAGCCGCTCACGCGGCGCGTCGAAGCCGCCGTGGATGGAGGCCATGACCCAGTCGCGAGCGGCGAGCTGGTCGTCCGGCAGGTCGAGTGAGCCGTCCGCGCGGATGTCCACCTCGACGCCGGAGAGGACGCGAATGCCGCGCACGCGCTCGTTCAGCGCAGTGATCGCCTCCGCCTGCTGCTCCAGCCGCCCCTCCCGGAGACGCCTGGCATGGTCGCAGATCGCCATGTACCGGAGACCGCGCTCCTTCGCCGCGAGCACCATCTCCTCGAGCGGCGCCCGGCCGTCGGACCAGTCCGTGTGGACGTGCAGGTCGCCCTGCAGATCGGCGAGCTCCACGAGCTGCGGAAGCCCGCCGTCCCGCGCCGCCTCGAGCTCACCGCGATTCTCGCGCAGCTCCGGCGGGATCCAGACGTAGCCGAGCCGCTCGTACAGCTCGGCCTCGGTCGCGGCCGTGAAGGTCTGCCCGCTCTCCACCTCGGCGACGCCGTACTCGGACACGGACAGGCCGCGGCGCACCGCGTCCTCGCGCAGCGCCACGTTGTGCGCCTTCGAGCCCGTGAAATGCTGGAGCAGGCTCCCGTAGCTCTCCGGCGGGACGACGCGGAGGTCGAAGCGGAAGCCCTCGTGCGAGACGACCGTTGCCTTCGTCGGCCCCTGAGCCAGCACCTCCGCAACCCACGGGCGCTCGGCGAAGAACGCCGTCAGCGTGGGCGAGTCGGCGGCGGTCGCGATCACGTCCAGGTCGTGGACGGTCTCCAACCGGCGGCGTACGCTCCCCGCCTCCGAGACCCGTTCGGCAAGCCCGCTGTCCTCGAGCTCCTCGACCGCGCGCCGGACCGGTCCGAGCACCCGTCCGAGGAGGATGCGTCCGGTGGCGACGTCCGCCGGCGGCTTGGAGAGCTCCTTCAGCATCTTCTCCTCCGTCTTCGCCCCCAGCCCGGGAAGCTCGCGCAGGCGCTGCTGCTCGGCCGCTGCGCGCAGGTCGTCGAGGCTCTGGACGCCGAGATCCGCCCACAGCTTGCGGGCGGTCTTCGGCCCTAGCCCCGGCACGTGCATGACCTCGACGAGCCCGGCGGGGAGCTTGGCCCGCAGCTTCGCGAGCGCGGCCATGTCGCCGGTCTCGACGTATTCCACGATCTTGCCCTCGATCGTCGGCGCCGATCCCGGAGAGGCGCGTCGCCTTGTGGTCGAGGGCGAGCTTCGCTACCGGCGCCGCCGACTCGCGGATCCGCGCGGCCGCTCGTCGGTAGGCGGCGAGACGGAACGCGTCGGCCCCGTCCAGCTCGAGCATGTCCGCCAGCAGGTCGAAGCGCTCGGCGAGCTCGGGATTGCGGGGCAGGTTGCGGGCCACGGCGGCGATGATACGCGCGTGCGCCTGGTCGTCTGCCTGCCTACGTACAACGAGCGCGAGAACCTCGCGGCGATGGTACGCGCGCTCGGCGAGGTCTTCGCCTCGCACCGCCCTCGACGGACGCGTGCTCGTGATCGACGACCGCTCGCCGGACGGCACGGGCGCCGAGGCCGACCGGCTGGCAGGCGAGCTCCCGTTCGTCTACGTCCTCCACCGCGAGCGCAAGGAGGGCCTCGGCCCTGCCTATCTGGCCGGCTTTCGCCGCGCGCTGGCCGAGGGCGCCGAGCTCGTCGCCGAGATGGACTGCGACTTCTCCCACGACCCCGCCGATCTGGCCCGCCTCCTCGCCGCCACGGAGCGCGCCGACATCGCGCTCGGCTCGCGCTACGTCGCGGGCGGAGGAACGCGGAACTGGAGCCTCCTGCGCCGCGCCGTGAGCCGCTCCGGCTCGCTCTACGCCCGGCTCCTCCTCGGCATCGCGGTCAGCGACTCGACGAGCGGTTTCAAGGTCTACCGGCGGCGGGTGCTGGAGACGATCGCGCTGGAGCGGATCTCCTCCCGGGGCTACGCGTTCCAGATCGAGACCGTCTACCGCGCCCTGCAGGCTGGTTTTACCGTCGACGAGGTGCCGATCGTCTTCAGCGACCGGAAGGAGGGCGGCTCGAAGATGGGGCCGGAAATCGTCTTCGAGGCCGTCGTCCGCGTCCCGGCGCTTCGCCTGGCAGCGCTGCGGCACCGTCTCTGACCGCGGCTATAGTGCGCCCGCGTGGCTGAGCTCGCGGACGTCACCGACGCGAGCTTCGAAGCAGGAAGTCCTCCGGGCCGATCGCCCGGTCGTCGTCGACTTCTGGGCGCCGTGGTGCGGCCCCTGCCGGGTCGTCCACCCGATCCTCGACGACATGTCCGAGCAGCACGGCGACCGCGTCAGGTTCGTGAAGCTCAACGTGGACGAGAACCCGCAGACGGCGGGCCGCTACAACGTGCTCTCGATCCCGACCGTGATTCTCTTCGCGAACGGCGAGCCCGCAGGAGACCGTCGTCGGCGCGAGGTCGAGGAGCCACTACGAGGACGCCTGGGGACACTGGCTTCAGTCGGCGGCCTGAGTAGCCCGAGCAGCGAACGCGTCCCAGCCGGAAACGCTGATCGCCCGCCCCTCGAGCCTCAGCTCCACCCCGGCGCCTTCCTCGCACCACCCGACGACCGGGAAGCCTGAAGCGCTCGCGTCGGCCGGCGCGAGCGCGGCCAGAAGCTCGTAGTCCTCCCCGAGCGTCCAGAAGGGCGCGCCGCCGACCTCATCGATCCCGGGCGCGAGCGGAAGGCGCTCGACCTCCACCACGAGCCGGCAGCCGGAGCGCTCCGCAATACGCCCGGCGTCGCCAGCGATGCCGTCGGAGAGGTCGACGAGCGCGTGCGCGACCCCCGCCAGGCGCCGTCCCTCCTCCAGGCGGAGCGGCGGGCGACGATGCATGCGAACGAGCTCGTCGAAGCCCGCGAGGCCCCTGCGGAGCACCTCCAGCCCCGCGGCGGCGCCTCCGAGCGGCCCCGTGACGACGAGGGAATCGCCGGGCCGCGCCCGCCCCCGGCCGGGCACCCGTTCGCTGTGCCCGACGGCGGTCACCGCCAGGACGACGCCGTCGCCGGCCGTCGTGTCCCCGCCGAGCACCGGCACGCCGGCCTCGGCGATGCCCTCGTAGAGCTCGACGACGTCGTCCAGCTCGGTCGCGCCGGGAAGGCCCAGGCCGACGACGAGCGCCTCGGGCTCCGCTCCGAGCGCGGCCAGGTCGCTGAGGTTGACGGCCGCCGCCTTGTATCCCAGGTCGTGCCAGGACGTCCATTCCAGCCGGAAGTGGACGCCCTCGAGGAGCGTGTCCTGGCTGACGACGAGGTCACCCCGGAGGACGGCGCCCTCCGCGTCCAGGCCGCCCGCGAGGCCGCGCTTCTCGAGCTCCGCCAGGAGCCCGAACTCACCCAGCTCTGAGAGGCGCAAGCCCGAACACGTCCACGGGGCCGGAGCCGGCCCCGATCTCCGCGAGCCCGTTGCGAACCGCCTCGCCGGCCACCTGCGCGGCGTTGCGGGCGGCTTCCTCCAGGGTCTCGCCGCGGGCGAGAAAGGCCGCGAGGCTCGCCGAATGCGTGCAGCCGGCGCCGTGCGTCGCACCTTCCCCGTGGCGTTCGACAGGGAGGGGCACGTGCCGCTCGCCGTCGTAGAGCCAGTCCACCGCATCGGCCCCGTGGCCGCCCGTGACCACGACGGCGGGGGCGCCGAGCGCATAGATGGCCTCGGCGAGGGCCCCGCGCTCTCTGTTCTCCGCGTAGGCCACGCCCGCGAGCGCGCAGGCTTCGTGCAGGTTCGGCGTGACGACGGTCGCCAGGGGGAAGAGGCGCTCGACGAGGACGGCGACGGCGTCGTCGAGCAGAAGCTGTGCGCCGGAGGCGGCCACCATGACGGGATCGACCACGAGCGGGACGGGATGCTCCTCCAGAAACCCCGCCACCGTCTCGACGATCGGGGCGCTGAAGAGCATCCCGGTCTTGGCCGCGTCCACACCGATGTCGGCGAACACCGCCTCGAGCTGGGCGCGGATGAAGTCAGGCGGCACCTCGTGGACGCCCGTGACCGCGACCGTGTTCTGCGCAGTGAGGGCGACGATGGCGCTCGTCCCGTGGCACCCGAGGCGCGCGAAGGCCTTCAGGTCGGCCTGGATTCCAGCGCCTCCGCCGGAGTCCGAGGTGGCGATCGTGAGGCAGCGGGGCACCATTCGGCGCGGAGGCTAGCATCGAGCCCATGGCAACCACGCTCGCCTGGGACGAGCTCCTCGCGGGAGAAGAGGTCGCGCACGCCGGAGAGAGCCCGGCGCGCGGGGCGCGCACGGCCCCCCTCCCGGCACAGCTGCATCCCCGCGTGGGCGAGGCGCTGGCGGCGCGCGGCGTCGGCAGCCTCTACGAGCACCAGGCCGAGGCCTACGCCGCCGCCGCCCGCGGCCAGCATCTCGTCGTCTCGACCGGCACGGCGAGCGGCAAGACGCTCGCCTTCAACTTGCCCGTGCTCGACGCGCTCGCAGCGGAGCCGAAGCTCCGCGCGCTCTACCTGTATCCGACCAAGGCGCTCGCTCAGGACCAGGCCCGCGCGCTCGCCGCGCTGGCCGTTCCCGGCCTGCGCCCGGCGATCTACGACGGGGACACGGAAGCGGAGCGCCGCCGGCAGATCCGCAAGTGGGCCAACGTCGTCCTCACGAACCCGGACATGCTCCACGTGGGCGTGCTCCCGCACCACGACCGCTGGGGCGATGTCCTCCAGAACCTGCGCTACGTCGTCGTGGACGAGGCGCATGTCTACCGCGGAGTTTTCGGCTCGCACGTGGGTAACGTCCTCCGGCGGCTGCGGCGCGCCGCCGCGATCTACGGCGCCGAGCCCCAGTTCCTGCTCGCCTCGGCGACGATCGCGAACCCCGGAGAGCTGGCGCGCTCCCTCCTCGGGGTGGACGCGACGGTGATCGGCGACGACGCCGCCCCGCGCGCCGCACGTACCGTCGTCTTCTGGAACCCGCCGGTCCTGGACGAGGAGCTCCAGCTTCGGGCCAGCGCCCTCGGAGAGGGAGCGCGGCTCCTCGCCGACCTTGCCTCCCGCGGCCTGCGTACGATCGTCTTCGCCAAGAGCCGCAAGGCTGCGGAGCTCATCCACCGCTTCGCTGCCCAGCGCGTTCCGGAGCTGGCCGACCGCCTCTCCCCCTACCGCGCGGGCTACACGCGCGAGCAGCGACGCGAGATCGAGCGCCGCCTCGTCGCGGGCGAACTCCTCGGCGTGACGGCCACGGACGCGCTCGAGCTGGGGATCGACATCGGCCTCCTCGACTGCGCGATCTCCGTCGGCTTCCCCGGCACGGTGGCGAGCCTGCGCCAGCAATGGGGGCGCGCGGGGCGGCGCAGCCACGGGCTCGCTGTCCTCGTCGCGAGCGAGGACGCCCTCGACCAGTTCTTCATGCGGGAGCCCGAGGCGCTCCTGGGCCGCCGCGTCGAGGCCGCCATCCTCGACCACGGGAACCCGCGCATTCTCGACGGGCACGTACGGGCGGCGGCCTTCGAGGCGCCGCTGGACGACCGCGACCGGGATACGCTCGGGGACGCGGCGCTCGAGCGCGCAGAGGCGCTCGCGCAGGCGGGCGACCTCCGCCGGACGAGCGCAGGCTACGTGTGGGCAGGGCGCGACTATCCGGCTGCGCGCCTCTCCCTGCGCTCATCGAGCGCCGAGGCGATCGCCGTCGTCGAAGCCGAGGCGGGCACGGTCCTCGGCATCGTGGAGCGGGAGCGCGCGTACTCGACCGTTCACGAGGGTGCCGTCTACCTCCACCTGGGCGACTCCTACCAGGTGCTCGCGCTCGACCTGCCGAGCCGAACGGCGGTGGTCGCGCCTTTCGCCGGCGACTACTACACGCAGGCAAAGAAGGAGACGACCACGGCCATCGAGGACGCCGAGATCGCGGGCCGCCGCCTGGGCATGGACGTCTTCTTCGGCCGCGTGAGCGTCACCGAGCAGGTCGTCGCCTTCCAGAAGAAGGCGATCCGGGACGGTGCGACGCTCGACCTCGTGCCGCTCGACCTACCCGAGACCACGTTTGACACGGAGGCGATCTGGTACCTCCCCGAGCCGGAGATGCTCGCGGGGCTGGACGCGCTCCCGCGCCTCCTCGGGTCCCTCCACGCGGCCGAGCACGCCATGATCGCGATCCTGCCGCTGTGGGCCATGTGCGACCGCTGGGACATCGGCGGACTGTCGACGAACCTCCACTTCCAGACGGGGCGGCCGACGGTCTTCGTCTACGACGGCCACCCCGGAGGCGTCGGGATTGCCCGCCGCGGCTACGACGAGCTGGAGGGGTGGGTCGCCGATACCGAGCGCCTCCTCGCCGGGTGCCCGTGCGCCGACGGCTGCCCCAGCTGCGTCCAGTCGCCCAAGTGCGGGAACCTGAACGAGTTCCTGGACAAGGGCGGCGCGCTCACGCTCCTCCGGCGCATGCTCGCGGCGTAGAGCCTTTGGCTGTCGATTTCGCCGGCCGCCGTTCGTCGTCATGCTGTAGGCAACGAAACAAGGAGGCCGACACAGTGCAATACATACTCCTCATCTACAGCGACCAGCAGCAGTCCACCGAGCGCTGGGAGAAAATGAGCGAGGACGAGCAGAAGCAGAACCTCGACCAGTGGTGGGCTTACACGAAGGAGCTCGAGGACGCCGGCGCACACGTCGCCGGGGAAGCGCTTCATCCCATCCAGGCCGCGAAGACCGTGCGCCTACGCGACGGCGAGCGGCTCGTGACGGACGGCCCCTTTGCGGAGACGAAGGAGCAGCTGGGCGGCTTCTACCTGATCGACGTCGCTACCGAGGACGAGGCCGTGGAGTGGGCCGCGAAGATCCCCTCCGCGCCCTACGGCTCGGTGGAGGTGCGCCCCGTCATGGTCTTCGAGGACGAGGGCAGCTCCTGACCGTCACACGCTGAGCCTTGGAGCTCGCGCGCGTCTTCCGCGAGGAATGGGGACGCTCCGTCGCCGTGCTCGCGCAGGCCACGGGCGACCTGGCTCTCGCGGAGGATGCGGTGCAGGACGCCTTCGCAAGCGCACTCGAACGCTGGCCGGACGGGGCGCCGCGCAACCCGGGCGCCTGGATCCTGACCGTCGCGCGCAACCGCGCGATCGACCGCCTGCGGCGTGACCAGACGCTTGCACGCAAGGCCGAGCTCCTGGCCCGCCTGGAGGAGGTCCCGGTGCAGGATGACGAGAGCGCGCTTCCCGACGAACGCCTGGCGCTCATGTTCGCGTGCTGCCATCCGCTCCTCCCGGCCGACGTACGCGTGCCGCTCACGCTACGCATGGTCGGGGGCCTCTCGACCACCGAGATCGCGCGCGCCTTCCTCGTCTCGGAGGGCGCCCTCGCGCAGCGCCTCGTCCGCGCGAAGCGGAGGATCCGCGAGGCCGGCGTCCCGCTGTCGGTTCCGGCCGACCACGAGCTCCCGGAGCGTCTCCGCTCGGTGCTGGCGGTTCTCTACCTTGTTTTCAACGAGGGCTACGCCTCGTCGGCCGGCGACGACCTCGTGCGCAACGACCTCTGCGACGAGGCGATCCGCCTGGCCAAGCTCCTGGCGGTCTCGATGCCGGACGAGCCGGAAGCCCTCGGTCTGCTAGCGCTCATGCTCCTGCACGACTCGCGCCGCGAGGCCCGCACGGATCCCGAAGGCGATGTCATCCTCCTCGAGGACCAGGATCGCGGGCGCTGGAACCGACGGCAGATCGAGGAGGGCAAGCGCCTCCTCGAGCGCGCGCTCGCGCTACGCCGGCCCGGCCCGTACCAGCTCCAGGCGGCGATCGCAGCCGTGCATGCAAGCGCCGGGCGCCCGGAGGACACCGACTGGTCGCAGATCGCCGCACTGTACGGCGAGCTGCTCCACGTGGATCCGTCTCCTGTGATCGCGCTCAACCGCGCCGTGGCGGTGGCGATGGCCGCCGGCCCCGACGCGGGGCTCGCTCTCGTGGAAGGGATCGAGGGGCTGGAGGGCTACCACCATCTGCACGCCACGCGGGCCGACCTCCTCCGGCGGTGCGGGAGGCGGGTGGAGGCCGCAGCAGCCTACGAGCGCGCGCTCGCCCTGGCGTCCAGCCCGGCCGTGCGGGCCTTCCTCGAGCGACGTCTGACCGAGGTGCGCTGACGGCACCTGTACTCGTGGGGGTCGACCCGGAGCGCGGTCGCGCCTACCCTCCGACTGTGGACGGGTTTCGCGACGCTTTCCCTATCCTCTATGCCACCGACGTCGAGCGGGCCGTTCGCTTCTACGTCGACGCCTTCGGCTTCGAGGTGGGTTACCGCTGGCCGCAGGAGGGGCGGGCGGAGTACGCGTTCCTGCGGCTCGACCCGCTCGGCATCGGCATCTCGGCCTACTCTACCCCGGAGCGGCTCCACGGCGCGGCGCCCGCCGAGGGCAGCCCGCCCCGCTTCGAGCTCTGCGTCTACGCAGATGACGTCGACCGTGCTAGCGAGCGCCTCGTCGGCCTCGGCGCCCTCGAGCTCTTGCCTCCCGCCGACCAGCCCTGGGGCGAGCGGGTCGCGTACTTCTCCGACCCGGACGGAAACCCGATCCAGGTCACCGCGCCGGTCCGCTAGCCAGCCGGAGCGCCAGCGCCACGGCCTCGGCCGGCGTCTTCGCGCGCGCTACGCCTTCCTCCTCCAGCGCCCAGCCCGGCTCGAGGACGACGACCGGCCGCCCGAGCAGGCGCGCGTAGGCGATCTCTGCCAGGGTTCCCCAGCGCCCGCCGACGGCCACCGCGGCGTCGCACGACGCGACCACCGCGAGGTTGCGCGCGTGCCCCGTGCCGGTCGCGACCGCGTAGTCGATCCATTCGTTGGCGTCGGCGGGGCTCTCGCCGGGCAGGATCCCGATCGTCGTCCCGCCCGCCGACCGGGCCCCGCGGGCGGCGGCGGCCATCACCTCGCCGAGGCCTCCGCACACCACGACGCAGCCCTCCTCGGCGAGCAGGCGCCCGACCTCCTCGGCCCGCGCGACCCAGTCCGCGCCGCTGCCGATGACCGCGATCTGCCGCCTCGCCGGCACGGCCCCCGACCTTAGACGAAGCAAGGGCCGGCGCAAGCCGGCCCTTCACCGCCGGGGCGCTCCCCTCCCCCGCCCGGGCGCATGAGCCGCTGTGTGAGACTCCCACCAGTCCGGGCTCCGTCAGAAACCGTTACGGGGAGCGAGCGAGATCGGATTGCGATCGCAAAGAGCGCACGGAGGAGTCCTCGTCATCGGCGGCGGCTTCGCCGGCGGCTACGTCGCGCGAGCGCTCGGACCGCGCGGGGCGCGACGGAATCGCCGACGTCATGGGCGTGTGCCTGCGCGGCTTTCTGCTTCCGTCCCGCAAGCTCCGGGTGGTCACCGACTGGACAGTGGCGCTCTTCTTCCGCCGTGACATCGCCGAGCTCTCCATGCTCGGGCATCCGCGGCCGCTCCGAGATGAGTGAGCTCGTCCGCGCGGTCGCCTTCGAGGAGGCGCTGCGCGAGCGCTGCGCAGAGCGTGTCGTGCCCTTCCGCTTCGGGCGCGCCGTCTTCAACGACACCTTCCGCGCACGTCTGGGAGCTGAACGTCCTGCGCGTCGACGACCACGTGGGCGCCAGCGTCGAGGCCCTGGTCGAGGAAGCAGAGCGCGTGCACTCCGAGGCCGGCCATGAGCACCGCCGCATCGCGGTGCGCGACGAGACGGCCGGCTCGAGCCTCGAGCCGGGCTTCCGCGCGCTCGACTGGAACGTCGACTGCTACGCCTTCATGGCGTGGCGGGAAGCGGCCCCCCGGCCGGTCCCGAGCGTCGACGTCCGGGAAGTGGACGCCGGCGCGCTCCGGGATCTCAGGCACGAGATCTCGAGCGGCGAGCCCTGGGCCGAATCGGAAGAGATCGTGCAGCAGGTTCTCGACTCCGGAGAGCTGATCGCGAGAATGGGGAACGCGCGACACTTCGCCGTCGTCGTGGACGGGGCGACCGCCAGCGGGGCCGACCTCTACTCGGACGGTCGGACCGCGCAGGTCGAGGACCTCGCGACGCGGCCCGCTTTCCGCGGCCGCGGCCTGGCGAGCGCGGTCATGTCCCGGGCGGTGGAGGAGGCACTCGCGACCGGTCACGACTTCGTCTTCCTCATCGCGGACGACCGCGACTGGCCCAAGCAGCTCTACGCCCGGCTCGGCTTCGCGCCCCTCGGTCGCAAGTGGGCCTTCACGAAGAGGCACGCTCCGGCCGGCCCGGCTTGAACTCGGCCGGGAGCCCCAGGCGCTCGAACCAGGCGACCATTGCGAGCTGGGGCGGCTTCTCGAGCCCGTAGTGGGTGCCGTCCACGACCGCCACGCCTGCTTCGTCCGCAAGAGCGCGAAACGCACGCGCCGACTCCTGGACGAAGTCGAGACGGCAGCGGGTGAGTGCGCCACCGGTCACGTACGTTCGGCAGCCGCGCTCGAGGGAGGCCTCGAGGATCGGCCGCTCCGCGCCGCCGCCCGCGACGACCGCTACTCGGCCGGCGCGCTCGCGCGGCCGGGAGAGGACGTCGACCGGGATCTCCGGGCCGAGGTAGGCAGCGCAGGCGGTCGGCCAGCTCGTCGAGCCCGAAGTCGATGTCGCCCGACGATCGCGGCGCCGCCCGGGATCCCCTCCGCGATCGGGAAGTACTCCTCGAGCCTCCGGAGGCCGATGCCCTGCGCGACCAGGCGCGAGGGCGCCACCTCCGGGTGCTGGTCGAGCGGCGCGTGCACGTGGTAGAAGCTGATCCCGTCTCCACGAGGCGCTCGAATGTCGTCGCGGGCAAGCGGTGCGAAGCCCTCTACGTCGTCCTCGAAGGCGATCGGATGCTCGGAGAAGAGAAAGCGTGCCCGGCTCGAGCGAGGCGATGATCGCATCGGAGGGGAACACGCACGTCGCCGCCCGCTCGACCTCCTCGCCGCCGCGCACGACGAGGCCGTTCCAGCGGCCCTCGTAGCCGGGCTCGGCGAACTCGCGCCAGTACGGCTCCGGGTAGAGGAAGTCGTAGATGTCCGACCAGTCGTCGCCTCGCACGTCCGGCGACGCGGAAGTAGGCGTCGAGCGCCGCGACGACGCTCGTCGAGCCTCACCGGAGCCGCCTGAGCGCCTCGCCGAGCGACTGGCGGGTCGTCAGGACGCCGGCGAAGAGGTCGCCCTCCCGCTCGACGCGGGCGAGCACGACGTCCATGGTGAAGTCGCCGCGGGTCGAGGTCCTCGTGCACCTCGTCCCAGCGGAGCGGCGTGGAGACCGGTGCACCGGCGCGCGGGCGCACGGAGTAGACGGAGGCGATCGTCTTCCCCTCCCCGTTCTGGTTCGCGTCCATGAGCACGCCGCGGCGCTTGGACTTCGACCACTCGGTCGTCACCAGCCCGCGGTGCAGCCGGGCGAGCGTCCCGGCGACGATCTCGGCGAACTCGCGCGTGTCGGCGTACGTGTGCCGGCGCTCGAGCGGGACGAGCACGTGAAAGCCGTCCGCCCCGCTCGTCTTCGGGAAGCTCTCGAGGCCGAGCGCGTCGAGGACCTCCTTGACGAGCAGCGCGACGCGCACCGTCTCCGCGAAAGCCGACGTCGGGCGAGGGGTCGAGGTCGAAGAGCACCCAGTCGGGCCGCTCGGGCCGGTCGATCCGCGAGTACCACGTGTTCATGTCGATGCAGCCCATGTTCACCATCCAGAGGAGGGCGAGCTCGTCGTTCACGAGCGGGTAGCGGATCCGTGCGCTTCTGCCGCGACTCGCGGGAGGTCGAGCGGTATCGCCCGTCGTCGGGATCCACTCGGGCATGTGCCGGGGGCGTCCTTCTGGAAGAAGTGCTCGCCCTGCCAGCCGTCCGGGTAGCGCTTCATCGTGAACGGCCGGTCCTTCAGGTGCGGGACGAGCACGGGCGCGATCTCGCGGTAGTAGGCGATCAGGTCGCCCTTCGTGATCCCCTCGTCCGGCCAGAAGACCTTGTCCAGGTTGGACAGCCTGAGAACGCGCCGGCCCCGGCGGATCTCCGTCTCGACGGGCAGCTCGCGGCGCACGTCGGCGCCGGCCTTGTCCTCGCGCAGGCCCTTGTAGACCGGGGCGCGCAGGCGGCCGTCGTGCGTCCACTCGGCGAACTCGACCTCGCAGACGAGCTTGGGGGTCACCCAGACGACGTCGTCCGCGCCGCACCTTCGGCATCTTCGGGACGACCTGAAGGGCGGGCTCTTGCGCTCGAGCGGCCGGAGCTTGGCCATGAGCCGGTCGATCTCGTCCTCCGTGAAGCCGGTGCCGCAGTTGCCGGCGTAGTGGAGCTCGCCGCCGCGGTTGACCGCGAGAACCAGCGAGCCCAGCCGCCCCGCGCGGCGGCCCTGGCCCTTCGTGTAGCCGGCGATCACGAACTCCTGCCGCCCGTGTGTCTTGATCTTCAGCCACTCGCGCGTTCGCTTTCCCGGCTGGTAGCGGGAATCCGCCTTCTTGGCGATGATCCCCTCGAGGCCCTGCGCCTCCGCCGCCTCCAGAAGCGCGTCGCCGTCGGCGAAGGCCTCGGAGAGGCGGACGGTGCGCTGACGGCGGTCGAGGAGCGTCTCGAGCCGCTCCCGCCGCTCGGTCAGCGGCAGGTCGAGGAGGGGCTCACCGTCGATCTCGAGCACGTCGAAGACGTAGAAGACGAGCGGGCCCGAGCCCTGCTGCATGACGGAGAAGCTCGACCGCCCCTCCTCGTCGAGCGCGCACACCTCCCCGTCGACGACGCAGTCGGGCGTCTTCGCGCCGGCGGCGATCGCCCTGGCGACCGGCGGGAAACGGCCGGTCAGGTCGTTGCCCCTGCGACTGGTCAACGTCGCCTCCCCGCCCTGCACGCGTGCAATCGCCCGGTAGCCGTCCCACTTGACCTCGAACAGCCAGCCGCGCCCCTTCGGCACCTCCGAGGCGAGGGTGGCGAGCATGGGGACGTACTCGCCCGCGGCGGGCGGGCGCGCCGCCGCAGCCGTCTCGTCGCGCTTGCGGACGAGGAGCCAGTTCTTCGGGTCGCCGTCGAGCTTGGCCGGGACGAGCGTCCACGTTCCCTGGAGACGCTCGCCGTCGAGGCGAACGGTCAGGCCGCCGTCCTTCTTCTCCTCGAGCAGCTCGTACGTGCCCGTGTCCCAGATCTCGACGGTGCCCGCCCCGTACTCGCCCGCCGGAATCTCGCCCTCGAACGTCGCGTAGTCGAGCGGATGGTCCTCGACGTGCACCGCGAGGTGGCGCTGGCCCGGCTCGCGCGGAATGCCCTTGGGAACGGCCCAGCTCGCGAGGGCGCCGTCCGCGTTCGAGCCGGAAGTCGTAATGGAGCCGGCGGGCATCGTGGCGCTGGACGACGAAGATCGGCCCGCCCTTCTTCCCGCGCCGCGTGCCCGCGAACGGCTCCGGCGTCTTCCCACGTCGCCGCTTGCGCTGGTACTCGGACAGCTTGGCCACCAGTTAAGATGCTTGGCCGGGAAGTGTGGTGCCGGCGGGGGCGTCCGTGACCGAGCATGAGGCCGCGATCATTCCGAGCTCGTACCTGGAAGGTACGGGCGAGGAACGAGCGTGGTCTCAGGCGACGTGTCACGGGCGTCATCCGGCGGTGCCACGGTTTCCGGTCAATTTCCGGTCAAGCATCACTAAAGAATGCCCGCTCTGCCGCCTGGCGCGCTCGACGTTTAGGCCTGCCGGGCGCGGGTACACGTCGGCTGAGACTGACTGCCGACCGGGGGGGTTGGCGCCTGAGGCCGGTGCGAACCGGCCTCAAGGCCTGCTTGGGGAAAGGTCGGCCGGCAGCAGGGGATAACCCTGTGGACGCTGTGGATTGTTGGGAGTCTTGAGCCTCTACTCGAGGTAGAGACCCATGCCGCGAAACCGTGCGTGGCGGCGGTTTCGACGCTCCCCCGCGTCGAGGTCGACTACCTCGGCCAGAGCCTCCTGCACCGACTCGCCGAGGAGCCCGGCGGCCTCGTCGTAGTTCTGGTGCGCGCCTCCCTCGGGCTCGGGAACGATCCGGTCGATGATGCCGAGCTCGAGGCAGTGCGCAGCGTCGGGCTTGAGTGCCGCCGCCGCCTTCTTCGCCTCCCCGGCGTCCCGCCAGAGGATGGCCGCGCAGCCCTCCGGCGAGATGACCGAGTAGATGGCGTTCTCCTGCATGAGCACCCGGTCGGCGAGCGCGATGGCGACGGCGCCGCCGGAGCCGCCCTCGCCGATGATGCAGGAGACGGTGGGAACGCCCAGCCGCGCCATTGCCAGCTGGCAGCGGGCGATCCAGCCTCCCTGCCCGTGCTGCTCGGCAGCCACTCCCGGGTACGCGCCCGGAGTGTCCACGAGCGTGACCAGCGGAAAGCGGTGCCGGTCGGCGAGCTCCATCGCGCGGATGGCCTTCCGGTAGCCCTCCGGGTAGGCCATCCCGAAGTTGCGGTGCGTCCGCTCGCGGATGTCCCGCCCCTTCTGGTGCCCCACGAGCACGACCGTGCTCCCGTCGAAGCGGGCCAGCCCGGCGACGAGAGCATGGTCGTCCCCGAGCGCGCGGTCCCCGTGCAGCTCGACGAAGTCGTCGCACATGCGCTCGACGTAGTCGAGCGTGTAGGGCCGGTCCTGGTGCCGCGCGAGCTCGACGGCGCGCCAGACCTCGTCTTCCGTCGGCTCGGCCCCCAGGCGCTCGAGCTGCCGCTTGAGCCTGGCCATCTCGCCGGAGACGCCCACTCCCCGCAGGAGCGGCAGGTCGCGCAGGCGGGCAAGCCGCTGGCGCAACCGCAGCTGCTCGGTCTGGCTGGGCGTCGGTTCGGCCGCCACTCCCTAGCCCCCGAAGAGGGCCAGGAGCCGGCCGACGAAGGGGCGAAGTTCGCGCCGCGGCACGATGGCGTCCACGTGGCCGAAGCGGGCGTTGGACTCGGCGAGGCCGAAGTCTTCGGGTAGGTCGGCGCGGGTCGTCTGCTGGACGACGCGCGGGCCCGTGAACGCGAGCAGGGCGCCCGGCTCGGCGATGATGTAGTCGCCCAGGCTGCCGAAGCTCGCGATCACTCCCGCAGTCGTCGGGTGGGTCATGATCGAGATGAAGGGCGAACGCGCCTCGTGCAGGTCGTCAACCGCGCAGACGGTCTTGGGGAGCTGCATGAGCGAAAGGATCCCCTCCTGCATGCGGGCGCCCCCGGACGCGGTCACGCAGACAAGCGGCGCCCTTCGTGCCGCTGCACGCTCGCACGCGCGGACGAACTTCTCGCCCACCGTGCTCCCCATCGAGCCGCCCATGAAAGAGAAGTCCATGACGGCGAGCTCGCAGGGCCGGCGCTCGACCGTGGCCGCTCCGGCGATCAGGGCGTCGCCGAGGCCGGTTGCCACCTCCGCTTCCGCCAGCCGCTCCGTGTACGCGCGCAAGTCGAAGAACGCGAGCGGATCGGCCGAACGAAGCCCGGCGTCCTGCTCCACGAACGTCCCCCGGTCGGCCAGCTGCGCGACCCGCTCGCGTGCCCGCACGGGAAAGTGGTGCCCGCACTGCGGGCAAACGCGCAGGGTCGGCTCGAGCTCGTCGTCCCGGTAGTGGGAGTGGCAGCTCGGGCATGTGTTCGGATGCCGCTTGCCCTCCCCCTCCGGCTGCGCCGGCTCTCGGTTCTCGATGGAGACATCGATTCGGCTCTCCATGGCCGGCCTATCTTACGGGCTCCGGTCGGATCAGAATCCGAGCGCGGAGACGAGGCGTGTGAGCGGCTCCGCGTTCGCAGGCGCCGGCGCGAGCCCGGTCAGCCCGACCCCGACCACGGGCTTCGCCGCGGCCACGCGGCCGAGAATGGAGCCGGTCTGAGGCAGGGTCAAACCGTCCGGCTCGGGCATGAACGAGACGATCTCGCCGGCCGGGTCGAGCACGTCGGTGTCGAGGGCGACGTAGACGGCGTCCGTGTCCTCGAGCGCCTGCGCAAGCTCCGCCTCGCCGGTCCGGAGGCCGGAGGCAGCGATGAACTCCTTCTCGGGCGGGTCGAGGCTCCGCGCCCCGACCAGGACGACATCGGCCGGGTCCACCGTGCCCGAGTCCAGCAACATGCGGAGCGGCATGCCCCAGGCGTTCCCGCTCGGGGACGTCTCGGGCGTGTTGAGGTCGCCGTGCGCGTCGAGCCAGACGATCCCCAGGCGCTCGTAGCGCGTGGCGAGGCCCTCGACGCTGCCGACGTGCGCGCAGCAACAGCCGCCCAGGACGAGGGGACGCTCCGGAAGCGCGGCGGCGAGAGCGAGGGTCTGCTCGGTGAGCGACTCCTCGTCCACGACGCCGGCCTCCGGATACGGGAGCGCGAGGAACGCCGCCTCCGCCATGCGCTCTCCCCCCTTCCCCCAGGCACGCGGGACGCGAACGAGGCCCGCACGGAACGAGCGGCCGCAGGCGTGGCACTCGTACTCGCCGGCCTCGAGGGCGACAGCCGTCAGCGTGCGACAATCCGGGCAGCGGGCGCGGAGCCGCGACACCATCACTCCTTCGACACCTTACCGGCCGGGACGAGCCCGTCCAGCGTGTCCGGGAGAGCAGCGAGATCGGGCAGCTCGGCCGCGCGCGGGAGGTCGCTCTCCTCGTCGAGGCGGTTGATCCAGACCGCCGGGATCCCCAGCTCGGCAGCCGGCGCCAGGTCGTGGAACGGGCTCGCGGCGACGTGGACGTGGCACTCGGGGTCGGCCTCGGCGTCGGCCCGGAAACGCTCCCAGTGGCCGTGCGCGGGCTTGTAGGAGCCCGCCTCGGCCGCCGTCACCATCAGGTCGGCCGGCACGCCGATGGCGGCGAGGGAGCGGGCGAGCAGATCGGGGTCGGTGTTAGAGAGGATCGCCGTCCGCCAGCCGCGCTCCCGCAGCTCGGCGAGCGCACCGGGCACCTCCGGGAACACCGGCCAGCGCGGGAGGGACTCCGCGAGCGCGTACTCGCTCCCGGACCGGAGCTCGAGCCCCTCGTGTCCAGCAAGGAGGACCAGGGACTCCTTCAGGACCTCCCGATACGGCAGGGCCCGTGCAAGCTCGACGCGAGGCTCGATCTCGTGGTAGCGCTCGAGCAGGCCGGCCGCGTCGGCATCCGGCCAGAGCCCCGCGAGCGTCGAGGCGATGCCGCCGTTCCAGTCCACCAGCGTGCCGTAGCAATCGAAGGTCGCCCAGCGGCTCGCGCCGGACCCGCCCGTGCGGTTCAGTGCCTCTCCCAGCAATACACGCCTGCTTCTGGCTTGGTGCTCGCAACCCAGAAGCTAGGCAGCATTTCTGGAAGAGACACTAGCCCGTGAACTTCCGGAAGACGAGACAGGCGTTGTGACCGCCGAAGCCGAAGTTGTTCGAGAGCGCGATGTCCGTCTTCCACTCCCGTGACTCGTTCGGGATGTAGTCGAGGTCGCACTCGGGATCGGGCACCTCGTAGTTGATCGTCGGCGGCACGACGTCGCGCTGAACGGCGAATGTCGAGATGATCGCCTCGACGGCTCCGGAGGCGCCCAGACAGTGCCCGGTCGCGCCCTTGGTCGAGGAGATGGGGGTCTTGCGCGCCTTGTCCTCGCCGAGCGCAATCTTGATCACGCGCGTCTCGCTCGCGTCCCCGAGCGGGGTCGAGGTCCCGTGGGCGTTGATGTAGTCGATCTCGTCGGGGCCGATGCCGGCGTCCTCCATCGCCATGTGCATGGCCCGCGCCGGATGCTTCCCGGTCGGGTCGGGCTCCGTGATGTGCTGCGCGTCAGACGAGAGGCCGTAGCCCACGAGTTCGGCGTAGACCTTCGCGCCGCGCTTCTTCGCGTGCTCCAGCTCCTCGAGGACGAGGATCCCGCCCGCCTCGCCCATGACGAAGCCGTCGCGCTCCGCGTCGAAGGGACGGCTCGCCTTCTCCGGGTCGTCGTTCCGGCGCGAGAGCGCTCGCATGGCGCCGAAGCCGCCGATTCCGACCTTCGTGATGCCGGCCTCGGTGCCTCCTGCGAGCATGACGTCCGCCCGCCCGAGCCTGATCGCGTCGAGCGCGTCCCCGACGGCCATGTTGGAGGCCGCGCACGCCGTGCACTGCGAGGCCAGCGGGCCACGCGTGCCGAGCTCCATCGACACCCAGGCGGCGCCCATGTTGGGGATGATCGCCGGGATGGAGAAGGGGTTGATGCGGTCGGGCCCGCGCTCGAGCAGCTGGTCGTAGCAGTCCTGGAACGCCTGCAGCCCGCCGATCCCGGTCGCGACGGAGACGCCAGTTCGCTCCGTCTCGGCGGCGATGTCGAGGCCGGCGTCCTCCTCGGCCATGCGGGCGGCCGCGATGACCATCTGGGCGAAGCGGTCCATGCGCCGCGCCTTCTTGTGCTCGATCCATTTGGTCGGTTCGAAGTCGTTCAGCTCGCAGGCGAAGTGGACGGCGAACTCGGACGAGTCGAAAAAGGTGATCGGCGCCGCTCCCGAGTCCCCGGCGGTGAGACGCTCCCAGAAAGTCTCCGCATCGGTGCCGAGAGGGGCGACCAGCCCGATCCCGGTTATGACGACCCGTCTGCGACCGTTCGACGCTCATCCCTCCGCCTCTCTACATGCCCAGGCCGCCGTCGACGAGGAGCACCTCACCCGTCACGAACGAGGCCTCGTCCGAGCAGAGAAAGCGTACCGCACGCGCCACGTCCTCCGGCTCGCCGAGCCGGCCGAGCGGCGTGTTCGCCAGGATCCGGCTCACGGATTTCCTCGGAGAGCACGTCCGTGAGCGCGGTCTCGATGTAGCCGGGCGCGACCGCGTTCACGCGCACGCCGCGGGCGCCGAGCTCGCGGGCGAGCGCTTTCGTCAGACCGATGATCCCCGCTTTCGAGGCCACGTAGTTGGCCTGCCCCGGGTTCCCGTGCAGGCCGACGACGCTCGAAAGGTTGACGATGACGCCCGAGCGGCGCCGGAGCATCTTGCGCGAGACCGCGCGGCACGTATTGAACGCCCCCCGCAAGTTGGTCTCGATGACGATCTCCCAGTCCTCGTCGGTCATGCGCGCGATGAGGGTGTCTCGCGTCGTCCCGGCGTTGTTGACCAGGAGGTCGACGTCGCCCAGCTCGGACTCGACTCGCTCGACGAGCGCTCCGGCCTCCTCGGGAACGGCGACATTGGCTTGAACGGCCAGGCCGCCGGCCTCGGACGCGACCTGCTCGGCCGCCTCCTGATCAGAGCGGTAGTTGACCGCCACTCGGGCGCCCGCGCGCGCGAGCTCCCGGCAGATGGCGGCGCCGATTCCGCGGGAACCCCCCGTGACGAGAGCGACTCTGCCCTCGAGCGAGGAGAACTCCGTCACGCCGCAGTCAGGTGCTCGCGGAGCCTGCGCACGGCCTCCGGCTCGCTGACGGAGATCGTTCGCAGCGAGCGGTCGCAGCGACGGAGCAGGCCCGAGAGCACCTGGCCGGGCCCGATCTCCACGAACGTGCCGACGCCGTTCTTCACGAGCCCGCTCACGGCCTGCGTCCACTTGACCGGGCCCGTGAGCTGCTCGACGAGAAGCGCGGCCAGCCTCTGCGCGTCCTCCACTCGCCCGGTCACCGTGGACATGAAGGGCGGCATGGGGTCGACGAATCGGGCGTGCGCGAGCGCCGGCCCGAGGCGCTCGCCTGCCCGAGCGACGAGCGGACTGTGAAAGGCCCCACTGACGCGCAACTTGATTGTCTTGCGCGCGCCGCGCGCGGCCGCCTGCTCGATCAGGCGGTCGACCGCCTCGTTCTCCCCGGAGACCACCACCTGGCCGGGACAGTTGTAGTTCGCGGGCCACACGTTGTCGATGCCGGCGCACAGCTGCTCGACGACGGCGTCGTCGAGCCCGAGCACGGCCGCCATCGCGCCGGGTGTCTCGCGGGCGGCCTCGGCCATCGCCTCGCCGCGCTCGCGGACGAGCGCGACCGCATCTGGAGCCGAGAGCGCAGCGGCGGCGGCAAGCGCCGAGTACTCGCCCACCGAATGGCCGATCACGTAGTCGGGCTTGATGCCGACGGTCTCCACCGCGCGCAGGCACGCGATCGAGGTGGCGACGAGCGCCGGCTGCTGCAGCTCGGTGCGGGTGAGCTCCTCCATCGATCCCTCGAAGCAGAGCTTGCGCCAGGTCGAACCCGACCGCCTCGGAGGCCTCGTCGTAGACGCCTCGGGCCTCCGGAAACCCCTCCGCGATCGCCCGGCCCATGCCGACGCCCTGCGAGCCCTGGCCGGGGAAGCAGAACGCGATCTTCATGCCTTACCCCTTCCGTCCGCCCACGTCATGTACGCCGATCCCCAGGTGAGCCCGGCGCCCACCGCGCTCATGAGCACGCGCGTGCCGTCCTCGAGCAGCCCTCGCTCCTGCGCCTCCACGAGGCAGAGCGGGATCGACGCCGAGGACGTGTTGCCGTACCGGTCGATGTTCATGACGACCTTCCCCGGGATCCAAGCCGAGGTTCTTGGACAGCGTGGTCGATGATCCGCTTGTTCGCCTGGTGAGGCACGTAGAGGTCGACGTCCCCGACGCCGGCGCCGCACTCGGCGAGCAGCTCCTCGGCGGACGAGACCATCACCCGCGTGGCGAAGCGGAACACCTCCTGGCCGCGCATCTGGATGAACTGCAGGTCTTGCTCGAGCACCTCGGCCGTGGTGGGCATGCGCGAGCCGCCGGCGGGAACGCAGAGATCGGAACCGCCCGACCCGTCGGCGCCGAGCTCGAACCCGACGATGCCGCCCTCGGCGACCCGCTCGACGACCGCCGCCCCCGCCCCGTCTCCGAAGAGGATGCAGGTGGAGCGGTCCTGCCAGTTCGTGATCTTCGAGAGGGTCTCCGTCCCGACGACGAGCGCCTTTCTCGGACAGTCCTGCGGCCACGCGCGCCGTACGCCTGCGCGAGGGCGTAGACGAAGCCGGTGCAGCCGGCCAGAAGATCGTAGGCGGCCGCGTTGGGCGCGCCCGAGCTCGTCGGCCACGATCGCCGCGGTCGCCGGGAAGAGCATGTCCGGCGTCGCCGTCGCGACCACGATCAGGTCGAGCTCCGCCGGATCGACGCCGGCCTCCTCGAGCGCCCGGCGGGCCGCCGGGAGCGCGAGGTCGCTCGCGGCCTGGTCCGGGTCGGCGATGCGCCGCTCCCGGATGCCGGTGCGCGTCGCGATCCATGTCGTCCGTCGCCACCATGCGCTCGAGGTCGGCATTCGTCAGCACCCGCTCGGGGGCGTAGGCGCCGAGGCCCGTGATGCCGACGGCGATGCCGTTGCCGCAGACGTCGGCGATCATTCGCTCCCGGTTTCCGTCACGGCGAAGGTGAGCGTCCCACGCACGGCGAGCTCGCCGTCCACGGTCGCCGTCGCCCTCCCCCGCCCGATCGGGCCCCGCAGACGCTCGATCTCGCACGTCAGCTCGAGCTCGTCGCCCGGCCCCACGATGCGCTTGAAACGGACGTCGTCGATCCCGGCGAAGAGCGCGAGCTTGCCGCGGTTCGCCTCGTCCGCGAGCACGGCGACTGCCCCGGTCTGCGCCATCGCCTCGACCATGAGCACGCCCGGCATGATCGGTCGTCCGGGGAAATGCCCGGCCAGGTACCACTCGTCCTCCCGCACCCGTTTCCGAGCGACGACGCGTGCGCCGGGCTCGAGCTCGACCACCTCGTCGATGAGCAGGAAGGGGTCGCGGTGCGGGAGGATCTGCTCGATCTCCCGCTTGCCGAGCGGCGGAGTGAGGTTCACGCCTGGGTGGTCTCCTCGAGGCGTGCGCGCAGCCGAATCCTCGCCCGGTGCACGTAGCACTTCACCGTCCCCACAGGCATGCGCGCGACGCGCCCGATCTCCTCGTACGTCAGCCCGAAGACGTCCCGCAGGACGACGACCAGGCGCTGGTTGGCCGACAGTCGGGAGAGCGCGTCGATGAGGTCGCGGCGGGCATCGGCGAGCAGGGCTGCTCGCGAGGGGTCGCTTTCGTCGCCCGCTGCCTGCTCGTCGAGCTCGAGCGGCTCAGCCTGGCGCACGCGCTGGCGCGCGAGGCGGTCCCGACAGGTGTTGACGACGAGTCGGTGAAGCCAGGTGGCGAACTGCGCGTCGCCGCGGAACTGGCGGAGGCGCGTGCAGAGCTTGACCAGGGACTCCTGCGTCGCGTCACGGGCCTCCTCGAAGTCGCCCAGGATCTGAGTGGCCAGGCGTTGCACCCGCGGCGCGTGCCGCTCGACGAGCGCGTCGAGCGCCAGGCCGTCGCCGTTCGTCGCCTTCGTGACGAGGTCCACGTCGCTGAGCTTTCTGTAGGGGAGCGCCCGCAGAAGAGTGCTCTCCTGCTGGATCAGACGGCCGGGGGCGGCGGGCGGTTGCACGGCGGCGTTAGTGTAGCCCTCCCGCCATGTCGGACTCCCTCGCTCCCGAGGCCGTCGTGCCGCTGCTCAGCGGGCGTTTCGGCCGGCCCTACCTCTACGAGGACGCCTGCGAGTCGACCCAGCTATTGCTCGGGCCCGACTTGCACGAGGGGGCGGCCGCGGTGTGCGACGTACAGACGGCCGGGCGCGGTCGTCTGGGGCGAGCCTGGGGCGCCCCGCCCAGCACCGCGATCCTCTGCTCCGTGCTCCTCGAGCCGCCCGCGGAGAGCGATTTGCCACAACTCTCGCTCGTCGCCGGGGTGGCCACCGCCGAGGCCGTGGAGCGGGCGACGGCGCTGGCGGCCCAGATCAAGTGGCCGAACGACGTCATGCTCAACCGGCGCAAGGTGGCCGGCGTCCTGGCGGAGTCGAGCGGGGGCAGGACCGTCGTCGGCATCGGCCTGAACGTCAACCAGTCGCGCGAGCAGCTGCCCGTGGGCGCGAGGGTGGAGCCCGCTTCGCTGCGCACCATCGACGGCGTCGTGCGCGAGCGCGCACCCGTCCTGGCCGACCTCCTCGCCGGGTTCGAGCGCGCCTACGACGCCTGGCGTGAGGGCGGACTCGACGCGCTCTACGCAGGGCTCGGCGCCCGCGACTTTTTGCGCGGGCGGAGGATCGTCGTCGACGGGCGGGCGGGCGTGGGCGTCGCGGTCGACCGCAGCGGCCGGCTCGAGGTCGAGCTCGGCGGCGAGCGGTGCGTGATCGAGAGCGGCGAAGTCGTTTTCGAGCGCTGACTACCTTCGGACACGGGCGACCAGCGGTCGGCTCGCGTTCCCGGCTGCGTCCCAGGCGATGATCCGCACGACCCGCGCGCCCTTCCGCCGCCAGTACTGCTGGTCTCCAGCCCTCCTCCCCCCGAGCAGGACGGAGTCGCCGTCACGCCAGACCCGCCTTCCGTACCAGATGCGTACCCGGCCGGCCTCGCCGAGGACGAAGCGCACACGCGACACACCGCGCACGAGCCGGACCGAGCGGATGCGGACCGCCGGTCTGACCGTGTCGAGCCGGAAGGCGCGCCCGAGAGCGCGCGTTCCCAGGCTGGTCGTCGCCTGGACCGAAAGCGAATAGAGGCCGTCGGGCAAGCGGCCGCGCCGGGTTCGCCCCTTCCAGACCAGCACGTGCCTCCCCGCCGCCGCCGGACCGGCGAAGAGGGTCGCGACTGCGCGTCCTTTGCGGAGCACGCGCACGCGCGCACCGGCCGTACGGGCGAGGTCGTAGGCGAACGTGATCCGCTCGCCGCGACGATCGCCGTTCGGAGAGAACGCGGTCGGCGCAACCGTGACGGAGCGGAGCGTGCGGTCGACGACGACGTCCACGAAAGCCGCGACGGACTGGATTCCGGCGGTGGCCGCGATGCGCACGCGATAGCGCCCGTCCGGTACGAGCGTGCCCGTGTCGGAGGTCCCGTTCCAGCCGAGCACCACCTGGCCGCCCGGAAGCACACGGCCGGCGGCGAGCGTCCGTGCGAGCGCGCCGCCGGCGAGAACGGTCGCATCGACCGTCGCCGCCAGCGGGAGGAAGAAGGAGATCCGCGTGCGATCCGCGTTGCGGTCACCGTTCGGCGTGATCGCGGCAGGCGCCGCTCGGAGCCCGGCGAGCGCGAGCGGCGGAGGGCCGGGCACGGCGCCCGTCGCCGGCCGCACGGCCGGCCCAGCTGCCATCTCGTACGTGTAGGCGTCGACCGGCGCGCCGGAAGAGTCCCACGTGAAGTCGACGCCCGTGCCGTTCCCGCTCCCCTGGGCGACCACCGCGCCGGTCGAGCTGCGGACGGTCACACTCCAGGCGAGCCCAGTGGAAAGACGCGCGCGGAAGCGCACCGGGCCTCCGAGGCCGCCGCTTACGACGGGGTCGTAGAGCTTCGGGAGCCCGATCCCCGCCACGGTCGTTGCGATGGGCCCGAGAAGCCCGTAGAGCCTGGCGCCGGGGCAGGTCGTCGAGCCGGTGTCCCGGTGACCCGAAATCGTTCGCAGGAGCACTGTCCTGCCGGCGGCGAAGCGCTCGTTCCCGGACGAGGTCATCCTCACTCTTGCAGCCGGGTCGACGTGAGCGACGTCCAGGCGCCAGGCGAGGAGGCGTTCGAGAGCTGAGCGGCCCGCAGCGGACAAGGACACGCTGCCGTACGTGCCGAGGACGGCGACGCCCGTGCTCCCGGTGTTGAAGCCTCTGGCGTGCGCGCCGATGACAGCCTGATCGACCCCCCCGGCACGGCCTTCGAAGATCTGGCCGTACTTGGAGACGAGGAAGTTGTAGCCGATGTCGTTCCAGCCGTTCGCGACGCACGTGGTAGCGCTGGATCCCGCGGACGATCGCCGCCGACTGCGCGGCCGTGTAGGAGTTCGTCCCGGCCGTGTGGTGAACGCTCGCGAAGCGCACGCTCGGCGCGTACACCGGCCGCCCGCGCACGATCGACTCGTTCGCGCCCCACTGCCTGCGACCGATGATCGTCGGCGCGGCCGCGGCGCGGCCAGAGCGCGTCGGAGCAGCCTCG
This sequence comes from uncultured Actinomycetes bacterium, assembly GCA_963786755.1. GTDB lineage: Bacteria > Actinomycetota > Thermoleophilia > Gaiellales > Gaiellaceae > DASQWP01. The sequence goes on along the minus strand of CAWBAC010000004.1, from coordinate 367,042 downwards.
GACGTCGCTGGAGACGAAGTGCGCGCGCAGATGAGTGACGGTGCCGGAGAGCCGGTATTCGATCCGGTCGGCCGCCCCCGTCCAGTACGGATTGCCGAGCTTCCAGCCGGCCGCGGCAGCGCCCTCGGGGCTTCCGCGGTCGGGGCCGTCCTCCTCCTCTGGGGCGGCCGGCTGCCAGTCGCTCCAGGTCCCCGCCGCGCCTGCCGTCCGGAACCAGACCGTCCCGGAGCCGCGCCAGTGGAGGCCGACCATGTTGAACTCGAGCGGAGCCGGGCGGGCGGAGAGCGTGCGAGGCGGGCCCGCCGTCTTGCCCACCGGCACGTCCCGGGAGACCATGGTCACGTCCGCGGCCGCCTCGGCCGGGACGAGGGCGGCAGCGACAAGGACAAGGGCAACTGCGCGGGGGAAGGTCATGGGCGAAGCGTTACTACGTTTCCGAGAGGATCGGACGCGCGGACGACATGCACAAGGGAGTGCTACCGTCGCTGATAGAATCTTTACAAGCCGAAATGCCGTCCTGTGCGGGGATTTTTCGCTCTCTGCGCGCTCTGCGGAACTGCCCTCGCACTGGCGGGCGGCGGAGTCGCCGCGGGGCGGCGATCAGCCGCGTGTCCTGGCCGTCGAGTTCGAGAACGACATCAACCCGGTCACGCAGGACTACCTCACCGGCGCGATCGAACGCGGCGAGGAGGAGGGATACGACGCGGTCGTGATCCTGCTCGACACCCCCGGCGGCCTCGACTCCTCCATGCGCGAGATCATCAAGAAGGAGCTCGAGGCGGACGTCCCCGTGGTCGTCTACGTCGCGCCGCCCGGCTCGCGGGCCGCCTCCGCCGGCGCGTTCATCACGCTTGCCGCCGACGTCGCCGCGATGGCGCCGAACACGAACATCGGCTCCTCCACCCCGGTGGCCGTCGGCGGAGGCGAGATCCCCAGCGACCTGCGGCGCAAGGTGATCAACGATGCCGCTGCCTACGCGCGCGAGCTTGCCGAGACGCACGGGCGCAACGGGGACTGGGCGGAGAGCGCCGTCCGGCAGGCGGCCAACCTCGGAGCGCAGGAGGCGCTCGAGATGAACGTCGTCGACTTCGTCTCCCCCGACCTCCCCACCCTGCTGAACGAGATCGACGGCACGCGGACGGAGCCCAAGGGACTCGTGCTGCACACCGCCGGCGCCGACATCGACCACGATCGAGATGTCCTTCTGGAAGCGGGTTCTCGACACGCTCATCGACCCGAACCTGATCGTCCTGCTCATGTCGCTCGGCGTGCTCGGGATCACGGTCGAGATCTTCAACCCGGGCCTCATCTTCCCGGGCACCCTCGGGGCGATCTCCCTCATCGTCGGGCTCTTCGGCCTCCAGGTCCTGCCGGTGAGCTGGGCCGGCGTCCTCCTGCTCCTGCTCGCGTTCGGCTTCTTCGCCGCCGAGGCGTTCGTCACGAGCCACGGCGCGCTCGCGCTCGCGGGCGCCGCCAGCTTCGTCGTCGGCGCGCTCATGCTCTTCGACCCCGCCGGCCCCGCCTACCAGGTGTCGCTTCCGGTCGCGCTCGCCGTCGGAGGCACGCTCGCGCTCCTGATCGGCTTCGCGGTCGCGAAGGTCGTGCAGGCGCGGCGGGCGCCGACGAAGACGGGCCAGGAGGAGCTCGTCGGCGAGGTCGGCGTCGTGCGGAGCGCGCTCGACCCGAACGGCCTGGTGTTCGTCCACGGCGAGATCTGGCAGGCCCGCGCCGAACGGGGATCCGATCCCTGCAGGCGCGAGCGTCCGCGTCGAGGCGCATCGGCGACGGCCTCGTCCTGGCGCGTCACCCGCGTAGACGAGCCGGTGGCCGTCTCCGCCTAGATGCGGGCTCGGCCGAGTCCCGTAGGATGATCGAGCCCACACCGAAACGAGAGCTCATGACCGCCGCCCTCATCGCCGTCGCCGCAATCGCGATCCTGATCGTGCTCCTCCTCGCGGCGTCGGTCCGTGTCGCCCGCGAGTACGAGCGCGGCGTCATCTTCCGTCTCGGCCGCCTGCATTCCCCGCCCAAGGGGCCGGGCCTCTTCTTCCTCATCCCGATCATCGACAAGATGGTCCGGGTCGACCTGCGGACGGTCACGCTCAACATCCCGCCGCAGGAGGTCATCACCAAGGACAACGTCCCCGTGCGCGTGAACGCGGTCGCCTACTTCCGGATCATCGATCCGGAGAAGGCGATCGTGCAGGTGGAGAACTTCATGGTCGCCACCTCGCAGATCTCGCAGACGACGCTGCGGTGCGTGCTCGGCCAGCACGTCCTCGACGAGCTGCTCTCCGAGCGCGACAAGATCAACGCGATCCTCCAGGAGATCATCGACGAGGCCACCTCGCCCTGGGGCATCAAGGTCTCCATCGTCGAGGTGAAGGACGTCGAGATCCCGAGCGGCATGCAACGGGCGATGGCGCGCCAGGCCGAGGCCGAGCGCGAGCGGCGCGCGAAGGTGATCGCGGCCGAGGGCGAGTTCCAGGCCTCCGAGCGGCTGAAGGACGCCGCGGAGGTGCTGAGCCTGAACCCGGCCTCGCTCCAGCTCCGCTTCTTGCAGACGATGCTCGAGATCTCCTCCGAGCGCTCCTCGACGATCATCCTGCCGCTGCCCCTCGAGCTCATCCGTCCTCTGATCGAGACGGGGAAGCCGAGCGGAGAACAGACCTGAGCCCGGGGAGAGGGCTCGCCGCCCGAGCTGCGGCAGGACCCTCTCTCCGCACGATGGGTGGTCATCGCGCCCGCGCGTGCACGGCGGCCCGGCGCCCCGCGGCCGACCGAGCGAGACCGAGGACGATGTCGCGCGCTGCCCCTTTTGCGAGGGCCGGGAGGCGGCCACGCCGCCCGAGACGTTTGCGATCGGACCGCCTGGCCGGGCAGCCGACGCGCCGGGGTGGCAGGTACGCGTCGTCCCGAACAAGTTCCCCGCCTTCGGGCCCTGGTCTCGCGACGCCGACCGTAGCGAGGGCCTCTTCGCCCGCCGCGCGGCGGTCGGGCGCCAGGAGGTCGTCATCCACACGCCTCGTCACGTCCGCTCCCTCGCCGACCTTTCCAGCCGGGAGCTCGAACGGGTCGCCGAAGCCTGGCAGGCGCGCGCCCAGGCCGCCCGCGAGGAGGGCTTCGCGTACGTCCACGCGCTGGTCAACGAGGGGCCGGGCGGGCGGCGCAAGCCTCCCGCACAGCCACTCTCAGCTCGTCTGGCTGGAGAAGGAGCCGCCGCTCGTCGCACAGGAGCGGCAGGCGCAGGAGAACGCGGAGGGCTGCATCCTCTGCCGGGTCCTCGCCGAGGAGCGCGAGCAGCGGATCCGCATCGTCGCCGAGCGCGACGGCATCGTCCTCCTCTGCCCCTTCGCCGGCCGCCAGCCGTACGAGATGCTGGCCGCGCCGGCGCGATTGCGACGGCGACCCCTTCACGAGCGAGCGCCTCGGAGCCGCGCTCGGGCTACTCGCCGACGGACTTCGCCGCCTCCACGTGGCGGAGGGCCAGGTCTCCGCCAACGTCTGGCTGCACGCCGCCGGGCACTGGCATCTGGAAGCGTTCCCCCGCTTCACCGTTCTCGCCGGGCTCGAGCTCGGTTCCGGATACTTCGTGAACACGCTCGCTCCCGAGTCGGCGGCGGGTGTCCTCAGGGAGTCCTAGCGAATGCCCGCGCCTCGACCTGCTCGGCCTTGAACTTGCGCGCGGCCTCGATGGCGGCCGAGAGGTTGAGGCCCTTGTCCTTCCCCTGCTTTATGAGCATCACCGTCTCGACCGCGTCCATGTCGTAGATGCGCTGTTTCTTGCCCTTGGTCGGGATCTGAGCCTTGTTCGTCCAGTAGTCGAGCTGCATCTTCGAGATCCCGGCCACCCGGCAGACCTGACCCAGATAGAGCTCGATCCTGGGCAGGTACGTCGACATCTCGATCGGCTCGAGCAGATCCACGTGGCGAACAGAACTCATAGTTGGACTGTTTGTAAATGGGGTGAATGCGGAGGTGCAAAGGTACCACGCCCACTTGGGACGGGACAGCGAAAAACGGCCAAGGCCGCGGCGAGACTTAGGCCGTGGTGTCGGAAACGACCTCGGCGTCGTTCGCCGTCGCCTCCGTGCCGTTGTCCTGGTCGACGACCGGCGCGAGTGTCGAGACTTGCTCGCCTTCCCGCAAGCGCATGACGATCACGCCCTGGGTCGCGCGGCCGAGGCACTTGACCTCGTCCGCCGGAATGCGGATGACCGTGCCACCGTCCGAGATGAGCATGAGCTGGTAACCCTCGCGCACGACGAGCGAGCCCGCCAGCTGCCCGCGGGCTTCCGTGAGCTGAACGGTCTTCACGCCGAGTCCACCCCGGCCCTTGACCGGATACTCGTCGATACGCGTCCGCTTGCCGTAGCCGTTCACGGTCACGACGAGGAGATCGTCGTCGTCGTCGGCGATGCTGGCGGCGATCACCTCGTCGCCCGCCCGCAAACCCATCCCACGCACCCCGCCGGTCGCCCGCCCCATTGGCCGGGCCTCACGCTCGTGGAAGCGGATCGCCTGCCCCTTGCGGGAGACCATGAGGATGTCGTCCTCGCCCGAGGAGTGGAGGACCGCGACTAGCTCGTCGTCTTCGCGCAGCTTGATCGCGATGATCCCGTCGGCCTTGAGCGGCGTGTTGTATTCGGCGAAGCGAGTCTTCTTGACCACGCCCTTCTTCGTCGCCAGGACGAGGAACTCGGCCTCCTTGAAGTCGCGCGTGGCGATCAGCGTCCGCACCGACTCGGTCTGGCCGAGCGGAAGCAGGTTCACGAGCGCGCGCCCCTTCGACTGACGGCTTCCGAGCGGGAGCTCGTGCACCTTCAGCCGGTAGATCTTCCCGACCGACGTGAAGAAGAGCAGGTAGTCGTGCGTGGAAGCGACGACGAGGTGCTCGATGTAGTCCTCGTCCTTGAGCTCCATGCCCATGACCCCGATCCCGCCGCGCCGCTGCTCCCGGTAGGTGTCCACGGGAAGCCGCTTCACGTACCCGGAGCGCGTGATCGCGATGACCATGTCCTCCTCGGCGATGAGGTCTTCGAGCTCGAGCTCCTCCTCGGCGACGACGATCTCCGTCCGTCGCTCGTCCACGCGCCCGTAGATCTCCTTGATCTCCAGGAGCTCGTCGCGGATGATCCCGTCGATCTTCGCCTCGTCCGAGAGAATCGAGCGAAGCTCGGCGATGCGCTCTTGCAGGTCGGCGTATTCGTCCTCGATCCGCTTGCGCTCGAGACCGGTCAGCCGCTGGAGACGGAGGTCGAGGATCGCCTGCGCCTGGATCTCGGTCAGCTCGAAGCTCTCCATCAGGCCCGTGCGGGCCTCGTCTGGGTCGGCAGAGGCGCGGATGAGCGCGATGATCTCGTCGAGGTTCTCGAGCGCCATGAGGTAGCCCTCGAGGACATGCGCCCGCTCCTCCGCCTTCCGGAGCTCGTACTTCGAGCGGCGCGTGACGACTTCGCGCTGGAACTCCAGGTAGTGGCGGACGAGCTCGAGCAGCGAGAGCGTCCGCGGGACGCCGTCGACGAGCGCGACAGCGTTGTAGCCGAAGGTCGTCTGGAGCGACGTGTGCTTGTACAGCTTGTTGAGGACGACCTGCGGAACGGCGTCGCGCTTGAGATGCACCTCGACGCGCATGCCAGTCTTGTCGGAGAGGTCGCGGATGTCGGCGATCTCGGGCAGCACCTTGTCGTTGACGAGGTCGGCGATCTTCTTGATCACGCCCGCGTCCCCGCCCTTCTTGACGCCGTAGGGGAGCTCGGTGACGACGATCGCGGTGCGCCCTCCGCGCAGCTCCTCGACATGCGCGCGCGCGCGCATGATGATGCGGCCGCGACCCGAGCGGTAGGCGTCCTTGATGCCGCTCCGCCCGACGATGATCGCGCTCGTGGGGAAGTCCGGCCCCTTGATGTGCCGGCTGAGCCGCTCCACGTCGATGTCGGGGTCGTCGATCAGTGCGACGATCCCTCCGATCACCTCGGTCAGGTTGTGCGGCGGAATGTTGGTGGCCATGCCGACCGCGATGCCGGCCGAGCCATTCACGAGCAGGTTGGGGAAGCGGGCAGGCAGGACCGAGGGCTCGGTGCGGGACTCGTCGTAGTTGGGAACGAAGTCGACCGTGTCCGCGTCGATGTCGCGGAGCATCTCCGTTGCGAGACGCGTCAGCCGGCATTCGGTGTAGCTCATGGCGGCCGCCGGATAGTCGTCGATGTTGCCGAAGTTGCCCTGGCCGTCGACGAGCGGATAGCGCATGGAGAAGGGCTGTGCCAGGCGGACGAGCGTGTCGTAGATGGCGCTGTCCCCGTGCGGGTGGTACGAGCCCATGACGTCGCCGACGATGCGCGCGCACTTCTTGTACGGCCGGTTGGGCTGCATCCCGGCTTCGTGCATGCCGAAGAGGACGCGCCGGTGCACCGGCTTGAGGCCGTCGCGCACGTCGGGCAGGGCGCGGGCGACGATCACGCTCATCGCGTAGTCGAGGAAGCTCGAGCGCATCTCCTGCTCGAGCTCGCGCGTCTCGATGCGGCCGGGACCGAGGGGTTCGACGCTAGACACGGCGGCTCACGTCACACATCCAGGAACCTCACGTCCTTCGCGTTCTGCTCGATGAACTCGCGGCGGGGCTCCACCTGGTCGCCCATCAGCATCGAGAAGATGCGGTCGGCGTTGGAGGCGTCCTCGACCTCCACCCGCACGAGCATGCGCCGGGCGGGATCCATGGTCGTGTCCCAGAGCTCCTCCGGGTTCATCTCGCCGAGGCCCTTGAAGCGGCCCACCTGGATTCCCTCTTTCGCCAGCTCGATGGCCGTTCGCCGCAGCTCGCCGAAGGTCTCCGCGCGACGCTCTTTCTTCCCGGAAGCGATCGTGAACGGCGGCTCGCCCGACGACGTCGGCCACCTTTGCATATGCCCGCTGGAGGCTTCCGAACGCTCCGGACTCGAAGAGGCCGTCCGGGACGTCGACGTGGTGCGCCGCGCTCGTGGCCCGCTCGATCACCTTGATGCGCAGCGTGTCCGCCTTGGTGGGCGGAACCTTCTCGAGGTCGTAGCCGTTCTGGGAGAGCTCGGGGAGAGCGCCCACGGGGTCGTCCAGCGCTTCGAGCGAGAGCTCCACGAAGCGATGCTTGACGACGAAGGCCGCCGCGGCCGGAAACTCGGCGTTGAGCTTCGCCGACCACCCGTCGAACTCGTACAGCGCACGGGTGAAGCGGCCCCAGCGCGCCTCGGTGAGCTTGTACGCCTGGCCCTCCCGGGCAGTGACGTCCATCTCCTTGATGCGCTCCCGGACGAGCAGGTCCTCGAACTGCGACTCCTTCTCGATGTACTGCTCCCGGTTCCCGATGCGGACACGGTAGAGCGGGGGGACGGCGATGTAGACGTGCCCGCGCTCGACGAGCTCCTCCATCTGGCGGTACAGGAACGTGAGGATCAGCGTGCGGATGTGCGAGCCGTCCACGTCGGCGTCGGTCATGACGATGATGCGGTGGTAGCGAAGCTTCGAGATGTCGAACTCGTCGCCGAAGCCTGTCCCGACCGCGGTGATGATCGACTGGATCTCGGCGTTCGAGAGGACCTTGTTGATGCGGTTCTTCTCCGAGTTGATGACCTTGCCGCGCAGCGGGAGGATGGCCTGGAAGTTGCGGTCGCGGGCATCGACCGCGGAGCCGCCCGCCGAGTTGCCCTCCACGAGGTAAAGCTCGGCCTCCTCCGGGTCGCGCGTCTGACAGTCGGCGAGCTTGCCGGGCAGCGAGCCGGCGTCGAGCGCGCCCTTGCGCCGGGTCAGGTCGCGTGCCTTCCGCGCCGCCTGGCGTGCCCGGGCGGCCGAGACGGCCTTCTGGATGATCTGGCGGGCATCCGTCGGGTTCTCCTCGAGGAACTCGGACAGCTTCTGGTTCACCGTCTGCTCGACGAGGCCCCGCATGCCCGGGTTTCCGAGCTTCGTCTTCGTCTGTCCCTCGAACTGCGGGTCGCGGAGCTTGACGGAGATGACGGCCGCGAGGCCCTCGCGCACGTCCTCCCCCTCGAGGTTCTCCTCCTTCTCCTTCAGGAGCCCCTTCTCCCGCGCGTACCGGTTCAGCGTTCCCGTGAGGGCCGCCTTGAAGCCGGAGAGATGGGTGCCGCCCTCGTGCGTGTTGATGTTGTTCGCGAACGAGAAGACGGACTCGACGTACGAGGCGTTCCACTGCATCGCCACCTCGACGGTGCCCTGGTCGCTCTCCGCCTCGAAGTAGACGACGCGCTTGTGCACGGCCTCCTTGGCCTCGTTGACGTAGGCGACGAAGTCGCGGATCCCGCCCTCGTAGCGGAACTCGAACGTCTCCTCTCCCTCACGCTCGTCGACGAGGACGATCTGGAGGCCGCGGGTGAGAAACGCCGTCTCACGGAGGCGCTGGACCAGCGTCTCCACCGAGAGCTCGAGCTCCTCGAAGACGTCGGCGTCGGGGAGGAAGCTGATCGTCGTCCCCTGCTCGCCTTTCTTCGACTTGCCGGCCGCGTTCAACTCGCGTCGTCGGCACGCCGCGGGCGAACTCCTGCCGGTAGGCCTTGCCGTCCCGCCGAACGTCGACCACCAGCCATTCGGAGAGCGCGTTCACGACCGAGACGCCGACTCCGTGCAGGCCGCCGGAGACCTTGTAGCCGTCGCCGCCGAACTTGCCGCCCGCGTGCAGCTTCGTAAGGACGACCGTCAGCGCCGGGAGCCCCTGGTCGGGCATGACGTCCACCGGAATGCCCGAGCCCCAGTCCCGCACGGTGACCGAGTTGTCCGGGTGCAGACGCACCTCGATGCGGTCGTTCCGGCCTGCGAGCGCCTCGTCCACCGAGTTGTCGACCACCTCGTAGACGAGGTGGTGCAGGCCTCGTGGGCCGGTCGAGCCGATGTACATGCCCGGCCGCTTGCGGACCGGCTCGAGACCCTCGAGAACGGTGATGTCCTTGGCGCCGTATTCTGTCTTTGCCATTAAAAAAATCCCTGCTCGCGGGGGGATTTCTCCCGATTCACAGTCTACCAGACCGACCTGTCGGACCGGCGTCCGCTCCGCGGCCGCCAACGAGGCCGCGGCGGCGCGCGCGACGGCCTCTCGGAGCACTTCGTCACCGATGCCTGCGGCAATCCGCTCGCCCTCCTCGAGCGCGGCCGCGTGACGGTTTCGGCACGGTCCGCGCAGAGCTCTCGACACTCGCCGCGCCGGGCTCAGGCAGCGGGCCGGGGGCGAAGCGGAGCGCGGGCGGGCCGTCCCCCTCGAGCCGGGCGGCGAGATTCGCGCGGACGGTTGCCTCGAGCTGCGTGAGCTCGAACGCCCAGGCGCTCGAGCTCGTGGCGACGTGCAGAGTTCCGTCCCGCACGATGCGCGCCGGCCATGCGTTCGCCGCCACCGCGGCACCGACAGCCGCAGGCCAGGCCGCAACGACCTCCCCCAGACCGGCCTGCGGCCCGAAGCGGCCCAGCTCCCGCCTGACCTCGTCGCCGATCGGGTGCATTACATAGCGCACCGCCTCCGCCATGCTGGCGTCGCGTCTCGGCCGAACGGCGACCACGAGCGCGAGGCTCGGCGCGTCTCGCCGGGAGAGTGCGAGCCCTGCTCGTCGCCGTGATCACCGTCTGGCCCAGCGGGCGGCAAGCGGCTCAGAGCGCTGCGCGCCGTTCCCGTCCAGCTCGCTGAAGACGTCGTCGAGGAGGAGGAGCGGCGGGCTCCCGCGGCGCTCCTCCAGGACCTCCGCCTCTGCGAGAACGAGCGCCAGCACGGCCGTGCGCTGCTCTCCCTGCGAGCCGAAGCTGCGTAGGTCGCGCGTGTCCGCACGGATCTCCACGTCGCGCAGATGCGGTCCGAGCCCGGTCGTCCCGCGCGCGAGGTCGCGCTCGAGGCGGGTCTCCAGCTCGGCGGCGTCAGCCCACGCTCCTCGTAGCCGAGCGAGGCGGCCGCGAGGCCGAGCGCCTCCGCATGTGCCCGAAATCCGTGATCGAGCAGCGCAACGAGCTTCGCCCGCACCCCATCGAGCTCGGCTCCGAGCACGGCTACCTGCTGCGTCCAAGGCTCGACTGCGTCGCGGGTGGAGACGCCGGCCCGGGCACGGCGCAGAGCCTCGTTCCGCTGGGCGAGAGCACGTGCGTACTCGGCCGGAAGCGAGGCACGCAGCGGAAAGATCCGCCCCAGCATCCGGTCGACGTACGTCCGGCGGACGAGCGGCCCTCCCTTCACGACTGCGAGCCGGTCGGGCGTGAACGCCAGCGCCGCCAGCCGTGTGCGGAGCACTTCGGCGCTCGCGACGGGCGCGCCGTTCAGCCGCAGTTGTTTTCCTTCCCCGGAAGCGATCGTCACCTCCGTTTCCACGGGCGCCCCCGCCGCGGACGCCGCGAGGCGGACGCGTGCACCGTCTGCGCCGAAACGGACGAGGAGAGGCTCGGCGCGCGTGCGCGGAGAGAAGCCCTGGCTTCCGACATGCAGCGCCTCGAGCAGGTTCGTCTTCCCTGCTCCGTTCGGCCCCGTGACGAGGACGAGCCCCGGCTCGAGGCCCAGCTCCAGGGCGGCGTACGAGCGAAAGCTGCCGGAGCGAGACCGTCTGGACGATCAGCCCGCGAGCCTGATCGGCATGATCAGGTAGAGGAAGTCGTCGCTTTCGCCGTGAATCAGCCCAGGCCGGAGCGGGCTGATGAGCTTGAGCCGCACGGTCTCGTCCATGACGGACTCCAGGCCGTCGCGGAGAAACTCGGCGTTGAAGCCGATCTCCAGCGGCTCGCCGGCGTACCAGACGGGGAGCGACTCGCGCGCTTCGCCTACGTCCTGCGTCTGCGCCGTGACCGTGAGCTCGCCCTCCTCGAAGCGCAGCCGGAGTGGCGACTTTCGCTGCGCGAGCAGCCCCGTGCGCCGGACCACTTCCAAGAGCTCCTCTCGCGGCAGCTGTACCTCGGCCTCGAACTGCTCGGGTAGCAGCTGGCGATAGTTCGGAAACTGCCCGTCGATCCTCCGAGCCGTCAGCCACACGCCGTCGACGCCGAACACGACCTGGTTTTCCTGCACACCGATGTCGAGCGTCGCTTGTTCGCTCGCCTGGCCGATGCGCGCGAGCTCGCCGAGAGCGCGCGCCGGCACGATCGCCTCGAGCTCCTGCCCCGGTGCTTCCTCGAGCTCGGTCTCCTTCACACTCAGCCGGTAGGAGTCCGTCGCCGCCATGACGACCTTACCGCCCTCGAAGCGGACGAGCACCCCGGTGAGAACGGGGCGGGACTCGTCACGCGATGCAGAGCGGCTTACACGCGCGACCGTGTCCAGGAAGGCCGCCCGCTCGACCGTGAACGTCGTCTCCGGGTCGATCTCCGGCAGACGCGGAAAGTCCTCGGGCCCGTAGGTGTGCAGGGCGTAGGACGCCGACCCGCACGTCAGGCGCACGACACCCTCGTCCGGCTTGTGCTCAAGCACAACGTCCGCGGCGGGCAACAGGCGAACGATGTCGACGAGCAGTCGTCCCGGCACTACAACAGCCCCTTCTTCCTCGACGTTCGCCTCCAGCGACACGCGGAGGGAGATCTCCATGTCGGTCGCCGACAGCTGCAGTCGCCCCGCCGTCGCGCGGAGCATGATCCCGGACAGGATCTGGACAGTCGAACGGGTCGACACACCGCGCCCCGCAACCTGGAGCTTCTCGGAGAGCTCCTCCTTTCCGCACACAGCCCGCATCTTCGTGAGGGCAACGGTATCGGTGGAAGTCATTTAAGAAAACCTCTAGTCATAGTCGTAGGTGGTGTGGGTCCGGGGGAAAAGGACGTTCCCTCAGGCTGCACGCTACTCGGGCTTGGGGACGGAGCTTGGGGAGAAATGGGGGTTCTGCACAGGCGGTGAAGAGTGCGCCGGCGCTCCACAGTTCCTCAGTCGGTGTCCACAGGCTTCTCAACGGGCCTGCTTGATGCGCGCGGTGAGCTCCTGCACGAGGTTGTAGACGTTCCGGTCCTCCTGGATCAGCTTGGCGATCTTGGAGGTTGCGTGGATGACCGTCGTGTGGTCGCGACCACCGAACTTCTTGCCGATCTTGGGCAGCGAGCTGTCCGTAAGCTCACGACAGAGGTACATGGCCACCTGGCGCGGGTAGACGATCGACTGTGAGCGCCGGTCGCCGGTCAGCTCGTGAAGCGTGATACCGAACCGCTCCACGACGGCCTCCTGGATGTGCTCGACCGCGATCTCGGGCATCTCCCCTTGTGGGAAGACGTCTTTCAGCACCTCCTGGGCGAGCTCGACGGTCATCGGCCTGCCCGTCAGAGAGGAGAACGCGACGACACGTGTCAGGGCTCCCTCGAGCTCGCGGATGTTCGTCGAGATCCGGCTCGCGATGAACGGAAGAACCTGCTGGTCGGGGACGTGGACGGCGTCCATCTTCACCTTCTTGCGCAGGATGGCAATCCTCGTCTCAAGATCCGGCGGCTGGATGTCCGTGATCAGCCCCCACTCGAAGCGTGAGCGCAGCCGCGACTCCAGGGTGGCGATGGCGCGCGGCGGCCGGTCCGAGGAGATGACGATCTGCCGACCGGCCTCGTAGAGCGTGTTGAACGTGTGGAAGAACTCCTCCTGGATCCGCTCCTTGTGCTCGAAGAACTGGATGTCGTCGATGAGGAGCACGTCATAGTGGCGGTAGCGGTGCTTGAAGCTCTCGATGCGCTTGTCGCGGAGCGAGTTGATGAAGTCGTTCATGAAGGTCTCGCTCGTCACGTAGCGCGCGGAGAACGCGCGAGTGTGCTCGCTCAGGTAGGCGCCGATCGCCTGGAGCAGGTGTGTCTTGCCGAGCCCCGTCCCGCCGTAGATGAAGAGCGGGTTGTAGGACTGCGCCGGTCCCTCGGCGACCGCAAGGGCGGCCGCGTGCGCGAAGCGGTTCGACGATCCGATGACGAAGGAGTCGAAGGTGTACTTCGGATTCAGGCCGGCCGGCGTCCGTGGCGCCGGCGGCCCGGGGAGCGGCGCCGGGGCGGCGGGCTCGTTGACGACGAGCTGAACGGGTCGGGGCTCGCCGAGCGTGTCGCGAACCGTCGCCTCGAGCAGGCCGCGGAAGTGGCCCTCGATCCAGTTGCGGGTGAACTCGTTGGGGACCGTGACGACGAACGCGCCCCCGTCGGCGTCGCCCGGCCGGGCCTCGGCGAACCACGTCGAGTATGTCGAGTCGTTCAGAGCTTCCCGCAGACGGGCCGAAACCTCGGTCCACAGGTCACCCGCACTCACATCAGGAGCATGCTCCACGCCCTCGCTCGGCCTCCTCGCCGGACGTCGAGAAGCGGCGATGATAGCAGCGTTCTCCGAGCCGGAGCAATGTCTCAGCCTGGGGAAATTAGCCGCGGCGGAAAACCCGGTTTTGCAGGGATTTCGCACCTCTCCACACACTTATCCACAGGTGTGGAAAGGTGCCGCCATCGCACCTTCCATGCGCTTTCGAGCCTGTGGATTGTCCCGTGTGTGAAAAGTCTCGTTCCGAAGCGTGCCGCCCCTTCTCTATACTGCCCCGAGGCCGTGCTAGGCGGCCTCGTTTCCATCTCGACGACCTCGTGAAGAGAACCTTTCAGCCGAACGTGCGCCGGCGGAAGCGCCGGCACGGATTCCGGGCGCGGATGTCGACCCGGGCCGGCCGCTCCGTCCTCAAGCGGCGCCGGGCCAAGGGCCGGAAGCGCCTTTCCGCCTGAATCCCCTTGAGCCGCCGTCATCGCCTCTCGCGCTCCCGCGACTTCGACACCGTCTACCGTCAGGGCCGCTCCGTGGCGACGCGCTACCTGGTCCTCTACTCCTTCCCTCGCGAGGAGGACGCGGACGGTGAGCCCCGGCTTGGCCTCGCCGTCTCGCGGCAGCTCGGCAGCTCGGTCGAGCGCAACCGGGTGAAGCGGCGCCTGCGCGCGGCCTTCGACGAGCTCCGCGAGGAGCTCCTAGCCGGGCACGACCACGTCCTGATCGCCAGGCCGGGGTTGACCGAAGCGCTCGAGAGCCGAGGCTTCCCGTGGCTCACCGACCGCGTCGCCGAGGTCTTCCGGCTCGCAGAAGGAGCACGGACATGAGGGCGGTCGTCTCGCTTCCGGTGCACGCGTACCGGCGGCTCGTGAGCCCGCTGCTCGGCCCACGCTGCAAGTACCACCCCAGCTGCTCGCAGTACGCCCTCGACGCGCTGCGCGAATGGGGCGTCCTGCGCGGCTCCATGCTCGCCGGCTGGCGCCTTCTGCGCTGCAACCCGTGGAGTCACGGCGGTGTCGACTACGCACGTGACCAGACGCTCTTCAGGGCCGAGCCGATGCACCCGCTAACGCCGATCGAGGACGTTCTCACCGCTCTTCTCGAGTGGCTGCACTCCTCGATCGGGCTCCACTGGGCGTGGGCGATCATCGTCCTCACGCTGCTCGTGCGCATGGTGATCCTCCCGCTCACGATCAAGCAGATCCGCTCGATGCAGAAGCTGCAGGTGCATGCGCCGGAGCTGAAAGCCATCCAGCAGAAGTACAAGCACGACAAGACGCGGATGAACGAAGAGGTGATGAAGTTCTACCGCGAGAACAAAGTCAACCCGGCCGCCTCGTGCCTCCCGATTCTCCTCCAGATCCCCATCTTCTTCGCGCTCTTCTTCGTGCTGCGCGACTTCGACGAGGAGGTCTACCCGGACTACCCGGGCTCGGACCTGGGCTGGCTGGGGATCGTCCCCAACATCACCGAGAACATCAACACGCACTGGTCGGGCTGGCTCCTGCTCGTCATCTACATCGCGAGCCAGGTCGCCTCGACGTTCTTCATGTCGGCGACGATGGACAGCCGCCAGCGTGCGATCTTCCTCGCGCTTCCCTTCGTCTTCGCCTTCTTCATCGTCAACTTCCCCATGGGCCTGATGCTCTACTGGACGACGACAAACCTCTGGACGGTCGGGCAGGGGCTCGTCACGCGCCGCCTCGTGCCGAAGCCCCAGCCGCCGCCCAAGCGGACCTCGCGCACGCCGCCCAAGGAGCCCCAGCCGGCGGCGGTCGAAGCGCCGGCCGCCGCGGCTGCGGCACCGCAGAACGCGGCCGGCGGGCAGCAACGCGTGCGCCGGCGCAAGAAGAAGAAGGGGTCGAAGGCGCGGCGGTGACCGTGGCCGGCCGATGAGCGAGGATCAGGTCGAGCAGGACAGCACTCGAGTCGAAGCCACCGGCGAGACCGTCGGCGAGGCCAAGTGGTCGGCGCTCCGGGAGCTCGAGCGCCGCTTTCCCGGCCTCGACAAGGCGAGCGTGCACTTCGTGGTCGTGTCGGAGGGCGAGCGGGGACTACTCGGGGTCGGATTCGAGCCGGCCCAGGTCGTCGCGAGCCTCACCCGGCCCGCTCCGACCACGCCGTCGGCGAGCGAGGAGCCCGGGACCCCGGCGGCCCGGCTCCGGGAGCTTCTGGAGAAGATCTGCACGGGTCTCGGCGCCCCGTGTTCCGTCGACATCACGGAGGACGACGAGCGGCTCTTCGCCACGCTGTCCGGCCCCGAGCTCGGCCTCGTGATCGGCAAGCGAGGCCATACCATCGACGCGATCCAGTACGTCGCCAACGCGGTCGCCTACCGCGGGCAGGTGGAGGGGCGAAAGCAGGTGGTCGTGGACGCGGCGGGCTACCGGGACCGCCGCCGCAGCTCGCTCGAAAGCCTCGCCGACCGGGCGGCGAGCGAGGTCCACTCGACGCGCCAGCTCGTCGCGCTCGAGCCGATGACTGCGGCCGAGCGCAAGATCGTGCACCTGCACCTGGCCGAGCGCGACGGGATCGTGACGTCCAGCGAGGGCACGGAGCCCAGCCGCCACGTCGTCGTCGCTCCTGCGCCAGAAGAGCCCTCTGAGTCGTAGGGATCCCCGCCTCGAGCGGTGGCTGGACGCGCTTCTCGCCACGCCGGGATTGACTGCCGTGCGCGGGCGCGAAGAGGCGTGGCGGGTCCTCGTCGACGACGCGCTCGCCGCGTCCGATCTCCTCGAGCGCGGGCCCGTCGTGGACGTTGGCTCCGGAGGCGGCTCGCCGGGGATTCCGCTCGCTGCCGCCCGACCCGACTTGCGCTTCGACCTGCTCGAGTCGCAACGGCGCAAGTGCGATTTTCTCTCCGCGGCTGCGCGCGAGTTCCCCAACGTCAGCGTCGTGCGGGGCCGGGCCGAGGAGCATGGGCGTGGGGCAGGACGGGGCGCGTACGGCGCCGCCGTTGCGCGGGCGCTGGCACCGCCGCCGGTCGCCGCCGAATGGTGTCTCCCGCTCGTCCGGGAAGGCGGCGCGGCGATTCTGTACGTGGCTCCCTCGGTGGACGTGGAAGCGCTTGCCGAGGTGGCGGCGCTCTTGAACGCCGAGCCGGCGCCGTCGCGTGCGGGGCTCGTCGTGCTCCGTAAGGTCGGGCCGACTCCGGAGCGCTTTCCACGGCGCCCGGGCGTGGCCCGGAAACGTCCTCTCGCCTGACTAGCCTTCGTCCCGTGGGCACCATCTTCGCTCTCGCCAACCAGAAGGGCGGCGTCGGCAAGACGACGACGGCCGTGAACCTCGCCGCGTGCCTCGCTGAGGCAGGCGCGACCACGCTCGTCGTCGATCTCGACCCGCAGGCCAACGCGACCTCGGGGCTCGGGCGAGCACGCCGACGAAGGCTCGGTCTACGACCTTCTCGACGGGGCGTCCCTCGACGAGGTCGCGATCCCGACGCGCTTCGCGAAGCTCGAGCTCGTCCCCTCGTCGACCGAGCTCGCGGGCGCTGCCGTCGAGCTGGCGCGCCGCGAGAACGGAGACGCTTTCCTGCCGGCCTCCCTCGCGCCGGCGCGTAGCCGCTACGACTTCACCTTCGTCGACTGCCCGCCCTCGCTCGGCCCGCTGACCGTGAACGGGCTGGCCGCCGCAGACCGTGTGCTCGTCCCCGTGCAGTGCGAGTACTACGCGCTCGAGGGGCTCACGCAGCTTCTCCACTCGGTCGACCTCGTCCGCGTGCGGCTCAACCCGCGCCTGGTCGTGGCGGGAATGATCCTGACCATGGTCGACGGTCGCACCCGCCTCTCCGCGGAGGTAGCCGCAGAGGTGCGCCGGCACTTCGGCGCGCTCGTCTTCGATGCCGTCGTGCCGCGGAGCGTGCGCCTGGCGGAGGCGCCGAGCCACGGCCTGCCCATCACGGCGTACGACCGAAGCTCTGCAGGCGCCGACGCCTACTACCGGGTCGCCGGAGAGCTGCTCGACCGGGCCAAGCAGCGAGCGGAGGCAGCCGCGGCATGACGGCGAACTCGCCCGCACCCAACCGGCGCGGCCTCGGGCGCGGCCTCGAGGTGCTCATGGGGGGCGCCGTCCAGGAGGCGGAGCTCGTCCACGTCCCGGTGGGCGCGATCACTCCGAACGCGCGGCAGCCGCGCAAGCGGGTCGACCCCTCTCGGATCGCGGAGCTGGCCGACTCGGTGCGTGCACAGGGACTCGTCCAGCCCGTCGTCCTCCGCCCTCGCGAAGAGGGCGGCTACGAGCTGATCGCCGGCGAGCGGCGCTGGCGAGCTGCGCGCATGGCAGGGCTGGCGACCGTTCCCGCACTCGTGCGGCCGACCGACGACCGCGACACGCTTCTCCTTGCCCTGGTCGAGAACGTTGCCCGCGAGGATCTCTCGCCGGTGGACGAGGCGCGCGCCTACGCGGTCCTCCAGGACGAGTTCGGGCTCACGCTCGGCGAGGTGGCCGAGCAGGTGGCCCGTTCCAAGCCGTCCGTCTCCAACCGGCTGCGCCTGCTCGATCTGCCGGACGACGTGCTCGGGCTCGTGGAGCGCGGACACCTCTCCGAGGGGCACGCCCGCGCCGTCCTCGCCGTGCCCGATCACGACGGCCGGCGGGACCTGGCGCGGCGGATCGTCCGCCAAGGGATGTCGGTCCGCGCTGCGGAGCGGGCCGCGCGCTGGGCGGGCGCGCGCACAAAGCCACGCCGCGCGCAGCCTGTCGACCCCGCTCTCGCCGCGCGGGCACGGGAGGCGCTCGGCCGGCTGACGGGCGCCGAGACCCGCATAGGCAAGGGCAAAGTGGAGGTCTTCTTCGAGAACGAGACGGAGCTCGAGGAGATCGTCGAGGCGCTCGAGAACGTCATACCGAGCGAGAATCCACCTCGGCTACAATCCGACTCCGCGGGCGATTAGCTCAGTCGGTTAGAGCGCCGCTCTGATAAGGCGGAGGTCCCTGGTTCGAATCCAGGATCGCCCACTTCGGCAACCCTGGTTACGGCGGCGGTCTCTCCTTTCGGCTTCGCGCGGCGGTGCGGAGCCTGTGCAAGCCGACGACGATGGCCGCCGCGAGCGCCGCGACGAGGAGAAAGGCGAGCACCGGGAGCAGGAAGGCGATCGCCGTGAGGGCGCCCGAAAGCCCGTCCTCCGTGAGGGAGACGAACGGGTTGCCGAAGCCCGCCGTAGTTGCCGTCGAGGCCGGCCGCGCCGCCGCCCGCCCTGCGTGGATGGAACCGGCGGTGAGTGCTCCAAGGACGGCGGCGGCGGCCGTCGGGATGTCTGTCTCGAGTCCCGTCTGCCCGGCGAAGAGCAGCGCGCCGGAGACCGGATGGACGACGGTGCCGATCACGTGCAGGACGTGGTCGACCACCGGCACCTTGTCCCCCACGAAGTCGGCGACGAGGAACGCGCCGAGCACGCGAGAGCCCGATGGTCGACGACAGCTCGTCGAAGGGTTCCGCCAGCTCGACCACGCCCAGCCGGGCGAGGAGCGCGCTCGTGAAGAGGGGCAGCCACGCGTTCAGGCCTGCTGCGCCGGAGAGGCCGAACGCCGCGAAGACGCTCCCGATTGCCGTGCCGAGGTCCACGCTCGGCCCGACGTTACTCTCCCCGAGCCCGAAAAAGGACCGCCGCTATCATCAGACCCGGGCTGCCGATGCAAGAGATGGTCATCTACGGGGTCAGCTTCGACATGGTCGGCAAGCAGCCGATCGTGCTTGCTGAAGACTGCCGACGGGAACAAGTTCCTGCCCATCTGGATCGGCCATCCCGAGGCCGCGGCGATCCTCATGAAGCTGCAGGGCGCCTCTACGCCCCGGCCCATGACTCACGACCTGGTCACCGAGATGCTGTCGCAGCTCGAGGCGAGAGTCGTCCGGATCGCGGTCACCGAGCTGCGGGAGAACACGTTCTACGCGCTGATCACGGTGGTCGTCAACGGCTCCGAGCTCGAGATCGACTCGCGCCCGAGCGACGCGATCGCGCTGGCCGTACGCGCGGACGCTCCGATCTTCGCCGCCGACGCGGTGATCGAGGAGAGCGCGATCGAGTTCGAGCACGACGAAGAAGTGAACGAGGAGGCGGTCGTCGAGGAGTTCAGGAAGTTCCTCGACGATGTCAAGCCCGAAGACTTCTCGGCGGACTGAGCTCGAGAGCTGTTACCGAGCCGCTGCCTCTGGATAGCGAGGCAGGCCGTCGGCCGGGAGGTCCTCCCAGGCCGCGGCGTACGCCACGTACTGGTGCCACTGCGGCCGGATGCCCGGATCCCCGTCGATGGCACCGAGCCGCACCGCCGCGTAGTCGCTCGCTCCCGGCGCGCGACTGAAGAGAGCAGAGCCGCACCGGCCACAGAAGAGCTTTTCGAATCCACCCTCCGGCGCCCACGAGCGGAGCTCCTCTTCGCCGGAGAGCACGCGCACGCTCCCGGGTTCGACGCGGCCGCTCGCAGACGCGGCCGTGCCGGTCCTCCGTTGGCAGCGAGTGCAGTGGCAGTAAGCGGCCGACACGAACGGCGCCGTCACCTCGAAACGGACAGCCCCGCATCCACAGGAGCCCGTGAGGCTGGAGCCCACGGGGCTAGGAGGCCTCGGCCTCTTCCGTCCCCTCTCCTGCGACCTCGCGCTTCGTGAGCTCGAGGAGCTCCCCGTAGATCTCCCTCAGCCCGTCGGCGGAAAGCGGCCCCTGGTTCGCTCGTGTCACGTAGGCGAGCATCCAGTCCTCGCGCGCCTGGTCGACGAACTCCCAGCCGCGCGCCTCTTGTAGTCGCGCAGGCGCTGGACGAGCCGCAAGCCGCTTGTTGATCGCGTTCACGATCGTCGAGGTCCTTGTCCGAGATCTGCTCGCGGAGCTGGCGGACGACGGGATCGCGGTCAGGGTCGCTCATGACTCAGATGGTTGATCGGGAAGTGTGGTGGCGGCGGGGGCGTCCGTGACCGAGCGTGAGGCCGCGATCATTCCGAGTTCGTACCTGGAAGGTACGGGCGAGGAACGAGGTGTCTCAGGCGCTGTGTCAGGGGCGTCATCCGGCGGTGCCACGGTTTCCGGTCAGTTTCCGGTCAGCATCTAACGTCAAGGATAACCCTCGCCTCGAGCCCGGCGTGCGGCTTCCGACCGAGAGGCCGTGGTACGTCGCCGCCTTGACGAGGTCCGGAGGCCGTGGCGCTCCGGGTCGGCCGGCTCCCCGTACGCCTCGGCGCGGTAGGCAGTCGGCGCCCACTCGGGAAAGGCGAAGCGCCGGCAGACCACGCCCTTCACCCTGGAAGAGGAAGACGAGGTCGTTGAGCCAGTCGACGAGCAGGGCCTCGATCCCGTCGGCCGCTCCCGGCGAGGTCGAAGCCTCGGCGCTCCTCCACCCTCCGAGGTCGCAGACGAGGTCGAAGAGGGCGAGCCCGGCCTCGGCGAAGAGCTCCGGCGCCGTCGCGGCCGCGGACGACGAGGCCCACGTCGGCCTCGTGCTCGAAGGTCTCCCAGCTCAACCTGCTTGCGCGTCGAGCGCCCAGGCGAGCACGAGCAGAAGGATGCCGAGCGCGTTGTAGCCGGCATGGGCGATGAACCCGGGCCAGACGCTCGCCGACCGGAGCCTGATCCACCCGAGGCCGAGGCCGAAGAAGACGAGCGGGGGCAGCGCGCCGAGGATTCCGTGCACGAGCCCGAACACGACCGCGCAGAGGACGATCGCGGCCGCCCCGCCCCAGATCGGCGAGCACCCGCACGCCCAGCCCGCGGAAGAAGAGCTCCTCGGCGAAGGGGCCGAGCAGGATGACGACGGCCGAGTTGACTGCGAACGCTGCGGCGTGCTCGGGCTCCCAGCGGTCAGGAGCGAACCCCTGCTCCTCGCCGCCGTGCAGGAACGGCTCGAGGATGCGTACGCGAGCACGAGCGACGTCGGCCACGACCCGGCGAACCCGATCCAGACCCAGCGCATGCGGAAGCGGCGGAAGCCGAGCGGCGTGGCAGGGACGGGGAAAGAGGCAGGCGATCGCCGATCGTGACGGCCGATCATGATGCCGTAGAGGACGAGGCCGTTGACGGCGAAATGCGGGATCGTAGAGCGCCTCGTCGTCGGAGTCTGCTCGGTCGACTGCCCGTAGAAGGCCGCGAGGACGAGCAGGGCCGAAAGGGCGAGCCAGAGGCGAGCGCGGTTCGCTCTACGCGGGCGCGAGCGCCTGCTCGAGGTCGGCGACGAGGTCGTCTGCATCCTCACAGCCTACGGAGAGGCGGAGGAGGCCCGGCGAGATCGCCGGCGGCCGCGAGCTGCTCGGCCGCTGTACTGCCGGTGGCTGGTGGAGGCCGGGTGGTGCACGACCGTGTCCACCCCGCCCAGGCTCGTCGCGCGGGCGCACAGCTCGAGCGCGTCCATGAAGCGCTCGCCCGCCTCGCGCCCGCCTTCGACCTCGAACGCGAGCATTCCGCCGAGTCGTCCAGCTGGCGCTGCGCGAGCTCGTACTGCGGATAGCTCTCGAGCCCTGCGTAGAGGACCCGCTCCACCTGGGCTGCCCCTCGAGGAAGCGGGCGACCGCGAGCGCGTTCGCGCTCTGGCGCTCGACCCGGAGCGCGAGCGTCTTCAGCCCTCGGCGGAGGAGGAACGCCGGGAAGGGATCGAGCACCGGGCCGCTCTCGACGAGGTGCTCACGTGCGGCTGCGACGAGCTCGCGGCTCCGCCGGCGACCACGCCGGCGGTGACGTCGTGGTGGCCGTTCAGGTACTTCGTGGCCGACTCGCAGACGAGGTCGGCGCCGTGCTCGAGCGGTCGGCAGAGCGCCGGGGAGGCGAACGTGTTGTCGACGATCGAGCAGGCCGTCGCCCTTCGTCGCCGCGATCGCATCGAGGTCGGCGACGGGGAAGCCGGGGTTCGCCATCGTCTCGACGTAAGCGAACCCGTGCCGGCCGCTCCCAGGCAGCGGCGTCCGCCGCGTCCAGGTAGACCACCTCGACCCCGTGCGGCCGAAGCTGCGACTCGACGCAGCTGGTAGGTGGTGCCGTAGAGCTGCTTCGGCGACGAGAAGCGTGTCGCCCGGGCCGAGGTTCGTGTGCAGCGCGGCGGCGATCGCGGCCATGCCGGATGCGAATGCCTGGGCCGCCTCGGCCCCTTCGAGGTCGGCGAGGACGCGCGTTGAGCTCCTCGACCGTCGGGTTGCGCAGGCGCGAGTAGACGAAGCCGTACTCCTCCTCGGTCCATGACCCGGCCGAACGCGGCCGCGGTCTCGAACGAGAACGTCGTCGAGGCGACGATCGGCTGGACGAGCGGCTCTCCCGTGCCTGCCGGCGCGGGCGGAGGTGTGGATGGCGCGCGTGGTCGAAAGTCCGCGCCGGCGCGCTCGCCCGCTCATGCCGACAACCCGAGCCGCTCCGGAAGGGTAGCGAGCGGCGCCGGCTCGAAGACGAGCCCGGCCGCCGCCGCGCCCGTCCCGGTCGGCCTCGTCGTCTCCGACGTGCAGCGTCCGCTCCGGGTCTGGTGCCGAGCCGTTCGAGCGCGAGGCGGAAGACGCCGGGTCCGGCTTCGGGCCCCCGCCTCGGCGGAGGAGACGATGGTGGCGAAGAGCCCGCCGAAGGCCGGCATGCTCGAGCTGGCCGGCGAGCGAGGCGTCCCAGTTGGAGACGCACGCGAGCGCGAGGCCCGCGGCGCGAAGCGCTCGAGCGCCGCTGATCGGCGCCGTCCGAGCGGCGCGAAACTCGAGCGCGGCCACGAAGTCCGGCGCGAACTCGGCCGCCGGTCGATGTCGGCGCGCCCAGGTGCTCGAGGAACACGCCGGCGCACCTGCGCGCCAGGCCCGCGGAGGCTCTGCGTCGTCGCGCCCTTCGTGCGCCCTGCGGCACGTAGTAGGCGACCTCGGCTCGAAACGCGGCCCGCATGTCATCGGGGAGTCGCGCTCGACGCCCCGCTCCGCGAGCGCGGCGCGAAGAGCGTCGGTCGGGTCGACGAGCTCCACGAGCGTGCCCATCGCGTCGACGGTCACAGCGTCGAGGCTCTCAGCGGAAGGCATCGGGGTGCAGGGCCCGGGCGACGTGCCGCGAGCGCAGCGCCCGACACGGGGGCCGGCCTCGTTCACGAGCTCGTGAGGGGAGGATGGCGAAGCGTCCCTCCTCGCACGGCGGTCAGCTAAGCGGTGCGCGGGTCTGCGCGAAGCTTCCGAGTGTGACGCGGCTCTCCGTCGTGGCGAGGTACACGTCGGGATCGAGCTCGCGGAGCCGGTCGAGCGGGAACGGGTCCGGCCCCGGCGCAGCGCCGGCGATGCTCTCTCCGTGCGCGCGGCCGATGAGGTCGCCCAGCAGGGAGCGGTCGGGGATGGTGATGAAGAAGCCCGTGTCGACGAACGCGGTGTCGAGCGGCTCACCGGCGACGCTGCTCCTCGACGGCCGTTCACCTCCTTCTGGATCCGCGTGCGCGAGCCGGCGCGCGCGGACGGGCTCGCCGACGAGGAAGCCGAGGTCGTAGCGCCGCCTCGACGATGTCCTCCACGGACGAGGCCGGCTGGACGTAGAGCGCGGCTCCGCTCTCGCGCTGCGCCCGGGCGACGTCGAGCGGGTCGACGGCAGGCGTAGCGACGATGAGGTCGGGCTGCAGGCGCCACGATCGCGTCCACGTCGACCTGGCCGGTGCGGCTCGACCACGCGCGGGCCCTCGGCCCCGCCGGACGCCCGAGGGCACGCCCACGAGCCGTCCGCCCGACGCCCAGGGCCCGGAGCAGCCTGGCCGAGCCCCGGTCGAGCGCGACGATGCGCGCCGGGGGCTCGCGCGAGGAGCGTGGGTCTGCTCCCCGGCGCCCTGGACGGTGACCGGGTAGGGCTGGGCCAGTTCCCCGACCGGCTCCTCCCGCTCCCCGCAGGCGGCCAGCACGAGGGCGGCGAGGACGAGCGAGGGCGAGAGGCGAGAGCGACGGGCGCGACACGAGAGGGCACTATGGAGGAATGCGCCTGTTCACGCCGCAGGAGGCGAACGAGGCTCTCGTCCGCTCGGGCGCCGGCGTCGAGCGGCTGGTGAAGCGCCGCGGCGGAGCTCCCGCACCTCGGTGCACGGCTCGGAAGCCGTCCGCGCGCAGGTGGCGGGAAACGGCGGCAGCCTCGATCCGGAGCGCGTCGGCGAGCTGCAAGAGCAGGTGGCCGAGGCCGCCGCCGAGCTCGCCGGGCTCGTCGAGGAGATCCACGAGCTCGGGCGTGCAGGTGAAGGACCTCGACCGCGGGCTCGTCGACTTCCCGGCCGCCACCCCGAGCCCGGCGACACGGTGCTCCTCTGCTGGCGAGCTCGGCGGGAGGACTCGGTCGCCCACTGGCACGGGCTCGAGGACGGGTTCGCGGGCAGGAAGCCGCTGCCCTTCTAGAGAACACTCCCGCATGGACTCGGAGTGGGTCGAGCGGGCCGTTATCGCAGGCGTGGTCATCGTTGCCGCGCTCGTGCTCGCGCGGCTTGCCGACGGGGCTGTCGCCCGCCGGCTCGCGAAGCGCCCGGATCTTCATACTCGCTACCGAATTCTGCGCCGGAGCATCGTCGCGGTCATCGTCGGGGTCGGGGTGGTGACCGCTCTGCTCGTCATCCCGCAGGTACGGGCCGTCGCCGGGGGCATCCTCGCCTCCTCGGCCGTCATCGCGTTCGTCCTCGGCCTGGCCGCCCAGACGACCCTCTCCAACTTCGTCGCCGGCATCTTCATCGCCTTCACCCAGCCTCTCCGTCTGGGTGACAGCGTCTCCGTCGGCAACGCCGACGGGACCGTGCGAGGAGATCCAGCTCACGTACACGGTCATTCGCGCCCCCGACGGGGCGAGGTTCTACGTGCCGAACGCCAAGTTCGCCTCCGATACCATCAGGAACGCCACGATCGCGAGCTCGGCGCACCTGGCCGCGGTAACGTCCCGTGCCGCTCTCGGCGGATCTCGACCGGGTGCTCTCGTTGCTCGTGGAAGAAGCTCGCCGAGCGCCCGAAGCCGTGCCCGACAAGGAGCCCACCGCAACCGTCACCAGCCTGGAGGCGACGTCCGCCGTCGTCAAGGTCGAGGCGTGGGCCTCGAGCGTCGCGGAGGCCGAGGCTCTCGCGTCCGGGCTCCGCCGCAGACTGTCCGAGCGGCTGCGGAAGGAAAAGGTGTACGCGTGATTCGCAACGGCGGCAACGGGCACCCTCGCAACGGTCTGAACGGGAAGAACGGCAAGAACGGGAACGGCAAGAACGGGAACGGCAACGGTCTTCTCGCCGCAAACAACCGCAACCGGCGGCGCAGGCGCGACCGCAGGCGGCGCGGGAAATCGCAGGCTCTCCGGTTCGTTTTCGCCAGCATTCTCCTCATCGGCCTCGCCGTCGTCGGCGCTCTCGTCGCAGCCGCCTTCACCGGAGTGGCCGCCTTCCGGGACAGCTGCTCTCTCGAGAACCTGAGGGCCATCGCCATCGGCCAGAACTCTTTCGTGTATGCCGCTGACGGCACCCTGCTCGGCTCGATTCCGGCGGAGCGCAACCGGCAGCCGATCAAGCTCGAGCAGATGTCACCGGTCCTCGCCGACGCGACGGTGGCGATCGAGGATCGGCGCTTCTACCAGCACAAGGGCCTCGACTACGAGGGCATCCTCCGCGCGGCCGTGGAGAACCTCCAGGAGGGCCAGATCGTGCAGGGCGGGTCGACGATCACGCAGCAGCTCGTCCGCAACCTCTACAAGCCGGTCGGGAACGAGGTCTCGTGGGAGCGGAAGACGAAGGAGGCCTGCCTGGCGCTCAAGCTCGAGGAGAAGGGCCTCGAGCAGTGGGGCCCCGTGCCCGCCAGCGCGAAGGGACCCGGGCTGAAGGCCTGGAGGAAAGACCGGATCCTGGAGACGTACCTCAACCAGGTGTACTTCGGGCAGCAGGCCTACGGAGTCGAGGCGGCCGCGCAGACGTACTTCTCCAAGCACGCGGGCGAGCTGGGCCTCGCCCAGGCTGCGCTCATCGCCGGGCTGCCACAGGCGCCCTCCCTCTACGACCCCATCCGCCGCCCGCAGACGGCTCTCGCGCGCCGGAACGACGTGCTCCGGGCGATGCTCGACGCCGGCCTCATCGACCAGGTGGCGTACGAGAAGGCCGTCGCCAGGCCTCTGAAGCTGCGGCCGGGCGGCCTGTACACCACGATCCGGCAGCCGTTCTTCTTCTCCTACGTGCGCCAGCTGTTGATCGACCGCTACGGGCCGAAGAAGGTCCGCAGCGGCGGCCTCCGCGTCTACACGACGATCGTGCCCGGCTTCCAGCGGGCGGCTCAGGAGGCGATCAAGGAGACGCTCAACCAGTCGGGCGATCCTGCCTCGGCGGTCGTCTCCATCAACCCGCGGAACGGCGCCATTCGGGCGATGACCGCCGTCGCGCCCGGACGGGTGGACCTTCAGTTCAATCTCGCGGAGCAGGGCCGCCGGCAGGCGGGATCGGCCTTCAAGACCTTCGTGCTCGTGGAGTCGATCCGGCAGGGGATCAACCCGGGCTCGACGCAGTACCTGTCCGCGCCCTTCCAGTGGCCGTACGGCTGCGATGACGCCGACCCGGACTGCACCGTGTCGACGTACAGCCACTCGTACTCGGGCCCAATGTCGATCGCGAGCGCCACGCTTGCGTCCGACAACACGGTGTTCGCCCGGCTGACCCTCGACGTGGAACCCGCCAACGTCGCTCGTATGGCCCAGCGCATGGGCATCCAGACGAAGCTCGAGGCCGTGCCCTCGATCGGGCTCGGCTCCAACTCGGTGTCCGTGCTCGAAATGGCTTCCGCCTACGCGACGCTGGCCGCCGGGGGCGTGTACTCGAAGCCGATGGCGATCCGCAAGGTCGTCCTCCCCGGGGGCAGGGTCGACAAGGGCTGGGGCGTCCAGCAGCGCAAGCGGGTCCTCTCGGACGGCGTTGCCTACGAGGCCACCAAGATCCTGCAGGACAACGTGGACGCCGGCACCGGCACGGGCGCCGACTACGGCGATCCCTACATCGCCGGGAAGACCGGGACGACGGACAACTACGCTGACGCGTGGTTCGCGGGCTACACGCCGAGGGCCTCGACGGCCGTCTGGGTCGGGTACCCGAACGCGCAGATCGAGATGACGAGCGTCCACGGGATCACCGTCGCGGGCGGCACCTTCCCCGCGACCATCTGGAACCGGTTCATGGGCGCGACGTACGGCTCTCTCCCGGACCGCGAGTGGCCGGTGCCCAGGAACCCGGTCGAGTGGGAGTCGTTCCAGGGCGAGTTCGAGTACGTGCCGCCCCCGCCGCCGCCTCCGGCGCCTCCGCCGAAGGAGAAGGACAAGAAGAAGGACAAGAAGCCGGGCACGACCACGACGGCTCCTCCGCCGCCGCCTCCGGCCGCGCCCGCTGACGGGGACGGGGACGGAGTCCCCGACGGCGCCGACAACTGTCCCAGCGTCCAGAACCCGAACCAGGCCGATTCCGATGGCGACGGCGTCGGCGACGCCTGCGACTCGGCGTAGCCGCCTCGCGGTCGCTCCGAACATAGGCGCCCTTGCAGCCGGGGCAACGTGCCTCGTGCTCGTCGCTGCAGCGACGGCGACGGCCTGGCCCGAGAGCTCGCCGCTGGTCCCCGAGCACGATGCGGCGGACGGAGGCTGGGCCTGGGCATACCTTGTGCTCGCCGCTGCCGCCTTCGCCGCCTACCTGGCCGGCCTGCTCCTGCTCGAGCGCGGCCGCGAGAGGCGTGCGGGCCCCGTCGTCGCCCTAGCCTGCGCGATCCAGCTCGTCCCGCTCGCGGGCCCGGTGCTGCTCTCCACGGACGTGTACACGTACTGGGACTACGGCCGCATTGGCGCGGTGCACGACGGGAACCCCTACGCGGACGAGCCTAGCTCGTACCCGGAGGACCCCGCGTATCCCCTCATGGGCGCCCAGTGGCGCGACACAACGTCCGCCTACGGTCCGGGGTTCACGCTCGCCTCCGAGGGGCATGCCGCCGTGGTCGGCGACTCGCCCGATGCCGCTGGGTGGACGTACAGAGGGCTTGCCGCGGCGGCGATGATCGCGCTCGTCCTGCTCGCCGCGCGGCTCGGGCCCCGCCCTGCTTACGCCGCCGCCTTCGTTGGCTGGAACCCCCTGCTCGCCGTCCACTTCGCGGGCGGCGGCCACAACGACGCTCTCATGATGGCGCTCGTGCTCGGCGCGCTCGCGCTTGCGGCTGCCGGACGCCGCGCGCTCGCCGGAGCTGCGTGGGCCCTGGCCGCCGCCGTGAAGTGGGTACCCCTCCTCTTCCTCCCGCTCCGCGCGCTCGAGGCCCGCCGGCACGGGCGGCGCGGTGAATCACCTCGGCTTCGCCGCCGCAGCTGCGATCGTCATCGTGGCGGCCAGCTGGCGGTACGGCGCCGACTGGCTCGGCGCCTTCGGACCGATCGGCGACAACCTGGTGAACGAGCGCGCCGCCTACAGCATCCCCGTGCGTGTCAGCGGCCTGCTCGGAATACCGGAAGGTGCGGCCGTGGCGATCTTCGTCGGCCTCTTCGTCGTCGGCTACCTCTGGCTCCTGCGTGAGGCATGGTGGGGCCGCGCACGCCTCGGTCTGACCGCCGGATTGCTCCTCGTGACGACCTCGTGGCTCCTCCCGTGGTACGCAGTCTGGGCGGTCCCGCTGGCGGCGATCGAAGAGGACCGCGCCGCACGCTGGCTCGCGTTGGGGCTCTCGGCCTACCTCCTCCGCGACGCCGTCCCCTTGTAGGTACCCCTGAGCTCGAGCTCCGCGGCTCGTCCCGCCTGTCAAGCCGGATTCGTGTTCCGATTCGCACGTAACGACACTTGTGCGGTGGAACACAAGTCTTGCTTGGTGCGGTCGGGGTGGGCGGGCGCGTTAGCGTACGCGGGGTGTCCGGCTTGCTCTCGATCGCCGACGCGCAGCGGCTCGTCCTGGAGCGCGTGAAACCGCTCGAGGCGGAACGCGTCCCCATCGAGCGCGCCGCGGGCCGCGTGCTGGCAGAGACGGCGGCGGCCGCGGTCGACCTGCCGCCCTTCCCCAGCTCGGCCATGGACGGTTTCGCGCTCCGCTCCGCCGACACGGACGGTGCGCCGGTTACGCTTCCGGTCGTCGCGCGGATCCCGGCCGGGGCCCCCGCGCCCCGCCCGCTCGGCCCCGGCGAGGCCATGGCGATCGCCACGGGCGGCGCCGTGCCCGAGGGCGCAGACGCCGTCGTCCAGATCGAGCTCGTCGAGGAGACGGAGCAGGGTGTGACCCTGCGCGAGCCCGTTGCCTCCGGCACCAACGTACGGGGACGAGGTGGCGACGTTCAAGCGGGCGAGGGCGTGCTTCCCCCAGGGACGCGCCTCGGCGCGGCGCAGGTGGGCGCCCTCGCCGCGGCCGGGGTGGCTGAGGTGCGCTGCGCCAAGCGGCCTCGGGTCGGCATCCTGGTCACGGGCTCGGAGCTCCGCGCGCCCGGCGAGCAGCTCGGTCCCGGCGAGATCTACGAGTCGAACGGCCTGCTGCTTGCGACGGCGCTGAACGCGGCCGGCGCCGTGCCGGCGCAGCTGGGCGTCGTCGCGGACGACGAGGACGAGCACCGGCGGGCGATGGAGCGCGCACTCCTCGGCTTCGACGTCCTCGTCACATCCGGCGGGGCTTCCGTCGGGCCGCACGACCTCGTCCGCCGGGTGCAGCGCGAGCTTCGCGTGGACGAGGTCTTCTGGGGCGTGTCCGTAAAGCCCGGGAAACCGGTTGCTTTCGGGGTCCGCCGCGACCACCTCGTCTTCAACCTGCCCGGCAACCCCGTTTCCGTGCTCGTCACCTTCGAGCTCTTCGTCCGTCCGGCCATCAGTGCCCTCCAGGGCGTTCTCGACCCGCTGCCTGCGTTCCAGCAGGGAACGGTGAGCGCGCCGGTGCGCCGGAACCGCGAGCGCGACGAGCTCGTGCGTGCCGTGGGACGACGCGAGGGAGACGGGGTGGTGCTCGAGCCGCTCTCGGGCCAGGAGTCGCACATGATCGTCCGCTCCGGGCGGGCCAACGCCCTCGTCTTCGTGGAGGCCGGGGAGGGCGAGGTGGCCGGGGGCGAGAGCGTCCGCTTCCTCCCGCTGGGCTGAGCCTCGGCGAGAATGCGCGCATGCGGGTCTCGGCCAAGGTCGACTA
The DNA here is from genome assembly GCA_963786755.1 of uncultured Actinomycetes bacterium. Taxonomy (GTDB): domain Bacteria; phylum Actinomycetota; class Thermoleophilia; order Gaiellales; family Gaiellaceae; genus DASQWP01. Next base: position 336,823 of record CAWBAC010000004.1, on the reverse strand, counting down.
CGCCCTGCGCGCCGCGCTCGAGCTCGCCGCCGCCGGCGACGGGCCCATCAAAGGTGAGCGGATCGCGCAGGCTCAGGACATCCCGCTCAAGTTCCTGGAGAACATCCTCCTCGAGCTCCGCCATCACGGCCTCGTGCAGAGCCAGCGCGGCGCGGAGGGCGGCTACTGGCTCGCCCGACCCGCGGAGGAGATCACGCTCGCGGAGGTGATCCGCGCCGTCGAGGGTCCGCTGGCCAACGTGCGCGGGGTCCGGCCCGAGAGCGTGGAGTACGACGGGCCGGCCGAGCGGCTGCAGCAGGTGTGGATCGCCGTTCGCGCCAGCCTACGCTCCGTACTCGAGACCGTCACGCTCGCCGACGTGGCCGCCGGCAAACTGCCCGAGCCCATCGCCGCCGTCACAGACGATCCGGAAGCGTGGCAGCCTCATTGAAGACCGTCGTCCGGCTCGGGCGCAGGTAGACGATCTGGCCTTCGACGAGCTCGAGCTCCTCAGCCTCGCTCTGCGTCACCTGGGCTGAGACGTAGCGGCCGTCGTCGAGGACGAGCTCGACACGGACCTCGAACCCGAGATGGACGATGCGCTCGATCATGGCCTCGCTCGTCGTGCCGTTCGGCTCCAGGCGCAGCTCGAGGTCGTGCGGGCGGATCCAGGCCTCGCCCAGGCGGTTGACGGGGCCGACGAAGCTCATGACGAACTCGTTCGCCGGGTGCTCGTAGAGGTCGCGCGGCTTCCCGCTCTGCTCGATCCGCCCCTCGTTCATGACCGTGACGCGGTCGGCGACGTCCATGGCCTCCTCCTGGTCGTGTGTCACGAGCACCGTCGTCACGTGCACTTCGTCGTGAAGGCGTCGCAGCCAGGCGCGCAGCTCCTTCCGCACCCGCGCATCGAGGGCGCCGAAGGGCTCGTCGAGGAGCAGAACCTTAGGCTCGACCGCGAGCGCCCGGGCGAGCGCCATGCGTTGGCGCTGGCCGCCGGAGAGCTGGGCGGGATAGCGGTCCGCGAGCCCGTCGAGCTGGACGAGGCCGAGCAGCTCGCCGACCCGTGCGGCAATCTCCTTCTTCGTCCGCTTCCTGATCCTGAGGCCGAAGGCCACGTTGTCGCGCACCGTCAGGTGCTTGAAGGCCGCGTAGTGCTGGAAGACGAAGCCGACCTCGCGCTTCTGCGGCGGCACGCCCGTCACGTCCCGGCCGAGGATCGAGACCTCGCCCTCGTCCGGCGCCTCCAGCCCGGAGATGATCCGCAGGAGCGTCGACTTCCCGCTCCCGCTCGGCCCGAGCAGGGCGGTTAGCGACCCGCCGGCAATCGCAAGCGAGACGTTGTCGACGGCGACGTAGTTACCGAAGCGCTTCGTCACCTGGCGGACGGCGATCGACATCCGCGACCTCCTTGTGCGTTCGTGGCTTGAAGGCGTTCATGGCGACGAGCGTCAATACCGCAAGCAGCGCGAGCACGAGCGACGTCGTGTACGCGGCTACCTCGTTCAAGCGCAGGTATTGCTCGTCGACGTGGATGGTCAGGGTCTCGGTCTGGCCGGCGAGCCTCCCGGACACGACTGCGACGGCGCCGTACTCGCCGAGCGCCCGGGCCGTCGTGAGGACAACCCCGTAGGCGACGCCCCAGCGGATCGCCGGGAGGGTGATCCGCCAGAAGGTCTGGGCTCTGGTCGCGCCGAGGGTCCACGCGGCTTCGTCCTGATCCGTGCCGACCTCGCGGAGCACCGGGATCACCTCGCGCACGACGAAGGGGAGCGTCACGAAGATCGTCGCCAGGACGATCCCGGGTGTGGAGAAGATGATCTGGATCCCGTTCTCGACCAGCCACCCGCCGAGCCACCCGTCCTGGCCGTACACGAGGATGAGCGAGAGCCCGACGACGACCGGCGAGAGCGCGAGCGGCAGGCCGATGGCAGCGTTGAAGAACCAGGCGCCCCGGTTGGACTTGCGCCGAACGAGCGCCATGGCGCACGCGACTCCGAAGATCGTGTTCGCCGGGACGGCGATGGCGACGGCGACCAGCGTGAGCTGGAGCGCGTGGACGAAGGCAGGGTCCGTGACCGCGTCCACAGACCGGCGCCAGGCCGTCCTTGAACGTGTGGTAGAGGATCATCGAGCACGGGAGGACGAGGATCAGGGCGAGGTAGCCCAGGGCCGCCGTGCGGAGCGTGTACCGCGATCCGAGGGCGCTACGCATCGTGCCTTCGGCTCCTCCGCTCGAGGATGTCTGCTGCAACGAGCACGGCGAACGAGAGGACGAGGAGCACGACGGAGACCGCGGCCGCCGCTCCTGGGTCATCGCCCTCGATCGCCTTGAAGATGTGCACGGAGGCGACCTCGGTGTCGAAGGGGATGTTGCCGGAGATGAGGACGACCGAGCCGAACTCGCCCACGGCCTTCCCGAACGAGAGCGCGGCGCCCGACAGGATCGCCGGCATGAGGTTGGGCAGGACGATCCGGCGGAAGGTCGTGGCCGGGCGCGCCCCGAGCGAGGCGGCCGCCTCCTCCATCTCGCGGTCGAGCTCGAGGAGGACCGGCTGAACCGCGCGGACGACGAAGGGGAGCGTGACGAAGAGAAGCGCGAGGGCGATGGCCGTCCGCGTGTAGGCGACGTTGACGCCCAGCGGGCTCCTCGGGCCGTAGACGGCCAGCAGGGTCAGTCCGGCCACGATCGTCGGCAGCGCGAACGGGAGGTCGATGAGCGCGTTGACGAGGCTCTTGCCCCGGAAGTCGTCGCGGACGAGGACCCAGGCGATCAGCGTGCCCGGCGACGGCGTTGACGGCGACGACGAGGAGCGAGATGACGAACGTCAGCTTGAGCGCCGACTGCGCGGCCGGCGAGGTGACCTCGTCCCAGAACGCCGCGAGCCCGCCCTCGAGCGATGACGCGACGACTGCCGCGATCGGGACGAGGACGATGAGGCTCAGGTAGGCAGTCGAGAGCCCCAGGACGAGGCCGCCGGCGCGCCTGGCCCTCCCAGGACGCGCCGGCAGGCGGATGGCTTCCGGAGCGCTAGTCGTCAGTCGGGCACTCCCAGCTCGCTCTCGATGTCCAGGAAGATGCTTTCCTCGCGGTCGAAGAAGCGCGTGCGGACGTCGGCCCACCCGCCCAGGTCGGCGATCGTGAACAGGCCCGGCGGCTCCGGGTAGTCGAACTCCGCGAGCACCTCGTCGACGACCGGGCGGTAGCCCTTCTCGCCGAACACGCGCTGGGCCTCGGGCGAGCGGAGGTAGTCGACGAAGGCCTGCGCCGCCTGCGGATGCTCGCTCTTTGAAACGACCGCGACGGGGTTCTCGATCAGGATCGTCTCGTCGGGGACGACGTACTCGAGCGGCTGGTCGGCCTGCTGGGCGAAGATCGCCTCGTTCTCGTAGGCCAGGAGCACGTCGCCCTTGCCGGCGATGAAGGTCTGGAGGGATTCGCGGGCGCTCTTGTCCTGGACGGGGACGTGCTCGACGAAGAGCTCGCGCAGGTAGTCGATCGCCTCCTCGTCGGAGTGCCCCTGCTCGAGCTGCGCGCCGTACGCGGCCATGATGTTCCATTGCGCGCCGCCGGACGTGAAGGGGTTGGGCGTGATCACCTCGACCCCCTCCTGCAGCAGGTCGTCCCAGCTCTCGATGCCCTTCGGGTTGCCCTCGCGGACGACGAACACCACGACGGAGTCGGTCACCATGCCGGCGTACTCGTCCTGGTTCCAGTCCTCGGCGACGAGCCCTGCCTCGACGAGGCGGGTGATGTCCGGTTCGAGCGAGAAGGCGACCACGTCGGCTGCGAGGCCCGACTCGACAGCGCGGCTCTGCTCTCCGGAGGACGCGTAGGACTGGTCGAAGTCGAAGCCCTGTCCCGCCTCGGTCTCCTGGAAGGCGGGAATGATCTCCTCGTACGCCTCGCGCGGCGTCGAGTAGGCGACCAGGCTGAGCTCTCCGCCGCCTCCGCCGCCCGCAGCCGAGCTCTCCTCGGCACCTCCGCACCCGGCCGCGAGCGCGGCGAGCAGAGCGAGGAGCGACACTGCGAGGGCAAGACTTATGCGCACGATTGCATCCCCTTATCTTTCGACTTTGTCCACTATTTAGATAGACATTACTGCCGAAAGCGTCGGGCGTTGTCAAATCCCCTTCGTTTGCGGCCTGTTTATGCCTGCTCTTGCTCGGCTTCCCGCTCGGGCTCGACAACCCGGAGCGGGGGACGGCTGGGCGGCCGGCGCGTGAGGAGGACGACCCGGCGGATCGCCTCGCGGATGGGGCCGCGAGGAGGGCGCTCAGAAGGAGCGGGATACGGGGCGTAGCGGCCCGCGACGACCGCGCCGACCTGCGCGGCGGCAGCGCCCCAGCCGAGAAAGGCTGCGACGAGCGGCACGGGCACGAGACCGACGGCGGTCAGCGCGACGAGGTACCAGGGAGCGTCGAGCCCGAGGTCGAAGCGGAAGGCGAACGAGCCGAGGAGCAGGAGGGGCCCGGCGAACCCGGCGGCGAAGAGAGCGAGCCGCGCGCCCCGCCCGCGGTCGCTCACTTGGGGAAGCCAGAGCCAGGCGTGCAGCGAGGGGAGAACGAAGAGAAGCGCGTAGGGGTTCGTCGCCGCGACGACCAGGGCGACGACGGCGAGCGCGAGCATCGCGGCCGGTGTGCCCGGCGAGCTCCTCGGGTCGCGACACCGTGCGAGTGGGCACCAGCCGAGGGTGGGCGACCACCCAGCCGAGAGCGGAGAGAGCGACGAGGGCAGTGAGCGCGCCCACGGGCCAGTCGGTTGCGACCTCCGTATCCATGGCGATGGGCCGGTCTGCGCCGCTCGGGAGGAACCCGACGAAGACGAAGAGGGCGAACAGCGCACCGGTCCACAGCCAGACGCCGAGGCGGCTCAGGTAGCTGCGCACCGCCGGGCCGAGCGGGATGTGGCGGCGCCGGCAGCGCGCAAACAAGTCGACGGTGACGACAAGGAAGGGCAGGAGCGCTGCGAGGAGCACGAACTGGATCGTCCAGCCGTGCACGAGCCGCGAGCCGAGGAACAGGTAGGAGTCCGTTCCCCGGGCGACCTCGGCGGACTCGTCGAGCGCCGCCAGGAGCGCCTCCCCGGACCTCCCTAGCGCGTCCAGCCGCCCGCCGTCCAGGGCCTCGAGCGTGTCTCCCTCCGGCGCCGGCGGCCGCTCCCCGCCCCTGCTGAGCGTGACCGCGGGAACCCCCCGCGCGACGAACGGCGCCTGCTCGTACAGGCTGAACGGGAAGGCCAGGTCGAGGAGTTGGCCGGCCGCGCTCGCGCGCTCGGGTGTTACACCGGCCTGGCGGCGCACGCTCTCCTCGGCCGTGGCGAGGAGGGTGGGCCCGGGGACGCGGGAGTTGTCGCTCGCGAACGTGATCCGCGGCGCGCCCGCGCGCGCCACCTCGTCCAGGTTGACGACGGCGATGACACGGCCGGCGAAGCGCGAGGAGGAGGCGAATTCCGCCGCGCCCAGCCCGCCGAAGGCGCCCCCGTCGGTGGAGACGAAGACGAAGGTGTGCGCGAGGGAGGCGCCGCCGGCGTTTCGCGCGAGCTCGAGGAGCGCGGCGGTACCGGAGCCGTTGTCGGTGGCGCCCGGCGAGAGGCCGAGGTTGTCCCGGTGCGCCGTCACGACGATCACCTCCTGCGATGCGGCGGCCACGCGGGCCGAGCGCGGCGCCACGGCCACGATATTCACGAACTCCTCCCGTCCACGCCCGGGCACCTCGGCGGAGAACGGTTGCCGCTCGACGTCGAAGCCGAAGCTGCGAAACCGCTCCTCGACCCAACTTGCCGCCGCCACCGCCCGCTCCGAGCCCGGAGAGCGGTCGGGGAAGCGCCGTGCGAACTCGGTGGCGAGCTGCAAGGCGGTCGGACCGTCGAAGAAGGGGGCGGGACGCGGCTGCGGGAGCGGGTCCGGGCGCCCCACGCTGAAGGCGGCGACGAGCACCGGGACGGCGACCGCCAGCCACGCTGCGCGGTAGAGGCGGATGGAGAGGGGCCGCTCGAGAGATCCGCGCCGTGGCCGCCGGCGTAGCGGTTCTGCGGCCATAGCTCCGCAGGAGTCTACTCGTTCGAGTCACCGCCCTATCCTTTCTCCAGGACGATGTCGGACCCGGTCACGATTCTCCTCGTCGACGACGAGGAGTCCATTCAGAAGCTCCTCTCCTTTCCGCTCGAACGGGCGGGTTTTAGCGTCGTTCACGCGCTCGACGGCGAGGAGGCGCTCGAGCGCTTTCGCGCCGAGGACGTCGATCTGGTCGTCCTCGACCTCATGCTTCCCAGGCTCGACGGGCTCGAGGTCTGCCGCCGCATGCGGGCGGAGGCGAGCGCCGTTCCGATCATCATGCTGACGGCCCGGGGCGAGGAGGTGGACAAGGTGCTCGGGCTCGAGCTCGGGGCCGACGACTACATCACCAAGCCCTTCTCCATCCGGGAGTTCATGAGCCGCGTGCGGGCGCTCCTGCGCCGCGCGCAGCTTCCCCCGGCCTCCGCGCGCGGCGAGGTGATCGAGGCCGACGGGCTGCGGATCGACACCGCGCGGCGCGCCGTGGACGTGCGCGGGTCGGCCGTCGAGCTCACGTACCTCGAGTTCGAGCTACTGCGGACGCTTGCTGCACAGCCGGGGCGGGTCTTCAGCCGGACGCAGCTCCTCGACGACCTCTGGGGCGGGGCCGAGTTCCGCGACCCGCGCACGATCGACGTCCACGTGCGCCACCTGCGCGAGAAGATCGAGCGCGACCCGGCCGAGCCCGAGTTCATCTTCACCGTCCGCGGCGTCGGCTACCGCTTCCGGGATACCTGATGAACCCCGGGCCTCGCCTGAGCCTGAGCATCAAGGTCGGCCTGATCCTCTTCGCGGTCGTCGCAGGCGCCCTCGCGATCGTGTACTTCGCGGTCGTCCCGCAGCTCGAGTCGCGGCTCGTGAACGCGAAGATCGAAGACCTCGAGCAGCGGGTCGCCCCCGCCGCCGCGACACGAATCCAGGACCAAACCACTGCGTAGCCTTGCCCAGTGCGGTCCGGGGATTCGGCGCGGCAATTGACGCGCGCGTGGTCGTCTTCGACAAGCTGGACGGAGACCTCGCTTTCCTCTCATGCCGACTCCGACAGCGACCTGTCGGCGGCAGACGTGCAGGACGACCCGATCGCCCTCGCGGCGCTCACGACGGGCACGCGCGCGTCCGGACGGACGACGCGCGGCGGGAGCGAGTTCGCTGAGGCAGCCAGTGCCGGTTCGCGACGGCGGGGTCCTGCTGCTCTCCGGCTCCGCTGAACGATGCGCTCTCCAACGTCCGCCTGGTTCGGCGAAGCCTGATCGCCGCGGGCGCGGCCTCGCTGGCGATCTCGTGGCTTGTCGGCTACCTGATCGCCTGGGGCTTCACGCGCCGCATCCGCGGCTGGAGAGAGCGGCCGAGCGGCTCGCGGCCGGGGCGACTTCGAGACCCCGATCGTCGACGCGCATCCGGACGAGGTCGGGCAGCTCGCCCGCGCGTTCGACACGATGCGGGTTCGGCTTGCCGCCCTCGACCGGGCCCGCAGCGAGTTCATCGCCAACGCGTCCCACGAGCTGCGCACCCCGCTCTTCTCGCTGGGCGGATTTCTCGAGCTTCTCGACGACGAAGACCTCGACCCCAACGTGCGCAGGGACTTCCTCGGGGAGATGCGCGGCCAAATCGATCGCCTGACGCGGCTTGCGACCGATCTTCTCGACCTCTCGCGACTCGACGCCGGCCAGCTCGAGGTGGAGCACAGGCCGTCGACCTCGCTGGCGGCCGCCCGGGTCGTCTGCGAGGAGTTCCGCCCGGTCGCCGAGGCGGGTGGCCGCTCGCTCCAGCTCCACGCGGACGGAACGGCGGAAGTGCTCGCCGACGAGCAGCGCGTGCACCAGATCGGGCGCATCCTGGTCGAGAACGCCCTGCGGCACACGCCGGAGGGCACGCACGTAGACCTGTGGCAGGCGCCCGGGACGGCCTGGCGTTCCTGGCCGTGCGCGACGACGGCCCCGGTGTACCGGAGGAGGACCGTGAACATGTGTTCGAGCGCTTCTACCGCGCCGCGGGCGGCAAGGCTTCGGGCAGCGGCCTGGGGCTCGCTATCGCCTCCGAGCTCGCGGCCCGCATGGACGGCGCATCGAGGTGCGCTCCGAGCCTGGCGACACGGTGTTCACGCTGTTTCTGCCGCTGTCCACAGGGGGCGACTTCACGGGGAAACGGGTCCGAGTTCCGACGACGGAGATCGTCTCGTCCAGCACAGAGATGCGGTAGCCGGGGGTCCGGCTACTACGATGAGGAGGCCCGATGCGCCCCGGAGCAGTCGCCGCCGTCGCCGTCGTCAGCGCCCTGTTGGGCGGGACAGCCGTGCTCCATCGGCAAGGCCGCAGGCTGGATCGACGCGCGCCACGGTGACTCGGACCGAGGCCGTGCCGGCCGCGACGGGGCGGCGCTCCCGCTCGAGTCGGAGGTTCGCCGCGGACGCGGGAAGCCCGCTCGCGACTACCGGTTCGATCCGGCCGAGATCTACGCCGAAGCGGCGGCCGGCGTCGTCACGATCCTACGCGCTCTTCGGAGGGCACGGCGAGACGACCGACGAGACGGCCGCGCAGGGCTCCGGCTTCGTCGTCACGAAGCGCGGCTACATCCTCACGAACTCGCACGTGATCACGACCGCCGGCGAGGCGGCGGAACCGAGGACGCCGAAGGCCGCCGAGACCGTGTACGTCGAGTACCGCGACGGCGAGCGCGTACCCGCGAGGATCGTCGGCTGGGATCTCTACGACGACGTCGGGCTGCTGAAGGTCGACCCGGGCGACCATCCCGTCAGCCCGGTTCCGCTCGGCGACTCCAGCACGTGGTCGTCGGGGCGAGCCCGTAGCCGCGATCGGGAGCCCGTTCGGGCAGGCGAGCTCGCTCAGCGTGGGCGTCGTTTCGGCGACCGAGCGCTCGATCGAGTCGCTCACCTCCGACTACAAGCCTGCCCGACGCCATCCAGACGGACGCCCCGATCAACCGCGGCAACTCCGGCGGGCCGATGTTGAATTCCGCCGGGGAAGTGATCGGAATCAACGCGCAGATCCGTAGCGAGCTCGGGGACTGCCGAGGGCGTCGGGCTTCGCCGTTCCGATCAACGCCGCCAAGCGCTCGATGAAGCAGCTGATCGAGCGCGGCGACGTGCGCTACGCGTGGCTCGGGATCACGACACAGACCGTTACCCCGCGGATGGCGGAGCACTTCGGCTACGGCGCCGGGCGAGGCGCCGCGGTGCAGGAGGTCGTCGACGAAAGCCCGGCGGACCGGGCGGGCCTGCGCGGAGGCGGGGAGGAGGCCGTGTTCGAGGGCCTCCCGTTGCGCCCGGGCGGCGACCTGATCGTGGCCATCGACGGAGCGCCGGTCGATTCGGCCGACGACGTCGTGCGCGCGGTGGCGCAGAAGCTTCGGCCCGGGCAGCGGGCGCGCCTGACCGTCGTCCGCGGCGGCGAGCACGTCCGGAGTCGCCGTCGTCGCTCGGCGAGCGCCCGGCCGAGCCGCCGGCCACCGGCCGCTAGCGCTCCTACACTCGCTGCGTGGAGCAGCCGCGCGACGATCTCGTCCTGCTCGGGGACAACCTCGAGCTGATGCCGCGCTTCGCCGACGAGAGCTTCCAGCTCGCCTACGTCGACCCGCCCTTCAACACCGGCCGCCGGCAGCGGTCGCAGGACGCTCGCGTCACGGCCGACGATCCGACCGGCGACCGCACCGGCTTCGGCGGGCGCCGGTATCGCGACGCCGGCTCCTCGCGCGAGTCGCGCTTACCGGACTCGTTCGACGACTACCTCGGCTTCCTCGAGCCGCAGGCTGCGCGAGGTGCGGCGCCTGCTGCACCCCGCCGGGACGCTCTACTTCCACATCGACTACCGCGAAGCCCACTACTGCAAGCTCCTGCTCGACGAGCTCTTCGGCCGCGAGTGCTTCCTGAACGAGATCGTCTGGGCCTACGACTACGGCGCGCGGCCGCAACGCCGCTGGCCGGCCAAGCACGACACGATCCTCGTCTACGTGAAGGATCCGGAGCGCTACTGGTTCGACGCCGAGGAGGTCGAGCGGGAGCCGTACATGGCGCCGGGGCTCGTGTCGGCGGAGAAGGCCGCGCGCGGGAAGCTTCCGACCGACGTCTGGTGGCACACGATCGTCTCCCCGACCGGGAGGGAGAAGACCGGCTACCCCACCCAGAAGCCGGAGGGCATCGTGCGCCGCATGGTGCAGCGTCCACGCGCCCGGGCGACTGGTGCCTCGATCCCTTCGCGGGCAGCGGCACGCTCGGCGCCGTCTGCGCCGACCTTCAGCCGCCACTTTGTGCTGATCGATACCAATCCGGCGGCAGTCCGCGTTGCGCCGGCAGCGTCTGAGGCCGTTTGACCGAGCCGATTCGCGGGTAAATGACAGCACAGGCACATAGTTTGCTTCCGATATGACCAGTTTTCGGTGCTTTCTCCGCTTTCAGCCGCCATGTCCGCCGTGAACGGCGAGAACGGCGCGACGTCCGTCGTGTCTCTGAGGATGCCGGCGAAGCCCGAGTACATCGTGCTCGGGCGCCTCGCTCTGACGGGCATCCTCCGCACGCCGCGCGATCGGGCCGGAGGTGATCGCCGACCTCAAGCTCGCGCTTACCGAGGCGTGCACGAACTCGGTCCGCCATGCGTACGCAGGACGGCGCGAGGGAATGGTCGAGATCCGCTACGAGCTCGGACGCACGAGCGCCTGAGCGTCGAAGTGATCGACGAGGGCGGGGGCTTCGACCCAGGCTCCTGCGCGCCGACCCGAGGGACTCGACGAGGGCGGGCTCGGGATCGCGATCATCCGGGCGGTCACCGACGAGCTCGACATCGCGCCCGCGGGACGGCACCCACGGGCTCGCGTCTGCGCTTCCTCAAGTACCTGAACTGACGACCTGCCCCCGCCTGTATCCTCCGGCGCCGTGCGGCTTCAGCATGTCAACGTCGGCACGAAGCTGCTTGCGGATTATGCGACGATCGCCAGCCGTGGACTCATGGACCAGATCCGCTCGCTGGCCGAGCCGCTCGCAGGCAAGCGCGTACTGCACCTCTCCGCGACGGCATTCGGCGGCGGAGTCGCCGAGATCCTCTACACGCTCGTGCCGCTCATGCGCGACGCCGGCCTCGACGCCGACTGGCGGCGTCATCTACGGGCGCGACGAGTTCTTCGACGTCACGAAGACCATTCACAACGGCCTCCAGGGCGACGCCGCCAACCTGACGGCCGAGCAGGAGGAGACCTACCGCCGCTTCAACCTCGAGAACGCCGAGGCGCTCGAAGGCTCGTTCGACTTCGTGATCGTGCACGATCCGCAGCCCGCCGGCGATGATCGAGCACGCGCGCGAGGCGGGCCGCACACTGGATCTGGCGCTGCCACATCGACCTCTCCACGCCCAACGAGCTCCGTTCTCGGCTTCGTTCTCCCCTGGCTGTGCCGCTACGACGCGGCCGTCTTCCATCGGCGCCAGTACGTTCCCGCGGTCGGCCGACTTCGCGCCTTCGTACATCTGGCCGCCCGCGATCGACCCGCTGGCACCGAAGAACATGGCCCTTTCGCCGGAGGACGCCGCCTACATCCTCGACCAGTTCGGCATCGACGTCGGCCGTCCGCTCGTGACCCAGGTCTCGCGCTTCGACCCGTGGAAGGACCCGCTCGGGGTCATCGAGGCCTGGCGGCTCGTGCGGGAAGAGCGCCCGGACGTCCAGCTCGCCCTCGTGGGCTCGATGGCCCACGACGATCCCGAGGGTTGGGATTACTACAACCGCACCGTCGAGGCCGCGGACGGGGACCCCGACGTCTTCATCCTCTCGAACCTGAACAACGTGGGCTCGATCGAGGTGAACGCCTTCCAGGTGCACTCGGCCGCGCTCCTACAGAAGTCGGTCCGTGAGGGGTTCGGCCTCACGGTGACGGAGGGGCTCTGGAAGGGCCGCCCGGTGGTGGCCGGGCGCGTCGGCGGGATCGTCGACCAGATCCAGGACGGCGAGACGGGGTTCCTGGTCGACTCCGTGGAGGGCACCGCCGAGGCGCTGGTGCAGATCCTGGCGGACCCCGTGCACGCCCGGGAGATGGCGCTTCGCGGAAAGGAGTTCGTGCGCCGTCACTTCCTCACGCCGCGGCTCCTGCGCGACTGGCTCGCGCTCTTCAACGAGCTCTCCGGGAACGATGCGGCCGAGGCGCGAGCTCGTCACCGCGCTGCGCGCCGTCTAGGAACGCCCCGCTAGCCTGTCCGTGAGCATGGCCCCCAGGCGCAAGCTCATCGTTGTCTCCAACCGCGGCCCCGTCACCTTCGAGAGCGACGTGGAGGGTAAGCGGATCGCCCGACGGGGCGGTGGCGGCCTCGTCACTGCGCTCCGCAGCCTGGTCGAGCGCCACGACGTCACCTGGATCGCGAGCGCGCTCTCCGAGGAGGACCGTGCCGTGGCGGAGGAGACAGGCGGCGAGGCGCTGGAGGAGACGGCCCGCGACGGCTCCCCGTACCGCTTCCGGCTCGTCGCCCACGACCCGGCCGCCTACGACTGGCACTACAACGTGGTCTCCAACCCGATGCTCTGGTTCGTCCAGCACTACCTGTGGGGGCTCGCGGGCGCACCCGACATCGACAACGGGCTGTACCACGCCTGGAGCGAGGGGTACTGCGTCGTGAACGGGAACTTCGCGGACGCCGTTGTCGCCGAGCTCGAGCGCGAGCCGGACGCGGCCGTGTTCTTCCACGACTACCAGCTGTACGTTGCGCCGGCCCTGGTGCGGGAGCGGATGCCGGAGGCTACGACGGCGCACTTCGTCCACGTTCCCTGGCCGATGCCCGAATACTGGCGGGTGCTGCCCGAGCCGATACGGCGGGCCGTGCACGAGGGGCTGCTCGCCAACGACGTCGTCGGCTTCCACACGGCCCGCTGGCGGCGGAACTTCCTCGACAGCTGCGAGGACATCGTCGACGACGCCGAGATCGACTCGGCGCGCCGGCGAGGTCGCCTACAACGGTCGTCGCTCGGTCGTCCGCGTCCGTCCCATCTCGGTCGACCCCGAGGAGTTCGACGTCGTCGCCGAGAGCCCGACCGTTCGCGAGGCGGAGGAGGCGCTCATCGCCGAGCGGCCCGAGTTTCTCATCCTTCGGGTCGACCGCACCGACCCGTCCAAGAACGTCGTGCGCGGCTTCCGTGCGTACGAGCTCTTCCTCGAGGCGCATCCCGAGTATCACGGGCGCGTGCAGATGCTCGCCCTCCTCGACCCCTCGCGGCAGGAGATTCCCGAGTACGCCGAGTACCTCGGTGCGATCCAGCGCGCCGCGCGGGTCGTGAACGACCGTTTCCAGCAGGAAGGCTGGGTGCCGCTCGAGCTCTCCATCCAGGACAACTTCCACCAGGCGGTGGCGGCCTACAAGCAGTTCGACGTCGTGCTCGTGAACGCGATCTTCGACGGGCTCAACCTCGTTGCGAAGGAAGCGCCGCTCGTGAACACGCGCGACGGCGTCCTCATCCTCTCGGAGAACGCGGGCGCGCACGAGGAGCTGGGCGAGTGGGCGCTGACCGTCAACCCGTTCGACGTGGCCGAGCAGGCCGAGGCGATCCACACGGCGCTCACGATGCCCGTGGAGGAGCGGCGCGAGCGGCTCGGCGCGATCAAGCGGCAGGTGCGCGGCACGACATCGGCCGCTGGATCGACGCGCAGCTGGACGACCTCGACGCGGCCGCGGAGCGCTCCGGATCTACACTTCGGGCTTAGATTGCCAGCGGAACGGCAGAGGCTGAGCCACGTCGACGAGGCGGGAGAGATCCGCATGGTGGACGTGGGCGGGAAGCCGCAGGCCCGGCGCCGTGCGAGCGCCGCGTGCCCTCGTGCGGATGCGCCCCGAGACGGCGGCGGCGCTCCGCTCGCTCCCCAAAGGGGATGCACTCGTGACCGCGCAGGTGGCCGGGATCATGGCCGCGAAGCGCACCGCCGAGCTCATCCCCCTCTGCCATCCGCTCCCGCTCTCCCTCGTGGACGTCGATCTCGCCGTGGAGGACGAGGGCGTGGCCATCGACCGCGCACGTGGAAACCACGGCCCAGACCGGCGTCGAGATGGAAGCCTTGACGGCCGCCTCTGTCGCCGCACTCACGGTCTACGACATGGCGAAGGCGATCGACAAGGGGCTGGTGATCGCGGAGGTGCGCCTGCTGGAGAAGACGAAGGAGGTCGTGGCCTGAACGCTGCCGTGCTGACCGTGTCGGACGGCGTGGCCGCCGGCACGCGCGAGGACCTGAGCGGCGAGTGCCTCGCGGACTTGCTCGCAGAGCGCCGGCTACGCGGTCGAACGGCGTGTCGTCCCTGACGAGCGCGACACGATCGCGGCCGCTCTCCGCGACCTCGCCGGGCGCGTCCAGGTCGTTCTCACCACCGGGGGCACCGGCCTGGCGCCGCGCGACGTGACGCCGGAGGCAACCCTCGACGTCGTCGACCGCGTCGCGCCCGGGATCGCGGAAGCCGTGCGCGCGGACGCGATCGCGCGCACGCCGCACGGGCTCCTCTCCCGCGGGGTAGCCGGTCTCGTCGGTTCAACCCTGGTCGTCAACCTCCCCGGCTCACGCGGGGGCTGCCGTGACGGGTTCGAGGTGCTGCGCCGCGCGCTGCCCCACGCGCTCGAGCTGATCGAGGGCCGGCCGGCCGCACACGAGCAGACCTGATGGACCAGGCGATCACGCGCTATCCGAAGCTCTTCGTCTCGCTCGTCAAGTTCGAGCACACGATCTTCGCGCTTCCGTTCGCCTACATCGGCGCCTTCCTGGCCGTGGACGGCGTACCGAGCGCGGCCGACCTCTTCTGGGTCACCGTCGCCATGGTCGGCGCGCGCAGCCTCGCGATGGCGCTCAACCGTCTGATCGACGCCGGAATCGACGCGCGCAACCCCAGGACGGCCGGCCGGGAGCTGCCGCGCGGAGCGCTCACGCCCTGGCAGGTCGGGCTCTTCTGCGCCGCCTCGCTGGCCATCTTCCTCGTCGCCGTCTACCAGCTCGAGCCGATCGTGCGCTGGCTGTGGCCGATCCCCGTCGTCGCCTTCGTCCTCTACCCGTATCTCAAGCGCGTGACCTGGCTTTCCCACTTCTGGCTCGGGGCGGTGGACGGGCTCGCGCCGGTCGGTGCGTGGGCGGCGGTGACGAACGAGCTTCCCTGGGAAGCCTGGGCGCTGGGCGGCGCCGTCGCCGCCTGGGTGGCCGGCTTCGACATCCTCTACGCGCTCTTCGACCTGGAGATCGACCGCGCGCAGGGGCTCCATTCGCTCCCGGCCCGTTACGGGGTGCGCCCGGCCTTCTTCGCCGCACGGGCCTGCCACGTGGCCACGGTCGGCTTCCTCGTTCTCGCCGGCCTGGGACTGCCGGTCGGAGTGTTCTACTGGGCCGGCACGGCGGCGGTCGCCGCCCTGCTCGCGTACGAGCACGCACTCATCTCCCCGGAGGACACGCGTCGCCTGAACATGGCCTTCTTCACCATGAACGGCGTCATCAGCGTCACCTTCTTCGCCTTCGTCCTCGCGGACGTCCTCCTGTGATCCGCGCGCGCGGGCTCGGCCGTGACTTCGGTGAGAAGCGCGTCTTTCGCGCCCTTGACCTCGATGTGGCCGAGCGCGATTTCCTCGTCGTCACCGGCCCGAACGGGTCGGGGAAGTCAACCCTCCTCGCGCTCTGCGCAGGGCTCCTCGCGCCGACGGCGGGCGAGCTCCAGGTCGACGCGGAGCGAGGACGCATCGGCTACCTCGCGCACGAGCCGCTCGTCTACCGGGAGCTTTCCGCGCTCGAGAACCTCGACCTCTACGGGCGGCTCTACCGCGTTCCCGAGCGGCGCGAGCGCATCGGGATGCTGCTCGAGCGCTTCGGTCTCTGGGAAACGCGGCACGAGCGGGTCTCCGCCTTCTCGCGCGGGATGCAGCAGCGGCTTGCGCTCTGCCGGACGCTCCTGCACGACCCGGACCTGTTGCTCCTCGACGAGCCCTACGCGGGCCTCGACGAGGCCGGGGTTGCGCTCCTCGACGCCGAGCTGGCCACACTGGCCCAGGGACGCACCTGCGTGGTCGCAACGCACGATGCCGAGCGCGTGGCGCACCTGGCGACGGAGCGTTTGGCGCTCGTATGACCTACCTGGCCGACATCGCGGCGCTCGCACGCAAGGATCTGCTTCTCGAGCTCCGCTCGCGGGACACCGTGCCGGCGATGGTGCTCTTCGTCGTGTCGGCGCTCGTCGTCTTCAACTTCGCCCTCCCTGCCGAGTCCGCCGAGCTCGCTTCGTACGGGCTCCTCTGGGTGGCGATCGTCTTCACCGCGGTCCTGGGGCTCACGCGCGCGTTCGCCGCCGAGCGGGAGCAGCGCGTGCTCGACGGGCTCGTGCTCACCCCGGCCGACCGGAGCGCGATCTGGGTCGGCAAGGGCATCGCCGTCCTCGCCTTCCTCCTGCTGGCCGAGGTCGTCGCCCTCCCCGCCTTCGCCCTCTTCTTCGAGCCGGTCGACGCGACGCTCGTCGCGGCGGTGCTCCTCGCAAACTTCGGTCTGGCGGCCGTTGGCACCCTTCTGGCCGCCATGGCGGCCGCGAGCCGGGCGCGGGAGCTCCTCCTGCCGCTCCTCTTCCTCCCGCTCGTGATCCCCATCGTCGTGGGGGGCGTCGGCGCCTCGATCGACGACGATCCCGCTCGGTACCTAGGCTTCCTCGTTCTCTACGACCTGATTTTTGCGATCCTTTCGTGGGCGAGCTTTGAGTACGTCGTTACGGAATAACCGTGCCGCCGTCCTCGCGTCGGCGGCTGCACTCCTCCTCCTGGCAGGGGTGGCGCTCGCGTTCTACTGGGTGCCGAACGCGCCGCAGGAGGGTTTCCGGCAGCGAATCTTCTATATCCATGTCCCGGTTGCGCTGACCGCCTACGCCTGCTTCGGCTGGGGCGCCTGGAAGGCTCTGCGCCTGCTCTGGACGCGCGACCAGCGCTACGACCTCGAGAGCTACACGGCGATCCACATCGGCGTGATCTTCGGCATCCTCACGCTCGTCACCGGCTCCATCTGGGCGCGGACGTCGTGGGGGGTCTGGTGGAGCTGGAGCGAGCGGCAGCTCGTCCTCTTCCTCATCCTCTTCCTCTTCTACTCGGCCTACTTCATGCTCCGCTACTCCACCGAGCCGGGGCCGCGGCGGGCGAACATGTCGGCCGTCTACGCGCTCTTCGGGGTTGTCCTCATCCCCGTCAGCTTTCTCGCCATCCGGCTCGCGGAGGGCCTCATCCACCCGGTCGTCTTCGATCGGGACGTGGACGAGAACCTCGCCACCAGCCAGCTCGTCACCGTGATCGTCTGCTTCGCCGGGACGCTCGCGCTCGCGGCCGCGCTCTACACGAACGAGCTCCTGGGCAAGCGGCTCGACGCGCGGCTGCGCGAGCTCCGCGAGGCGCTGTCGTGACGACCGCCGAGAAGTACGTCACGGCCGCCTACCTGGTCGTGCTGGGCGTGCTCCTGCTCTACATCGTCATCTACGCCTTCAAGCTTTCCCGTCTGGAACGCGAGGCGACCGAGCTCGCCGAGCTGGCGCGGGAGAAGAAGGAGCGCAAGGAGCGCTCCGCGGCGTGATGGGCGAGCTCGCGGTCATCCTCTTCTGGCCGGCTCTCGCCGGCTACTCCGAGGCGGCTGTTGCCTATGCTAGGCGACACGATCCGGCCCGGGAGGCTCGTCCGCTGGGCAATGTGGGGCGTCCGCCTCGGCTGGCTCGCGCAGACCGCCCTCCTCATTGCCCAGGCAGCCGACGCGGACGGCTTCCCCTGGGGCACGTGGGCCGGCTCCCTCAACCTCTTCGTGTGGCTCTGCGTAGGCGCCTACCTCATCTGGGGCTGCCGGGCTCCCTTCCGTCTCCTCGGCCTCGCGGTCATGCCGTCTGGCCGCTGTCCTGCTCGGCCTTGCGTGGGCGGCCGGCGCACTCGGCGAGCCTGCGCGGAGCGAGTTCGGTGACGTCTTCCTCGCGCTCCACGTCGGGCTCGTCCTTGCCGGCTTCGCCGGGCTTCACGGTCGCAGCAGGCCTCGCCGTCCTCTACCTGTGGCAGGAGCGGCGGCTCAAGCGGCGCAGCCCGCGCGTGCTCCGCCTGCGCGCTCCCTCCCTGGAGGCGCTCGACATTCTCACCGGGCGGACGATCGCCGTCGCGCTGCCGGCGCTGACGCTCGGCATCGGCATCGGGTTTGCCCGCCTGCAGTCGGAGGGCGGCGGCTTCGACGCGACGATGGCCGTCACGCTCCTCACCTGGGTCGTGTACGCGGCCTTCCTCGTCCTGCGCTACGAGGCCGGCTGGCGCGGCCGCCGCACGGCCTACCTCGCGCTCGCCGGCTTCGCGCTCGTCGTCCTCGTCCGCCTCGCCCTCACCCCCGTCGGCCACTTCTGAGCATGCGCCTCGTCCTCGTCGGCACCTCGTACCAGCAGGCCCCGGTGGAGCTCCGGGAGCTGCTCGCCTACGACCGCGACCTCCGGCGCGGGGCCTCGTGCGGCTGGCCGCGGACGGGAGCGAGGCGGCGGTCCTCTCCACCTGCAACCGCACCGAGGTCTACCTCGCTGCCGACGATCCAGACGCCGCCGAGGGGCGGATCTACGCCGAGCTCGCGGCGGCTCTCGGGTCTCTCCGAGAGCGAGCTCGCTCCCGCCGCTCTACACGCTCGTCGACCAGGCGGCCGCGCTCCACCTCTTCCGCGTCGCCGCCGGCCTCGACTCGATGGTGCCCGGGCGAGGCGCAGATCCTCGGCCAGGTGCGCGAGGCCTACGGCGGCGGCGCGGGAGGCGGCGACCGCGGGCCCGATCCTCCACCGTCTCTTCCGCCAGGCCCTCCGCGTCGGCAAGCGCGTGCGGACCGAGACGGCGATCGGCGAGAACCCGGCCTCCGTCTCCTCGGCCGCGGCCGAGCTCGCCGAGCGGGTCTTCGACGACCTCGCGGACAGGCGCATCCTGCTCCTCGGCGCCGGGAAGATCGCCGACCTGACGGCCGCGCAACCTCATCTCGCGCGGCGTCGGCGAGATCGTCGTCGCCAACCGCTCGCCGGAGCGCGCCGAGGCGCTCGCGCGGCGCTTCGACGGCCGCGCCGTCGGCCTCGACGCGCTCGAGGAGGAGCTCGCGCAGGCCGACGTCGTGGTCGCCTCGACCGGCTCGCAGGGCTACGTCGTCTCGGCGGAGCAGGTCGGCGCGCGCCATGCGCCGCCCGCCGCGGCCGGCCCGTCTTCTTCATCGACATCGCCGTCCCCCGCGACCTCGACCCCGCCGTCAACGAGCTCGAGGGCTGCTACCTCTACGACATCGACGACCTCGAGCGCGTCGTCGCCGAGAGCGTCGCGGGGCGGCGCGACGAGGCCGTCCGCGCAGAGGCGATCGTGAGCCACGGAGGCGGACGACTTCCGCGCCTGGCAGCTCTCGCTCGACGTCGTCCCGGCGATCGCCTCGCTGCGCGCGCGGGCCGAGGCGATCCGCCGCGCCGAGCTCGAGCGCGCCGCCGGGCGCCTCGGGTCGCTCTCCCCGAGCCAGCGGCGTCGCGGTCGAGTCGCTGACCGCGCAGATCGTGAACAAGCTCCTGCACCAGCCGACCGTGCGCATGAAGGAGGCGGCCGCGGCGGCCGACGGCGTCCTCTACGCCGACGCCGTCCGCCACCTGTTCGACCTCGGCGACGATGCTGATCCGGCTCGGAAGTCGCGGCAGTAGGCTCGCGCTCACGCAGGCCGAGCTGGCCGGCGGAGGCGCTCCGCGCCGCGCGAGCCCGACGCTCGACGTCGCCATCGTGCCCGATCACGACGGCGGGCGACCGCGACCGCTCGAAGCCGTTCGGCGAGATCGGCGCGCGCGGCGTCTTCGTGAAGGAGATCGAGGAGGCGCTGCTCGCCGGCCGCGTCGACGTTGCCGTCCACTCGGCGAAGGACATGACCTCGACCGACGCCGAAGGCCTGGCCGTCGGCGCCTACCTGCCGCGGGAGGATCCGCGCGACGCGCTCTGCGGCGCGGACGCGCTTGCGGCCGGGATGCGGATCGGGACCGCGTCGGTGCGGCGGCGAGCGCAGCTGCTGGCGCTCGAGCCGCGCGCTCTCGGTCGAGCCGCTGCGCGGAAACGTCGACACGCGTCTGCGCAAGATGCGGCGAGCGCGGTCTCGACGCGATCGTGCTCGCGGCGGCGGGGCTCGACCGGCTCGGGCTCGCGCGACGAGATCGGCTACCGGTTCGATCCCGACGAGCTCGTGCCCGAGGCGGGCCAGGGGGCGCTCGCGCTGCAGGTGCGCGCCGGCGAGGAGGCGCTCGTCGCCGCGCTGGACGACGGCGAGACGCGGCGGCGTGTCGAGGCCGAGCGCGCCTGCGTCTCCCGGATCGGCGCCGGCTGCCTCGCCCCGGTCGCCGCCCACCACGACGGCGAGGCGCTCACCGCGCTCATCGCGGCGGAGGACGGCAGCTGGATCGAGCGACGGCGCGGCAGCGATCCGCTCGCCCTCGCCGACGAGCTCCTCGCCGCCGCCGTCGGCGCGATGAGAGGTCGTCCTCACCGGGACGCGAGCGGCGTCGGCGCGCCTTGCCGGCCGATCTCGCGAGCGCGAGGGCTTCGAGGTCGAGCGAGTGCCCGCTCGTCCGCTCGAGCCACTTGACGGGCCGCCGCTCCGGGCTGACGGCTACGACTGGCTCGTGCTCACGAGCCGGAACGGCGTCGAGGCGCTCTTCGCGCGGCTCGAGGGGCCGCTTCCGCGCGGTCGCCGTCGTCGGGCCCGGAACCGCCGAGGCGCTCCGCGAGCGAGGCGTCGAGCCGGCGCTCGTGGCCGCGCGCTCGACCCAGGAGGGCTTGCCGCCGAGCTCCGGGCCGCGCCGGGCCGCGTCCTCTTCGCCGGGCGCGGAGGGCGCGCGCGACGTGCTCGCCCGCGAGCTCGGCGCCGACGTCGTGCCCCTCTACCGGACGGTCGAGCTCCGGCCCGAGCGCTTTCCCGAGGCCGACCTCGTCGTGCTCGCGTCCGCCTCGGCCGCCCGGAGCTTCGCGGCGCTCGGGCTCGACTTCCCTGCGTTTCGATCGGGCCGGTCACGACCGCCGAGGCGCGCCGCCTCGGGCTCCGCGTCGTCGCCGAGGCCGAGACCCACGACCGGGACGGGCTCGTCGCGAGCGGTTAAGCTCGCGGCATCGCAGCGCCGGTTCATCACCCTCCTGACCGACTTCGGCCTCGAGGACGACTTCGTCGGGACCTGCAAGGGCGTCATCAAGCGCATCGCGCCCGACGCCGAGGTGATCGACATCACGCACGGCATCGCGCCGCAGCACGTCCTCCAGGGCGCGCTCGTCCTCGCCAACACGCTCCCGTACATGCCGGAGGGCGTGCACATGGCGGTCGTCGACCCGGGAGTCGGCGGCGAGCGCAAGGCGCTCGCCCTTCAGGGCGGCGACGGGCGCCTCTTCGTCGGCCCGGACAACGGCCTGCTGCTCGCTCGCCGCCGAGCGGCTCGGCGGCGTCGAGGCGGCCGTCGAGCTCACCGAACGACGAGCTCATGCTGAAGCCGGTCGTCGGCCACCTTCCACGGCCGCGACCTCTTCGCGCCGGCGGCCGCCCACCTCGCGCGTCGGCGTCCCGCTCGAGGAGTTCGGGCCCGCCGCTCGCGCCCGAGGACGCTCGCCCGGCTCGAGCTGCCCGAGCCGCGAGGTCGGCGACGCGGCGGATCCGCGCGACCGTCCTCTACGTCGACCGCTTCGGCAACGTCCAGCTCAACCTGACCGCCGAGCACCTCGAGCAGGTCGGGATCGTGCCGGGCACGCGCGTCGAGGTCGAGGTCGGCTTCGAGCGCTACTACGCGGTCGCGGCCCGCACGTTCGCCGAGGTGCGGCGCGGGCGACATCGTCCTCTACGAGGACGCGTACCGGAACATCGCGCTCGCGATCAACCAGGGCAACGCGGCCGAGATGTTCGGGGCGCACGTCGGGGCAGGAGCTCCGCCTCTCGCGCTGACCGGGTGAAGCGACGGGCTTGCTGGAGGCGGCTGGGCCGTCGGTTCGCGCGCTTCGCGCGCGCAGGTCGTCGTCGCGAAGCCCGTGTCTCTGGCGCTTCTTCCGCGGCCGCTTGCGCATCCAGTTCGACCGGCTCGCGCCCGGCTGGGACGCGCGGCCGGGGCCCGGCCTGCGCTGCGCCGCTCGCGGCGGCCCTCGACCGGCTGAGCGTCGACCGCCGAGCTCGCGCTCGACGTCGGCACGGGGACGGGGCTGGCGGCGCGGCTCGTCGCCGAGCGCTTTCCGGAGGCCGAGGTCGTCGGCGTCGATCTCTCTCCCGGCGATGGTCGACGAGGCGCGGCGGCTGCTTCCGCCCGAGCTCGCCGGCCGCGTGCGCTTCGAGGTCGCCGACGCCTCCGCGCTCCCCTTCGCGGACGGCGCCTTCGACCTCGTCGTGCTCCTGAACATGATCCCGTTCTTCCAGGAGCTCGCGCGGGTCACCGCCTCCGGGCGGCACGCTCGTCGTTGTCGCACTCGCTCGGGCCCGGGGACGCCCTTCTGGACGCCGCCCGGAGACGCTGCGCGCCCGCCTGGCCGAGGTCGGCTTCGGAGGTTTCGAGGAGCTCGCCGCCGGCGACGGCACGGCGCTCCTTGCCCGCAGGGGCCGACCGGAGCTAGGATCCGGTCAAACGACGTTCGCGGCGCGGTAGCACCGGCCCGGACGTCGTTTTTTCCGGTTGCCAAGAACGGCTCGAAGCCCGCGTCTCTCTGCGGGATCTCTTTCATGGCGAGGGCCGGAATCGAACCGGCGACACCACGGTTTTCAGCCGTGTGCTCTACCAACTGAGCTACCTCGCCGCGGGCGTCTCAGTGTAGCGGCGCCCGGTATCGTCCTGGGCCGTGCCGGAGCAGGAAGGTCACCACCATCGGCGCGCGCCTCGACCTGGGCGCGGGGCGCCGTGGGTCGACATGGGGCCGTCCGCCATCCGCTACGCGGGCCTCGACGACCGGCTCGCCGAGCTGGGTACGAGATCGCCGACTGGGGCAACGTCGAGACGGCCGTCCCCGAGGCGACCGACGTGCGGCGATCCCGCAGCGCCCGCTTCCTTCCGCAGATCAAGGAGGCGTGCGAGCGGGTCGCCGGGCTGGTCGGGCGCGCGGCGGACGAGGGTCGCATCCCGCTCGTCCTCGGCGGCGACCACTCGGTTGCGCTCGGGCACGCTCGGCGGGCTGGCCGTCGGTGCGCGGCCCGGGAGGCGTGCTCTGGCTCGATGCGCACGGCGACCTGAACACGCCGGAGACCTCGCCGAGCGGGAACGTGCACGGGATGCCGCTGGCGGCCGCTCTCGGCCGCGCCGGAGACGCCTTTGCGAGAGCGAGGCCTGGCCGCTCCCCGGCCGTCGACCCAGCCGTGTCATGCTCGTCGGCGTCCGCTCGCTGGACGAGGGCGAGCGCGCGTTCGTGCGCGAGATCGGGGCTCGGCGTCTACACGATGGCGGAGCTCGACCGCCGCGGCATCGAGGCGGTGCTGCGCGAGGCGCTCGAGCGCGTGCGGGGCGCCTCCTTCGTGCACGTCTCGCTGGACATGGACGTCGTCGACCCCGAGGTCGCTCCCGGCGTGGGCACGCCGGTTCGCGGCGGGCTCTCGTACCGCGAGGCGCACCTGGCGATGGAGCTCGTGGCCGAGTCCGGCCTCCTCGAGCTCGCTCGAGATCGTCGAGGTGAACCCGATCCTCGACCGGGAGAACGCGACCGGGAAGCTCGCCGTCGAGCTCGCTGCGAGCGCGTTGGGCGCGACGATTCTGTAGCCTCAGCGTCTGTCGACCCCGGGGAGGAACCGTCGTGCACCGAATGCTGATCGCCCTCTTGACCGCTGCCGCGGTTGTGGCTCTGCCTGTGGCCGCCGGCGCCGGCAAGCCGCCGTCCGGCTCGAGCACCGGCTCCGGCCGGGTCTTCCTGCCGAACCCTGTCGCGGACCTCGGAAACCAGAGCCTTACCGATCAGAAGGACGCCGACTACGCGGCGCTCCAGCCCGCCTATCACCTCGTAACGCTGACGAATCTGGACGGAAGCGGCTTCCTCCGCGGGGACTGGGCCGAGATCGTGGGCGAGACCGGGGACCCGCGCCTACTCGCCCACCAACGCCTTCCACTTACGGGCAGCAGCGACGACCGCTTCGAGCAGGTGATGGCCTACTACTGGATCACCGAGGCGCAGAAGTACATCCAGAGCCTCGGCTTCGGCTCCCGCCTGCGGCCCGTGAACATGGAGCCGCAGCGGCTGCGCATCAACCAGTGGGGCCTGGACAACTCGTTCGCCACGACGCACAAGGACGAGATCCGCCTCGGCAAGGGCGGCGTCGACGACGCCGAGGACGCGGAGGTCATCCTCCACGAGTACGGCCACGCGATCCACTTCTCCCAGAACTTCAGCTTCGCTTCGACGGAGGCCGGCGCGATCAGCGAGGGCTTCGGCGACTACTGGGCGGTCACGGTTGCGGACGTGATCGCTCCGACGCCGGACGCTCCGTGCGTCGCCGACTGGGACTCGGTCTCGTACACGTCCGGCGTACCGCATTGCCTCCGGCGCGTCGACGAGGACCTGCACTACCCCGGGGATCTGACCGGGGCCGTCCACGCAGACGGCCGGATCTGGTCGCGGGCGCTGTGGGACATCCGGCTGGCGCTCGGCCACTTGCGAGGCGGACACGATCATCCTCGAGGGACAGTTCGACTTCCCGGGCACGACGATGCCCGCTCTCGCAGGCTCGACCGTGGCGGCGGCGGAGCGGCTCTACGGCGCCGGTGCCGCGACCACCGTTCGCGCGGTGTTCGAGGAGCGGGGGATCCTCTAGGCGAGGAAGCGCTCGATCGCGTCGGCGCTTCTCGTCGAAGGCGTCCCAGAGGCACGAGTGGCCGCCGGGGACGACGGCGAAGGCGAAGAGGTCGCCGAGCGCCCGACGGTAGAGCTCCGCCTCGCCGGCGCTGACGAGCTTCGACTCTGCGCCGACGACGAGGAGCGTCGGCACGCGCAGGTCGGCGAAGGGTGGCGGCTGCGCTCGCGAGCTCCAGGTAGACGGTGCGCGCGCAAGGCTGGCTAGTACCGGTAGCGGAGCAGTGCCGTCCTCTGCGCGAGACGAGATGCTCCCGCAGCTCCTCGTCGAGGATCTCGCGGGGCGTCGAGAGCAGGCCTTCGGAGCGCTCGCCGCGCGCTTCCTCCACGCTCGCGAACTCCTTCGGGCGACTCTCGTAGTCGGCCAGCTGGCCGGCGATGTCGGGCGGAACACGCATCGCCGGGTCGATCAGGACCGCCCGCTCGACGAGCTCCGGCTGTCGGGCGGTCACCTCCATGACGAGGCGCCCGCCGAGGCTGTGGCCGACCCAGGAGCGCGGGCTCGCGTCGAAGGTCTCCAGGAGGTCGTCGACCTGTGCGGCGAGCGTCCAGGGCTCCTCCCAGCCCGAGCGGCCGTGGCCGCGCAGGTCGGGTGCGAGGACGTGGAAGCCGCGCGAGCCGCTCCTCCGCAAGCTTGCGGAAACGGGGCCCGTGTCCCGGTGACGCCGTGGAGGCAGACGACCGTCCGGGCGGCGGGATCGCCCCACTCGTGGACGTGGAGGCGCACTACGGTCCAGAGCTTGTCCTCCAGGGCCCCGACGAGCGGGCGGGAGCGTCTCGCGCCAGTCGCCGACGACCCCGACGTCCGCCGCCTTGAAGATCGGGCGCGCGCCCGTTCGCGTTCAGCGCGGCGATCACCCCTGCCTTCACCGAGCCGACGAGGTGCTCGAAAGCCCCGCGCACGCCGACCGAGAGGTAGAGGCGGGGCGCGACGGCGCGGCCGGTGAGCCCGATCTGACGGTTCTTTGGCAGCCAGCCTGCGTCAGCGACGTCGCGGCTTCGCCCCGACCGCCGCGCCGAGACGGCGTGCGACGCCTCGATCTCGCGGAGCGCCTCCGGGCTCCCGATGCCCTTGCCCACGCAGAGCACGACCTCGGCGCCGTCGAGCTCGTAGCCGGCCGTGTCCGGCTCGTGCCGGCGCTCGACGAGGCGGGTGCGTGGGATCGGGGAGCCCGTCGAGCTCGAAGCTCGACCCGCTCGGCTTCGGCGTCGTCGCGCGGCTCGACGGGCGCGAACATCCCCGGCCGCACCGTGGCGAGCTGCGGCGTCGTCGCGCCCATGATCACGGAGACGATGTTTCCCCCGTAGGCCGGCTTGTACTGGATCAGGCGGCCGGCCTTGCCGATCGCCGAGGTCGACGCAGTCTCCGGTCATGCCGAGCTCGAGCTCGCCCGCGACGCGCGGGCCGTAGTCGCGGCCGGTCAGCGTCGAGGGGATGAGAAGCACGTGCGGGCGCTCGCGCTCGACGACCTGGCGGAGCGCCGCGGCGTACGTCTCGGAGTGGTACTCGGCGAGCCGCTCGTTGTCCACGAGGACGACGCGCTCGGCTCCGAAGCGGGCGGCCTCGCGGGCGGCGACGCCGACCCCGTGGCCGAAGATCAGAGCTACGTTCGTTCCGCCGAGCTTGCCGGCCAGCTCGCGCCCCTTGCCGAGGAGCTCGAGCGAGACCCGGCGCGGCGCGCCGTCGACCAGCTCGACGACCGTCCAGCAGTCGTAGGCCTTCCCGGGCTTCTCGGCCGAGGTGCGCCGGCTTCTCCCACGGAGACGTCGCCGGGCGCTCGCCCGCCTCGCTCGAGGAGCGCGAGGATGCGCTTAGCGGCCTCCTCGGGAGAGGCGGCGATCTCGCCGCGCCGCTCTGGGGCCGCGTCCTTGACGGCGAGCACCCGGGTCGGCGAGCCCGGTCTGGCCGAAGCGCTTGTCGTACTCGTGTACCTCGTCCACGAGATCGGTCGCCGTCCAGACCGCGATGCGCCCTTCCGTGTCCGTCGCCTCGACGTCTCGCTGCGCCGGCCAGATGCCCTCGTTCATCCCTTCCGTCACGGACACGACCGCGGGCAGGTCGAGCTCGTAGGTGTCGTAACCCTTCGTCCGTCTCGCGGCGCGCGCGCAGTCGCCCATCGGCGAGCTCCAGCCGGTCGACGTTCGTCAGCTGCGGGCCAGCCGAGAAAGCGCGGCCACCTCCGGCGGCACCTGCCACGTCTCCGAGTCGACCGTCTTGCGGCCGCAGAGGACGAGGTCGGCGCCCTCCTTCTCCACCGCCATGGCGAGCGTGCGGGAGGTGCCGATCGTGTCGGCGACGGCGAAGACCTTGTCGTTCAGGTGGACGCACCGGTCGACGCCCATGGCGAGAGTCACCGCGAGCGCCTTCTCCGCCTGCGGCGGGCCCATCGTCATGGCCACGACCTCGCCGCCGTGCTCGTCCCGCAGACGGATCGCCTCGGAGACGGCGTAGACGTCGAACTCGTTCAGCTCGAGCGGGACTCCTTCCCGCACGAGCCGCCGCGTCTCCGGGTCGAGCTTCACGTGCGCCGGGTTCGGCACCTGCTTGACCAGACAGACGATCTTCACGGGCGGCAATGTACCCCGCAGCCATGTCCGGGGTCTGACCCCGGACATGTCCCTTGCGGACCGAACCGGGCACACTCCGGCGCGCTTTCGTCCACAGGCGCTGACGGCGGCGCGAGCGTTTTCACACCCGTGGGGAAGGAAGAGCCGGCCCTTTCAGCCCTGTCAGGGGTCAGACCCCCGGACGTGTCCTCTTAGGACGGGTCCGGGTCTTCGCCGGCTTCCGGAGGTTCGTAGTAGGTGCGGCCGCGGAGGGGCTCGGGGAGGTGGTCGACCTCGAAGCCACGCGGGTCGGTGTGCGGGTAGATGTAGCCCTCGCCGTGGCCGAGCTTCTTGGCGCCGCGGTAGTGGGCGTCGCGCAGGGACTTCGGAGGCCGGAGGGCTCCGTGCTCGCGGACGTCTCGCGCAGCGGCGCCGATCGCCGTGATGACGGCGTTGGATTTCGGCGCGCGGGCGAGGTAGATCGTCGCGTGGGCGAGGTTCAGCTGCGCTTCGGGAAGGCCGACGTGCTCGACTGCCTGGGCTGCCGCCACCGCGACGAGCAGAGCACGGGAATCGGCCATGCCGATGTCCTCGGACGCGTGGACGATCAGGCGACGCGCGATGTAGCGCGCGTCCTCGCCCCCCTCGAGCATGGCCGCCAGGTAGTACAGCGCCGCGTCGGGATCCGAGCCTCGGATCGACTTGATGAACGCGGACGTGAAGTCGTAGTGCGCGTCCCCCGACTTGTCGTAGACGACGGGGCGCCGTCTGGCCGCGTCCTCGACATGGCGCTCCTCGAGGGTCGTTCCTTCCGAGCGAGCCGTGCTCCATGCGAGCTCGACGATGGTCAGCGCCGCTCTTGCATCGCCGCCCGCCCGCCGGGCGACGAGCGCGACGAGCTCCTCCTGCACCGTGGCGCCGATCTCAGCCGCCCCGCGCCGGACGACGACGCCGAGCTCGTCCTCCGAGAGCGGGTCGAGCTCGTAGATCTGCGTGCGCGAGAGGAGCGCCGAGTTGACCTCGAAGTACGGGTTCTCCGTTGTGGCGCCGAGAAGTGTCACGAGGCCGGATTCGACCGCGGGCAGGAGCGCGTCCTGCTGGGCCTTGTTGAAGCGGTGGATCTCGTCGAGGAAGAGGATCGTGCGCTGCCCGCTCGCGCCCAGGCGCTCGCGGGCCTCCGCGATCACCCTCCGCACGTCGGCGACCGACGCGGACACGGCCGAGAGCTCCTCGAAGGCGGCGCCCGTGGTCTCCGCGACGATGCGCGCGAGCGTCGTCTTCCCGCTTCCCGGCGGGCCGTAGAAGATTGCGGAGCCGACCCGGTCCTCCGCGATCGCCCGGGCAAGCGCCGAACCCTCGCCGACCACGTTTCCCTGCCCGACGAACTCGTCCAGGCTGCGGGGGCGGAGGCGGGCCGCGAGCGGCGCCACCTCGGGCATGCGCTCGTACGCCGCGTCCGAGAACAGATCGCTCACGCCGCGAAGTATGCTCGCGCTAGATGCAGGGCCGCAGTCCGACCGCCGCGTCCGTCTCGCTCCGCGACGAGACGGTCGAGCTCCTACGCGAGCTCCTCCGTCTAGACACCGTCAACCCACCGGGGAACGAGACCCGGGCGGCAGAGCTCCTGCGCGCGTACCTGGAGAGCGCCGGCGTCTCCTGCGAGCTGTACGCGAAGGTGCCCGAGCGGGCGAATCTGGTCGCCCGCATCCCCGGCCGCGCGCGCTCGCCGAGCCTGCTCTTCCTCTCGCACACGGACACTGTGCTCGCGGACCCTGCCGAGTGGTCGGTCGATCCGTGGTCGGGCGCCCTGCGCGACGGCTGCGTCTGGGGGCGCGGCGCCCTCGATATGAAGTGCCAGGTGGCAGCGAGCGCAGTCGCCATGGCGGCCCTCGCCCGCGAGGGCTACGAGCCCGCCGGCGACCTTGTCTTCGCCGCCACTGCCGACGAGGAGGTCGGGGAGGACTTCGGCCTCTCGTGGCTCTGCCGAGAGCACCCGGCCGCGGTTCGCACCGACTACTGCATCAACGAGGGAGGCGGGGACCGCGTGGTGGTCGACGGCCGCCCGCTGTACGTGCTCGGCGCAGCCGAGAAGGTGAGCTCACCCTTCCGCCTCCGCGTGCACGGCCGCAGCGGACATGCCTCCACGCCCGGGATCGCGGACAACGCGCTCGTCAAGGCGGGCGAGCTCATCGAGCGGCTGGGCCGGATCGAGCCGGAGCTGCGCCTGCTGCCGGAGACGGAAGCCTTCTTCGACGCGCTCGGCACGAAACCGTCTCCCGAGGAGCTCCGGGGTGCGGTCGGAGGGCTCGAGCCTGCCGTCCGCGGCATGGTGGAGCCGATGCTCGGCTTCACGGTCTCGCCGACGATGATCGACGCCTCCCACCAGCGCAATGTCGTCCCGGGGGTGTGCGAAGTGGTCTGCGACTGCCGCCTGCTCCCGGGGCAGACGCAGGCGGACGTGGAGCGCTCGATCCGCGAGTGTCTGGGCGAGGGGGACTACGAGCTCGAGTGGATCGAAAGCGTGGGGGGCACGCGCTCGCCGCTCCAGACGCCGCTCTGGGAGGCCGTCGAGAGCTTCGTCGCGGCCGAGGAGCCCGGAGCGAGGCTCGCGCCGGTCGTCCTGGCCGGCTTCACCGACAGCCATTTCGTGCGCGAGGCATTCGGCACGGTCGCCTACGGTTTCTTCCCCATGCGCGCTATGGAGCCCGAGCTCGCCGCGCGCCTGGTGCACTCGGCGGACGAGCGCATCGCGGTGGAGGACCTCGAGCTGGGCACACGCTTTCTCCTGCACCTGGCCCGTACACTGGAGGCATGACCCGGGACGAGACCATCCGCGTGGGCGGAATGGCGCTCGCCAACGGCGTGCTCGTACACGGTGCGCACCATTGGGCGTGCGCGGTGCGGGGCGAGGACGGCAAGCTCGAGCTCGCCTCCGGCGAGAAGCCGGTCCAGGCGGCCAGGGCGGAGAGCCGGTTCGTGCGCGGGCCGCTCCGGATCGCGGAGGTCTTCGCCCTCCTGCCGACCGTCCGGCGGGCTCTGCCCCCGGCGCGGCTGCCCTTCGAGCGCCCGGGAGTTCTCGCCGCACTCGCCGCGAGCGTGCTGGTCGTACGCGGCCTGCGCTCGAGCCGCCTACGCCCTCTGACGCAGGAGGTCCTCGCCGCGCTCACTGCGCTTGCGCCCGCGACCCTGGCTCTGCGCGGGACGGCACTGGCCGAGTACCACGGCGCGGAGCACATCGCGATCGGCAGCTACGAGCACGGCGAGCCGCGGCAGCGGGAGCATGAGCGCTGTGGCTCGCACATGCTCGGGCCGCTCCTCCTCACGACCGCGGTGGGCGGCGTCCTTGCCGGCCGCGCCCCCGCCGGCCTGCGCCCGCTCGCGCGCCTGGGCGCCGTCGTCGGCTCGGTCGCCGTGGCCGTGGAGGTCTTCTCCTGGATGGTGGCGAACGAAGGTCACCCGGTCTCTCGGGCCCTCGCGCGGCCCGGCCACGAGCTCCAGCACCGCTTCGTCACCGCCGAGCCCTCCCCCGAGCAGCTCGAGGTGGCCAACGCGGCTCTGGCGGAATGTATCCGCCTAGAATCAGCTGCAAATGGGCGTGAAGACATCCCCCCGGAAGAAGCGCCTCCCGCCTGACATTTTCGACCTCCCGGTCGAGAAGATGCGGGAGGGCTACTACACCGACGCGTACTTCAACCATGCCCGGGAGACACTCATCGCGGACGGGCGCCGCCCTCGCGTCGTCATGCAGGTCTTCCAGAAGAAGCACGCCGTCCTGGGCGGCATGGACGAGGCGCTCGCGATTCTCAAGCTCTGCTCGCACGACTGGGACGCGCTCACGGTGCACGCGCTCTACGACGGGGACGCGCTCACGCCCTGGGAGACGGTGATGACGATCGAGGGCGACTACACGCTCTTCGCCCATCTCGAGACGCTCTACCTCGGCACGCTCGCGCGGCGGACGCTGATCACGACCAACGTCGTGCGCGTCCTCCAAGCGGCGAACGGCAAGCAGGTCATCTTCATGCCGGCTCGGCACGACCACCACCGGATCCAGACGGGGGACGGCTACGCCGCCTACGTCGCCGGCCAGGTGGTAGGAGCGCCCATCGGCGTGACGACGGACGAGCAGGCCTCCTGGTGGGGCGGCAAGGGTGTCGGGACCGTCCCGCACGCCCTCATCTCCGCCTACGGGGGCAACACCGTGCTGGCCGCGACGAAGTTCGCGGAGTGGTCGCCGGCCGATCTGAACGTCACCGTGCTCGTCGACTTCGAGAACGACTCGGTGCGGACGGCGCTCGAGGTCGCCCGCGCGCTCGGTCCCCGGCTCTGGGGCGTCCGCCTGGACACTTCGGAGTCGCTCGTCGACCGGGCGCTCTGGAACGAGATGGGCGACTTCAAGCCGACCGGAGTGAACGAACGGCTGGTGCACAAGGTGCGCGATGCGCTCGACGAGAACGGCTTCGAGCGGGTCAAGATCGTCGTCTCGGGCGGCTTCACCGTGGAGAAGATCACTGAGTTCGAGGAGCGCGGCGTGCCGGTGGACGCCTACGGCGTCGGCTCCTCCCTCATTCGCGGCGCCAACGACTTCACGGCCGACATCGTGCTCACGGACGGGCTGCCGTCCGGCAAGGTGGGCCGGGCCTACAGGCCGAACCCGCGTCTCGAGCTCGCCGAGTAGCGCCGGTCAGCCGGTAGGATCGGTCCCGTGGACGTGCGCGCCGTGCACCACGTCGCCTTCGCTGTCGAAGACCTCGACGAGGCCGTGGAGACGTACCGGTCCATCTTCGGAGCCGAGGTCGAGCTCCGTGGCCGGCTCGAGGACCAGGGCGTCGAGGCGGTCTACCTCCGGCTGGGGAGCGGCCGCGTGGAGCTCGTCTCCGCGCTCGCTGCCGACACGCCCGTCGGCCGCTTTCTCGACCGCCGCGGGCCGGGCATGCACCACGTCGGCTACCAGGTGGACGACGTGGCCGCGGCGGCCCGCGAGCTCGAAGAGCGCGGCGTCAACGTGATCGACCCGGAGCCTCGGCCCGGCCTCGGCGGCCACTACGTCACCTTCGTTCACCCCGATTCGCTCCACGGCGTGCTCGCGGAGGTGGTCGGTGCCTAGCGCGGCCGACGAGAAGGTTCGCCTCGAGATCGCCTTCGAGAGCGGCCAGAACGTGAGCGCCTTCGTCGTGCCGGCGGTGGCGAAGGCCTTCGCGTCGGCGCTGGCGCAGGGCGAGAAGTCCTTCGACCTCGAGACCGAGGACGGCACGTACCTGCTCGCGCTCGAGAAGATCGTCTACGTGAAGCGCTGGTCCCGCGAGACGCACATCGGCTTCGGCCTCGCGCTTAGATGCACGCTTCCCGGTCAACTCCAGCCCGTGGCGCTCGAGGCCGGCATCGTCGGCCTTCCCAACGCGGGGAAGACGACGCTCTTCCAGGCCCTGACGCACGCCGGGCCGGCCGTTCGCGGCAAAGAGCACGTCGGCATGGCGCCGATCGCGGACGACCGCCTCGCCCAGGTGGCCGCCGTGGAGGGGTCGCGAAAGGTGACGCCGGCCACGCTGCGTGTCGTGGACGTTCCCGGGACGGGGGCGCAGCTGCTCGGCAACCTACGCGCGGTGGACGCGCTCCTTGCCGTGCTGGACGACTGGTCCGGCACGCGCGACCCCGCCGCCGATCTCGCCGCCCTTCGGCTCGAGCTGCTCGTCGCCGACCGCGAGCACGTCGAGCGGAGGCTCGAGCGCGTGCGCAAGGAGGCGAAGTCGGGCGATCCGGCGCTGAAGGTCGAAGCGGCGGAGCTCGAAGGCATCCTCGCCCACCTGGACGCGGAACGGCCGCTCTCGGAGTTCGAGCCGGAGCTGCCGGCGGAGCTGGAGCCGCTGACGACGAAGCCGATCGTCGAGGTGCGGAACGGCCCGGAGGGAATCGACCTGAAGCTCGAAGCCGAGCTCGCCGAGCTTCCCGACGAGGAGGCGGCCGCGTTTCGCGAAGGCCCGCCGGCGCTCGAGAACGTCGTGCGAAGGCTCTTCGAAGCGCTCTCGCTCGTAACCTTCTTCACGGCGAGGGAGACGGAGGCGCGGTCGTGGACGCTCCGCCGCGGGCGGACGGCCCTGGATGCCGCCGGCGCCGTCCACTCGGACATCGCGCGCGGGTTCATTCGCTGCGAGGTCGTCGGCTGGGACGACCTCGTCTCTGCCGGATCCCGCGCGGAGGCGGCCCGCCGGGGCCTCGTCCGCCTCGAGGGCAAGGAGTACGAGGTCGAGGATGGAGACGTCCTCAACGTGCGCTTCAACGTGTGAGCGTGCTCAAGCCCCGGGCGTGACGGAGCGGGTCGCCGCCGCGGCGTCCAGCGCGTTCGCGTGGTAGAGGACAGCCGCCTCCGCCGTCCGGGCTCCGCGGGCGTCGTGGTGCGCCGCGATCGCGTGCAGGATCTCTGCGAGGAGGGCCGGGTCGAGCCCCGCCGCCCGCTCCTCGACGAGGCGAAGCCCGAGATGGACGTGGCCGAGCAGCTTCCCCTCGGCGGTGGGGAGGAAGAGCGGCCCGCGGTCCAGCTCGCGCACGCGCCCGGCGTCGTGCAGGAGCGCCGCGGCGACAACGAGGTCGGCGCGCAGGCGTGGTGTAGCTGAGCAGCCTCGCGGCAGAGCGTAGCGACGGCGACTGTGTGCTCGAGCAGGCCGCCGGCGTAGGAGTGGTGCGCGTCCGGCGTCGCGGGCAGCGTGCGCAGGCGGGCGCGGAAGGCCTGGTCGCCCGCGAACCGGGCACCAGCCCGCGGAGCCCCGGATGGGCGATCTCGCCGGCGAGGAACTCGAAGAACCCGTCGAGCTCCTCCACGTCGCGGCGAGCCTCCGGGACGAGCTCGCCCGGGTCGGCCTCGGCCGGCTCGAGCGAGCGCACCTCGAGCTGCAGGCGGTCGCGGAAGCGCTCCACCCGGCCGAGCACGCGCACGGCGTCTCCCTCGCGGAAGCGGCCGTCGAGGAGCTCGACGTCGTTCCAGACGCGCGCCTCGATGCGCCCGCTCGGGTCGACGAGCTCGAGCGCCAGGTAGGGGCTGCCCGAGCGCGTGCGCAGACGCTGCTTCCGCGCAACGGCGAAGAGGCCCTCGACGACCCGGTCCTCGGCCAGCTCGGCGATGGGGACGGCGCGCTCACGGGCCGATCATCGGCCCGTGAGCGGTGGAGGGGGGAGGGGGAACCGGGAGGTTCCCCCTCTGCATCAAAGAAGGGGGCGTGGGGGAAACAGGTTTCCCCCACGGGAGCGAGCCGGAGGCGAGCGACAGTCACGATGGCAGTCTAGGACCCCGACGGATGGTAGCCTGGGCCCCGATGGCCCTTGTGAAGCCGTTTCGCGCCCTGCGCTACGACGCGGGGACGGCGGGGCCGCTCGACGATCTGGTCGCACCACCGCACGACGTGATCTCGCCGGAGGCGGAAGAACGCCTGCTCGCCGCGAGCCCCTACAACGCCGTCCGTCTCGCGCGTCCTCGTGACGCCCAGGAGGCCGCCCGACTGCTCGACGAGTGGCGCCGAGCGGGGCGTGCTCGTGCGGGAGCGAACGCCGGCGGTCTGGATCCTCGAGGAGGAGTTCGCGGAGCCGGACGGCTCGCCGCGCCGTCGCCGCGGCCTCGCCGCGCGGGTGCGACTCCATCCCTACGAGGACGGCGTCGTCCTGCCGCACGAGCGCACGTTTCCGCCCCAGAAGGAACGCCGCCTCGAGCTGTTGCGCGCGACGCGCACGAAGCTCTCGCCCGTCCTCCTCCTGCACGAGGGGACGCCGCCGCCCGAGCCTGTCGGCGAGCCTCGTCTCGAGGCGGAGCTCGACGGCGTACGCAGCCGCCTCTGGGCGGTCGAGGATCCGGACGAGCTCGAGCGCGTCCTCGGCCTCGTCGGCGGGCGGCTCCTGATCGCCGACGGCCACCACCGCTACGAGACCGCCCTTCGCTTTCACCAGGAGGACGCCGAGCGAGGAGACTGCATACGTGCTCGCCGTGCTCGTCAGCCGCGACGATCCCGGCCTCGCCATCCTGCCGACGCACCGCGTCACCGCCGGACCGCTCCCCGAGCTCGACGGCGGCCTCCGTCGCACCGACGCTGGGCGCGCCCGAAGAAGCCCTTGCCCTCCTGGGCTCGCTCCCCGCCGACCGCGGCGCATTCGTTCTCCTCCGGCCGGAGGGAGCGTCGCTCGTCGAGGCGGACGGCCCCGCGCTCGACACCGCCGTCGTGGACGCGCTCCCGCTGGAGGGCGTCAGCTTTCACGTCGAGCGCCGCCGAGGCCGAGCGTCGCCGTCGCGACGGGCGCCGGCGACGGCGCGCGTTCCTCGTCCGGCCGCCGACCGTGGAGCAGGTCGAGGCGTTCGCGCTCGCAGGCGAGCGCATGCCCCCGAAGAGCACGTACTTCTATCCCAAGCTGGCCAGCGGGCTCCTCTTCTCCCCGTTCGACGAGTGACGGACTGGCTGGAGGTTTGCCGCGAGGCCGCGGAGGCCGTCGCGGCCGCGCTCGCCGACCTGCCTACGCGGCACGAGCGGGAGCCACGTGTGGGGGTGGGCGAGGGCGGCGACGAGACGACCGCCGTCGACGCGGCGGCGGAGGCGGCCGTCGTGCGCGCGGCTGGAGGCCCTCTCGGCGAACGACGGCGCCGGGTTCACCCTCGTCTCCGAGGAGCTCGGCGAGCGCGTGTTCGGGGACGGGGGCGGCGAGACCCGCGTCGTCCTCGACCCGATCGACGGCAGCCTGAACGCGAAGCGCGGCATCCCCTTCTTCTCCCTCTCCCTCGCCGTCGCCTCCGGAGCGGCGATGGACGACGTCGAGCTTCGGCTACGTCTTCGACTTCGGAACAGGCGAGGAGTGGGTCGGGCGGCGGGACGGCGGCGCGTTCCTCGACGGGCGTCCGCTCGACGGTCCCGGGCCGAAGGAGGAGGTGGAGATCCTTGCGTTCGAGGCGACCCGGACCGACCTCGCCGCCGAGCGGATGGGCGGCATGGTCGGCCTCGCCTACCGGACGCGGATCATGGGCTCCCTCGCGCTCTCGCTCTGCCACCTCGCGGCCGGGCGGATGGACGCGGTCGTCTCGCTCAAGCCCGCCCGGAGCGTCGACATCGCGGCGGCGCAGCTTCTCGTCCGCGAGCGCGGCCTCGCGATCGACCTGCCGGAAGCTCCGCCCTTCGGCCGCGCGCCGCTCGACCTCGCCGCCCGCTCTCGGGTCGTCGCGGCGGCCACGCCGGAGCGCTGCGCCGACCTCTTCCGCCGCCTCAGCTCTTCGACCTGAGCCGGCGCAGGAGGTTCTCCCGCACGGCCGGCCAGTCGTCGTCCATGATCGCGTAGTAGGCCGAGTCCCGCAGCTCGCCGTCGCGGACGAGCATGTGCTTGCGGAAGACGCCCTCGAAGCGGGCGGGCAGGGCCGCGAGCGCGGCCCGGGCGCGCTCGTTCGAGGCGTCCGTCTTGAACTCGACGCGCATGCAGCCGAGCGCTCGAAGGCGTGCTCGAGGAGGAGGAGCTTCGCCTCGATGTTGACGCCCGTGCCCCACACGCGCCGCGCGTGCCACGTGTGCAGCCGATCTCGAGCCCGCGGTGCTCGGGCCGCAGCGTCAGGTAGCGCGTGCTTCCGACCGGCTCCTGCGTCTCGCGTCGAAGTCGCGCGTCGACGCGCGCGAAGCGGCGAGCCAGCGTCGAAGCCTCTCGTGCGCCTCCGCCGCCGCGAGCGCCGTCTGTCGAGCCAGCGGCGGAAGCCTCTCCGGGTCGCGGCAAGCGCTCCAGCCGGCATCCAGCGCCAGATCTCAGGCTCCGCAGCGGCTTGCGGCTGCTAGAGCCGGTCCGCGTGTGGCGCGCGCGAGCGGCTCGAGGCCGACGAGCCGGCCCTCGAGCCGTTCTAGCGAGGCCGCTTCCCACATGCGTCGGGCATTGTGGCTGCACGGCGGTCAATCCGGTCGCTAGGCGGCCAGGATGAGCACCGGGTCCCGACCTTCACGCGCTCGAAGAGCCACTCCGCGTCGGGGATCTGCATGCGGATGCAGCCGTGCGAGGCCGAGTAGCCGATCGAGGCCGCGTCCGGCGTGCCGTGGATGCCGATGAGCGGCTCGGAGAGGCCCATCCAGCGCGTGCCGAGCGGGTTCCCCGGCCCCGGCGGCACCGGCGCGGCGCCGGCGGCCCAGTCGGAGTCCGGCGGATACCACCAGGGATTGAGCTGCTTCGTGGCGATCGTGAACTCGCCGAGCGGAGTGGGGTAGGAAGCCTGCCCGGTGGCGACGCCGAATTTCCGCACGAGGCGCATGCCCTTCCGGGTCATGCCCCGTAGAGGATGAGGCGGTTCGAGCCGCGCCGGATCACGACCACTGGGCCGATCTGCCGCCCGCGTGACGCGCGGCGGGCGCGCGACTACGGCGAGCGCCAACGGCTCGCGCTCGTTCGCGCGGAGAGCCTGCGTGATCATCGTGCGGGTCGCCATCCGCCTGAGGCGCCGTCCGGTCTGCGGCTTCGTGACCCACGGGCGGCTGGCGGCGGAGCACGACCTCCGCATTCTGCGGGCCGGCGGTCGAAGTCGCGGGCGAAGTCCTTCGGCCAGACTCTTGAGCGCGCGCTCGTCGATGCCGGACGCCCGGCTCGAGGTCGCTGCCGGGCGGCGCCGCCAGAGCTGCCTCGGCTGTTGCGGCCGCGTCCGCACTCGCACCCAGGGCCTGCGGGGCGAAACGCCAGCCCAGCGGGCATGGCGGAGCTCGAGCGGCCGGGAGAAGGCGGCGGCGAGCGGAGCCTCGGCCTCGGGAGCGTCAGCCCCTAGAATCCGGAACGCCGGCCACCGTCACGCCCTCGGCGACGCGCAGGTCGGCGGGCTCCTGCGCGACTCGGCCTCGCTTCGCTCGCTGTGCTCGCGCGCCCGCGCCGCCCCCGTCACCGCAGCGACCGGGAGCGCGAGGAGGCCGGCGCCGCTTCACCGCCGGCGGGTCCGGTACCGGCGGTAGGTCACCGCTGTGCCCGGAGGGACTCGGTCACGCGAACGAGCTCGTCCCGGCTGAGGTCGCCGCTCACCGTGACGACGAGCTCGTCGGTCAGCGCCCAGACGTGCGGGATGTTGCGAGGCACGATGAGGAGATTGAGTTCGACTCCGGACAGCGCTCCCCTGCGGGCGAGGATGCGCTCGGGCTCGTCGACGTATCCCTTCGCCGGTTGCGAGGGGGTCGCTCCAGACGTCGGGCCACCCGGAACGTGCCGCAGCCGCGTCGTGACGAGCACCTGGTCGAGCCCGCGGCGGTACGAAACGCGAGACGACGTCCGTCGACGTGCGGATTGCTTCCTTCGACCCCGGTTGGCGCCGCCCGTGCTCCCGGCCGCGACAGCCACCTCGGCCGGCTCGAAGCCCGCGGGCAACCAGTCGGGAACGAGCGGCTCGTACCCGACGCGCCGGTGACGCTCGACGAGGCTCTCGACGCGGCGGAAACCGTCTCGCTCCTCATGACCTCGGCACCGGCCGGGAAGTCGAGCGTGAAGGTCCTCGGCCGGTAAGGGCGGGTTGACGGCGAGCTTCTCGATGCGGATCTCGCGGCGGAAGGCGCCCTGCTTCGTCTCGTCACCTCGACCGGCATTCCGGTCCCCTGGTCAACCGTGATGGCGAAGCTGTCCCCCGTGAGCTCGGGCACGACCCCGCTCGGAACCGCGGTCACCTCGAGGCGCCAGGCAGGCGCGTCCGTCGAAGGCCACCTCCTGCACACTCGGCTCCTCGGCGGCCAGAAACGCCCGCACGAGCGCGCCGAACTCGTTCGGGAGGATCCAGTCGACGGGCGCGGGGTCCGGCCAGCCCGGCGCCACGCCGCGCCTCGCTCGGCGGAACGAGCGTGTCCCCTCGAGCGTGACGCATGTTAACAGCCGCTCGACTCCCGCCGGCGGTCGTATGCGACACCTCCTCGGGAACGAGGTTCGACGTGCCCGAGAGGCGGAAGTCGCCCTCGGCGGTCAGAAGGAAGCGGGCACCGCGAACTCGTCGCCCTCGCAGCGCCCCGTCCTCGACAAAGACGCCGCCGAGGCCTCGCTGCCGGCCAGCGCCTGTCGTACCTGCGCCTTGATCTCG
The DNA here is from genome assembly GCA_963786755.1 of uncultured Actinomycetes bacterium. Taxonomy (GTDB): domain Bacteria; phylum Actinomycetota; class Thermoleophilia; order Gaiellales; family Gaiellaceae; genus DASQWP01. The sequence continues at coordinate 297,425 of CAWBAC010000004.1, read as the reverse complement.
GCGGCGGTGGCGTTCTCGACGACGACGATGCTCGGCGCGGGACCGTTGCCGGAGCCGAAGAGGTCGTACGCGAGGAACGCCAGGCGGCGACGGCCGCGACCAGCGCGACACGCAGGCCCCAGCGTCTCCGCGAGTGCCCGCACGCCGCCGCTCGCGAGCGTCGGCGATCCGCCCGACGTGCTCCCCGGCGAGCCGCCGGTGCAGCTCCGCGTAGAAGTCCGGCCGGTGCTCGGGACGTCGAGCGCGCGCAGCGCCGCGCCGAGCTGGGCGTCGCGGTAGGCTCGCTGCTCATGCCGCCGCACCTTCGGGCGGGCCGGCGAGCGCGCGCCGCAGCGAGGCGCGGGCGCGGGAGAGTCGAGAGGCGACCGTTCCCTCCGGCACGCCCAGCACCCGTCCTGCCTCCCGGTAGTCGAACCCCTGCGCGTCGACCAGGACGACGGCCGCGCGCTCCTCGCGCGGCAGTGCGGCGAGCGCGGCTGCGAGGTCGTGCCGCTGAGCCGCGAGTCGCTCGGATCCGACGCCACCAGCCCGGCTGTCCTGCTTCCTCGGGCAGCGGGCAGCTCGACGACGCGGCGGGAGCGCGGCGAGCTCGTCCAGGCAGGCGTTGTAGGCGATGCGGTAGAGCCAGGTCCCGAGCTTCGAGTCGCCGCGGAAGCGCGGCAAGCGCCCTGAACGCCTTCACGTACGCCTCCTGGAGCGCGTCGTCCATGCGGTCGCGGTCGCCGAGGAGGCGGAAGGCGAGGGCGCGCAGGCCCGGGTCGTAGTGGCGGATCACGGCGGCGAAGGCCTCCTGGTCGCCGCGCCGGGCCCGCTCGAGCACGGCAGCGCCGACTCGATCGCCGGCCGGGCGCGGTCAGGGTGGTCATGTCGCCCATTTGGACCGCCGCGCTCCCCGATTTCTTCGCCGGTGCTAAGCGGGCGTGAGCGTGACCGGGATGCGCACCTCGTGCGGAGGCCGTCCGGCGCCGGCCGCGTCGTCGTCGTGGACGACGATCGTGCCTTCCTGCTCTTCGTCGACCTCGTACGGGACGGCGACGGAATACGTGCCGCGGCAGCCCGTGCCGCACGTAGCGGTCGTGAACGTGCTCGCGATCTGCCTTGCCCGGTGGAGTCGAGCACCTCGACGGTGACGTTGGCCTCGAAGACGTTTGCGCTGCCGCTCACGACGACCGGGTTCGCGACCCTCTGGACGAGCGCCGGGCTCGTCACGAGGATGGCCGGCAGGAGCTCGGCGAAGTCCTTCCGGCGGAGCGGGCGGTCGATGAGGATCCCCTCGCCGCCGATGACGTCCACGCGCTCGCCGTCGAGCCTCAGGAGGACCCCCTTCACCGTCGGGAACTGCGTAAGCGTGTAGACGACCTGGGCCAGGCGGGCCTGCATGGAAAGCGTTCCTCCCCCGGACTCGAACTCGGATGTGAGGTCGACGGAAGCGATCCCGTTCTCGATCGAGAGGCCGAGGAGGCTTGTCCCCTGCGGCATCGCGGTCGTCAGACCGTACCCGCGCTCGAAATCGTTGGGCCCGGCGAGCAGCGACTCGAGCGCCGCCGTGCCGATGCGCGGTGTCCCCCCTCGGTCCGGTAGGTGACGAAGAGACCTCTCGCCGTCGTTGAACCAGACCTGGTAGGTGATCGGGGCCGGGTCCGGATCTTCGCCCGTCCCCGTGTCTTCGCCCTCGGTCGTCGCCGTCGCAGGCGCCGTCTCTGTGGGCGCGCCCGTCTCCGTTCCCCCCGCGGCCGGCTCGGTCACCGACGGGACGGGGCCCGCGGAGGTCGCCTCGTCCGAGCCGCAGCTCGCGGCCGCGAATCCGAGAGCGGCGCAGATGACGGCGGCAGGAATGAGGAGCAGGGCCTTCATGGGGTCTCCTTGGGATCTGGCCTCCTAAGCCTGCCGTCGCCCGGAAACGGGCTCCTCACCGCCCTGTAACGGTTCCGTCACAGGGAGACGCAGGGTGAAACGGGTGCCCGCGCCGACCTCGCTCCAGACGTCGATGTCCCCGCCCAGGAGGCGGGCGTTCTCGAGGGCGATGGCCAGCCCGAGGCCGCTCCCCGGGCCTGTGCGCGCGGGGTCGGCCTTGTAGAAGCGGTCGAAGAGGTGCGGGAGGTCCTCCGGGGCGATCCCGCGGCCACGGTCGGAGACCTCGAAGACGGCGCCGGCGCCGTCCCGGCCCACGCGTACGGAGACGTCGCGGCCACCGTGCTCGAGGGCGTTCCCGATCAGGTTGGCGACGATCCGCTCGAGCCTGCGGGGGTCGGTGCGGAGCAGGACCTCGTCGGCCTCGAGCCGCACGCGCTCCTCCCAGTCGCGCGACCTCACGACCGCGGAGACGAGCGAGCCGAGGTCGACCGGCTCCGGGCGCACGCGCTGGGTGCCTGCGTCGAGCCGCGAGATCTCCATCAGGTCCTCGACGAGGTCGCGGAGGCGCGCGACGTCCTCCACGAGCAGCTCGGCCGGTCGCTGCGCTGCGGGAGGCATCCGGTCGAGGTGCTCGGCCAGGAGCGACGCTTCGTTGACGATGGCCGTCAGGGGCGTGCGCAGCTCGTGGGCGACGTCGGCGGAGAAGCGCCGCTCCCGCGCCTGCGCGTCCGAGAGCGCGGTGATCTTCGTCTGCAGCGCCTCGGCCATCTCGTTGAAGGACGTCGCCCAGGCTCCGAACTCGTCTTCACGCTCCACGGGCAGGCGCGTGGCGAGGAGCCCTTCGGCGAGGTCTCGGGCGGCCGCGCTCGCGCGGGCGACCGGCGCCAGCGTGCGGCGGGCGAGCAGCGTTCCGACCAGGCCTGCGAAGAGGAGGACGGCGCCCAGCCCGGCGAGCAGCACGTTGCGCAGCGTGGCGAGGTCGCTCTGCAGCTCCTCCTCCGAGGAGAAGAAGTACGCCTCGGAGCTCGTGCCGGGCACGCGCCCCCCGGCGACGAGGTACGGCGTCTCGGCCACCTCGGTGCGCTCATAGCCGAGCTCGCCCTGCTGCGCGATCCGGCGGACGCCTTCCGGCACCTGGTCGAGCCCGAGGGAGATGCTGGACGGCATCGGGTCTCCGTCGGCGACGAGGACGGTCTCGAACCCGCCGCGGCGCTCGTAGGCCTCCAGGAGGGCTGCCGCGCCTTCGTCCGGCAAGGTCTCGGCCGCCAGCACCAGGTTGAAGCGCGCCTGGTCGAGCGTCCGGTCGACGGACTCGTCGAGCCGCGCCTCGCGGACGACGAAGTAGGACCCGAGCGCGAGTGCCAGAGACGAGATCCCGGCGACGAGGACGAACGCCAGCGTGAGCCGGCGCCGCATGCGGCCCGGCTGCACCGTGCGCCCGCGTTCGCTCACTTTGTCGGCCGCTCGAAGCGGTAGCCGACTCCGCGGACCGTCGTGATCAGCGCGGGGTGCCGCGGGTCGTCCTCGATCTTCGCGCGCAGGCGCTGCACGGCGACGTCGACGAGGCGCGAGTCGCCGAGATACTCGTAGTTCCAGACCCGTTCGAGCAGGAGCTCGCGCGTGAAGACCTGGCCCGGGCGGCTAGCGAGCTGGTGCAGGAGCTTGAACTCCGTCGCCGTCAGCTGCAGGTCCCTGCTCCCCTTGCGGGCGCGAAAGGCAGCCGGGTCGATCTCGAGGTCGTCGACGGTGATGACGGGGTCGGCCGGGACCGCGGCCGCACGGCGGACGGCCGCCCGCGCGCGCGCGACGAGCTCGGGCATCTCGAACGGCTTCGTGACGTAGTCGTCCGCGCCCAGCTCGAGCCCGACGACGACGTCCACCGTGTCGCTCTTGGCCGAGAGCATGACGATCGGCACCTGGCTGTCCTTGCGGATCTCGCGGCAGACCTCGTAGCCGTCGAGCGCGGGGAGCATGAGATCGAGGACGACGAGATCGAACGGCTCGGGCCCGGAAGCGGAGGAGCGCGTCGCGCCCGTCGCCTACGGCGGTCACGCGGAAGCCCGCGTTGCCCAGGCCGAGCTCGGTGATCTCCCTGATGGAGGAGTCGTCCTCGACGAGGAGCACGCGCTCGTCCACCGCGCGTCAGCTCACCAGTCGGGGCTGCACGCCTCGGATGCGCGCGCGGCGGAAGCCGAGGCTGCGCACGCCGTCCGCGGCGAGCTCGAGCCGAAGGATTCCGGTGCGCTCCGTCCCGGGCGAGTAGGCGGGAAAGACGAAGTTTCCGAGGCTCCAGGCGACTGCCCGGCGCCCGCTGCGCCTCATCGGCTGCAGCACGTGCGGGTGCGCCCCGAGCACGACCTGCGCGCCCGACTCGAAGGCGAGCCGGGCGAAGGAGCGCTGGCGCGAGTCGGGGGCGGCGGCGCGCTCGACGCCCCAGTGGAAGTAGGCGACCACCACGTCCGCCCGGCGTCGCGCAGCCCGCACGCCCGCCCGGATCTCGTCCGCGAATGCCGGCGTCGCGCCGGGGAGGCCCGGCCCGGCGTCGAAGCCGAGCGGACGGATGTCCGAGAACCCGACGAAGGCCACGCGGAGGTTCCCCCGCGTGAGGATGGCCGGCCGGCGGGCGGTGCGGATGTCACGACCGCCCCCGAAGGGCGCGATCCCGGCTCGGCGGGTGTTGGCGATCGTGTCCAGGAAGGCCGTCCGGCCGTAGTCGAGGGAGTGGTTGTTGGCGAGCGAGAGGGCGTCCACGCCTGCATAGTGCCCAGCCGCGCGCAGCGCAGAGGGAGCTCCCCTGAAGGTGAACTCCTTCCCGGGGGCCGGAGTGCCTCGAGTGGAGACGGCGCATTCGAGGTTCACGACGGCGAGGTCGGCCCGCCTCAATACGGGCGCGACGGAGAGCCACGGGTAGCGGGCGCCGTGCAGCGCGGATCGCGTCGGCCGTTCGGTCGCCGAGGTTGACGTCGCCCGCGGCGGCGAGGACGAGCGGCCGGACACGCAGCCTCCCGGCCGGGACGCGCGTCTCGCCTACGGCGACGGCGACGGGATAGCGTCCGCGGACGAGCGGAGCGCGGACGAGAAGGCGGAAGCCGCCGAGGGGACCGCTCACGGTGCGGCCGCGCACCCTGGAGCCGACTATCACCCTGACGTGCGCCCCCGGTGCCGTCCAGCCCTTGACCAGGAGCCGGGCGCCGGGAGCCGCCCAGGGCGGAAGCTTCGAGACGATCTTGACCGTCGGCGGAGTCTGGGCCGCCGCCTCCTCCGGATCTCCGCTCGCCCAAACGGCTGCGAGCGCGAGCACGGCCGCGACGGCGGCCGCGGCGGGGAGGGCGAGGAGGAGACGCTGGACCATGGCGGAACGCCGCTTTCCATACGCCCGCGCGGCCGGAAATCCTCGTTCAGCCGGTGCTTCGGTCACTGGTAGCCTAGGTCCGGTGGCTGCTTCCAGAGACGAGATCCTCCAGGCGCTCGAAGGCGTGATCGACCCCGAGCTGGGACGCTCCGTCGTCGAACTCGACATGGTGCGCGACGTCACGCTGGAGAACGGCCGGATCGCGTTGACGATCGCGCTCACCGTTCCCGGGTGCCCTCTGCGGGCGAGCTTCGAGGAGCAGGTCGACCGCGCGCTTTCGCCGCTCGAGGGGGTCGAGGAAGTGGCTCTCTCCTTCGACGTAATGTCGCCGGAGGAGAAGGCGGCGCTCACGACCAGGCTCCGCGGCGGCGTGGCGGAGCGCACCCCCGGGATCTCGGTGGACGCGAAAACGCGCGTGCTTGCGGTGGCGAGCGGCAAGGGCGGGGTCGGCAAGTCGTCTCTGACGGCCAACCTCGCCGCGGCGTTCGCGCGGCTCGGGCACCGGACGGGCGTCCTCGATGCCGACGTCTACGGCTATTCCATTCCCCACATGCTCGGGATCCACCAGCGGCCGATCGCCGTCGACCAGATGATCGTCCCGCCCGTGCGCGGCGACCTCAAGGTCATGTCCATCGGCTTCTTCCTCGATGAGAACACGCCCGTCATGTGGCGGGGGCCGATGCTGCACCGGGCCCTGGAGCAGTTCCTCTCGGATGTGCACTGGGGCGAGCTCGACACCCTCGTCGTGGACATGCCGCCCGGGACCGGCGACGTGGCCATCTCGCTCGGCCAGCTTCTCCCCCGCGCGGAGGCAGTCGTGGTGACGACGCCGCACGCAGCCGCCCAGCAGGTGGCCGTGCGGGCCGCCCAGATGGCGCGGAAGACGAACATGCGCCTTCTCGGCGTCGTCGAGAACATGTCCTGGCTCGCCCGCGAGGACGGGACGCGGGAGGAGCTCTTCGGGTCGGGCGGCGGGGAGGCTCTGTCGCGCGAGGTCGAGGCGCCGCTCCTCGGTCGCATCCCCTTCGACCCGCGGCTCGGGGCCTACGCCGACCGGGGCGAACCGATCGTGGACGTCGAGCCGGACGCGGAGGTGTCGCGTGCCCTCGTCGAGCTCGCGCAGGCGATCGCGGCGACGCGGCGCGAGCAGGGCGTGGGCATCGTCAAGTCGCTGCCGCTCGTTTCCGCCTGAATAAGGCCGACGCCATCGGCCGCCTGCGGGTGCTGGGCTTCGACGCGCGCGCTGCCGGCCTCCTCGCCGACCACTTCCTGGACGCCGAGCGGCGTGGCCGGCCCGCGCACGGGCTTTCGCGGATCGACTGGCTCGCGACGCTACCCGGCCTCGACCCGCGCGCGCAACCCGAGCGGCTCGTCGCGGAGGAGGGCTACGAGCTCTGGGACGGCGGGGGCGCCCTCGGCTACCTCACGCTGGCGGAGATCGTCGAGGCGCAGCTCGCCTCGCCGCCCGCGAACGCACGCGTCGTCGCGGCGCGGCGGTGCTTCCCCACCGGCTCGCTCGGCTACTGGGTGCGGCGGCTGGCCGAGAGCGGGCTCGTCGGCGCGCTGACGGCGACGTCGCCGGCGCGCCTCGCGCACCCCGAGGGCGGCGAGCCGCTCGCGGGGACGAACCCGCTGGCGATCGCCGTCCCGAGCTCGGACGGGAAGCCGCTCGTCGCCGACGTCTCCATGGGCAAAGTCACGCACGGCGACGTCCTCATCGGCGCGGCACGCGAGGAGGACCTCGTCCCCTTCGGCGGCGAGCACGCCCACAAGGCCTTCGCGCTCGCCGTCGGCCTCCAGTCCCTCGTCGACGCACTCGCGCCCGGCGAAGGCCACGGCGCCGTGCTCGTCGTCGCGCGCCCCGAAGCCGACCCCGTCCCCTCCCTGCGCGCCCGCGCCGGCGACCTGCACCTCCCCGGCGATCGCTGACGACCACCTTGTGTTCCACGCGCACAAGGGTCTTTCGGGGCCCCTTTTCCGAACACCGTGCGAGAGAGCCGGCGCGTGCTTTGTGCCGGTGGAACACAAGGAGGGTGTGCGGGCCGGCGCGCGGGTCAGCGCTTGCGGAGCTCCGCGAGGACGACCGGGTCGATGCGGTCGACGCCGCGCACGCGCTCCTCGAGGTTCTCGACGCCCGGCCCAGGCGTGAACGCTCTCCTCGAGGCTGATCGTGCTCGTAGCCGAGCGCCGCCAGGCGCTCGCGCAGCTCGGCGGCGAGCGCGTCGTCGACCGGGAGCCACTCCTCCTCGGGCGTCTGCGCCGAAGAGGAGCTCGTGGATGCCCCACAGCCGCTCGAGCTCCTCGATCGGCCTGGGATGGTCGTCCACGCGCAGGTCGACGAGGACGTCGCTGGAGGCGCCGTAGCCCGAGTCCTTCTTGACGACGTAGAGCGCCGCGGACTGCTGTCCGCGCCGGTCGCCGCCCGCCGCCTGTGCGGCCGCGAGCGCTTCCAGGAGCCGCTCCGCGAGCGGCCGCCCGGCTGCTGCCTCGAAGGTATCGGCGAGCGCGGTCAACCGTCTCCTCGGAGACGAGGATGTTCCCCTGCGCCGCGTAGCCCTCGCCCGTGATTCCGCCGGCCCAGTCGAGGCACGCCGGAGCCGGTGTAGGTCGCTGCCCGGCCTGCCGCGTCGACGACGCCGAGCTGGCGGTGCGCGCGCTCCTCGTCCGCCTCTGTCAGCCGCGCGACGACCTCGTCGGCCGCCGAGTCCGTCCCGCAGGAGCTCGAGCCCGCGCGGCCCGTAGCTCACGTTGGCGAGCGCCTGGGTGGCGACGGCGCCGACCTCCGCCTCGGCCCAGGGAACGACGGCGCCGACGGCCAGGAACTTCGACTGCACGGCGACGCCCCACTCGCCCGCCTCGAGGTCGCAGGCGACGATGCGAGTACGTCGCCCAGCGGCCTCTACCCATACTTCAAGCGCCGCAAGTCGAGCTCCCGGAGCTCACGCCGCTCCGGCCGGGACGAGCACGCAAGAGACCTCCGGCCGCGCGAGCGCGGCCGCCACGCTCTCGCTCGTCGGCTGCGCGCACGACGACCGGCGTCCCCGCTCGTGCGCCTTGCGCAGGCAGCTCGATCGTCCGCGACGTCGTCGAGGACGAGCGCGCTCCTCGAGCGGGACGTCGTCCTCGCCCTCGACGGCGATCTCGGGAACCCGCCGCCCCGTCGCGCCGAACCACCGCTCTCTCACACGCTCGACCATCGTCGCCCGGCTCGGGTGCGAGCACCTCGACGTCGGGAGCGCAGCTCCCGCAGCTCGTCCGGCGTCCCGCGCAGGAGCGGAAACGTCCCGTAGTGGCACGGGATGCAGCGGCGGACGCCGAGGAGCTCGAGCGCGACGGCCGCCTCCTTCGGCCCCATCGTGTAGTGGTCGCCGATCGGCAGGACGGCGACGTCCGGCTCGTAGATCCGCCCGATCAGCTGCATGTCGCCGAAGACGCACGTGTCGCCGGCGAAGTAGAGCTTCGTCCCGTTCTCCACCTCGATGACGAGCCCGGCGGCCTCGCCCGCGTACGTGCCCGTCCGGAGCAGCTGCTCGAGTGCTTGGCGTCGGTGAGCGTGATCTTGATGCCGTCGCCGCTCGACCGTGCCGCCCTTGTTGGGCGCCTCGGGCGACCGTCGGGTGCTCGGGCGTCCCTGGCCGGCGAGCCAGCTCGCGCAGCTCCACCTGGGCGATCACCGGGCAGCTCGAACCGCTGCGCGAGCTCGACCGTCTCGCCGACGTGGTCGTCGTGGCCGTGGGTGAGCGCGATCAGGTCGATCGCGCTCGGGCTCCTTCTCGCTCTCGGGGCACTTCGGGTTCCCGAGCCACGGATCGACGTAGACGCGCTTGCCGCCCGGCGTGTCGACGCGGAAGCTCGCGTGCCCGAGCCAGGTGACCGCCGTGTCCGGCCATGAGTCTCCTTTCCCTCGTTGGGCCGGCCAGCGTAACGAAGGAACGTCCGCCCCGGGGGCGAAGCTGGGCGCGTGTGGCAGAGCGCGGACAGGCGCGAGCGCCATGGCCGTCGAGGCTGGCGGCCGGCCTTCTCCTCGCCACCGCCGTCTCCGACGCGCTCGGCTTCGCCGGAGCCTCCTTCTACCTCCTCGTCCTCGGCGTCCCGGTGACCGCCGCCGCCGGCCTCGTCTGCTTCGGCCGGGTCGTGGACGCGGTCAACGGCGGCCGGCGGGACCTGCTCGGCCGCCTCCAGGCCGCTCCTCGCCGGCCTCCTCGTCGTCGTCGTCGTGGTCGGCGCCGCGATGCGCGAGCCGGCCGTCCCCGAGGACGCGTGCCGCCGCGAGGCGACGGCGCTCCTAGCCTTCGGGTTCGGCCTCCTCCTCGTCCAGGCGCTGATCGCGCTCGCTCCCCGTCCGGCGCCAGCGCTCGTAGGACGAAGGCGCGCACCGGCCGCTCCTTGTCCCTTGACCGCGATCTCGCCGAGGTCCTCGACCTGCGCGTCCCGCGCCGAGGGCCGTCCCGCGTCGCCTCGCCGATCACGACCTCGCCGGCGCGAGCCTGGCCCTCGAGGCGGCGATCCCACGTTGACGCGTGTCCCCGGTCGGCGCGAACTGCCGCGGCCCCCCGCGCCTGCACGAGGCCGACGATGCGCCTCGCCCGAGTTGACTCCCGACGCGGAAGCGGGGCCAGTCCGGATGGCGGTCCGCGACGGGCCGGCCGCGTGCCTGGAAGTGCGAGGCCTGCCCGTGCGGCCCGCTCCTCGTGGCCGGCGCCCGCGGAAGATGGCCAGGACGGCGTCGCCCGATCGTGTCCACCATCTCGCCCCCGTGCGCCTCGAGAGCCGGGGATCACCGTCCCGAAGTACTCGTTCAGCATCGCGCGCACTTCGGCCTCCGACCGCTCGCTCCGAGAACGAGCGTGAAGCCCTGGAGGTCGGCGAAGAGGACGCTCACCGCCTCGCGGCGGCCGCGGGTGCGCTCCTCGTAGAGGTCGCTCCAGATCTCCGCAGTCGACCCCTCGGTCTGCCACTCCTTCCACGCGCGTCCAGGCCACGACCCCGAAGGCGACGAGCATGAGCAGATGCCATTCCCACCAGGTCGCGTGCCAGTTGCGCGCGAGAGCGACCGCGAGCATGGCCTCCGCGAGCAGGACGAAGGAGCTCACGGCGGCCGCCAGAAGCGGGTCGGGACCGGCGGCGGTAGAGGCGCACGTACCCCAGCGCGGCCGCCGCGAAGATCACGGCGCCGGCGACGAAGAGCGCGAGCGAGAGCGGCTGCGGGTCCTCGAGCGGATCGTCGAGGGGCGGCACGGAGGCGAGCGATACGGCGGCCCACAGGGCCATGAGCGCTGCGAGGGCGGCATAGAGAAGCCAGCGCCGCCGGATCAATGTGGCCGCCCCGCTCGCCCAGGTCGACGGCGGACCACGCGGCCAGCGGCGACGCAAGCAGAAGGCCGACGGCCGAGGCGAGCTGGAAGCCCGCGTTGGACTCCTCGAGCAGGACGCCGGGCGTGGCGAGGGCGTGCAGCGCGAGAAAGCCGGACGCGCAGAGGAAGACGAGAGACAGGCGAAGGACGCGCGAGTCACCCCGCCGTGACGCCGTCTCTCCGGTGAGGAAGGCGAGCGCGGAGGTGAGCACCGCCGCCAGGAGCACGAGCCAGAAGTGGGCCGGATGGTTCTCCCACTGGACGTCCAGGCGGGGAACGACGACGAGCAGGACGAGCCCGGCGAGCGGCAGCGAGACCAGGATCGCCCAGAGAAGGAAGCGTCTCACAGTCGAGAGGCGAGCTCCCGCTCGTACTCCGGGCCGCGGAAGTCGTTCAGCCCGTGCGCGGGAAGGAGATGCTCCTCGACCCGCCCCCCGCGTCGCACGTACACGGCCGGATAGATCTCCCCGGACGGCGTTCGTCTCGACCGCGCACGGCGACGGCGTCGGGGCCGCCTCGTCGAGGAAGTGCGCCAGCGGAACGATGTCGGTCTCGCCCGTCCACGGAGCACGGATGCGCGCGAGGTACGACTTCTGCGCCCAGAGCTCGGGTGCGCGCGTCAGCTCCTCGAGCAGGTAGGGAACGAGCTCGTCGGGCGCGATGCGGCTGCGGGGCACGCTCGACGCCCGAGGTGGGTCTCCGCGAGGTGGCGGGCCATGACCCGGGCGTTGTAGCGGAAGCCGTGCACGGCCGGCGAGGAGGAGCCGACCCCGTTCTTGCGGAGCCCGGGCGCGCCCTGCGTGGCGTTGCCGGCGAAGTAGAGGCCCGAGCCGGGCTCGCTCTCCCAGAACGGGGTGAGCGCGGGGATGCGACTCGTGCGCCACGGTGCGCACGCCGAGCGTCGTGCAGGTCGAGGAGCGGCGTGGAGAACCCGGTGGCGGCGATGACCGTCGTCCACCTCGAGCTCGACCGTGCCCGGCGCGCGTCGTTCCCTCGCCCGACAACGCGCCAGCCGCTGCCTGCCCGCTCGATCCGCTCGATGCGCCACGTCGAGGGCGAACGTCCCGCCACCCGAGGGCGGCGTCCTCGTACGGCTGCAGGTAGCGGACGCGCACGGACGCGAGCGCGATAACGGCGGTCTGCACCGGCCGCGGCGAGCCGAGGATCACCTGGCGCGCCCAGGGCAGAAAGCCGTCGGCAAGCTCGAAGCCGGAGTTGCGCTTGCCGATCACGAAGACCCGCTTACCCTGGTACTCGCGCCGCCTCGAGCGCGCCTCCGCGTAGTGGGGCACATCCTCGATCCCCGGGATCGGCGACTTCCAGGCCGTCGTCACGCCGAGCGCGAAGACCGCGGCCCGGCAACGGTACTCGCCGTCCGACGTGACGAGCGTGACGCCGGCCGTCATCCTCGCGGCGCGTTCCCTCCCAGCTACAGCCGTAGCGGACGCGGATCCCGGTCCCGTCGGCGAACGCGGCCAGGCCCTGCTCCATCTCCTGCGCGCGACGGGACCATGTACGCACGGTCCATGACCTGCGGGACGAGGGCCTGCTCCTCGGGCTCCTCGCTCAGGAGGCTGTTGTGGTCGTACCATTCGTACTCCCGCGACCCCGGCTCGGCAGGGCGCGTCGGGCTTCGACCAGGAGAGGAGCCTCTGACAGATGGGCGCCCAGCAGAACATCCCGCCGGGCGTTTCGTCGCGGGAGAGGACGGCGTGCTCGATGCCGAGACGGGAGAGGCAGTAGGTCGTCTGGAGCCCGCCCGGGCCGCTGCCGACGACGACGACGGGGTAGTCACCGGGGGGGAAGGGCCGGTCTTCGCTCACAGGCCAACCTTTGGCCTGTGAGCTTGGGGAGCGAGCCGGAGGCGAGCGACGCTCACCCTAGGACGTCTTGCAGGCGGCGAGTCACCGTCTGCAGCATCCGGTACGTCACCCGCGGATAGTGGACGAGGAACTCCTCGAGTCTACGGGCCCGGGATCTCCAGGCAGTGCAGCGGGGTGCGGGCGACGACGTCGGCGGTCGGCCTGGCGCCGAGGAGCGTCGAGACCTCGCCGAAGAAGTCTCCGCGCCGCAGCATCCGCGGCTCGAGGCCCTCGATCTCGACCGCCGCCTCGCCGTCGAGGATGACGTAGAACCCCGCGCCCGAGAGCCCGCGCCGGAGGACGCGCTCGCCGCCGGGCGAAGCGGCGCTCGCGGTCCGGGTCGGCGATCGCCTCGAGGTCGGCCTCCCCCAGGTCGGCGAAGAGCGACGAGCCCGGCGAGGCTGCGGACGAGTTCGGTGTTCTCGGTCACGGCATGGACTTGCCACGATTAGACCGGCGAGGTCCCGGGCGGCGAAGAAGATCGCCTCGGAGAACGTCGGGAAGGGCTGGATCGTGTCCCGGAGGACGTCGACCGGCACCTCGGCCCGCACGGCCAGCGTGAGCTGGCCGAGCCACTCGCCCGCCTCCGGGCCGACGAGCGTCGCGCCGACGAGCATCCGGCGCTCCGGATCGGCGTAGAGCTTGACGAGGCCGGGCTGCTTCGGGCGCTGGAAGGTGCCCGTGCGCGAGACGGACTGGAGCGGCCACGTAGCGGTGACGGCACCCTTCGCCGCTCGTGTCGCCGACCGCCGCGACCTGCGGGTCGGTGAACACCGCCGCGGGGACGCCCGGTAGTCCGCCGCTGGACCTCCCGGCCGGCGACGTTCGCCGCCGCCACGCGCGCCTGGTACTTGCCGACGTGGGTGAAGAGCGCGACGCCGGTCACGTCCCCGGCCGCCCAGACGCCGGGACCGGCCGTTCAGCCGCTCGTCGACGGCGATTCCCGTCCTTCCGACCGTCACGCCCAGGCGCCTCGAGGCCGAGACCCTCGACGTTGGGACGGCCGTCCGGTGGCGACGAGGAGCGCTCCGCCTCGAGCGTCTCGCCGCCCTCGAGCTCGAGGCGGTAGCCCGGTCCGCCGTCGCGCTCCACGCGCTTGCCCGCGCGCGCCGAAGCCGGAGCTCGACGCCCTCCTCGCGGAGCGCGTCCGCCAGGATGTCCGCCGCTTCGGGGTCCATGCGCGGCAGCAGGTGCTCGCCGTTCTGAACGAGCGTCACGGCGCCCCGAGGCGCCGGTAGAGCTGGGCGAGCTCGCAGCCCACTGCGCCCCCGCCGACGACGAGGAGGCTCTCCGGAACCTCGCTCGCGCTCGTCGCCTCGCCGGCTTCCCCAGTGCCTCGAGCCTCGGAGAGGCCCTCGAGGGGGGGCTCCGCGGGCAGGGAGCCGGTGGCTACGAGCAGGTCGTCGTACGGAAGGTCGCGACCGTCGGCGCGCACGAGCCCGGGCTCGACGATCTCGGCCGTGCCGCGGACGAGGCCGGCACCCTGCTTCCCCAGCCACTCGGCCTGGCTCGAGTCGTCCTTCTCCGGCCATGAAGTCGCGCCAGGCGAACACCTCCGCGATGTCGACGGAGCCGGCGATGCGCCTGCGCCGCCCCAGGAGCGCGAGCGGGCGCGCGCGACCACCTCGAGCGGGCGGAGGAGCGTCTTCGAGGGGATGCACGCCCAGTACGAGCACTCGCCGCCGACGAGCTCGTGCTCGACGACCGTGATCTCGACTTCGCCGTCCAGGTCGTCGGAGCGCGGCGACGAACGCCTCGCCCGTGGCTCCCGCGCCGAGAACGACGACCCGCTTCGCCACGTCAGCGTTCGGGAAGGGGAGGAACGCGACGGCGTCGGCGGCGATGTCGATGAGGGGGCCGGCGGCGACGAAGGTCCCGACCGTGACGACGAGCGCGGCAGCGACGGCCGCCTGCAGCGGAAGGTCGCGCGGCGGCGACCCGCCGGCGGGCGCGACGCGCAGCTCGGGCGGCTGCATGAACATCGCGCGGACGACGCCCAGGTAGTAGTAGATCGAGACGACGGTCGCGACGACGCCCACGACGGCGAGCCACGCCCAGCCGCGGTCGACCGCCGCGGCGAAGACGTAGAACTTGCCCAGGAAGAGCCCGGCCGGCGGCAGGCCGATGAAGCCGAACATGAAGACGGCCATCGCGACGCCCGAGGAACGGCCGCTCCCAGCCGAAGCCTGCCAGGCTGCCCACCGTCACCGGCTGGCGGAGCTCCCGCTCGCGGATGGCCACGATCGCGAACGAGCCCACGCTCATGGCCGCGTACGGCATGAGGTAGTAGAGGAGCGCCCGTCGCCGCCGAGCTCCGTCCCGACGGCGATCGGGCATGAGCAGGAAGCCGGCGTGCGAGATGCTCGAGTAGGCGAGCATCCGCTTGACGTCGGTCTGGACGAGCGCGGCGAGGTTGCCCCAGGCGAGCGAGATGCAGACGATCACGGCGAGCGCGATCGTCCAGAGCTCCTCCTCGCCCGGGAAGGCGGTGACGAGGAGGCGCAGCGTGAGGACGAGCGCGGCCACCTTCGTCGCCGCGGACATGAACGCGGTGACCGGCGTCGGCGCGCCCTGGTAGACGTCCGGCGTCCACATGTGGAACGGCGCCGCCGAGACCTTGAAGGCGAGCCCGACGAGGATCATGGCGAGCCCGGTGACGAGGAAGAGCCGGTCGGCCTCGCTCGGCGCCGCGGGCGATCTCCTCGAACTCGATCGCCCCGGCGGCGCCGTAGACGAAGGCGCTCCCGAAGAGCAGGATTGCCGAGCCGAAGCTCCCGACGATCAGGTACTTGAGCCCGGCCTCGAGCGAGGGCAGCCGGTCGGTCGCGATCGCGGTCAGGACGTAGAGGCAGATCGAGAACCACTCGAGGCCGAGGAAGAGCGTCATGAGGTTGTCGGCGGCGACGAAGAAGGCCATGCCGGCGACGGCCGTGAGCAGGAGCGCGTAGAACTCGCCGGCCCGCTCCTGCTCCGCCCGGCTCGCAGTAGGCGACGCCGACCGTGAGCAGGCCGGAGGCGGCGACGAGGATCTGCCCGAGCTCGGCGAGCCGGTCGCGGCGGATCGCCTCGGCGACGACTCGCCCGGCCGTCTCGTCGTGCGACGAAGAGCGCGATCGCGGCGCGCGCCGGCCGCGACGAGGCAGAGCACCGCGACGACCGCGCAGAACGGCCTGCTGCGCGCTCGGCGGCAGGAAGAGCGCACGAGCAGCGACGACGCTCGCGCCGCCGAGCAGGATCAGCTCGGGCGAGAGCGCCGCCCAGTCGATGCCCGGGTTCGTGAAGTCGACGTCCACGCTACTCCTGGAACCGCTCGCTCACGGTCTGCGGCCGGCTGGCCGCCGAAGACGTGGTCGGTGATGCCGGCCGGCCAGAAGGAGAGGGCGAGCAGGACGGCGACGAGCGGGCACGATCACGCCCACCTCGGCGGGCCGCAGGTCGAGCGCCTGCCGCGGGACAGCCGAGCCCGGGTCTCTCGTGCAGCACGGCCGAGATGAGGCGGAGGATGTACATGGCCGCGAGCACGATCGCGACCGCGCCGACCACCGCCCAGCCCCAGCCGACGTCGAAGATCCCGTTCAGGACGAGGAACTCGGCCGCGAACGCGGTCGAGCCCGGCACCGCGAGCGCGATCACCCCCGTCGTGATCAGGATCGTCGCGAGCACGGGCCGTCCGCGCGCCATCCCGCCCAGGAGCCGGAGCTCTCCGGTCGCGCAGCGGCGCTCGATCCCGCCCGCGAGCAGGAAGAGCGCCGCCGAGATGAGCCCGTGGTTGACCATCTGCAGGAGCGCTCCGTTCAGCCCGGAGTCGTTGAAGGCGAAGAGCCCGATCACGATCAGGTTCATCTGGGCGAGGCTCGAGTAGGCGATCACGCCGCGGACGTCGGGCGCGCGGAAGGCGAGCAGCGAGCCGTAGACGAGCCCGATCGAGGCGAGCACGAGCACGGCACGCGCCAGTCCTCGACCGGCTCGGGGAAGTGGGGGAGGACGATGCGCAGGAAGCCGTACGCGGCCGCCTTCGAGATGACGCCGGAGAGGAGCGGCGGCGACCTCGGGCGTGGACTCGCGGTACGCGTCCGGAAGCCAGCCGTGGAACGGCCAGACGCGGCGCCTTGACCGCGAACGCGGCCACGAAGCCGAGGAAGATCCACGTGCTCTCGCTCGTGCCCATGCGCGGACATGTCGAACGTGCCCGCCTCGAGCCCGAACGCGATGATCGACGACGAGCATCAGGAGCGAGCCCGCCATCGTGTAGGCGACGAACTTGTACGTCGCCCCCAGCCGCCCGGGCCCGCCCCAGACGCCGATCAGGACGTAGAGCGGGATCAGCATCGCCTCCAAGAAGACGTAGAAGAGGAGCAGGTCCTGGGCGGTGAAGACGCCGATCGTCGCGCCCTCGAGGAAGAGCAGGAGGCTCAGGTAGACGGCCGAGCGGTCGCGCTCCGGTCCAGAAGCCGTAGCCGACGGCCGCGACGGTGACGAGCGCGGTCAGCCCGACGAGCCAGAGCGAGAAGTCGAAGAGCCCGACCTCGTAGGAGACGCCGAGGTCGGCGAACCAGACCGTCCGCTGGTCGTACTGGAGCCCGGCGGAGCCGAAGTCGAAGTTGAGCGCGGTGCCGACCCAGAGGGCGAGCTCGGCGAGCGCGACGAGGAGCGCGAAGCCCGCCGGCGGCGCGCGCCGTGAGCCCAGGGCAGGAGCCAGAGGACGACCGCGGCGGCGATGGGGAAGAGGATGAGGACCGTGGTCATCAGGCGACAGATCGATGAAGACGATGGCGAGGACGGCGAGCCCGGCGGCGAGGCGAGCACGTAGGAGCGCACGCGGCCCGGTCTGCGCGGCGGCGACGCGGCTCGAGAGCGGCGCGGACGCCGCCCCCGAGCCCGCCGAGAGAGCCGCAGGACGAGCGGCGTCTCGACGAAGCGCGTGAGACCGACGGCCGTCCGGGCCGACGGCTCGTAGAACGCGAGGTCGTAGGCCTCGTCGAAGTAGAACTTCTGCTCGAGCGTCCGCGCCGCCCAGGGGTAGCGGCCGCGCAGCTCGGCCGGCCGCTCGCTCGGGCCGCCGTAGAGCCGGTAGGCGAGCCAGATGCCGGCGAGCGCCGAGGCGAGCGCCGCGAGAATCGAGAAGGCCAGGGTGACTCCGCTCGCCTCCGGGATCGACGGCGCCACGGGCTCGAGCCAGGTGTCGATCGCGTTCCAGCCGCCGGGCACGGCGAGGAAGCCGCCGACGATCGAGAGCACGGCGAGGATCGCCACGGGCCAGGCCATCGCGAGCCCGCCCTCGAAGCGCTTCTTGTGCAGGTGCTCGCGCGCGAAGGCGGACGGCTCGCCCCAGAAGACGATGAAGAGCAGGCGGAAGGTGTAGAGCGCCGTCAGGAAGGCGCCGATCGCGCCGGCCGTCCAGAGGATCCAGCCGAGCGTGCCCGGCGTTCGCGGCGCTCGCGAGGATGGCGTCCTTGGAGAAGAAGCCGGCGAAGGGCGGGATGGCGGCGAGGGCGAGCGCGCCGACGAGGAAGGCGCGGTACGTCGAGCGGCAGCTCGCGGGCGAGCCCGCCCATCTTGCGGATGTCCTGCTCGTCGGCGAGCGCGTGGATGACGATGCCGGCGGCCAGGAAGAGGAGCGCCTTGAAGAAGGCGTGCGTCATCAGGTGGAAGAGGCCGGCGCCGTAGGCGCCGAGGCCGACGGCGACGAACATGTAGCCGATCTGGCTCATCGTCGAGTAGGCGATGACACGCTTGATGTCCGTCTGCACGAGCGCGATCAGGCCGGCGAGGAGGATCGTGACCGCGCCGAGGATCCCGGCCAGGTCGTGGATCGTCGGGCGCCAGCTCGAAGAGGACGTTGGTGCGGGCGATCAGGTAGACGCCGGCGGTCACCATCGTCGCCGCGTGGATCAGGGCGCTGAGCCGGGGTCGGGCCCTCCATCGCGTCCGGGAGCCAGGTGTGGAGCGGCACCTGCGCCGACTTGGCGACAGCGCCGCCGAGGAGGCCGAGCGCGATCACGACGGCCGCCGCGCTTCCCTCGCCGACCGCCTCGGGCGCCCGCGAGAAGACCGTGTCGAAGTCGAGCGCGCCGACCCGCTGGATGAGGAGGAAGAGCGCGAGCGCGAAGGTCGCGTCGCCGACCGCGTTCATGATGAACGCCTTCTTGCCCGCCTCCACCGCCGTGCGCCGGAAGTGCCAGAAGTTGATCAGCAGGTAGGAGGAGAGGCCGACCATGCCCCAGCCGGCGAGCAGGAGCAGCAGGTTGCCCGACTGGACGAGCAGGAGCATCGAGAAGACGAAGAGCGCCTTGTAGGCGTGGTAGCGGCGCTCCTCCTCGTCCCCGTGCATGTAGCCGACGGCGTAGGAGAGGATCAGGAAGCCGACGCCCGAGACGACGAGCATCATGAAGACCGAGAGCGGGTCGATCGTGATCTGGGCGCCGAAGCGCAGGTCGCCCGCGGAGAGCCACGTCCAGAGCGTCGAGGTGTGCTCGCGCTCCTCCGCGCCCTCGCCGAGGAGCGAGAAGAAGACGACCAGCGCGCAGACGAAGGAGATCCCCGTTGCGCCCGAAGCGATCACGCCCGCGGTGAAGCCGCTGATGCGCATGCCCGCGAGCGCGATCACGACGACGGCCGCGGCGGGGGCGAAGAGGCAGATCCAGGCGGCGGCCGTCACGCCGCCATCGCCCTTCGCTCGCCGCCGCCTCGGCGATCTGCACGAGCAGGCGGACGGCGATCGGCGGCACGCGTCCTTCGGGATCCGCGCCCGGGTCGTACGCCGTCACGGCGGCGGCGCGGATGCGGAAGCGCTCGCCGACGGCCCGGATCGCCGCGGCCACCTCCTCGCGCGGAGGGCCCGCCTTCGGCCGCGTAGAGGTTCACCCGCCCTTCGCTCGGTCGAGGACGTCCAGGTCGAGATGGAGGTAGACGTCGGCGATGCGTTCCCGCAGGGCGTCGAGGCCGGCGACCAGCCTGTCTCCGAGCTCCGTCGGGGGACGACCGCGATCTCGGAGCTCTCGAGCCGCGCGTCCTCATCGGGCGTCCGTGTCACGCATGCCGACGAGGACGACGTTCCTCTCCGGCACGACTCGGTATCCGGGCACCGTTTCGCGAAGAGCGTCCCAGCCGGTGCCGGTCAGGACCGAGAGGCCCATGCCGTCCAGGAAGCCGGAGAGCGTCGTCTCCGGCGTCGAGAAGTCGGCGTGGGCGTCGAACCAGACCACGCCCACGTCGGTCGAGCCGCCCGCGACAACGCCGACCGAGTTGAAGCAGTTGGCCGCCAGCACGACCGGCAGGGAACCGCGTTCGACCGCCTCCTGGACGCGGTCGGCCACGTCTTCGGACGACCTCGAACGTGCCCTCGATCTCGTTCCAGTAGGCCTCCTCGGAGCCCCTCTCCTCGCCCGTCTCGACGGCCTCGACCTCGACCTCGTGCCCGGCCTCGCGAAGCGCCTCCGCTGCCCCCGCCTCGACGATCCTGATCGGGCCTGTGGCCACTTCGACCTCTGAGCGCCCGAGGGCGTAGGGAGCCTGGATAAGGGTGACGCGCATCGCCTACCCGCTCAACGTGTTGAGCTTGTCGACGTCCAGGTCGACCCGCTGGCGCGAAACGGCCACGATCAGCCCCAGGCCGACGACCGCCTCCGCGGCTGCGACGACCATGACGGTGAGCGCGAAGATCTGCCCGTCGCCGTCTCCAGGTGGCGGGCGAAGGCGATGAGCGCGAGGTTGCCCGCGTTCAGCATGAGCTCGAGCGCGAGCAGGATGATGAGTGGGCTGCGGCGGATGAGGACGCCGAGCGAGCCGGTGGCGAAGAGGATGACCGAGAGGATGAGGTAGGCGGCGATCCCGGGCCCGTCCACGGCTAGCTCTCCATCTCCTCGGCGGGCTCGGCGCGGAAGACGCTTCCGAGGATGACGCCGCCGACGGCGGCGACGAGGAGCACGATCGACGTAACCTCGAACGCGAGCAGGTGGTCGGAGAGGAAGAGGTTGCCGATCTCGGCCGGGGAGCCGAAGCTCTCCGTCGACCTCCGCCTCGTCTGCCAGCCGGTCGCCGGCCGTGAGCCCGACGACGACCACGATCTCGACCGCGATCGCTCCGGCGGCGACCACGGCTGCGACCGCCTGGAGCGTCGGCCCGCCGGCCCAGGGGGCGTCGGCTCTCCCTCCCAGGTAGGCGATGACGAAGAGGAACATGACGACGACCGCCCCCGCGTAGACGAGCACCTGCGCAGCGGCGACGAACTCCGCGGCCAGAAGCAGATAGAGGACGGCGAGGGACGCGAGGTTGCCGATGAGCGCGAGGGCCGAGTAGAAGGGGTTGGAGAAGAGGACGACGGCCAGGCCCGAGGAGAGGAGCGCGAGCGCGGCGACGACCCAGACGATCCAGACGAGGACGTTGCCGGCGGAGGCGGCGAGAAGCACGCCCGTCATCAGCTCTCGGCCTTCCAGACCGGGACCGGCGTGTCGTAGAGCTCGCGGTCGGCCACGGGCATGCGCTTCACCGGCTCGGCCAGGAGCATGTCCTTGGTGTAGATGAGGTCGTCGCGCGAGTACTCGGAGAGCTCGTACTCGCTCTCCAGCGTGATCGCGTCGAAGGGGCAGGCGAGCTCGCAGTAGCCGCAGAAGATGCAGCGCGAGAGGTTGATCTCGTAGATGCGCGCGTACCGCTCCCCCGGCGACACGCGGTTCTCGGGCGTGTTCTCGGCGGCGACCACGCGGATGCAGTCCGCCGGGCAGGCCGCGGCGCAGAGCGAGCAGCCGACGCACTTCTCGAGGCCGTTCTCGTGCCGCCAGAGGCGATGGCGGCCGCGAAAGCGCGGGTAGACCGGCCGCTTGTACTCGGGGTACTCCTGCGTGATCGGCTTCTTGAACATCTGCCGGAAGGTGACGGCGAAGCCCTTGAAGGAGTCGAACGGCTGGGGCATCAGGCGAACATCAGTCGATGTAGACCACGAGGACGGCGGTGACGACGGCGTTGAGCGTGGCGACCGGCAGGAGGACCTTCCAGCCGAAGCTTCATCAGCTGGTCGTAGCGCAGGCGCGGGAGCGTGGCCCGCAGCCACATGAAGAGGAAGACGACGAGCACGAGCTTGATCACGAACCAGAGTGGCCCCGGCAGCACGGGCCCGCCCCAGCCCCCGAAGAAGAGCGTCACGGCGAGGCCGGAGAGCGTGATCAGGTTGATGTACTCGGCCATCGCGAAGAGGCCGTAGCGCATCCCGCTGTACTCGGTGTGGTAGCCGGCCACGAGCTCGGTCTCTGCCTCGGGCAGGTCGAAGGGCGCCCGGTTCGTCTCGGCCACGCCCGCGATGAGGAAGACGAGCAGCCCGACGAGCTGCGGCACCGCGAACCAGATCGTGTCCTGCTGCTTCTCGGCGATCTCGACGAGCGAGAGCGACTGCCCCATGATGACGACGCCGAGGACGGAGAGCGCGAGCGAGACCTCGTAGGAGACGAGCTGGGCGGCCGTACGCATGGAGCCGAGCAGCGAGAACTTCGAGTCGCTCGCCCAGCCGCCGACGAGGAAGGCGTAGATGCCGATTGCTCCCAGGGCGAAGAGGAGGAGGAGCCCGATGGAGACGTCGACGACGCGGCCGGTGACGTCGTAGCTCGCCCCAGTGCCAGACGCCCCCGAAGGGAATGACGCTGAAGGCCGCGAGCGCCGTGAAGCCGGCGACGACGGGCGCCGCGAAGTAGAGGAGCTCGACGGCGGCCGCCGGGTAGAAGCTCTGCTTGCGGATGAGCTTGACGAGGTCGGCGATGGGCTGCAGGAGCCCGAAGGGCCCGGCGCGGTTCGGCCCGTAGCGGAGCTGCATGCGCCCCAGCACCTTGCGCTCGAGCCACGTGGCGTAGGCGAAGCCGAAGAGGACGAGGTTGATGATCAGGAGCGCCTTGATGGTGTCGATCCACCAGGGCTCGTTCATGCCTTGTCCACCTGTATGCGGTCTTCGAAGCCGTCGGCGTACTCCGTTGCGATCCTGACGACCCCGGTTCGAAGCCGGCGGTTGACTCGGGCCCGGAGCTCGCGGCTCGTTCCGTTCGAGGCGACCAGCACCGGGTCGCCGGTCGCGATCCCGCGGGTCTGGGCGTCGTCGTACGCGAGCTCGACCTCGGGGAGCGGGCGCTGGAACTGGAGCTGGGGCACGCGCTCCACGGCTGCGCCGCTGAAGAGCGGCCGGTAGCGGAGGAGCTGGAGGCCCGGCCCCGCGGCCTTTCCGGTGGGCACGTCCGGAACGCGTCCCGTCCAGGCCGCCTCCTCGGCAGGCGGGAGCTCGGCGAGCTCGGCCGCGCTCGGTGCCGCCCACGGGTCGATCTCGACGCCGAGGCGCTCGCCCAATGCGGGCGAGGACCTCGAGCTCGTCCGGCCCGGCCGGCGACGGCGGCTCGGCGCAGGCGCTGCGGCCGGCCTTCGAGGTTGACGAAGGTGCCCTCGCGCTCGAGGTAGCTCGTCCCGGGGACGACGACGTGCGACCAGCTCGTCACCTCGCTCTGGAACATGGCGAACGTGAGCACGAAGCGAGCGCGCGCGGCGAGCTCCAGCACGCGGGGATCGCCGGCGGCTTCGTCGCCCGAGACGATGAGGGCTCCGATCTCGCCCTCGGCGGGTACCTGGCCCGGCTCGCCCGCGACCTCCCGCCACGCGGCGGACACCCCGCGGCCGTTCGGCGTGCGCGGGAGCAGGTAGACGGCCACGTCGGCCTTCGCCGCGAGCGCGGCCGCGAGCGCGCCGACGTGCCGGCCTCCGGTCGGGTCGTCCTCGGACCAGACGAGCGCGATGCGCCCGGCGCTGCGCAGGGCCTGGGCGGCCTCGCGCAGGTCCTCGGGCACGTCCTTGCGGCGGAGCGCCGCGCACACCTGAGCGGCGGCGCCGGGCGCGGCCTGCACGGTTCCTCCGGGGTTCACGGTGATCACCTGTGCGCCGGTCCGTCGGGCCGCTCGCAGCCAGAGGTCGACGACGGGCGCCCGCTCGACGACGGGATCGTCGCCGACGACGAGGCAGGCGTCGGCGTCGCGGATAGCGGAAAGCGGCGCGCGGAAGGCGTCGAGCCCGGGCTCGAGGTCGTCGGGAAGAAGCGCGACACCGCCACCCGCCGCCTGCGCGATGCGCGCAAGGGCGGTTGCCTGCTCCACAGTCTCTGCACCGGAGAAGGCGACGACGAGCGAGCCGCCCGCCTCCTCGAGGCCGCGCGCGGCCGCCTCGGCCGCCTGCTCGTGGGAGACGGGGTCGAAGCCGCGGCGCCGCATGCGCAGGAGCGGCTCGTGGATGCGGTCGGCGGCGCGCAGATGCTCGTGCCCGAAGCGCCCCTTGTCGCAGAGCCAGCCTTCGTGGACCTCCGGGTGGTTGCGGGAGAGGATTCGTGCCACCGCGCCTTCCCGCGTCGTCGCCCAGACGTTGCAGCCGACCGGGCAGAGACCGCAGACCGTGGGGACGTTCTGGATCTCCCAGGGCCGCGCGCGGAAGCGGTAAGTCGTCGACGTGAGGGCGCCGACGGGGCAGAGCTCGATCACGTTCCCGGAGAAATGGGCGCGGTAGGGCTCGTCCTGGAACGTGGCGATGACCGATTGCGCGCCCCGGTTCACGGCGACGAGCTGGCCGTCCTCCGACACGTTCTCGGAAAAGCGCGTGCAGCGGTAGCAGAGAAT
Source organism: uncultured Actinomycetes bacterium (assembly GCA_963786755.1). Classification (GTDB taxonomy): domain Bacteria; phylum Actinomycetota; class Thermoleophilia; order Gaiellales; family Gaiellaceae; genus DASQWP01. The sequence goes on along the minus strand of CAWBAC010000004.1, from coordinate 273,373 downwards.
GCAGCGCTCGCGGTCGAGGGCGATGAGGGGCGAGATCGGGATGGGCTTGTCGAACGACCGCTTGGGGAAGTGCATGCGCGTGTTTCCCGGGCCGAAGCGGAAGGTGAGGTCCTGGAGCGGGCACTCGCCGCCCTTGTCGCAGTCGGGGCAGTCGAGCGGGTGGTTGAGAAGGATGAACTCGAGCATCGCGTCCTGGCCCTCGGCCGCCCGCTCGCTCGTCGCCGCCGTCCGGAGCACCATCCCGTCCTGCGCGGTCAGCGTGCAAGCCGCCTGGAGCTTCGGCATGCCCTCGACCTCGCAGAGGCACATCCGGCAGGCGCCGAGCGGCGGCCCAATGCGCGGCTCGTAGCAGAAGACCGGGATCTCGACGCCGACCGAGAGCGCCGTCTCGACGAGCCCCGCACCCTGGGGCGCCCGCACCTCGCGGCCGTCGATGGTGACGCTAACGAGCTCGGGCTCCGCCTGTGCGCTCATGGGCCGCTCCCCGGCCCATGAGCGGGTGGAGGGTGTGTGAGGGAACCGGGAGGTTCCCTCACTGCATCAAGGAAGGGGGCACGTGGGGGAAACACGGTTTCCCCCACGGGAGCGAGCCGAAGGCGAGCGACGTTCACCGGGGCACTCCCGCGACGGTCCGCGCGCCTCGCGTGCGCCCTGCGGCTATACGCTCGAAGCGGAGGGAGGACCGCGGCGGCCCCGGGCAGCGTGCCCCGAAGAAACGTGTCATGCAGGGACCTCGATGTCCGCCCGCGTACGGGCGTGGTGCTGGTCTACTGGCGCGAGCACGCCCTCGAGCGACGACTCGCCCCCGAAGGGGCAGCCGCCCTCGTCGATGTGGCGCTGATGCTCGTCCCGGAACTTGGCTACGTAGCTGGCGATCGGCATGGCCGCGGCGTCGCCCAGCGGGCAGAGGCAGTTGCCGAGGATGCGGTCGCAGACGTTGAGGAGCACGTCCAGCTCTCCCTGCGACGCCTCCCCGTCCTCGATCTTGCGGAGGAGCTGAACCATCCAGCGCGTCCCCTCGCGGCACGGGGTGCACTTGCCGCACGACTCGTGCATGTAGAACTGCGCGACGCGCAGGCCGAGCTGCACCATGCAGCAGCGGTCGTCGATGACGATCACCGCTCCGGAGCCGAGCATGGTCCCCGCTTCGGCCATCGCGTCGAAGTCGAGGGGCGTGTCGACTTGCGCGGCGGTCAGCACGGGGACGGACGACCCGCCGGGGATGATGGCCTTCAGCTCCCGCCCGTCCGGGATGCCGCCACCGATGTCGTAGACGAGCTCGCGGAGTGTCGTTCCCAGCTCGAGCTCGTAGTTGCCGCCGTTGGCAACGTTGCCCGACAGGGAGAAGACACGCGTGCCGGCGGAGTTCTCCACGCCGATCCTCGCGTACGGGGCCCCGCCCAGCTCGATGATCTTGGGCACCGTCGCGAGCGTCTCCACGTTGTTGATGAGGGTCGGTGACGCGTACAGGCCCGAGATGGCCGGAAAGGGCGGCTTCGTGCGCGGTTGTCCCCGGCGGCCTTCCAGCGAGTCGAGGAGCGCCGTCTCCTCGCCGCAGATATAGGCCCCGGCGCCGCGGTGGACGACGACGGTGAGGTCGAAATCCGAGTCGAGCAGCCCGGCCCCGACGTAGCCGGCCGCGCGCGCTTCCTCGAGCGCCGCCTTCAGGACCTCGAACTCGGTCAGGTACTCGCCGCGCAGGTAGATGAAGGCCGTGCCCGCGCCGATCGTGTAGCACGCGATCACCACGCCCTCGACGAACATGTGCGGGACGCGGAGCATGATCTCGCGGTCCTTGAACGTTCCCGGCTCGGACTCGTCGGCGTTGGCCACGAGGTAGATCGGGTTCGGCGTGTCCGTCGGCTTGGGGAGGAAGCTCGCCTTGCGGCCCATGGGGAAGCCGGCGCCTCCTCGTCCCCGCACGTTCGCCGCCAGGAGCTCGTCGAGCACCGCCTGCGGCTGCATGCCGAGCGCCTTTCGGAGCGAGTCGTAGCCGCCGACGGCCTCGTACTCGGCGAGCTTGGTCAGGTCACGGTCGGCGTGCTCGAGGAGAAGCTCCCTAATCGCCACCGCGCAGCTCCTCGACGATGGCGGGGACGTCCTCGGGCCTGACCGGCTCGCGGTAGCGGTGGTCGACGACGACGACCGTCCCCCACCCGCAGCCACCGGCGCACTCGACCGTGCGCAGGGTCACCTTGCCGTCGTCCGTGGTCTGGCCCGCGTGCACGCCCAGCTCGGCTTCGAACACCTCCAGCACCTGCTGGGCGCCCACGAGGGCGCAGGAGACGTTCGTGCAGACCTCGACCATGTGCCGGCCGACGGGCTGGAGATGGAACATGTCGTAGAAGCTGGCCACCGCCGCGCAGTACGCCGGGGTGAGGTCGAGCGCCTCGCCCACCTCACGGAAGGCCTCGGGCGGAAGCCAGCCGTACTTGTCCTGCGCGAGCCTTAGCGCCGGCATGACGGCCGAGCGCCGCACGGGGTACTGGGCGGCTATCTCCTGGATCTGGTCGTAGAGGTCGCCCTCGGCGTGTGCCTCGGGCATCTGGGGCGCTTCACTCACAACGGTCACCTCGCGAGCAGGGCGCGCTGACCGGCTGCGAAACGCGAGCGTCGCAAGGACGCAGGGAGCGCGCGTAGCCGGAGGCTACGGGCGCGACCGAGGACACCGCGAGGCGACGCGGTGCAGCAGCCCGGGGGCTCGCACTGTGAGGGAGGGGGCCGTCATCATCTGTCCACCTCGCCCATCAAAGTGTCGAGGGAGCCGACGATGGCGATCAGGTCCGCGACCAGGGCGTCGCTCATGCACGTCGCCGTCGCCTCGAGCGCGACGAAGGAAGGCGCGCGGAACTTCACGCGCCAGGGCTTGGGGCCGCCGTCGGAAACGAGGTAGCAGCCGAGCTCGCCGCGCGGCGACTCGACGGCGACGTAGACCTCCCCCTCGGGCACGCGGTAGCCCTCCGTGACGAGCTTGAAGTGGTGGATGAGGCTCTCCATCGACGTGTGCAGCTCGTGCCGGGGCGGGAGGACGAGCTTGCGGTCGTCCACGATCCACGGCCCCTCCGGCATCCCGTCGAGCGCCTGTTGGACGATCCGGGTCGACTGGCGCATCTCGTCCATGTGCACGAGGTAGCGGTCGTAGACGTCCCCGTTCGGGTAGACGGGCACGTCGAAGTCCACCTGGTCGTAGGCGAGGTACGGCTCGGTCCTGCGCAGGTCCCAGTCGACGCCGGAGGCGCGCAGCACGGGGCCCGACTGGCCGAGTGCGAGCGCATCCTCCGCCGACAGCAGCCCGATACCCTTCGTGCGGCGAAGCCAGATGGCCTGCCCCGAGAGCAGGTCCTCGTAGTCGTCGATCCGTGCGGGCATCAAGTCCGCGAACTTGCGGCACTCGGGATAGAAGCCTGCGGGGATGTCCTCCGCGAGCCCGCCGGTCTGGAAGTAACGCGTGTGCATGCGCGCGCCGGTGACGAGCTCGAAGAGGTCGAGGATGGCGTCGCGCTCGCGAAAGCAGTACCAGAACAGCGAGATCGCCCCCAGCTCGAGCGCGGACGTGCCCAGCCAGACGAGGTGCGAGTGGATCCGGTTGAGCTCGCAGAGAAGCATGCGCATCCACTGGGCCTTGGGCGGAGGCTCGACCCCGAGCAGCTTCTCGATCGCCAGGACGAAGACGAGCTCGTTCGCCTGGAAGGAGAGGTAGTCGATCCGCTCCGGGTACGTGATCGCCTTCCACCAGCTCTTTGCCTCCATGTTCTTCTCGAATCCGGTGTGCAGGTAGCCGACGACCGCGCGGAGGCCCACGACTTCCTCGCCGTTCAGCTCCACGACGAGGCGGAGAACGCCGTGCGTGGACGGATGGTTGGGCCCGAAGTTGACCTCGAGGATGTCGCCCTCCTCGCGAACGGCGGGATCGACCTGGAGGATGGTCGGGATGGGCTGGGGGATCCGCGTGCCCTCGTAGATCGGCTTCTGGGTGGTCTCTGCGACCGCCATCACGTCTCCCCCGAGAAGCGGACGGGCTCGCCGCCCAGCGGGTAGTCCTTGCGCAGCGGGTGCCCCTCCCAGTCGTCGTCCATGATGATCCGGACGAGGTTCGGGTGTCCCTCGAAGACGATGCCCATGAGGTCGTAGGCCTCACGCTCGTGCCAGTCGGCGGTCGGCCAGACGCCGACGACGCTCGTCACCGGCTCGCCCTCGTCCGCCCAGACCTGCAGGCGAACGCGGGGCGCCTCCGCCGCGCCGGAGACGACCCGCAGGAGGTGGTAGGAGACCGAGAAGCGCTTCAGCTTCGGCTCCGGCTGGGACTGGAGCCCCCAGGAGCCGGGCGCGTTGATGTCGCGGCCCCGGGCGTCGCCCCAGTAGCCGGCCACGCGAGGCCGGTCCCAGCCGAGGTAGTCCGTGGCGGCGAGATCGGCGAGGACGTTGAACCCCTCCTCGTCCCGCAGATGGCGCGCCGCCTCGGCGACGCGCTCGCGCTCGACGACGACCGTCGTCTCGCCGTGCGCCTGTCGCTCCTCGACGAAGCCGGGCACCCCCTCGAACGTCACTGGGCGACTCCCCGTACCTCGTAGGCGGGCGGGACGCCGGCCTTGATCTTCTCCTGCAGGCGGACGATGCCCTCGAGGAGCGCCTCCGGGCGCGGCGGGCAGCCGGGAACGTGGATGTCCACGGGCACGATCTTGTCCACGCCCTGGAGCACGGCGTAGTTGTTGAACATCCCGCCCGAGCTCGCGCAGGCGCCCATCGCGATCACCCACTTGGGCTCGAGCATCTGGTCGTAGATCTGTCGGAGCGGCGCCGCCATCTTGTGCGCGACGCGCCCCGAGACGATGAGGAGATCCGCCTGGCGGGGCGAGGAGCGAAACACCTCGGCTCCGAAGCGGGACACGTCGTAGCGCGAGGAGACGATGGACATCATTTCGATCGCGCAGCAGGCCAGCCCGAAGGTGTCCGGCCAGATGGAATACCCCTGAAGCCAGGAGACCGCCCTCTCGACCGTGGTCAGCATCAGCTTGTCCTCCAGCTCCTCGACGCCGAGCTCGCGCTCGAAGACGCTCGGCCCCTTCGCCCGCATGAGCGTGCGCTCGGACTGCAGGCCGTAGTCGGCGAGGCGGCGCTTGCGCCCTACCGGCGCCATTCGAGCGCTCCCCGCTTCCATACGTACACGTAGGCGATAACGAGGATGGCGATGAAGAACCCGAACTCGGCGAGCGCGAAGGCGCCCACCTGGTCGAGGATCACGGCCACGGGGTAGAGGAAGACGATCTCGATGTCGAAGACGATGAAGAGCATCGCCGTGAGGTAGAAGCTGATCGTGAAGCGCTGCTGTGCCGGCGGCCCGGTGGAGACGCCGGACTCGAACGGCATCGCCTGGACGCGCGGCGCGCGGCGCGAGCGACGTGTCGAGAACACGAAGGAGAAGAGCAACATGGAGGCCGGGATCGCGAGCGCGAGGAGCGCGTAGACGAGGAACGGAAACCAGTCGTCCAGCGCGGCGAGCGGCGCGACCTGCACGCCGCCATCCTAGCGCTCACAAGCCGCATGCGCGGGCGCACGCAAACCCGCTTGGTTGCACGGAAGTCTCCGTGCCACGACTGTTACAAACTCAGCCCCCCTGTACCGCCGGGGCACGCTGCTACACTCACAACTGAATGGTCACAGTCACTGAGAAGGCCGCGAGCAAGATCCGGGAGCTCATGGCGGAGGAGCCGGATGCCCAGGTGTCGGTGCTCCGGGTCGCGGTCCAGGGCGGCGGTTGCTCCGGCTTTCAGTACGCTCTCGGCTTCGACCGCGGTCCCCAGGACGGCGACAACGAGGTCGAGATGCACGGCGTCCGTGTGGTCATCGATCCGCACAGTGCGCCCTACCTCATGGGCTCGGAGATCGACTTCGTCGACGCGCTCATGGGCGCCGGCTTCGCCATCAACAACCCGAACGTGACCGCGGCCTGCGGCTGCGGCTCCTCCTTCCAGGCGAAGGACGAGGCGGAGGGCGAGCAGGTGGCGGCGCACGCGGGCGGCGGTTGCGGGCCCGGCTGCGGCCACTAGATGCTTGACCGGGAATTGACCGGAAACCGTGGCACCGCCGGATGACGCCCGTGGCGCGTCGCCTGAGTCCACGCTCGTTCCTCGCCCGTACCTTCCAGGTACGAGCTCGGGATGATCGCGGCCTCATGCTCGGTCACGGACGCCCCCGACGGCACCACACTTCCCGGCCAACCATCTAGACAGGCCGCGTACCCGGCTAATGTAGGGCGCGTGTCCGAGCCCGTCGTCGACATCACCATCATCGGCGCCGGCCCGGTGGGCCTGGCGGCGGCGTACTACGCGGGTCATCGCGACGGCTCCGTGCGGATCGTCGAGAGCCTGGGTCAGCTCGGAGGCCAGGTGGCGGCCGTCTACCCGGAGAAACATGTCTACGACGTCGCCGGGCACCCGAAGATCCTGGGCCAGGCGCTCGTCGAGCTCTGCGTCGAGCAGGGGCTCCAGTTCGGAGCCGACGTGCACCTCGACGAGGAGGTAGCCGACCTGCAGCGCGTCGGCATGAACGGCGAGGAGGTGCTCCAGCTGACGACGCACTCCGGGAAGGCCTTCCCCACGCGCGCGCTGATCGTGACCGCCGGCCACGGCGCCTTCGAGCCGCGCAAGCTCGAGATCGAGGACGTGGACGACTGGGAAGGGCGCGGCCTCCACTACTTCGTCCGGCAGAAGGACGTCTTCCGGGACAAGTCGTGCGTGATCGTCGGCGGCGGTGACTCGGCCCTCGACTGGACGCTCGGCCTACAAGACACGGCCCGGCTCCCCATCACGCTCGTTCACAGACGCGAGCGCTTCCGTGCCCTGGAGACCTCGGTGAAGGAGGCGCGCGAGCTCGAGGAGGCCGGCAAGGTGCGCATCTGCGTGCCGGCTGAGGTGCGCGATCTCCGCGGCGACGGCTCCCTGCAGGAGGTCACCCTCGAGAACACGTCCTCCGGGGAGACATTCGACGTCGAGTGCGACGCCCTCATCACGCTCCTCGGCTTCCATTCCCACCTGGGCTCGATCGCCGACTGGGGCCTCGAGCTGCACGGGAAGCGCCAGATCCTCGTGAACCCGATGTCCATGGAGACGTCGCTCCCCGACGTATACGCGGCCGGGGACATGGCGGGCTACGAGGGGAAGATCACGCTCATCTCGATCGGCTTCGGCGAGGCCGCCATCGCGGCCAACCAGGCCATCGCGAAGATCCGCGGCGAGAAGATCCAGCCGAAGTATTCGACGGACTGACTCCGGCTGCTGACTAGACTGGGCGCAGTGAGCGAGACAGTCCCCAGCGAGCTCTGGGGCGGGGAGACGCGCAAGGCCGTGAACAACTTCACCGTGTCCGGCCATCCGATTCCCGCACCCGTCTCGCGCTGGCTGGGGCGCATCAAGGCCGCCGCGGCGCGCGCCAACGCCGAGCTCGGACTCCTGGACCCGGAGAAGGCGGAGCGGATTGCCGCCGCCGCCGACCGCGCGGCGGCCGGCGAGCTCGACGACCACTTCCCGGTCGACCTCTTCCAGACGGGGTCCGGCACTTCCTCGAACATGAACGCGAACGAGGTCATCGCGGCGCTTGCCGGCGCGGACGTGCACCCGAACGACGACGTCAACATGGGGCAGTCGTCGAACGACGTCTTCCCCTCGGCGGTCCACCTGGCGGCGCTCGACGAGCTCACGACCGATCTCCTTCCGGCGCTGGCCAGGCTGGCCGAGTCCTTGGAACGGAAGGCGGATGAGTTCGCAGACGTCGTCAAGTCCGGGCGCACGCATCTCATGGACGCCGTCCCCGTCACGCTGGGGCAGGAGTTCGGCGGCTATGCGGCGCAGGTGCGGCAGGGAATCGCCCGCGTTGAGTCGACCCTCGGCCGCGTCGGGCAGATCCCGCTCGGAGGCACCGCCACGGGCACGGGTTTGAACACGCACCCCGAGTTCGCCGAGCGGGTGCGGCGGCGGCTGTCGGAGGATTCCGGCCTCGTGATCTCGCCGCCCGCCGATCCCTTCGAGGCCACCGCCGCCCGCGACGCGCTCGTCGAGGCCTCGGGCGCGCTCAAGACGGTCGCCGTCTCCCTGACGAAGATCGCCAACGACATCCGCCTCATGGCTTCGGGACCACGCGCGGGCCTTGCCGAGATCACCCTCCCCGAGCTGCAGAAGGGCAGCTCGATCATGCCCGGAAAGGTCAACCCCGTCATCCCGGAGGTCGTCACGCAGGTCGCCGCACAGGTCATCGGGAACGACGTCGCAATCACCGTAGGCGGCATGCAAGGCCACTTCGAGCTGAACACCTTCGTACCCCTTATTGCTCGCAACCTCCTCGACTCGACGAAGCTGCTCGCCGCCGCTTCACGACTCTTCGCCGAGAAGTGCGTGGACGGGATCGAGGCGAACGTTGACGCCTGCGAGCGCGGCGCCGAGCTGACGCTGGCAGCCGCTACGGCCCTCAACCCGTACATCGGCTACGACCGGGCGACGGAGATCGTCAAGGAGGCGGCCCGATCCGGCCGCTCGCTGCGGGAGATCGCTCGCGAGGCCGGCGTCGACGAGGAGATCCTCGACAAGGCGCTCGACTACCGGGCCATGGCCCGGCCGCACGAGTCCTAGCGGTCGACCATCTAGTACGCGACGGCGCCGCGGCCCGTCTCGGCCGCGTGGCGCTGCTCGTCGGCGCGGTAGGAGGAGCGGACGAGCGGGCCGGAGAACACCGAGCCGAAGCCGATCGCCTCGCCCTGCTCGCGGAACCAGCGGAACTCGTCCGGGTGCACCCAGCGGTCGATCTTCGCGTGCTTCGAGGAGGGCTGGAGGTACTGGCCGATCGTGACGACGTCGACTCCGTGGGCGCGCAGGTCGCGCATGGTCTCGACGACCTCGTCGTTCGTCTCGCCCAGGCCGACGATGATCCCCGACTTCGTCAGCACGGGGTAGTCGGCGACCTCCTTGGCACGCTCCAGGAGCCAGAGCGCCTTGTCGTAGGAGGCCTTGGCGCCGCGCATGCGCCTGTGCAGCCGGCGGACGGTCTCGATGTTGTGGTTGAACACCTCGGGGCGTTCGGCGAGGACGGTCGCGAGCGCCTCCTCCTCGACGCCGAGGAAGTCCGGCGTGAGCACCTCGACCGAGGTGCCCGGGCAGCTTCGCCTTGAGCGCGCGGATCGTGGCGGCGTAGTGGCCGGCACCGCGGTCGGCGAGGTCGTCGCGGTCGACCGACGTGACGACGACGTGCTTCAGCCCCATCTGCGCGGCGGCGTGCGCGAGGCGAAGCGGCTCGAGCGGGTCCGGCGGATGCTCGGGCCGGCCGGAGTGGACGTAGCAGTAGCGGCAAGCGCGCGTGCACGTGTCCCCGAGGATCTGGAAGGTCGCCGTGCCGCGGCCCCAGCACTCGGCGATGTTGGGGCAGCGGGCCTCCTCGCAGATCGTGTGCAGCTGCTGCCCGTGGATGAGCTCGCGCACCTCGAAGTAGCGGGAGTCCGCGCTCGGCGCGCGCACCTTCATCCACTCCGGCCTGCCGCGGCCGCTCAGCTACGGGCTGGGACCTGTTCAACGCCGATCGCCTCACCGGAACGTGTAGCACGGATGGGCTTCGCCGAGATGCGCTCGTGCACGGGCTGGGGCCAGAGGCCGCCGCCTCCCGTCGGCCGGAAGCTCCTCGAGCGCCAGGCCGAACACGTCGGCGAGCGCCTCTGCGGCGCCGGGACGCACCTCGTCGACGGCGAGCGGGCGCCCGAGCTCGCGCGCCATCGTCGTGAAGGACGCATCCTCCAGCCCGCAGGCCGTGATCCACTCGGTGAAGGGCGCCGAGTCGAGGTCGACGTTGAGCGCGTACCCGTGGGTCGTGATCCAGCGCGAGATGTGGACGCCGATCGAGCAGATCTTCCGCGGAGGGCTCTCGAGCCACACGCCGGTCAGCCCGTCGATGCGCGCGTGCCCTCGAGCTCGAAGGCAGCGAGGGTGCGGATGACCGCCTCCTCGAGGTCGCGGCAGTACTTGCGCACGTCGCGGCCGTGGCGGTTGAGGTCGAGGATCGGGTAGCAGACCAGCTGCCCCGGGCCGTGGTAGGTCGACTTGCCGCCCCGGTCGGTCTCGACGATCTCCACCTCGGCGCCCTCCGGCACGTGCAGCTCGTCCTCGTCCGCGCGCCGCCCCAGCGTGATCACCGGCGGGTGCTCGAGGAGGACGACCGTGTCCGGGATCGCTCCCTGCGACACCGCGGCCGCAAGCGCGCGCTGCAGCTCCCACGCCTCGCCGTAGGGAGTCCTGCCCAGGTTCGAGGACGTAGCCGAGCCGGCTCACGACCTGAAGCCCTACCGGCCCTGTCGCAGCCTGCCCGCATGCCCGTTGTCCACAGACACGGCCGGTCCCCGGGACATGTCCCAGGTCTGACCCCGGGACGTGGCTCAAAGCGGGACATTGGTCTCTGTGGATGGCGCTGTGGACGGACGGCCCTAGTAGGACGACTCGTCCCAGGTCTCGAGCGTCGTCTTCAGGTCGCGCATGAACTGCGCGGCGTACGCGCCGTCGACGAGCCGGTGGTCGTAGGAGAGGCACAGGTTCATCATCGGCCGGATGGCGATGACGTCGTTCCCGGCCTCGTCCTCGACGACGACCGGGCGCTTCGACGAGCGCCTCGACGTCGAGGATGCCGACCTGGGGCTGGCTGATGATCGGCGTCCCGTGGATGGCGCCGAACCCGCCCGGGTTCGTGATCGTGAACGTGCCGCCCTGGACGTCGTCCGGCATGAGCTTCTTCGTGCGCGCCCGGTCTGCGACGTCGATGATCGCCCGCGCCAGCCCGAGCAGGTTCTTCTCCTCCGCGTTCTTGACGACCGGGACGATCAGGCCCTTGCCGCCCTCGAGCGCGACGGCGATGCCCGAGGTTGACGTAGCTCTTCACGACGATCGAGTCGCCGCGCAGCTCCGCGTTCATCCACGGCCACTTGCCGATCGCGTCGACCGTCGCGCGGGCGATGAAGGGGAGGTAGGTGAGCTTCACGCCGTGCTTCTCGGCGTACTCCTTCTTCAGCTTCTCGCGGATGGCGACGACCTTGGACATGTCGACCTCGAACGTCGTCGTCACGTGCGCCGAGGTGTCGAGGGAGCGCCGCATGTGCTCGGCGATGCCCTTGCGCATCGCCGTCATCGGCTCGATGGTCTCGCCCGGCTGGGGCTCGGCCGCGCCGTGGGCTCGGCCGGTGCGGGCCGCGGTGTCTCGGCCTCTGCTCGAGGCGGCAGCCTCGGGCTCGGCGGGCGCCTCGTCCGCGGCGGCGGCGCCTCCGCCGCGCCGCCGGACTCGATGAAGGCAAGGATGTCCTTCTTCGTCACGCGGCCGCCGCGGCCGCGTGCCCTCGATCCGGGCGACGTCCACGTCGTGCTCGGCCGCGATCCGCGCGACGACCGGGGAGACGAACTTGCCTCCTTGCGCCCGTCGCCGCTCCGCCGCGCCTCGGGCTCGACCGCCGCGGGCGCTTGCTGCACGGGCTCAGTCGGCGCAGGAGCCTCCGCCGCGGGCGTCTCGCCCTCGGGAGCTCCGGCCTCGGCGGCCTCCGGCGGCCGCCCCCTGTGTGGGCGGCTCGGGCGGGGCCTCCGCCGCCGCCTCCTCCACCTCGACGCCCTCCGGGGCGATCACCGCGATCTTCGTCCCCGACGGCGACCGTCTCGCCCTCCTGGGCGAGGATCTGCCGGACGACGCCCGTAGGCCGGGCTCGGCACCTCGGTGTCCACCTTGTCGGTCGAGATCTCGAGCAGCGTCTCGTCGGCGGCGACCTCCTCGCCCTCCGACTTCATCCACTTCGTGATCGTCCCCTCGGAGACGGAGACGCCCATCTGGGGCATGACGACGTCGACGGCGGCGTGCCATCAGTGGCCCTTCCAGTGATGCTGCCTAGCTTGGGTCGCGAGCACCAAGCAGTGCGCACTCGCCGCAGGCAAGGCTGGCAGCCTTGTCAAGGGCGAGGGTGTGCTCTGGCGCCGCGTGATCGCGGGCCAGAAGCAGGCGTGTATTGCTGGGAGGGGCACGGTCGAGCTCCTTGAGCCCGCGACGACGTCCTCCACCTGCGGAATGAATGCCTTCTCGAGCGGCGGCGAGAACGGCACCGGCGTGTCCGGTGCCGTGACCCGCTTGACGGGCGCGTCGAGGTGCTCGAAGGCCTCCTCGGCGATCGTGGCGACGATCTCGGCCCCGAAGCCGCCCGTGTGCGTGTCCTCGTGGAGGACGAGCGCCTTCGACGTCTTCTCGACGGAGGCGAGCACCGCCTGCCTTGTCCCAGGGCGTCAGCGTGCGCAGGTCGAGGATCTCGACCGAGATCCCGTCCTCGCCCTCGAGCTTCTCCGCCGCCTCGGAGGCCGTATAGACCATGGCGCCCCAGGTGACGAGCGTGACGTCGTCGCCCTCGCGGTGCACGCGCGCCTCGCCGAAGGGGATCGGTGTAGCGGTCGTCCGGCACCTCGTCCTTGATGCGGCGGTACAGGTGCTTGTGCTCGAAGTAGAGCACCGGGTTGGGGTCCTCGATCGCGGTCGACGAGGAGGCCCTTCGCGTCGGCGGGCGTCGCCGGGCACACGACCTTGAGCCCGGGGATGTGGGCGAAGCTCGACTCCGGGTTCTGCGAGTGGAAGGGCCCGCCGGAGAAGCCGCCGCCGGAGGGGAGCCGGACGACGATCGGCACCGCCGTGCCCGCGCGGTAGCGCTGCTTGGCCGCGACGGTGACGAGCTGGTCCCACGCGCAGGAGATGAAGTCCGCGAACTGCATCTCCGCGACGGGCCGCATGCCCATCATCGCGGCGCCCGTGCAGCCGCCGACGATGGCCGTCTCGGAGAGCGGCGCGTCGATCACGCGCCACTCGCCGAACTCCTCCTGGAAGCCCTGGGTCACCTTGAAGGCGCCGCCGTAGACACCCGACGTCCTCGCCGATCACGAAGACGCGCTTGTCGCGCCGCATCTCCTGGCGGAGCCCGTCCGAGATCGCCTGCAGGTACGTCTTCTCGGCCATCGGCTCGCCTACTTGTGGTGCGGCGTGTCGAGGTCTTCGGGCGTCGCGTAGACGTCGTCGAGGACGGTGACGGGTCGGGCAGCGGGCTCTCCTCGGCGCGCTTGATCGCGTCGTTCAGGAGCTTCTTCACCTCGGCGCGGATCTCGTCCTCCTCCTCGTCCGTGAAGTCGGCGTTCTCGCGCAGCCAGGTGCGAAAGCGCTCGAGCGGGTCGCGCTTCGCCCACTCCTCGAACATCTCCTTGGGGACGTAGAAGGCGTCGTCGTGGACGGCGTGCCCCTCCATGCGGAGCGTCAGGCACTCGATCAGCGTGGGGCCGCCGCCCTCGCGCGCCTTCTCGATCGCCCGCTTGGCTTCGCGGTAGACGGCGAGGACGTCGGTGCCGTCGACGACGACGCCCTCGAAGCCGTAGGCGCGGGCGCGGTCGGCGACGTTCTCGGACGCGTACTCGAGGTGCGTCGGCGTCGAGTACGCCCACTGGTTGTTGTCGCAGATGAAGACGCACGGGAGGCGGCGGACGCCGGCGAGGTTCATCGCCTCGTGGGTGTCGCCGCGCGCGGACGCGCCCTCGCCGAACCAGCCGAGCGCGACTCGCTTCTCCTCCCGGATCCGGAAGGCGAGCGCGCAGCCGACCGCGACGGGCAGCATCGCCGGCAGGTGGCTCACCATGGCGATGAGCCCGAGGCGCGCGTCGGCCATGTGGACGTTTCCGTCCTTGCCCTTGGTCGGCCCGTCGGCTCTGCCCATGAACTGGGCGAAGATCCGCCACGGCTCGACGCCGCGGACGACGTGCACTCCCATGTCGCGGTGGAGCGGCGTGCCGACGTCGTCCGGGCCCATGGCCGTTGCGACGCCGACTGCGGCCGCCTCGTTGCCCCGTCCGGTGTAGAAGCTCCCCGGGATCTTGCCCTGCTTGTAGAGGATGTGGCCGCGCTCCTCGATGCCGCGCGTGAGGAGCGAGATTGCGGTAGGTCCGAGCAGGTCCTCGCGGTCGAGGCCGAACTCCTTGATCTCCGTGAGCGAGCTGACCGGCTCTGCTTCCCGCGCGATCGCCATTGGCGAGGACACTCTAGCGAGTTGCCGAGGCCGGACGGTCGAACAGCATCTAGAGTCGCAGCATGGGCAAGGCCTCGGACTGGCTCCGCGAGGAGCGCCGCAAGACGCTCGGCGACTGGGTCGCGTTCTGCCTCGGCTGCGGCCATGCGCAGCGCTACTTCGAGGAGGACGAAGCCTCGCTGCCCTCGGCCTGCCCCGCCTGCGGCGGGCGAGTTGCGGCACCGCTGCCCCGCCTGCGGCGCGCGCTTCAGCTCGGTCTTCGCCGTCGAGTGCGAGGCCTGCGGGGCCGCGCTGCGCCGGGGCGACCACCTGGGCGTGCCGATCCGCAAACGGAGCCTCGCTAGGAGCCCTCGATCTCCGAGAAGTGGATGACCGTGACCGTGTTCTCCTCGGTCACGTCCCGGTTGTAGAGCTGACCGAGGAAGGCCGCCATGTCCTCGGTCCGGCGGATCTCCGGGTTGTCCTTCTCGAGCTCGCGCGGGGAGCACTCGGCCAGCGGCTTGACCTCGACCTTGTCGATGACCGCGTCGAAGATCTTCCGGCGCGGCCCGTAGCGGAGCCCGACGAGCACCTGCACGACCATGCCTTTCTTGTACTTGGCCGACTTGTCGCCGAGCCGGATAGTCGCCGTCTTGCGGCGGCTCCGCAGCTGATCGGCGACGATCGGCGAATAGAAGTTGAGCGCGTACATGGAGCCGGGGCGGAGCGGGCACGGAGGCCGCGCCATCATAAAGCCTCTGTCGGCCAGCACATTCGCCGCTTTCTCGGCCATCTCCCGCTCGCCTTTGTAGGCGAGCAGCCGGGGCGCTTCCTCGAGCGGCAGCCAGCGCGCCTCCTCCACCTCGTGCGCGTGCTCGGGCGGAATGTCGCCGAGGCGACCCCGCGAGTAGCGGAGGAGGAAGAAGCTCACGACCTTGAAGACCCGCTCGCCCTGCCAGGTGTAGACGTAGCGGACGTCGCCGAGCTTCTCGACGAGCCGGCCCTCGAGCCCGGTTTCCTCCGCCACCTCGCGGAGAGCCGTGCTCTGCCGGCCCCTCCCCGGCTCCGATCAGCCCCTTGGGGAGCGCCCAGACGTCGTCCTTCCCGCCCGGCCGGATCGCGGCCAGGTGCCAGCGTCCCGCGCAGGCGGCGGACGACGACGCCCCCGGCCGAGAACTCGCGCCTCACTTGAAGGCCCGATCGGAATAGCCCGAAACGTCGCCACCAGTGCTCGTGATCCACCTGGCACCAAACCCGTTGCTTGCCCGTACCTTCCACGTAGAACTCGCATGATCGCGGCGTCATGCGGGCAGGAGCCTTCGCGGCGCCACACTTTCCGATCGACCATCGCGGTGGTAACACAGAAGGCGTTCCCCGCCCTCGGTATCGTCCACGGCGTGCGCCGCCTCCTCCTGCTCGTCTGCTCGATCGTGCTCGTCGACACGATGCTCTACGCGGCGCTCGTGCCGCTCCTTCCGCACTACGGGCGGAGTTCGGGCTCTCGAAGAGCGGCGCCGGGCTCCTCGTCGGCGCCTACGCGGCGGGCGCGCTTCTCTGCGCGATCCCGGGCGGGATCGTCGGCGGCCCGCTTCGGGCCCAAGAACGCCGTGCTCGCAGGCCTGGCGCTCATGGCCGCCGCGAGCCTCGCCTTCGGCTTGGCGCCGGACAGCGCCTGGGCGCTCGGCGTCGCCCGGCTCGCGCAAGGGATCGGAAGCGCGCTCTCCTGGGCGGGCGCGCTCGCCTGGCTCGTCGCCGGCACGCCGCGCGAGCGTCGCGGCGAGATGCTCGGAACCGCGATCGGCTCCGCCGTCTTCGGAGCGCTCCTCGGGCCGGCGCTCGGTGCCTTCGCCGAGGGTGTGGGCCCCGGGATCGCGTTCGGCGCCGTCGCCGGCCTCTCCGGCGTGCTTGCCGTCTGGGCACTCGAGACCCCCGGCGCGCCGGCCGAGCCGCAGTCGCCGCGCGCGCTCGCGGGCGCCCTGCGGGAGAAGGCCGTCCTCGGGGCGCTCTGGCTGATGGTGCTGCCGGCGCTCCTCTTCGGCGTGATCTCCGTGCTCGTCCCGCTGGAGCTCGACTCGGCCGGCTGGGGAGCCGCCGCGATCGCGGCCGTCTTCATCGCCGGAGCGGGCGTCGAGGTGGTGGTGGCGCCGCTCCTGGGCCGCTTCTCCGACCGCGTGGGGCGGCTCGTGCCCGTCCGCCTCGCCCTCATCGCCTCGACCGGCGTCGCGGTCGCGTACGCGTTCGCCGACCGCCCGGCGGCGATCGTCACGCTCGTGATCGCCGCCGCGATCGCGTTCGGAGCCTTCTGGGCGCCGGCGATGGCCATGCTCTCGGACGGCGCCGAGCGCCTCGGGCTCGCGCAGGGGCTCGCGTTCGGGCTCATGAATGCCGCCTGGGGCGGCGGCAACTCCGTCGGCCCGGCGCTCGGCGGCGCCCTCGCCGACGTGGCCGGCGACGCGCTTCCGTAGGCGCTGATGGCGGTTCTCTGCGCCCTTACCCTGGCCGCCGTCACGCGGAGCCGCACGTTCGTTGGCACTCGCACTATCCGAGTGCCAGAGAGTCCTTGATCGTGCCCGGCTGCTTTCGCTAGAATCGTCCCTGGCACTCGCTCAGGCTGAGTGCCAATCCCTCACAGGCAAACCAAGCTCACTGGAAAGGGAGGAGTGCTGGATGGATCTGAAGCCACTGGGCGATCGGCTCATCGTCGAGGCCCTCGAGGAGGAGGAGACCACCTCGAGCGGGATCGTCCTTCCCGACACGGCCAAGGAGAAGCCGCAGCGCGGGCGCGTGCTCGCAGTCGGCCCCGGCCCGCGGGACGAGGACGGGAACTACATCAAGATGGAGTTGGAGGAGGGTGACGAGATCATCTTCTCCAAGTACGGCGGGACCGACATCAAGCTCGGGACCGACGACTACCTGATCCTGCGCGAGTCCGACGTGCTCGCCAAGGTCGTCTCCTCGACCGCCAAGAAGAGCAAGAAGAAGGCTCTGGCGGGCGCAGCCGCCTAGACACGAAACGGAGGATGTGAATGGCTCACAAGGAGCTTCTTTTCGATGAGGATGCGCGCCGGGCACTCGAGCGCGGCGTGAACGTCCTCGCCGACGCGGTCAAGGTCACCCTTGGCCCCAAGGGGCGCTATGTCGTGCTGGACAAGAAGTTCGGCGCCCCCACCATCACGAACGACGGCGTCACGATCGCCCGCGAGATCGAGCTCGAAGACGTCTTCGAGAACCAGGGCGCACAGCTCGTCCGCGAGGTCGCCACGTCGACGAACGACGTCGCCGGCGACGGGACGACGACCGCGACGCTGCTGGCCCAGGCGATCGTCCGCGAAGGTCTCAAGAACGTCGCGGCGGGCGCGAACCCGATGGGTCTCAAGCGCGGCATCGAGCAGGCTGTCGACGCCGTCGTCGCCAACCTGAAGACGCAGTCCAAGGAGATCTCGGGCAAGGAAGACATCGCCCGGGTTGCCAGCATCTCATCGCGCGAGCGCGAGATCGGCGACGTCATCGCGGACGCGATCGAGAAGGTCGGCAAGGACGGCGTCGTGAACGTCGAGGAGGGCCAGACCTTCGGCCTCGAGCTCGAGTTCACCGAGGGCATGCAGTTCGACAAGGGCTACCTGTCGCCCTACATGATCACGGACGCCGAGCGCATGGAGGCCGTGCTCGACGACCCGTACGTCCTCATCGCCAACCAGAAGATCGGCGCGGTCAAGGACATCCTCCCGGTGCTCGAGCAGGTCATCCAGGCCGGTAGGCCGCTGCTCATCGTGGCCGAGGACGTCGAGGGCGAGTCGCTCGCCACCATCGTCGTCAACAAGCTGCGCGGCACCTTCACCGCCGTCGCCGTCAAGGCGCCGGGCTTCGGTGACCGCCGCAAGCGGATGCTCGAGGACATCGCCATCCTCACGGGCGGCGAGGTCATCACCGAGGAGATGGGTCTCAAGCTCGAGAACACGAAGCTCTCGCAGCTCGGCCGCGCCCGCAAGATCGTCGTCGACAAGGACACGACGACGATCATCGACGGCGCCGGCGACTCGGAGGGCATCAAGGGCCGCATCAAGCAGCTCAAGTCGGAGATCGAGACCACGGACTCGGACTTCGACCGCGAGAAGCTGCAGGAGCGGCTCGCCAAGCTGGCCGGCGGCGTCGCCGTCATCAAGGTCGGCGCGGCCACCGAGACCGAGATGAAGGAGAAGAAGCACCGCGTCGAGGACGCGCTCCAGGCCACCCGGGCCGCCCTCGAGGAGGGCATCGTCCCGGGCGGTGGGGTCGCGCTCCTGAACGCCGGTCAAGGCGATCAAGCTCGACTCGTTCGAGGGCGACGAGCGCACCGGGGCCTCCATCGTGGCCCGCGCGCTCGAGGAGCCGATCCGCCAGCTGGCCAACAACGCGGGCCTGGAGGGCTCGATCGTGGTCGACAAGATCCGCACGGGCACCAAGGGCCACGGCCTGAACGTCGAGACCGGCGAGTACGAGGACCTCGTGAAGGCCGGGATCATCGACCCGACCATGGTCACGCGCTCCGCGCTCCAGAACGCGGCCTCGATCGCGAAGAACATCCTCACGACCGAGGCGGTCGTCGCCGAGGCGCCGGAGAAGCAGCCGGCCGCGGCGGGAATGCCGGGCGGTATGCCCGACATGATGTAGAGAAGCAGCCTGTCGCTGCTTCCCGGATGTGCAGAGAGGCCGGCGCCAAGCCGGCCTCTCTGTTGGTAGAACAGGGTTCATGAGGATCGCGTCTCGTCCGCGCGCATTCGTCCGGGTGAAGGGCCCGGACGCGGAGGACTACCTCCAGCGCATGCTCTCGAACGACGTCGCTGCGCTCGCGCCGGGCGGCTCCTGCGACGCGCTCCTCCTCACGCCGAAGGCGCGGGTGATCGCGCCGCTGCGGGTCCTCCGCCGCGGGCCGGACGACTTCCTCCTCCTCACCGAGCCCGAGCTCGGCGAGAGGCTTCACGAGGAGCTGACACGGATGCGCTTCGCCGCCAAGGCGGAGATCGAGCCCGAGGAGCACACCTCGGCGGTCGTGTTCGGGGGGGATGTGGAGGGGATTCCAAACGAGGACTACGGCGAGCCCGCTATCGAGATCCTGGACGCAGCCTCTGGAGCCGACGCTCGACGAGACCGCGCTCGAGACGCTTCGCATCGAGGCGGGCACGCCGGCCTGGGGCAAGGAGATCGACGATCGCGTCCTTCCCGCCGAGGCGGGGCTCGTCGAGCGCGCGGTCAGCCTGACGAAGGGCTGCTACCCGGGCCAGGAGCCGATTGCCCGCCTCCACTACCGCGGCCACGCGAACCGGGGGCTCCGGGTGCTCCGCATCGAGGGCCCCGAGCTGCCCGAGCACGACGCGGAGCTTCGCTACGGCGAGAAGACGGTCGGCCGCGTGACGAGCGCCGCGCGTGCGGACGGCGGGGTCGTCGCGCTTGCCTACGTCCGCGCCGAGGTGCCGGAGGACGCCGAGCTCGCGGTCGGCTCCACGGTCGCCCGGCCGCTACACTGACCCCTCCCGGGCGCCCGTAGCTCAGGGGATAGAGCGCTGCCCTGCGGAGGCAGAGGTCGCACGTTCGAATCGTGCCGGGCGCATCCTAGTGTTCATGCGGGATCGCGGGCCGCAGACATATATCTGCGCGGTCCGCTTCGTGCCCCACAAGTGCCACAAACGCCGGCCTAGTTCGGTGTCTGACCGGTTCTAACCTCGACGATGAACGCGCGGACGCCGTGGGCGAAGCCCTGCCAGAACTCTTCGAGGTCGGCATCGCGAGTCTCGGCGGGACGCCACGTCCCCCATCCCGCGATGACGGCGGGCTCGACCGCGTCGCGAACAGCATCCGGAATCTCGCCGGCCGCGATGCTGTCGAGCTCCTCGCCCACCCAAACACGAACGGTCACGGCTGGACGATGCCGACCTTTGACGCCTTCGTCGCCTACCGCTCCGACCCGGACAAGGGCGAACGCGGCGACGTCACGATCAGACGGTGTTCACTCCGCGAGTTCATACCCGGTGTCTGAAAGGAAGACCAATGCCCAGCTTCACTCCGCGACGACGAAAGCCAGCAGCGCAACCCGAACCGCCGGCTGACGAGACGCCCGCCGAACTCGACCCACCGCCGGCTTTGATACGGCCGCACGACGGCCAGCTCAGGGTGAGTCAGACCGTTTCGGTCGAAGCCGGCTCAGGAAAGTTTCTGCTGCGCGAAGGGCAGCTTCTGGCCCCGGACGCTCCAGTCGTGCGAGAGATCCTCGCGGAGTTCCCGTGGCTCCTCAAGCCCGCGCACGAAGACGAGTGACCCCCAGGGGGCGGCTACCGATCGCGACGGCGCCCCTGTGGCACCCCCAGCCGCCAGTCATTTTTCTCTCCCCGTGGGGCTCAGCCGTTTGCGTCCAAGAAAATCTGCCTGCGGGCTGGGGGTGACATGACGGGGTGTTCGAGGCCATCGGTGCCCCCCTGTCTGAGCCGTGAACGGTCGCATCTGCCGTCGTTGTGGCGCACCGACGTGGAGCCCGAAGTCGCCGTTCTGTTCCGCACATAGGCCGCCGCCTGAGGTGCGGGCCAGGTGGGCTGGCAAGACTCGCGAGGCCCGCGGCTACGGCATTCAGCACCGAACGTTACGGGCGAATGTTGCTCGCCTCGTTGATGCCGGCGGGGCTGTCTGCGCCAGGTGCGGAGGGGTGATCGTTCCTGGTGAGCCGTGGGACTTGGGGCACTCGCCGGACCGCAGCGGCTGGACGGGCCCGGAGCACCGCCGTTGCAACAGGGCCACCTCGACGGTGGGTAACGGCCGGGTGAGGAACCCGTCTCGCCTGGTGGCGCCGGCGGCGGACGACCCGTACGGTGGCCGGCTTCGTTGGTCGCGGAACTGGAACGACCCGGAGCCGCCGCCGCCTAACGTTGTTGTCTTGAACGACTAGAGGCGCGATGCGGCCGGGTTTCAGCCGTCCGCTCGAATCATCTAGGCAACCATCCGCCCGACGCAGAGATGAAACAGGCCCGCCCCGAAGGACGGGCCTGCGTTGTTGTCGATGTCAGCACGGCAGTCGGGCAGGGAGCCAGACGGGGGAAGTCCTGACACGAGCCGACGACGCCACACCGTAGGCTCGGCAAAGAGAAAGGCCGCGTGCGGCGAGCCGGGACCTCATCTGGTTGAGAGCGGTGACATTGAAGCCGTTCCACTGGAAGTGCATGAGCACGGTGTCGCCTCGTCCCGTGTTGCGGGACACGTAGCTCACCACCGACGATTGGGACTTCCCTTCCCAATCGCGGGTATCCACGTTCCAAAGCCACATCTGACGACTCGGTGTCATGCCACGAAGAACTTGTCGCACCCTTGCGTTGTGTGCGCCGCCTGGGGGACGCACGTAGGGAGATCGGACTCCGTGGGTGACTTCGCCGCGGACCTGGCTGTTGGACAGGGACGTGAACGCTCGGTGGTGGGTGGAATGATTGATGACGTACTGGCCGTACGCGCGGGCGCGCGTGGCGAGGTTGACGCCGTAGGAGCGTCCGAACGATCGGATGCAGTCTCCCGTGGGAGCGAGAACAAGGCCGACGCGGTGGTTGCGTGCCCAACGCAAGACGCTCATGTAACGGGCGAGACTCTTCGGACAATCGTCGTAAGTGAGCACTACGCGGCTCGTGCGGTTGGGTCCATCGAGATAGCTGTAGCCCTGGGCCACGTCGGTGTGACCGAGGAATGATGCCGCGGCCACGAGCAGGCCGAGCAGGGCGATCTTCTTCTCCATATTGTCCTTCGTTGAGATGGGGCGGGTCCGCCCCCGAAGGAGCGGACCCGCGTGTTGTCGTCGGGTCTAGACGCTCGGGAAGCAGGACATCGAGACTTCGCCCGTGATCTCGGTCGCTCCCTGGTTGGACAGCCGGATGCCGTTCAGTGTCGATCCGACGGCCTGGTAGAACCAGTTGGCCTCGGGCCCGAACTGCACGAGTACCGTGTTCTCAGCCGGGGAGTAGCCGAGCGGGCAGTAGATCTCGACCGCGCCGCCGTCCTGGGCCAGCGTGACCAGCCCTGACGAAACGAACACGAAGTCCGGAAGAGGACATCCGCCGTTCGGTCCCGCTACGTCCGGGCAGTCGTCGTAATCGTCGGGCACCCCGTCACCATCCGTGTCGAGCGGCGGGAGCGGGCAGCCGTCGCCGCCGACCGGTCCGGGCTCGAAGGGGCAGTTGTCCCAGGAGTTGGGTATCCCGTCGCCGTCGTCCGAGGCCGGGGCGCAGACAATGCTGGTCACGACCTTGTCGAACCGCGGCTTGAGCGGGGTGTAGAAGATCGCCTGCTGCGGCTCGCCGAAGGCGTTGAACTCGCCCTCGTCGTAGATGGTTACGGTTGCCTTGATCTTGCCCTTGAACGAGTAGACGGCCTTGCCCGAGACGAGCTTCTCGTCGATGCCGCTTGGGCTGGTGGCGGTAGAGCAGAACGCGGACGTGAAGCCGCCGGGCGGAAGGGATGGCTCTGCCGGGGGTTTCTTGGCGGCAAGTGCAGGTACCGCCGTCATTGTCATGAACCCGGCCACGAGGACCAGGGCGTATGCGAGTTTCTTCATCTAGCTCTTCTTCGGTTTCAGGTCAGACGCCGGCGCTATTCGACGCCACCTCGAGGACGACGACGCCGAGCGATGAGTCCTCTAGGTAGCCGTCGCGCTCGGTGCCCTCGGCCTTGGCAACGCCCATGCTGTACGCGCCCGCGACGGACTTGAACGCGGCAAGCTCCTCCGCAGCCTCGGCCCGCGCGACTTCGGCCTGCGCGACCTCCGTCTTGTTGCCCTCGGCCTGCGAGCCGGGGTCGGGGTAACTGAACGCGACGGTGGGGACTGCAAGCGCGGCCAGCGCAGCGATGGTCGCCATGTGACGCATGAGGGAACCTCTTTTGTGAGTGCCGCCCGCATGCGACCCGAGCGATGCGCTCGGCCGGAGAGCAGTTGGGTAATGCTGCTCGATAAGCGTGGCCGCTACAACCCCCGGAAGGGGGGTACGCAGTGGAGGGTCGGTTTTTGGGCGGCTCTTTGCGGCCGCCCGCTCACCGTCGGGGCCGCTGACTGGTGCGGTCGCGTTGTCGTTGGCGGTACAGGGGGCGACGGTGGACAGGCCGCCGGCCAGGGCCGCCTTCGCGGTTGCCTGACGCGCGTTCCTGACACTAACGCGCGTTACTCGCGACCGTCCGGCCGTGCCCCATTCATGCCCCAAACGCCCGGATCCGGGTGTTCGCAACGTGCGGCTTATCAGGTACCTGATAGCCCGCAACGTGTGGCTACATGCGGGATCGGGCGGTGTTCGTCGTTACCCGTCGTTTGTGTCGGTGTGCCCTGCGGAGGCAGAGGTCGCACGTTCGAATCGTGCCGGGCGCATCATGGAAAGGCCCGCACAACACGGGCCTTTTGAGTTTTGAGGAGAGGGTGCCGTCAGCCCTCGAAGTCGGGTGGTTTGTTCCCGAAGTAGGTGGCGAGGCCGTCGTCGAGCGCGTCGGGGGCGAAGCGTTTGAGCATGTTGCTGATGGCCGTCGCCTCGGCGGCAAGGGCGGGCTTGGCGCCCTCGCCGGCCTCGTTCTCGGCGAGCTTGTGCAGGGTGAGCAGCGCGAAGACGAGGTCGGCGTCGGAAGCCTGTTCGAGCCGCTTGGCCAGCGTCTGACCCGCGGAATCGGACAGGCCGGTCGGGCCGAGCTGGCCGCTTCCATCGTCCTCGATCGCGGCGGGCGCGAAGCGTCTCAGGGCTACCGCCAGCGCGGCCGACTCCGCGGCCACCCACTTTTGCCCGACCGCGCCGGCTTCCGCTCGGGTGCGTTCGTGCTGGCTCACCACTGCCGCGACCAGCGCGGCATCGGCTGCCGAGGCCGGGGGCGGGACAGGGGGGGCTTCGGGGGGGCCGACGCCGCTCTCCGGGGCGGGCCCGGGCAGATTGGCGACGGCTGATGCTCCGACAAGCGTCGCGCCCTCGAACGGCCGCCGCCACAGCCGAAGCGTGAGCAGCACCAGCGCCGCGACCGCGCCGAGCGCGATCCATGCGACAGTCGAAAAAACGCCCCCTGCGTCTGAAACCGCCGGGCCGGCCGAGCTTCGAAGCGCGGCAGTCTGCGCCGCTGCAAGGAAGCGGTCGGGACCCGTTCCATCGGCCCTACGCGCGTTGCCGGCCCGCGGCTCCGATGCGCGTTCGCGCTTGGCCGGGGCGGACTTCTGCGCCGGGGGGCCTTCGGAATCGCTCACGTCATTCGCGACACCGGAGGAGTCGGGCGCCGATGAGTCCGAGAGGGACTCCGTCCCAGAAGACCGCTCTTCGCGAACGCCGGCCTCTGGCGTGGCCTCGGGAGCCTTGCCGGGTGGGCCGGGAGGTGCTGACTTTGGAGCGTCCGGTGTGGCCGGCGCCGGATTGAGGGGGTCAGGTTGCGGCGCCGGAGCTCGGCGGAGGAGGCGGCGCGGGAGGCGGGTTGGAGGGCTCCGGCGGAGCAGGGGGTTCGACCGGCGGGTCAGGGAACTCCGGGAACGGTATGTCTGGGAACTCTGGAAATGGAGGAAAGGGCGGAAACGGAGGCGGGGGTGATGGCTGCTGCTCGGTCGTTTGAGCGAGCGCGGTAGTCGGAATGGCCATCCCGACGGCCAGGACGGCGATGCAGCTGAGGATCAGTCCGAGCCGGGTCATGGGCCTCTGCCGAAGCTGTCGCAACGATCGCTTCCTGCTCTACGGATGGTCCGTCCTTCCCAATTCGACCCAGCCTCCCCGGACTCAAGCGCTCTAGCCATCCTAGACCGGAGCCTCGCGCGGATCAACACGGCCTCCGCCCAAGGAAACCGCACCGGGAGAGCCCTGCCGGCTTGACGGGGCTTTCGCGGTGTTGCACGATGAAACTTCCCTCCCGACTTGCGGAGGCTCAAATGCGGCAAGGGGTCCTCCAGCGACGGTGAGGGTTGTCCCCGAGACGCCAAACGAAGGGGATAACGACGAATGGGCATGAGAGTCAAGTGGCCGGTGCCGCTGCTGGCAGTCCTCGCCGCCGGCATGTTCGCCTCGGGAGCAGGGGCGCACAGCGCCTATCTGAGTGCCCGCATAACCTGCGACGACCAGGTCGCCTACACGGCCACCGCGTGGGAGGGTAAGTTCGCCTTCGGCTCGCCCGCCTGGGTCAACTCACGAACGAATCCGGGGATAGGCATCTTCGACACGGCGGTCGACGCGACGATGGAAGGCAGCGGTCACTTCAACGCGGCGAACGCCTTTTCGTTCTCGGGCTCGTTCCCCGCCGGCGTCCGGACCCAGGTCACGGTCGTGGCCAAGGTGCTCCAGAAGTGGGCGGACGGTGGCCACAAGGGCGCGGTGACTTCGGCAGTCGCTACGAAGCCGGACTGCACGAATCCTCCGCCGCCCCCGCCCCCTCCGGGCAGCCCGGGCGGGCCACCCTTCGTGGCCGTGGACGGCGTTCGGTACACGTGCACGATCGTCGGGACACAGGCCGCCGACCTCCTCACCGGCCGGCCGGGCCGGGACGTCATCTGCGGCTTCGGCGGCAACGACAGGATCTGGGCCGGTGCCGGCAACGATCTCGTCGTCGCAGGGCCGGGGAACGACATCGCACTCGGCTGGCTCGGCAACGACTTCGTACTGGGCCGCGCAGGCGCGGACGACCTCAGAGGCAATCAGGGCGTCGACCGGGTGCGCGGTGAGCTCGGCAACGACGAGATCTCCGGCGGCCTGGCGGCCGACAAGCTCCTAGGCGGCTTGGGCGCGGATGAGCTTCGCGGCGGGCCGGGAGGCGACCGGCTCGTCGGCTCCCTCGGCAAAGACAGGTTCTTCGGCGGCCTCGGCGCGGATACGTTCTTGGCGCGGGATCGCTGGCGCGATCGCCTTAGCGGTGGGCTCGGGCACGACCGGGCGCGGGTCAACTGCGCGCGCGATCGCCGGTTCTCGATCGAGACGACGTTCGCGCCCGTCTGCGGCTAGGACCACGGCGCTCGTTTTGAATCCACGGCGCTGACGAAAGAGAGGAGCCGGAGACGGCTCCTCTCTCGTTGCTCCGCAGAAAGTCCTGCTCAACCTAACGAATGGCGGCGACCCTCGACCCGTGCCATTATGCGCGGCCGTGGTTCGCCGGGGGGACGCCGACATCACTGGAGTGCCGTGGTCGACGCTCTCTCCGTCCCTGCTGAAGGAACGTCCGCCGCGGCGGCCAACATGGTCTGCGTTCCGAGTGACGATCAGAAGGAGGTGGCACCAGAAGGACCCTGTGTAAGGCCGCGCCAAGCCGGCGCGTACACCCCAAACAGGAGGCGATGTTGACACTTTGCACACTCATCACGCGCGTTAGATCCGCAGCACAGCGTGGGGCGCACGACGGCCACACGAAGCAGCCTGGCAACGGAGGCCGCCGAGGTTCGCGTGCCGGCGCCGCCGGTCTCATTGGACTCTTCTCCATGCTTGCGCTCCTCCTCGCGGCTCCGAGCGGCGCGTCGGCCGCGACGAGAGGAACGATCATCCTCAACAAGCCCTTTCGGTGCGGCAGCTACTCGCAGCCGCTCCAGCTCACTCTCCTGAGGGTCACCATCAGGAGCGTGAGCGGAGGAGACGCGATCGGGCTCAATCGCGGCAACTGCACCGGCTTCATCCGGCGCATCCAGGTCAGCACCTGGGCTCGCGATGGAGTCAAGGTCGGCAGGACCGCCCACGACCTCGTCATCGGGGGCGGCTACGTCCGCTGCTACGGACGTAATCCGACTGTTCACCAGGACGCCGTTCAGGTGATGGGCGGGGCCCGCATCACGTTCCGAGGACTCGTTACCCGTTGCGGGAGCTCGAACCACTCGTCCTTCTTCGTCAACGCGGGAAGGGGCAATCCTTCTCCCCCCGCCTATGTCGTTTGCGACCGCTGCAACCTCAAGGGCGGAGGCACGACCGTCCACATCGGCAGAGCGATCCGCTCGGGTGTGATGAACTCGGTCGTGTACGCAGGTAGGCACGCCGCGTTTCGGGGAGCGGCCGGCGACGTCTGGCGGAACAATCGGGTCATCCCCTTCCGACGCTGAGGCTCAGCCGTGACGCAGTAGCTCGGCGCCCGCCGACGGCGGCACGTTCCGCCCGTTGAATTCCGGTCGGTCTCTCGGCACAATGATCTAACTGGCGTGGCTTGTACCTGCGGAGGGTCTAGCGGCAATCATCGGGCGTCTGGTACTCGAGGACGGGGTTTTCTTCGACGGTGAGCCCGTCGGCGCCGACGGGCTTGCCTTCGGGGAAGCCGTCTTCACGACGGCCATGACCGGGTATCAAGAGGTCGTCACCGACCCGAGCTACGCCGAACAGATTGTTGCGTTCACGGCTCCCATGGTTGGTAACTACGGGGTCCTGGCGGATCGCTCCGAGTCGACGACCGTCCATGCTCGTGCCGTCGTCATGAGGGCGGCGCGCGGGCCGGAGTGGACCGAATGGCTCCGCGCACACGGCATTCCCGCGCTTTCGGGCGTCGATACGCGCTCCGTCGTCCTCCACGCGCGGGAGAAGGGCTCCATGCGAGCCGCCGTCGTCTGCGGCGAAGCCTCGACGGCCGTGGTGCTCGAAGCCGTTCGGGCCCGGCCGCGGATGAGCGGGCTCCCTCTCGTCGCCGACGTCTCCACACCGGCGCCTTACGTCTACGCCAGGCATGGCCACGTGTCCGTCGCCTTGGTGGACTATGGCTGCAAGCGGTCGATCCTGCGCCGACTCGTGCACGGCGGCGCCGCAGTGACCGTCTTTCCCCACGACACGGACGCGAGGGAGCTGACCCGCTTCGACGGCGTCGTGCTCTCGAACGGGCCGGGCGATCCCGAGCCGCTTCAGGACGAGGTCTCGGACCGTGCAGGAGCTTCTCGGTCGTGTGCCGATTCTCGGCATATGCCTGGGCCATCAACTGCTGGCGCTCGCGACCGGCCTCGAGACGTTCAAACTTCCTTTCGGCCACCGCGGCGCCAACCATCCAGTCCTCGAGCGCGCCACGGGTCGCGTCCTGGTCACGAGCCAGAATCACGGCTTCGCCGTCGCACCGGCAGAGGGGAACGGCGCCACACATGTCTCCCTGTACGACGGCACCGTCGAGGGTCTCGAGTTTCCCGAACTGATGACGCGCTCGGTCCAGTTCCACCCCGAAGCGGGGCCCGGCCCGCACGACGCGCGTTTCGTCATCGAGCGCTGGGTCGACGAGTTGCGGGATGCCAAGGCGGTCTGACCTCCGCACGATCTGCGTGATCGGCTCGGGGCCGATCGTGATCGGGCAGGCGTGCGAGTTCGACTACGCAGGCAGCCAGGCGCTGAAGGTCTTGCGGGACGAGGGTTTCCGCACGATCGTCGTCAACTCGAACCCGGCGACCATCATGACCGACCCCGACTTTGCCGACCGAACCTACCTGGAGCCGCTCGATGTCGAGAGCGTTGCAGCCGTGCTCGCTCGGGAACGGCCCGACGCCCTCCTACCGACGCTGGGTGGGCAGACTGCCCTCAACGTTGCCTTCCGCCTACAGGAGCAGGGGGTCCTCGACGAGCTCGGCATCGAGCTGATCGGGGCCTCCTTCGAGGCAATCAGGTGCGCCGAGGACCGCCAGCTCTTCCGCACGACGATGGAGGACGCGGGCGTGCGCGTGCCGGCAAGCCGAGTCGCCACCGATCTAGCCGACCTGGAGACGGTGCCGCTTCCCGCCATCGTGCGTCCCGCATTCACGCTCGGTGGGCACGGAAGCGGGCTTGCGAGGACGGAGGCCGAGCTCAGGCGCCGGGTCGACGCGGGTCTCGCCGAGAGCCCCGTCGGGCAGGTGCTCGTCGAGGAGTCGCTGGAGGGGTGGGACGAGTTCGAACTCGAAGTCATGCGCGATGCCCGCGACAACGTCGTAGTCGTCTGCTCGATCGAGAATCTCGACCCGATGGGAGTGCACACGGGAGATTCGGTCACAGTCGCACCGCAGATGACGCTGTCCGACGAGGCTTACCAGGTGCTTCGGAATACCGCAGCGAAGGTGATTCGCGCCGTCGGGGTCGAGACGGGGGGCTCGAACATCCAGTTCGCGCGGAGTCGGGACTCGGGCGAGTTGCGCGTCATCGAGATGAACCCTCGAGTCTCGCGCTCCTCGGCCCTCGCCAGCAAGGCAACCGGTTATCCCATCGCCAAGGTGGCGGCGAAACTTGCCGTCGGCTACACGCTGGACGAGATCCCGAACGACCTCACCGGGACGACGCCGGCGAGCTTCGAGCCGACCCTCGACTACGTCGTCGTGAAATTCCCACGGTTTGCGTTCGAAAAGTTTCCGGGGGCCGACGACAGGCTCGGGACCCAGATGAAGTCCGTGGGCGAGGCGATGGGGATTGGGCGGACGTTCCCAGAGGCATTCCTGAAGGCGATGCGCTCGTGCGAGCTCGACGCCGGCTCGTCGATGCCCTGGGGAGACCTCGAAGCGCTCCCCGACGGGATTCATCCGTGGTTCAGGGAGGAGCTCGAGCGAGCCCGCGGCGTTCTCGCCCGGGTTTCGTCTGTCGACGATCTCGTCGCGGACGATTGGGTGCGCCTCAAGCGGGCCGGGTGGTCGGACGCCGACATTGCTTTCCGTTGCGGAACGAGCGAGAAGCGGGCCGCCGCCCGCCGCCGCATGAGCGGCGTCCGGCCCGCTTTCCGCCGAGTCGACTCGTGCGCCGCCGAGGTGGACGCAACCTCCAACTACTACTACTCGACGTGGGGAGAGGCGGACGAGAGTCGGGACACCGGGCGCTCGCCCGTCGTCATCCTCGGCTCGGGGCCGAACCGTATCGGCCAGGGCATCGAGTTCGACTACTGCTGTGTGCACGCCGCGCAGTCGTTTCGCACGCTCGGCTACGAGACAGTGATGGTGAACTGCAACCCGGAAACGGTCTCGACCGATTACGACAGCTCCGACCGGCTCTACTTCGAGCCTTTGCGTGCCGAGGAGCTGCTCGAAATCTGCTGGCGAGAGCGGCCTCTCGGCGTCGTTGCCCAGTTCGGCGGACAGACTCCACTCAAGCTGGCGCGTGCACTCGCCGATGCCGGAATTCCCATTCTCGGCACCTCACAGGAGGCGGTTGACCTCGCCGAGGACCGCGAGCGGTTCGCCGCCCTGTGCGAGCGCCTGGGCCTGGCCGTTCCGCCCTGGCGGATCGCGGAGGATCGCGACGACGTACTGCGCGCCGCGGCTGAGCTCGGCTATCCGGTCCTCGTCCGGCCTTCGTACGTGCTGGGCGGTCGAGCAATGGCGATCTGCCGTGAAGCGGCGGACATCGTCGACACCGTGCACGGGCATGTGCTCGTTGACCGCTTCCTGGAGGGTGCGATCGAGATCGACGTCGATGCCCTCTGCGACGGGAACGAGACGTACATCGGCGCGTTCATGGAGCACGTGGAGGGGGCCGGGGTGCATTCGGGCGACTCGACGTGCGTCCTGCCGCCGAACTCGCTCGACGAGGACACGCTCGCCCGGACGGCCGACATCGTCCGCCGGCTCGGGCCCGCGCTCGGAGTGACAGGGCTCCTGAACGTCCAGCTCGCGCTTCATGAGGACCGCCTCTACGTCCTGGAAGCGAATCCGCGCGCCTCGCGCACGGTCCCCTTCGCCAGCAAGGCGACCGGCGTCAACCTCGTCGGCGCGGCTTGTCGGCTCATCGCCGGCGAGCGAGTCTCCGACCTCGACCTCCCTCCCGAGGGCAGCACACGAGCAGTGAGCGTCAAGGCGGCCGTCTTCCCGTTCCGGCGGTTCCCCGATGCCGATCCGGAGCTGGGCCCCGAAATGCGCTCGACAGGTGAGGTGATGGCCACCGCGTCCGACCTGGCGAGCGCGCTGACAAAGGCGGAAAGAGCGGCGGAGAGGAGCGTGCCCGTCGGCGGAACCGTGCTGATCACAGCCGACGGCGCAGATCTCGCGTCGGTGCGTGGGGCGGCTGTTTTGTTCGCCGGGCGGGGCTTCGGTCTTGCCGCGACGCGGGAGGCCGCGGACGCAATTGCTGCGGACGGCCTTCCCGTCGACTGGGTACGTAGTCCGGACGAGCCGGGAGACGGCCCGTCGGCACTCGATCTGATTCGTTCGCGACGTTGCCATTTTCTGCTGGCGCTCTCGCAGCACGCCGGTGTGAACGGCGCTGAGCTCCGGAAGGCTGCGGCCGCCGCGGGCGTGCCCTGCGTCACATCGATCAAGGTCATGACTGCGCTCGCTCATGCTGTCGCGCACGCGCGTGCGGGGCAGCCGGTAGCTCTTCAAGAGCGAATCGACGGCTCTTGGAGTGCAGACGCGGGGGAAGCGGAGAACGAGACGGCCGGTGAGCCGGCGCTCCTGAACCTGGCCATGCAATCGACCGAGCAGGGGGGAGCATAGGAACGATGATCGTTCTCGGCATCACCGACCCGATCTGCCGCGACAACGCCGCGGCCATCCTCGTGGACGGGGAGCTCATCGCCATGGTCGAAGAGGAGCGGCTCAACCGGATCAAGCACGCACCCCACACGATCCCCGAGAAGGCCGTCCAGTGGTGCCTCGACAGGGCCGGTGTCTCCATGGACGACGTCGACACGGTCGCCGTTGGGTTCAGCCATCCGAACGCTGTGTTCTCGGACGTGATGCGGGCGCAGGCGGGGCGTCTGCTCCAGGGGAGGTCGAGGCATCCGAGCCCACGCCGCGAGTACCGCCGATGGCGGACTCACCGGATCTACCTGGCACAGCTGGAGCAGTACCTGAAGAAGCGCGACAACGTCATGTTCGTCCGGCACCACCTCGCGCACGCCGCCTCGACGTTCTTTCTCTCACCGTTCGAAGAGGCGGCGATCGTCTCGCTCGACGGAAGCGGCGGGCAGGACTCGGGCCTGCTCGGCGTCGGGCGGGGGACCGAGATCGATGTGCTCGACTACGTCGATCGCGAGTCGAGCTGGGGCGTGTTCTACGAGACCTACACGGGGCACCTCGGGTTCAAGCGTCACAGTGACGAAGGCAAGGTCATGGGGCTGGCGGCGTACGGCGATCCGCGAGAAGGGCTCTTCCCCTTCATCAACATGTCGGACGGCGCGCTGCCTTCCTACCGCGAGGAGGACCTCATGACGGCGGCACGCACGATCAAGCACCGGCCGAAGGGCGCGCCGCCTATCGACGGCTACTACGAGCACGTCGCGGCTCGGCTCCAGTACAGCCTCGAGCAGGTGGTCGCACGGATGACGGAGATCGTCCACGAGCGCACCGGGCTCACCGATCTCTGCATGGCGGGCGGGACGGCGCTCAACTGCTCGTGCAACGGGAAGCTCCTCAGCCTTCCCCACGTGGAGCGGATCTTCGTGCAGCCCGCCGCTTCGGACTGCGGCACGGCGCTCGGCGCCGCGGTCTGGGCCCATGTGAAGCTCACCGGCGAGCGTCCGAAGACTGCCTTCGATCATGCGTACTGGGGCCCAGAATTCGGGAACGAGGAGATCGAAGCGCTCCTGCGCGAGGCCAAGGTTCCCTACCGGCGCTCCGACGACATCGAGGCCGAGACGGCCAGGCTCATCTCCGAAAACCGAATCGTGGGCTGGTTCCAGGGACGGATGGAGGTGGGCCCACGCGCGCTCGGCGGCCGCAGCATCCTCGCTAATCCAACGGACCCGGACATGAAGGACAAGGTCAACCGCGAGGTCAAGCACCGCGAGCCGTGGCGGCCCTTTGCGCCCTCGATCCTGGTCGAGCACATGGAGGAGTACTTCGGGACCGCCCACCCGTCGCCGTTCATGATCCTCGCCTTCCAGGCACGCGAGGAGGTCAAGTCGAAGATCCCGGCCGCGATCCACGTCGACGGCACCGGCCGCCCGCAGACCGTCGACCGGCGTACGAACCCGCGCTACTGGCGGCTTATCGACGAGTTCCGCAAGCTCACAGGCGTGCCCGTGGTCCTCAACACGAGCTTCAACGTTGCCGGCCAGCCGATCGTCTGCTCGCCGAAGGACGCACTCTCGACGTTCTACATGTGCGGGCTCGACGTTCTCGCTATCGGAGACTTCCTTGTCGAGAAGGACGGCCCCAGCGTTGCGGGATGAAGCGCGCCCCAAGGCTGTTCGCGGAGCCGTCCGAGTGAGTCAATTGCCGCTGGGAGTGTCGAGATTCGCGCTTTTGGTCGCGATCGGGCTCGCGCTCGCGCTTGCGGGGGCGGGGCGGGCGACGGCGCAGAGCACGGACGACCCGGCCGCCAACCCCGCCGAGACGTCTTCCGCGCCCGCTGCCGGCCAGAGTGACACCGAGCCGGGCGGCGCTCCGGCCGGCCCGCCGCAGAGCGGGCCGCAGGCTGGGGCCGGGAGCCCGTCGGAGGCAGCAGGCTCTACGGGAGCGGGCGCTCCGGAAGGCCCGCCGCCGGCGAACCCGCCGGCCGAACCGCAGAGCCCTCCAACGCCGCAACCGCCTCCCGACTCCGGCCCGCCCACACCGATCTCTACGCCGGCCGAGGCTCCTCCGGTCTTCGAGGTTCCGCCCGTGCCGGAGACTCCTCCGGTCTTCGAGCCTCCTCCGACTTCCGAGGCTCCTCCGACTTCCGAGGCACCTCCGGTCTCCGAGGCACCTCCGCTCTTCCTGCCTTCACAGCCGGTGAGCGTGGCCGACCAGGGCGCGCCGGGCGCCCCGCGTCCGCGTTCGGAAGACTCCCCCAGCGGGGTCGTCCTCATACCACGGTCGATCGCTCCCGACGACGCGATCGTGCTACACGTGACGGCGGTCTCGGCGTCTGACGTTCAGGCCGGCGCAATCGCCGGCGAGAGTCAGGCCAAGATTCGCGCGGCTCCGCCGGAGGCAGTGGTGCCCCGGGAGCCTGCGAACGCGCCGCTGACGCCGCCGAGCTGGCCGCCCGTGCCCTCCACCGGCAGCTCCGGCGCTTCCGGTGCGCCCCAAGGTGCAGCGGGGGTCGGAGCGCTTGCCGTCCTCATGGCGATTCTCGCGCTCAGTCCGCCCACGCGCAGCCGAGTGCTGCGAGTGGTGGTGACTCACCTCCGGCCGACGCCTCTCTATCTCCGGCTGAGCCGCCCCGGCTAGTCGCCGTTAGGGCGACAAGCGGCGCGTGCCGTGGTCCTTCGCGGCGCGCGCGAAAGGGACGTTCGACGCTAGGGAGAGAACATGATCATATGGACAGGAGAGCAGGAAAGCGACGGTGGGTCGGCGTTCCGCGAGGTGGCGCCGCGTTCCCACTCGAGGGTGGTGCTCGCAGACGGGAGTCCCCGCTGGCTCGAACTGGTCGGGGCAATCGTGGACTCGTTCGGCCTTCAGGTGGAGGGCTCCGCGACCACGCCTGAAGCTGCGCTCTCGCTCATCGAGGAGCACAAGCCCGACATTCTGGTCTCGGAGGTCGGCCTGGCGGAGGAGACGGACGGAATCGCCTTCCTAAGGGCCGCTCAGGCTCGCGCTCCCGAGCTCGACATCGTCGTGCTCGCTTCTTCGGAGGACACTCGGCACATGGAGGATGCGTTTGCCGCAGGCGCACGGGTGTACGTGGTGAAGACCGGACATCCATACGACCTCACGGAAGCGATTCACCATGCATTGGAGCGCTGGATCGACCCGAGAGGCGAGGCGCAGGCGCCGGCGACCGCGGGCTGGAATTCCCAGGGATCCTAGTCTTGCCCGGTCCGAAGCAGAGCGCTAGGCTGATCCTATGAAGGCGGTGATTCTCGCAGGTGGGTATGGGACACGCATCTCCGAAGAAAGCGGCACAAAACCCAAACCACTAGTCGAAATCGGCGAGAAACCGATCCTGTGGCACATCATGAAAATCTACTCGGCTCACGGCGTCAATGATTTCGTCATTTGCCTCGGATACAAGGGCTATCTGATCAAGGAATTTTTTGCCAGCTATTTCATTCGCTCGACGGATGTAACGTTCAATCTACGCGACGGCAAGACGATCGCGCATTCGGACTCGATGGAACCCTGGTCCGTGACCTTGATCGATACGGGCGAGAACAGCATGACGGGCGGGCGCCTGCGGCGCGTGCGGGAGTTCATCGGCGGCGAGACCTTCTTTTTTACCTACGGGGACTGCGTCACGGACGTCGACATGAACGAGCTCCTCGCATTCCATCGGCAGCAAGGAGTGCTGGCGACGCTCACGGCGGTGCAGCCGCCCGGCCGCTTCGGGACGCTCGTGCTCGAGCCCGAGCAGACCTTGATCTCCGCCTTCATGGAAAAGCCGCGCGGAGACGGCGCCTGGATCAACGGCGGCTTCTTCGTGCTCGAACCTGACGCGATCGATTACATCGAGGGTGACCAGACGAGTTGGGAGCGAGAGCCGCTCGAGCGGCTTGCCCAAGACAACCGCCTGGCGGCCTTCAAGCACCGTGGCTATTGGCAGAACATGGACACCTTGCGGGACAAGACGATTCTCGACGAGCAATGGAACTCCGGCCGGCCGCCCTGGAAGGCGTGGTAACGGCGCAGCAGCCACTCGTCACGGTCATCACGCCTGTCTACAACGCGGACGCGTATCTCGCGGACTGCATCGAGAGCGTGCTCGCCCAGACCTACGAAAACTGGGAGTACGTGATCGTGGACAACCGCAGCACGGACCGTTCGCGCGAGCTTGCGGAGGAGTACGCCCAGCGCGACGAGCGCGTGCGCGTCCGCGCGCACGTCGAGCACTTGGACATGCTTCCGAACTGGAACCGTGCGCTGGCGGAGCTCTCTCCCACGAGCGCCTACTGCAAGGTGGTCCACGGAGACGACTGGCTCTACCCGGAGTGCCTGGCCCGCATGGTCGACGTCGGGGAGAGGAACCCGTCGGTCGGTGTCGTGGGCGCGTACCGGCTCGAGGAGAACCGGGTCAACCTCGACGGCCTTTCGTACAGCGTGGAGGTCGCCCCAGGCCGGGACGTAGGCCGCTATTCACTCCTCGGAGGCCGATATCTCTTCGGGTCGCCCACCGCTCTCCTGATCCGGTCGGAGCTCGTGCGAGCCCGAGAGAAGTTCTACAACGAGCTCAACCTCCATGCCGATACCGAGGTCTGCTACGACCTCCTCCGCGAGACGGACTTCGGGTTCGTCCACCAGGTGTTGACGTTCACGCGGCGGCACAACGAGGCCGCCACGACGTTCGCAAATCGAGTGAAGACACACGTTCCCGGAAGGCTCGTCGTCCTTCTCAAGTACGGGCCGTATTACCTCGACGAACCCGAGTTCGAAAAACTCCTGGGTAGGCTGACGAGACACTATTCGCGCTCGCTGCTGAAAGGTCTCGTCCAGCTTCGTATGGTCCGGGATCCGGAGTACCGGGAGTACCACCGGACGATGGTCAGGGAGATCTCGCACGAGCTGGAGAAGCAGCCCAACGGCCACGGTGCGACCTTCACTGCCGCGAAGGCGCTCTTCTCGGGGCTGGCGAGGGCGGTGTAGCAGGGCATGCGAGTCCTGGTCACCGGCCATCACGGCTACATCGGCTCGCTCGCGGTGCCTCTCCTTACCGCCGCCGGGCACGACGTCGTGGGGCTCGACACGTTCTTCTACGAGGGCTGCGACCTCTACTCGGACGGGGTCGTCGTTGCCGAGCTGCGCCAGGACATCCGGGACGCGCGGCCGGAGCACCTCGAGAGGCTTCGACGCGGTTGTCCATCTGGCCGCCCTCTCGAACGACCCGCTCGGCGACCTCAACGCGGACTGGACCTACGAGATCAACTTCCGAGGGACGCTGCGCATCGCCGAGGCGGCGAAGGCCGCCGGCGTTCGGCGGTTCGTCTTCTCCTCGTCGTGCAGCATGTACGGAGCTGCTTCCACCGAGGAGTTCGTCGCCGAGGAGGCTCCGCTCAAGCCGGTGACGGCCTACGCCGAGTCGAAAGTCAGGTCCGAGGAGAGCCTGGCTGCGCTCGCGGACGACGGCTTCTCTCCCGTGTTCATGCGAAACGGCACCGCTTACGGGCTCTCACCCCGAATGCGAGTCGATCTCGTCCTCAACAACCTCGTCGCCTGGGCGGTGACGACGGGGAAGATCGTCATCCTGAGCGACGGAACGCCGTGGAGGCCGCTCGTCCACGTCGCGGGACATCGCGCGGGCGATGCTGTGCGTGCTCGAGGGCCCGGTGGAAGCGACGCACGACGAGGCTTTCAACATCGGCGCACGCGAGCAGAACTTTCAGGTGCGCGACCTCGCCGAGACCGTGCGTGAGGTCGTGCCGGAGTGCGAGGTGGAGTACGCAGGGAGCGGCGACCCGGACCCGCGCAGCTATCGGGTCGACTTCTGGAAGTTCGCGCGCCTTTCCCCGAGTTCGAGCTGTCGCGCACGGCGCGCGACGGCGCGGAGGAGATGCTCGCGGCCTATCGCGCGGCAGGGCCTCACGCTCGCTGATTTCGAGGGCGAGCGCTACACGCGCCTGAAGCGCCTCCGGCGGCTGATCGACGACGGCACCCTCGATGCTGACCTCCGCCGGCTCCCCGGGAGCAGGCCACCGCCCTCCGAGCACCGAGGGGCAGGCGCGGGCTCTGTGATCTTCACGGACACCGACCTTCCCGGCGCGGTGATCGTCGACCTCGACGAGCGCGTGGACGAGCGCGGCTTCTTCGCGCGGGCCTGGTGCGCGAAAAGAGTTCGAGGATGCACGGCCTGAACCGGAGCTCGTTCAGTGCAACGTCTCGTTCAACGATCACCGGGGGACGCTGCGCGGCATGCACTACCAGGGAGCGCCGCACGCAGAGGTGAAACTCGTCCGCTGCACCCGAGGGGCGATCTACGACGTCGCCGTCGACCTGCGGCCCGACTCGCCGACGTTCACTCGGTGGATCGGCGTCGAGCTCACGGCGGAGAACCGCCGCATGCTCTACGTCCCCGAGGGCTTCGCCCACGGCTACCAGACGCTCGCCGACGAGACCGAGACCTTCTACCAGGTATCCGAGTTCTACGCTCCGGACGCGGAACGGGGCGTCCGCTGGGACGACCCGGCGTTCGGGATCGAGTGGCCCGACGCCGACCGGCGCATCATCTCGGACAAGGACCGAGCTGGCCGGACTACGACGCGCGTGCGTCCGCGGTCACCCCCTCCCCGGCCCGGGGAAGCCTGTGATCATCCTCGACCGCGCGCTCGAGCGGCGCGAGCGTGAGGGCAGGCCTATCCGAGTCGGAATGGTCGGTGCCGGCTTCATGGGCCGGGGCATCGCCCTGCAGATCACCACGCGCGATCCCGGGCATGGACTCGTCGCCGATCTCGAACCGCCACCTCGACGGCGCCAGGCGGGCGTACGCCGAGGCCGGGCCTCGGAGGTGCAGGCGGTCGACTCGGCCGGCGAGCTCGACGATGCAATCGCCCGCGGCCGCCCCGCTGTTACCGAAGACCCGCTCGCCCTCTGCGATGCCGAGGCCGTCGACGCGGTCATCGAAGTGACGGGCACGGTCGAGCTCGGCGCGCGCGTCGCCCTGCGTGCTTTCGAGCACGGCAAGCACGTGGTCCTGATGAACGCGGAGCTCGACGGCACCGTCGGCCCGATCCTCAAGACGTATGCGGACCAAGCCGGCGTCGTCTTCACGAACGCCGACGGCGACCAGCCCGGCGTGACGATGAACCTCTACCGGTTCGTGCGCGGCATCGGGCTGAAACCGGTGCTCTGCGGGAACATCAAGGGGCTTCATGACCCGTACCGCAACCCGACGACGCAGGAGGAGTTTCGCGCAGCCGGTGGAGGCAGAACCCACAGATGGTGACGTCGTTCGCCGACGGGACGAAGATCTCGTTCGAGCAGGCGATCGTCGCCAACGCCACTGGCATGAGGGTGGCGAAGCGGGGCATGTACGGGCCGACCGTACCGACCGGCACGTCCGATGCAGGAGGCGGCGGACTGGTACCCCGCACGACGAGCTGCTGGACGGGGAGGGAATCGTCGACTACGTCGTCGGGCGCGGTGCCCAGCCCCGGCGTCTTCGTCCTCGCCACGCAGGACCATCCGATCCAGCGTCACTACCTCGAGCTCTACAAGCTCGGCCCCGGGCCGTTCTACTGTTTCTACACTCCGTATCACCTCTGTCATTTCGAGGCGCCGTATTCCGTCGCACGGGCCGTGTTCTTCGCGGACGCCGCGATCGCTCCCCTGGGGCCACCGTTGGTCGACGTGATCGCGACCGCCAAGACGGACCTGAGTGCGGGCCAGGCCATCGACGGGCTCGGCGGCTACATGACGTACGGCCAGGCCGAGAACGCAGAGACCGCGCGCGCCGAAGGGCTTCTCCCCATCGGCCTCGCGGAAGGGGCAACGCTCCGGCGGGCCGTTCCCAAGGATGCCGTGCTGACCTACGAGGACGTTGTCGTCCCGGCGGGGAGGGTCTGCGATCGCCTCCGAGCGGAGCAGGATGCGTTCTTCGCGTCGACCTCCGAAGACCTGCGGGAGGCCGCGTCGGTGCACTCGAAGGCAAACGGATGACGCTGCAGCTGCCGCTCACGATCCTCCGGCCGCTCGCCCGGTTGCGAAAGCTCGGGAGGCGGCGCGACCCGCGCCGACTCGTCTACATCGCCTGCGAGGCATGCGGAAGGCCCGTCAACCTCGGCGACGCGATCGAAGACGTGGACGGGTGGATTGTCTGTCCGGTCTGCGTCTCGACGAGCCGCACCTCAGGACCCCCTCCCCCCGCGGAGCGCGGCTAGCGCTCCGGGGCGATTGTCGAGGCCGGGCGAAAGGATCAACGATGGAGCCTTCGGTGACCGTCGTCATCCCCGCTTACAACGCCGCACGGACGATCGGAAACGTGGTCGCTGCGTTGAACGCGCAGGACCCGAGGCCGGACGAGGTCCTCGTCGTCGACGACGGCTCGCGTGACGCGACGGCCGTGCTTGCTCGTGAGCGGGGCGCCAGGATCGTCCTCACGAGCCACCGGGGGTTCGCCGGCGGTGCCCGCAACAAGGGCTGGGAGGAGGCGCGCGGAGATGTCGTCGTCTTCCTGGACGCCGACGCGATCCCGGGCGAGAATTGGTCGAAAGCGCTGGCCCTCGCGCTTCGCGAGTTTCCGGGCGCGATCATCGGCGGTGCGCGGAGCTTTCGTGCGGAGACTGCCTGGGGTTGGGTCGCACACCTCCAGGTCGAGACGCCGTTCCTCCCGCGCGGAACGCCGCGGACGGTGCCGTTCGTCTCCTCCCTCTGCATGGCGGTACCACGCGCGCTTCCACTTCGGTGGGACGAGAGCTACGGCGGGGAGGACGCAGTGTTCTGTGCCGACGCGCACGCCGCCGGGATCCGGTTGGTCTTCGATCCTCGTATTGAGACGTTTCACGACCACGGCCGGGAGACGTTCGCCGAGTTGCGGCGGCAACAGGACCGGCTCGCGTACGGCCTCGCCCGCTGTGGCCCGATCCAGCAAGAGGGTGTCCACAAGCGGTTCTTCTCCCGCGTGCCGATCCACTACTTCGGGCTCGTCCGACTCCCCATCATCTATCGCCGGCTGCAGGAGAACGAGGAGCTCAGGGCTCACTTCCTCCGGGTGCTTCCCCGCATGGTCGTGGCGGAGTGGACGCTCGGCCTGAGCGCTCTCCGCTATGTCGTTCACCGGCCTCAGGTTCGCGGACAGGAGGGTTCCGGTTTTCGCTGACGCAGCAGACTGGCGGCTCCGAGTTTGCTACGTTCGGTCCGCCGCAGTAATCAGTCCCTCGATGGCGACAGACTCCCCCCGCTGCCGGTGAAGATCGGGCGCGCCCTGCTCGCCCTGCTTGCCTGCCTACTCGCGGCCGGGTGCGGATCGGCTGTCTCAGAGCCCGCAGGAGAAAGCTCGAACTGGCAGGCGGACTGGGCTCTCGAAAAAGGCTTCAAGCTCGAGATCGACACGGAGGGCTACAGCCTCCCGACCGCGATCGCTTTCGTTCCCGACCCGGGCACGGGACCCGACGACCCGCTGTACTTCGTCACCGAGCTCAGAGGCACGGTGAAGGTGGTCACGAACGATCGCTCGGTCCACACGTTCGCGCGGGTCCGCACGCTCGACCCCTCACAGGAGGCGCCCGCCGGCCCGGGGCAGGCAGGCCTGGCAGGCATCTGCCTCGATCCGAGAAACGGCTTCGTTTTCATCACGTACTCGTACCAGGGGCCCGGCGACCTCCTTCGAAACAACGTCGTCCGCTTCCGAACGGAGCCGAGAACCTTCGGCCTCGAGCCTACGGGGGAGAAGGCATTCACCGACGTCTTCGCCGACTTCCAGGCAGAAACTGCTCACCAGGTCGGCGGTTGCCAGGTCGTCGGCAACGCGCTGTTCGTCAGCGTCGGCGACGGCTGGAACGCAGGCGCGAGCCAGCAGCTCGATCAGCTGCTCGGCAAGGTCCTCCGCTTCACGCTCGACGGCGAGCCGTTCCCCGGCAACCCTTTCGCCCCCCGAGGCACCGGAGACCGTCCGCGCCGCTACGTCTGGGCGTACGGCCTTCGCAACCCCTTCGGGCTCAAGGCCGTCGAAGGTGGGCTCTTCGCGACGAACAACGGCCCCTCGGTCGATTCCTTTCTTCGCGTCGAGCGAGGGTCGCAACTATCGCTGGAACGGGAGCGACTGGAGCATCGGCGTGGGTGCCGAGGCGCTCTTCTCACCCTCCTTGAGTCCCGTGCAGCTCGACTTCGCGTCCGCTCAGACCGCCGTCTTCCCCGAGCAGTATCGAGACACCTTCTTCTTCGCCGCCGCCGGGTCGGATCCGTTCACCTCGGCGCCCGGCGAGGCGAAGGCGGGCGTCGTGCGCGTCCCATACGACCTCGCCGACAGACGGGTGCGGGGCGTGCCGAGCTACTTCCTCGAATACCGGGGAGGCAACCAGCAGCTCGTCGTTGGGCTTGCCTTTGGTCCGGACGGCCTCTACTTCGCGCCGCTCCTGCCGAACACCGAGGGCCTGAGCGCGGTGTTCCGCGTCTCGTACGACCCGCAGGCGGCTCACCCGTTTATGGTCGGCCAAGGGGTCGGCGCAGCGACGTTGCTCGCCGAGAAGGGCTGCCTCTCGTGCCACCAGTTGAACGGACAGGGCGGGAACGCGGGGCCGAACCTCGACAACCTCGGCCTTCTCAAGCGGCTCCGGGACCGGCTCAACTCTCCCGCATACGCGGAATCCGTCCGGAGCTTGGCGGAGGCGCCTTCGAGGCCGAACGGGGCGAGGTTCTAGAGGCCGAAGGCAGACAGCGCATCAGGGCCTGGGTGAAGAATCAGATTCTCTCACCGGGCTTCGACAACCCGTCCTCACAGATGCCGGATCTGAACCTGAGCGAGCAGGAGGCCGAGGCGATCACCACGTTCCTCGTCGGCGAGGAGAGGACGGGAGTCTCGGGCGGAGCTCC
The DNA here is from genome assembly GCA_963786755.1 of uncultured Actinomycetes bacterium. GTDB lineage: Bacteria > Actinomycetota > Thermoleophilia > Gaiellales > Gaiellaceae > DASQWP01. The sequence continues at coordinate 231,122 of CAWBAC010000004.1, read as the reverse complement.
GGGACCTCAAGGAGAAGCTGTTCGGCGAGCAGGTTTCCGGAATCGAGGGAGCTGTCCTCGGCTTCGTCGTCGGCCTGGGTTTTGTAGGAGTAGCCTTCCTCGTGGCGCGGCTCTTCAGGCGCGCCAGGAGACCGCCGCGTAGCCGGTCGGCTACTCGTCCGCCGACGGCGTAGCAGCGCCCCCGCGGGCGGTCGCAAGACGGAGGCGGCGCCAGACGTACTCGCCGACGTTGCCCATCCGGCGGCGGTTCACCGTGAGCGCGCGGCCAAAGGCGAGGGGAGTCGATCCCCATGTCCGCGCAAGGCTCGCGAGAGGCGCGTCGACGGGCTCGCGAGCGTATCCGAGTTCGTCCATCACGGCGCCGCAGCAGGTCTGCACCACGCTCGTCTCGCTGGGCGGGAGGCTTGTCCGCCAGCGCTCGAGCGGCTCGGTGGAGATCCCCGTCTGACCGCGCATGCCGAACGAGCTGTTGAGGATCGGGACGTCGAGTAGGGACTCCTGGTACTCGAGGCCGAGCCACGTGGTGAGCCTGCGGAGCTCGGCCTCCGGCTCGCGAAGAATGGGCTCGTAGCGCTGAATGCGGACGCGGTCCCGGCCGAACGCTCGTAGAGCGTCGAGGGAGGCGCGCATCGCGCTCCGCCAGAGGAGGCTGATGACGACGACGTTGTACGAGCGCCGGGCGCGCTCCTCGTCGGCCTCGAAGCCGCGGTCGAGCGGCTCTTCCAACTCGGCCTGGGACTCGCTCTGCGCCTTCCAGTGCCGGTACGACGCGACGACTGCACGCGGGTCGCGCACCATGCAGATGATCTGTGCCCGGGGCCAGAGGGAGAGCATCTCGCGGATCCGGTACACGTGGCGCGGCGTCTTCTCGCCCCAGCGCTTCTTGCCGTTGTGCCGAGCGAGGAGCTCGCAGTAGCCTCGAAAGAACGCATCCGCCCCGTCGCCGAATCGCGCAGCCTCCTCCTCGAGTTGGCGGCGGGTTACTCGAGTCGCGCTGTCCGGGCTTCCGCCGCGGCCGTAGGGCTTGTGCGCGATCGCGAGGAAGTAGTCCTCGCAGGCCTTTGCCTCGCTCTTCGTCAGCATCCGGCCTTCTCGGCCCCGGAAGCGCACGCGTAGGTCGTCGAAGTAGTGCGTCTCTGCGCTCACCCAGACGACGTCGTGCCGATTGAGGATGAGCCGCATCATCGTCGTCCCCGATCGTGAGGGGCCGACGACGAAGACGGGCGAGTCCGCCGGGTCCCCCGGCAGGCCGTTCACCCTTCCAGCTCCAGGGCACCGATGTCCGGCGAGCCTTCGCGCGAACGGCCGCCCAGGTCGGTCGCGGGAGCGTAGGCGGGATCGCCGGCATCGACGAGGAGCTCGCTCGAGGACGTCGGCCGGCCCGATTCGTCGAAGCGGAGCTCTTCCGTTCGGTCCGTCGCCGAGCAGCTCCGTCCCTGGAGGAAGACGTTCGCCGCGGTCCTCGCCCCCTCGCAGAGCCTCCTGCTGGCCACTGCGACGATGTTGTTCGCGACGAGCGGGCGTTCGTCGAGCGGCTGCTCGGCATGCGAGTCGGAGAGGCGGATTCCGCTCTTGTCGCCGGAGAGGATCGTGTTGTTCACGACCGCGACGCGTGAGGCTGCGCCGCCGATGTGAATCGCGAACGCCATCTCGCCGGTGAAGAGGTTCGAGACGATCTGGACGTCCTCGATCGGATTGTCGTCATTCCCGCGGCCGGCATTGACGAAGACTTGCGCTGCTCCGAACTTGCGCGGGCCGAAGTGATTCCGGGCGATGAGCCAGGGACCACCCCCCATGATCTGAAGGAAATCGTTGTGGTGTTGGTGCGCCTCGCCCGGAAAGGCCCGCACGAACGTGTTGTCTGTGATGGTGACGTCCGAGCCTCCGCCCTTGATCGCGTCCGACTCGACCAGGTCGTGAAAGTCCGACTCGACGATCTCGATCGAGGTTCCTCCAGGCTGAATGCAGTAGTTGCGGCACTTCGTGAAGTCGCTGCGGGCAATGCGGACGAACTCCGTGTCGCGCTGGACCTTCAGTCGTACGCCCTCCTTCTCACTCCGGCCGTCGAAACGAATGCCAGAGAAGGAGATCCGTTCTGAGTCCTTGAGCGACACGACCGCTTCCTCGCCCGGTGCCGGGGTGACGACGAACCCCTCGAAGACGAGGTTTCGCGACTTGGCCACCGCGAGCTTGCCGACGGTTGTCTGCTCGGTGCCGACAATGCGGACGGGTCTTGCGAACATCCGCTTCTCCACGCGGAGGCTCGCGTAGTGGCCGGGCTCGAGTTGGACGGTCCCGCCCGCCTGGACCTCGTCCAGCGCCTGCTCCACTGCCTTGGCGTTTGCCGCCGGCCCAAGGCTCGTGGACGTCGTGGATCGTCGTGGTCGGCGTCGGACGTCGTGGTCGGCGCGGACGGCTGCTGCTCGGCTGCCGCCGGCGCGCTTTCATCCTCGTCGTCGTCCAGGAGCACGATGGCTCCGATCACGGCTGCGGCGAGCGCAGCTGCAGCCAGAGAACCAAGCAGGACCGCGCGTCCTTGACCGACCCGCCGCATACGACTAACTGTAGAGAGTCGGCGCCTGGAACCCAAGCCGGGCTCAGCGACAGATCTCGTCGTAGGCGGCGAGATGGCGCTCTGCCGAGCGCCGCCACGTGAACCCGGCCGCCTGGTCGAGACCGCGCTCCCGAAGCTCTGCGGCGCGTGCAGGATCGTCCAGGATGCGGCGGAGTCCCTCGGCGATCTCGTCGACGCTGTACGGGTCGACGAGCACGGCGGCATCCCCGCAGATCTCAGGCAGGGAGTACACGTTGGACGCGAGGACGGGCGCTCCGCACGCCATCGCTTCGAGCACCGGCATGCCGAAGCTCTCGTGCAGGGAGGTGAGGGCGTAGACGTCGGCACCGGCGTAGAGGGCGCGGAGGTCGTCGTCTCCGACGTGGCCGACCGTGCGCACCTTCGACTCCAGCCCGAGCCGGCGGATCAAGTCGAGCACGAACTGGAACCTCGGCGTCTGCCAGCCGGCAAGTGCGAGGCAGAGATCGTGGGTTCCTGCGCTCACGCGCGCGAACGCCTCGACGAGGCGTTGCGGGTTCTTCTTGTACTGGTAGTTCGCTACGAAGAGGACGTACCGGTCCGGGAGCCCGAACCGGGCTCGAACAGCGGCCCGCGCTGCGGCACGATCATCGGGCGGGAAGAACCGGTCGTGATCGACGCCGTGGTGCACGGCGACGATCCGTGCCGGGTCGATCTTCACGCGGGAGAGAATCTCTCGCCGCTCGGACTCGGAGGGCGTGAACGTGAGGTCGGCAAAGGGGGCGAGCCGCAGCAGGGCCTTGTTCACGTACACCATGCGGCGCGCCATGTTCTCGTCCCCGAACATGAGGGCCGCAAACCCGTGTTGCGTCACCGCCTTTGGGGAGCGGCCAAGCGGAAAGTCGAAGGGAGGCCGGCTGTCCATGTAGTGGACGACGTCGAAATCGTTCAACGTGAAGGGACGCTGCAAGGCAAACAGCGCGTCCGGCAGCTTGGGCACCCGGGGTGAGAACGACTTGCGAAATGGAATCCCGTCGATGCCGGCCGGCCTGCCGCGCGCGACCAGGGTCACCTCGACCCGCTCCGGGTCCAGGCGTGCAAGCTCCCGAGTGACGCCGAGCACCGAGCGGGACACGCCTCCCATCTCGCTCAGCAGGACGTCCGCGACGACCCCGACCCGCAACGGTGGCATTGGCGTGAGGATAGTCGGCTCCGTGAAGCCGTTTACACTGAGGTAGTGACGGCCTCGGCTCCTCGGCTACGGCAGCGAACCGACGGCCTGCGGCGGCTCGTCTTCCGATCGTACTCGGCCGCGAAGGCCTATCATCGGATCAGCCTCGCGCTCACCGAGCGGGTCGACGACGACGCCCTCCTCGTCTATCAGATGGGCAAGGTGGGATCGACCGCGGTCACGCGCTCGCTGCGAGCCGCCGGCTTCGAGAGCCGGATCTACAAGCTTCATTTCCTCACCCGTGAGGGCATGGCGCGCGCGGAAAGGCAGTACCGGCGGAACTGGACGGGCGGCCGGCGAGCTCTGCACCTCTGGGAGAGCCAGTACCTCTACGACGTGGTCCGCCGGCCGCGCCCGGGGAAACAGTGGCGGATCGTCACGCTCGTCCGCGATCCCGTCGCGCGCAACGTGTCCGCCTTCTTCCAGACCTTCGACCTCGAGGCGTCCTATGGAGGGGGCCAGGTCGGCGGGGCCCGAGCGGCGGACGTCGAGAAGCTAACGGATGCTTTCCTCAACCAGTTCGAGTGGCACGACGAGCCCCTCACCTGGCTCGACAACGAGCTCGGCTCCGTCTTCGGCGTCGACGTCTACGCGTCTCCGTTTCCCCACGGGCGCGGCCACGAGACCTACGAGAACGAGTCCGCACGTGTGCTCCTGCTCCGGCTCGAGGATCTGCGCGAGACGGCGCCGCGGGCCTTTGCGGAGTGGCTCGGGCTCGAGAGCTTCGTGCCGGTGGAGAGCAACGTGGGCGGAGCGAAGCACTACTCGGACGCCTACCGCGAGTTCGCTGACGGCGTGAAGCTGCCGCAGTCGTACCTGGACCGGATGTACGAGTCCCGCTACGCGAGGCATTTCTACTCCCACGAGGAGATCGAGGCCTTTCGGGCTCGGTGGGAGCGCTGATGGAGATCGACGTCGTCGTGGTCGCGTACAGGAGCGCAGAGAGCCTCCGCAGCTCCGTGGCGCCGCTCGCCGGCCAGGACGGCCTGCGGGTCGTGGTCGTGGACAACGCCTGTCCACAGCGCTCGACGCGCACGGTCCGCGACCTTCCGGTCGAGATTCTCGACATGGGCCGGAACGCGGGTTTCGCCGCAGGTTCCAATGCCGGCGCCAGTCGGGGGCGGGGCGAGGCGATTCTCTTCCTCAACCCGGACGCGACCATTACGCCCTCGACCGTCAGGCTGCTCGCCGAACGCCTGGAGAAGGACGCCGGCTGCGCCGCGGTCGGCCCCCGCCTCGTACTGCCTGGGGGCGACACCGAGCCGACGATGTTCCGGCCGCCGCGACTACGCTCCTCGTTCGGCGAGGCGTTGTTCCTCCACCATCTGTTCGCCGGTGCGCAGTGGAGCTCCGAATGGGTGCGGCAAGGGTACGAGCGCGCTGCGCAGCCGCAGGCGCTCATCGGAGCCGTCCTGCTCGTGCGTCGTTCGGCATTCGAGCAGATAGGCGGCTTCGACGAGCGCTTCTTCCTCTACTGCGAGGACACCGACCTCTGCGCTCGGCTCCGCCGGCACGGCTACACGCTGTGGTACGAGCCCGCCGCGGTCGCGGAGCACGAACTTGGCGGCTCCACGCCCCGGGGCCGTCAACCGGCGCTCCGGGCCGAGGCGCGCGTCGTCTATGCGCGCCTCCACGAGCGGGGGCTGCGCTACGCGGGATTCCGCCTCGCCTGTGCCCTTCACGAGACCCTGCGGGTTCCGCTCGCCGCCACGAGGTCGAGGCGCGACCTGCGAGCGCGGCTCGCAGCGGTGGCGGTCGCGTTCGGCGCGGCGGCGCCGCGCCCGCCTGGGAGCGACGCGGAGCCCGTTGGCGACGCCGCACCGCTCGCGACGGGACGCTAGCCGATCGCCCCGGCGATCCCGATGGTCGTGAGGGGGACGAGGAAGAGCGCCGCTGTGAAGAGAGCCAGGCGCAGCGGGCTCTTGACGAAGTGATTGTGGAAGCGCCACATGCCGGAGCGGAGCTGCGGATAGAAGAAGGTGAGCAGGATGACGCTCAGGAGGCTCGTCGACGATGACCTCGGCGAGGACGATGCGCACGGCCGCTGGGGAGCCGAGGGCGAACGCGGCCAGCATCGTGTCGCCGAGGGTCGTGATGTTGGCGCCCATGATGTACGGGATGATGTAGTCCCGGCTGACGTACTTCTTGGCCACGAGCGGGATGAGGACGGTCAGCGCGATCGAGACGGACATCGTCACGAGGGCGACGAGAGAGCCAAGTCCGAACATCGGCCACTTGCGCCGCAGCCAACTTAGGCGCTCGGGGCCCATGCGCGTCTCGTCGAGCGTGGGCAGGACCGTGTCGATCAGCTTGAACGAGACGAGAAGGACGGCGAGGCCGCCCAGGAACACGAGTCCGGGGTGCAAATCCTTCGCGCGCTCCACGAACGGGCCGTAGACGAGGTCGATCAAATCGATGAAGCGGGACGGGAACTGGAGCTCGAGCGCGTGGAACGGGCCCCAGCTCAGGAGCGCGAGGCCGATGAAGGCCGCAGGCACGTAGATGAGGGCGGTCGTGCAGAGCGCGATGACAGCGGTGGAGACCGGAGCCTTGCGGTGGCCTGCGCCGCCTCTCAGCGCGTAGACGACCGCCGTGACGAGCACGACGAACGCGGCGCCGAGGCGCGAGCCCGTGAGCATCGTGAATCCCTGGATCTCCGTGAAGTGGTCGACGCCCGCGGCCGCCTCCTCGCCCGCGGCCACGAGGGTCAGCGCCGACGCGGCGATCGGAGAGCCCGAGAGGACGAGCAGGGCGCCCAGCCAGCCGAGGCCCAGCGTGGAGGCTGCGTTGGCCACGAGGAAGCCGCCCGGCTTGAGGACGTCGAGGCTCGCCGCGCCCGTTTTCATCAGCTGGAGCGCGCCGACGAAGAGGAAGAGAGCGAGCGCGAAGCGGAGGCCGATCCAGGCGACGCTCGCCGCCCGCCGAGGCCCGCTGCGACCGCGTGGCGCCTCGGCCTCGGCCCGGGCGACCCCGACATCGTGGCCGAGCTCGGCGGCCTCTACGTCGACCGATTGCACCCTGCACTCATATAACACTCCTATAGGAGTGTCAATCGCGGCGGCGTTGTGCGAGAATCGTTGACGTGGTCACCGAGAGCGGAAGCCCGGCGAAAGCGAGCGATGTGACGCTCAAGATTCCCCGGCACCTGTACGACCGCCTTGCACACGTCATCGAGGACACCGGGTTTCGCTCGGTCACGGAGTTCTGCGTGTACGTGCTGCGCGACCTCGTGTCCGAGCATCGGGAGGGAGAGGCGGACCGGCTCTCGAAGGAGGAGGTCGAGGCGGTTCGGCAACGCCTCCGGGCGCTCGGCTACCTGGAGTAGGCCCTGGGATAGACTCGCTCGCCATGGGCGAGGGACCCACCGGGGCGCAGGAAGCGCCGAAGTCGATCGAGTCCTACCTCGCCGAGAGGCATGCCGCCGCGACGAAGGGGCTGTCGCGCGGGCCGGCCGCCCAGCTCGTGCGCCGCGTTTCGTCGCCCGGCATGCGCGCCTCGGCGAAGGCGAACGGCACGATCCTGCTCGCGCCGCTCACCCGGCGCAAGGTTCGCGCGCTCCTCGCCGAGGGCCGACCGATCCGGCTGAATCTCGGAAGCGGCCCCAGAAGGGTGGCCGGATGGGTGAATCTCGACATTCTCGGCATGGATCCCGACCTCCACTGGGACCTGCAACGCGGCATCCCGTTTCCGGACGCCTCCGTCCAGGCCACGTTTCTCGAGCACGTGCTGGAGCACTTCGCGATGGAAGACGCGCTCCGCGTGCTCCGAGAATGTCGGCGCGTGCTCGTTCCCGGCGGCGTCGTGCGGGCGGGCGTGCCAGACTTCGGCCTCTACATGAGGAGCTACGCCGAGGACGGAGACGTGATCGAGCGTCTACGCCCGGGTCGCCCGACGCCGCTCCTTGCCGTCGCCGAGGTGGCGCTCCAGCACGGTCACCGGTCGGTCTGGGACGCGATGACCCTCGAGCGCGCCCTGAAGGAAGCCGGATTCGCCGACGTCCGCGCCCGGCCCTTCGGCGACTCGTCGCTCGAGCCCGTGCCCGACACGGAGATGCGAGAGCCCGAGTCGGTCTACGCAGAGGGCACGAAGCCCGCTGCGTAGGCGCCTCTCGCCGCGCGCGCACCGGCTGCATCGATGTTCCCGGACTTCCTCGGGATCGGGGCGCAGAAGGCCGGAACGACCTGGCTCTACCGGAACCTTCAGGCGCACCCCGGCATCTGGCTCCCGAAGGAGAAGGAGCTCCACTACTTCGACGAGAAGGTCGACGGCTCCCAGAGCCTCCGCGACAAGCTCACGGGCGAGCGCGAAAGGGACGACCGTTGGCGTCGGCAGCTGAGACGCCAGGTCCGCTCCTACCGCACGCGCCGCTCGCTCGCCGACCTGCGTTGGGATCTCCGCTACTTCCTCGGCTCTGTCTCCGACGGGTGGTACGCATCCCTGTTCGACCAGGGGCGACGGGAAGGTCACTGGCGAGATCACCCCGCGGTATTCGATTCTCGAGAGCGAGCGCATCGGCCACGTCCGCCGGCTCATGCCGAACGCGCAGCTGCTCTTCTTCATGCGCAACCCGATCGAGCGCGCCTGGTCGCATGCGGCCATGGCCGTCGAGCACGCCGAGCGCAGGGGCCGAGGCGTGGAGGGCGACCTGCGGGAGCACTTCAGGAGCGAGTCGTCGCGTCTACGCACCGACTACGCGCGCACGATCGACGTCTGGGGCTCGCATTTCCCCGCGGAGCAGCTCTTCGTCGGTTTCCTCGAGGACGTCCGTTTTCGGCCCGTCGAGCTTCTCGAGCGAATCTGCGGCTTCCTGGACGTGGAGGATCTGCGCCGCTGGCCACAGGCGGAGAGCCGGATCCATGCCGGCGGGGCGGCCACGATACCTGTGGGGCTGGCCGTCGACCTCGCCTCGCTCTACAGGGATCTGGCGGAGAACCTCGACGAGCGCTTCGGCGGCCATGCCTCCTGGTGGCGCTACTGCGTCGAGCGGCTGCTTGCCGGGGACATTCCCCAGGAGGAGCTCCCGTTCCGCTGAACGAGAGCGGGCTCTGGAAGGAATGGCTCGCCGCGTCGAGCGGCGACGCGGGCGGCGTTCCCCCGCTGCAGAGCGGCCCGCTGGCGACGCTAAGGCCGCTCGCCTAGCGGCGGACAGAGCGCGAGCCCGTGGATCGCCTCGTTGGGGTTCCTCGACAGCTGCAGCGATTGCTCGATCGTCCCCTTGCCGAGGTCGACGAGGACGACCGCAGCCGGCGCCGTGCCGACGAAGACACGCGAGTCATCGAGGCGCTCGAGGCCCCGGAGCCATGTTCCGGGGACTCCGACGCGGCCGACTTCGCGGCCGTCGTCGAGGTCGAAGAGGCGGATCGCGTTCGCGGTCGAGTCGTTGACGATGACCCGCGAGCCGTCCAGAAGCTGGCCGTTATGGGTCGGAAAGTCGTGGGGGCCGGACTGCGCGAGGAGCTCGGCGGCTCCGTTTCCGTCCACGCGGACGACGGCGCTCGGCCCGGAGTTCCGGAGACCCGTCTCTTTGCGCGTGCCCGCTCCGAGCCTCCGCCTCGCGCGCATCTGAAGCCGCGTCGCGATCCGGAGGGGAGTCGGCTTTGCCCTGCGGATGAGACCGCAGTTGACGACGAGGCTGCCTCCCAGCCGCGTCACGGCGTTCATGTGGCATTGGTCGAGGAGCGGCGCCTCTCGCACCCGGTAGTCGACACTGCCGTCGATGGGGTGGGGTCGCTTACGGAGCCTGAAGCGCTTTGCAAACCGTTCTTCGTGCGGATCCCAGGCGACAGCGGCCTCGCCGTCGAGGGCGACCTTCAAGATCGCATCGATGCCCGTTGCCGTCGCCCAGACATGCGTGCCGTCCCAGTCGATCTCGTGGATCCCGACGAAGAGGGGGTGGCTGAACGCCTGGAGGACGTTCCACCCGTCGTCGTAGAGGCTGAGGGTGTCGTAGTTCGCCACGACGATGCCGTGGCGCGTCGGCGCCACGCCGCGGCCGCCGCGCACGCCCCCACGCGGATTGTCGTCCGATTCGGGAAAGCGGGGCTCGGGAACGGGGAAGCGCCGCGCGACCCGCTGATCGTCCCAGTCGACGTCGTACACGAACCCCGTCCTCTGCTTGCCGCGGATCGACTCGCGAACGACGGTCGTTGCGATAAGTCGCAGCATTCGGCTCAGCGAGAGGTACGGAGGCGGAGCTGCCGGCTGATCTTCGCGCGGCCCGCCGCGGAAGAGCTCTCGGTCCTCCGGGTTGAGGCCCAGAACGCGCATGAGCTGCAGGTACACGACGAAGATGATCGCCGTCGCGGCCACGACCTCCGAGAGGGCGTTGGGCCAGGTCATGAGGAAGGCTACGGGCGCCGCGAGGCCTGCTGCGACGGCAGCCGCCAGCAGCGTGCGAAGCGTGTCGGCCCGAAACGGATACATGCCGAACAGCACGCGCACCTGGACGAGCTTGATCACGTTCACGAGCGTGAGCGAGCCGGCGAACGAGATTGCGGCGCCGGTCATCCCGTAGCGGGGGATGAGAATGAGGCACGCGCCCAGGTTGATGGCGGCCACGAGCGCGTTGTTCACCATGGTGATGTACGGACGCCCCGACATGTTGATGACCTGGCCGAGCGGCCCCGCTGCCGTGTTCACGAGCTGGCCGATGGCGAGGATGGCGAGTGCGGTCGCCCCCGACGTGTAGGTCTCCCCGAAGAGCCCGAGCAGCGGCCCCGGGATCAACGCGAGCGTGACGAAGATGGGGATCGAGACCGATGTGTTCCAGTAGGTGACGCGCTTGAGCATGCGCGAGAGAGCGGCCCGGTTCCCGCGAGCATCCTCCGCGGCGATGCGCGGAGCGAACATCTGGCCTACGGCGGTCGAGATCGTCGACGCGGGTATGAGGAGCCTGGTGGCGACAGCGTAGATCCCGACTTCGGCCGCCGTGCCGAAGCGCCCGAGCAGGGCGGTGTCGGTCCACAGGACCGCCCAGAACAGGAGGCCTGTCAGCGTCTGGGGGAGCGAGAACCGAAGCATGCGCCCGACCCGCCACGCCCCTGGGGCCGGAACGAGCGCCCGCGGATGAGTGCGGAGGAGAAAGGCAACGGCCGCCGCGAACGCGACGTACGCGGTCACGACCGCCGCGACGGCGACGCCCTCGGCCCCGAGCCCGAGCCCGAGCAGGAGCAGCGCCATGGCGAGGTTCGTGCCCGACCGGACGATGCCGAGCCAGGCCGTATACCCCATCATCCCGAAGCCCTGCACGGCTCCGACGGTCACCCGCGTCAGGGCCATTCCGGCGAGCGACAGGCTCAGGATGCGAATGAGCTCGGTCGCCTCGGGCTTGTGAAAGAACCGCTCCGCGAGGGCCGGAGCCTGCCACCAGAGGACAGCCGTGAGGGCGAGGCTGGTCAGCGCCACGATGCCGATCGCGACCTGTGCCGCGGCCCGCGCGGCCCGCTCGTCCTCGTGGGCCGCTCCGAGGGCGACGAAGCGGATGACGCCCGTCTCGAGCCCGAGGATGGCGGGAATGACGGCAAGCCCGACGACGGTCGCCCCGATTGCGAGGAAGCCCACCTCTCGCACCGGCACGAACTGCGTGACGACGAACGTGAGGAGAAAGGCAAGCCCCATGCCTGCGGCGGAGCCGGCCAGGTTGGCAGCCGCCCCGCGGGCCATGGCACGGGCACTCGAGTCGAGGTCCGTCCGCATAGCCTCGCGTCCGGTCGTCACACGCGGAGGAAGCCGCGAGCGGTGAGGCCGAGCGCCGCGATGACGTAGAAGACGAGCGTTACCTGGACGAACGCGAACGTGTCGTACGTGAACATTCCGGCGGCGAACCCGGCGCAGGCGATGGCACAGGCCGCCAGCAGGTCTCCGGGCCCGTCCAGCCGCCGCCGCGCCGCGCCTGCGAGTTTCACCACGCTTCCCCACACGAACCAGACGATTGCCGCCAGACCTAGAGCGCCGACCGTGACGAGCGAGAGCATGTACTGGTTGTCGAAGATCGTTCCGGTCTTCGGGACCGGGTTCGCGCGGTCGTCGTCTCGGGGTGTGCTCAGTGTCGATGCGCCTCCGGTCGTAGCGTCGTCCCGCGTCACTCCCGTGCCCGGCCCGGGACCGAGAGCGGGCGCCTCGAGCCAGAGCTCGAATCCCGGTCCGAGGTCGGCGACGCGTCCGGAGCCCTTGGCGCCTGCCCGCTCCTCCTGCTCGGCGATCAGCCCTCCCTCCGGCGTGAGGGCGCCGTAGAGCGTCCGCAGAGCGCCCGGCGCGATCAGCGGCACCAGCAGGGGGATGGCGACGAGCACCGGCCAGAGCCTCACCACTGCCCGCCGGCGCAGCCAGAGTGCGAAAACCGTCATCACCACGAGCATGACGACCACCGTCCGCGACAGTGTCGAGAGCGCGCCCGTCAGGATCACGAACCCGATGCCGAGCCACAGCCATCTGTGCGCCTTCGTCGTCGCGCGACTGGTGACGTACATCGCAAGGGGAACGCACATGGCAAGCACCGCGCCGAGGGCGATCGGATGCTGGGACGACGCGCGCACCCGCAGGCGCCCGGCGCGCGTCGTCTCGTTGCCGCGGCCCTGGTAGTCGAGGAAGGGGATCCAGTTCCCTAGTTCGTTGAAATAGTTGTGAAACGTGCGTGACTCGTAGATCGCCGCGATCGCCACGATCGCTCCGCCGAGGACGAGCGCGGTCACGGCGGCGTCGACGTCCGCGAGCGTCTCGAGGGTCGAGCAGATGAGAACGAAAGCGAGCAGGAAGCTCAGCGAGAAGGAGACGGACTTCAGCGCCTCCGTCTGAAGCCCAGCGTCCCTGATCGTGTTGATGTTGATGACCAGGGCACCGATTGTCGTGGCGGCAAGGAGGACGGCGGCCTTACCGTGGCCGCCCGCGCGTAGCTGTCCGCCGTGGGCAGCCGCCGACGCGAGCCAGGTGAGCACGAGCGCCATGATGAGGAGCCTGTAGACCTCGAGATCGAAGGGGAGGTCGACCGGAAGCCGATAGTTCTTGATCGGGACGAGCCAGATCACCACGATCAAAGCGACGATTCCGGTCCGCCAGGTGAAGAACGGGCTCGTCGAGTCCCTGAGGGCGACGAGGCACGCGAGGAAGAAGACAACCGCGCCGCCGACGGCGGCCTGGTCGCCCACGACGAGCCCGGCCGCCAGCGCGGCCATGCCCACCCCCGCGATCGCCAGCGGCCCGGCGCGTCGCGTCCCCGCGTCGGCGGTGTAGGACATCGCGCGCTAGCCGGGCTGGGAGGGGCGCGACTCCTCGGGCTGCTCGGAGACGTCTTCCGGGATCGGCTCGTCGAGCCAGGCCTCCAGGCGATCGCGCGGAGCTCCTGCGCCCTCTCCGTCCGCGTGGATCGAGTCGCCGTCGGTCGTCTCGGAGGCAACCGGGCGCGGCGCGAACAGACGGCGTAGACGCCCGTCCGCCTTGCGGGGGAACAGCCTGTGCAGCAGGGTGATGAGGAGAGCAACGCCGGCGAGAACGGCTCCCGCGACGACTGCAGCGAGCCCCCAGGACTTCTCCTCTTCCACGGTGAGTCGCGGCCGCTCGGTCAACTCCTGAACGACGATCCGCTGACTCTCGGGGATCTCGAACCTCTCCTGCTCTCGGACGAGCCATCTGTCGAAGGCGTCGATCGTGCCTTGCACGAGCATCGTGGCCCCCCTCGCCGTCGGCGATACGGCCGTGACCTCGATAACGGGCAGCGACGACGGACGCAAGCCTCCGCCCGGCGTCTCGCGCGCGAAGAGCGCCTGCGCGGTCACGGTTCCACTGGGCCGGCCGATTTCGGCTCGGCGGATCCTCGCCACGGCGTCGGATTCGACTACGAGCGGGAGGAGGTTGGCGGCGTCGACCAAGGCGCTGAGTCCCGGCGGCGACGTCTCGACGACCGGAGGGCGGTCGGCCCGATCCCCCGAGCGCGGTGCCCGGGGAGTGACCTCGGTAACGCCGGTCCGGATGATCGGGTTTTCCCTGCTGTTTACGAGGAGCCGCGACTTGGCCGTGTAGGAGGCGGGCGTGCGCTCCTCGAGCTCTGGCGGAATCCCGGGCTCGATGTGGTAGAGCACCGCTAGGCCGGCGACCGCCGCAGCGCAGAGGCCGATGACCGCGAGCCACCAGAACCGGACGAACGGCTCGGCGTTCGAGTTCACGAGGCCGCGACTCCTTCCGTGAGGGACGAAGCTGCGGCGGCGTCGGCCTGCAGGAGGCTCTGCCCTCGCATGCTCGCCGGCACCGGCAACCCGAGCAGCTCGAGCACGGTCGGAGCGACGTCGAGGAGGTGCATGCCCTCCCGGTGGCCGGTCGGGATTCCAGGCCCCGTCATGATGAGCAGCCCGTCCTGGGCGTGATTGGCGTCGTCCGGCCCGGTGTCGTTCTCGAACGTATGGACGCCGTCCTCGCCCCCGATCGTTCCAACGGCACGCCACTGGAGATCGTCGAAGTGGACGATCAGATCCGGGGCGACGCCGTTCGTCTGCTCGTAGACGTCGTCCGGCTTGAACACCTTCGTGTCGAGCGGGTTCCCCTGGTCGTCGGGGATCGCGGCGAGCCGGCCGGCCAGGTCGTCGCGCACGTCCTCGTAGTCCTCTGCCGGCACGATGCCTTCCGGTTCGCGCCCCTCCACGTTGAGGAACACGCGACCGTAGTAGCCGCCCTCCCCCCAGGCCATCGTCCGAGACCAGTCGATCCCTACCTCGCTCGGAACGGTTCGCTCGGCCGGCTCACGCATGGTCGTGAGCAGCCCCTCGCTGCGGAGCCACTCGTTCACGCGGATGCCACCGTCCATGCGGCGGGCGCCGTGATCGGAGACGACGAGAACGGCTGTCTCGTCGTCGGCGTGCGCGAGGAGCCGGTCGATGAGGGTGTCGATGTGCCGGTAATAGTCGAGGATTGCGTTCTCGTACGGCCCGCCGGGGAGGTGCCGGCGATGACGTGGATCCATGTCCTTCCAGAATCCATGGTGCATCCGATCGACCCCCATTTCCACCATGGCGAAGAGCTCCCACGGCTTCGTCTCCAGAAAGTGACCGGCTAGTGCAAAACGGCGATCGGTCATGTCGTACACCTGCTGCAACAGGTCGTCCTTGTCCTCGGTGCGAAACTCGGTGCAGTCGAAGAGGTATTCGCCTACGACCTCCTCGATCTCGCGGCGAAGTGCTTGTGGATATGTGTACTGGTGCCGGGTCGACGGTGTCAGGAAGCAGGTGACCATGACGCCGTTCAGCGGCCTCGGCGGGTAGGTACCGGGGACGCCGAGGACGATCGAGCGCTTCCCGTGCCGGCTGGCGAAATCCCACAGCCGCGGCTCGCGAATCGCCGACCCGTTCGCGATGAAGAGCGCGTCGTAGGAGTGGTCTGCGCGGTTACGGAACCCGTAGACCCCCAGATCGCCCGGCGTACGGCTCGCCATCATGCACGACCAGGCTGGAACGGTGATCGGGGGAATGACCGAGGTGAGTGGGCCATACGTGCCCCGCTCCATCAGCTTGGCGAGCGTGGGGAGGCGATCCCGCCATCGGTCGAACACGAGCGACGGCTCGGCGCAGTCAAGGCCGATGATCATCACCCGCGACGCCCTCGGGTCCCGCCGCGTATACACCCTGATCGAGTCTAGCGGCCGTTTGCCCAGGAAACTAGCCCCCCAAGAGGCCAGGCAGCCCGGGCACGCCGGTGGCCTAGGCTACGAGGAATGGCCGCCCCCAGGCTCACAGTGATCGGCCTCGACTCGGCGACCTTCGACGTGATCGACCCGCTCGTCGCCGCGGGTGAGCTTCCGCATCTCGCGCGCCTCCTCGAGAGCGGCGCCCGCGGCGTGCTCAGATCGACGACTCATCCACTTACGCCGCAAGCCTGGGCGACGATGGTCACCGGGGTGAACGCGGGTCGCCACGGCCTCTGGGACTTCACGGAGCGCGACGAGAGCGGCTACCGGCTGCGCGTCGTCAACGGGAGCGCGCGGCGGGCACCGGCGGTATGGGACTACCTGAACGCCGCCGGGCGGAGTTGCGGAATCGTGAACGTTCCCTTTACCTGTCCCGCCCCGACGGTGAACGGCTTTGTCGTCGCCGGCCTCGACGCTTCCGTTCGGGAGGAGGGCATGACGTACCCGAAGGGCTTGCTGGACGAGCTTCGCGTGCAGTTCGGGCCGCTCGTGCTCGACCACAAGTTCCCGCTCGACCCCGACGGGGAGGTGGACGTCGGCCTCGTTCGGCGCGCGTGCGAGCAGAAGGTCGAAACGGCTCTCTGGCTTTCGGAGCGGTTCCGGCCGGAGTTGCTCTTCGTTGTCTTCATGTCCGCCGACCACATCCATCACCTCTGCTGGCCCGAGTGGGAGGCGGAGCGGGAAGGAAGCCGGGTCGCCGAGGTGTACCGGGCGCTCGACCGGGCGGTGGGGTCGCTCGTGGAGGCTGCGGGCCAGGGTGACGTCATGCTCGTCTCCGACCACGGTGGCGGCGCCCTCGACGGCGTCGTCAACCTGAACGCGTGGCTGGCCGAAGGCGGGTACCTGGCCTACGCCGGCGCCGCCGCGATGCTTCGAGAGGGCGAGCTGGGCCGGCGACTCGTCCATAGCGTCTTCGAGCTTCGACGAAAGCTCCCGCCCAGCGTTCGCTCGGCCGCGCGCAACCGCCTTCCGGGGGCCCGGGAGCGGATGTACGAGCTTCGGCGCTTCTCGATCATCGACTGGGGGCGGACGCGGGCCTTTGCGTACGGCACGTTCGGCAACGTCGTCATCAACCTGCGCGGAAGAGAGCAGGACGGCATCGTGGAACCGGACGACTACGAGCGGGTGCGCGACGAGATCGCCGAGAAGGCAGCCGAGCTGCGGGCCCCGAACGGCCGGCGCATGGTCACAGCCGTCCATCGCCGAGAGGACCTTTGCGAGGGGCCCGAGTTGGAGAAGCTCCCGGACCTCGTGATCGAGTTCGACGAGTACCGCTGGCTCGGCAAGGGCAATCTCAAGTCGCCCACGCCGACGATTTGGGACGAGATAGCGATCCAGGGCAGCAAGCAGGCTTACGTCGGCAGCCATCGGCTCGAGGGGATCGTGGCCTTGAGCGGGCCTTCGGCCAGACCGGGCGGTTCGATCTTCGCCGACCTTCGAGACGTCGCGCCGACGATCCTCTACCTTCTCGGTGAGGCTGTTCCGATCGAGCTCGAGGGCCGGGTCATCGAGGAGGCGCTCGACCTTGCGCTCCTGGATGCTCGGCCGCCGGAGTATCGAGAAGCGGGAGCCGTGCAAGTCGCCGCGGCTCCTGCGGGTAAGGCGGATTCGGCGGAGCTCGAGGAGCGGCTCCGTGGCCTCGGATATATCGAATAGCGTCTGGCGTGCGGCTCCATATCGAGTACGCGCATTCGCTCGACCCCGACGCCTGGCAGCGCAAGCACGCGGCCGGCCTCGTCCCGAACCGCCTGCCGTACGGGCTCCACTGGCTTTCGGATCACGGCTTCGACCTCGAGGTGCTGCCTGCGACGCATTCCCCCTTGGTAGGAAGGGTCCTCGGCGGGGCCGGCCGGCGGTTGAGCGGCGGCTTCGAGGTGGTCGACTCCCTGCGCGATCAGCGGCGGCGTCGCTGCGACCTCGCCCTCTGCTGGGACGAGCGCACCGGCACGCCGGCGTCGCTTCGCAGCCGCCTTCCGGGCGAGCCCCCGGCCGCGATGGGAACCCTGTGGGCCACCGATCCGTATGCCTCGCGCCGCGCGCGAACCCTGACGCGGGAGGCCGCACGACGCGCGGCCGCCGTGTGGGCGAACACGGAGGAGCAACTGGCCGTGCTGGCAGGCTGGGGCGTCCCGAGATCCAGGCTCCACCTTCTCCGCACCCCGCGGGATCGATGTCGATTTCTGGCAGGCCGAAGGCACCGGGCCAGAGCCCGACCTCGTCATCGGCGTTGGTAACGACCGAGATCGAGATCACGGGCTTCTCGTCGAGGCTGTTCGCCGCCTCCGTTCCCGTCGCCCGGTGCGGCTCGAGCTCGTCAGCGAGCTCCCGGTCGAGGTCCCGTTCCACATGGGAGTGCGACATCACAGCCTCACACACCAGGAGCTTCGCCGGCTCTACGCCCGGGCCTCGGTCGTGGCCGTAGCCGTGAAGCCGAATATCCATGTATCGGGCGCAACGGTCATTCTCGAAGCGATGGCGTGCGAGCGGACCGTGGTTGCGACTGCGGCCGCAGGCGTAGCCGACTACGTCTCGGAGGGCGAGACCGGGGTTGTGGTGCCGCCCGGGGATGCGGAGGCCCTGGCGCGGATACTGGACGAGCTTCTCTCGGACGTCGACCGTCTTCGCGAGCTCGGCCGAGCCGGCCGGCGGCGGGTCGAAACGGGCTTTTCGAGTCGCATCACAGCGGCCCGGCTCGCTGACATCGTGCGTTCCCTCTGAGCGCTGCCGGCCCGCTCTCAGCGGCGACCGGCGACCAGCGTGGCGAGGTGGCTTCTGAGGTCCGTACTGAGGCGGCCGTCATTCCCGACCGAGACCGGGCCCGTCCCCGCCTCCCACGTAAGCGCCTCCGGCAAGAGAGCGAGGTCCTCCACCAGCCGGACGATCCCGCGCTCCCCCAGGCGTCGCGAAAGGGCGATCTGATGGTCGTCGACAGCTTCGTGGAAGCGTTTGAGGCGAGGGACGACGATTGGCTGCTTCCGGTGGGCGAGCGCCAGGATGATCGAGCCGACTCCGGCATGCATGACAACGGTGCGGGCCCGGTCGATGCACTCCACCAGCGAGTCGTAGGAGAAGTAGTCGATACAGGTCGCGTTTGCGGGTCGCACCGATGAGGACCCGTGCTGAACTACGAGCTCTTCGTCACCCGGCAGCCGCTCGACTGCTCGGAGCAAGCGGTCGAACGGGGCCTCGTTCGTTCCGACCGTGACGAAGATCATTCGCTCAAGAAGACCTGCCCCGCGTAACGGACCCCGGGCGCCTTTCCCTGGAGCTCCGGCCATTGAACGTAGATGCGGTCGCAGACAGGCCTGACCAGGCGGCAGCTCAGCGACAGGTCGTCGATTCGCGAGAGGCTCTCGACGAAGACGGCACGGGCGCCGAAGAGGCGCCCCACCCACACGAACGGCACGGCGACACCCGCTCCGGTGGTCAGCACGACCTTCGGCCGGACGGCGCGGATCGTCCGCCAGGCGACGGCGACGTTGCGGAGGGTGTTCTTGAGATTCCTGTTCGTCGGCCCGTGAGCGAAGACCACATCCTCGTCGGCGAGGAGCGAGCGGGAGTCGCTCTTGTCGAACGTGACCCAGACGCGGGAGAAACCCTCCCAGGCCGACCGCAGCGACCAGAGGGTGAGCAGGTGGCCGCCGCACGAGCACACGAGCAGGAGATCGGCACGGCGGTCTGTCGGCTGGATCCGCGGAAGAGGCTCAGTAGGCGCCACGCCTGCTGAGTATGGCCGGAACCGTCCGGGTGAGCAGCTTGATGTCTCCCCAGAGCGACCAGTTCGTCACGTACACGTAGTCGAGCGTGATCATCTCCGAGAAGGGGATGTCGCTTCGGCCGAGCACCTGCCACAGGCCCGTGAGCCCCGGGGTGAGATGGAGGCGGCGCCGGTGGTGGCCGAGGATGTTCTCGTCCTCGTCGAGGATCAGCGGTCTCGGCCCGACCAGGCTCATCTGGCCGCGCAGCACGTTCAGGAGCTGTGGGAGCTCGTCGAGCGACCAGTCGCGCAGGAAGCGTCCGAACGGCGTGATGCGGGGGTCGTCCGTCACCTTGAACATCGTCGGGCCCTCTTCGATGTGCTTGTTGAGGTGCGCGAGCTCGTGCTTCCGTTCCTCGGCGTCGAGGTACATCGTGCGGAACTTGTAGATCTGGAAGCGCTTTCCCCCGGCGCCCATGCGCTCCTGGCGGAAGAGCACCGGGCCGCGCGAACTGGACTTGATGCGAAAGCCGGCAAAGAGGAAGAACGGCGTCAGTACAAGCAGGGCGATGCTCCCGACCACGATGTCGAACCCCCGCTTGATGATGCGGGCGGAGCGG
Source organism: uncultured Actinomycetes bacterium (assembly GCA_963786755.1). GTDB lineage: Bacteria > Actinomycetota > Thermoleophilia > Gaiellales > Gaiellaceae > DASQWP01. The sequence goes on along the minus strand of CAWBAC010000004.1, from coordinate 211,373 downwards.
GTGAGGCGAGCCGGGCTGAGGCTGACGAGCGGAATCCCGCCGAGGTCGTGGACGTACGTGCGCGAGCCGATGACCTCGTACATTCGCGGGACGACCTCGACGCGGACGCGAAGCTCGGCACAGCGGCGGAGGAGCTCGACGTCGGTGTCCCCCGACGTCCTGGAAAACGCAATGATGACACGCTCCACGTCGTAGCCGCGCACGATCGGCTCCAGCTCGGCCGTGCCTCCCATGCACGGAGGCAACGCCTCGGTCAAGGGGAAGGGATCGTCGTCGAGGAAGCCGACGACGTCGAGGCCGTACTCGGGCCGGGAGGCGAGCTTCGCGGCGATGCGTTGGGCTACCCGCCCCGTGCCGATGATGACCGTCCGCTCGCGCAGGTCGGCCCGCCGTTGCACGAGCCACCGCACCATCGCTCGCCCGAGGACGATCAGCGCTATGGAGATCAGCCAGAACGTCGCCGCGATGCCGAGCCGCGGGTGCGCGAGTCCGCTGGCGTTGACGAGCACGAGCCCGACCCACGTGGCGAAGCTGGAGAGCAGCACCAGCCCGGGAAGATCGTCGAAGGTCGATTGGGCCACGCCGATCTCGACGTGGTCGTAGAGCCCGTACATCTGGGCGAGGAGAACCCACGCCGGAAAGCCCAGTACGAGCGCGGCGTTGATCGCAAGCTCGTGAACCTCGAGCGTCTGGACGGCAAACAGCTGGGTGAGGACGAGTGCGAGGCACAGGCCGATGAGATCGGCAGCGAGGAGGGCGCGTCTGAGAGCCCACGACCGCCTGCGCGAGCGGCGGACGGGCAGCGGAGGCGCCGACGCCCGTCCTCGACGGGCCGCCAGGACGTGGAGTTCTGCGTCGAGCCCGTCGACGGGCTCGTCCCAGTCGTCCACAGGAAGCGTCTCTCGACGACGAGTCGATCTCACCGAACCGGCCATGTCGCTGTGTCCGCAGTCACCGCCAACCTCTCCCGGGCCTGGTCCGAAGACGGACGCCGTGCGGACTGGCCCAAGAGTGCATGTAATCGCACGGGCCGCCGCGTGTAAAGGGACGCGCGCACGACTAATGTCAACGAGAGGACCCTTCTAGCCGAACGGCGAGTTGCGGGCCTCGGCCGATTTAGCCATCATCTGGGGTTCCGAGGAAGAGAGATCCCGCTGAGGAAGGCGGCCACGTTGGACGGGATGCCAAGTTCGCACGTCTCGCACAAGTCGGGCTCGTTCCGCCTTCGAATGGTGTTCGCAGGAAGGCAGACCGCCTGATGCGAACCCTTGCGATCGGGCTCGACGGCTGCTCATGGAACGTCCTCGATCCGCTGCTCGAGACTGAAGAGCTGCCGAACCTCGCGCGCCTCCGCGCGGAAGGCTCTTCCGGGGTGCTCGAGAGCACCGTTCCGTTCTTCACCGGGCCCGCTTGGGCCTCGTTTGCTACCGGAGCCTCGCCCGCGGCCCATGGGATCTACGACTTCATGATGCTGCGCGAGGACGGACACCTCTCGGTCGCGCATCAGTCCGATCTCGGCCGGCCCACCTACTACCAGCAGCTCGGCCGGAGCGGACAGCGCTCCGTCCTCATCAATCTCCCGCTCGACCAGGACGGGTGCGAGGGGGCGGTCATCGTCAACAGCTGGCTGACCGACGACGAGTCCCGCCTCATCCTGCCCACGGGTCGACAGGAGCGTTACCGCAGTCTCCTCGAGGCGTATCGAACTTTTCCAGCAGACCCTCGAGACCCCAACGAGCTTTGCGCCATCGAGCAGGCACGCTTCGACCTCGCCCGCGAGCTCTTCCTGACAGAGCCCTGGGATCACTTCTTCATCCTCTTCTCCTCGACCGACTGGATGGGCCACAACGCCACCGGCCTCGTGCTCGACGGCGACTCGGACGCCCGCGCCTCCTTCCTGCGCTTGTACCGCCAGCTCGACAGCCACATCGGCTGGCTCGTCGAGCACGCGCCCGACGCCGTCACCGTCGTTCTCTCGGACCACGGCCAGTGCGAGGAGATCGCTGTTCTTCGGGTCAACGCTGTGCTCCACGATCTCGGGCTCGCCATGTTGGCCCAGCCGGATCCGCAGGCGTCGAGCCCGTTCTTCGTCGACCGGCGCGAGAAGGCCCGCGTGCGGGTGGGTGTGCCGACGGCGCTCGGACGCCACCGTACGAACCCTTTCGTCCGGCCCGCCGCGCTCCTCGCCAAGCGGGTGTTGCGACGCGGAGGCATCGAGCTCACGCGAGCCGCCAAACCCGTCGACCGCCGGTCCTCGCTTGCCTTCTCACCGACCGACGCGTCCTTTGCGGTCTACACCCGCGACGGCGGCGCCGAGCACCTGGAGCGGATTCGCGACTCCCTCCTGGCGCTGCGGCTCCCGGACGGCCGGGAGGCGATCGACGACGTCTGGACCCCGGAGGAGCTGTACGGGCAAACGACCAACGGGTGGAGCCCGGCGCTCGTCTTCGCACCGGCACTCGGTGTGCGACCTTCCGCCATGATCAAGGACACGGTTGTCAGTCCGCCGCGCGCCCCCGGTCGCGGTTGTCACCAGCGCGACGGGATCGTGATGCTAGCCGGCCCCGGGGTCGTCGCCTCCGATCTCGGCCGTGCCTCCATCTACGACATCGCTCCGACGATGCTGTGGGCGATGGGCTCCGGAATCCCGTCAGGTGGGGACGGTCGTGTGCTCGCGGAGGCGTTCGAAGAGTCAATGGTTTCCGAGTACCCGGTGCGCCACGTCGATCCGCTTCCGGTCCGCGGTGAGAAGCGAAGCCGCGAGGAACAGGGTGAAGTAACCCGTCGGCTGAAGTCGCTTGGCTACATCTAAGCTCCGCGGCTGAATGCGCAGCCTCGCGATCGGGCTCGACGGCTGCTCCTGGAACGTCCTCGATCCGCTGCTCGAGACCGGCGAGCTTCCCACCCTGGCGCGTCTGCGGAAGGAAGGTGCCTCGGGGGTTCTCGAGAGCACGGTGCCTTTCTACACCGGCCCAGCGTGGGCCTCGTTTGCCACAGCCGCCTCGCCCGCAGCGCACGGCATCTACGACTTCCTGATGCTCCGGGAAGGGGCTGCGTTGAGTGTCGCCCGCGAGAGCGACCTGCGCCGAGCGACCTACTTTGAGGCGCTCGCCCGGGACAATCGGCGCTCGGTGCTCATCAATCTCCCACTCGATCAGGACGGATGTGAGGGCGTCGTCATCGTCAACAGCTGGCTCACGACCGACGAGGCCCGGCGCATCTTTCCGCTCGACCGCCGCGAGCGTTACAGCCGGGAGCTCGAGGCCTACCGGAGCTACCCGACGACCTTCGACGCCGGGCTCGAACGCCACCTGGACGACCTCTGCGAGCTCGAGCGGTCGCGTTTTGCGCTCGCCAAGGAGCTCTTCCTCCGTGAGGAATGGGAGCACTTCTTCGTGCTCTTCTCGTCCCCCGATTGGCTGGGCCATATGGCGACCGGACGCTTCCTGGCGGGCGAGGCGGCCGCGCACGAGGCCTTCCTGCGCCTCTACCGCGAGCTGGACGGCTACGTCGGCTGGTTCGTCGAGCACGCACCCGACGCCACCGTTGCCGTGCTCTCCGATCACGGGCAGTGCGAGGAAACGCACAGCGTCCGGGTGAACACGCTGCTTCGCGAGCTCGGGCTCGTGCGCCTGCTCCACGAGCGGCCGGGACAGACAATCCAGGTCCCCAGGTCGCTCGCCGGCCTGCGCCGCTTCCCGCTTCTGCGCCGCTTCGTCGGCGGACTGCGGCGGCTGCTGCGCAGGCTCCTCGGGGTTGAAGTACTCACCCCACTTCGCGCGCTGGACGTCGACCGGGTGTACTCGCGTGCCTTCTCGCCGACCGTCGCGTCCTATGCCGTCTATACCCGCGGCTGCGACGAGCGCGAGATTCAGCGTGTCGCCGAGGCTCTCGCGCAGGTCCGCCTCGGCGACGGCCGCTTGGCCTTCGACGGGGTATGGACGCCCGAGGAGCTGTACGGCTCTCCCGCTCGCGACGGCCCGAGCCTCGTGTTCGCGCCCGCGACCGGCGTCCGCCCGTCGATCACGGTGCGACAGCCGGTCGTCGAAAACGTTCGGGAGCGCGGGCGCGGCGCCCACCAGCGCGACGGGATCCTCCTCCTGGCCGGACCCGAGACAGTGCCCCGCGACCTCGGCCGCGTCTCGCTCTACGACGTCACGCCCACACTGCTCTGGGCTATGGGGGCGCCGGTTCTCGCCGACACCGACGGGCGTGTGGTCTTCGAGGCCTTCCAGGAGACATTCGCGGCAAGCCGGGAGCTGCGCGAGGTCGAAGCGACGCCCGCTGAGCGGCGGGCGGTCAGCGCCGGCGCCGAGGGTCGCGAGGTCGAGGAACGGCTCAGGGCCCTGGGGTATCTCTAAGCCGCGCCTGTACTGTCGGCGTCAGCCTTCGGTGGCATGCACGAAGATCACGCCCAGCTGATTGGCCGTGAGGTCCCCACGTGTCACTGACGAGGAAGTCCGACAGCACGCGGCCGGTCGCGCCCTCGAACTGACCTGCGCCGCCGGTCACCTCCAGGATCGCACTTCCGTGGCTCAGGCTCGGGTCTGCCGATTCGCTCAGATAGCCGCTGCCCAACGAGCTCAGTTTCAGCTCGTGGCCACATCCAAAATCGATCGCGACTGCTCCGGAGAAGGTCCCGTCGGCGTCGAGCAGAAGGCGCGCGTCGAGGAGCGCCTCGTCGAGACAATCGCTGTACACGAACCGCGCGGCGACGCCGTCCTCGTAGAGCTTCGTCTCGAGGCGGCAAGGCGGCGCGCTCGCACGCATGACCAGACCGTCGCCGTCACGAAGGGCCTCGCCGCGGAACTGAAGCGCGTACGTGATGGTGCGTAGCACTTGGTCCCGAGCTGGGCCGTTCGCTCGGTCGCTGTGCACGTGGTCGCGCCGCTCGATCACGATCGCATCTTGCACGGCCGCACCGATTTTCGCTTCCGGAGAACTCCTGGTCCCCCGACATTGGGGATCCTTGCCTCCTCGGGGATTCCGTAGTGCGTTTGTACGGTTTGCCGCCTTGTTGCCGGCAAAGGATGGAGCTACCTTCGAACCGTGCTCGTCGGTCGATCAGGCGAGTGCGCACGCATCGACGGGCTGCTAACACGTGCCCGCCGCGGGCGCAGCGACTCGCTCGTGATCCACGGAGAGGCCGGAATCGGAAAGACGGCCTTACTGGAGTATGCCGTCGCGCACGCCGAGGACATGACAGTCGTGCGCGCGCTCGGCGTCGAGTCCGAAGCGGAGCTCCAGTTCTCCGGCCTGCTGGAGCTGCTGCGGCCGCTGCTCGACCACCTTCCGGAGATCCCGCCCAAGCAGGAGGATGCACTCCGAAGCGCGCTCGGGCTCGGACAGGCAGAGGCTCACGACCGTTTCACCATCGGCGCCGCGACACTGAGCCTGCTCGCCGCGGCGGCCGAGTCGAACCCGCTGATCGTTGTCGTGGACGACGCTCAGTGGCTTGACCGCGCGACGTCGGACGCGCTCCTCTTCGCAACGAAGCGGCTCGTGGCAGACTCCGCGGCCGTTCTCGTCGCAATCCGCGACGGCGAGGGGCAGGGCTTCGACCCACCAGGGATCGATCGTGTCGAACTCGGTGGGCTCACGGCCGAGGAGGCCGCTTACCTGCTGACAGCTGGCAACGGGCAGGCCGTAGCGCCCGAGGTCGGCCATCATCTGTGGGAGGCAACACAGGGAAACCCGCTCGCCTTGCTCGAGATGCCGAGCCTGCTCAGCGCCGAGCAGCTCGCCGGCCGCGAGGCGCTGTCTGAGCCGCTCCCGGCGGGGGCGGCGGCACAACAGGCCTTCGAGGGGCGCGCCGACACCCTTCCGGCCGACTCGCGCCGTGCCCTCGAGGTCGCCGCCGTCTCACTCTCCGCGGACGTCGAGCCGGTCACAGCCGCGCTCGCGGTGCTCGGCATCGAGAGCGCTGCGCTCGAAACAGCTGAGGACGCCGGGTTGATCGTCATTGCCGACGGGCGAATCACCTTTCGCCACCCGCTGGTCCGCTCCGCCGCCTTCCATCGTGCCGCGCCGTCCGAACGCCGGGCGGCGCACCGGGCGCTCGCAGAGGCTCTGCGCGAGCGAAGCGATCCGGAGCTGTGGGCCTGGCATCTTGCCTCAGGCGCACTCGGTCCGGACGAGGAGGCGGCGGTGGCCCTCGAGCTGGCGGCGGAGCAGGCGCAGGAGCGGTCCAGCTATGCGGCGGCGGCCGCGGCGTTGGAGCGGGCGGCGACCCTCACCGTTGACGACGATGCGCGGCTTCCGCGCCTCTATGCGGCTGCCGGCGCCGCCCTCCATGCAGGGCACTCGGAGCAGGCCGAGTCGCTGCTCTCCGACCCGCTCCGTTCGGAACGAGATCCGAGGCTTCGGGCTGAAGCATTGCGGCTCCAGGGGAGAATCGAATACCTCGCGGGAAGGCCCAAGCGGGCGGGAGAGCTCCTGGTGGAGGCGTCCACCCTGCTCGAGAACATCGATCGCCGGCTCGCTGTCGAGATTTGCACCGAGGCCTGCAGCGCGCGGCTAGGCGTTGGCGACGCACCCGGCATGCTCGCGGCCGCCGAGCGCGCCCACGTGCTTGCCGCTGAGACGAATGACGAGGAAGTGAGCCGTCTCTCAACGCTGACGCTCGGCTGGGTACTGTGCTACGTGGGGCGCTCTGGAGAAGGCATCCCACTTCTCGAGAAGGCGGTGGCCTCCTCCGACAGCCTCGTCCAGCAACTCGACGCGCTGAGTCTCCAGCGGTTCGGCGTGGCCCTGGAATGGCTGGAACGCTCGCGTGAGGCATTCCGCTACGCGGGCAGGGACGTCGACCTGGCTCGTGCGCAAGGAGCAGTGGGTCTGCTGCCGTACCTGCTCTACCAGCAAGCCTGGCATGCCAATCGTGCGGGACTCCTGAGCGAGGGGTACGCGGCGGCGTCCGAGGCGCTCGCTCTGGCCCGGGAGATGGACCTATGGCTGCCTCGCGTTCAGTCCCTGCTCGTGCTGGCCGCCATCGCCGCAAAGCTCGGCGCAGAGCGCGACTGCCGTCAGTACGCCGACGAGCTGCGCGAGCCCTTGGAGGCGGGGCTCAACGGGTATCGCGTCTGGCTGCGACAGTCGCTTGGCGTGCTCGAACTCGGTCTCGGCCGCCTCGACGAGGCGGCCACGGACCTCGAGGCCGCTGCCCGCGGCCTCGACGAGCTCGGTATCCACTCCCGAGTCATCACTCCCCGCTCCGAGCTGATCGAAGTCTACGCACGCTCTGGACGCGCCGATGACGCGGCGGACGCGTTACGCGGCTCTCAGCGGCTCGTTCGAGCACCAGAGCCCTGTGGCGCTCGCCGGCCTTGCGCGAGGCCGCGGGCTGCTTGCCTCAGACGAGGAGTTCGAGACCTGCTTCGAAGAGGCCTTCGCCGCGCACGAGCGGTCTGACGACCGCTTTGCCCTCGCCCGCACGCGACTCTGCTTCGGCGAACGGCTACGACGCGCGGGGAGGCGCGTCGACGCGCGCGAGCAGCTCAGGCTCGCCCTCGAGACCTTCGAGGGAGTTGGAGCGGCGCCATGGGCCGAGCGGGCACGCTCGGAGCTGCGGGCGACCGGTGAGAAGCTCCGGCGCCGAGGACCCTGGGAGGGAGACGAGCTCACGCCTCAGGAGCTCCAGATCGCGCTCCACGTCTCGCGGGGGATGACGAACCGCGAGGTCGGCGCAGCGCTCTTCCTCTCGCACAAGACGATCGAGTTCCACCTGGGGCGGATCTACCGCAAGCTGAACATGCACTCTCGAGGAGAGCTGATCAGGCGCTTTGCCATCGAAGCGCAGGAGGACGAGCGGCTCGTTTCGCAGGAAGCGCACGAGGGCTGAGGGCTCCTCGGGAAGGCCCTCAGCCCTCGCTGGCGCGGCTTTACTGGTTGAGCGTCACTTGGATGAGCGCTGCCACGCCGGGTCGAGCGGTGATCGTGTCGAGACCGCCGAGCCCGTTGACCACGAGCGAATCGAGATTCGGGTCCGCGTTCGTGATCCGCGTGATAGCGGCGAGACCCCTAACCTCCACCGCACTTCCGGCGTCTACGACCCGGATGCTGTCCGGCGCCGGCGTCCCGTTGACGGTGACTGTGTCGGGCTGCCCGTCTGCGAGGCCGCTTCCGAATGCGCTTTCGAGGTCAACGTTCACACGGTTGACGTCGGTTGCGGAGAGGTCGTTCACGACCGTGTTGTCCGCTCCGCCGAGCGCTTCCAGGTTGACCCGCTCGACACCGTCGACGTCCATGACGATGTTGCCGAGGTCGCGGAAGAAGCGCAGCCGCGGGCCGTTGGAGGAAGCGTCGAAGTTCTCCGAGCCGCCAGAGCCGTTGAACTCGAGCACGTCGTCGTCGCCGTTCTCGCCCTCGACCACGTCGCTGCCGTCGCCCGGATCCCAGATGAACCTATCCCGCCCGGGCCCCATGAAGCCAACGTCGGCGCCGGCGTTTCCGTCGACGGTGTCATTCCCGGGACCGCCGAAGAACGTCTCTGCTCCGGAGCCCCCGAGGAGAGTGTCCCGACCGCCCTGACCGTCGATCGTGGTGATCTCCGTGTCCGTGAAGACGCCGTTGGCCTGGTCGATCCTGACGGAGTCGTTGCCGCCTCCGGCGTTGACCACGATCGTGTCGAACGTGGCCCGGTCGAAGCTGAAGTCGGCCGAGCCGTTGTCACCGACGTCGACTTCGAGGGTCGTCGGGACCCCCGCCTGCAGGCGGAGTGCGAGCCTGTCGCTCGCCCCGTTACCGGTGATCGTCAGTGTTCCGTTACTGACCTGCGCCGAATAGGCGGCGTCGGCGCGGTCGGCGGCGATTCCTACCCAGGCGGCGAGAACCACCACCGCGAGGATCAGCTGTGCCAGGGGCCGCCGTCCATGCGCTTGCATGCTGGATGCGTGCATGTTGCAAAGACTCCTTTCCCTGCATGGTTTGGCGAGCTTTCGCTCATGTCGCCGCCGATGATGACGTTGGGCAAGCCGCTTTCGCTTCGAGGGAATCCCTAGACGTAGGAGTGCTTCCCCTGGGCGCCGGACTAGGGCATCCCCCTACGTGTGCAGCGAGCCGGGCGTATCAGCCCGAAGCGCTCCGACCATCGACGACGTAGAGACGCCCCTCCTTGCGGACGCGGCCGGAGACGAGCGCATGCCGGAGGGCCTGCCGGAAGCGGCCCGGGCCCCAGAGCCGCGCATGGAGGCGCCGGGCGAGCGAACGTCGGTCGAGCGGCCCCTGGTCGGCCAGTGCGCCCTCGATCAGCTCGACCTCGCGGCCGAGCGATCGGTCTGCACCTACGCCGACGCTGCTGAAGGCCGGATAGGACGACCAGAAGGCGCGCTCCCGGCGCAGGCGCCGGTCTGCTTCGCCGCCTTTCGGCTGCGTGGGCTCCAGCCGCCGGCCGTCCCCGTCCGAGCCTTCCTCTTCACGCTCGAGCTTTCCGCCTCCCTCAGCCGACAGGGGTTCTGCGACGTCCTCGAGCGACTCCTGCTCCGCGGGAACGCCGATGATTGCTTCGACGATGCCTGCGGCGACCATGAGCACGGCCGCGGCGACGAACCCCCAGGCCAACATCGTTGGGTCTTTCGTGCCGACGAGAGCGCCGAAGATAACCGGCCCCGAGATGCCCCCGGCTCCCGTGGCGACCGCGTAGAAGAAGGCGATCGCCATCGCGCGGATCTCGAGCGGGAAGATCTCGGAGACTGTCAGATAGGCGGCGCTTGCACCAGCCGATGCGACGAAGAAGACGATCGAGTAGGCGATCGTGAGCGATGTCGCCCCGAAGACGTCCTGCGAGAAGAGGTAGGCGATCACGGCCAGGCCCGATGCCCGAGACGATGTAACTCCCGGCGATCATCGTGCGCCTGCCCACCACGTCGAAGAGCCGACCGAGCAGGAGCGGGCCGAGGAAGTTCCCGAGCGCGAAGGGGATCAGGTAGAGGGGCACCCGAGCCGGGTCGACGTCCATGAACTCGCTCAGGATGATCGCGTAGGTGAAGAAGACCGCGTTGTAGAAGAACGCCTGCGCGGCCATCAGCGAGAAGCCGAGCACCGACCGCCGCGGGTAGTCCTTCACCATCGTGCGCGCGATCTCGCCGAAGCCGGTGGCCTTGCGCGGTTGAGATCTTGATCGTGTCCTCGGGCTCCTCGAGCGTCTCGCCTGCCTCCCGCTCGACCTGAGTCTCGATCTGCCGAACGATCTTCTCCGCCTCCTCCTCCCTCCCGTGGATCATCAGCCAGCGCGGGCTCTCCGGCAGCAGCCGGCGGGTGACGAGAATGAGCAGTCCGAGCACCGCGCCCACCCCGAATGCGACGCGCCAGCCGTACTCCGCTGGGATGAGGGACGTATCGAGCACGAGCAGCGCCGCGCAGGCCCCGACGATCGTCCCCAGCCAGTAGCTGCCGTTGATGGCCAGATCGACCCAGCCCCGCACGCGGGCAGGGATCAGCTCGTCGATGGCCGAGTTGATCGCCGCGTACTCCCCGCCGATGCCCGCGCCGGTGAGAAAGCGGAACGCTGCGAAGCTCCAGAAGTCCCACGCGAAGGCCGTCGCGGCCGTTGCGATCGTGTACACGGCGAGCGTGACGAAGAAGAGGCGCTTCCGTCCGAGTCTGTCGGTCAGGTAGCCGAACGTGAGCGATCCGACGACCGCGCCGGCCACGTACACGGAGCCGAACGAGGCCGATCTGCGCGTCGGAGAAGGCGAGGGTTTCCTCCGAGGTCAGGATCGCTCCGATGGAGCCGACGATCGTCACCTCGAGCCCGTCGAGGATCCAGACCGTGCCGAGGGCAAACACGACGAGCCAGTGCCAGCGCGTCCACGGCAGGCGGTCCATGCGCGCCGGAATCTGCGTCTCGAAGGTTTCGGCGCTGGCCGCAGTTGTGCTCACAGCCGCTTCGTTTCCAGCTCGTTCCATCGGCAAACGAGCGAAGTGTGGGGGTTGAGACCGCCTGTACCCTGGGCGCGTGCGCATCCTCTCGCTCGTGCCGGCCGCGACCGAGATCCTCTTCGCGGTCGGCCTCGGCGAGCGCGTCGTAGGAGTAACGCACGAGTGCGACTGGCCGCCTGATGCGGCGACCCGTCCCCAGGTGACGGTCTCCCTCGTGCAGACCGGAGACCTGGCGAGCGCGGAGATCGACCGTGTGGTCGCCGAGGCGGCGGGCAGCGGGCGGCCCCTCTACGCCGTCGACGAGGAGCAGTGGGCCGAGCTCGAGCCCGATGTCATCGTCATGCAAGAGCTCTGCGACGTCTGCGCCGTCTCGGCCGAGCATCTGGAGGAGGCGGCGCGGGCACGGCCGCTCGACGTGGAGGTCGTCGACTACTCACCCTCGACGCTCGAAGGGATCGCGACCGCGATCGAGGACCTCGGCCGCCGGCTGGGGGCGGAAGGCGAAGCGGAGGAGCTCGCTGCCGGGATGCGCTCACGTCTCGAGCGCGTGTCGGCGGCGCTCTCCGGCGTCGAGACGTCGCCCCGCGTCTTCGTCACCGAGTGGCTCGATCCGCCTTACTCGGCCGGACACTGGGTCCCGGACATGGTCGCCCGTGCCGGTGGGACGGACGTGGCCGGCATGTCCGGGGAGCCGTCGTACCGCATGCGCTGGACCGATATCGCCGCGCTCGAGCCCGACGTCGTCGTCCTGGCTCCTTGCGGCTTCGACCTCGACCGCACGCTCTCCGAAACGGTCCCGCTCGAGCTCTCGGCGCATCTCCTGGGGACGCCGGCGCGGCAGGAGAGCAAGGTTTTCGCTGTGGACGCGAACGGCACCTTCTCCCGACCGGGACCGCGCGTCGTGGACGGAGTCGAGCTGCTCGCGCACCTCCTCCACCCGGACGCCTACCCTGATCCGGCCCAGCCGTGGAGCCGGATCAGGCTCTGATCCAGACCGTCCCGTCACGCTCCTCGGCGGGGTAGCACCGGACGGGCTCCTCGCCGAAGAGGCAGGCGCCTGTCTCGAGGTCGAAGCGCCAGCCGTGGTAGGCGCACGTGAGCGTGTCCCCGAGGACGTCTCCCTCGACGAGCGGGTTGCCCGCGTGCGGGCACGCATTGGCGAGCGCGTGAATCCGTCCGGCCGCTCGGAAGACGACGATCTCGGCGCCGTCCACCGAGACGACGGCCCGCTCGCCCGCGAGCTCCACACGGCGCCACCGCGGAGCGCTCATTACCACGAGCCCTAGACTAGTTGGCCGCCGTGCCCCTCTATCTCCGCGAAGCCGAGGTCGACGAGCTCCTCTCCCCCGCTGATGCCGTCTCGGCCGTCGAGGCGTGCTTCGAGCGGCTCGGCCGCGGCGCCGTCGAGAACCGGCCCCGCTTCCGGCTCCGCCTCGAGGAAGGGCTGCTGCACGTGATGGCGGCCGCGGATCTCGAGCTGGGCGTGGCCGGCCTGAAGTCCTACGCGGGGTTCCGTTCCGGCACCCGCTTCGTCGTCGCTCTTTTCGCCGCGGACCGCCCGGAGCTGGTCGCGCTCGTCGAGGCCGACCGGCTGGGGCAGCTGCGTACGGGTGCCGCGAGCGCCGTGGGAGCAAAGTACCTCGCGCGCGAGGGCGCTCGGACCCTGGGCATCATCGGGACGGGCTGGCAGGCTGAGAGCCAGGTCGCCTGCATTCGTGCCGCGCTCCCGCAGATCGAGCGCGTCGTCGCGTACTCGCGGAACGAGGAGCGCCTGCGCGACTTCTGCCGCCGCTTAGAGGCCGAGCCCGCCGAGTACAACCGCGACGCGGCGGAGCAGGACGTCGTCGTGACGATCACGAATTCGCGCGACCCTGTGCTTCGCGGCGAGTGGCTGCACCCCGGCGCACTGGTCTGCGCGGCGGGTGCGAACCGGATCGAGGCCCGAGAGCTCGACAACGGCGTCCTCGAGCGGGCAGCGTTCGTCTGCTGCGATTCGAAGGAGCAAGCCCGCGTGGAGGCGGGCGACCTCGTCGAGCCTGTCGAGCGCGGCGTCCTCGACTGGCTGGAGGTGCACGAGCTCGGCGAGGTGGTCTCCGGCGAGACGTCCGGCCGGCAGCAGGAAGGGGACATCGTCGTCTTCAAGAGCCTCGGCATCGCGGCCGAGGACCTCGCCGTCGGCTCCCTCGTCCTCGAACGCGCTCGCGAGCGCGGGCTGGGCGTCGAGCTCTACGAGTGGTCAGTTTCCGGTCAAGCATCTAGTTCGAGTTCCAGGTCCTCGGCCAGAAGGTCGAGCAGAAGCCCGTCGTGCCAGGTGCCGTCCCGCGCGCGCTCGTAGCGGCGGAGCACGCCGACCCGCTTGAAGCCGACGCGCTCGTAGCAGCGGATGGCGCGCTCGTTGTCGGCCCGCGGGTCGATCGTGACGCGGTGGTGACCCCGGTCGCGGACGAGATGGCGGGCGAGGGTGCGGACGGTGTCCGTACCAAAGCCCTGTCCCTGGTAGGGCGTCCCGATGAAGAGGTCGATGCCGGCGTGCCGGTACTCCGGATCGGTCTCCTCCCAGGCCTGTGCCAGGCCGACGACGTTACCCTCGGCCTCGACCGCGAAAGGGGTGACGTCGGCCTCGGCCAGCATGGCGCGCAACCTGTCCTCGGTGAGACCCGGCCACCAGCGGGCGATCTCGGGATCGCGGCCCAGCGCGGCGAGCCGAGGCACGTCCGCGGCCGCAAGCGGGCGAAGCGCCACGCGGTCGCCGTGCAGGCGGCCGGTCATCGTGTGCGGCTCCTAGGAGGTCTCGCGCACCCGCTCTGCGGCCATCGCGGCCGTGTCTTCGCCGACGGCGCGGATCACCTCGGGGCGCTCGAGGAGTCGTAGGCGCTGCTCCTCGGTGGAGCGGTTCTTCAGGTACGGGTCGTCGAGGATGTCCTCGAGCGAGCGACCGAGCCGGTGTTCACGGACGATGTAGGCGGCGAGCGCGTCCTCCTTCGAGAGCCCCCGCGAGGGCTCGGGCGGCTTCTCGTCACCGCTGCCGAAGAGTCGTGAGAAGAAGCCCACGGCGCGATTGTATCCTGGCACGAGTGGAGCCTCAGGGCATGCGATTCGCCGAGCGGATCCTGCACGGGATCGGCGAGGACGGCAGCCGTGAGGAGATCGTCATCTGGATCGAGCGGCGCCCGGGCGCCCTCTGGGCGGTGGGGCGGGCGATCGACCCGAAGAACCGTTCCGCGCAGGCGCCGCGCCGCGACGACTATCTCTTCGAGGGGTACGAGATGGGCGACGCCCTGGACGCGGCGAACAACGCCCTTCGCGACGACCTGTCGGTATCAGCGGAAGAGGGCCTGAACCAGCGGGTGGACGAGTTCGGCGAGGAGGAACTGCTCAAGCCGCTCGAGCGCTGGTTCTTCGGCCACAACCCCTAGCCGCGGTTCGCTGCCCTGGGGCCGCCGCGGTCCTCCCTCCACTTCGAGCTTAACTCGCAGAAGCGCGCGGGTGGTTCGCGCCGTGTGCCGGAAGCGTCTCGGCTTCGACTCGAGAGCGCTACGCGATCCCGATCTGTCCCGCGAGATCCCGCGAGATGGCGTGCTCTTCGCCCTCGACGAGCACGGTGAGCGGGCCGTCGAAGGGCTCGGACCGTCGCATGGCCACGCGCCGCCCGGGCACGAGGCGGAGCCCGGCCAGGTAGCGGAGGAGGGCCGGGTCGCCGTCGGGGACGCGCCGGACGGTCGCCTCCTCGCCGGGCGCGAGCCCGTCGAGGGAGCGCAGCTCGTGGCGCTTCATCTTGAGACCCCTGTCCGGAATCGGATGGCCGTGCGGGTCGTGGGTGGGGAAGCCGAGCTTCTCGTCGATGCGGGCTTCGAGCTCTTCGGAGAGGACGTGCTCCAGCCGGTCGGCCTCGGCGTGCACGGCGTCGATCCCCAGCCCGAGCGTCTCGGCCAGGTACTGCTCCAGGAGCCGGTGGTGGCGGATGACCTCGAGCGCGATGCTGGTGCCCGACTTCGAGAGCTTCACTCCCCGGTAGGGCGCGTGTTCGGCGAGGCCGAGGGCGGCGAGCTTCTTCAGCATCGAGGTGGCGGACGAGGGCGCCACGCCCATGCGCCGTGCGATGGCCGTGGTCGTCGGCCGCTCGCCCTCCGCCTGCAGCTTGTAGATCTCTTTCAGGTAGTCCTGGATGGCCGCCGACAGATCAGGTTTAGACACGTCTCAAATTTTACCGGGCGGACGGTCGGGCACGGCCCGCTGGAGATTGTTAGCCTCGCGCGCTTGCATATCCGTCTCGGACATAGTCCCGACCCGGACGACGCGTTCATGTTCTGGGGGCTCGCGGCGGGCCGCGTCGATCCGCGCCGATTCGAGTTCGAGCACGTGCTCCGCGACATCCAGACCCTGAACGACTGGGCGCTCGAAGGCCGGCTCGAGGTGACGGCGATCTCGCTGCACACGTACCCGTTCGTCCAGGAGCGCTACGTGATCCTTCCCCACGGCGCGAGCATGGGCTCGGGCTACGGCCCCGTGGTCGTCGCGCGTGAGCCGCTCACACGCTCCGATCTCGCGGGCGTGGAGATCGCCGTGCCGGGGCGCATGACGACAGCGTTCCTCGTTCTCCGGCTCTATCTCGGCGCCGACTTCCACTACCGCGAGGTGCCCTTCGACCGCATCCTCGAGGAGGTCGCCGAAGGCAGAGCCGAGGCGGGGCTCCTCATCCACGAGGGGCAGCTGACGTACAAGCGGCACGGCCTGCGGGCGGTCGTCGACCTGGGCGAGTGGTGGCTGCTCGAGACCGGGCTCCCGCTGCCGCTGGGGATCAACGTCGCGCGGCGCGATCTGGGCGATGAGCCGCTCGGCGAGCTGTCCGAGGTTCTCGCCGAGTCCATCCGCACCGGCCTCGCCTCGCGGGAGGAAGCGCTCGAGTACGCGCTCCAGTTCGGCCGGGGGCTCGACCGCTCGCTGGCCGACCGCTTCGTGGGGATGTACGTGAACGAGCTCACGGAGGACTACGGCGACGAGGGCCGGCAGGCCGTGACCGAGCTCCTCCACCGCGGGGAGGCGGTAGGCGCCTTCGGCGGACCCGTGCAGATCGAGTTCGTCTCCTGAGGGGTCTGACCCGGGAAATGGACCTTGTCCGTTGCGGACAGGGGCTCGCGCCGGGCCGGCAGCGCGAAAGTAGCTGACTGCGGCCTAGGGTGCTCAACCCCAGTGTTCAAGCCAAAAACAAGGCTCCGTCCGCCAGGATGCGCCAGTGATTGCGCCAGCCGACACCCTCATTCTCCCGTGGCGATCTGCCGTGCCCACTGCCTGCCCAAGCCCGGACACCGCGGCCGAAAGAGCCATCCCGCGCACCGGGCTCGCGCCTTCTAGGGTCAGCACGTGGCCGGGCCGGAGAACCCGCAGAGGCTCCTCCCGCGACCCGGCCACCTTCCTTCTCAGGAGACGCGGGGGCGGGCTATCGGACGCCCGACGACCCGCTCCCGCGTTCCGTTCGTCCGCGTGCGGACGCCACAAGGCCCGCCCGGACGAACCTCGGTGTCGAAGGCAACGAGCTTAGGCGGCTCACGCTCCTTTCCAGTTCAGCGAGCGGAAGCGAACAATGCCGCCACGCCAATTCAAGACTTACCGCAGATCTTTGGCCCCCGCAGTCGAATGAGCCGTATACGCCAGCCCAGTATGCCGGAGAAAACTCCCATAGCGCCGAAGGTCGAAGTCAACCCCGAAGGTGGAGTGAACCCCGATCTCCTAGTGAACCGCTGCCCCGGTGCCGATCCGAAGGTGCTACGAGCATTCCTGCTGATCACGCTGGACCGCTTCGGGCATCTGCTGCCCGGAAACGAGGATGAGGCTGCGGGGCTGCTGGATGCGTGGCTCGACCGCCAAGCCGTTGCGCCAGTTTTGCGCGAGTCAGGTGGCGCAAGATGCGGCTTCCAGCAGTCTGCTGTGGAACTTCGTCTTACGCTTCTTCCCTGCTCGTAGCGAACTTTCGGCTCGAACGCTACGAACGGCGGTTCGTGCGCTCGCGGTTAGACTGGCTTCGTGCCCGAGGCTGTCGTTCTCTCAGCCGTCCGGACGCCCGTGGGCCGGTACGGAGGTGCGCTCGCGGGCGAGCGTCCCGACGACCTCGCCGCGCTCGTCATCCGCGAGGCGGTGGCGCGGGCCGGCGTGCCTGCTGGCGAGATCGAGGACGTCTACTTCGGCTGCGCCAACCAGGCCGGGGAGGACAACCGGAACGTCGCCCGCATGGGCGCGCTCCTCGCCGGACTCCCCCAGGAGGTCGCCGGCGTCACGGTCAACCGGCTCTGCGCGTCGGGGCTCTCGGCGGTCGTCTCGGCCTGCCACGCGGTTCGCGCCGGCGACGGCGAGCTCTTCGTCGCCGGGGGCGTCGAGTCCATGAGCCGCGCGCCGCTCGTGCTGGCCAAGCCCGAGCGGGCGTTCCCGCGCGGGAACCAGACCGTCTGGGACACGACGCTCGGCTGGCGCTTCCCCAACCCTCGCCTGGAGGCGATGTTCCCGCTCGAGTCCATGGGCGAGACGGGGGAGAACGTCGCGGAGCGCTTCGGCGTCTCCCGGAACGAACAGGACGAGTTCGCGCTGGAGAGCCAGCGGCGCCACGCCGACGCGTCCGAGGCGGGCCGCTTCGCCGACGAGCTCGTCTCCGTCGCCGAGCTCGAGCGGGACGAGCACCCGAGGCCGGACACGAGCGCCGAGAAGCTTGCCGCCCTGAAGCCGGCCTTCCGGCCGGACGGCTCGGTGACCGCGGGGAACTCCAGCGGGATCAACGACGGGGCAGCCGCCCTCGTCGTTGCGAGCGCCGAGAAGGCGAGCGAGCTCGGGGCCGAGCCGCTGGGGCGCTTCGTGGCGAGCGCGGTCGCGGGCGTCGACCCGCGAATCATGGGCATCGGCCCGGTCCCCGCCGTGCGCAAGCTGTTCGAGCGCGCCGGTATCGAGGCAGGAGCCCTCGACCTGGTGGAGCTGAACGAGGCGTTCGCCTCGCAGAGCCTCCAGGTGATCCGTGAGCTCGGCCTCGACCCGGACAAGGTGAACGTGAACGGCGGCGCGATCGCGATCGGCCATCCCCTGGGTATGAGCGGCGCTCGGCTCGTGGTCACGCTCCTGCACGAGCTTCGCCGGCGGGGTGGCCGCTACGGCCTGGCCACGCTGTGCGTCGGCGTCGGCCAGGGCCAGGCGGCCCTCTTCGAGCGCTAGGAGCCTAAACCCTGGGGACGGCTCGCTCGCGCTCGATCGTGTCCCCCAGGTAGCGCCGCGAGCGCTGCATGAGCTCGAAGGCGACGAAGACGATCGCCACCGCGTTCACGGGATGGAGGGCTTCGATCTCCTCCACGTCGATGTTCACCAGGATGGACTGGAGCACGTTGAGGCCCAGGAGGAGCACGCTCAGGAGCGCGATCGAGCGTGGCAGGCGGCCGATCAGCGCGACGAGCAGTAGGAGGATCGAGCCGAACCCGAGGATGAAGCCCACGACCCGGTGCGAGTCGAAGTCCGTCGCGCCGAAGACGCCCAGACCGGCGAGGAAGAACTGCACGACGACCACGACCAGGTAGATCGCCGCGAGCCCGAAGTAGATCACCCGCGCCTGGGCCATTCACTGAAACTCTAGGGGACATCGAGGACGGTCCCGTCGCTATCGTGCTGCTCGATGGCGGTCGCCACCGAGCGGGACTTCCTCCTCTTCATCGACGGCGAGGCTTCCGAGCCGGCCGACGGCGAGGTGCGCGAGCTCGCCGAGCCCGCGACGGGCGCTCCCTTGGCGAAGGCGGCCATGGCCGGAGAAGCCGACGTCGACCGTGCCGTCGCCGCGGCGCGCGCCGCGCTCGAGGGGCCGTGGGGCAAGACGCCTCCGACCGTGCGCTCGCGCCTTCTGCACGGCCTCGCGGACGCCATCGAGGCGAATCGCAACGAGCTCGCCGAGCTCGAGGCGCGGAACGTCGGGAAGGCGATCACCTCGGTCAAGGCGGAGGTGCGCTCGGCGGCGGAGAACTTCCGCTTCTACGCGTCGGCGCTCGGGTCGATTGCCGGAAGTACGCGGCCGTTCGGCGGCTCCATCCTCACGTACACGCTGAAGGAGCCGGTCGGCGTCTGCGGGCAGATCGTGCCGTGGAACTACCCGATCATGCTGGCCGCCTGGAAGCTCTCGCCGGCGCTCGCCGCCGGCTGTACGGTCGTCCTCAAGCCCGACGCCGCGACACCCCTTACGGCGCTCCGGCTCGGCGAGCTCGCAGCGGAGGTCGGGTTTCCGCCCGGAGTCGTCAACGTCGTTCCCGGCGACGGGCCCACGACGGGCGCCTACCTCGTTGCTCACCCGGGAGTGGACAAGGTGGCCTTCACCGGCTCGACGAAGACCGGTGCCGAGATCATGCGGCTCTGCGGCGGCGGCGTGAAGCGCGTCTCCCTCGAGCTCGGCGGCAAGAGCCCGGGCATCGTCTTCGCCGACGCCGATCTCGACGACGCAATCGCCTCGTCGGTCTACGGGATCTACTACTCGGCCGGGCAGA
The DNA here is from genome assembly GCA_963786755.1 of uncultured Actinomycetes bacterium. Classification (GTDB taxonomy): domain Bacteria; phylum Actinomycetota; class Thermoleophilia; order Gaiellales; family Gaiellaceae; genus DASQWP01. The sequence goes on along the minus strand of CAWBAC010000004.1, from coordinate 192,000 downwards.
GCTGCGACGCCCGTTCCCGCCTTCTGGTCGAGAAGCCGCTCTACGACGACGTCGTGGCGCGGGTGGCCGAGACGGCCGGGCGAGTCCGGGTCGGTGACCCGCTCGACCCGGAGACCCAGATGGGCTCCCTCATCTCGCCGGCCCACCGCGAGAAGGTGCACGGCTACGTGGAGGCAGGCCGCGGAGAGGGGGCCGAGGTGGTCACGGGCGGCGAGCCGGCTGCCGGGGACGGAGCCTTCTATCCGCCCACGGTCCTCGCCCGCGTGGAAACCGGTATGACCGTGGCGCAGGAGGAGATCTTCGGCCCCGTCGTGGCTGTGATCCCCTTCGAGGACGAGAAGGATGCCGTGCGGATCGCCAACGACGTCAAGTACGGCCTCGTGGCGAGCGTCTGGACGCGCGACGGAGCCCGCGGGCACCGGCTAGCGCGGCAGATCAAGTCGGGGACCGTGAGCATCAACCTCCCCTGGAGCGCTCTGCCCGGCACGCCCTTCGGCGGTTACAAACAGTCGGGCTTCGGCCGTGAGCTCGCTCTCGACACGCTCGAGCTGTACCTGGAGACGAAGAACGTGATCGTCTCGACGGGCGCGAAGCCCGTCAATCCCTGGCAGCTGTAGATGCTTGACCGGGAATTGACCATCTAGCGGTTGAGGACGAGCAGGGCGCCTGCGCCGAGGAGCGCGAGCCCGACGCCGCGCTCCCAGCTGAACGGAATCCGCTCGAGCCCGAAGAGCCCGAGGGCGTCGATGAGGACGCCCATCGCAAGCTGTCCGGCGATGAGGAGGCCGATGGTGGCGAAGGTGCCGATGCGGGGGGCGGTGAAGGTGATCGTCGTGATGACGACGGCGCCCATGACCCCGTTGAGCCAGAGCCAAGGGGGCTCCCGCAGGCCGTCGGCCACTCCGCCCAGGCTCTGGCGGACGACGAGCACCGTGCACAGACGAGCAGGGCGGCCCCGAGGGCGCCGAACGCGGTGGCTTCCAGTACGCCGATCCGCTTTCCGAAGGCGCCGCTAACCGCGACCTGGACGGAGCCGGCGACTCCGGCGACGAGTGAGAGGAAGACGGCGACCGAGCTGGCCGACACGGCCGGGATGCTAAGCCATTAGCATCCTTCGGCCCTGGATGAACGGGTCGAGGAGGGAGCTGATGGTCAGGGTCTTCGTCGTCTACGAACAGGAGCCGGACGCCGAGCGCTACGAGCGCCATGCCGAGCTCTGCAGACAGGTCCCCGGTGGGACGTTCCGGCACGGGAAGGTGTTCGGCACGCCCATGCGGGACCAGCGCTACAGCTACTACGCCGAGTGGGATTTCCCGGACCTGGAGACGTTCCGGAATGCCTCGCGGACGCCCGAGTTCGCCGCGACAGGCACGGACGCGATGGAGATGGGAATTCCCGTGGAGATCTACTTCGCGGAGGTCTCGGTGACCGAGCCCTCCCGGCCGGAGGCGCGCGCCCCGGAGGAGCTCGGCTTCGAGAGGATCGTCTACGAGAAGGCACCGCCGCGGGCGACGATCACGCTCGACCGCCCCGAGGTGCTGAACGCCTTCGACTTCCGCATGCTGCGGGAGATCGCCCGCGCGGCCGAGGACGCCTCCTACGACGACGCTGTTCGGGTCGTCGTGCTCACGGGGGCGGGGCGCGCCTTCTGCGTCGGCGCCGACCTCAAGTCCTGGCGCGCCGAGTACCTGGGGAAGCCGAACGAGTACTGGAAGTGGTTCGGCGCCTTCAAGGACGCGCACGACCGCCTGCGCGAGATCGGCAAGCCGACGCTTGCCCGCATCAACGGGATCTGCGTGGGCGGGGGCAACGAGCTGCAGATGGCCTGCGACCTGGCCGTCATGGTCGAGGATGCCTACATCCGCCACGTCGGGCCGGAGCACGGCTCTGTGCCGGCGGGCGGGGCGACTCAGTGGCTGCCCATTTTCGTCGGCGACCGCCGCGCCCGCGAGATCCTCCTCCTCTGCGAAGAGATCTCGGCGCCGAAGGCCGAGGAGTGGGGCCTGGTTTCCCGCGCCGTGCCCGCCTCCGACCTCGATGCCACCGTCGACGAGTTGGTCGAGAAGCTCGCGGCCAAGCTGCCCCAGACGGTCCGGTACACGAAGCAGCAGCTGAACTTCTGGCGCGACTTCGCCTGGCACGGGACGGTCGGGCACGCCCGCGACTGGCTCGCGCTCTCGATGGCGACGGACGAGCCGCGTGAGGCCGTCGAGCGGTTCCTGGAGCGAAAGTGAGCGTCGCTCGCCTTCGGCTCGCTCCCGTGGGGGAAACCGTGTTTCCCCCACGTGCCCCCTTCTTTGATGCAGTGAGGGAACCTCCCGGTTCCCTCACACACCCTCCCCGCGCCCATGGGCCAAGGATTGGCCCATGAGCGAGCTCGTCCTCGTCGAGCGCGACGAGCCGATCGCGGTGGTCCTCCTCAACCGGCCCGACGCGATGAACGCGCTGAACAAGGAGGTCATGCGGCGGCTGGTCGCAGCGCTGGAGGAACTCGACCGGGACGAGGGCGTGCGTTGCATCGTCCTCGGCGGATCGAAGCGTGCGTTCGCCGCAGGCGCGGATATCGGCGAGATGGCGTCCGCGAGCGCGATGGACATGTACCACGCGCGCCGCGTGGAGCGTTGGGACGCCATCCGCAGGCTGCGGACGCCGCTCGTCGCCGCCGTCTCCGGCTATTGCCTCGGGGGCGGCTGCGAGCTCGCGCTGGCGTGCGATCTCATTGTCGCGTCCGAGAGCGGCGCGCTTCGGGCAGCCCGAGACCGGGCTCGGGATCATCCCCGGCGCGGGCGGGACGCAGCGTCTCACGCGCGCGGTCGGAAAGGCGAAAGCGATGGACGTCGTCCTGAGCGGCCGTTTCCTCGATGCGTACGAGGCGGAGCGGGCCGGCCTCGTCGCCCGCGTCGTCGCGCGGGAGGCCTGGCTCGAGGAGGCCAAACGGGTCGCGCGCGACATCGCCGCCAAGGGGCCGGTGGCGCAACGGCTGGCCAAGGAAGTCCGTCAACCGGGCGTTCGAGTCGACCCTGGAGATCGGCCTCGACTACGAGCGCAAGGCGCTATACCTCGCCTTCGCCTCCGAGGACGCGCGCGAGGGTCTCTCCGCCTTCACGGAGAAGCGCAAGCCGGACTTTCGCGGCCGCTAGGTACCTAGACTTCGAGCTCGACCGGCACGAGCTCCACCGAGGCGAGCCGGCCGTCGCGGCATGTCGTGGCCGTCACCGACGTCCCGATCAGCTCGTCCGTCATGAGGCGCTGGAGGTCGTCGACGCCCTCGACGGGCGTTCCGCCGAGGTCGACGATGAGGTCCTCGGCCCGCAGGCCCGCCTTGGCCGCCGGGCTTCCCTCCACGACCTCGACCACCTCGACGCACGCCGCGCGCCCCAGCTCGCGGGCGAGCCTGGGCGGCAGCGGGCGCGAGCCGCCGGCGATCCCGAGATAGGCGCGGCGGAAGCGGCCCTCCGTCATGAGGGCGCCGAGGATCCTGCGGGTCGTCGCGTTGATCGGCACGGCGAGCCCGAGGCCCGACGCCGGCGACGGCCGTGTTGATGCCGATGACGCGGCCGCGGCCGTCCGCGAGCGCGCCGCCGGAGTTTCCGGGATTGAGCGCCGCGTCGGTCTGGATGACGTTCTCGACGATGCGTCCGGCTGCGCGGGAGCGTACGGGGAGGGCGCGACCGAGCGCGGACACGACTCCGGCGGTCACCGAGCCGGCGAAGCCGTTCGGGTTCCCGATTGCCACCACGAGCTGACCGACGCGGAGCGTCTCCGCGTCGCCGAGCTCGGCGGGCGTGAGGTCGGCGGACTCCACGGAGCGGAGGACGGCCAGGTCGGAGAGCGGGTCGGCGCCGACCACCTCGGCGCTCAGACTCCCGTCCGTCCACGAAGTCGCCTCGACCTTCCCGTCCGTCCGCGCGACGACGTGAGCGGAGGTGAGCATGAAGCCGTCGGGCGTCACGACGACGCCGCTGCCTCCGCCGCTCGCCACCCGTCCTCCACGGACGCGGCGCGCCACCCGCAGGTTGGCGACGGAGGGCGAGAGGCGCTCGGCGACCGCGATGACGGCGCGGGAGTACGCGTCGAGTGCTTCCTCCTCCGTGACCTCCTCGCTCGAGATGAACGTAAGATCCGCCACTGGTTTCAAGCTAGCAGCGGGAGCGAGGTCTACCGATGGCCGAGGTCGAGACCGGCCGGGACGAGGCGGTGCTGACGGTCACGCTGAACCGTCCGGACAAGCTCAACGCGTTCGACAGCGCGCTGCACGAGGCGTTCGCAGCCGCGCTCGAGGAGGCGCGGGCTCCAGACGTGCGCGCCGTCGTCCTCACCGGAGCGGGCCGCGGCTTTTGCGTCGGGCAGGACCTGGGCGAGCTTTCCGCGGGCGACCGCGACGTCGCCGGGCTCCTCCGCGGGCGCTGGAACCGGCACGTGACCGCGCTTCGGGAGCTCGAAAAGCCGGTCCTCGCGGCCGTCAACGGCGCCGCGGCCGGCGCGGGCCTCTCGCTCGCGTGCGCCTGCGACCTCCGCCTGGCGTCCCAGGAGGCGGTCTTCGTGCCCGCGTTCGTCAACGTGGGGCTCGTGCCGGACACGGGTGGGTCGTACTTCGTTCCCCGTCTCCTCGGCTACGCGCGCGCGTTCGAGTGGATGTGCTCGGGGAGCCGGCTACCGGCGGCCGAGGCGTTCGAGTGGGGCCTCGTCACGGAGGTCCTCGAGCCCGAGCGGCTGCTCGGCCGAGCCCAAGAGCGGGCGGCGGAGCTCGCCGCCTTGCCGACCCGCGCAATCGCCATGACGAAGCGGCTCTTTGCGGGCGCGTTCGACGTCGCGACTCCAGGAGCAGCTGGAGCTCGAAGCGCAGCTCCAGGCGGCGGCGACCCGGACGGAGGACTTCGCCGAGGGCGTCTCCGCATTTCTGGAGAAACGCGAGCCGCGCTTCAGCGGTCGCTAGGGCCTCGGACCGTCAGTCGTTCGTGCCGCACTCCTCGAAGCCCATGTCCGCGGCGAGGCGGTCAGTTCGCGCGCTCGCCTCCTGAGCCTCTGTGAGGAGCTCCTGGGTTCGCGCCTCGTCACCCGCGGCCGCGGCCTCCTCCAGCTCGTCGAGCAGGCCCAGGTTCTCCTCGCTCTGTGAGATCCACCGGTTGTAGTCGTCGGCGAGCTCCTCCGGCGGCTGGAGCTCCTTCAGCTCGTCGAGGCCTTCCCGGATCACCGACCTCGTCTCGCCGGCGTACCCCTCGACGTCGTCGAGGCTCTGTGGAGGCGGTATCTCCTGCGTGCGCTGGTCGTACTCCTCACAGATCGCGTCGCCTTGACTGATGAGCTCCTCGCGCGAAAGGCCTCCGTCATCGCCCCCGCACGCGGCCGCCAGCAGTGCGCCGGCTGCGAGCGCGAACGCCGCCTGCGCCGCGCGCCTCATTTTCGACCCCCTTCGCAGTTCGTCCGGCCCGGTCGCAGGTGGCGCAGTGTAGCGCCGGCGCTGCGGAGCGATCTGTGAGGCCTGTCGCGGCTCATCGAATACCTTTCAGGGATGGAGGCGCGCCGTCAGAAACACCTCGTTCTGATCCTCGCCCGCGAGGTCGCTTCCAACCTGGCAACGCCGACCTTCATTGCCGACGACGAGGGGAAGCTCGTCTTCTACAACGAGGCGGCGGAGGCCGTCATCGGCCACCCGTTCGCGGAGGCGGGAGAGATGCCTCTGGACGAGTGGGTGGCTTCCTTCGAACCGCGAACGCTCGAAGGCGAGGAGTTGCCGGCGCGGAGCAAGCCGGCGACGATCGCCCTCATCGAGCGGCGCCCGGCGCACGAGCGCCTTCGGATCAGGAGCCGGGACGGCGTCGAGCGGGAGGTCTCTGCGACCGCCCTTCCCCTTTTCGCGCATGCAGACGAGTTCGTCGGGATCATCGCCTTCGTCTGGCGAGAGCAATGACGAGACCACCGTGCGCCTGACGGTCTGGGGCTGCCGCGGATCTGTGCCGACGCCTGGGCCGCGCACGGTCGGATGCGGCGGCAATACCTCCTGCGTCGAGGTTGCCCTCGCCGACGGGGCCGTGCTCGTGCTGGACGCCGGCACGGGGATCATGCCCCTCGGCCTCGAGCTCATGGAGCGCGGCGTCGAGCGGATCCACCTCCTGCTCACCCATCTCCACCTCGACCACCTGGAAGGACTCCGCTTCTTCGCCCCCTTCTGGGACGAGCGCGTCGCGGTGGTCGTCTGGGGCCCGCCCTCGCCCGTCTCGAGCCTCCCTGAGCGGATCGCGCGCTCGTTCTCCCCGCCCCTCTTCCCCGTCGACTTGCACGATGTCCCCGCCCGCGTGACCTTCCGGGATCTTCCGCGGCGGCCGTGGACGGTCGAAGGTGCATCGCTTCGCGCCGACCTCGTCCTCCATCCCGGGCCGACGGTCGGCTTCCGGGTGGGGGCGGAGGGGGCGAGCTTCGCGTATATCCCCGATCACGAGCCGGCGCTCGCGGGAGCGCTCTCCGAGGGAGCACGTGACTGGATCAGCGGCGGCTCGCTCGCAGGGGACGTCGACCTCCTCGTGCACGATGCCCAGTTCTTCGAGGAGGAGTACGAGGAGCGCATCGGCTGGGGCCATTCCAGCGTCGCGCACGCAGTCGCCTTCGCGCGCGCCTGCGGGGTGCGGCGGCTTCTGCTCTTCCACCACGAGCCCCGTCACGGTGACGACGACCTCGCTCGTCTCGAGGAGCGCGCGCAGGAGCTCGCCGGCAGGGACGGGACGCAGGCTGTCCTCGCCCGCGAGAAGATGGTCGTCGAGGTGCCCTAGGAACAGAGCGGCCGGGTCGCCGGGCTGGATCAGAGCGTCTTGAACTGTTCGAAGGGCTGGCGGCAGGCGGTGCAGTAGCGGATCGAGCGGCAGGGGGTGGGGCCGAAGATGTTTTCGAGCCGCGTCTCGCTGGAGCCGCAATACGGGCAGCGGAACGCTTTGCTCTCGAGTTGCACCAGGGTGGGCGTTCCGGCCGCTCGTGGGGCCGGCGGGGAGAAGCCCGACTCGCGGAGCTTGCGCCGCCCTTCGGGGGTGATGCGATCGGTCGACCAGGAATCGTCCTGTACGACTTCGATCTCCGGCTCGCCGCCGAGCCCGCGCACGGCCTCGGCCATGCGGTCGCGCATGACCTCCAGCGCCGGGCAGCCGAGGAACGTCGGCGTGAACTCGACGTGCACCCGCCCCTGCTCGACCCGCACGTCGCGCACGACGCCCAGGTCGACGAGGGAGACGGTGGGGATCTCCGGGTCGGGAATCCCGGCGAGCGCCTCCCACACGTTCTCGGCGGTCACGCTCACCACGCTGCCCCCGGCACCGAGCGCCGCACCGAGGTCATCTCCTCCCAGAGCTCCCTGAACTCGGCGGAGCCGTTCCCGCGCTCGACGGGGTCGACCGGGTCCCGGCCGATCGCAGCGCAGAGTGCGCCGCGCTGGTCTTCCTCCAGGACGCCCAGGGCATACGGCCAGAGCTCCTCGACCGCCGCTTCGAACCGCGTGCGGCTCTCTTTGACCCCGGAGCCGCTCAGCCCACATGTCCGCGTGCATGCGGTGGTAGACCTCCTCGCGCTCGATCTTCGCGGCGAGCCCGGCCGACCTCGGCCGAGCCGGAGTCCCGCAGCGCGGCGATCCGGATCGCGTCCGCCGTCTCGTACAGCCAGTGGCGCGCGATCGTGCGCGCCCAGTCCGGGCACGAAGCCGGAGCTGAACGAGCGGGGCGCAGCGGTACTCCTCCGGCTCGCGGTCGAAGGCGAGCGCGTCGGCGTCCGCCCCCGAGCTCGACCGCCGCCAGCTCGTAGAAGGCGCGCGCGTGGCCGATCTCCCCCTGGGCGATGGACGAGAAGGCCACGTCCTCCTCGAGGAAGGGCGCGATGCCGGTCCACTCGGAGTCCCGCCAGCCGAGGACGAGCTCGTCATCCGCCAGGTCGAGCAGCGCCTGCGCGGTCACGTGCCTCCTTGAGCTTGACCTTGAGCGAGTAGCCGTCCACGCGCCGGTAGTCGCGGTCGAAGACGTCGGCGACGTACGGCTCCTGCACCTCGTCAACGGCCTCCCTCGGAACGATCCAGAGCGCCACCGACTCGTTGCGGCGCCCGTAGAACTCGCGCGCATAGGCCTCGGCGAACTCGAGGTCGGGCGCCTCGAGCGAGCCGCCGTGCTGGAACGGCTGCCCTTCGCGCTCCTGGCGGAAGATCTCGAAGATCACGCTGCCTGCGCGAGCATGGCCCGCCGGACCCAGGCGGTCTCCTCGCGCGACATGCGCCGGAAGCCGAGCCGCCGCTCGGTGGCCGGCCCGTGCCCGGTGACGACCCACTTGAGCTCGTCCCAGTCGGGCTCCGTGTACTCCCACACGCCGTCGTCCCGCTTGCGGAGCTTCGGGTCGGGCACCGAGAGCCCCAGCTCCCAGATCTGCGGGACGTAGCCGTCCAGGAACTGCTGGCGCGCCTCCTCGTTCCCCTGGCTCTTGATGCGCCAGCCGGTACATCGGGTCCTCGTCGGCCGGGATGGGGTTCCCGTGGAACTGCATGAGCGGGCCCCACCAGCGGTCGACCGCCTCCTGGACGAGCTCGCGCTGCTCCTCGGTGCCCGTCATCATGGCCAGCACGACGTCGCGCCCGTGGAGGATGTGGAACGACTCCTCCCAGCAGATCTTCTTCATGATCCGCGCGTACGGGGCGTACGAGCACTTGAGGAGCGCCTTCTGGGAGATGATGGCGGCCGCGTCGACGAGCCACGCGATCACGCCGACGTCGCCCCACGTCTTCGTGGGGTAGTGGAAGACGTTGTGGAACTTGGTCTTGCCCGCCACGAGATCGTCCAGGCAGGCGTCGCGCGGCTTGCCGAGGTCCTCGACCACGCGGTAGATGAGCTGCGCGTGCCCCACCTCGTCCTGCACCTTGGCGGTCAGCGCGAGCTTGCGCTGGAGCGTGGGGGCGCGGAGGATCCACTCGCGCTCCGGCAGGACGCCCATGAGCTCGGAGTTGCCGTGCATCTCGATGAACTTGACCAGGGCCTTGCGGTAGGCCTCCGGCACCGGATCGCCGGCTTCCACCTGGCCGCCGGCCTGGACGTAGGCTCTGAACTCTTCCTCGGTCATCCGTTCGAGCACTCTTCACCCCCAAACAAACGGTCGTTAGGGTAGAACTCTAGCATGGCCACCCGCAAGGAAGAGCTCGCCCGCCAGGCCGCCCGGCTCTTCGCGCAGAAGGGCTATCACGGGACCTCCATCGGGGATCTCGCCGAGGCGATGGGCGTGCAGAAGGGCTCGCTCTACGCGCACATCGAGGGCAAGCAGGACCTCCTCTACGAGACGATGCGCGAGGGCGCGAGCCGCCTTCCACGGCGTGCTCGACGCGATCCCGGAGGCACTGCCGCCGACCGAGAAGCTGCGCCTCGCGCTCCGCGGCCACCTGCGCCTCGTCGCCGCGCAGCTCGACGTCGCGACGGTCTTCGTGCAGGAGTGGAAGTACCTCCAGGGCGAGCGCGCTCGAGGAGATCGTCGGCGAGCGCCGCCGCTACGAGGAGCGCATCCGCGAGCTCTTCCGCGAGGGGCGCGAGCACGGAGAGCTCCGCTCCGACCTCGACGAAGGCGCCGCGGCTCTGCTCTTCCTCTCGGCCGCCAACTGGGCCTACACCTGGCTCCGGGAGGGCGCGGACACGGACGCGCTCGCCGACCGCTTCTACGCCCTGCTCGTGGACGGGATGCGCGGCTACTCGACCCCGTCCTGAACGGACCTGTCCGGGGTCTGACCCTGGACGTGTCCCCTCGGTCCGGCGTCGACACACTCTCGCGTGCTTTCCTCCCCAGGGCTCGGCGGCGGCCTCCTGCTCTTCACAGCCTGTGGACAGAAAGACCGTCTGTTTCGGCCATGTCAGGGGTCAGACCCCGGGCAGGTCCGAGACGGACGCGGCTCGACTTGACACCAGGCAGGTAGTGCCCGGAAGATTTGCGCTGAGCTCGAAGACCCGAGCTCGCCATAGAAAGGGGAGGGGACATGCGATCACGGCAGTTGCTGTGGGCTGCGGTCCTCGCGCTGCTCGCGGTGCTTCTTGCGCCTGCGACGGCCAGGGCCGTTGTTCACATCGAAAACGACTCGAGCATGCCGGCCGAGTTCGACAGCCGGACGGCTCGAGTCGCTCCTACCGCGGCCCAACTAGCGGCCGCGAACAGCCTGGGAGCGAGTGTCACCTGGAACCGGTTCGGGACGCCGGCTTCGCTGACGAAGCACGGGGGCTTCCTGACATCCGGAGTTCAGGGTACGAGCGCGGCGGCGGCCGCGCGGAGCTGGCTCGGCGCCAACAGCGGCCTCTTCGGCCTCGGGTCGGCCGCCGACCTCGGGCTCGTCGCCGACAACCCGCTGCGCGGCAGCAAGGGCCACGCGGTCAACTTCCGCCAGGTCTTCGGCGGGCTCCAGACCGCGGAGGGCGGCCTGGTCACGGTCGGCCTCACGGGCTCGGCCGCGGCGGGCTGGAACGTGGCGTACGCCTCGTCGTCGCTGACCCGAGCGACCGGGCTGGCGCCGGGCAAGGTTGGGCTCACGCCCGCACAGGGGTATGTCGAAGCCGCGGAGGCAGCGGGTGAGGACGTCTCGCTTGGCGACGTGAACGCCGCGAAGCGTGTTGCCGGGTGGCAGACCCTCAGCGTCGAGGGCCTGGACGCCCTTCAGCGGGTGAAGCAGGTGGCGTTCCCGACGCCGCGCGCCGGCGTCGTACCAGCGTACGAGTCGCTCGTCGTCGACAAGGCCGGAGCGAATGCGCGAGCGCGTGTTCGTCGATGCCCGCGACGGCCGCGTGCTTGCACGCTTCAACCTCGTGCACAATCTGGCCGAGAGCCAGCAGCTGGCTGCACAGACGATTCCGTTCACGGGAACGCTCCCGCACGACGCCGAACGGGTGCGCTCCTCGGAACGGGCCCTTCACGGTCGGCTCCGGCGTTCGCTTCCTGCGCATCTTCGTGAACGCCGACACGCCGGCTCAGGACATCGTCATCCGGCTCTTCTTCGGCACGACGGAGGTCGCCGAAGCGGACACCGGCTTCACGCCGGAGGTCATCCACTACGAGCCGCCCGGCGGCGTCCCGCCTGGCGACTACTTCGTCGAGGTGTGTCTGTTCGGCACCGCCCGATCGAGCCGCGGACGTACACCGGGACGTTCACGATCGACGACACTCCTGCTCCGCATCCGTACCTGGCGCGGTGGCAGGTCTTCCCGGCCAACCCGCCGCTGGCCACGCTGCCCGCGGACCCTTGGGGTAACCCGAGCACCGACACGCGTGAGCTGTGGTGCTGGGAAGAGGGAGACGCGGCGGATTGCGACCGGGTCGTCGGAAATCTCGCCTCGCGAGGCCCGTGGGACTTCAACTTCAAGGCGAACGCAGCGACGAACACGACCATCGGCAACAACGCGAACTCGGCGACGTCGTGGGAGCATCCCTTCGTGGTGAGCCCGCCGCAGTTCCGGCCCGGTGAGTCCCTCGCGGGACTACCTGTTCCCGTGGACGAACGAGTGGTTCAGGGAGGACTGCGAGCCGACCCCGGGAACGCCCGGCGCGACCTGGGACGACTCGGCGGCGGCGGTGAATCTGTTCGTCACGCACAACCGCATGCACGACTTCTCGTACTTCCTCGGCTTCACGGAGCGGAACTGGAACGCCCAGGACTCCAACTTCGGGCTGACCGAGACGTTCAGGGAGAACGACCCGCTCATCGGGAACGTTCAGGCCGGAGTGCTCGCCGGCGCGCGTGACAACGCGAACATGTTCACCCTGCCGGAGGGCGTCTCCGTCGGTCACGAACATGTACATGTGGCAGCCGGTCGCGGGGGGCTTCTACTGCCCCCTGCGTGGACGGCGACTACGACATGGGCGTGATCGGGCACGAGTACGGGCACATGATCGAGAACCGCATGATCGGCAAGGGCGCGAGCCGCTCCGGCCACCATGCGGGCGCCATGGGCGAGAGCTTCGGCGACTTCGACGCCATGGAGTACCTGAACGCGAACGGGTTCGTGCCCACCGGGGACGAGAACCCATTCGCGATCGGGACGTATGCAACCGGCAACAAGGTCCGCGCCATCCGGAACTACGGGATGAACTTCCCGACCTCCGGGGGCGTGCCCGAGCCGAGCCAGCAGCTCTCGATCAACGCGCTGAACTTCAGCGACATGGGCTACGACGTCACCGGCCCGCAGGTACACGCGGACGGTGAGATCTGGAGCAAGACGAACTTCGCCATCAGGCAGCTGTTGATCAACAAGTACAACAGCGCGTTCCCGGCGAGCGACGCCGACCTCCAGTACTCGTGCGCGAACGGCGAGCTGCCCGTGCAGAGCTGTCCGGGCAACCGCCGCTGGATCCAGATCGTGTACGACTCGATGCTGCTCATGCCGACCAATCCGTCGATGCTGCAGGCGCGTGACGCCCAGCTGGCGGCGGATCTCATGCGCTTCGGCGGCGCGAACCAGACGGAGCTCTGGCTCGGGTTCGCCAGGCAGGGGTTCGGCCGGAACGCAACGAGCTCGAACACGACCGCGAACACCGACACCGACCCGACGCCGGACTTCGAGCCCATCGGGACGGCGCCGGCCAACGTGACCTTCCGTGGACGGGTGGTAGGCGGCGGGAACGCGTCCGTCATCGCCCGCATCTTCGTCGGGCACTACGAGGGCCGCGTGTCGCCGATCGCGGACACCGATCCCGCGACGATCGCGACGCCGGCGTCAACCTGGACGAGGTCGCCAACTTCGCACCGGGCACGTACGAGTTCGTCGCCCGCGCGGCCGGGCTACGGCCACGTCCGCTTCCAGGCGACGTTCAGGTCCGGCCAGACGAGGACGATCACGATCCGCTTCGTCGAGAACTGGGCCTCGACCAGCCAGGGCGCTTTCGCGAGCGGCGACACGAGCGGTACCACTCCGGCCGCGCAGGCCACTCAGCTCATGAACCTGATCGACGACATCGAGGCGACGAACTGGACGACGGCGGGCACCGTCACGTCCGGCAACCTCTCGGTGGCCGGAAAGCGGGTGACGGTCGACCTGTCCGGGGTCAATGACCGTCGGATCAGCCTCGTTCAGGTGAGTGCGATGCTCGGTGCCGGGCAGAGCCGCTTCACGGCGCTGCGCGAGTTCGAGCTCTGGGCGTGCAACGCGGCCGAGGGCGCCAACTGCGCCAGCGACGCCGGATACACGCTCGAGTACACGAGTCCCGGCGGACGCCTTCCCGGGCGACCCGCCGCGGCCCGTGGCACCGCAGCTGATCCTGAGGACGTTCGACGTCTCGGACTTCTTCGCGACGCATCTGCGTCTCGTCGTGAGGACGAACCAGTGCACGGGCGGCCCCGGGTTCCAGGGCGATCAGGACGGCGACCCGGCGAACAACGCCGACTGCGACTCGAACGTCACGCCGACCTCGGCGTTGAACGCCGTCCGCGCAGCGGAGCTGCAGGCGTTCAGCAGGGCGCCGACCGTCGCGGGCGAACTAGTCAACCACGACCAGGAAGGAAAGGAGGGGGCCCGCACGGGCCCCCTCCTGAGCTTCTAGGCTCTCGGCGTGCAGCAGGTGCTGATCGTCAACCCGCTCTGCGAGCCGGGTCACGGCGGAGCTGACGCATGCGCGTCGAGCGCGAGCTGGCTGCCGCGGGACCGCTCGAGACGATCCTGACGGAGCGGCCCCTCCATGCCGCCGAGCTCGCCGCGGAGGCGGCCGGGCACGGCGGCCGCATCTTCGTGTATTCGGGCGACGGCACCTATAACGAGGCCGTCAACGGCATCGACGCCGAGAGCGAAGTCGCCGTTGGTTTCCTCCCGGGCGGCTCGACGAGCGTCCTCCCGCGCGCGCTCGGGCTCCCCCGGGATCCGGTGGCGTGCGGCCCGCGCGCTCGTGCAGCGGCAGGCCGAGACGCATCTCGCTCGGGCGTGTCAACGACAGCCGGTTCACGTTCTCCGCGGGCCTCGGGCTCGACGCCGAGCTGGTCCGGCGTGTCGACGGCACGGGCGCCCGCGCGGGCGGCGGGCGAACGACCTCGTCTTCGCCGCGCACGCTGTTCGGCATCCTGGCGGCGCCGCCGCGGCCGCTTCGGCCCGGCGATGACGGTCCTGGGCCGGGAGCGTGTGGCCTTCGCGCTCGTGGCCAACTGCGACCCGTACAGCTACGCGGGCCGCGTTGCCGCTCCGCGTCGCGCCGGGCGCAGCTTCGAGGCTGGGCCTCGACCTCGTCGCTCCCCGGCGGCTGGAGCCGTGGCTCCGTCCCGCAGGTGGCGCGCTGGGCTCTGACCGGCCGCGGGCAAGACGGCTTCGCCGCACGTCCTCTACGTCCACGACCTGGACGAGCTCCGCATCGAGTGCGACGGGCCGACGCCGCTCCAGGTGGACGGCGAGGACCTCGGCGACGTCGACGGAGGCCCACTTCGAGGCGGAGCGGGACGCGCTCACCGTGCTCGTCCGGGCGAGAAGGGATAATTCCGAGCATGGCCCAGGTCGTTCCGGCCGAGCATGACCTGCGCCGGGTCATCGGCGACGGCGAGGCGCGTCCCGGACGGGGAGGTGGACGGCCTCGGGGAGGCCGAGCTGCTCGAGCTCTACCGCAACATGGTGCTGCTGCGCGACGTACGACGAGCGCTCGCTCGTCTACCACCGGCAGGGCCGGATCGGCACGTACGCGATCTTCTGGGGGCACGAGGCCATGCAGGCGGGCGCCCACTACGCCCTCGCCGACGAGGACTGGATCTTCCCCTCCTACCGCGAGTCCGCGATCGGGCTTCTGCGCGGCATGCCGCCCGAGGTCGTCCTCTCGTGGTGGCGCGGGCACCCGGCCGGCTGGTGGGATCCGCGCGAGTACCGGCTCGCTTCGATCACGGTGCCGATCGCGACGCACGTCCCGCACGCCGTCGGCTTCGCCTGGGGCTCGCGGCTGAAGGGCGAGAGACGCCTGCGCGCTCGCGTTCTTCGGCGACGGCGCCACGTCCGAGGGCGCGTTCCACGAAGGGCGCGAACTTCGCCGCCGTGATGGACGCGCCGGTCGTCCTCCTCTGCAACAACAACCAGTGGGCGATCTCGACGCCGCTCGTCCGCCCAGACCCGCGCCGAGACGCTCGCGGACAAGGCGGTCGGCTACGGCATGCCCGCCGTGCGCGTGGACGGAGGCGACGTGCTCGCGGTCTACGAGGCAGTGGCCGAGGCGCTCGCGCGCGGGCGAGCAGGTGAGGGGCCGACGTTCGTCGAGGCGCTCACGTACCGCTGCGCCCCGCACGCGACCGCCGACGACCCGACCGCCTACTGGGACGCGGCCCGCGTCGAGCTCGAGCGCGGGAACGAGTGCTTCGGGCGCTACGAGCGCTACCTGCGCCGGCTCGGCGTCCTCACGGACGAGCTCGCCGAGGAGGCCAGCGGCAGAGGCGCTCGAGCGGATGAGGGCGGGGATCGCCGCAGCGGAGGCGCTCCCCCTGCCCGATCCCGAGCTCGTCTTCGAGCACGCGTACGTCCGACCCGCCTCCGGGGCTTCGCGATGGCTTCTAGCGGAGCCGAGAGACGCTCGTGGAGGCGGTCAACGACGCGCTCCACACCGAGATGGAGCGCGACGACGCCGTCATGGTCCTGGGCGAGGACGTCGGGCGCGCCGGAGGCGTCTTCCGGGCGACGGCGGGCCTGCGCGACCGCTTCGGCCCCGACCGCTGCGTGGACACGCCGCTCGCGGAGGCGGGGATCCTCGGCACGGCCGTCGGCCTGGCGATGGCGGGCTGGCGCCCGGTCTGCGAGATGCAGTACGAGTCCTTCAGCTACCCCTGCCTCGACCAGCTCATCTGCCACGTCGGCCGCTACCGCTGGCGCACGGGCGGGGCGATGGAGTTCCCGCTCACGATCCGGATGCCGACCGGCGGAGGCGTGCGCGCGCCCGAGCTGCACGAAGACTCGCCGGAGGCCTACTACGTACACACCCCGGGCGTGAAGGTGGCGATCCCCTGCGACGCCCGCGGACGCGAAAGGCCTCCTCGCCGCCGCAGTCCGCGACCCCGACCCGGTCGTCGTGCTCGAGCCCAAGGTGCTCTACCGCGGGGCGCGCGGCGAGGTGCCGGAGGGCGAGCACCTCGTGCCGCTCGGCAAGGCCCGCGTCGCGCGCGAGGGCTCCGATGTGACCCTCCTCGCCTACGGAGGCATGGTGCAGGTGGCCCTCGCGGCGGCCGACGAGCTCGAGGCCTCGGCCGAGGTCGTCGACCTCCGCACGTCTGAAGCCACTCGACGAAGAGACCGTCCTCTCCTCGGTGGCCAAGACGGGGCGGGTCGTGATCGTGCAGGAGGCACCCCGGGTCGCCGGCTTCGGGGCGGAGATCGCGGCCGTCATCGCCGAGAAGGCGATCCTCGACCTCCGAGCTCCGGTCGTCCGCGTGACCGGCTACGACGTGCCCTTCCCGTACTGGTCGATCGAAGATGCCTACCTGCCCACCGCGGAGCGAGTGGCGGCCGCGGCCAGGAACGTCCTGGAGTTCTGAGTGTTCCCGGCGGCAAGTACGGTCTTGGTCGGCCGAGCGAAAGCCAAGCAGGCCAAGGACGCAGGGAGCGTTCATATCGATCGAGATATGGGCGCGACTGAGGACGCCGGCATGCGCCGGCTTGCAGCCGGCCGGGCTGACCGTATTTGCGGCCGGGAGCACTGAGGCGCGTGGCGTACGAGTTCAAGCTCCCCGACCTGGGAGAAGGGGTCGCCGAAGGAGAAATCGCCCGCTGGCTCGTGCAGATCGGCCAGCACGTCGACGAGGACGACCCCCTCGTGGAGATCCAGACGGACAAGACCACGGTGGAGATCCCCTCGCCGGCGTCGGGCGAGGTCGCGCGCATCCTCGTCGAGGAGGGGGCGCTCGTGCCCGTCGGCACGCCGCTCCTCGTGATCGGCTGGACGCGGCTGGGGCCGACGCCGTGGAGGACGCGCCCCCGGCCAAGGTGCAGGCGACCCCGCTCGTCCGCCGGCTGGCGGCCGAGCTGGGAGTCGAGCTGGCCGCGATCGCAGGCACCGGTCCCGGGCGGTCGGATCACCGAGAAGGACGTGCGCGCGAACGCGGCCGCCCCGAGCGGGCGAGCGGCGCGAGCCGCTCCGAGGGGTACGGCGCCTGATCGCCCAGCACCTGGCCACGGCTCACCGCGAGGTGCCCGCAGTCACTGTGGTCGAGGAGTGCGACTTCACGGAGCTCGGACGCGTCCGCGGGGAGCGCTCCTACCTCCCCTACGTGCTCGAGGCGGTCGTGGCCGGCCTGAAGGAGTTCCCCGAGCTGAACGCGACCCTGGACGGCGACGAGATCGTCTTCTGGGAGCGCTACGACCTCGGCATCGCGGTGCAGACCGACGAGGGCCTGGTCGTTCCCGTTCTCCGGGACGCCGACGACCTGGCCCTCGACGGGCTCGAGGCGGAAGCGCGGCGCCTCGCCGAGGGGGCCCGCGCCGGCACGCTCGACCCGGCCGAGCTGAAGGGCTCGACCTTCACGGTGACGAGCCCGGGCCGGCTCGGCGGTCTCTTCGCCACGCCGCTCGTCAACCACCCCGAGGTGGCGATCCTCGGCCTCCACCGCATCGCGCCGCGACCCGCCGTCCACGGAGGCGAGATCGTCGTCCGGGACATCGGCTGGCTCTCCTGCACGTTCGACCACCGCGTCGTGGACGGCGCGCGGGCGAGCGAGTTTCTCCTCGCGGTCATCGGTCGCCTACAGTCCGTCTGAAACCGGCCGGACACGCCGCCCGTATAGGGCGGTAGCACTCACCAGGGGAGAAAGGAGGCAGCATGAGGAAGATTCTCTTCCTCGCAGTGCTCGTGGTGGTTGCCGTCGCGGTTGTCGGAACGACGGCGTTGGCAACGGGGGGCAACAGCAAGGCGAAGAAGTTCCAGGCGAAGCTGCAGGGATCCCAGGAGGTGCCGTACGTCGTGACGGCCGCGCGGGGAACCTTCAAAGCCGAGCTCGAGAACGGGACGCTCTCGTACACCCTGACGTACTCGGGCCTCGAGGGCGGCGCGGCATTGTTCGCCCACATCCACATTGGTCAGCGGCTGGTCAACGGCGGCGTTGCCGCGTTCCTGTGCGGCGGCGGCGACAAGCCCGCGTGTCCCGCGACCTCGGGGACGGTCACGGGAACGATCGACCCGGCAGACGTTGAAGGGCCGGTCAGTCAGGGGGTCGCGCCCGGCGAGTTCGACGCACTGATCCTCGCGATGCGCGCCGGTGTCACGTACGCAAACGTGCACACGCCGACGTCACCCGGCGGCGAGATCCGGGGTCAGATCAAGCGCGGCTAACGTCACGCGCCAAGATGCTGGGGGCGGGGCCGCCCAGCCCGCCCCCCGCGTCCGACGTTCAGGCCGCCGCCGGCTCTCGTTCCGGCTCTGCGCCGAGGTAGGGAGCGAGCAGCTCTTCGATCTGGGGCGCGCTCGCACGGCCGTCGAGCCGGGCCACCGGTCGGCGGTCGTGGACCAGCACGAGCGTCGGGATCTCACTGACCTCGAGCTTCTCGGCGAGCTCAGGCGACTCGTCGACGTCGACGACCGAAATGCGCAAACGCCCACGCTCCTTGCGGGCGAGGTGCGCGAGCAGGCTCTCCATGCGCCGGGCGGGCCCGGAGCGCGGGCTCGTGAAGAAGAGGAGCAGAGGCTTGTCGTCGCTGGAGGGCATGTTGAGAATTTTCCCGCAGACCCCGGAAGCGAATCTGAACAAAGGGGGTACTTCCTGCGGTATTTGAGAGAGGAGAGCTCCCAACGCAATGAGGCACGAGGTCCCATCACGTTAGGAGCTCTTAGGCCCGCCCCGCGCGCCGCGGCGGGTCCGCAGGCGGCGTGGGGAGGGGTATGTACTGCACGCTCGGGCGTCGTCTCCCGGATTGCGGGAAGAGCTCCATGAAGTCGTAGACCTCCTCCGGCAGCCCGACTTCGACCGGGAGCTCGAGCTCCTTCGCCTCCCGGACCGTGATGGGGTCGTCGTGGGTGTAGTGGCCGCCGGCGAGCTCCTCCGCGAGCGAGTCGGCCCGCTCGGCGCCAAGGCGCTCCGCACAGAGGTCGCGCACGACCTGCTTCATGTGGCGCAGCGCCTTCTCGGCCACGTCCGCCAGGACGAGCGTGCGGTCGTCCAGGCGCTCAACGGGCTTCTTCGCGGCCACGCGCACGAGCGAGGCGGCCGGCATGTCGCCCAGCTGGGGGTCGACCGGCCCCAGCACGGCCGCCTCGTCCATGAGGATCTCGTCGGCCGCGAGGGCGAGGAGCGTCCCGCCTGACATGGCGTAGTGCGGGACGAGCACCGTCACCTTGCCGGGGTGGGCTGCGAGGGCGTACGCGATTTGCTCCGAGGCGAGCACGAGCCCGCCGGGAGTGTGCAGCAGGAGGTCGATGGGGCTCTCGTCGGGTGTCTGCCGGATCGCCCGCAGGACGGCCTCGGAGTCCTCGATGTCGATGAAGCGGTACAAGGGGACGCCGAGGAGGCCGACGGTCTCCTGCCGGTGGATCATGGCGATGACCCGCGACCCTCGCTCGCGCTCGAGCGCCGTCAGAGCCCGCTTCCGACGTGCCTCCAGCATCCACCGCCCGACGACCGGCACGGCTATGAGCAGGAAGATGGCGATGGTGAAGATGTTGCCGAGGTCGATGGCGCGAGCTTACGGATGAGCGCGGCTGGTGCCCCTCCCAGCAATGCATGCCTGCTTCTGGCCCGCGATCACACGGCGCCAGCGCAAACCCTCGCCCTTGCCAAGGCTGACTAGCCTTGGCTGCGGACGAGTGCGCACGCTGGCTTGGTGCTCGCAACCCAGAAGCTAGGCGGCATCACTGGAAGGAGCACTAGACTGGCCGGGACGGGCCGATGGACGGATTCCTCGACTGGTACTTGCTCGGCGTTATCCTCGGGCTCGGCGTCGTCGCCGGCACGGCGGGCGTGGGCGCACGCCGAACCGTGTACGGGCTCCTGTCCGCCGCGGCCGTCGCGGCGGCCGTCGCCCTCGTGGCCGTTGGCGCCTGCCCTGGTGGCCGCTCTTCGCGTTCGCGGGCGTCAGCCTTGTCGCGGGGCTCGCGCTCCGCAAGCTTTCCCTCGAGGCTCTGCCGGCGGCTCTCCTGGTCGGCGTCGTGCTCGCAGTCGTGCCGGCCCTGGGCTACCTCGCTGTTGTTGCGGTGCCCGTCGTGGGCGCCCGGCTCGGCCGTAGAGCCGACAGGCGCTATGCGGGCCTGAGAGTCCTTGCCAAAGACTAAGGCCCTCGTTCTCGCGGTCATCGACGGGCTCACGCCCGCGATGCTGGAGCGGGGTCTCGAGCAGGGGCGGCTCCCGGCGCTCCGCTACCTCGCCGAGGCGGGCACGTTCGGTCGCGGGACGAGCGTCTTTCCCTCGCTGACCCCGGTCTGCCTGGCCTCCATCGCCACCGGCGCGTATCCGGACGTACACCACATCCCACACCTCGTCTGGTACCACCGCGGCGAAGAGCGCCTGGTCGAGTACGGCTCCTCTTTCGCGGCCATGCGCGCGGCCGGTGCGCGGCGCGCGATCCGCGACTCGATCTTCTCGATGAACCACGAGCACCTCGCCGCCGGAGCGACGACCGTTTTCGAGGCGCTCGAGGATGCCGGGCTGACGCCGGCGGCGATCAACTTCACCTGCTACCGCGGCCGCACGCGCCATCCGATCCGCCTACCCGGCCTTGCCCGCAGGAACCGCTGGTACGAGGCCGCCTACGGGCCGAAGCGCTTCTTCTTCTTCAACCTCTTCGAGTCGGACGTCACCGGGGCGCCGCTTGCCATCCGCTCACGCCTCGACGGCTCCATCGACGAGTACGCGGCGACGGTGGGTCGCTGGCTCGTCACGCGCGACGGCTTCGACTTCCTCGTCTTCTACCTGCCGGACTACGACTACGCGTCCCACCTCGCCGGCCCGGAGTCCGCGCTCGATGCGCTCGAGCGGTCCGACCGGGCGCTCGCGGAGCCTCATGGAGGCGGCGGGCGGCTTCGACGAGTTCCTCGAGCGCTACGCGGATCCTCGTCTGCTCCGACCACGGCCAGACAGCGGTCGAACGGGTCACGTCGCTCCAAGCCTCTTTCCCCGAGGGAGCGGCGGGAGGGGTCGTCGTCGCGGCCTCGAACCGGGCCGGGCAGGTCTACCGCCTGGAGCGCTGCGCTCACGGCGTACGCGAGCTCGCCGAGCGCCTCGACGGCGAGCCGGCGGCGGACGTCGTCCTCTTCCGCGAGGACGGCGAGGCCGTTGCGCGGCGAGAAGGCGCCGACCTTCGCTTCGCCCCGGAGCGGGGCGGCTGGCGGCTCGACGGAGACGAGCGCCGTGCTCGACCCGCTTCTTTACCCGAACGGGCTCGAGCGGGCCTGGCGCGCCCTCGCCTGCCCCACCGCCGGCGACGTCCTCGTCTCCGCCGCGGAGGGCTGGGAGTTCGCCGACCTGGGCGGCGCGCACCACCTGGGCGGAGGAAGTCACGGCTCCCTCCTCGCCGGTGACTCGATCGTGCCCTTGATCGCCGCCGGGCTTCGGCAAGGACCCGTTCGCCGGCTCCGCGAGCATCACCGAGCTTGCGCCGCTCGTCGCTCGGCCACTTCGGCGTCGAGGTGCCGACTCTCCGCAGGCCGCCCGTGAGCCCGCCCGCGCCTGACTTCGCCGCGGCCCGGGCGCGCATGGTCGCCGAGCAGCTCGAGGAGCCGCGACATCGTCGACCGCCGCGTCCTCGACGCGATGGGCCGCGTACCCCGGGAGTCGTTCGTCGACGAGGACGAGTGGAAGCGCGCCTACGAGGACATGCCGCTCCGGATCGGCTACGGGCAGACGATCTCGCAGCCGTACATGGTCGCGCTCATCTGCCAGACCGCCGACGTGCACCCGAGCGACCTCGTGCTCGACATCGGCACGGGCTCGGGCTACCAGGCGGCCGTGCTCGCCGAGCTCGGGAGCGAGGTGCACACGGTCGAGCGGATCCCGGAGCTCGCCGACGCGCGCGAAGGAGAACCTCGAGCGGGCCGGGTACGGAGATCGCGTCACCGTGCACGTCGGCGACGGCTCGCTCGGCCTTCCCGAGCACGCGCCGTACGACGCGATCACGGTCGCCGCCGCCGCGCCCGAGCTGCCGCAGCACCTCTACGAGCAGCTCGTTCCCGGCGGCCGCCTCGTCGTTCCCGTGGGCAGCCAGTCCGGACAGCGCCTGGAGCTGATCGTCCGCAGCCCCGAGGGCCCGGCCGTGCGCCGCTCGGTGCCCTGCCGCTTCGTTCCGCTCGTCGGCTCCGGCGGCTGGGTGCGGTAGCCGGGCAGGGTTGTCCGGCTTACGGCGCGGCGCCCGCGACTAACCTTTCTGGGCGGTGGCCACACGACCCGAGGCGAGCACGTCGCGAGCCGG
Organism: uncultured Actinomycetes bacterium; assembly: GCA_963786755.1. Taxonomy (GTDB): domain Bacteria; phylum Actinomycetota; class Thermoleophilia; order Gaiellales; family Gaiellaceae; genus DASQWP01. The sequence continues at coordinate 169,681 of CAWBAC010000004.1, read as the reverse complement.
CGCCTTGACCGGCGCCGCTGCGGGGGCGCTGCGCAGGCCGGCGAACTGGATCCAGCTGGCCAAGTTCTGCGTCGTGGGCGCCTCCGGCTACGTCGTCAACCTGGCGGTCTACGCGACGCTTCTCCACTTCGACGTGCACTACCTGGTTGCGGCCGTGTGCTCCTTCCTCGTCGCCGTGACGAACAACTACACCTGGAACCGGCTCTGGACGTTCCGCCACCAGCGCGGGCACCTCGTCTTCCAGGGCTTGCGCTTCCTGGCCGTCTCGACCGTCGCGCTCGGCGCCAACCTCGCCTTCCTCAGCATCCTCGTCGCGCTCGGCATTCCCAAGCTGCCCGCCCAGGCGGTCGCGATCGCGCTCGTCACCCCGTGGAACTTCGTGGCCAACAAGCTCTGGAGCTTCCGACGGCGGCACTCCGGCTGATCGGAGTCGGCGCTCCTCGCGCTCGCTCTCGCCGCGCCCGCCCGACGCGGCCGCGCCCACCGGCTCCCGTCTACGACTCGGAGGGCAACCTGATCGGGACGCCCGCTCGTGCCGCGGCCGGAGGAGCCGCAGCTGACCGAAGAAGAGGCGGTCGAGACGCGCCCTCGCAGACCCGAAGATCGCGAACTGGCTCGACCGCTATCCGGAGCGCTCGCTCACGAACTCGGCCGAGCTCGACCGCGACACCGGCGTCTGGGAGGTGAAGGTCTGGTCGGACCTTCCGGACGCGGGCCAGGTCGCGCTGGCCAAGGTGGAGGACTCGACCGGACGCGTCACGGAAGCGTGGACGGGCCCTCAGGTCGCGTGGAAGATGGCGCGCGGCTACGACGGCGCCTTCGGGCGCAAGATCAACGAGCCCTGGATCTGGATCCCACTGTGCGCGGCGTTCCTCCTCGGCCTGGCCGACCTGCGGCGGCCGCTCTCGCTGCGCAACCTCGACCTGCTCGTCCTCCTCTCCTTCTCGATCTCGCTCTGGTTCTTCAACCGCGGCGACGTGTTCACGGCCATGCCGCTCGTCTACCCGGCCTTCGCCTACCTGCTCGCGCGCATGGCCTGGATCGGCTGGCGGGGGCGCGCGAGGCCGTCGCGGCCCGTCTGGCCCGTCTGGGTGCTCCTTGCGGCGACGGTCTTCCTCACGGGCTTCCGCTTCGGGCTCAACCTGCAGGCGTCGAACGTGATCGACGTCGGGCTCGCCGGCGTGATCGGCGCCCAGCGAATCGTCGAGGACGGCGAGATGCCGTACGCGCACATGCCCACGGACGACGGCGAGGAGTGCGGCCCGGCCGACGCGGACGGGTACGTACGCGAGCGCATCCAGACGAACGGCCGCTGCGAGGTCGCCAACGAGCGGGGCGACACGTACGGGCCGGTGAGTTACCTCGCATACGCCCCGGGCTTCCTCGCCATGGGCTGGAGCGGCAAGTGGGACGACCTCCCCGCGGCCCACTTCACCTCCATCCTCTGGGACGCGCTCGCGCTCGTCGGGATGGGGCTCCTCGGATTCCGCTTCGGCGGCGCCCGCCTGGGAGCCACGCTCGCGTTCGCCTGGGCCGCATACCCGTTTACCCAGTACGTCTCGAGCTCGAACTCGAACGACTCGATCATGCCCGCGCTCCTCATCTGGGGGCTCGTCTTCGTCACGTTCGCGCCAGCCCGCGGGCTCTTCCTCGGCCTGGGCGCGTGGACGAAGTTCGCCGCGTTCCTGCTCGTGCCCCTCTGGGCGTCGTACCCGCGCGCGTGGAAGTGGCCGCGCAGCCAGCTCGCCTTTGCGGGCGGCTTTCTCCTCGCCACGGCGCTCGCCTTCTGGATCCTCTTCCTCGAGCCCGACCCCCTCCACGCCGCCCGCGTGTTCTGGGACCGGACGTTCGGCTGGCAGCTGTCGCGGCCCTCGCCGTTTTCGATCTGGGACTGGGACGAGTACCCGGGCTTCCCCGACCTTGCCCTCTACCAGGCGATTCTCAAGGTCGTCCTCCTCGGCGCGGCCCTGGCCCTGGCCTTCGTGCCCCGCCGCCGCAACGCCGTGCAGCTCGCGGCGCTCTCCGCCGCGCTCCTCATCGGCTTCGAGGCCGTGCTGACGCACTGGTTCTACCTCTACATTCCGTGGTTCTTCCCCTTCGTCGCCTTCGCGCTCCTCGCCCCGGCGGCGGTGCGCGTGGCGGCGCCCGAGCCCGCTGCGGATGAGCAGACCGACCGCCAGGTTCCAGAGCTCGTTCCGGCCCGCTGAGGCGGCGGCGCTCTGGCCGGCGCTCGCGCTCGGCCTCGTCGCGCTGACGCTCGCCTGGGCGCTGCTCCACCTGCCCGCCTTCGACCGCTTCCAGATCGTCGACACGCCCGTCTACCAGGAGTACGGCGAGCGCATCGCGGACGGAGAGGTGCCGTACAGGGACTTCGCCCTGGAGTATCCGCCGGCGGCGCTGCCGCTGTTCTGGCTCCCGACGCTCGCGCCCGCGGAGCACTACGCCTCGGTGTTCGACCTGCTCATGTGGGCCTGCGCCGCCGCGGCGGTCGCCTTCGTTGTCCTCGCCCTCCTCGCCGTGGAGGCCCAGCCCCTGCGCCTCGCCGCGGCGGCGACCTTCGCCGGGCTCGCGCCCCTCGCCCTCGGGTCGGTCGTGCTCAGCCGCTACGACTTCTGGCCGGCCGCGCTGACGGTGGCCGCGCTCGCCGCGCTCGTCGCCGGCCGGGAACGGCTCGGGCTCGGCGTCCTCGGGCTGGCGACAGCCGCGAAGATCTACCCGGCCGTCCTCCTCCCGGTTGCCCTCGCCTTCGTCTGGAAGCGGCGGGGCCCGCGCGAAGCCGGCCTGGCCTTCTCAGCCTTCGTCGCCGTGCTCGCCGTCGTGGTCGTGCCGTTCGCGCTCGTCGCCCCGGACGGGTTCTGGGAGAGCCTGACCGACCAGCTCGGGCGCCCGCTGCAGATCGAGAGCCTCGGCGCCGCCCTCCTCCTGGCGGCCGAGCAGCTGGGCCTGTACGACGCCGAGGTGGTCTCCACGCACGGCTCCCAGAACCTCGCCGGCGGACTGCCCGACGCTCTCGCGCTCGGTCTCGCCGTCCTCCAGGGCGCCGCGCTCCTCGCCGTGTGGGCCCTCTTCGCCCGCGGCTCGGGCGGGCACGAGCGGCTCTTCGTCGGCGCGGCGGCCGCGGTCGCCGCGTTCGTCGCCTTCGCCAAGGTCCTCTCCCCGCAGTTCCTGATCTGGCTCATTCCGCTGGTGCCGCTCGTCGCCGGCGGTACCGGGCTCGCGGCCGGCGCACTTCTCGGGGCAGCGCTCGTGACGACGCACCTCTGGTTTCCGTCGCGGTACTGGGACGTCGTCGCGCTCGAGCCCGTCGGCTGGCTCGTGGTCGTCCGCGACGTCCTGCTCCTTGCGCTTCTCGTCGTGCTCGTGGCGGCGCTCAGGAGACGGGAACGCGCAGCGCCTCGCAGCGCGTAGCGCGTCCGTCCGCGTCGCACTCGACGAGGACACCTTCGATACGGACGCCTCCGTCAGCGGGGTGGAAGCGGACTGGAAGGCCCGTGCGCATGCGCTGCACGGCGAGCTCTGTGCGGACGCCGATGACGGAGTCGTGCGGGCCGGTCATGCCCGCGTCCGTGATCGCCGCCGTCCCGCCCGGGAGGATGCGGGCGTCGTTCGTCTGCACGTGCGTGTGGGTGCCGATGACCGCGGTCGCCCGCCCGTCCAGGAGGTGGGCGAGCGCGACCTTCTCGCTCGTCGCCTCGGCGTGGAAGTCGACGACGACCACCGGCGTCGACCGGCGCGCCTCCTCGACGAACGCCTCGGCGACCTGGAACGGGTGCACGGGGACCTGCAGGAAGAGCGCGCCCATGAGGTTGAGGACAGCGACCTGCTCGCCGCCCGCCGTCTCGAAGACGCCCAGCCCGCGCCCCGGCGCCCGGTCGCCGTAGTTCGCCGGCCTGAGCACGCGCCCGTTCTTCTCGAGGATGGGGAGGAGGTCTCGGTGCCGCCACACGTGGTTCCCGGTCGTGACGACGTCCGCGCCGGCGGCGAGCAGCTTCTCCGCGAGCTTGCCCGTGAGGCCGATGCCGTCGGCCGCGTTCTCTCCGTTGACAACGCAGAAGTCGGCCTCGAGCTCGTGGCGGAGCTCCGGCAGGCGCGCCTCGACCGCCCGCCGCCCGGCGGGGCCGAACACGTCACCGAGAAAGAGGATCCGCAGTTACGTGAGCTTTCTAGATGGTTGATCGGGAAGTGTGGTGCCGGCGGGGGCGTCCGTGACCGAGCGTGAGGCCGCGATCATTCCGAGTTCGTACCTGGAGGGTACGGGCGAGGAACGAGCGTGGTCTCAGGTGATGTGTCAGGGGCGTCATCCGGCGGTGCCACGGTTTCCGGTCAATTCCCGGTCAATCATCTATGGGCTCGTCACGGCGGTGGCCGGCTGCACCTCGAGGTGCACGTGCTGGCCCTTGTCCTGCGTGTAGCGGGCGAGCCCGGCCCGCTCCACCTTGGAGAGGTCGATGATGCGGCCGATCTTCGTCGCTCCGCCGGAGACAGTCGAGCCGACGGTCAGCGCGGGATCGGCGCGCAGGTTCTCGAGGGAGACGACGACGCCCGGGTCCCGGACGGCTGGATGTCGATGCGCACGCCGTACGTGCGCCCGCTCAGGACGTGGTCGGAGATCGCGATGACGCTCCCGTCCACCGGCGCGTAGACGTCAGTGTCCACGGGCGCGCCGATGTCGAGGCCGCCCGTTCGCGGCCCGACGCCTCCGTCCAGCAGGTAGTAGCGCAGGTTGGAGCCGTTCTGGCCGAAGAGCTTGCGCACGATCCGCTCGACGAGGCCGGCGTTCGCCTGCGTGCCCACCGGCTCGAGCGGGAGCGCCCCGGCGCCGGAGGCGTGGTAGCCGATCGCCGTGACGCGGCTCTGGTTGACCGGCAGCTGGATGCGCAGCGACTCCTGGGTGGCGACGACCTGGGGACGCGGGGGCCCGGCGGGCAGGAGCCGCTCGGTGGGCGCCGGCCCCGTGAAGGTGACCGTTGTCGTGTCGCCCCGGCCGAAAGCGATCACGAGGAGGACGACGAGACAGACCGCGCCCACGACGAGGAGCGCCGCCGTGCGGCGCGTGCGACGGGCTCGGGCCCGCGCTTCCAGGCGCATCGTCGTGCGCGTCTGGGCGCGCGTTCGGGCGCGCGGGCGCGTGGCGAGCCCTTGGGCCTGGGGCGCAGCCATCCGCGGCACGGTAACCGAGGTGCCCCCGGCTTTCAAACCGGGAACCGTCGCCGGGTCGGCCTCCGCGGGCTCCGGGCGGAGGGCGAGCGCGCCCTGGACGGGAAACGACCACTCCGCCTCGACGGCCCAGAGGTCGACAGGAGTGCCCCGCCGTGCAGGGCCTTCTCGTTCTCGGTCGTACAGACGGGGCCGAGACGGGGGCATGAACTAGCCTTGGGGCGTGTGCGCCGCGCGCAGTCACCTTGCCAGGGGCGGCGGACGTTGAGCTCGTCGCTGCTCGCGGCGCACGGCGTCTCGCGACGCTACGGGCGCCACCGCGCTCTCGAGCCGACCACCCTCGAGGTGCGCGCGGGCGAGGTGCTCGCGCTCGTGGGCCCGAACGGGGCCGGGAAGTCCACGCTGCTCGCCATCCTCGCGGGGGCCCTCGAGCCGGACTCGGGCGCCGTGGCGCATGGGGACCGCATGCGGATCGGGTGGGTGCCGCAGCGACCGGCTCACTACGCACGCTTGACGCCGCGGGAGAACCTCGTGCTGTTCGCGCGCCTCGAGGGTATCCCGGACCCCGAGCCGGCCGCCGACCGGCTTCTCCGCCTCGTCGAGCTTCCCGACGACGGGCGGCTGACGACCGAGCTCTCTACCGGGAACCAGCAACGGCTCAACCTCGCGGTCGCCCTCCTCGGGGAGCCGGACATCCTTCTCCTCGACGAGCCCACCGCTCCGCTCGACCCGCGCCAGCGGCGCCGCTTCTGGGAGGTCGGCCTCCGCGTCCGTGACGGCGGCGGCGCCGTCGTGTTCGTCACCCAGAACCTCGAGGAGCTCGAGCACTTCGCCGACCGCGTGGTCGTTCTCCTGGACGGGGAGCTCGTCTTCGACGGGTCGCGGGCGGAGTACGAGTCGACCCCGGCCGCCGACGTCTTCGCATGACGAAGATCGGCCTGCTTCTGGGCAAGGACCTCCGCGTCCTGCGCCGGTCGCCGGCGCTTCTGGCCGCGCTCGTCCTCTATCCGCTCCTCTTCGCCGCCCTCGTTGGGCTCCTCGTCCGCTTCGCGGCCGACCGGCCGCGCGTGGCCTTCGTCGACCTGGACGACCTCCCCGCGGAGCTGACCGTCGGCGGCCAGACGTTCGACGTCGAGAACGTGATCGACCAGGTGAACGACGAGGCAGAGCTCGTTCCCATGAGCGAGGAGGAGGCGGAACGGCAACTCGACACGGGGGAGGCGGTTGCCGCGATCATCGTCCCTCGCGGCTTCGCGGCCAGGCTCCGCGGGATGGTCGAGAGCCCGACGCTCGTGCTCCGGACGGCCCGAGGCGGGCTCGCGGACCGCTTCGAGCTGCAGACGGAGGCGCTCGTCTACCGGCTCAACAGGCTGCTCTCCGAGGCCTACGTCGAGGCGAACCTTCGCTACGTCCAGCTGATCGTGGAGGGCGGCGAGGCGGAGTTCCTCGGGAACGAGTTCGATGTCGTCGGCCTGGATGGCGCGGCCGAGCTTCTCGCCGACCTGCGGGCCCGCACGACCGACCCCGAGGCCCTGGAGCGGATCGACGAGCTCGACAACTTCGTCAACGAGGCGCGGCTCGCCCTGCGGCAGTCGGACGAGAGCCTGCGGGCGACGGCGAACCCGATCGAGCTCGAGACCGACCGCGAGGCCGGTCGCACGTGGCTGCTCGGCGCGCAGCTCCAGGCCTACGCGCTCGCACTCACGCTCGCCTTCGTGTGCGCGCTGCTCGCAGCGGGAGCCGTCGCGGCCGAGCGGGACGAGAACGTCGTCGGGCGCCTGGCGCGCGGGCTCGTGAGCCTCTCCGGCCTCGTCGTCGTCAAGGTGCTCCTCGCTGCTGTCGTGGGCACGGCGATCGGCGTCGTGCTCGTGCTTCTCTTCGGCGTCGCTGCGGAGGTCGTCGGCGTCGAGGGCGACGCCTGGGCCCGCATCCCGCTCGTCGCCGCAGGGCTCGCGCTGGCAGGGGCCGCCTTCGGTGCCTTCGGGACGCTGCTCGGCGTGCTCGCCCGCGAGGCGCGTACGGCGGTGCTCGCCGCCTTCCTCTTCACGCTGCCGCTCGTCCTGCTCGGGTTCGTTCCCGAGGGCTCGGCGCGCGCGCTCGGGTGGCTGTCGGACGCGTTCCCCTTCGCCCACGCGGTCGACTTCTTCGAGACGGCGCTCTTCGACCTGAGCCCCTGGCGGGAGGTCGGGATCCAGGCCCTGTGGCTGCTCGGGCTGGGGGCGGCCTACGCGGCGGCGGCCCGCGCCGGAGTGCGAAGATTGCTCTGATGGCGACTTTCCCGGTCACACGCTTGCGCCGCTTCCGCCGCACGGCGGCGCTGCGCTCGCTCGTCCGCGAGACGCAGCTCGCGCTCGACGACTTCGTCTACCCGCTCTTTGTCTGCCCGGGCGAGGGGGTGGAGCGGCCGCTCGAGGGCCTCGCCGGGATCGGCCAGCGCTCCGTTGACGGGCTGTGCGCCGAGGCGGAGGCCGCGCACCGGCTCGGGGTGCGGGCCGTGCTTCTCTTCGGCATCCCGGAGGAGAAGGACGACGCCGCCTCGGGCGCGTACGACGAGGACGGCATCGTCCAGCGGGCGCTCCGGGCGCTGCGCGAGCAGGTGCCGGACCTGATCCTCATGACGGACGTCTGCCTCTGCGAGTACACCTCGCACGGCCACTGCGGGGTCGTCCAGGGCGACGAGATCCTCAACGACCTCTCGTTGGAGCTCCTCGCCAAGACAGCCGTGAGCCACGCCGAGGCGGGCGCGGACGCCGTCTGCCCGAGCGACATGATGGACGGGCGGGTGGGCGCGATCCGCGGCGCGCTCGACGGCGACGGCTTCGAGCAGGTTCCCATCGTCGCCTACTCGGCCAAGTACGCCTCGGCGTTCTACGGCCCCTTCCGCGAGGCCGCCGAGTCGACGCCGGCCTTCGGCGACCGGCGCAGCTACCAGATGGACCCGCCCAACGTCCGCGAGGCGCTGCGCGAGTGCGAGCTCGACCTCGAGGAGGGCGCGGACGCGATCATGGTCAAGCCCGCGCTGCCCTACCTGGATGTCGTCCGCGCGGCGCGCGAGCGCTTCGACGTGCCGCTCTTCGCGTACAACGTGAGCGGCGAATACGCGATGGTGAAGGCCGCGGCCGCGCGGGGGTGGCTGGACGAGCGGCAGGCGGCCGTCGAGAGCCTCCTGGCGATCAAGCGTGCCGGTGCCGACGTGATCATCTCCTACTGGGCGAAGGAGCTCGCGGAGTGGCTCTGACCACCTCGTCGTCCCTCTTCCGGCGCGCATGCGAGGTGATCCCGGGCGGCGTCAACTCGCCCGTTCGCGCCTGGAAAGCGGTCGGGGGCGAGGAGCCGTTCTTCGCGCGGAGCGCCGAGGGCGCGTACCTCGTCGACTCGGAGGGGAAGCGCTACGTGGACTGGGTCATGTCCTGGGGCCCGCTCATCTTCGGGCACGCGGACCCGGAGGTCGTGGAGGCCGTGCAGGAGGCGGCCGCCGAGGGGACGACGTTCGGCGTCCCCACTGAGCGTGAGGTGGAGCTCGCCGAGGAGCTCGCCGACGCGGTGCCTTCCGTCGAGAAGGTGCGCCTGGTCTCGTCGGGGACGGAGGCCGCGCTGAGCGCGATCCGCCTGGCGCGCGGGTTCACGCGCCGCGACCGCATCCTCAAGTTCGCGGGCTGCTATCACGGCCATGCCGACGCGCTGCTCGTGGAGTCGGGGTCCGGGCTCGCCACGTTCGGCATCCCCTCGAGCCCGGGCGTGCCGAGTCGGGGCGACGGCGGACACGGTGATCTGTCCGTACAACGACCCCGACGCCGCCGCGGCAGCCGTCGAGCGCTACGGCGAGGGCCTCGCGGCCGTGCTCGTGGAGCCGGTGGCGGGGAACATGGGCGTCGTCCCGCCCGCGCCGGGCTTCCTCGAGGTGCTGCGCTCGCTCTGCAACGCGTCCGGCGCCCTGTTGATCTTCGACGAGGTCATCACCGGCTTTCGAGTTGCGCGCGGCGGCGCTCAGGAGCGCTTTCGTGTCATGCCCGACCTCACCATTCTCGGCAAGATCGCCGGCGGCGGGCTGCCCTTGGCGGCCTTCGGGGGACGGGCCGACGTGATGGACGAGCTCGCGCCCAGCGGGCCGGTCTACCAGGCGGGAACCCTCTCGGGGAACCCGCTCGCCACGGCGGCGGCGCTGACTACGGTCCGCCGGCTGCGCGACCAGGACGTGTACCGCCGCCTGGAGGACGCCGGAGCGCGGCTCGAGGCGGGGCTCCGGGAGGCCGCCGGCGAGGTGCCCGTGTGCATCCAGCGGGTCGGCGCGATGGCGACGCTCTTCTTCCGCCGCGGCCCGGTGCGGAGCTTCGAGGACGCGGCTGCGAGCGACGTCGAGCGGTACGGAGCGTTCTTCCGCCACCTGGTCGAGCGTGGGATCTACGTGGCGCCGTCCCAGTTCGAGGCCATGTTCGTCTCGACCGCGCACGGCGACGCTGAGATCGACCTGACCGTGGAGGCCGCGGGTGAGTTCTTCGGCCGCTAGCGCCACGCTCTGGGAGACGATCGCACGCGAGGCGGCGGACGAGAGCCCGCTCTGGGGGGGCGCTCTCCGTCCTCCGGGGGAGCGCGAGCTCGTGCCCGTCTTTTCTCCGCTCGCCGACGAGCGCTTCGCGACAGGGCTGGAGTCGATCTACGAGGGCTACGTGCTCCATTACGGGCGGCCGCGGCTCTTCGCGCCCGCCGACCGGGACACCGCCGTCCTCCTCGGCGACTACCTCTACGCGCACGGGCTCGTCCGCATCGCCTCGCTCGGCGAGGTGGACGTTGTCGCCGACCTCGCCGAGCTCATCTCGCTTTGCGCGCAGCTGCAGGGCGAGAGCCGGGCGGGCGACGGAGTCGCCTGGGCGGCGACGGTCGCCCTCCTCGGAGCGGGCGACGGCCGGCTGGAGGCGGCCCGTGCCGCGCTCCGCGACGGCGGCGGCACCGAGGCCCTCACGCAGCTGGCGGAGGCCGAGGCGGGTGCCGGCCCGGTCGCCGCTTCGCTGGCGCTGCACGCGCAGCGGGTGGAGTAAGCTTGCCCCGATGACCGCCCTCCTCGCCTGGCTCGTTCTCGCGCAGGAGAAGTCCATCTCGGAAGAAGGCCGCGACATCCTCCTCGTGATGCTCGGCGTGGGGCTGATCTTCCTCAGCGTGATCGCGGTCGGCCAGTTCAGCCGCTGGCTAGCCCACCGCCGCGGCCGCGGCCACTAGCGCCGCCAAGCCACATCAGGCACCCGTCCCGTCCGGCCATGTCCGGGGTCTGACCCCGGACATGTCTCTTTCAGGCGGTGCTCTCTGACGCCGACCGGTTGGTTCTCCACACGCCCTCGAGCGGCGCAGCGGCTTTCCCCAGGGTGGGGACGCAGAACCCGTCCCGTTAGGACATGACAGGGGTCAGACCCCGGTCAGGTCCGCGTGGGACATGTCCCGGGACGCCGGACACGGCCGCGCAGGACATGGCCCGGTGCCAGGCACGGGGACAGGTCTGCGGAGAACGGTGCGAGGGGCGGGAGTCCACCCGCTGGAATAGACTCGAAGCGGTGCCTGCCGCCGATCTTCGCTCCTGGATCGACCTGCTCGGACAGGAGGGTGAGCTGGTCGAAGTCGAGGCCGAGGTCGACCCGTACCTGGAGATCACCGAGATCACCGACCGCGTCGTCAAGAGCGGTGGGCCGGCGCTCCTCTTCACGAACGTGAAGGGCTCCCAGCGCCCTCTCCTCATCAACCAGTTCGGCACGGAGCGGCGTATGTGCCTCGCTCTCGACGCCCCCAGCCTCGATGCCGTCGCGCGGAAGCTCGAGGACGTCCTCGAGATGCAGCCGCCGCAGGGCCTCGTGGAGAAGGTGAAAGGCCTGGGGAAGCTGAAGCGCCTCGCCGACTCCATGCCAAAGACGGTGCGGAGCGGCCCGTGCCAGGAGCTCGTCCTCGAGCCGGACCTCGACGCGCTTCCCATCCAGCACTGCTGGCCCGGGCGACCCGGCGCCGTTCATCACGCTGCCCGCCGTGATCACCAAGGACCCGCGCACGGGCGTCCGCAACGTCGGCATGTACCGGATGCAGAAGATCGACGCCCGCTCCACCTTCATGCACTGGCAGATCCACAAGGACGGGCGCGCCGACTGGCTCGCCACCGACGGGAAGATCCCCGTCGCGGTCGCGCTCGGCTGCGACCCCGTCACCACGTACTCGGCGAGCGCGCCGCTTCCGAAGCACATCGACGAGCTCATGCTGGCGGGCTTCCTGCGCGGGGAGGCCGTCGAGCTCGTCAAGTGCAAGACCGTCGACCTCGAGGTGCCCGCGAACGCGGAGATCGTCCTCGAGGGCTTGATCGAGAAGGACGAGGTCGGCACGGAGGGGCCGTTCGGCGACCACACCGGCTACTACTCGCCCCCGGAGCCCTTCCCGATCTTCCGGCTCACCTGCATGACGATGCGGCGCGACGCGATCTACCCGTCCATCGTCGTCGGGGTCCCGCCTGCCGAGGACGCTTGGCTCGGGAAGGCGACCGAGCGCATCTTCCTGCCGGCCATCCGCATGACCGTGCCGGAGATCGTCGACTACGACCTCCCTGTCGCGGGCGCCTTCCACAACTGCGTGATCGTCTCGATCCGCAAGGCGTTTCCCGGGCACGCGAAGAAGGTCATGCACGCGATCTGGGGGCTCGGCATGCTCTCGCCTCTCCAAGTCCGTCGTCGTCGTGGACGAGTTCGTGGACGTGCACGACTACGAGCGGTCTTCTTCCACGTCTGTGCGAACGTCGACCCGAAGCGCGACGTGCTCCTCTCCGAGGGCCCGCTCGACCAGCTCGACCACGCCGCCTCCGCCTACTGCTACGGGGGCAAGCTCGGCATCGACGCGACGCACAAGTGGGAGACGGAGGGCGCCCGTCCGTGGCCCGAGCGGATCGAGATGACCCACGAGATTCGTGACGCGGTCGACCGGCGGTGGGAGGAGTACGGCATCGAGTCGCTGGAGGCCGGGAACGGGCGAATTTCCAGGGTTTTGAGGCAAACGCTACGTCGTTGACAGGAATCGTGATGAGGCAGGAACAATGCGGCTGCTTGTAACAGGGCATGGTCGACCGAAGGGAGCTTGGTGGCCGACGATCTAGAGCGGCCGGGGGAGAGTCCCCGAGCAGCAGCGAGTCTGAGCCTCATCTTCCCGCTCCCACGATCTGGCCCTTCGCCTTCGCCGGGCGGCATCGCGCTCGTCCTCATCGGCCTGATCGTCAACCTGTGGGTGACGGTGATCGGCGCGATCATCGCTGTCGTGTTCGGGTTCCTCTGGATCCGCGCAGGCGACGCGCGAGCAGCGGGCGCAGCCCCCGCGAGCCGAGCCCGCGAATCTGGCCGCCGAGCCTGAGGCCGCCGCCGGCGGGCCGCCCCGATCGGGCGCAAGCGCTTTCTCGAGGCGTCCACGCTCGGCATCGGCGCGGCCATCGGCGGCATCGTCACGCTCCCGATCGCTCGGCTTCGCCGTCTGCCCGCCTTCGTCGACCAGGGGTACCCCGAGGTCGACCTCGGGCCGCTCGAGAACTTCCCCGAGGGCGAGTTCGTCACCACGACCTTCTTTTCCGCAGGAAGACGAGGGGGACGTCGGCCGGCGGACGGCGTTCATCCGCTACAACGGGCCGGCGAACGGCGTCCGTAGCTTCACGGTCATCTCGAACCGGTGCGTCCACCTGGGCTGCCCGACCCAGCCGCAGGGGCTTCCCGGGCGAGACGAGAGGGTCGAGACCTCCGCACGTGCCGTGGACGTCACCGCCGTAGCGAGCGTTTCCGGGTTCGGCTGCCCCTGCCACGGCGGCGCCTACGACGGCGAAGGCAACCGGACGGCCGGCCCGCCCGTGCGCTCGCCTCGACCGCTACCAGTTCTCGATCAAGAACGGCAACCTCTGGCTCGGGACGCCGTTCAGCGTCGGCAACGGTGGAGCGGCGAGGGCGCCGACGCGCGTGATCCAGGCCTACCGGCGTCGCCGACCCGGGCGTCCACGTCGACGGCCCCGAGCAGTATCTTCTACCCCTACGTGCCCGTGATGAGGGGACGCTCAGTGCCCCGCACGAAGTCCAAGCGCAGGCAGCAGACTCGAGGACGCTCGCTGCTCTACCCGCTCGACTGGGTCGAGGAGCGCTCCGGCCTCGTCGGGGCCATCAAGTACTTCCTCTTCCGCAAGGTCCCGCACGACACGAACTGGTTCCACACGCTCGGCTCGGCCACTCTGACCGCGTTCCTCGTCCAGCTGGGCACCGGCGTGATCCTGGCCTTCTACTACAAGCCGTCGCCCGGACGAGGCCTACGCCTCCATCCAGAACATCACGAACGAGCTCACGCTCGGCTGGCTCGTGCGCGGCATGCACCGCTGGGGCGCGAGCGTCTTCATCATCCTCCTCTTCCTGCACATGGGCCGGGTCTTCCTCTTCGGCGCCTACAAGTACCCGCGCGAGATGAACTGGCTCCTCGGCGTCGGGCCTGCTCGTCCTGGCCATGCTCGAGGGCTTCACCGGCTACCTGCTGCCCTGGGACGAGACCGCCTACTGGGCCACCGTCGTCGGGATCAACCTGAACGCGACCGCGCCGATCGCCGGGCCCTTCCTCGCCGACTTCCTCCGCGGAGGAACCGAGATCGGAGAGAACACGCTCTCCATCTTCTACTCGATGCACATGCTGCTGATACCGGGCGGGCTCATCACCTTCATCGTGCTGCACCTCTGGCTCGTCATCCGAAACGGCATCACCTCGCCGCCCTGGTCGAAGGATCCGGCCGGGATGGAGCGCGCCGAGGTCGTCACGGCCAAGCGCGGGCTCGTCGAGCCGCGGCCGCGCGGGAACGGCAACGGGCGCGCTCGCCGAACGGAACAGGGTCGAACGTAGCCGCCATCGACGAGCAGCGGGCCAGTTCAAGCGCTACAAGGAGGACGTCGACAGAGCGCGGGAAGCCGTTCTTCCCGTACGCGATGTTCCACGACACGGTCATGAGCCTCGTCGTCGTGTGCGTGATCGTCGGCCTCGCCTGCCTCTGGTACTTCACCTCCGGTGAGGAGCCGGGCGACGCCGGCGTCCTCGGCCCGCGCTACACGGAGGAGGCCGATCCGGGCACGACCTCCTTCGTGCCCGCGGCCCGACTGGTACTTCTTCTTCCTCTTCTACCTGCTCCGGATCTTCAAGTGGCCGGAGTCGGTCTTCCTCGGCACGGTCGGCATCCCGACGATCCTCCTCATCATCCTGATCATGGTGCCGTTCCTCGACCGGCGGCGTGAGCGGCGGCTCATCCGCCGCCCGGTCGCGGTCGTCGCGGCGCTGCTCGTGATCGCCTCCATGGGCATCCTCACCTACAAGGGGGCCACGGCCGAGGAGTCGCTCGGCGAGGAGAACGTCGCCCTCGTCCCGGAGTGGGTGCAGCAGCAGGGGCTCTCCGAGCAGGCGGCGGCCGGCGCGGAGATCTTCGCGCGTCCGGGCTGCATGAACTGCCACACGTACCTGGGCGCCGGCGCGCCGAACCTCGGCGCTCCCGATCTGACCGAGGAGGGCACGAAGGGCAGGGGCGAGCAGTGGCAGATCGACCACCTCAAGTGCCCGAGCTGCGTCACCCCCGGCTCGCCGATGCCCGCCTTCGACGACTTCACGGACGAGCAGTACCAGCAGCTCGCCGCCTTCCTCGAGGAGTCCGAGGGCCCGGGGGGCGGCGGCTAGCCTCGCCGCCCGCAGGTGAGCGTCTTCCTCGGAATCACCGGCGCCTCCGGTGCGCCTTATGCGGCACGCCTCCTCGACGTCCTCGTCGAGTCCGGGTGCGAGGTCGGCCTGCTGCGTCTCCGACGCGGGCTTCGAGGTGCTGGCGACGGAGCTCTACGGGGACCCTGCGCTGTCCTCCGACGACGGTCCTCGAGCGCCTCGTGCACGGCCGCGCGCGTGAGCGTCCACGCGAAGGACGACTACTCGGCCCCCTACGCGAGCGGCTCGGCCAAGGTGGACGGCTACGTCGTCTGCCCGTGCTCGATGGCCACGGCGGCCGCGATCGCGGCCGGCGCGATGGCGAACCTCGTCCACCGCGCCGCCTCGGTCGCGCTCAAGGAGGAGCGCAAGCTCGTCCTCGTTCCCCGAGAGACTCCGCTCTCGACGATCCACCTCGAGAACCTGCTCCGCCTGCGGCGGGCGGGCGCGACGATTCGTCTTCGCGGCCCCGGGCTTCTACCATGCGCCGCGAGACCGTCGACGATCTCGTGGACTTCGTGGTGGCCGCTGCCTCGACCAGCTGGGCATCGAGCAGGAAGCTCGTGGCCGCTGGGGGCAGATGAGCGTCGGACCGGCACGCTCGCAGCCCGCGGAAGTGCGGACGATGTTCGACCGCATCGCGCCGGTGTACGACGCGATGAACCGGGCGATGACGCTTGGCCTCGACCGGCGCTGGCGCCGTCTGACGGCAGACACCGTTGTCCATCAAGACAACGACGTTCTCGACGCCTGCTGCGGGACCGGCGACCTCGCGCTCGCCGCGGAACGTGCCGGCGGGCGCGTCACCGGGGTCGACTTCTCCGAGCGGATGCTCGAGCGGGCGCGGCGGAAGTCGAGCGCGATCGAATGGGTGCGAAGGCGACCTGCTCGCGCTGCCCTTCCCGGACGCGAGCTTCGACGCGGCGACAGTAGGCTTCGGCATCCGCAACGTCGAGGACCTGGAAGCTGGCCTGCGGGAGCTCGTGCGCGTGCTGCGCCCGAGCGGCCGCCTCGGCTGCTTGGAGATCACGCGCCCGCGCGGCGTGCTGCGGCCGTTCTTCCGCCTCTGGTTCGACGGGCTCGTCCCGCTGGCAGGCAAGGTGCTCCCGGGCGGCGCGGCCTACGCCTACCTGCCGGCGAGCGTGCGCCGCTTCCCCGGGCCCGAGGACCTGGCCGGGGCGATGAGGTCGGCCGGGCTCGCGGACGTCCGCTGGCAGCTGCTCGGCGGCGGCATCGTGGCTCTGCACACGGCGGTGAAGCGGTGAACACGGCGCTCGCTACAGTCCGTTCCGCTCCCGGCCTGGACGGCTACCTCGAGCTCCTGGACGAGCGCCTCGCCGAGGTCGTCGCCGCCTATCCCGGACGCGTCGGCGAGATCGGGGCGGAGACGCTGGCCGCCGGAGGCAAGCGCCTGCGCCCTGTGCTCGTCTTCCTCTCCACGCCTGAGCAACGACGCTTGGGGCAGCCGGCCGTCGCGGGCGGTGCCGCCGTGGAGCTCGTGCACATGGCGACGCTCGTCCACGACGACCTCCTGGACGGCGCCGACCTCCGGCGCGGGCAGCCGACGGTCTGGGCGGCTCACGGCGAGGAGGCGGCAAAGGCGACCGGCGACTACCTCTTCGCGCGCGCGTTTGCCTTTCTCGCCGCCACGGGCGACCCCGAGGCCGTGCGGGTTCTCGCCGGCGCCGCGCTCGCGCTCGCGCGCGGAGAAGCCCTCCAGCGCCGGCAGGCGTTTCAGCCGGACACGTCCGTCGAGGAGTACTTGACCCGCTGCTCGCTCAAGACCGGGAAGCTCTTCGAGGCCGCCTGCTGCCTCGGCGGCGGCGGCCCCGGGCTCGCGGCCTTCGGCGTTGCGCTGGGCATCGCGTTCCAGATCGCCGACGACATCCTCGACTGCACGGGAGACTTCGACACGACCGGCAAGGCGTCCGGGGTCGATCTCCGCGACGGGACGCCCACACTGCCCCTCATCCTCGCCGCCCGCCGCGACCCCCTTGTCCGGCGGGCGCTGGCGGGCGAGCCGATCCCCGACGCGCTGGAGCGGGTTGCGGCCACGGACGCGCTCGAGGCCTCCCGCGACCTCGCCTACGAGTACGCGGCGCGCGCCCGCGCGGCGCTCGACGGCGAGCCGGGCCGGGAGTCCCTGGAAGCGCTCACTCGCCTCGTCGTGGACCGGGACGCGTGATGGCCACGACCGTTCTCACGGCCGCGCTCGACGAGATCCGGGAGAGGGTGAACGCCAACGAGCGGCTGACCTTCGAGGACGGGCTCGCGCTCATGGAGTCCGACGACGTGCTGCAGCTCGGCGAGCTCGCCGACACGGCGCGCCGCCTCCGCGGCGGCACCGACGAGGTCTTCTTCGTCCAGAACCTGTACCTGAACCAGACGAATGTCTGCCGCGTGAAATGCAAGTTCTGCGCCTTCGCGGTCACGCGGAAGCAGGAGGCCGCCTACACGTATACGGCCGACGAGCTGGTCGAGGACGCGCTGCGCCAGCGAGAGCGGACGGGCTTCACCGAGATCCATATGGTCGGCGGCGAGAGCCCGCACGTCGACTTCGCCTACTACGTCGAGATCCTCGCGAAGTTGCGCGAGGCCATGCCGGACGTGCACCTGAAGTGCTTCACGGCGAGCGAGATCCACCACATGACGAAGCTCTCCGGCCTCACCCACGAGGAGGTGCTGCGGGAGCTCCGGGCGGCCGGCCTCGGATCGCTGCCGGGCGGCGGCGCGGAGATCTTCGCCGACCGCGTGCGCCGGCTGGTCGCGCCGGGCAAGGAGCATCCGGACTTCTGGTTCCACACCCACCGCACCGCCCACGCGCTCGGCATCCCGACGCACTGCACGATGCTCTACGGCCACGTGGAGACGTATGAGGAGCGGGTCGAACACCTCCTGCGCCTGCGCGAGCTGCAGGACGAGACGGGCGGCTTCCTCGCCTTCATCCCGCTCGCCTTCCACCCGGAGAACACGGTGTTCGAGCGGCGAGGGTGGAGGCACACAGCAGGCTCGGACGACCTCAAGGTCATCGCCGTCTCGCGCCTGCTCCTCGACAACATCCCCAACGTGAAGGCCTACTGGATCATGATGGGGATGCCCCTCGCGGCTGTCGCGCTTCACTTCGGGGCGAACGACGTGCAGGGCACCGTCGTCCGCGAGGAGATCTTCCACGCGGCGGGCGCGCAAACGGAGACCGAGCAGAAGATCGAGGAGCTCGTGCGCTTCGTCAAGGAAGCCGGCCGGATTCCCGTCCAGCGGGACACGCTCTACGGGGAGCTGCGGAGGTGGGAGTGACGTGATTCGGCTGGGCCGCATCTCCTACGTGAACATGGCGCCGGTCTTCTTCCGGCTCGACGCCGACGTCCGCGAAGTCACGGGCGTGCCCACCGAGCTCAACGCGCGGCTGCTCGCCGGGGAGGTCGACCTTGCCCCTATCTCCTCGTCGATACGGCGCGCAACGCCGAGCGCCTGCGCATCCTGCCCCGCCTCTGCGTGTCCTCCGAGGGGGCGGTCGACTCCATCCAGCTCGTCTCGCGCGTTCCGCTGGAGCGGGTGCGCTCGGTCGCCGTCACGCCGGAGAGCGCGACGTCGGTCGTGCTCGTCGAAGGTGCTCCTCCCCGACGCCGAGCACGTGCCGCTCGGCGAGGAGGCCGACGCGACGCTCCTGATCGGCGACGCCGCGCTCAAGAGCGCGTTCGAGGACCCGACGCCCCACTACGATCTCGGCCGGCTCTGGCTCGAGCGGACCGGGCTGCCGATGGTCTTCGCCGTCTGGGCGTGCCCCGACCCGCCGCCGGACGGCGATCGGCGAGGTCGAGGACGCGCTGGTCGCCTCGGTGCGGGAGGCGCGCGCCGAGCCCGAGCGGCTCGCGTACGAGGCGAGCGACCGCTACGGCTACCCGCCGGGCTTCCTCGCCCGCTACTTCGAGAAGCTCCGGTACCGCTTCGGCCCGCGCGAGCGCGCCGGCCTGCTGACGTTCTTCGAGCTGGCCCGCGACGCCGGCGAGCTCGACGCCGTGCCGGAGCTGCGCTTCGCCGCCGAGGAGGCGGTCTCGGCGTGAGCATCGCTCGCCTTCGGCTCGCTCCCGTGGGGGAAACCGTGTTTCCCCCACGTGCCCCCTTCTTTGATGCAGTGAGGGAACCTCCCGGTTCCCTCACACACCCTCCACACGCTCACGTGCCGGAGTCCGGCCCGTGAGCGTCACGGTCGCCGACGTCCTGGACAGAGCCGCTCGCCGGCGAGCGGATCTCCGACGAGGACGCGCTGACCCTGCTCGAGAGCCGCGACCTCGTGCGCGTCGGGCGCGCGGCCGACGAGCTGCGCAACAGGAAGGTCGAGCCCGGGCGGGTCACGTTCATCATCGACCGCAACGTCAACTACACGAACATCTGCCACACGGACTGCGACTTCTGCGCGTTCTACCGCCGTCCGGGCGACCGCGCCGAGGGCTACCTGCTCCCCAAGCCGGTCATCTTCAAGAAGATCGAGGAGACGCTTGCGATCGGCGGCACCGCCCTCCTCATGCAGGGCGGCCACCATCCCGACCTCGGCATCGACTACTACGAGGATCTCTTCAGCTCGATCAAGGCGCGCTACCAGATCCACCTGCATGCGCTCTCGCCGCCGGAGGTCCAGCACATCGCGCGGCGCTCCCGAAGCTCTCGATCCCGGAAACGCTGACCCGTCTGCGCGACGCGGGCCTGGACTCGCTGCCGGGCGGAGGCGCCGAGATCCTCGTCGACCGCGTGCGCGAGATCATCGCGCCCAAGAAGACGAAGTCGGCGGAGTGGCTCGGCGTCATGCGCGAGGCCCACCGCCTCGGCATGTCCTCGACCGCGACGATGATGTACGGGCACGTCGAGACGCTCGCGGAGCGCGTCGAGCACCTGCGCCGCATCCGCGAGCTGCAGGACGAGACGCAGCGGATTCCGCGCCTTCATCTCGCTGGACGTTCCAGCCCGACGGCGACGCGGCTCGCCGCCCAAGGTGACGCACTTCCCGACCTCCTTCGACTACCTGCTGACGCAGGCGGTCAGCCGGATCTACCTGGACAACGTCGACCACATCCAGTCCAGCTGGGTGACCCAGGGCATGAAGGTCGGGCAGGTTGCGCTCTCCTTCGGGGCGGACGACATGGGCTCGGTCATGATCGAGGAGAACGTCGTCTCCGCCGCCGGAACGACGCACCGCGCGACGACGGAGGACTTCGTCGCGCGCCATCAAGGCGCTCGGCAAGACCCCCGTGCAGCGGGACACGCTTTATCGCGATGTAAAGACCTGGGACTCAGGTTTCCCTTCCGTTCCTGGGGCGTCGCTGGGGAGGGAGGCAAGGGAGCGGCGCGCAGGACAGTGCAAAGAGGCACGGACAAGCGCCGCGACCGCAGCATCCCGCTGCCAGCGGCGTCAGGCGCGGGCGGAGCCGGGCTTCGCCCGGCGGGAGCCCCGCCGGCCAGGGGCGGAGGGCGTTGTAAACGGGGCTGGGGTCGCGTACGGTCCTCTCGGTGTGAAGCGGGGTCTGACCGTCATCGCCTTGCTGGCGCTCGCGCTCCCGTCCGTCGCGGAGGCCGCGAAGCAGCGCTCGGTGCTGATGCCCGGCGTCACCTACACGAAGGAGGTCGCGCTGGGTGCGGGGAGGCCCGCTCGTCACCCACGTGATCAACGCGCCCAGGCCGGGCGGGCTCTGGGCCCTGAAGCCCGTCCTCTCGAACGAGAGAGTGCTCGGGCAACGAGCGCGTCACGAGCATGCAGAGGCGCTACTCCGGCGGGGCGACGCTCGCGGGCGTGAACGGCGACTACTTCAACCTCGACACGGGGCGTCCGAGCGGCATCTTCCTCCGTGACGGAGTCCTGGCCACGCGTCCACGGGCTCCCGCTCGAGCCTCGGCATCGCCTTCGACGGCAGCCTCCGCGTCGGCGCGGCTCGCCTACTTCGGGCACCTGGCAGGTCGACGGCTTCGCCGCCCACCCGCTGAAGGAGTTCAACCAGCCCCTGACCACGACGAAAGGCGTGGCCTCTACACACCCGTGTGGGGTGGCCGCACCCCGAGCTCTCCGCAGGCGCTCGACGTCGTGCTCGCGGGCTTCCCCCCCGCCGTCGCAAACGGGAACCGGCGCGCACGCGCCGTTCGCTTTCACGCGAGAGGAGGAACCCCGATTCCGGCCGGCGGCGCCGTTGTCCAGGCGCGCGGGGTCTCACGGAACACGCTACGGGCCGAAGCGAGCCCCGGACGCATTCTCACCCTTCACTTCTCGATCCCCGACCTCTGGGCGGACGTCGCCGATGCGATCGGCGGAGGACCGGTGCTCGTCCAGAACGGCCGCGCCATCCTCAGAGCCGGCGAGGAGTTCACGCCGACCCAGCTCGCGCCTCGCCACCCCCGGACGGCGGTCGGCCAGCTCGCGAACGGCCGCGTGATCCTCGTCGCGGTAGACGGGCGAAGCGGGGCGAGCAGAGGGCTCCGCAACTGGCAGCTCGCACTCGAGATGGTGCGCCTCGGCGCGGTCACCGCGATGGGGTTCGACGGCGGCGGCTCGACGACGCTCGCCTTCGACGGGCGCGTCCTCAACGGCCCCTCGGACGGCTCCGAGCGCTCGGTCGCCAACGGGCTCTTCGTCTTCTTCTACGGCGCGTATGCGCCCAAGCCGCGCTACCGGTCTTCTCGCCCAACGGAGACGGGGTCGCGGACGTCCAGCGCGTGAGCGCGAAAGTCGTCCGGCGCTCGCACGTGAATGTCCGCCTGCGTCCGCCCGGACGGCTCGCTGGCCTGGCAGCGCGCCGGCTGGACGAACCCCCAGCGGATGGCGCTCCGGCTCTCCGCCCGAGCCATGCAGAACGGGCGCTGGCGCTGGCTGGTGGAGTCGGTCGACCCGGACGGGCGGCAGAGCCAGATGGAACGGTCCTTCGTCGTCAACAAGACGCTCGGGCACCTTCGCCTCTCGAAGCAGCGCATGCGCGTCGCGCCGCGAAGCGGCGGCCGGCTCGGCGTCTCGGTCGTCCTCACGCGGCCTTCGCGCTTCCGTGTGACGGTCCGACGGCCGGGCGGCGCGGTCGTGCGCCGGCTCCGCTGGCGGAGCCTGCAGCCGCGCGGAAGGATCTTCATGCGCTGGGACGGCCGCAACGCTCGGCGCCTCGCCGTGCAGGGCGGCAACTACGTCATTCGCGCCGAGGCGCGGAACGCTCTCGGCACGATCGCGCTCCAGCGGCGCGTCACAGTCATTCGCCTGCGAGCGCTGACCTGCGGGGGCCGCTGGCTATCCTCCTGCGGTGCACGAGATCACCGAAGCCGTCACGAGCGCGATCGGGGACTACGGCCTGTACGCCGTCTTCCTGCTCATGTTCGTGGACGCGGTGCTTCCCGCCGCGAGCGAGCTGGTCATGGTCTACGCGGGGGCGGTCGCCATCGGCGCCTTCCCCGACCACACCGTCACGCTCTTCGGAGAGCCGATCGAATCGACCGGCTGGGCCTACGTCGCCATGGCGACCGCGGGCACGATCGGCTACGTGCTCGGGTCGATCCTCGGCTGGGCGATCGGACTGTACGGCGGACGCCCGTATCTCGAGCGCCACGGGCGCTGGCTGCACGTGACGCCGGAGAAGCTCGACCGGGCGGAGGCCTGGTTCGAACGCTACGGCGACGCGACCGTGTTCTTCGGGCGGATCACGCCGGTCGTCCGCTCGTTCGTCTCCATTCCGGCCGGGGTCGTCGAGATGCCGCTCGGGCGCTATACGGCTCTCACTATTCCCGGGAGCGTCCGCCTGGTGCTTCGGGCTCGCGGGCGTCGGGCTTGCCCTCGGGAGCGGCTGGGAACGCTTCCACGACAGATTCCAGTTCGCCGACTACGTAATCGTCGGCATCGTCGTCGCCGGGATCGCGTTCGTGCTCCTGCGCGCCCGCCAGCGGCGGCAGCGCCGCCGGGCCCTCGAGCGCTCCTTTTGAAAAGCGCTGTCTAGGGACGCCCACGGTAGACTCGACCGCCGTGACGATCCCGCACGTCGACGTCAAGGCGCAGTACGCGCCGCTCGTGGGCGAGCTCCAGGAGCGCCTCGGCGCCGTCCTCGAATCGGGACGCTTCATTTTGGGGCCCGAGGTGAAGGCCTTCGAAGCGGAGGCGGCCGCCTACCTCGGCGTCCGCGACGCGATCGGAGTGGCCAACGGGACCGACGCGCTCGTTCTCGTGCTCGACGCTCTCGGCATCGGCCCCGGCGACGAGGTCGTCTGCCCGGCCTTCACCTTCTATGCGACCGCCGAGGCGATCGCGCGCGTGGGCGCCACGCCGGTCTTCTGCGACATCGACCCGGCAATCGCTCAACCTCGACCCCGCCGATCGGCGCGCCTGGTGGGCGAGCGCACGAAGGCGATCCTGGCCGTCCACCTCTTCGGCCGCCCGGCGCCGCTCGACGGAGCTGCCGGGGACCTCCCGGTGGTCGAGGACGCCGCGCAGGCCTTCGGCGCCACCCTCGGCGGCCGCCGCGTGGGCTCGCTCGGCGTCGCCGGCACGTTCAGCTTCTTCCCGACCAAGAACCTCTTCGGCCTCGGCGACGGCGGGCTGGTGTCGGCGAGCGGCGAAGCGGCTCGCCGAGCGTGTGCGCCTCCTGCGCTTCCACGGCTCGCGGGACAAGGAGCGCTTCGAGGCGGTCGGCTACAACTCCCGGCTCGACGAGCTCCAGGCCGCCGCGCTGCGACTCTTCCTCCCGCAACTGGACGGCTGGAACGCGTCCCGGCGGGAGGCGGCCGCCCGCTACGCGGAGCTCGGCCTGGGCGAGCTCTGCGACCTGCCCGGCGACGAGCCCGGTCACGTCTACCACATGTACGTCGTCCGCTCGCCCGAGCGCGACCGCATCGCCGAGGCGCTGCGCGCGGCCGGCATCGGCTGCGCGACGTACTACACGACACCGCTCCACCTCCAACCGGTCGTTCGCGCACCTCGGCTACGAGCCGGGCAGCCTGCCCGAGACCGAGCGGGCCGGACGCGAGACGATCGCGCTGCCGCTCTGGGCGGGCATCACGCGCCGAGCAGCAGGAGCGCGTCGTCGCGACGATCCGCTCCGCTATGAAGGCCAAGGCCGCGACGTGAGCAAAGGGCGGCCAGTGACGTGAGGTCGCTCAACCGGCATCGCATCTGGCAGGTGCGGTGGACGTCGGGCTCGTGGCCCTCGCGTGGTACCTGGCCTTCCAGCTCCGCTTCGACAGCGGGATGCCCCGGCCGCTACGACGAGTTCCTCGGCGCTCGAGGTCTTCGTCGTCGTCGTCGTCGTCATGATCGGCGATCTTCGTCCTCTTCGGGCTCTACGACCACTGGTGGCGCTACGTGTCCATCCGGGACATGTGGCGTTCCGTCCTCGCCGTCAGCGTCGCGTCGGTCGCGGCCGTGCTCGTCATCTACTTCTGGAACCCGGTGCCCGGGTGGCGGCTGCCGCGCGGCGTTCGTCGCGATCGACTGGCTCATCCTGCTCGGCCTCGTCACCGGTGTGCGTCTGCTCGCCCGCACGCTCATGGAGCGTCCAGGCCGCGCGCTCGGGCTCGTCGCCCGCGGGAAGGAGGCGCTCATCGTAGGCGCCGGCGACGCCGGCCAGCTGATCATCCGCGAGATGCTCAAGAGCCCTGCGCTCGGCTATACGCCGATCGGCCTCGTCGACGACGACCCGCGCAAGAAGAACATGCGCCTGCACGGCGTGCGCGTACTGGGGACGACGCAGGACCTTCCGCACCTGATCGAGCGACAACCGGCCCGACGAGGTCGTCATCGCGATCCCCTCCGCCGCCGGCGAGACCCGCCAGCGCATCGTCAACGTCTGCCGCGACGCGGGCGTCCCGGTAAAGACCCTGCCGAGTGTCCACGAGCTGATCAGCGGCGACCTCAACCTCTCGCGCCAGCTGCGTGAGGTGCAGGTGGAAGACGTGCTCGGCCGCGAGGCCGTCGAGCTCGACCTCGCCTCCATCGCCTCCTACATCACCGGCTCGACCGTCCTCGTCACCGGCGCCGGCGGCTCGATCGGCGTCCGAGCTCTGCCGCCAGCTTGCGGCGCTGGGCGCGGAGCGGCTCATCCTCGTCGACCACGCAGAGAACGCGCTCGTCGACATCGAGCGCGAGCTGCAGCACGAACGCCACTTCACGGCCACGGTGGCCGCTCTCGCGGACGTGAAGAACGGGGCGAAGATGCGCCGGCTGTTCGAGCGGCACCGGCCCTCCGTCGTTTTCCACGCGGCCGCCTACAAGCACGTGCCGCTCATGGAGGCGAATCCGCTCGAGTCCGCCCGCAACAACATCTTCTCGACGAAGGTGCTCTCGGAGGTGGCGGCCGAGCACGGCGTCGAAGCGCTTCGTGCTCGTCTCGACGGACAAGGCGGTGCGCCCGCAGAACGTCCTCGGCCAGACGAAGGCCGTCTGCGAGTGGATCGTGGAGGCGGCCGCCGCGCGCGAGGCGAACGGCAACGGCACCCGCTACATCTCCGTCCGCTTCGGCAACGTGCTCGGCTCGTCGGGCAGCGTGATCCCGCTCTTCCGCCGCCAGATCGCGCGCGGCGGTCCGGTCACCGTGACCCATCCGGACATGGAGCGCTACTTCATGACCATTCCGGAGGCTGTGCAGCTCATCATCCAGGCGGGCGCGATCGGGAAGAGCGGGGACATCTTCGTCCTGGACATGGGCGAGCCGGTGAAGATCCTCGACCTGGCGCACAACATGATCCGGCTCTCCGGCAAGGAGCCGAACGTCGACGTGCCGGTCGACTACATCGGCGTACGCCCCGGCGAGAAGCTGCACGAGGAGCTCTGGGGCGACGGCGAGGAAGCCCTGCCGACCTCGCACGCGAAGCTCCTCCGCTGCGCGAGCCGTCCCGTCGACCCGGTCTGGCTCGACGAGGAGCTGGCCGAGGTCGAGCGCCTGCTCGACGAGGACGAGACCGTCGCGGTCGTTGCCCGGTTGGCCGAGATGGTCCGCTCGCCGCAAAGGCTCGGCGACGCGGCCGCCGAGACTGTCTGACCAATGCCCCTTCAGGCAGTACTGCCTGGAGGGGCACCAGCGTCAGAGTTTCGTAAGCCTCGTCGGCTAACGTGGTCGGCGAATTGCGGCACCTGCTCGCGCTGCTCGCCCTGCTTCTCCTCGCCGCCTGCGGCGGGGGCTCCGAGGCGATGGCTCCGGAGACGGAGACGGCGGCCGCTTCCGGCACCGCGGTGGCGCTCGCGGGCACGACGCTGTCGGGCGAGGAGCTCTCCCTCGAGGAGCTGCGTGGCAAGCCCGTGTTCGTCAACGTCTGGGCCTCCTGGTGACCCATCTGCAATAGCGAGGCGGTCGCCTTCGCCCGCTTCGTGGAGAGCCACCCGGAGTACGAGTACGTCGGCCTGAACATCTCCGACGACCCGAGCGATGCCCAGGCGTTCGCGCGTAAGTACAGCTGGACGTGGCCGTCGCTTTCCGATCCGAACACCGAGCTCGCCGGCCGGCTCGAGCTCTTCGGGCACCCGGCCGTCGCCGTCCTCGACGAGAACGGCGTCGTCGTCGCGCGCCACATCGGCGGGGGGGACGCGGCCACCTGGGAAGCGCTCGCCGAGGAGCTCGGCTAGCTATTCAGCGTCCGCGCAAGGCCTCGATCACGCTCGTCACGACGAAGGCCGCGGCCGCCATGAGGACGATCGCGCCGCCGGGCGCGAGGTCCGCGTACCACGCCAGCGTGAGACCGGCGAAGACGGACGTGAGCCCGATGGCCATAGCGAGGACGACGGCCGAGCGCATGCTCCAGGCGACACGGCCCGCGGCGATCACGGGCAGCACCATGAGCGCGGCGATGAGGAGGATGCCGACGATGCGCATGGACACGGCGATCGTGATCCCCGCCAGCCCGGCGACGACGACGTTGAGCACGCCGACGGGGACGCCGGCGACTCTCGCGCCCTCCTCGTCGATTACGGTGCCCGCGAGTGCCCGGTAGAGAAGGAAGACGGTCGCGAGTCCGGCGATCCCGAGCACCGCGACGAGGACGAGATCGCCTCGCGTCACCGTGAGGATCGAGCCGAACAGGAACGCAAAGAGATCGACGTTCAGCGCGCCGGCCGCCGAGGCTAGTACGACCCCGGCCGCGATCCCGGTGTAGAAGAGAAGCGCGAGCGCCTGGTCGCCCGCCGTCCGCCGCCGCGTCCGCAGCCATTCGATCCCGACCGCACCCCCGACGGACGCGACGAGGGCCGTGAGCACGGGAGAGATCCCGAGCAGGTACCCGGCCGCAACGCCGGCGAAGGCCGTGTGCCCGATCCCGTCGCCGATCAGACTCATGCGCCGCTGCACGAGGAAGAACCCGACGGCGGGAGCGAGCAGGCCCACGATCGCGCCCGTGGCGAAGGCGAGCCGCATGAACTCGGACTCAAACATGGGCGTGGGAGGGGTCGTGCCACTCGGCCGGGAGGTCGCGCGGGCGCCCGTCGAAGAGGATGCCGCCGCGGACGAGCACGAGGCGCCCGACGATGTCCTCGACAGCCCCGAACTCGTGCGAGACGTAGAGCGTCGTCACCCGGTGGTCTCTGTGCAGGCGCGCGAGCAGGCGGGCGAGCGCTTCCTGTGACTCGGCGTCGACCCCGGCCGTGGGCTCGTCGAGGACGAGCAGCCCGGGCTCGCCGGCGAGCGCCTTGGCGATGAAGGCACGCTGCTGCTGCCCGCCGGAGAGGCGGGCGAGCGGTGTGTCGGCGAGTGGGGCGAGGCCGACCTCGGCGATCGCGTCGTCGACGATCGCCCGGTCGCGGCGGCGGAGCGGGCCGAGTAGTCCGCCCGCGGCCAGTCGTCCCGCGGCCACGACCTCGCGGACGGTTGCGGGCGCCTCGGTGCCGAGCTGGGAGCGCTGGGCCAGGTAGCCGAGGGTCGAGCGGCGCGAGAACCGATGCGCCGGCTCTCCGAAGAGCCGGACGGTGCCGGCGGTGGGACGTTCGAGGCCGAGCGCAAGGCGGATCAGCGTGGTCTTGCCACCGCCGTTCGGCCCCGCGACGGCGACGAACTCGCCCTCCTCAACGGCGAGGTCGACGTCCGTCAGGACAGGCTGGCCCGGCCGGTAGGCGAAGTCGACGCCGGCGAACGCGACGGCTAGCGGCATCCGAGACCCTCGCGCAGCGCCGCCAGGTTCGCGCGCATGACCGAGACATAGTCCTCGCCGGCTTCGAGCTCGTCCTCCGTGAGGCCCTCGAGCGGGTTGAGGACGGCCGTCGTGGTCCCCGTCTCGCGGGCGACCGCCTCGCCCACGTCGGACGAGAGCAGCGGTTCGACGAAGATCGTCGTCGCCCCGCTGGCGCGCACCTCGTCGGCCACGCGCTGGAGGTCCTGCGGGGACGGCTCAGCCTCCGGTGTGACGCCTGCGATGGGGACGACGCGGAGGTCGTAGCGGTCGGCGAGATAGCCGAAGGCGTCGTGCGCCGTCACGAGCTCGCGCCTGTCGCAGTCCGCCAGGCCGCGCCGGTATTCGTCGTCGAGCGCGCGGAGCCGGCCGACGAGGTCCCCGGCTGAGGAGCGGGCGTCGAGCTCCTCGCCGATCCGCTCGACGACCTCCGTGTAGCGGAGCGGGTCGAGCCAGACGTGGGGATCGCCCTCCCGCACCTCGAGGCCCTCCAGGAGGTCGATGGCCCCCGCGTCCGTCACCTCCAGGGCCTCCTCGAGCGCCGGCTGGAAGCCTTCGCCGAGATAGAGGACGAACTCGGCGTCGTCGACCTGCTCTGCGTCGCGGACGGAGAGCTCGAGGTCGTGGGGCTCGGCCCCCACCGGCGTCAGGTTCGTCACCTCGACGGCGTCGCCGCCTACCTCCTCGGCCGCCCAGGCCAGGGGATAGAAGCCGGCGATCACGGCGGTGCGACCTGCGTTCTCGCCCCCAGCGGAGCCGTCGCAGCCCGCCGCCACCACGACCACTACGGCGGTGAGAATGATTCTCGTTCTCACGATTGGCTAGGATAGCCCGAATGGCCGCGAAGAGCGAACGACGGCGGCAGGCGGAGCGGTTGCTCGGAGAGGTCGGCCTCAGCGTCACACCGCAGCGCGTCGGCGTCCTTGCCGAGCTCATGCGCGAGCAGGACGACGTCACCGCCCAGGAGCTCCACGGGCGCCTACGCTCGCGGGGCGAGCGGCTCGGCCTGGCCACCGTCTACCGCACGCTCAGCGTGCTCGCGGACGAGGGCGTCGTCGATGCCCTTTCGCATCACCCGGGGGAGCTCTGCTACCGCTGGTGCGGCGCCGAGCACCATCACCACCTCGTGTGCTCGAGCTGCCATCGCGTCGTGGAGCTCGGCGGGTGTGAGCTCGAGCCGTGGCTCGAGCGTGCCTCCGCGCAGCACGGCTTCGTCGCCACCGGCCACCGCCTGGAAGTCGCCGGGGTCTGCGCCGACTGCCGGTGAGGCCGCGCGGGACCGGCGGCGCCCTGGGCGGCGCCCTGGGCGTTCAGAAGTTTGAATTCTGCTGTGTTCCGTCGGGCCAGCCGGCTGCGGCCGCAACTGAGTTCAGATACAGATGGCGGTCGTACGGGCCGGTCGAGGCGAGGGTCGCGGCCGGGACCGCGGTGATCGCCAGCAGGGCTGCGAGGATTCCGAGGCGCTTGCGCATTGTCATTCCTCCAATTGATGCGGGGAGGGAGGGCGTCTACACAAGCCGATTCGCAGCCGCAAGGCCGGGCGGTTCAGCGCAGACTAGATTGGAAGGAGCAGATCGAGGAGCGAGGCCGGGTCGCGGCGGACCCGCTCGGCCCCCCCTTCCCGCTTGACGAGCGGTAGCGCCTCGGGGTCGGTCAGGAGGCGGAGGCGTCCGTCGGCGAGGAGCTTCTCGTCCACGGCGCCCAGGCGCCCGCCGAAGGTCGTGTAGACGGGCGTGCCGAGGGCGACGGCCTCGCGGTTCATCGTTCCTCCGGCGGAGACGACGAGGTCGGCGAGCGCGACCAGGCTCTGTGCGTCGACCGCCCGGTCGGGGACGACCAGCGAGGGCAGGCTGCGCGCGAGCACGGCCGCGCCTTGCTCCTCGGTCCGGGGGAGGACGACGGCCTGGACGTCCTCGCTCGTCCCCAGCCGCTCGAGCAGCCGGGGGAAGAGCGGGCTGGGCGTGCGGTGGTAGAGGGCGTAGTCGGAGGGCGTGCGGACGACTGCCTGGACGCGCTCGGGGTCGAGGCCGAGGCGCGCGGGCTCGGTCGGGTCCGGCTCGAAGTCCGCGAGGTAGTACTCCTCCTTGAGGCCGGGGTACTGCACGAGCTTGGGCGGCCGCACGCCGTAGCGGGCGAGCCGCTCGGGCGGGATCGCGTCGGGCGTCACCACCCGCGTCGCCGCCCGGCACCCGAGCTGGTGCTGCGCCGTCGCGAACTCGTAGTCGAAGGCCATGGAGCTGGGGATCCCGAGCAGGCGCGCCGCGAGCGGAAGGTGGTGCGAGCCGTGCGCGAGCGCGACGTCGAAACGGCGGCCCCGCGCCCAGCGCACGAGCGCCCCGAGCCGGGTCGCCATCGTGCCGATCTTGCCGACCGCGGAGCGGCCGCCGTGGCGGCCGACGACCTCGGCTTCGAGCCCGTGGAGGCGCAGGAGCCCGACGTTCTGGCTGAAATCACGCGTCGTGAGCTCGACCTCGGCTCCGCGCTCGCGCAGGATGGCCACGAGCGGGCGGAAGAAGAGGACGTGGGGAGGCGCGGTGATGTCGATCCAGACTCGCACCGCGCCGGAGTCTAGAGTCGGCAGCCGGGCCGC
This sequence comes from uncultured Actinomycetes bacterium, assembly GCA_963786755.1. Lineage (GTDB taxonomy): Bacteria > Actinomycetota > Thermoleophilia > Gaiellales > Gaiellaceae > DASQWP01. The sequence continues at coordinate 139,125 of CAWBAC010000004.1, read as the reverse complement.
CTCTCAGCGGCCCGGCTGCCGAAGGTCACGTCAGTCGCAGATCACCTCGGGGATCGAGGTGCCGCAGCGGTTGCTGAGGAACTCGTTCCCCGTGCCGCTCTCGTCCCAGACGATGTCGGCGGGGTCGTTCCGGAAGGCGACGTTCCGCACGATCCGGTTGTCGTTCGGTTCGTCTCCGCCTGCCATGGCCGAGGAGACGACGACGATGCCGCCCGCAAAGGGGGACGGGACGCTCGGTGCGTTCCCGAACACCTTGTTGCCCCTGACGGTGACCCGGTCGGTCCCGGCGAGGACGATGCCCCCACCCGAGAGGTCGCCACCGGGTGTGTCCAGGCAAGCCTCGGTGTTGTGGCGAGCCCGGTTCTTCGTCACGCGCCAGTCCCCTGACGGATCGGGCGCACCGGTCTCGAGGATGAGCATCCCCAGGCAGTTGTCCGAGACCTTGTTGTTGCGGACGACGCCGTTCGAGGCGTCGCGCAGGAAGATGCCCATCTCGTTGTGATCGGCCCGGTTCCCGATGATCACCGCCTGTGCGTTGGGCGAGTCGCCGACGTAGAACCCGGGCTCGACGTTGTCGTGCGCGTAGTTGTACAGGAGCTTGATGCCGGACAGGATGAACCCGCTGATCCCGTAGCCCTCGTTGTCCGAGGCCTGCACGTACTTGACCGTCGAGTGATTCGCGTTCAGAAGAATGACGCCGAAACCTGGAAAGCCCTTGACGTGGAAGCCGCTGACCTTCGTGCCCTTCACCGGGTCGCCGGGCTCGAACGTCATCGGATCGAACTCGCCGGCGATGCAGATACCGTCGAAGATGAGGACGCCCTCGTCTCCTCGACGGCGCAGATGTTGGCGACCGGCTCTGCCGGCGGCTTGAGCACGGTCCCGTGCTTCCCGGAGCCGGCGCCGCGCAGCGTGATGCCGTTCTTCGTGATCGTGAGGTTCTCGTGGAAGGTGCCGCGGGCGACCATGATCGTGGTGCCCGGCTTCGCCTTGTCGATCGCCGCCTGGATCGACTCGCCGGGCTTGACCTTGATGACCTTCCCGCCGTGCGCGCCCGCAGCCGGAGCCAGCGCGAAGGCGGCCAGGCATGCGAGTAGCCCGAGCAGGATGATTCTGCCGCGTCGATGCATAGATCCCCTTTCCGTCCCCCCGAAGGTGAACAGAACGCCACACGCTAGCGCTCCTTCCAGCCTTCTTCAATGGCCACTTGGTTACGTCCGTCATAATGAATGCTTATGGACACGCGTCAGCTCGCCGCCTTCTGCGCGGTCGTCGAGCGCAAGAGCTTCTCGCAGGCCGCCGAGCGGCTCGGCGTGACCCAGCCGGCGGTCAGCCTCCAGGTCCGCTCCCTCGAGGAACGTCTCGGCCAGCAGCTCCTCGACCGCTCCGGCCGCACGCGTCGAGCCGACGGAGGCGGGACGGCGGCTCTACCGCGGCGCTCAGCGCATGCTTCACCTCGAGGACCAGCTCCTCGAGGACGTCGCGGGCGCGAACGAGGGGCCGCTGACGGGCACGCTGGCCCTCGGCGCCTCGACCGGCCCCGGCGCGCACCTCGTCCCGCTCCTCCTGTGTGAGTTCCAGAGCGCACACCCGGAGCTCCGCGTGGCTCTCTCCATCTGGGACACGCAGGCGGTGATCGAGCGCGTCGCCGCGCGCGAGGTCGAGCTCGGCGTCGTGGGCGCGCTTCGCCGTCAGCGCGCTCTCGTGTTCGAACCGCTGGCGACCGACGAGATCGTCCTCGCCGTGCCCCCGGGCCATCCGGCCGCCGGAGGGAGGATCTCGCTCCGGGCGCTCCGGGACGAGACCCTGATCGTCATGCAGGAGGGCGCGGGGGTGCGCCAGGTCGTCGAGGAGGAGCTCCGCCGCGCCGGCCTGCGCATGCGCGGTCTCGAGCCGAAGCTGGAGCTCGGGCTCCAGGAGTCGGTGAAGAGCGCGGTGGCCGCCGGCTACGGCGTCGCCTTCATCTCGCGCACGGCCATCGAGGGCGAGCTCGCCGCGGGGACGCTGGCCTGCGCGCGCGTGTCCGGCATCGACCCCTCGCGCCAGCTCTACGTCGTGCGCGCGAAGGGCCGGCCGCCGACGCGGGCCGCCGAGGCGTTCCTCGCTTTCGCCTCGGAGCGCCTCCGGTGATCGTCAGCTGGGGCCTCGATTCCTATTCCGGCCTCCTGGCCGAGCTCGGGATCGAGAAACCGCTCCTGATCACGAGTCGCCGCTGGGAGGCACTGGACGTGCCGGCGGCCAGGCGCTTCCTCGGCGTTCGCCCGCACGTCCCCACGGACTCCGTCGCAGCGGCGAAGGCGGAGGCCGCGGACGTGGACGGGCTCGTTGCGCTAGGCGGCGGCAGCGCGATCGACACGACGAAGGCCGTCTCCGCGGAGACCGGCCTCTCGATCCTCTCCATCCCGACCACGTACTCGGGCGCGGAGTGGACGCCGTTCTTCGGCATGCGGGACGAGGAGCGGGGCGTGAAGGCGGGGGGCACCGGGGCGCACCCGGCGGGGATCCTCTACGACGTCGAGCTCACCCTCGGGCTTCCGGAGGCGGAGTCCGGAGGCACGGCGCTGAATGCCCTCGCCCACTGCGCGGAGGCGCTCTACGTGAAGGGACGGAACGAGGAGGCGGACCGCGAGGCTCTCGCGGGCGCCCGGCTCATCTCGGGCTCTCTCCCCCGCGTGCTCGCAAACGGCGGCGACCGTGAGGCCCGCCGCGATCTCCTGGAGGGCGCCATGCACGCCGGCGCCGCCATGGCCGGGGCCGGCCTCGCCCTGGGCCACGCGATGGCGCAGGCGCTCGGGGGCCGCTACGGAATCTCCCACGGCGCCGCCAACGCCGTCTGCCTGCCGCCCGCACTGCGCTTCAACGAGCCCGTCGCGGACGACCAGATCCGTCGCTACGGCGAGGCGATGGGCACGGACGACCCGATCGGGCGCACGGTGGAGCTGGCTCGCCTCGGAGGCTTCGAACGCCTCCGCGACATGGGCGTGCCCGCACACGGAGCTCCCGCTCGTGGCCGAGGCGGTCGCCGTGCGTCCCGGCGCGCTTGCCAACCCACGGCCGGCATCGCCTGCCGAGATCGCCGAGCTGCTGCGGAGCGTGTGGTGAGCGGACGAGCGATAGATTTCGCCAGGCATGGCCGACGACTGGCGCCTCACGATCGACCTCGACGACGAGGGCAACGGCACCCAGCTCGTGGAATGGCTCGCCGCGGTGCGCCTCGCCTCCGAGGAGCGCGACCGCCTGGGCGACCGCGTGGTCGTCTCCCGCGACGGCGCGCGCGTCTTCCTCTACGCGGACGCCGAGGACGTGATTCGGGGGGCCGAGGAGATCGTCCGCGGGCAGCTCGCCGAGCGGGGTGCCGAGGCACGGCTCACGCTCGAGCGCTGGCACCCCGTGGAGCAGACCTGGCACGACCCGGGCGTGCCGCTGCCCGAGAACGAAGCCGACGTACGGGCCGAGCACGAGCGGCAGCAGGCCCGTGAGGCGGCCGAGTCCCGGGAGAAGGGCCGCGCGGGCTGGGAGGTGCGCGTCGAGCTGCCAGAGCACGAGGAGACGGTCGCGCTCGCCGAGCGGCTCGAGGGCGAGGGCTACCCGGTCGTGCGACGGTCGACATTCCTCCTCGTCGGCGCCGTCAACGAGGACGAAGCGGACGCACTCGCGGAGCGCCTCCAGCGCGAGGTGCCGGCCGGCGCGCGCGTGCAGGTCGAGCCAGGCGGCGGTGTGGCCTGGGAGGTCATGCCGCAGAACCCGTTCGCCGTTTTCGGCGGCCTCGGCGGCTGAGCGGAAGCGCGCACGCCACGCCCGAGCCGACCGGCCGGGCGCGCGGCCTGAAGATCCTGCGGCCGCTTCGCATCCGCGACTTCGCGCTGCTCTGGGCCGGCGCGACCGTCTCCCTGATCGGCGACGGCATCTACGTCGTCGCGCTCGCCTGGCAGGTCTACGAGCTCTCCGACTCGCCCGACGGCGCTCTCGCTCGTGGGGGTCGCCTGGACGCTGCCCTTGGCCGCGTTCGTTCTCGTCGGCGGTATCGTCAGCGATCGGATCGACCGGCGGCGGGTGATGATCGGGGCAGATCTCGTCCGTGTGCTCGCCGCGGGCGCCATCGGCGTCCTCTCGATGACGGGGGCCGTCGAGCTCTGGCACCTGATCGTGCTCGCCGCCGTGTTCGGCATTGGAGAGGCCTTCTTCGGCCCTGCGTTCACGTCGATCGTGCCCCAGCTCGTGCCGCGTCATCTCCTCCTGGAGGCGAACTCGCTCGACCAGTTCATCCGCCCGCTCGGCTTCATGCTGGTCGGCCCGGCCCTGGGCGGTTGGATCGTCGCCGTACTCGGCCCGGGGAGGCCTTCCTGCTGAACGGGGCCTCGTTCGCGGTCTCGGCGTTCGCCATCTTCCTCCTGCGGCCCGCGTCCCCTGGGCCACCGCGACGACGCCGGGACCTCGGTGCTCCGCGAGCTCAGGGAAGGCCTCGCGTTCGTGCGAGCGCACGCGTGGCTCTGGGCCACGCTGCTCGCAGCGGCCATCTTCCTCCTCGCGTATTGGGGCCCCGTGGACGTGCTCGTTCCCTTCCGGGTGCGGAACGACCTCGGGGGCGGGGCGGACGACTTCGGGCTCGTCCTCGCCTGTGGCGGCATCGGCTCGATCCTCGCCGCCCTCTTCGTGGGCCAGCGCGGGCTGCCCCGTCGGCACATCACCTTCATGTACGGCGCGTGGACCCTCGGCTCGTTTGCGCTCGTCGGCTTCGGCTTGGCGACCGCCGTGTGGCAGATGATGGCGATCAGCCTCGCGGAAGGCGCCCTCTTCACTTCGGGGCTGATCGTGTGGGGAACGCTCGTCCACACACTCGTTCCGACCGAGCTGCTCGGACGCGTGACGAGCCTCGACTGGTTCATGGCGACCAGCCTCGTCCCCGTTTCCTTCGCGCTCACCGGGCCCACGTCGGCCTTGCTCGGGGTCGAGACGACGCTCATCGCCGCCGGAGTCGCCTCCGCCGTGGCCACGATCGCCTTCCTCTTCGTCCCGGGCGTGCGCAACACCGAGCGCGCAGGGGCGCTCGACCTCACCGCGCGCTAGTCCGCCCCGTGCCTTCTACGCCGGCTCGTACCCGAGGCGGGCCTCGGTCGGGCGGACGAGCGGCAGTATGCGCTCGACCGCCTCGCGGTTTTGGTCGCGCCACTTCTCCGCCCGCGGAGCCGTCAGCGCGGTCGCGCTCGGCCTGTCCGGCAGAGCCTCCGCGAAGGCCGCCACCTCGCGCGGAAACGGCAGCTCGAGCCGCTCGAAGAGCGTGGCCAGCTCACCGTGCGGGTCGGCGACGAGATCCTCGTAGGAGAGCTCGACCCAGCGCGGCCGCGTCCATGCGCGCCCGGGCCGTTAGCACGGCCTCGTTGCAGGCCACGTACTGGCGCGCGCAGATCTCCTCGAGGGGAGAGCGGCGAAGCTCGCGCCAGCCTGGGACGAGGACGAAGCTCCAGAGGTTCCCGGAGAGCGGGCCGAGCCCCTCGAGCGGCTCCGGTAGCCGGTACTTGACGAACCGTGGCCTGGCCCGCCAGCCCTCGATGAGCGAGTTGACGTTGTCGGCTGCCTGGCGCCGGAGAAAGACGTAACGCGCGTCCGGGAAGAGGGTGTCGAGGTAGGCGAGGCGGAGGCAGCTCTCCGGCGTCTTGTCGACGAAGCCGGCGCCGCGGGCGAAGAGGCGGACGACCGTGTACACGTAGGCGCGCTCGCGCTCCCGCACGTCCTCCGCGCCGAGCGCGTCGGAGTCCCAGCCGCGGTCGCGCGGGTGGTGGAACTCGTCCCAGAGGATGTGACCCTCGCTGTGGACGGAGCGCAGACCCGAGCTGCGCAGGAACGCCTGGAGCAGAAGGCTCGTGCCCGAGCGCGGGCAGCCGATGAGGAAGACCGGGCGGCGCGGCGGGCCGGCCGGGAAGAGGGTGGAGACCGGGCGCGCGACGCGAGGAAGGCTCCGGCGCACGCGCCAGGCGGCCCGGCGGGCGCGGAAGAAGCGGTTCGTCCTCATCGGTGAGGATCGTAACCCGGGCCACTTGCATAACCATCACTAATCGTTTGGATTAGGAAGACCGTGGTATAGTCACCCCGTGGGCCGGCCCATGTCGTTCGACGTGCTCGTGATCGGAAGCGGGGCCTCCGGCCTCGCGGCCGCCGTGTCCGCGGAGCGGGCCGGAGCGCGCGTCGCTCTGGCCACGAAGGCCGCCCTTCCTTCCTGCAACTCCGCCAAGGCGCAGGGCGGCATCCAGGCGGCCTTCGGCCCCGACGACTCGCCCGAGCAGCATGCGGAGGACGTCTGGAAGAGCTCCCACGAGACGGCCGACATGCAGCTCGCGCGGGTGCTCACCTCGGAGGCGCCCGCCACGATCCACTGGCTGGAGGAGAACGGCGTCGAGTTCACGAGCGACAACGGCGGCTACCGGCTCGCACGCTGCGGCGGCGCGAGCCGCAAACGGCTCCTCCAGGTGGGCGATCGCACCGGCCACGCGATCACGAAGGCCCTCCGCGAGCAGCTCGAGGCGTCGACTGCGAGCCTCTTCCCGAAGTCGCCGCTGTCCGAGCTGGAACGCGTCGAGAGCGGCTGGCGCGCACGGTGCGGCGAGCACGTCTTCGAGGCCGGCGCCGTCGTCTTGGCCGCGGGCGGCCGCTGCTACCGCGAGGCGAAGGAGCGGGGCGAGCTTTCCACCAACCACCCGGGGGCGACCGGCGAGGTGACGCAGATCGCCCTCTCCCTCGGCGCCGAGGCTCGCGACCTCGACGCTCTCCAGTACCACCCCAACGGCGGAGCGTGGCCGCCCAACATGCAGGGCTACTCCATTCCCGAGACGACGCGGGCGTACGGCGCCGTCCTCCTGAACGCCGACCGCGAGGAGTTCACCGATTCGCTCGGGCCGCGGGACGAGGTCTCGCAGGCGATCTTCGACGAGGTCGAGAAGGGGCAGGGCGTCGAGACGGAGGACGGGCGCCCGGCGGTGTGGCTCGACACGACCCGCATCCCGCAGGCTGACGCCGAGATCTCGCTCCCCTACATGCTCCGTCGCTACCGGGCGGGCGAGATCGACCCGCTGTCCGAGCCGATTCTCACGTACCCCGTGCTCCACTACCAGAACGGCGGGCTCGTGATCGACGAGCACGGCGAGACTACGGTCGAGGGCCTCTTCGCCTGCGGCGAGATTGCGGGCGGGACGCACGGCCGCAACCGGATGATGGGGAACAGCCTGCTCGAGTGCTGCGTCTTCGGACGGAGGGCCGGCCGTGCCGCCGCCGAAAGGGCGAGAACGTGAGCGTTGCGACCGGAACAGACCTGCAGCGGGCCGTCGAGGACGCGGCCGCGTACCTCTACGTCTGGGCGCTGAAGGACATCCCCCAGGACTTACGGGACGCCCTAGCGGAGGCGGCGGAAAAGGAGACCTCCGTGCCCGGCCAGCGCGTTCTCCAGACGATCCTCCGGAACGTCCAGGTCGCGGAGGAGGAGAAGAACCTCGTCTGCCAGGACACCGGCATCGCCGTCTACTACTGCCGCGTCGGCGAACACTTCCCCCTGCATCCGGCCCGGATCTACGAAGCCCTCTACACGGGCACCGAGCGCGCGACGGTCGAGCATCCGCTGCGCTCGAACACCGTGCACACGCTGACCCGCGAGAACACGGGCCAGAACGTCGGCTACCGCGTCCCCATCGTCCACTGGGACTTCGTACCCGACTGGGACGGACTGGACGTCAAGTGCGTTCCGAAGGGCTCGGGCTCCGAGAACATGAGCTTCCTCAAGATGTGCGTGCCCGCCGACGGCGTCGCGGGGATCAAGAAGTTCGTGCTCGAGTCCATCGTCGGCGCGGGCGGCAAGCCCTGCCCGCCGGGGATCGTCGGCGTCGGTATCGGCGGCTCGGCCGATTACGCCGTGCACCTCGCCAAGGAAGCCATCGCGCGGCCGGTCGGCACCCGCAACCCCGATCCGGAGGTGGCGAAGCTCGAGGAGGAGCTCTTCGAGCTTCTGAACCAGACGGGCATCGGCCCCATGGGCCTTGGTGGCGACGTGACCGTGCTCCAGTGCCACGTCGAGCACGCCGACACGCACATGACCCTGAACCCCGTGGCCGTCAACTACCAGTGCTGGGCCGCCCGCCGCGCCACCGCGCACGTCTCCGCCGACGGCACCCTCGACTACGACCGGGAGGCCTGATGGTCTCCTTTGGACATGACCGGGGTCTGACCCCTGACATGGCTCGAAGGGCCATGACCGATCTGGTCCGCTGCGGTGACAAGTCCCTGCAAACGGCCCCTGTTTGTGGCCGCTTTGGACCTGTCCGGGGTCTGACCCCTGACATGGCCCAAGGGGCCATGGCGGGGCCTGGCCTCGCCTTGGCCGAAGGAGTCAGGTGATGGCTGAGCGGCGCATGACGTTCCCTTCGACGGAGGAGGCGATCCGGGAGCTCCGGGCGGGGGACTCGGTGCTCGTGGACGGGCACATCATCGGGATCCGCGACCGGACCCAGATCCGCATCTTCGACGAGGGGATCGCGCCGCCCATGGATCTGAACGGCGCGTTCCTCCTGCACACGGCGCCGGGCGTCCGCAAGGTGGGCGAAGGCCGTTACGAGAAGGTCTGCATCGGCACGACGACGAGCGCCCGCATGGTGCGCTTCACGGAGCCGCTCGGGCGCGACTACGGCGTGCGCGCCGTCTGCGGGAAGGGCGGTCTTCCCGACGAAGCGATCGAGCCGATGCGCCGTTACGGGATGGTCTACTTCGCCATCGTCGGCGGCGCCGCTGCCCTCGAGACGACCCAGATCGAGGAGATCGAGGAGGTCGCCTGGGAGGAGCTCATGCCCGAGTGCCTGTGGAAGTTCCGCGTGAAGGACTTCGGGCCGCTCACGGTCGCCATCGACTCGCACGGAAACTCGCTCTACCACGACGTCCAGGAACAGGCCCGGAAACGACTGGAGGATCTCTATGCCAAGCTTTGACGGCTTCCTAGACGTGCCCGCACGTTCCCCGAAGCCGCGCGTCCACGGCCTCACGCACGTCATCGACAAGGGCCTGAACCTGCGCGACATCGAGGGCCTCTTCGACACGGCCGGCGAGTATGTCGACGTCGTCAAGCTCGGCTGGGGCACGTCCTACGTGACCCGCAACCTCGAGAAGAAGATCGCGCTCTACCGCTCCTTCGAGACGCCCGTCGTCTGCGGGGGGACCCTCTTCGAGGCCGTTGTCGGCCGCGGCAAGCTCGACGAGTACCGCACCTGGCTCACGGAGAACCGCTTCTCGCACGTCGAGGTCTCGGACGGGACGATCGACCTCCCCCGCGAGCAGAAGCTCGAGCTCATCGCCGATCTCGCCAATGACTTCGTCGTCATGAGCGAGGTCGGCTCCAAGGACTCCGACGTCGTCTACGCGCCCTATCAATGGGTCGAGTGGATGAAGGAAGAGCTCGAAGCCGGCGCGTGGAAGGTGATAACGGAAGGGCGCGAGGGAGGCACCGCCGGCATCTACCGCCGCGACGGCGAGATGCGCACCGGCCTCATCGACGAAATCGTCCACGAGATCGACGTCGGCGACATCGTGTTCGAGGCGCCGACGAAGAGCTCTCAGGCCTGGTTCGTGTGCAACTTCGGCCCGGAGGTCAACCTGGGCAACATCCCGCCCGAGGAGGTCATCCCCCTCGAGACCCTGCGCCTGGGGCTCCGTGCCGACACCCTCAAGGAGATCCTCCTCCGTGACCAGCCTGCGCCTGTCGCTGACTGACGAGCAGATCGAGGGGCTCCCTGCTGAGGACGTCCTAAGCTGGGCCTCCGAGGAGTGGGGCGAGCGGCTCTGCCTCTCCTGCTCGTGGCAGAAGCAGTCCTCGGTGCTCGTGCACATGGTCTCCGAGCTCGGGCTCGAGGTCGACGTGGTCGAGCTGGACACCCACCTCTTCTTCAAGGAGACCTACGAGACACGCGAGCGGCTCGTGGAGCGCTACGGGCTCACGCTGATCGTCCCGGAGATCATCACCATCGCCGAGCAGCACAAGCACGAGGGCGCCAACCTGTGGGAGCGCGATCCCGACCGCTGCTGCCACATCCGCAAGGTCGAGCCGCTGCTCGCCGCGCTCGACCCGTACGATGCCTGGGTCTCAGGCATCCGCCGCGACCAGTCGCCCTCCCGCGCCGGCGTGAGGAAGGTGGAGCGCTCCGAGCGCTACGGCGTCTGGAAGATCCAGCCGCTGGCCGACTGGGACGAGAAGGACGTCTGGCGCTACATCATGGCGAACGACATTCCGTACAACCCGCTGCACGACGCCGGCTACCGGTCGATCGGTTGCATCCCCTGCACGCGGCCCACGCGGCCCGACGAGGAGGAGCGCGCCGGCCGCTGGGCCGGCTCGGACAAGCTGGAGTGCGGCATCCACCTGGAGGAAAGGACTGCATGACGGACCACATCTACGCGCACGAGCACCCGGAGTCCGACCGCACGCGCGGCGGCGGGTTCACGCTCTGGTTTACGGGGCTCTCGGGCTCGGGCAAGACCACGATCGCGCACATCGTCGGGCCGGCACTCGACGAGCGCGGGCAGATCACCGAGTACCTGGACGGCGACACGGTCCGTACGCACCTCTCCAAGGGGCTCGGCTTCTCCCGAGAGGACCGCGATGCTCACATCGAGCGAGTCGGCTGGGTCGCCTCTCGCTTGACGCGCCACGGCGGCGCCGTAATCGTGGCGGCGATCTCGCCCTACGAGGAGACGCGCGCGAAGGCGCGCGCGATGGTCGAGCAGTTCGGCAACTTCGTCGAGGTGCACGTGCATGCGTCTGTCGAGGAGTGCGCGCGGCGGGACGTCAAGGGCCTCTACGCGAAGGCCTTTGCGGGCGAGATCAAGGAGTTCACGGGCGTGTCCGACCCGTACGAAACTCCGACGAGCGCCGAGATCGTCGTCGACACGGAGGAGCATTCGCCGGAGGAGAGCGCGCGGATCGTGCTCGAGAAGCTGGAGGAGCTCGGCCTGATCCCGACGTCGGTGCAAGCGTGAGCACGGTGACCGGCGACGAGCTGATCCGAGCGCACGGAGGCGAGCTCCTTCCGCGGGCCGGCGAGCGCCCGGACGACGTCGAGAGCCTGGACGCCGTCGTCCTCACCTCGCGCGAGCTCTCCGACCTGGACATGCTGGCGTCGGGGGCGCTCTCGCCGCTCGCGGGCTTCGTGGGGCGGGAGGACTACGCGGCCGTGGTGGAGGGAATGCGGCTGGCGAACGGGCTCCCCTGGGCGCTCCCCGTCTGCCTTGCCGTCGCGGAAGCCCCTCGCGGGGACCGGGTTGCCCTGGCCGACGAGTCGGGCCGTCTCCTGGGCGTTCTCGAGGTCGAGGAGGTCTACGAGTACGACAAGGAACACGAGGCCGAGCGTTGCTTCAAAACGACGGACGACGCGCATCCGGGGGTCGCCCGCCTCTACGGCCAGCATGACCTCTACCTGGCGGGCCCGGTCACCGTGTTCGAGCGGCGCGAGCCGGCGTTCCCCGAGCTGCACCGGGATCCGGCCGAGACGCGCGCGCTCTTCGCCGAGCGCGGCTGGAAGCGCGTGGTGGGCTTCCAGACGCGCAACCCGATTCACCGGGCGCACGAGTACCTGACGAAGTGCGCGCTCGAGACCGTGGACGGGCTCCTCATCCACCCCCTCGTGGGCGAGACGAAGTCCGACGACGTGCCCGCGACGGTGCGCGTGCAGGCCTACGACGCGCTCGTCGAGCGTTATTACCCGCAGGAGCGCGTGGTCGTCTCCTCCTTCCCGGCGGCGATGCGCTACGCGGGCCCGCGAGAGGCGATCTGGCACGCGATCTGCCGCAAGAACTACGGCTGCTCGCACTTCATCGTCGGACGCGACCACGCCGGCGTCGGCGACTACTACGGAACGTACGACGCCCAGCTCATCTTCGACGAGTTCGAGCCGCACGAGCTCGACGTGGAGCCGATGTTCTTCGAGCACTCCTTCTGGTGTAAGGCGTGCGGGCAGATGGCCACCGCGAAGACGTGCCCACACGGGGGCGACGACCACGTGTTCCTCTCGGGCACGAAGGTGCGGGAGATGCTCGGGCGGGGCGAGCTGCCCCCAGCGGAGTTCTCGCGCCCCGAAGTCGCCGAGATCCTCATCGAGTCGTACCGCAGCACCTAGCTTCGGCGCCCCGAGGGGTGATTGAAAAACGTTAGGGGCTTCTGGGAATGGGATATGTTTCCCAGCACGCTCTCCCGCTGCGGGGCGCTCGTGTGTGTGTAGGCGCGCGCCTTCAACGCGGAGGGCTAGAAGATGACGGAGCAGGTCCGTGACCCGGTCAGCCGCGCTCGCTATTCCTTCGAGCGCCGGGGCGAGGACCTGGTCGTGTACACGTGGCTCGAGCCCGGGGGCGGGCTGCCCGCTCACTTCCATCCGCAGCAGGAGGAGCGCTGGTCGGTGCTCGAGGGCCGGGTGCGTTTCCGACTCGGCGATGAGAAGCGGGTGATCGGGCCGGAGGACGGCGAGATGGTGGTCGCGCCGGGCGTGACGCACGGGCTCGAGAGCGTGAGCGACGGGGAGGCTCGCCTTCACACGCTGGTCTCGCCGGCACTGCGACTGCAGGAGTTCCTTGAGGAGAGCGTGGCGGCGGGAAAGGAGGGGCTGTTCACGCCGCGCGGGCTACCCCGCGGGCTGCGCGGCGCGCGCTGGGCCGCTGGCTTTCTCAAGCGCTACCGCGACGAGACCGTGATGGTGTCGCCGCCGCAGCCAGTGCAGCGGCTCCTGTTCGCGCTGCTGGCGCGCGATGCCTGAAATTCCGGGCTCGAACTCGTGGGCGACCGAGCTCTAGGTGACGCAAGCGCAGGAAGGCGCGAGACTCTCCGCCGTGGGCGCGTCCACCACGGAGGTCCTCCGCGCTCCGCACGCGGCTTCTAACGGGCAAAGACCCCGAGGCGACTCTCGACCTGGAGGGTCCCTCCGAGCGCCTCCACCCGGTCGGCGAGACCCCGCAGGCCCGTCCCGCGGGCAGGATCGGTCCCGCCGCGCCCGTCGTCCTTCACGTCAACCCTCACCCATCCGCATACCCGGATCATGACCGCTGCGGTGGCGGCTCAGTCCAGCGCCGCCGCGAGCTCGAGGCCGAGCTCCGTGGGGTTTCACATGCCCGTCGGCGCCTCATCGGTGAAGCTGACTGGGACGCATGCCGCTTCGACGCCGCGCGAGCGGCTTACGAGCGGGGCCTCCTCCATGCACGGCGGTCTGGAGACGAACACGAGGAGATTCGACATAGGCGAGGCTCACATGGCGTTGGCCAAGGTTCTCCTGCTCGGCGGCCGACCGGAGGAGGCGATCCCAGCCCTCGAGGCGACCGCCGAGTCGAGCGACCGCAAGGGCAACCTCGTAACCGCCGAGAAGGCGCGCGCCCAACTCGCCAGCCTGAAGCCCACGCGCTCCACGGACGTCAGCCCCTAGGGCCAGGCGCGTGGCGAGAGTTCGCTACATGACCTGTCGACCTCGTCCTCCGGACGGTACGTGCAATTCGGCGGTCTGGCCACTGTGGCGGATGGACTCCCCCTTCGTCGTCACTAGCCTCTTCGAGAACTCGGCGCTCTCCGAGAGCTCATCTCTACTCATCGGGCGCTCGAACCAGACGATTCCACCGAATCGACGTAGGGAAGCTGAGCATGCCCCCTTCCTCGTTCATATCGAGACTAGTGAGTAGCAGGGACACCCGTCAGGCAGTCGAGTACGACGTTCTCGATGCTGTGGACGCGATGCGAAAGGCGTTGGTCGATCCCCGCACTCCGTCCCTGAAAGAGATCAACACAAACGCCGCTGCCAGGTCAGCGTAAGCGACATGCCACGCCTTTTTTCATCGAAGCCGCCGCCGGTGACTGCGTCACCGGCTCGCAGGTCAGCGCGCTTCGGCCCGCCTTGTGTTCCACGAGCACGAGCCCCTGGGACATGTCCCTCGTCTCCTCGACCTGGGTCTACGCCGCCGAGGAGTTTGTGCGCGTGGAACACAAGCATCCGGGGGTGCCCGCGCTCGCGGCCCGAGGTGGACCGGGGCGGACGCCGTCGACGCGGCCGGAAGGGATCCGGCTCGCACTGCCGGGCGGGCACCTAGAATCGCCCACGATGCGGGCGGTATGGGTGACCTTCGACGTGGTCGGCCGTGCGTGCCTCGAGGCGAGCGTGGAGGAGGGGCTCGAGGTAGCGGCGGTCGTCACCTTGCCGGGACCGGTGGATCCTGACCGGTCGGGCCAGTGCTCCTTCGAGGACGTCGCCGGCCGGCACGGGGCGCCGCTGATCGAGGCGGCGGACGTCAACGCCGACGACGTCCTCGACGCCGTGCGCGCAGTCGAGCCCGACCTGATCTTCGTGGTCGGCTGGTCGCAGCTCGTCGGCCGCCGGTTCATCGAGATCCCGCCGCACGGGGTCTTCGGCATGCACCCCACGCTGCTTCCCCGGCATCGGGGACGCGCTCCGGTGCCCTGGACGATTCTCTCCGGTCTCGCCAAGACGGGGGTGACGCTCTTCGAGATCGTCGACGAAACCGCCGACTCGGGCGCAATCCTCGCGCAGCTGGAGGTTCCGGTGGAGCCGGACGACACGGCGAGGACGCTCTTCGACCGGCTGGCCGAGGCCCACGTCGAGCTCGTCCGGCAGGTCGTCCCCGCGCTGCTCGACGGAAGCGCGCCGCGCATCCCGCAGGATCCTCGACGTGCGAGCGCGTGGCCGAAGCGGACGCCGGCCGACGGCATCATCGACTGGGAGACGCGCGCGCCCTATCTCTACGACTGGGTTCGCGCGCAGACGCGTCCGTATCCGGGAGCGTTCACGTATACGGAGGAGACGAAGCTCGTGGTCTGGAAGGCAACCTCCGTGCCCATCGAGGCGGACTCGCCCCCCGGGACCGTTGTCGACCGAAGCGAGGACGGCGTGGTCGTCGCCTGCGGGGAGGGCGGCCTGCTGCTCGAGGAAGTGCAACCCGAGGGTGCGGCGACCCTCTCGGGCCGGGCGATCGGCGATCGGCTGCCGATTGGGGCGAGACTCGGGTGAGCGACGATTCGAGGCCGGCGCGCGTGCTGGTCGTGGCCGCTCACCCCGACGACGAGGTGCTGGGCATGGGCGGGACGGTCGCCGTTCACGCGCTCCTGCGCGGCGACTCCGTTCGCATCCTCTGCGTCACCGACGGCAGCTCGACCCAGTACGCCGGCGATGCGGCCAAGCGCGCGCAGAAGAACGACGAGGCGACGCGCGCAGCGGCCGCCCTGGGGGTGGACGACTTCGTCCACCTCGACCTCCCGGACATGCGGCTCGACACGCTCGCGCACGCGGACGTCAACCGTGTGGTCGAGGAACACGTTCGCGACCTGCAGCCCGAGATCGTCTACACGGTGCATCCCGACGTGAATCGCGACCATCAGGCGCTCTTCGACTCGGTGGCCGTCGCAGTCCGGCCCCTGCCCGGGCAGGTGGTGCGGCGTCTCCTCACGTATGCGCCGACCTCGAGCACGGAATGGACGCCGGCCGGGAAGAACTGGTTCGTGCCCAACTGGTTCGTGGACATCAGCGGGACCCTCGAGCGCAAGCTCGAGGCGTTCGCCTGCTACGAGACGGAGGCGCGGCCGTATCCGCACCCCCGGAGCTCACGCGCCATCACCGCGCACGCGGAGTACTTCGGAGCGACCGCAGGCTGCGAGTACGCGGAGCCGTTCGTCCTCGTCCGCAGCGTCGAGACTTCGATCTAGTGCGCCGCATCGCAGTGATCGTCCTCGTGATCGCGCTCCTCGGCGGGACGGCAGCGGCGTTCGCCGTGACTGAGGCACTCAAGCTCGAGCGCTCGCCCGTGACAGCGCCCAGGTTCGACGAGGTCTTCTCACCGGTCTGCGACTGTCCGAACAGCGTCGCCCAGCTGCGGCTCCGCTTCCGGGTCGAAGACCGCGTCGATGCGGCAATCCTCGATTCGGGCGATGACGTCGTGCGCATCCTCGAGGAGGACCGGCCTGTCCGCCGAGGCCGGGCGACCTTTCGTTGGGACGGACGGGACGACGCGGGCGAGCTCGCGCCCGACGGCGAGTACCGCCTGCGCCTCCATCTCGACCAGGAGCGCCGGACGATCGTGATCCCGAACGAGGTGGAGCTCGACACGGAGGTTCCCAGCGTCCGCGTCGTGCGCGCGTCGACGACCGTACTCTCACCCGACGGAGACCGGAGGCGCGACCGCGTCAAGCTCGGCTACGCGGCCAGTGAAGCGGGCGGAGCGATCCTTCTGGTGGACGGTGAGGTCGTGCTGCGGCAGAGGCCCCGGGGGAGGCGCGGAGGCATCGTCTGGGACGGCCGCCTCGACGGCCGCCCGGCCGAGCCCGGGGTCTACGCGCTTGCGCTCGAGTTCCGCGACCTGGCGGGGAACGTCTCGGATGCAACCGAGCCGGTCCCCGTCCGGCTGAGGTACGTGGTCATCCGCCCGAACGTGATCCACACTCCCGTCGGCGGCGTGCTCCGCTTCCGGGTCGACACCGACGCCCGCTCGTTTCAGTACTCGCTACGGCGCGCTTCGTCCGGGGCCGTTGCTTTCGCGGCCGCCGCGGAGAGCCCGTCCGTCAACGTCCGCCTCCCGGCCGGAGTCCGGCCGGGGCGCTACGTGCTCCAGGTCGCCGCGAACAGGAACGTCGACACCGCCGGCGTCATCGTCGGAGCGCGCCCGTGACCGCGGAGCTTCTCGTCCGGGTCGGCGCGCCGCTCGCCGCCTTCGGTCTCGCCGCCTTGGCGCTCGGGACGGACCGCCGTCTGCGCCTCGTAGGCCTCGCCGCGTGGGTGGCGGGGCTTGCCCTGTACGTGCCCTACTTGCTCCCGGACGAGCGCGCGGCGCTCATCGTCGCGGCGGCGGTGGGCGGGGCGGCGGTGGTCGCCGGGCTCGGAGCGCTCTTCGTACGCTGGCCCTGGGCGGTGGCCTTCCTGGCGCTCGCCGCCGCGCCGGCGAGGGTGCCGGTGACCGTCGGGGACGAGTCCGCCAACCTGCTGCTGCCGCTGTACGTCGTCGTCGGAGGAGCGGCCGTCGCCCTCGCGTGGACGCTCTGGCGACGGCCCGCGTCGAGCCGCGAGCTCGGCCCGCTTGCCTGGCCTCTCGCGGCTCTGGTGGTCTGGTTCGCCGTGGCGTCCACGTGGACCGAGGACGTCCGCGAGGCAGTCATCCCGCTGTTCTTCTACGTCCTTCCCTTCGGGCTGTTCGCGGTCGTGATCGCGCGCCTGCCGTGGCGCGAGCGCATGGTCGGCGCCCTGGGCGCGCTTCTGCTCGCGGAGGCGTTCGTGATCGCCACGGTCGGCGTCTGGCAGTGGTGGACGCGCGACATCTTCTGGAATCCGAAGGTGATCGTCTCCAACGCGTACGCGCCCTTCTACCGCGTGAACTCCGTCTTCTGGGATCCCTCCATCTACGGGCGCTTCCTGGTGATCGCCATCCTTACGGCGCTCGTGCTGCTCCTCTTCCGCGTCCGTCCACGCCTGGAGCTCGTGCTCGGGGGGCTCATCGTGGTCGCCTGGATCGGCCTGCTCCTTTCCTTCTCGCAGTCGAGCTTCTTCGCGCTCGCCGTCGGCGTGGTCGCGGCCGCGTTCCTCGCCTGGCGCTGGCAAGCCGCCTGGGCGGTCGCGCTGGTGGCCGCGGTGATGGTCCCGGTCGGCTTTGCCGCGCCGCAGCTCGACGACGTCCGCGACAACCTCCTCAGCTCGTCGACGGACGGGCTCAACCGCGCGACGAGCGGGCGCTCGAAGCTCGTCGGGAACGGGCTCCGGATCGCCGCCGACGACCCCGCGTTCGGAGTCGGCACGGGCGGCTTCAAGGACGCGTACGCCGCACGCCAGAATCTGCGGGGCGAGGCTCCGGCCACGGCGTCGCACACCACCCCTGTGACCGTGGCCGCGGAGGCCGGGATCGTCGGCCTCGTCCTCTTCGGATGGCTCCTCGTCGCCGCCTTCCTGCTCGCCTTCCGCGGGAACGGAGCCGGTGCCTCCATCGCGGAGAAGACCGCGCTCGTCTCCGGCGTCGGGCTCGTCGCGATCTTCACGCACAGCCTCTTCTACAACGCGTTCTTCGAGGACCCCATGGTCTGGGGCTTCCTCGGGCTGACCGCCCTGGCGACGCGTGTACGCGCAGGAGCGCCGTCGTGATCGCCGGCTGGGAGCGCGTGCTCGTCCTGGCGCCGCACACGGACGACGGCGAGTTCGGGTGCGGAGGGACGATGGCCAGGCTCGTCGCCGGCGGAGTCGAGGTTCGGTACGTCGCGTTCTCGATCGCGACGAAGTCGCTCCCGGAGGGCTTCCCGCCGGACACGCTCGCGCGCGAGGTGCGGGAGGCGACCGCGGAGATCGGTCTTCCCGAAGAGAGCCTGACCCTGCACGACTTCGAGGTGCGCACGTTCCCGGTCCACCGCCAGGAGATCCTCGAGCTTCTGATCGAGCTCTGGGAGGCATGGTCGCCGGACGCCGTCTTCATGCCGAGCCTGCGCGACATCCATCAGGATCACCAGGTCGTCGCCGCGGAGGGCCTGCGCGCGTTCAAGCGGACGACCCTGCTGGGCTACGAGATCCCCTGGAACACCTTCAACTTCGACCACCAGGCCTACGTGGCCCTGGGAGCGGAGCACGTCGAGCGCAAGGTGGCGGCGCTCTCGAAGTACGCGTCGCAGCAACACCGTAACTACGCGAATGCCGAGTACATCTGGAATCTCGCCCGCACGCACGGCATCAACGTGAACCGCGACTACGCCGAGGTCTTCGAGGTCTACCGACTGGTCACGTAGGGTGGAGGGCATGCTCAAGCGGGCCGCCGAAGCGCCGTCGGAAGCCGCGCTCGCCCCCGAGCAGGTGGCCCCCAAGGACGCCGAGATCGCCGCGTACTTCGACGCTTTCGCCGAGGACGAGCAGGCCTGGCGGCGGCGAAATCGGACGTACTACCGGCAGATCGAGTCCGTCTACCGCTTCCTCGTCCCTCCCGGGTCGAGCGTCCTCGAGATCGGGTGCGGATCGGGTGACCTGCTCGCCGCGCTCGAGCCGGAGACAGGCGTCGGCGTGGATTTCAGCGAGGGCATGGTGGACCTGGCCCGCCGCCGCCATCCGCATCTCGAGTTCGTCGCCGCGTCAGGTGAGCGGCTCGACCTGGGGCGGACGTTCGACTACGTCCTCCTCGCCGACCTCGTCCCCTACGTCTACGACATCGCCGAGCTGTTCGAGGCCGTCGCCCGGCACTCGCACCCGCGGACGCGCGTGATCGTGAACTCCTACAGCCAGCTCTGGCGCCCGGTGCTGCGCGCGGCGGAGGCTCTGGGCCTCAAGGCGAAGAAGCCCGTGCGCAACTGGGTGACGCCGGACGATCTCCGCAACTTCTTCGAGCTATCGGGCTTCGACGAGGTGCTCTCGACGCGCCGCATCCTCATGCCCAAGCGGATCCCGCTCGTGACGACGTTCCTGAACGGGTTCGTCGCAAACCTCTGGCCTTTCAACCACCTGTGCCTCACCTACTGGATCGTCGCCCGGCCGCGGCCGCGGGCCGATGCGGAGGAAGAGCTCGGCGTGTCGGTCGTCTGCCCGTGCCGGAACGAGGCCGGAAACGTCGCCCAGATCGTCGAGCGCCTCCCGGAGATGGGGCGCGCCACGGAAATCGTCTTCGTCGAAGGCGGCTCGACGGACGACACCCGGGAGGAGATCGAGCGGCAGATCGCCGCCCATCCCGAACGCGACATGTCGCTCCTGGCCCAGTCCGGGAAGGGCAAGGGAGACGCCGTCCGCACCGGCTTCGCCGCCGCCCGGCACGAGGTGCTCATGATCCTGGACGGCGACCTGAGCGTCGACCCGGAAGACCTACCGAAGTTCTACGCGACCCTCGTCCGCGGGCAGGGGGAGCTCGTGAACGGCTCGCGGCTGGTGTACGACCTCGCGCCCGGCTCGATGAGGTTTCTCAACATGCTCGGCAACAAGATCTTTTCGTTCCTCTTCCGCGCGATCGTCGGCCAGCACGTGAAGGACACCCTGTGCGGCACCAAGGTGCTGCGCCGGGGCGACTACGAGAAGATCGCCGCGGGGCGCTCGTACTTCGGCGACTTCGACCCGTTCGGCGACTTCGACCTCCTGCTCGGCGCAGGCAAGCTGGGGCTCCGGATCGTCGACCTGCCGGTGCGCTACCACGCGCGCACGTACGGCAGCACGAACATCAGCCGCTTCCGGCACGGGCTGCTCCTCCTCCGCATGACTGCGTTCGCCTTCTGGAAGTTCCGCGTCGCGATCTTCCACCGCTAGACGGTTCCCGGTCGTTTCCGGTCAAGCATCTAGGCGCGCTCCAGCACGACGAGGCAGCGGAAGGCAGCCAGCGGGGCGAGGAACCCGAGCGCGCGCTCCAGCGAGGCCAGGGGGCGGTAGAGGCCCGCGGGCACGAGCTGCCGGCCGGAGAAGCCGCCCGAGAGCGGGTAGAGGAGGAGGGCGAGGCGGCGGCGCTCGACGACCGAGAGCTCCGGCCAGCGCTCCCGGAAGCGCTCCTCGTCCCTGAAGAACACGAGCGTCGTCCGGGCCTGGTTCGACGCCAGCGGGGAGGAGGCGAGCTCCGGCGCGTCGGCGAGGCCCGCCCCGTGGAGGTCTGTCCGCTCGTGGTGGAAGAGGCGATAGGCGGGTGTGGAGAGCGGCGAGCAGTACGGGTCGAGGATGAGCACGCGGCCGCCGGGCGCGAGCACACGCGCGTGCCTCGTCCAGGAAGGCGGCCGGACGGGCGACGTGATGGAAGACGTCCACCAGCACGAGATTCGCCAGCGATCCGGCTTCGTAGGGGAGCGCCTCGGCGTCGACGACCTCCTCGGCCCACGGCGTCGGCTCGACGTCGGTGGCGTACTGAGGCGGGGAACATCTCCTTGAAACGGCCGATCCCGGAGCCGAGCTCGACCGTCCGTCCCGGCACCGAAGCCAGCCGCGCGCCGATCTCCTCGAACCAGTCGCGGTAGAGCCGGCGCGTGAGCGGGCGCTCGTACCAGGCTTGATCCTGGGCGGCAAGGACGTCGCGTAGCATGGGGATCCCCCGGGCCGAGGCGCCGTCCGCCGTCCGGGGGTGCGATCGTAATGGTTTCTACGAACGAGAAGATCCAGATCCCCCCGCGCGGGCTCGTCCCGAAAACGGACGAGGACGACCCGGTCGACTACTACTACAAGGCGCTCACGGGGCCCCTCTACCGCGGCCGCCTGCGAACCGCGGTCGGGCTCCTCGGGGAAAGGCGCTTCCGCGCGCTGATCGAGATCGGCTACGGGTCGGGGATCTTCCTCCCGGAGCTCGCCCGCCATGCCGACCGGCTCGTCGCGATCGACGTCCACGGCGAGGCCGGGCAGGTCGAGGAGATGCTGCGGCGCTTGCGCATCGAGGCCGAGCTGCGCCGCGCCTCCCTGTTCGAGCTTCCGTTCGAGGAGGGTGAGTTCGACGGGCTCGTGTGCATGAGCGTGCTCGAGCACTTCACCGACCTGGAGGAGGCCCTGGCCGAGTTTCGGCGGGTGCTCGAGCCGGGCGGCACGGCCGTGCTCGGCTTCCCCGTGCGGAATCCCCTGACCGACGCCTTCTTCCGTCTCGTCGGCTACGACCCGCGCGAGATCCACCCTTCCAGCCACTCCGACATCCTCGCTGCCGCCGAGCGGCACACCGGCTTCGCCGTCGAGCGGGTCGACCGCTTTCCGGCCCTCCTGCCTACGCCCGTGGCGGCCTACGTCTGCTGCCGCCTGGCGCGGCGCTGAGCGCGTCGTGTGGGACCGGCGCCGAGTCCTGCTTGCGTGGGGCGTCGCGATCCTGTGTCTTCCGCTCGTCTACCTGGCGTTTCGCGACGTCGACTTCGACCAGTTCTGGGACGCGCTCCGCACCAGCGACTACGTCTGGGTGCTGCCCGCGTTCGCCGTGCTCGTCGTCACGGTCGTGCTCCGGGGCCTGCGCTGGCGCTTCCTCTTTCCGCCCGAGACCCGCCCTCCGACCGGGCCGACGATGGAGGCACTCCTCGTCGGCTACTTCTTCAACAGCATCCTGCCCCTGCGCGCGGGAGAGGTCATCCGGGTAGTCGTTCTCCACCAAAGGGCGGGCACCTCGCGGGTAGAGGCGCTCGCGACGACGGTCGCTGACCGGGTGTATGACGTCGGCGTCCTGCTCGTGCTCCTCTTCGTCACCCTTCCCTTCCTCCCGGGAGTGGACTGGCTCCGCCAGGTCGTTCTCTTTGCCTTCCTTTTCGGGATTCTGCTCGCGCTCACGATCGCCGTCCTTCTCCTCTGGGGCGAGCGCGCGGCCCGCGTGCTCGTTCGTCCCCTCCGCTATCTCCCCGGGTTCACGGCCGGGCGGACCGATGCGGCCGCCCGCAGCCTCGTACGCGGTCTCGCCGCCTTCCGCCGCCCCGACCTCGTCCTCGTCCCGCTCGGGCTCACCTTCCTCTCCTGGCTCGCCTTCGCCCTCTCCTTCTGGCTTCTCATGCAGGGTTTCCACCTCGGGCTCGGCTACGACGCGGCCCTCCTGACCGTCATCGCCGTCAACCTGGCGATGCTCATCCCCTCGCTCCCGGCCGCTCTCGGCGTCTTCGAGGCCGCGACCGTCGTCGCCCTCTCCGCCTACGGGATCGGCTCCTCCCAGGCGCTCTCGTACGCCGTCGTCCTGCACGTGCTCAACTTCCTCCCCTTCGTGATCGCCGGCTACGTCGTCCTCCACCGCCATTCGCTACGCATGCGCCGCCGCGCCGTGCCGCCGGCCTACGAACCCGGCCCGGTCCACGCCGCCAGGCAGGCCGGGAGGCGCTGACGGTTGGAGCGGTAGACGAGCGCCCCGCTGTCCAGGGTGCTGTCGAGGAGGCCGGGCGAAGGCCGGAGCTCGGCAACGACGACGTCAGGCTCCCGCTGCCGGGCCTCGATGCCGTTTCCGTAGTAGCGGAACGTCCTTTGCCGGAGGACGCTGTCTGCGTTCTCGGCGAGCCACGCGTGCCCGTCGGGCCTCTCGACGACGGCGAACGCACGCGGGCACTCCTCGGTCCCGGCCCGCGCGAGCAGGAGGCGCGGGTGACCCGGGAGATGCCACGCGAGAGGAACGTGCTGCGGGTAGGGGGCGAACTGGGCGATGGGATCTGAGCTCGTCCAGCCCATGTCGACGAGCGCGGCCGCGACCTCGTCGTAGGCGGTCCGGCCAAGGTCGCGGTCCACCGAGAACGTCCACATGGCGAGACCCGCGACGACCGCGGTCGCGCCGACCGCGAGCGGGCGCACCGGGATGGCAGCCGGCACGGCCGCGACGGCGATCGCGGCGAATGGAGCCGCGACGATGAGGTTCCGGATCGTGAAGACGTGGAGCCCGAGAGCCCAGACGAGCGCCGTCACGGCGACGGGGAGGACGGCAAGGATCGCCGCGAGGCGCCCCTCGGCGCGCCGGGCGAGCAACGCGGCTCCCCCGAGGACGGCCGCGAGGACGGCGAGTCTCCAGCCGTCGCCGACGCGGCTCCAGACCGCGCCGCTCGCGAACAGGTTCGAGTAGAGGTCGACGACCTGGTCGCCGTCGAAGGCCGGAAAGTAGCGGTTGATCCTGCCCGCCTGGAAGAGGGTGATCGGGAGCCAGGCCGCCAGGGGGACGAGGCCCGCTGCCATTGCCACGGTCGCGCGGAGCTTCGCCGGCGGCCGCTCTACGAGCCAGAGCCAGACGAGGCAGCCGAGCCCCACGAGGAGGAAGAAGTAGTGCGTGAGCGCGCCGAGGGCGACGACGGCTGCGAGCGCCGCGAGCCGCCGGAGGTTGGGCCGGGCGAGCGTCCACTCGAGCACCATCGGGAGCGCGAGCGACACGAGGGCGAGCATGGCGTAGGCTCGGAGCTCCTTGCCGTGGACGACGAACTGGTAGCCGAGCGCCGTCAGCAGGCCGGCTAGGGCGGCGCTCCAGAGGGGGAGGAGCCGCCTGGCGTAGAGAAAGGTCAGGAGCGTTAGCGCGGCACTGAAGAACACCGACCAGAGACGGAGCGTCCCCATGGTCGTCAGTCGCTTCCCCACGCCCACGCCCCGCTCGAGCGCGACGCCCGCCTTGTGCGTGATGCGCCCGACGTAGAACGACGCGGGCGGGGAGGATTCGCGGCGGATGCGCTTGACCGCGAGGCGCTCGCTCGGCGCCGTGATCACGCGGCCGGTGGCGACCTCGTCAGCCCAGAGCGCTTCGCTGACGGCCCCGGGCGCGCGCACCGCGATCGTCAAGACGACGAGGACCGCGGCGATGGCCCAGGCGACCCAGGGCCTCCCGGCCGCGGGCGACGTCTCGGCGGGGGCGCCGAGGGTCAGTCGCGGGCGCCGGCGGGGGAGGGTGCTTGGTCGAGATACCACGCGACCGTTCGTCGGAGGCCTTCGCGAAAAGGCGTCGGTGCACGGAACCCGAACAGGTCCTCGGCGCGCGTGACGTCGAGCTTGCGGCGCGGCTGACCGTTCGGCTTCGACGTGTCCCAGACGATCTCGCCCTCGTAGCCGGTGAACTCGGCGACGAGGCCGGCAAGGTCGCGGATCGAGATCTCCTCCCCTGTGCCCAGGTTGATGGGCTCGGGACCGTCGTAGCGCTCGGCCGCGAGGAGCAAGGCCTCCGCGCAGTCCTCCACGTACAGGAACTCACGCGTGGGCGAGCCGTCGCCCCAGAGCTCGACCTGGTCGTCGTCGCGGGCCTTTGCCTCCGCCATCTTGCGCACGAGAGCAGGAATCACGTGTGACTTCTCGAGGTCGAAGTTGTCTCCCGGCCCGTACAGGTTGACGGGGACGAGGTAGACGGCGTTGAGGCCATACTGCTCCCGATAGCCCTGCGCTCCCACGAGGAGCGCCTTCTTGGCGATGCCGTAGGGCGCATTCGTCTCCTCTGGGTAGCCGTCCCAGAGGCTGTCCTCCCGGAACGGAACGGGCGCGAACTTCGGGTAAGAGCACACCGTCCCGACGAGCACGAGCTTGTCGAGGTTCGCCCGGCGGCTCTCCTCGAGCACGTTCACCCCCATGGCGAGGTTCGCGTACCAGTACCGGCCTGGGTTCGCGCGGTTGGCCCCGATGCCGCCCACCTCGGCGGCCAGGTGGAAGACGAGGTCGGGGCGTGTAGCGGCGAAGAGGCGGGCGGTGTCCTCGGCCTTCGTGAGGTCGTGCTCGTCGCGGCGGGGGACGACGGTCTCGTGCCCGCGCTCGCGCAGCCGCTCGACTACCTGCGTGCCGAGAAAGCCGCTGCCGCCTGTGACGAGGGCCCTCACCTGCTGTTCAATCCCTTGCTTCTTGCGGCCATTCGAGAGTTACAGGCTATAGCTGAGCTGCGACGGGACGGGTCAGTCGTCCCACTCGACCTGGTCGAAGTAGCGGAGCGCGCGGCGCGTCTGCCGCACGCGGCTCTCGAGCGCGGCGAGCTCCTCCTCCGAGATCTCTCCGAGGGCGTGCTTGAGGCCGAGGTACGGGAGGTTCAGGTCCTCCTGGTAGACGACGGTGGAGATGCGCGGGTTCACCTCGATGACGAGGTCGCCGACGAGCTGGATGTTGAAGAAGTGCTCGATGTCCAGAACGGCGACGATACGGGCGGCAGTCGCCATCAGGTCCGGGTCTTCGAGCGTGCGAAAGAACATCGCCAGGCCGGCGCGCATGGCCTCGCGCGTCTTCGGGTGGCCGAAGAGGATGCGGCCGCCGCCGGCGATCCCGTCGACCGTCCGCTCTCCTCCCTCGGCGAGCTCCATGACGAGGAGCTCTTCGCCGCCCTCCTCGGGCAGGAGCTCAGCGACGTCCTCGAGCCGCAGCGCAAGGCTTCCCGGGCGCTCGTAGATGAGCTGGTGCGCGCGGTCGACCTCGGGGTCGAGGACGCGGAAGCCGCGAGAGCCCGAGCTGTAGACGGGCTTGAAGCAGACCGCTCGCTCGGGGTATCCGAGCTCCTGCGCGGCGGCCACGAACGCCTCCCGGCCGTGGACCCGCCGGTGCGCGGGGACCGGCACGCCGGCCTCCTCGAGCAAGCCGTAGCACTCCGCCTTGTCGTTCGCGCGGCGAACGGTCTCCGGGCCGGATACGAGCGACCTCACCCCGGCCGCCGCGAAGTCGTCCCTCGCTTCCGCGAGCCCCTGGAGGTCGTGGGAGGACTGGGGCAGGACGGCCTGGACGCCCTCTCGACGGCAGAGGTCGAGCACCGCGCCCGCGAAGCCGGCGTCCGCGCCCGGCGGAACCGTCTCGAACGCGTCGCAGAGGAAGCGCCCGATCGAACGCTCGCTCATGTCGCAGCCCACCAGTCGGACCGTCCGCTCGCCGTTCTCGCGCAGCGCGCGCAGGAGGGCCGCCGTGCCCGGCGCGCCCGACGCGGTCACGAGGACGGTCAGCGGATGCACGGCGCTAGATGGTTGATCGGGAAGTGTGGTGCCACGGTTACCGGTCAATTCTCGATCAAGCATCTAGTATCGCCGCGCATGGGCTCGAAGGCGCTCGCTGACCTGCGCGACGTCGCCCCGACCCTCCTCGAGCAGCTCGGCGAGCCCGTCCCGGCGGACGTTGAGGGCCGCAGCATGCTCGCGGCCGCGCGCGCCTAGGGCGGTCCGAACCAGGTGGTGAGCGCGTCGGCGAGCCCCAGCTGGGTTCGGTCTCCCACCCAGGCGACATATCCGTCGGGCCGAATCAACACGGCGGTGGGAGCAGTGACCGCCCCGATCACCGGAAGCTCCCACGTACCACCGTATTCGGCGTCGATCAACTGAACCCGATCTGCCCATGGAGTGATGTCGAAGCCGCCGGGCTCACCGAGGTTGAGGAGCACCGGCCGGGCATCGTGCAGCAGGGTGAAGACCCGCAGCGGGCCGTCGGCGGTGACCAGGTCGAGATCGGGCATGCGGCGTCCGAGCAGCGGGTGTCCCTCGCCGAGGTCGTAATGAATGTCCAGACCGGACATCATCGCGGCGAATCGTTTACGCGGCTCGTCCATGCTCAGCAGCTCGGACACGGTGTCGCGCAGCGCCTCGATGCGATCGTCGGGGCGCATGAGCGCGACCTGCGCCATCGTGTTGCGCAGCACGCGGGCGGCGACCGGGTGGCGCTCGGCGTGGTAGGTATCCAGGAGGCTTTCCGGCGATGTCCGGTTGACCACCTGGGCCAGCTTCCATCCCAGATTCACCGCATCCTGCACACCGGTGTTGAGGCCCTGTCCACCGACCGGGGAGTGCACGTGCGCCGCGTCGCCCGCCAGCAGGACGCGCCCCGCGCGGTAGGTCGCGGCCTGCCGAGTCATGTCGGTGAACCTGGAGATCCATGTGGGACTGTGGATCCCGTAATCGGTCCCGTATACGGCGACGAGCGCCTCGCTGAGATCGCGCAAGGTGGGTTCGGCCGTGGCTCCGACGTGCGACTCGGTCAGCATGACCCCCACCGTCCCTCCTTCCTTGTAGACCACTTCGCCGTCGCGGATCTCGTAGTCCACCTTGCCCAGGGCATGCATGCCAGAGGCATCGCGGCGGATGCCCAACTCAGGCTCCTCGGTCATCTCGACCTGGGCGATCAGGGCGCTCGTGGTCGCATCCCAACCGGGGAACTCGATGCCGGCTGCCTTCCTGACCAGACTGCGTCCACCGTCGCACCCGACGAGGTACTCGGCCCGCAGCGACCGGCCGTCGGACAGCTCGACGTCGACGCCGGTGTCGTCCTGCGCGAAGCCCGTCACTTCACGTCCGCGATAGATCGTCACCGCCAGCTCGCCGACCCAGTCGGCCAGGATGCGCTCGATGTGGTTCTGCCACAGCCCGAGCCCGTAGGGGTGCCGGGTGGGAAAGTCGCTGATGTCCAAACGGACGCTGGCGAACCCCGCGACCTGAGCCACCTGTCCCTCCGAGAGGAACCGATCGGCGATTCCACGCTGATCGAGGACCTCGATGGTGCGTGAGTGCAGACCGCCTGCGCGCGAGCCGGGGAGGTCCTGGCTGGCGCGCCGCTCGACGATGGCAACGTCGACGCCCGCCAACGCCAACTCGCCCGCCAACATCAGCCCAGTCGGACCTCCTCCGGCGATCACCACCGCATGCTCGGTCATAGCCACGCTCCGGCCGTATACGTCGACAACAACACACGCATTTCGCTGCCCCCATTTCCATAGGTTCTGGCCTCGGCCGGCGATTATGCGACACGACCCCGGGGCTTACCGATGGCGCAGGCTGCCGACGGCCGCGCGCGCCTTGGCGAGCTCGTCCCGCGTGAAGTACCCGAGCGAGACGAGGACGAGCGGGTAGGCCAGGGTCAGCGCAACCCGGAGGGGAAGCGAGATCGCCGACCCGACCCAGGCGTCGAGCGCCAGGGCGGCGAGCGCGAGGGCGAGCGTCAGCCCCAGGGCCAGGGCGATCCGGCGGGCGTCCCACGGCACGGGATAGATCCGCTGCCCCGCGACCGCGGCCAGGAGCGCGAGGATGCCCATGGCCGCTGCAGTCCCCCACGCCGCGCCCACGTACGAGAACGGCGGCACGAGGAGGAAGTAGAGGCCGATCGCGGCCGCGGCGCCCACGAGCGCGATCACGGACAAGAGGCGCATGCGCTTGGTCACGTTGAAGCCGACCGCGAAGACGGTGAAGGCGCCGGCCGCCACGCCGGCGAGGGCGAGGGGAGGCACGGCGAGCGTGGCGTCGAGATAGCGGTCGGGCATGATCAGGAGAAAGAGCGGGCGGATCCAGAGCGAGACGAGGACGGCGAGAGCGCCGATTCCGAAGAAGTAGTGGGTCGCTCCGCGCGCGACCATCTCGGGATGGCGGCCGCTGTGCAGCCAGGAGAAGTGCCACTGCGGCCATCCCATGCGGAAGGCGAACACCCCGACCGCGACGACCTGCGCGTAACGGAAGGCGACGCCGTAGAGGCCGGTGTCCTCCTTCCCGTGGAAGGCGCTCACGAAGAAGCGGTCGACGAGCGTGAGCACATAGAAGGAGAGGGCGGTCAGCACCGTCGGCCAGGCGAACGCGAGCATGTCGCGGAGCAGCTCTGAATCGAAGCGGCGTGTGAGGTCGCGCACGTACTCCCGCGACGTGAGGACGAACGCGACGCAGACGCTCACGAGCGAGGCGATGAGGATCCCCTTGACGCCGAAGTGCCAGACCGCGACGAGGAGCACGCTGAGCACGATCTGGGTGATGCCGCGGGTGAGCGAGTAGAACGCGAACGTCAGCGGTTTTCGGCGCAGCCGGCAAGGCTCATGGGCACGTCCACGACGTTGGTCAGGTAGACGTCGCACAACGCGATGACGAAGAACGCGGCGTAGGTGGTGGAGCCGAGGACGCCGTCCGCGAGCTGGTCGGAGAAGATGATCAGGGCGCCGATCAGGACCGCCGGGTACGAGGCTTCGATGGCGAGGAACGTCGTGATCACGCGCCGCCGCCACTGGCGGTCGTCCCGGTCGAAGTAGAAGCGCGCGAGCGTCCCCGGGAGGTTGATGAAGACGTCGACGAGCGCCGCCGTGGCGAGGATCAGCTCGAGGATGCCGAACTCGGCCGGCGTGAGGTAGTGGGCGTAGAGGGGGACGAGGAGGAACGCGAGGGACTTGAGGACGACCCGGGTGCCGCCGTAGATGACGGTGTCCTGGGCGAGTGCGCCGATGCCGAGTCGCCGCGGGACTCTCGTCGTCGGTCGCCCGGCGCGGGGCGTCCTCCTCGGCGCAGGCAGCCTTGGCTCCTCTGACATGCCCGGACTTCGGCGAGCGTGCAGTCGCTCACGACGACGGAGCCTATTCGTAGCCCAGGTCGCGCAAGCGCTCGAGCATCTCCGCCTCCTCCTCCGCCGAGTAGACGGACTGCTCGGCCGGCGCGGGAGCGCCGTGCGCGGCCGCCGTCCGCTCGGCCTCGGCTCCGCCGTCCGAGAGGATCGCCGCGATCGGGGCGCCGTCCAGGCCGTCCGCGGCGAGGCCGTGCAGAGCGAGCACGGTCGCGGCGAGCTGCGTGATCTCGCTGCCTTCGGGCACGTCGGCGGGGGCGATCCCCGGGCCCGCCGCCGCGAGGATCCCCGTCAGCGCGTGGTGTCCCGAGAACCCGTAGAAGGAATCGGGGTCGAGGCGCTCGTGCCGCTCGAACGCCTGCGTCCAGGGGCGCCGGGAGGAGTCCACGTACAGGCGCTCGTCTCGGGGGAGGAGGACGAGCTCGGGGGCCTTGTCCAGGAACGGCCCCCGGTAGAGCTCCTCCTTGCGCTTGACGTCGAAGGCGGGCCCGCCCGTCTCGGGATGGGGGATCGCCTCGAGCTCCTCCTGCAGGCGCGCCGCGTAGTGCGGGTCGCGGCGGGCGCCCGTCGCCTCGCCGAGGAACACCTGTCCTCCCGAGGCGAACGAGTAGGCCCGCGTCGAGCCGAAGTCGATGTCGGCGAAGGCGCGGTCGGCGCCGGGCTCCGGGAGGAGCGGGACGAGGTCCAGGGCGCGCCCCCAGCCGCGGGTCGTGCGGGCGAGGCGCTGGTCGACCTTGCGCACGTAGTCGAGCCGCGTCCCGCGAAGCCCCTGCAGCGTGCGGCGCCGGTAGCGCAGGTGGCCGCGCTCCTCGAGCCAGCGGTTGACGTGGAAGACCCAGTGGATCGGCTTCATCCCGTGGTCGGAGAGGACGAGCGCCGTCGGCTCCTCCCCGAAGCGCTCGCCGGCGGCCTCGATCAGCTCGCCGCAGGCGCGGTCGACGGCTTCGTAGACCCGGACGAGCTCGTCGCCCGCTGTCGTCGGGGTCGTGGGCCGGGTGAGCGGGGTCGAGGCGGTGGTAGCCGAGGTGACCCACGTGGTCCGAGCTCATGAAGTCGACGCAGAGGACGCCGAGGTCCGGCTCGAGCTCGAAGGTCAGGCGGGCGACGTCTGCGATCTGCTCGACGTGCTCGACGAGGCGCTCCGTGTAGCCGTCGAAGTCCTCCCACCAGCGCTCGGCCATCGGATGGTGGGCGGTGACGAGGTCGGGGTGAGCCTCGAGGATCCGCTCGCGGGCGCGCTCGGGCACGATCGCCGGCCGCTCGGGGCCGCCGTAGCCCGTGACGAGCACGCCCGCCATCGGCTCGGGCGGATAGGTGAAGGGGATGCCGACGAAGGCCGAGCGGATGCCGGCTGCCCCCAGCATGCGCCAGAAGGGCGCACCCGCCCGGCTCCGCGCGCTCTCCACCCGGGCCGTGGAGCGGTTCGGGTTCGAGGAGAAGTTGAAGATGCCGTGCCCGGCCGGGTTGAGGCCCGTCAGGAACGACGACCACGCGGTCGGCGTCATCGCCGGGATCGTGGAGCGCAGCGGGCCGAAGGCGCCTTCGCGGGACAGCCGCGAGATGGTGGGGAGCTTGCCCTGCGCCAGCAGCTCCCGAACGAGGTCGTAGTCGGCCCCGTCCGAGTCCGAGCACGAGCACCCTCATCCCGCCAGCACCTCCCGGTAGACGCGCTCGAGCTCCGGGCCCGGGTCGGCGACGCGCTCGCCACGACGCGCACGTTGCGCTGCGCCGTAGAGGGCCCGCAGCCTCTGGTCGCGGAGGAGCCGGAGAATCGCCCCGGCGGTCGCCTCCTCGTCCTGGTACGGCACCACCTCGGCGCCCTCACCCGCTTTCACCCACTCGTCGACGGACGCCGCCGGCGTGGTCACGACCGGCAGGCCGCTCGCCATCGACTCGAGAAGGGAGGGCGGCGTCGAATCCGACTCGGAGAGCGTGACCGCGACGTCGCAGGCGGCGACGAGCGGCGGCAGCTCCTCCGTCGGCACGGCGTGGAAGGCCACGTAGCCGTCCAGGCCGAGCTCGTGCGCCAGCCCGCGGGTCTCCTCCCGCAGCGGCCCGGTGCGGTTGGCGAGGAGCAGCCGTGCGCGCGGCTCCTCCGCGACCACGCGGCCGAAGGCCTGGACGAGGACGGCTGGGTTCATGTCCGGGCGGAAGCCGCGGAGGGAGAGCACGATCAGCGCGTCCTTCGGCCAGTTCAGCCCCGCCCGCAGCCTTCGATCGGCCCGGTCGGGCCCGAACGCCCCTAGGTCGAGATGCCAGAACACGTGCTCGACGTGCGCCGGGTCAGCTCCGAGCTCGACGGAGGCACGCGCGAGAGCACGTGAGTTGACGACGACCCGGTCGGCGGCGGCGAGCGCCCGCCGTGCCCGCCGGCGGCCGCGCCGGCGCTCCCGTCCGTGCACGAGGACGTCAGTTCCCCACGGGCTGACGACGAGCGGGTGCACGGCCGCGCGCGCCGCCCAGTCGCCGTAGGGGAGGAGGTAGTGCGCGTGCACGAGGTCCACCTCGAGCCGTCCGGCCACGCCGGAGACCTCGCGCGGAAAGAGGAAGCGGCGAACGCCGCGGATGCGCATGCTCGCGCCCTGCTCGGCGAAGGAGTGGAATGTCACTCCACCGGCCTGACCGGAGCCGTCCGGCATGCGGTCGGAGAGGACGTGCACCTCGTGCCCGCGCGCGGCCAGCAGCTTCGCCCAGCGCCGCATGTGCACGGAGCGGGCATTGCCCACCCCGAGGATGCGCATGCGTTCGGTAGTCATGGGTTGCGGATGCTAGTGAGCCGGAATGCGATAGTGCCGCGGTGCCCGAGCGTGCGTTCGTCTTCGTCGGCGGCCTGCACCGTAGCGGGACGACCCTGCTCGCCCGGTGCCTGGCGGCCCACCCCGACGTGAGCGGCTTCACCGGCACGGAGGCGCCCGAAGACGAGGGGCAGCACCTCCAGACGGTCTACCCGCCGGCGACGGTCTACGGCGGCCCGGGCCGCTTCGGGTTCGCTCCCGAGACACACCTGACCGAGGACTCTCCGCTCGTGACCGAGGAGAACCGCGAGCGCCTCATCGCCGAGTGGTCGCGCTACTGGGACCTGGGGAAGCCGGTGCTTCTGGAGAAGTCGCCGCCGAACCTGACGAAGACGCGTTTCCTGCAGGCGCTCTTCCCCGAGGCCGCCTTCGTCATGGTCGTGCGGCACCCGATCCCGGTGACGCTCGCCACGGCCCGCTGGCGGCGCACTCGACGCTACCACCGGCTCGTCGAGCACTGGCTTCGCTGCCACGAGCTCTTCGAGGAGGACAGGGAGCGGCTGGCCCGCTGCCACGTTCTCAGATACGAGGACCTGGTGACGGACCCGGCGGGCGAGCTCGAGCGCGTCTTTGCCTTCCTGGGCCTCGAGGCGCAGCCCACGACCGCCACGTTCGACGAGGGCTCGAACCGCCGCTACTTCGAGCGCTGGCATGCACTCGGCCGCCCCCTGGGAATGCGCTTCTACCAGGCCCTGACGGCGGCTCGCTACGAACCTCGCGTGCGCCACTTCGGCTACAGCCTGCGGGAGCCCTACGAGCTGCCGCGCAAGAGCTCGTAGCCGTCGCGCAGGAAGGGCGTCCGGTCGACGAGCGAGCCGCGATCTCGTCCGGCGCGAACTCGCCCTCCTCGGTGACGTAGCGGTCGATCTGCTCCGGCGGCGTCAGGTCGAATCGCTCCTCGTCCGGCTCGCGCGGCTCGCTCGGAGCGCCATCTTGAGCACCTCGCAGGCGACGACCACGGGGACGCCGGCTTCCTTCGCCGCCTTCGTCAGGTCGCGCGTGCCGACCTTGTTGACGAGCGAGCCGTCCCGGAAGACCGTGTCCGCGCCGAGCAGGAGCAGGTTGACCGTCTGGACGGCGTGGGCAGCGTCGGAGTCGGCGACGAGCTCGACGGTCAGCCCCTCGGCGCCGCAGCTCCTCGAAGAAGGCGCGCCCCTCGCCGACCGGCTCCGACACGGTGCAGACGACACGCTCCGGGCCGGGCGTACAGAAGCGCCTCCCGGGCGGTCGCGGAGGCCGAGTGCGTCATGACCGTGCCGGTGAGCTCGCTCGCGTGAGCAGGACGGCGATCGCCTTGGCGGCGCGCTCGCGCGCTCGCGAGGACGGCGTGGGCCTCCTCGACGACCTGCTCCGGCGAGCGCCCCGCGGCCAGCACGCGGCCCAGCGCGCCGGCCATCGCCCCGATGGTCGGCCGCGCGCCGACGAGCTCGCGCGCTACGACGAGCGGGTCCTCGCCGAGCTCCACCGCTGCCACGACGCCTCGACCGCCTCCTTGGCGAGCCAGCTTCCCCCGTGCTGGTCGTCGCTGCGCGATCCGTTCGACCCGCTCTGGCCAGCTGCGCGTCCATCCCGGCGGCAGCCTAACCGGTGGACCGACCTGGGCGGGTTCGTGCCGATGGTAGCCTGCTGCCGAATGGCCGAGATCGAGACGATACCGGAGCCTGCGCCCAGGCTCGCGGACGAGCCTCGGCCCGCCGTCTCGCTCGTCGTGCCTGTCTTCAACGAGGAGCGCACGCTCGAGGAGGTCTACCGG
This sequence comes from uncultured Actinomycetes bacterium, assembly GCA_963786755.1. Classification (GTDB taxonomy): domain Bacteria; phylum Actinomycetota; class Thermoleophilia; order Gaiellales; family Gaiellaceae; genus DASQWP01. The sequence goes on along the minus strand of CAWBAC010000004.1, from coordinate 104,926 downwards.
CAGTCGGTGGCCGCTCTCGAGTCCCTCGGCAAGCCGTACGAGATCATCTTCGTGGACGACGGCTCGTCGGACCGCACCTGGGCCGTGATCGAGCGGCTGAACGCCGGAGACGCGACCGTCCGCGCCGTCCGCTTCAAGCGCAACTTCGGCCAGCACCCGGCCATGCACGCGGGCCTCGCGCGCGCCCGGGGCGACATCCTCGTCACGATGGACGGCGACCTGCAGAACTCCCCGGCCGACCTGCCCAAGCTGGTCGCGGCGGTCGAAGCCGGGGCGGACGTGGCCAGCGGCCGGCGCGCCGCCCGCGACGACTCCTGGGGCCGCACGCTGCCGTCGAAGCTCGTCAACGGCATGCTGCGCCGCTTCACCGGCGTTCGGATCGACGACTTCGGCTGCGCGTTCAACGCCTACTCGCGCTCGGCGATCGAGCCGGTCCTCGGCCTCATCGGCAAGCAGAAGTTCACGAAGGCGCTCGTGCTCTCGGCGGGCGCAAGCGTCGTCGAGGTCGAGCTCGACCACCGAGCCCGCGAGGGCCCGTCGCGCTACGGGCCGCTCGCGCCTCACGCGGCTCGCGCTCCACGTCCTCGCGGGCTTCTGGCCGCAGCCGATCCAGTGGGCCGGCGTGCTCATCGGCGTCGCCTGCTCGCTGCTCGCGGTCGCAGTCGGGATCTGGGGCGTCGTCATCTGGGCGCTCCGCGGCGACTTCCCCGGGCTCCTCTTCCTCGCCGGGCTCGTGCTCGGCGTCCTCGCGGTGCAGGGATTCATTCTCGCGCTCGTCGGGGAGTACCTGGGCAGGATCCAGCGCGACGTCGAAGGGCCGTCCCCTCTACACCATCGACCAGGAGCTCGAGCTAGACTGCACTCAGGCACCGAGCCGCAAGCGCGTCCTCGTCACCGGCGGGGCCGGCTTCATCTCGTCGAACTTCGTCCGCCACCTGCTGCAGGCGACGCCGTACGAGGTCGTGTCGCTCGACGCGCTCACGTACGCGGGCAACCTCGACAACCTCACGGACGTCATCGGGCACGAGCGGCTCTCCTTCGTCCACGGCGACATCCGCGACCCGGAGCTCGTCGAGCGAGATCGTGCGCGGGGTGGACGTGATCGTGAACGCCGCCGCCGAGTCGCACGTGGAGAAGTCGATCGAGGAGGGCGCCTCCGAGTTCGTGACCACGAACGTCGAGGGCACGCAGATCCTGCTCGACGCCGATCCGCCGGCACCCGGTCGAGCGCTTCATCCTCATCTCCTCGAGCGAGGTCTACGGGACGGCCGAGCGCGAGCCCATGGACGAGGAGCACCCGCTCAACCCGCGCAGCCCGTACGCGGCGACGAAGGCGGGTGCCGACCGGCTCGCCTACTCGTACTGGGTCACCTACGAGCTTCCCGATCGTGATCGTGCGGCCGTTCAACAACTACGGGCCCTACCAGCATCCCGAGAAGGTGATCCCGCGCTTCATCACGCAGGCGCTCACCGAACGAGCCGCTCACGGTGCACGGCGACGGGCACGCGAGCCGCGACTGGCTCTTCGTCGACGACGACGCGGAGGCGATCGAGGCGGTGCATCGAGGCCGATCGTCGACGCCGTCGCCGGCGAGGTGATCAACGTCGCGACCGGCGCGACATCTCGGTCGTCGAAGATCGCGGACCTCGTGCTGGACGCGCCTCGGCAAGCCGGCCGTCGCTGAAGCTGCACGTGCCCGAGCGGCCGGGCCAGGTCGACCGCCACATCGGCTCGACGGAGAAGGCCGAGCGCCTGCTCGGCTGGCGCGCGCGCACGAGCTTCGAGGACGGCCTCGAGCGCACCATCGCCTGGTACGAGCAGAATCGTCTCTGGTGGGAAGCAGCCCTGCGCTCCGAGAAGACCGCGGCATCGCGAAGCGCCTCCTTGTCCTAGGGGCCGGCCCGGCCCAGCTCGGCCTCCTGCGCGCGGCGCGCGAGCGCGGCCTCTTCGTCATCGCCTGCGACCGGGACCCGGGCGCGCCCGGCTTCGCGCTACGCGGACCGGCGCGCGGTCGTCTCGGCCGAGGACGAGACCGACGCTCGCTCAGCTGCGCACGGGCCGAGCGCGTCGACGGCGTGATCGCGCCCGGGATCGACTGGCCGGTGGCGATCGCCGCGCGCATCGCCGCGCGGCTCGGGCTGCCGCATCCGCTCGACCCGGAGACCGCGGCGCTCGCGGTCTCGAAGCATGCGCCAGCGCGAGCGGCTCGCCGAGGCCGGCGTCCCGCAGCCGCGCTGGCACGTCACGTCGGAGGAGCGCGCCGACGGCCTCCCGCTGCCGTGCGTGGTCAAGCCCGCCGACCGCCAGGGCCAGAAGGGCCTGACCTCGTCGACGAGCCCTGCCGGCCTGGCCGGTGCGGTCGCGGCTGGCCGTTGCCGAGTCGCGGAGCGGGCTCGCGCTGGTCGAGGAGCTCGTCGACGGGCCCGAGGTGACCGTGAACGCCTTCTCGGTCGGCGGGGACGTTCCACCCGCTGACCGTCACCGACCGGCTGACGGCCGACGCCGCCGGCCTTCGGGGTCGCGCTCGCCCACGCCTGGCCGAGCGCGCACGCGGCCGAGGGAGGCCGTCGAGGTCGCGCGGCCGGCCGCCGCCGCGCTCGGGCGTGACGGACGGGCCCACGTACACCAGCTCCGCCTCGGGCCCGAGGGCCCGCGCGTCGTGGAGCTCGCCGCGCGCCTCGGCGGCGGGCACGACGCCGAGCTCTGCCACGCCGCGCTCGGCGTCGACCTGAACGGGCTCGCGCTCGGCGGCCGCTCTGGGCGAGCCCGTCGAGATTCCGCCGAGCCGAAGCCGGTGGGCGGCGCCTGCGTCCGCTTCCTCGTCGCGCCCGAGGGCGTCCTCGAAGCGCGTCGAGGGCCTCGAGGAGGCGCTGCTCGGTCGAGGGAGTCGTCGACGCGGGCGTCTACCGCCGGCCCGGCTGGCGCTTCGGGCCGCTCCGCCGCGGGGCCGACCGAGCCGGCTTCGTGCTCGCCCGCGGCGACTCCCGCGACGACGCCCTCGCCCGGGCCGACCGCGCAGCGCAGCGCATACGCTTCCTGACCGCCGATGTCGAGGCTGGAGTCCAGGCGTAGCACGTTCCTCTCCTTCCAGCCGCCCGCGGTCGGGGAGGAGGAGATCGAGGCGGTCGCGGAGACGCTCCGGAGCGGCTGGCTCACCTCCGGCCCGCGCGCGGAGGAGCTCGAGCGGCGCTTCGCCGAGTACGTCGGCGCCCGGCACGCCGTCGCGCTCGCCTCGGGGACGGCGGCGATGCACCTCTCCCTGGTCGCCGCCGGCATCGGTCCCGGGGACGAGGTGATCACGACGCCGATCACCTGGCCGGCGACGGCGAACGTGATCGTCCATGCGGGCGCGAGGCCGGTGTTCGTCGACGTGCGCGAAGAGGATCTGAACATCGACCCGGACGCCGCGGCGGCCGCCGTCACCGAACGCACGAAGGCGATCCTGCCCGTGCACCTCGCCGGCCAGCCCTGCGATCTCGACCCGCTCCACGCGCTCGGCCTGCCGGTCGATCGAGGACGCGGCGCACGCGACGGAGGCGGCGTACCGCGGCCGCAAGATCGGCGCGCTCTCGCTGGCCACCTGCTTCTCCCTCTACGCGACGAAGAACGTCGCCGCGGGCGAGGGCGGCATGGTGACGACCGACGACGACGCCCTCGCCGACGAGCTCCGCGAGCTCCGCCTCATGCGCCGCGGCGAGGGCTCGCTCTACGACGTGCGCGTCGGCCGGCTTCAAGGCGAACCTCTCCGACGTCCTCGCCGCGATCGCGCTCTGCCAGCTCGACAAGCTCGACGCGCCACGCCGAGATCCGCCGCCGCCACGTCGCCGCGTACGACGCGGCTGTCGCGGAGCTCGCCGGGCATCGCGCCGCTCGCCCGCGACCCGCGCGACACGCACGCGCTCCACCTCTACGTCGTCCGCATCGACCCCGAGCTCGCCGGCGCCGACCGCGACGCCTACCAGCGGGCCCTCCGCGAGGAGAACATCGGAACGAGCATCCACTTCCTCCCCGTGCACCGGCTGACCTACTACCGCGAGCGCTTCCCCGAGCAGCCCCGCCTGCCGGTCGCCGAGCGGGCCGGCGCCGAGGTGCTCTCGCTGCCGCTCTCGCCGGCGCACTCGGAGCGCGACATCGAGGACGCGATCGACGCGCTCCGCCGCGTGCACGCGGCGTTCGCTCGGTAGCCGAGCGTGTCCCGCCGGGTCAAGGTCGCGCTCCAGGTCGCCGTCTCCGGCGGCCTCCTCGCCTTCCTGCTCTGGCAGATCGACGTCGCGCGGACGGTCGACCTCATCGTCGAGAGCGACTTCGCGTACGTTGCCGCCGCGCTTGCGATCTTCCTCGCCACCACCCTGCTCATGGCCTGGCGCTGGCAGATACTGCTGGACTCGAAGGGCATCCACGAGCCCCTCGGCTGGCTGACGAAGCTCTACTTCGTCGCGTACGCGGCCGGGCCAGGTGCTGCCGACCTGCGTCGGCGGCGACGCCGTGCGCATCGTCGAGCACTCCCGCCGGCGCCCGAGCGCGCAAGGGCGAGGCGGCGGGCGCGTCGCCATGGAGCGGGTCGTCGGCTCCGCCGGCACGCTCATCCTCGTCGCTGTCGGGCTCCTCCTCGCCCTCGGCCGCTACGAGGACATCGCCGTGCTCGTCTGGGTCGAGGTCGGGTTCGTGGCGGCGATGGTCGTGCTCGGGATCCTCCTCTTCCACCCCCCGACCGCACGCGCCCTCCAGGAGCGGGTCTTCCCGCTCGGCAGCCGCCTGCGCATCGAGCGCCCACTCGCGAGCCTGCACGCGGCGATGCACGGCTACCGCCACCAGCCGGTGGCTCTCCTCGCCGCGCTCGGGCTCACTCTCGTCGTCCAGCTCGCGCGGATCGTCGCCATCTGGTTCTGCGGGGAGGCGGTCGGCGTCGACGTGTCGCCCCTCGTGTACTTCATTCTCGGCCCGCTGCTCTACCTCGTCATGATGGTGCCCTTCACGATCAACGGCCTGGGCGTCCGCGAGGCCTTCTTCGTCGCCTTCCTCGGGCGCTTCGGCGTGGACGCCGACGCGGCCTTCGCAACCGGCGTCCTTTTCTTCGCCGTCACCCTTGCGACGGCGCTCCCGGGGGTGGTGATCCTGCTCTGGCGCAGCGTGCGGCCCGCGCCCGTCGCGCGCACGCCGTGACGGACGTCTCGATCATCGTCGTCTCCCACAACGCCGGGGAATATCTGGAGCCCTGCCTCGCCTCTGTCACCGAGGGGCGGCACGAGGTGATCGTCGTCGACAACGCCTCGACCGACGGCAGCCCGGACCTCGTCCGCGAGCGCTTCCCGCAGGTCCGCCTCGTCGAGCAGGCGAACATCGGCATGGGCCCGGGAAACAACGTCGGCATACGCCTGGCGTCCGGCCGGTACTTCCTCCTGCTGAACTCGGACGCGTGGGTCGTGGGTGAGGCGGTCGAGCGGCTCGTCGCCTTCGCGGACGAGCACCCGGAGGCGGCCGTCGTCGGCCCCCGCCTCTCGAACCCGGACGGGACGCTGCAGCGGTCCGTCCGTGGCTTTCCCACCCTCTGGCGGCTGGCGACCGAGTACCTCTTCCTGCGCAAGCTCGCCCCGCGAAGCCGCCTCTTCAACGAGTTCTACGGCGCCGGCTTCGACCACGCGAGCGTGCGGGAAGCCGACTGGCTCTACGGCGCCTGCCTGCTCGTCCGGCGGCAGGCCGCCGACGACGTGGGCCTGCTTCGACGAGGACTTCTTCCTCTTCAGCGAGGAGACCGACTGGTGCTACCGCTTCCGGCAGGCCGGCTGGAAGGTGCTCTTCTTCCCGGGAGCGGAGGTCGTGCACGTCGGCGGCGCCTCGCACGGCGGGCGCATGTACCGCGAGAACCTGCGCGGGCACCTCCGCTTCCTGGCCAAGCACCGTGGGTCGCGCCAGGCCGAGTGGGCGCGCCTCCTCCTCCTCGCCGGGACGCGCCTCCGTGCCACTCTGTACGGCGGCGACCGCGCGCGCACGTATCGCGACGCCGCCTCGTGGCTCGCCTCCGGGAAGGCCGGTGAGCTCCTCGCCCGGCAGGGCCAGTGGCCACAATGAAGCGCGGATGAAGGTCCTCATCGTCGCCTTCTACTTCCCGCCTGCCGGCGGCGCCGGCGTTTGGCGGCCGCTCAAGCTCGCGACGCATCTGTCCGAGCTCGGCTACGACGTGCACGTGCTCGCGCCGGACGATCCCAAGTGGCTTCTTCGTGACGAGTCCATCGCCTTGCCGCCCGCCGTGCAAGTCCACCGGGCGCGCAACCTCGGGCCGCGGGCCCGCCGGCCGGCGGAGGAGCTCTACGGTCGCGCCGGGGCCGAGCGCCTCGCGCTCCAGGCGCAGCTGGCGTTCAGGCGCGTGCTCGTGCCGGACGCGAGCGTCCTCTGGAACCTCACCGCCGTCCCGGCCGCCGTCCGCCTGGTGCGGAGTGAGGGGATCGACGTCGTGGTCACGACCTCGCCGCCCGGCTCGGTGCACCTCGTCGGAGCCGCCGCCCAGTCGAGGACCGACGTGCGCTGGGTGGCGGACCTGCGCGACTCGCTGGCCGTGCATCCTCACCGTCGGCGGGCCGTCCGCGGCGAGCGCAAGCTGGCCGAGCTCGTCGCCCGCCGTGCTGACGCGGTGGTGTGTGCTTCACGGGCGATAGCGGAGGAGATGGCGGGCTATGCGGCGGGCGCCCGGCTCGAGGTGGTCGAGAACGGCGCCGACTTCGAGGATTTCGAGGGGCTCGCCTACTCGCGGAACGACCGCTTCCGGATCACGCACACGGGCAACTTCATCGGCCGCCGCAGCCCAAAGGCGTTCCTGGACGCGCTGGCGCGCTCGCCCGACTCGATCGTGGCGCGCTTCGTCGGCGACTTCCGGCAGGGAGACGTCGCCTACGCCGAGCAGCTGGGCGTGCGTGACCGCCTGGAGCTCGTTCCGCCGACCTCGCATCGTGAGGCACTGGCGCTCCAGCGCGACTCGGAGGCCCTCTTGCTCCTCATCCCCGATGCAGAAGGGAGGGGGCGCGGCATCCTGTCGGGCAAGGTGTTCGAGTACCTCGCGGCCGCGCGTCCGATCCTCGCCGCCGTGCCCGCGGACGGCGAGGCGGCGGCGCTCCTCCGCTCGACCGGCGCCGGGACGGTGGTCGCGCCCGAAGACGTCGACGGGCTCGCCGCCGCCCTCAGCGACCTCGAGGCACGCTGGCGGGCGGGGTCCCTCGACGGCACGCCGCTCGCCGACGAGTGGCGCGAGCGCCTCGACCGCCGCACCCGGGCACGCGAGTTCGCGCGGATCCTGGAGAGCCTCGCATGACCGTCCGCAGCGGCCGCGTGGCCGACGTCCTCCTCTTCGCCACCGTCTTCACCATCACCTTCGGGAAGGTGCGCTGGGCGGTCGGCGGGCTGGACGTGAACATCTCCGACATCACCGCGAGCCTCTTCGTCGTCGTCTTCGCGTGGACGCGCGTCGTGCGGCGGGACTGGAGGCTGCCCCGGACCGAGATCGCACTCGCCATCTTCTTCGCCGCCTTCGTGGCCGTCTACCTCGTCGCGCTACTTCAACCTGGAGACGAGCGCCGACCGCGACCTCTTCGTCAAGGGCATGGCCAAGTTCGCCGTGCACTTTGCCTTCCTTCTGACGGCGGTCGCCCATCTCGCCCGGCGCTCGGCGCGCTTCTACTGGCAGACCCTGGGCTGGTTCGTGGGCGGCATCGCCGTCAACTCCGCCTACGGCCTGCTCGAGCTCGCCTACGCGGAGACCACCGGGGGCGAGCTCGACCAGGTCGTGCTCGAGCCGTTCACGGGCGAGGTCACGGGCGGCATCGGCTTCTTCGGAGCGGTGAGCGGCGAGGCCGTCTACCGCGTCAACGCGCTGACGCTCGACCCGAACCACCTGGCGATCATGCTCATCGTCCCCCTCCTCATCCTCCTTCCGTTGTACGTGCGCCTCGAGCGGGGAAGCCCGCTGCGCGTCCCGCTCGCCGCCCTCCTCGGATTCCTCTTCGTCGTCGAGCTGGCCACGCTCTCGCGGAGCGGGCTCGCCGGGCTCGCGGTCGGGCTGCTCGTGCTCGCCGTGCCCTACCGCCGCCTCCTCCTCACGCCCCGCTTCCTCGTCCCGCTCGGCGCGGTGGCACTGGTTCTCGCCGCGATCGTCGCCCAGCGGACGGCCTTCTGGGAGACGGTCTTCAACGCCCGGACGTCGTTCTCCGGAGGCGGCACCCGGGTCCATCTCGACTTCTACGAGCTCCTTCCTCCCGCGCTCGAGACGAATCCGCTCTTCGGCAGAGGGCTGAACACCTTCTCCGCGTACTTCGAGTTCCTCACGGGCCAGGCGAACTGGGGCCCGCACTCGTACTACGTCGCCATCCTGATCGAGACCGGCCTGGTGGGAACCGCGGTCTTCCTCGCCTTCCTGGTCTACGTGTTCCAGCGCCTCGGCGCACTCCGCCGGCTGGGGCGGACACTTGCCCGGGAGGGCAGCCTCGCCGCGGCCCGCGTGCGCCCGCTCGCCTGGGGGCTCACGGCCGCCCTCGTCGGCACGCTCGTGGCCAACGCCTTCTACCTGACGATGCAGATGTACTACTTCTTCGCGTTCATGCTGCTCGTCGTCGCGGCGCCCTTCGTGTTCGCGCGCCGTACGGACACCTGAGCGCCGGCGTGCGCGTCGTCCTCGTCGATCCGGCCGGCTACACGGCTCCCTACGACCACAGTCTCGCGGCCGCCCTCGCCGCGCGCGGGCACGAAGTCGACCTCCTGACGTCCCCGGCGGTCTTCGGCGAGGCGCCGCTGCCGGACGGCTATCGACGCCATGAGCTCTTCCTCCCTCTGAGCACGCGCCTCGTGCGCCGTGCGCCCCGGTCGCGTGTCCGCGTCCCGCTCAAGGGCCTCGAGTACGTCCCCAGCTCGGTCCGGCTCGTCCGCCGCACCCGCGCTCTGCGTCCCGACGTCGTCCACGTGCAGTGGCTGCCTCTGCCGCGCTACGACGTCCGCTGGCTGCGCCTCCTGGCCCGCGGCCACGCCACGGTCTTGACCGCGCACGACGTCGTGCCCAGGCGGAGGGGTCAGGCGGACGCCTGGCGGGAGGTCCTCGCCGCGGTCGATCGAGTGGTCGTCCACTCGCGGCGGGCGGTCGAACAGCTTGCCGGGCTGGGGGTCGAGCGGAACCGGATCGAGCAGATCCCCCACGCGATCTTCTCTGCGCCGCCCGGGCACGACCTGACGCCGCCTCGCGGGCACACGCTCCTCTTCTTCGGGCTCCTGCGCGAGTACAAGGGGCTCGACGTCCTCGTGCGCGCGCTTCCGAAGATCTTCGAGGACGTTCCCGACGCGAGGCTCGTGGTCGCAGGCGATCCCCTCGACCCCGTGGAGCCGCTGCAGGCCCTGGCCCGCACGCTCGGCGTGGAGGAGCGCATCGAGTGGCGGCTCCACTACGTGGGCGAGGGCGAGCTGGTCGAGCTCATGGACGCCGCGACGGTCGTCGTCCTTCCCTACCGCCGCCTCGACTCCTCGGGAGTGCTCGCCGCGGCGCTCGGGCACGCCCGCCCCGTCGTCGTCTCGGACGTGGGCTCGCTGGGCGACATCGTGCGCGAGTTCGGAGCAGGGGTGGTCGTGCCCCCGGGAGACGAGGCTGCGCTGGCGGACGCGTGCGTCCGGCTCCTGACGGACGGAGACGCGCTCGAGCAGGCCTTCCGGGGCACGGGCGCGGCCCGCGAAGGGCTCAGCTGGGAGCGGGCGGCCGAGGCGCACGAACGGCTCTACAAGACGCTCCTGGCGTCATGAGGTCAGGGCGTTCGGTTAGCGTCACGCCGTGCTCACCAGGGCCGTTTTCTGGGCAAGCCTGGGCGCGCTCGGCTGGACGCACGTGGGCTATCCCGCCGCCGCTGCGCTGCTGCGCCGTGTGCGCGGGCGGCCCGTCCGACAGGGGACGGGCACGCCCTCCGTGAGCGTCGTCATCGCGGCGCACAACGAGGAGGACGTCATCCGGCGGCGGCTCGAGAACCTCCTCGAGCTGGACTATCCGGCCGAGCTCCTGGAGATTCTCGTCGCCTCGGACGCCTCGACGGACGGCACGCACGGCATCGTCGAGGAGGTCGCGGCCGGTCAGCCGCGCGTCGGCCTCGTCGAGGCGCCGCGCGGGAGGCAAGGTGGCCGCGCAGGATCGTGCCGTCGCGCGCGCCGCCGGCGACGTCCTTGCCTTCTCGGACGCGAACGCGCGCTGGCCGCGGGACGCGCTCCGCAAGCTCGTGCGCGGCTTCGCCGACCCCGACGTCGCGTACGTCTGCGGCCGCCTCGTGCTCGAGCAGCCGGACGGGACGAACCGGGAAGGCGCCTACTGGCGCTACGAGACCTGGCTCCGCGAGCAGGAGTCCGCCCTCGGCTCGGTCACGGGCGGGAACGGCTCCATCTACGCCGTGCGGCGGGGGGACTACGTCGAGGTCGACCCCCGCTTCGGGCACGACCTGTCCTTCCCCTACCTGATGGTGCAGCGGGGGCGGCGGGCGGTCTACGACCCTGAGGCGCTCGCCTTCGAGAAGCCCTCGCGCGACCTCGAGGACGAGTACCGCCGCAAGGTGCGCATGTTCGAGCACTGCTGGCTGATCCTGCTCGAGGGCCGGATGTTCAGGAACGTCCCGGCCCTCTACGGGCTGGAGCTCTTCTCGCATCGCGCCCTGCGCTACGGGAGCGGCCTCCTGCACCTCGCTCTCCTCGGGTCGAGCATCGCGCTCGCGCCGCGCGGCGGTGTCTACCGGCTCGCGCTCGGCGGGCAGCTCGCCGGGCTCGGGCTCGCGGCCGCCGGGCGGCTCCGCCTGCCCGTCCCCGGCGCGAGCCTTGCCTACTACTACCTCCTCGTCACTTCCGCGACGGTCACGGCGCTCTACCGGTACGCCCGCTACGGCGTTCCGGCCGTCTGGGAGAAGGCTGAGGGCACGCGGTGAGGCGGCTCTTCGACGTCGGCGCTGCGGCCGTCGGCCTGGTCTTGGCCGCACCTGTGCTCGGGGCCGCCGCGGCGGCGATCAAGCTCGAGGACCGCGGCCCGGTGCTCTACCGGCAGCGCCGCGTCGGGCTCGAGGGGCGCGAGTTCGACCTCCTCAAGCTCCGGACGATGGTGGTCGGGGCCGAGACGATGGGCGCCGGCTGGGCGGTGAACGAGGGCGATCCGCGGATCACGCGCGCCGGCCGCGTCCTGCGGCGGCTCTCGCTGGACGAGCTCCCGCAGCTCTGGAACGTGCTCCGCGGGGACATGAGCGTCATCGGGCCCCGCCCGACGCTCAGCTACCAGGTGGAGAGGTACACGCCGCGCCAGCGGCGGCGGCTCGAGGTCAAGCCCGGTCTGACCGGCTGGGCCCAGGTGAACGGGCGCGCGGCGCTGCCGTGGGAGGAGCGGATCGAGCTGGACGTCTGGTATGTCGAGCACCGGTCGCCCTGGCTCGACCTCAGGATTCTCGCCCGCACGCCCGCCGCCCTCTTCACCGGCACGTACAAGGGGAAGACGGGCGGCTGGAAGAACGCCTGAACGCCCGGGAGCTTTATCTACGATGAGCCGCCGATGAGCACCCCGGTTCTCTTCACCTGCGCCGGACAGCGCGTCGACGTCGTCACCGCGTTCCGGCGGGCGGGCGCCTTCACGGTCGCCGCCGACCTCAACCCGCTCGCGCCGGCGCCCACTGCGCCGACCGGGCCGTGACCCCGCCGCCCGTCGACGATCCCGGCTACGTCGCCTCGCTGACCGACGCCGTGCGCGAGCACGGCGTCCGTCTGATCGTCCCGCTCACGGACCTCGACATGCGCGAGCTCGTCGCCGGCCGGGAGGAGCTCGGCGCGCTCGTCCTGCTTGCCCGAGGCGGACGTGGTCGAGCGGACGAACGACAAGTACGCCGCGCACCTTTTCTTCGAGGAGCGCGGCTTCGACTCGCCGCCGACCTGGCCCGCCGCCGAGCCTCCCGGAGGACCTCCCGTTTCCGGTGCTCGTCAAGCCGCGCCGCGGCTTCGGCTCACGCAACATCTTCCGCGCCGGGACCGCGCGGGAGCTCGACTTCCTCCTCGGCCACACGCCGGTCGACTCGATCGTGCAGGCGGCATGCAACGGCGAGGAGTTCTCGATCGACGTCTTCTGCGACGTCGATGGCCGCTGCCTTGAACGCCATCCCGCGGACGATGATCGAGTCGAAGGGCGGCGAGTCGATCAAGGGCATGACGATCAAGGATTCGGTGCTGATCGAGGTCGGACGTGCCGAGTCGCCGAGACGCTCGGCATCGTCGGCCCGGCGACCGTCCAGTGCTTCCGCACGGCCGACGGCCGGCACGAGATCACGGACGTCAACCTCCGCTTCGGCGGCGGCTTCCCGCGTGCCCCATGCCGCGGGCGGCGGCTACCCGGAGCTCGCGCTCGCGCTCGCCCGCGGAGAGCAGCCCGGAGCCGCGGCTCGGCGAGTTCCGCGAGGGCGTCGTCATGACCCGCTTCTTCTGGCAGCCTGTGCCTCACCGCCGGGGAGGGCGGTAGCCTTGAGCCGTTCTCCGAGGAGCTTCCCGAGCCGGTCGTCCGGCCCGAGTGACTCGGAGGCTCCTGGCGCTCCTCGTCGTCGCGGCGCCGGTCGGCGGCCCTCGCAGTCGGCTGCGCCGACACGCGACGACGGGCCCGGGCGACCGTGCCGCCGTCGACCGCCGCCGAGACGACAGGCCCCGCCCGACGCCTCCGCCTCGACGACCGCCGGCGCCGCCACCGGCCCGGTCGAGGTGCAGATCAAGGTCGTCGACGGCGACACTGCAGCACGAGCGTCGCGGGCACGCGGTCACGGTCGGCCGCGAGGCCGGGGAGTCCGACGCCGCGGGCTCGCCCTCGTCCCGCTTGCCGCGCCGCGGGTCGTCAAGTTCCGGTCGAGGCGCGCGCGCTCGGGGCACGCACGAGGTGCTTCCGGCTCCACTTCGCCGAGCGGCGCCGGTACACGGTCCGGATCTACCGCGAGGAGCTCCAGTGGCCGCATTACGGCGCGACTCCGCGCGGACGCAGGCCCATCCCGCGATCGACGCTGCGGCCGCCGTTCCGGATGGTCTGGAGCACGCGGGGGTCGGCTCGCTCGTCGAGTTCCCGGCGGCCGTCTGGGAGGGCGTCGCCTACGTGAACACGTTCGACGGCTCCTGTCCAGGCGATCTCGATGCGGGACGGGCGCGTCCTCTGGACGCAGCAGATCGGCACGAAGACCGCCTCCTCGCCCGCCCGTCGACCCGGAGCTCGGGGGTGCTCGTCACGACCGACCATGATCCCGGGCGAGGTCCAGTCCGCGACCTGACGACGGGGAAGCTCCAGCTGGCGCTCTCGACCGGGCTCATCGGAGCCGTCGCCGATCGTCCGCGACGGCGTCGCCTACTTCGCGGCGACGAACGGCAACGTGTACGCGCTCGACCTCGAGCCGCCGCGGGCCACGCTGGGTGTACTCCGGCGGCTCGAAGATCACCGGGAGCCCCGCCCTCGTCGGCAATCGCCTCTACGTCGGCGACTACGCCGGGCGCGTCTTCTGCCCTGAACGCGCGCACCGGCAGCCCGTCTGGACGGGGAGCGCCGGCAGCCGCGTGTACGGCACCGTCGCCGTCGCGGGCGGGCGCGTCTTCGCGCCGTCCGTGTTCTCCGGCCTCTCCGCGCTCTCCGCGCCGCAACGGGCGGCTCCTCTGGCGCATCCCGGTGGGCGCCTACCTCTACTCCTCGCCCGCCGTCTACCGCGGCCGGGTCTACTTCGGCGACCTACGCCGGTCGTCGTCTACTGCGCGTCGGCCTCGACCGGCGCGCATCCTCTGGTCCGGCGAGCGCGGGCGGGCCCGTCTCGGGCGCCGTCCAGGTCGTTGCCGGCGTCGTCTACGCGGGCAGCTTCGGCGGCGGCATCACCGGCTGGGACTGGCGGACCGGGCGCAGGGCTCTTCGCTTCCCGCACGGTGAGTACGTCCCGTCTCGGGCAACGGCGGACGCCTCCTGCTCCACGGCTACTCGCGGGTCTGCGCCGTCGAGCCCAAGCGGATGAAGCGGCTCCTGCTCGTGGCGGCAGCGCTCGCTCGTCCTCGGCGGCGGCGCGGTGGCCGGCGTCTGGCCCTGGAACGAACGGCAGACGCGCGACATCGAGGGGCTCGGCCACGACGGAGTTCGTCACGACCGAGGAGCCGGGGGCGACGACGCGGCCCGAGGAGGAGTGCGGAGGAGCCCTGGCCGATCTACGGCTACGACCCCGCGCGGACCCGCTACGCCGCCGACTTCGACCACCGGCCGCCCTTCAGGCAGCTCTGGATGGTGCGCGGCCGCCACCTGATCGAGTTCCCGCCCGTGGTCGCGTACGGCCGGCTGTACGTCGGCACGAACCCGGGCCGGTTCCTCGCCATCGACGCGGAGAGCGGGGAGATCGTCTGGGAGAAGCAGTTCGGGCGTATCACCGCCGCCTCCCCGGCCGTCGCGGACGGGATCGTCTACCAGCCGCTCATGGACGCGCCGGGCCAGGACCGGGAGACGGCGCCGGGGTTCATGGTCGCGATGGACGCCGACACCGGGCGAGGAGCTCTGGCGCTTCCAGGCCGGCGTCATCGAGTCCTCGCCGCTCGTCCTCGACGGCGACGCTCTACTTCGGGACCGTCGCGACCGCACGTCTACGCGCTCGACGCGGCCACGGGCCGCGTCGCGCTGGACGTTCGAGACCGGCGACGAGGTGAAGGGCGGGCCCGCCTTCGCCAAGGGGACGATCTACTTCGGCGGCTACGACGGCAAGGTCTACGCGGTCGACGCGCGCGACGGGCAGGCTCCGCTGGCTCGTCGAGGCCAGGGTGGGCTCGGCGGGGCGGGCAACTTCTACGCGACCCCGGCCGTCGCGTACGGGCGCGTCTTCATCGGCAACACCGACGGCAAGGTCTACGCCTTCGGCGCGCAGAGCGGCGACCTCCTCTGGTCGCAGACGACCGGCGGCTTCGTCTACTCGTCCGCGGCGATCTTCGACCGGACCGTCTACGTCGGCTCCTACGACCGCAACCTGTACGCGCTCGACGCGGCGACCGGCGACGAGCGCTGGTCGTTCGAAGCCAACGGCGAGATCTCGGGCGCGGCGACCGTGCTCGCGGGCATCGTCTACTTCTCGACCCTCGAGGAGCGGACCTTCGGGCTCGACGCGCGCACCGGGAGCCGGGTGTTCACCTTCCCCGACGGCAAGTACACGCCGATCGTCGCCGACGAGGAGCGCGTCTACCTCACGGGCCACGGTCGCGTCTACGGCCTCGAACCGCGTTAGTTCGGGCGCCGTGAAGCGGCGCTGGTCGGCTGGGCCCGCTGGTACAGTCGAGCGGCGATGAGGACGGAGGAGGATCCCCGCACGCGGCCCGCCCGCCCTCTTCCCGACCTCGACGCCGAGCAGGAGATCGACTTCGGCCGCTACGGGCGCGCGGTGCTCCGGCGCTGGTGGCTCGTGCTCGCCGCCGCCGTCGTCGGCGCGCTCGTCGGGTGGCTCGTCTCCGCCGCGGAGAACGCGGACGTCAACCGTGCGGAAGCCACCGTCTACCTCGGCCAGCCCACGACGGCGGGGGGCTCGGCCCAGGTCTCGACGTTCGCGACGAACCCGACGGCCGTCCGCGAGCTCGCGCGCAGCGACGAGGTCGTCAACGACGTCGCCGCACAAGTCGGAGTCGAGCCGGGCGAGCTCCGTTCGGGCATCTCCACGAGCGCCGTGGGCGGAACGGCTGCGACCCGACCGGGGCAGCAGGCGACGCCGCTCTACGAGATCGCCGTGCGCGGCACCTGGCCGCGTGCGACGGTAGCCGAAGCGGCCAACCTGCTCGCCGCCGCCGTGATCGACGGCTCCTCGGTCTACGTGGACACGAAGATCGAGACCTACGAGCGGGGGCTGGCCACCATCGGCGACCAGATCGACTCGATCGACCAGAGGATCGGCGACCTGCAGGAAGCCGCGCAGGATCCCGGCCTCGAGTCCGTCGAGCGCCTCATCTTCCTGAATCTCATCGCCACTGCGGAGGACCGCCGCTCGGAGCTCGTGCAGGAGCAGGCCGAGACGGAGCTCCTGCTCACCCAGGCGCAACAGGTAGAGAAGGGGCGGCTCATCTCCGAGGCCCGCGGCTCGGCCGTCGCCGCCCGCTCGAACCGGACCTCGATCGTCGTCGGCGGCCTCATCGGGCTGATCGCCGGGATCGTTCTCGCGCTCGCCTGGGAGCCGCTGCAGCGGCGCCGCCGGCGGCTGCGCGTCTCCGGTTCGTAGGCCATGATCGAGGGCGCGCGTCATGGCCCGCGCGGGCTCTCCCTTCCCCGTGCGGCCGAGCTCGACCTGCGCGTGCTCGCGTGGACGGCGGCTCCGGTGGCTCTCCTCTTCCTGGCGCGGCTGCTGCCCGCGGAGGGCGCCGGCCTCGCCCTGCGGCTCTTCGCCGCGGGGGCGATCGTCCTGCTCCTCCCCGGGGCGTTGATCCTGCGCGTGCTCGGCCGTCCCTCGTCACCCGGGGTGGCGGCCGCCGGCGCGCTGGCGCTGAGCCTCGTCGTCGTCTTCGTCGCCCTTGTGCTCACCGTCTTGGCCGGCGCCTCCATTGACCTCGCCGTGGTCGTGCTCTGCGCGGCGATTGCCGCTGCTGGCCATCCCAGCCGCGCTCGCCGGCCGCTCCAGCGTCGCTCCGCGCGCCGAGCGGCGGGCCGCCCTCGGCCTCCTCGCCGCGACGCTCCCGCTGAGCGCGCTCGTCTGGTGGTCGGCGGGCCCCCTCCAGGGAGACGGCCTCTTTCACGTCGCGCGCATCCGCAAGCTCGTCGAGCTCGACTCCCTCTCGTCGCTCGCGGCGCTGAACGAGTTTCGCGACGGAAGTGTCCATCCGGGCTACGCCGTGCCCGTCTGGCACGAGGCGCTCGCGCTCGTGGCGCGGCTCGCGGACGTGGACGCGGCTCAGGTCGCGCTCTACCTGCCCGCCGTTCTGATCGTGCCCTTGACCGTCCTGGTCGCGCACGGCGCCGGCACCGCGCTCTTCAAGCACTGGGCGGGGGGAGTGGCGGTCGCGCTCGCCCTCGTCGCGCAGCTGTGGTTCTCCCGTGAGGGCGGAACCGGAAACTTCGAGTTCCTCTACCAGCCCGCCGCGCTCGGGCGGACGCTTCTCGCGACCGCGATTCTCGCGCTCGCGTTCAGCTTCGTCTTTCTCGGCGACCGGCGGCTGCTCGTGCCGCTCGTCGCCGCCGGGTTCGCGCTCGCCGTCGTCCACGCGACCTACGCGCCGTACGTCGCCCTCCTCCTCGTCGGCTGCGCTGTCGCGCGCCTCGTCATGGGGCGCAGGGACGAGGGCTCTCCCGCGCGAACCGCCGTGACGGCGGCGGCTGTGCTCGTCCCCTTCGGGCTCTTCCTCCTCTGGCTCTTGCCCATCGCCACCGACGACCCGTCGCAGGCCCCGGACGCCGCGCGCCGCGCCTTCGAGATCCAGCACTACGGGAACGCCTTCGACGTCTTCGGCGACGTCCTGCGCTTCGCTCCGGAGGCGATCGCCCGCGGTGGGCCCGTGGTCGTCGCCGGCCTGCTGGCGATTCCGCTCGCCGGCCTGGCGGCCCGCCGGATGTGGGCGGCGTTCGTCCTCGGCGGGTCGCTGGCCGTTCTCGCCGTCCTGCTCGTGCCCTGGCTCTTCACGGCGCTCGCCGACCTCCTCTCGCTCTCGCAGGCGCGGCGGCTCGCGGCCTTCCTGCCCGTTCCCTTCGCTATCGCCGGCGCGGCCGTGCTGCTGGGGAGACTCAGGCTCGTCGGCGTCGCCCTCGCGGCCGCGGCCGCGCTCGCCCTCACGTGGGCGTATCCGGGTGAGTTCACCTACCGCGTGGGCGAGGGTGGACCGGGTGGACCGTGTGGCTGGCGGTCGCCGGCGGGCTCGTGGCGCTGGCCGTGGGAGCTCCTGCGCGGCCCCGCGGCCCCGAGCCGGGCAGATGGGCCGCCCTCGCCGCCGCCGGCTTTCTCGTGCCGCTCGTCGCCCTCGCGCTCGACGAGCTCGAGCGCGGCCGGGATCCTCGGGCTCTTCCTCCCGCCGCCATCGCAGCCGTCCGGGCCAACGTGGAGCCCGGCGACGTGCTCTTCGGACGTCCACAGGACGCGTACCGCATCGCCGCCTACGCGCCCGGTGTACGTCAACGCCGAGGAGCTGGGCCACGCGCCCGCCACGGCCCGCAACCGGCCCAGCGAGCGCTACCGGGACGCGCAGCGTTCTTCGCGCCCCGAGCGACGAGCGACGCCGAGCGGGCGCAGCTGCTGGAGGAGTACGGAGCCGACTGGCTGCTCGTCGACAAGAGACGCCGCGTCCCCGAGACGTTCCTCGCCGGCCTGGAGCTCGTCTACGACGGTCCCCGCTACGGGCTCTACCGCGTTTCCGGCGACTAGGCGTTTGAGGCGCCTCGGAGTATCGTGGTGGCATGGCGATTGACCGCGCCGATCAGCCGGCGAGGGCCAACGTCGGCGCGTTGATCGGCCGATACATCGTCTACCTGCCGCTCGCGGGTTTCCTGGTCAGCCTCGTGGTCGCGCTCGCTCGTGGGTGTCGACGACTGGAAGGTCACGGCCCTCGAGCTCGGGCTCACGTGGCTCGTCGGCGTGAACGGCATCGCGCTCGGCAGCGGCCACCTGTTCATGCCCGCGCCGGTGGCGGCGTCCATCGGTTGGCCCACCAGCCGCTTCCAGTGGGAGGTCGGTCTGGCGAGCGTGGGGTACGGCGTCGCGGGCGTCATGGCGCCGAGCTTCGACCGGGGCTTCTGGCTCGCCACGATCGTCGTGTTCTCGATCTTCATGCTGGGCGCCGCGGTGGGACACGTTCGGTCGATGATCGCGGAGCACAACTTCTCGCCGGGCAACGCCGGCTACGTCTTCTGGTACGACGTCCTGGCGCCGATCTTCCTCATCGCCCTGTACGTCGCCACGCGCTAACGCCTCACTTGAACGCTTGGACGCGCGAGGGTTACCGTGGGCGCGGGGTGTTCCGCTCTTGCCTGGTGGTGCTTCTGCTGGGAGCGCTCGCTGGCCCTGCGCCGGCGCTCCCTTCGACCGCGAGCCTAGGCGACCGCGGGAACGACACGTTCCTCCTTCGAGACGGTGAGCGCGACTCCGCAGGCGGCGGATCTGGAACCGACCGCGCTCACATCGACGGCGGGCTTGACCTTCTGCGGGCGATCGAACGCCTCTTCTGACGCAAGAACGCTTATGCTCGATCGGCGGTGGGAGAAGATCGCCTTCGTCTCCTAGCCCCTGACCTTGTGGCAGCGCTGGCCTCGGGGGAACGTGGCGCCGAACTCGAGGCCCAGGCTTGTCGGCTTGCCGTCACCTCGTCCCACGCGGACGCTTCCTCGGTAGCGACTGCGCTCGCGTTGGTCGAAGCGCACGAACTCGACCTGTCGGAGGCCGAGCGGATGCGCGCCCTCGCAGATCAACTCGATCAGGAAGCGTGGCAGGCCGAGGGCGCTGGAGACGAGAAGCGCTACGAGCTCCTGTTTCGCCGCGCGCGGGCTGTGTCCGCATTGTCGTTCGCCCTCAGGGGCGAAACCGCCGAGTCGATCTACGAGGCAGCGCACGCCTTCGAGACGCCCGAAGATTTGGTCGCCCTCCTGAGGAGCGAATAGAGACAGCGTCATCCGGTGTCAGGTCTTGCATTGACGCATCGGCGCCTTAGCCGCGGCGGGCGAGGGCGAAGAGCCCGGGCCCACGGTCGGTGTCGAAGCGGCGCTGAACGAAGCGAAAGGGCGCCGTCGCGGCCTGTGTCGCCCAGCCGAGCTGGTCGGGCGGCTGCCGCCAGCGGCCGCTGACCGCCGTGCGCTCCGCCTGCCCGCCCTCGCCGCGGTCGACGCGCGCGAGCACGTTGCGCCCGAACTCGAGGGCGTTGCCGAGCGGGAACCCGAAGCGCCGCACCTCAGGCTCGGCGAACCCGCTCGCGGCGAGGAGGTCGCGCAACCCGATCGGCTCGTAGCGGCGGACGTGCCCGACGCGGCGGTCTGCCGGGCCGAAGCGGTCGGGATCGGCGGGAACCGTCAGCATCAGCCAGCCGCCCGGCTCCATGGCGCTCGCCCCAGGAGCGAAGCGCCGCGCCGTCGTCGGCCAGGTGCTCGAGGACTTCGAACGCGCAGACGAGGTCGAAGCTCGACCCGGGAGGGAGGACCGAGACCTCGCCGAGCACGATCTCCCCGCCCGTCCCGCCGACGCGCTCGCGTGCGCGGGCGCACGCCACCGGATCCGGCTCCACGCCGACGTAGGAGAACCGCCGCGCGAGCCGGGCGGCGAGCGCTCCTTCCCCGCAGCCGATCTCCAGGATGGAGGAGACATCGGGCAGGCGCGCGAGCGTCCGCTCGACGAGGTCGTAGCGGAGCCACGCGTTGAGGGTGAGTGGGGGCAGGCTCATGCGGGAGCGAGCTTGGACTCGAGGCGCTCGCGGAGAGGCTCGACGACGACCTCCGGCGCGAAGCGCGTCTCGGCCAGAACGTGCGCAGCCTGCCGCAGCGACCAGACCCGCTCGGGCTCGCGGGCCAGCGAGGCGAGCGCCTCCGCGAGCGCCTCGGCGTCGCCGGCGGGGACGAACACCGCCGCGTCCCCCAGCGCCGCGCGCTGGGGTGCCGTGTCCGACGTGACGACGGCACAGCCGGCCGCGGCTCCCTGGAACACCTTGTTGGGGACGACGCGCGTGGCCTTCGGGCTCGTGCCGAAGACGCCCAAGGAGACGTCGAAGCGTTCCAGGAACGACGCCAGATCGCCGGGGGCGACCCAGTCGACCCAACGGACACGCTCGTTCGAGGCCGCCCCCGCCCGCGTCTGCTCGTAGTCCTGCCCTCTGCCCACCAGCGTGAACTCGATGCCCTGCTCATCGCGCAGGAGGTCGATCGCTTCGCCGATGACGGGAGCCCCCTGAAGTGGGGTGTAGCTGCCGACGAAGACGACGCGGAGCGCATCCCCCTCGTTCCGGCGCGGCGGACGGAGCTCCGAGCGCGAGATGCCGACGGGAACCACGACCGTCCGCTCGCGGAACGCGGCGGGGACGAGCGCGCGATGCTCCTCCGTGTCGACGAGCACCACGTCGGCGGCCCGGAGCGCTGCGGAGTCCAGCTTCTCCAGCCCGCGGACCACCACGTCGGATCGCACCCGCCGGTCGACCGCAGTCTCCGACGCGGGGACGAAATGGTCGAGCACGATCGGCACGCCCGGCCAAAGGCGCCGCGCGAGGTGGACGTCGAACTGGCCCAGGTATCCGACGACGACGGCGTCCGGGGCCGGGACGGCCTGCGCGAGTCGCCGGAGCCGCCACCAGGCGGTGCCCACCCTGTACCCGAGCACGGGCAGGAGCCACGGGCGGCGGAGGAGCGCCACCCTCTGCGCGGTGTCGAACCCGAGCGGCGTGTTGCACTCCTCGACGTCGAACCCGTGCGCTCTGAGGCCCTCCTGGAGAACGCGTATGCGAGGAAACCAGCGAGCGTCGTACGTTCCGAAGAAGAGCACCCGCATCGCGGCGCAGCCTAACGACGGCCGGACGAGCGCACCGCCCTCGGCATTGGCTGTCAGCTAGAGTCGCGCGCGATGTACGAGGGCAAGAGCGTCGCGGTCGTCGTGCCCGCGTACAACGAGGAGGCGCTGGTCGCCTCCACGGTCGCGGGGATCCCGGAGTTCGTCGACCGGATCTTCGTCGTCGACGACGGTCGCAGGACGGGACCGTCGCGCGCGCGCAGGCCGCGGACAAGCGTGTGGAGGTGCTCGACCACGAGCGCAACCAGGGCGTCGGGGCGGCCACCGTGACCGGCTACCGCCGGGCGCTCGCCGAGGGGATCGACGTCACCTGCGTCATGAACGCGGACGGGCAGATGGACCCGGACGACCTGGAGACGCTCGTCCGCGCCGTCGCCACCGGCGAGTGCGACTACGCGAAGGCGAACCGCCTCTTCACGGCGCAGGCGTGGAAGCTGATCCCGCGCACGCGCTACCTCGGGAACGCCCTGCTGTCGTTCCTCACGAAGATCGCGTCCGGCTACTGGCACATCGCCGACTCCCAGTCCGGCTACACGGCCATCAACCAGGAGAGCCTCGAGCTCCTCGACCACGACCGCCTCTACTCGCGCTACGGCTTCCCCAACGACATGCTCGTGCACCTGAACGTGTGGAACCGCCGCGTGCGGGACTACCCCTCGCGGCCGATCTACGGCGTGGGGGAGCGGAGCGGCATCCGTCTCCGCAGGGTGGTGCCGACCATCTCCTGGCTCCTCGTCAAGGGCTTCTTCTGGCGCCTGAAGGAGAAGTACGTCATCCGCGACTTCCACCCGCTCGTCCTCTTCTACACGCTCGGCTTCTTGCTGTTCGGGGTCGGCCTGGCACTCGGCATCGCCTACACGGTTCTGCGGATCCTGGGCAACGAGATCCCGGCTGCCACGGCGGTTCTCATCGCGTTGCTCGTCATCTCAGGACTTCAGTTCTCGATGTTCGCCATGTGGTTCGACATGGAGTCGAACAAGGACCTCAAGTAGCGGCGCGGCCCCGGCACCCCGGGGCCGCGCCGTTGAGACGGACACTAGGCCGCTTCGGAGAGGGGCTCGAGCTCGGTCTCGCCGACCGGCACCTCGTCCTGGCGGCGACGCCGCGGGATGAAGAGCGCGGCGAGGGCGCCGAGCCCGACGACCACCGCGCCGACCCAGACCGCCGGCCCGAGGCCGTCCACGAAGGCCTGGC
Source organism: uncultured Actinomycetes bacterium (assembly GCA_963786755.1). GTDB lineage: Bacteria > Actinomycetota > Thermoleophilia > Gaiellales > Gaiellaceae > DASQWP01. Next base: position 82,267 of record CAWBAC010000004.1, on the reverse strand, counting down.
CGGACTCGTAGCCGCCGTAGCTCGTGAACACGGAGGCGAGCACCGCGACGCCGAAGACGCCGCCCAGCTCGCGGATGGCGTTGTTCGCGCCCGAGGCCTGGCCCTCCTCCTCCGGGCGCACCGCGGAGAGGACGACGTTCGCCACGGGGGCGAAGAAGAGCGCCATGCCCACGCCGGCCATCACGAAGGCCGGGACGAGCTGGATGTAGGGCACGGTCGGCGTCGTGACGGCCGCCAGCCAACCGAGGCCGACCGCCTGGAGGGCGAGGCCCGCCGCCATGAGCGGCCGTCCCCCGATGCGGTCGGAGAGGGCGCCCGCGATCGGGGCGACGAAGATCGGCATCGCCGTCCAGGGCAGGATGCGCAGCCCGGCGTCCAGCGGGCCGTACCCCTGCACGGTCTGGAGGAACTGCGCGAGCAGGAAGATGGAGCCGAACATCCCGAAGAACATGAACAGCGAGGCCGCGTTCGCCGCCGAGAACGTGCGGCTCCTGAAGAAGCGCAGCGGCAGCATCGGCGCCGGGGCGCGCCGCTCCCAGAGGAGGAAGGCGGCCGTCAGCACCGCGCCCACCGTGAGCGCCGTCAGGATCTCCATGCTGGCCCAGCCCTGCGAGTTGCCGCGGACGACGCCCCACACGATCCCGAACAGACCTGCGCTCGCCAGCGTGAGGCCGCGGAGGTCGAGCCGGCTCGAAGGCCCGCGCGTCTCCTCCAGCCGCATGAGCGCGAGCGGGATGAGCGCCAGGCCGATGGGCACGTTGAGCCAGAAGATCCACTGCCAGGAGATGCCCTCGACGACGGCGCCGCCGACCAGCGGTCCGCTGGCCACGGCGAGGCCGCCGATCGCTCCCCAGGCGCCGAGCGCGAGCCCGCGCCGCTCGGCGGAGACGGCCGCGCTCAGGATCGTGAGCGTGAGCGGAGTGACGATCGCTCCACCGAGGCCCTGGGCCGCGCGCGCGACGATCAGCGCTTCGACGCTCGGCGCGAGCGCCGCCGCCGCGGAGGCCGCGGTGAAGATGCCGAGCCCAACGGCGAAGAGGCGCCGCCGGCCGAAGCGGTCGCCGAGGGCGGCGCCGGTCAGGAGGAAGACGGCGAAGGTGAGGGTGAAGGCGTTGACCGTCCACTCGAGGTCTTCGATGGACGCGCCCAGGTCGGCCCGGATCACGGGCAGCGCTGTCGTGACCACGAGGTTGTCGAGCGTGGCCATGAAGAGGGCGACGGACGTGATCACGAACGTCCAGAGGGTGGTGGTTTTCGCGTTCATCATCTCGGCTCCTCTCTGCTTAGTGTGCGGTCACTTACTTCGAGGTCGAAAAAAGAGAAAGGGCTAGCGCGCTCCTCGCAGCTCGCGGGCCCAGGTGTCGTCCTCGCCGCAGATCTGCGGGAGGTCCATCGCGGCCGCGACGTTCATGAGCATCCCGGTGGCGAAGAAGTCGCGGATCTCGAGCGTGCTTGCCCCCGTGACGCCCTCGACGTAGCGGAAGATCGCCGCGAAGCCGGCGCGCGCCTCGTCGCGAACGTCCGGGTCGGAGCAGGCGGCATACATCTGCATCTGCCCGAGGAGCAGCTCGCGGTCGCGCAGGAGGCCGTCGTAGGCCTTGCCCATCGCCTCCATGGCCTCGCGCCCCTGCTTGCCCTCGGCGGCCTCCTGGAACGTCTCCAGCACCCGGCGGAAGCAGCGGCGGGAACTCGCGATGAAGAGCTCCTTCTTCGTGCCGAAGAGGCGGAAGAGGTACGGCTGCGAGATGCCGGCGCGGCGGGCGATGCTCTCGGTCGAGGTGCCGTGAAGGCCACCGTAGGCGAACTCCTTCATGGCCGCCTCGAGGATCTCCTCGCGGCGGACCTCGGCGCTCTTCCGGGTGGTGGTCGTAGACGGCACGCGAGGGAAGTTAGCAGTCACTCACAAGCTTGTCAAGCAGGAGTCAAGAAAGAGCTCGGTCGCGGCCACTGGCCCGCTGCCATCGCCCTGGGGCCGACCGAGGCCGGCTGCGAATGCCGCGAAGACGGCGCCTTGCCGTCGCCGCCTCGTTGGGAGTTCGGCAAGCCACGCTACGGCGGCCACAAGCGGGAGCGGCACGACATAGACGAGCGCGTCGATCCGCGTCATGACAGTGCCGCCGAAGAGAGCCCCGGCGACCAGGGCCAGTGAGGTCGACCGGCGCTCGTACGCGATGAGCGTGAGCCATAGCCCCGCCCAGAGGAGCAACTGCGTCGAGGGCTCGGAGAAGGTGTCACGGACGATGTGCAGCTGGGAAGCGAGATCGCCAAGGCTGCGACAGCGGCCACGGCGAGCCACGGCCTGCTGACCAGGCGGGTGAGAGCGGCGTAGATCGCGCACAGCGCAAGACCGCCCAAGATCGCAGGCAGGACGATCATCAGAGCCTCGCCGCCGACTCCATATGCCTCCGCATAAAGGACAGTTGCAAAGTGATTGAACTGAGCTTCGAGCGTTCCCTCTCCGAGGTCGTAGAAGCCGGGCGAGGTGTAAACCAGCCCTGGAAGGCCCGTCCATTCGCTTGCACCCGCCTCGATGCGCAGGTCTCCTCTCGTTGCAACCCACTGACCTGCAACGAGATAAACCCCTGGATCCCGGTCGACGGAGACGTGCTCGCCGGCGTGCACGCCGTTCCAGGACGCCGACGCGAGCGCGATTAGGCAGACAGCCACGGTTAGCGCGTTCGCCGGTCTTGTGTCCGATCCCGACGCCGAGAGACCGCGCCGCGCGAGTACCAGGAGACCTCCTAGCAGGGCTCCTCCGAGGAAGGTGGTCGGCAGAGGGTGGTACCCACCGAACACGGCGAGCAGGAGGCCCACCCCGCCGAAGGAGAGTACGGAAAGGCTTGCAGCGAGCAAGGCCCACTGAAACCACGCCGGCAGGACAGTCCGGCCGTTGCGCACAGCGAGGCCGCATCGTATCCGGGCGTGACGCCCCGTTCCCGCGTTAGGAATTGGTAAGGGCGAGGGGTCCCGGAACCCGGCGCGCTAGCCTTAGCGACCGTGCGCGCAGCCGCCGTCATCGCGTTCCTGGCTGCCGTCGCCATTGCAGGAGCCCTCGTCCTCGCGCGCTGCGGCGGCGGCGCGGAAGAGGCGACTCCCGCTCCACCGGTCACCGAGGCCGAACAGACCGGGCTCCTCGTCGGGCTCGAGGACGACGCGCAAGTGCTTACCTACCGCGAGGAGACGCTGCGCACCATGTCCCGGCTGGGTGTCGACCTCACCCGGTTCCAGCTGAGGTGGGACCTCATAGCGCCCACCCGCCCTGCCGACCCCGAGCGCCCGGACGACCCGGCGTACGCCTGGACCGCCTATGACGAGGCGGTGATCGTCGCCAAGCGGCGGAACATCCGCATCCTCTTCTCGATCCTCGGTACCCCTGCGTGGGCGAACGGCGGGCAGGCGTTCAACTATGCGCCGGACGACATCGAAGACTTACGAGCTTTCGCGCTCGCCGCGGCGCGCCGCTACTCAGGAACCTTCCAGCTCCCCGACGGCCGGCGTCTTCCCAAGGTGGATCTGTGGGCAGCGTGGAACGAGCCGAACCTCCCCTTCTTCCTGCGCGTGGCCGAGCGCGAGCCGGGCGTCTCCCCGGCGGACGGCCACGGCCCAGACATACGCGGAGATGTGCACCACCGTCTGGGAGGCCGTTCACGAGGTGGGCGAGGAGCTGGGCATTCGCGAGCGGGTGGCGTGCGGCGAGACCAGCGCCCGGCGGAAGAACGTCGACTCGCTGGGTCCTGTGGAGTTCCTCCAGGCGATCGCCGAGGCCGGTGCCCGCTTCGACGTCTACGCCCACCACGCGCATCCGCCGAATCCCTCCGTGGCGCCGAGCGAAGTTGCCGCGCGGGCCCGACACCGTGACGCTGGCGAACATCGACACGCTCATTGCCGAGCTCGACCGCCTCTACGGGCCCGACATGCGCCTCTGGATCACCGAGTACGGGTACCAGACGAAGCCCGACACCGTCGGAATCTCCTTCGCGACCCAGGCGCGATTCCTCGAAGAAGCCTTTGCGATCGCGGACAGCCACCCCCGCATCGACATGCTCGTCTGGTTCCTGCTCGAGGACGAGCCCGACCACAACGGCGAGGCGTTCGGCGTGCCCGGCTGGCAGTCGGGCCTGATCACCGCGGCCGGAAAGCGGAAGCCCTCCTTCCAGGCTTTCGAGCGCGCCGCGCAGCGGATCCACGCGGGCGGCTGACTCCTTCGCGGCCGCCTCCGGAGCGGCAACTAAGATCTGGGTCCGTGTCCACCGTGCTCGTCTCCGGCGGCGCCGGCTTCCTCGGCTCGCATCTCTGCGATCACCTGCTCGGTCGAGGCCATCGCGTTCTCTGTGTAGACAACCTCGACACCGGCTCGCTGGGGAACATCGAGCACATCCGGGACGAGCGCTTCGTCTTCCTCAACCACGACCTGACGGAGCCCCTGTGGCTCGAGGAGCCGGTCGACGTCGTCTTCCACCTGGCGAGCCCCGCGAGCCCCATCGACTACCAGCGCCTGCCCCTGCACACGCTCAAGGTCGGCTCCTACGGGACGCACCACATGCTGGGCGTGGCCAAGTTCAAGCGGGCCCGCTTCCTGCTCGCCTCGACGAGCGAGGTCTACGGCGACCCGCTGATCCACCCGCAGCCGGAGACGTACTGGGGGAACGTCAATCCCATCGGCCCCCGGGGCGTCTACGACGAGGCGAAGCGCTACGCGGAGGCGCTGACGATGGCCTACCACCGCCAGCAGGGCGTCGACACCTCGATCGCGCGGATCTTCAACACGTACGGGCCTCGGATGCGGCCCCACGACGGGCGCGCGATCCCGACCTTCGTGCGCCAGGCGCTCGACGGCAAGCCGGTGACCGTCTTCGGGGACGGCTCGCAGACGCGCTCGTTCTGCTACGTCGAAGATCTCATCCGCGGCCTCATCCTCCTGGCCGAGTCGGGTGAGCACCTTCCCGTCAACCTCGGCAGCCCAGAGGAGATGAGCCTCCTCGAGCTGGCCGAGACGGTCATTCGCGTCTCCGGCTCGAAGAGCGAGATCGTCTTCGAGGCCCTTCCGGTGGACGACCCGCAGGTGCGCCAGCCCGACATCACCCGGGCCGAGCAGCTCCTCGGCTGGCGGCCCGAGGTCGGGCTGGAGGACGGCCTGAGGCGGCTGCTGGACAGCCTCCGGCCCGAGTCGGCCGCGGTTCCCGGCGCGTAGTCTCGAGCGCCGCGCGCTTCTCCGCCCGCGTTTGGGGCGCCTTAGGGCCTCACTCTCTTTCCTGCAGCCTGTAAGGGTTGTGTGAGTCTGCGACGACCCGAGTGGCGGACCCTCTATCATCGAACGCTCTTCCGAGGAACCTTCATGCGTCAACCTCCCACCTCCATTCGGGCGAGGCTCGTCCTCCCGCTGCTCGGGGCGCTGTGCGCCCTAGCCCTCCTGTTCCCGGCCGGCGCGGCGGCTTCCCGAAGCCTGCAGGTCGGGATCATGGACGACGCACAGGTTCGCGCCCATCCGGATCGCGCGTTCGCGGAGCTCGGCGAGCTCCGCCCCGAGGTGCTCCGCGTGATGCTCTGGTGGAACGAGCTCGCGCCGGCCAGGCCGGCCAACCCCAGGGATCCAGCGGCATACAACTGGGCGGTCTACGACGACATCGTCATTCGCGCCCGGGAGAAGAACATCAACGTCATGTTCACCATTCTCGGTACGCCCTCCTGGGCGAACGGGGGGAGGAACCGCACCGTCGCTCCGAAGAAGCCCGGCATCTCTCTCCGTGACTTTTCGTACGCCGCCGCCAAGCATTTCTCCGGCCTCTACGTCCGGGGCGACGGGAAGCTCATCCCCAGCGTCACCCGCTGGACGGCCTGGAACGAGCCGAATCTGCCGTTCTGGCTCAAACCGCTCTCCTTCCGCCGCGGGCAGCACCTCAGAGCGCTCGCGCTCGCGTACGCGCGGATCTGCAACAGCGTCATGGTCGGCGTGCACCAAGCCGGGAGGGAGCGGGGGATCGCCGAGCGCGTGGCCTGCGGCGTCACGGCGCCGCAGAAGAAGGGGAGGCTCTCCTACACACCCATCACCTTCCTTCGCGCCATCAAGGCTGCTCGGGCGAAGTTCGACGTCTACGCGCACCATCCCCATCCACGCAGTCGCACGCAGTCTCCGACGACGCGCCCGCGGGGCTCGGGGACGATCGTCCTCGGCAATATCTCGGTCCTCGTCAAAGAGCTCACCCGCCTCTACGGCCGCAAGAAGCTCTGGCTCACCGAGTTCGGGTACCAGACGAACCCGCCTGACAGGCAGATGGGAGTCTCGAGGAGCACCCAGGCCAAGTGGATGAAGACGGCGTTCACGATCGCCCGGCGGAACCCGCGCATCGACATGCTCGTCTGGTTCCTGGTCCGCGACGAGCCCGACTACAACGGCTCGCGCTTCGGAGCGCCCGGCTGGCAGTCCGGCCTGATCGGCGCGGCCGGCGCCCGGAAGCCTTCCTTCACGACCTTCCGGCGGCTGCCCCGCTAGTCGAGTGCGGCCCAATTGGTGTCGCGGCCAGCTGCGCCGTGATTCCGCCACTCCATCTTGTCGCGTACCGTGATGGCTGTACCCCTCACCATTAGCGAAAGAATGCAGGCGGAGTCGCACGCGAAGGGAGCTTTGCGCCAAGCGGTGAACAGGCTTCCGCCGAGGCTCCAGCGTACGGCGTACGCCGCACGTGTACTGCTCGATCCGGTGCGTCACCTAGAGGTGGTTCCAGCCATGGAACGCGTCTCCATCAGGTCGGGCGAGCGGGTGTTGGACCTCGGAACCGGAACAGCTTTTGGGCGGCGCGTGCAGCCGAAGCGGGTGCGACGGTGACCGCCTACGAGCTCGATCCCGACCTTGTCGAGCGGGCCGCAGCTCGCTATCCGGAGGTGACCTTCCGTCTAGGCGCAGCAGAAGACACTGGGCTTGCCGACGGCTCCTTTGATGTTGTGCTGCTCCTTTCGGTGCTCGAGCACACCGAAGACCCCGACGCCGTGCTTGCCGAGGTGCAACGACTCCTGCGCTCCGGCGGACGCCTTGCCCTCACCGCGGACTCTTTCGAAGGGCCTGCATGGATGCCGGAGCGTGCCCGTCACGCCTCACGCTGGAACGTCCGGCACTACTTTGGCCGGGCCGAGATACTTGAACTAGTCGAACGATACGGCTTTCGTGTCACGTGGTCGCAGGCGATACTTGGCTTCCGTAGTGCGCCGACGCTGTATCGCCTGCGTCTCCGCGGCAGCGAACTACACTGGGCGCTCGCCCCCGTCGAATGGCTCGCCGCGCTCGCCGTTGGGCCAACCTCGACCGGCGCGATTGTCTCACTCGTAGCCAGCCAAGACCGTTAGATCCACACCACGCGAAACAGCTCTGCGTACCCGGCCGCTGCACGGGACGGCGCGAGCGAGCGTCCGCGGATCCCGCCGCTGCCTCAAGCTCGGTGCGCCGGTCGGCGTCGAGCAACCGCTCCATGCCTGCGCGAATGCTTTCGATGTTGAGTTCCACATACTCGGCCGCGTTCTGGGCCATCTCGGGGATCGCGCCGGACCGGTTTGCGAGGATGGGCCGCCCACGTCCTAGGGCATCAGCCAGTGGCCCGTTAGATTCCCCGAGACTCCGTTCGCGCAGCACTACCACGGCATCCGAGGCGTCGATCGCGGCGCCATACGTCTGGTTGTCGACATGATCGAGAATGGTGGCGCCCGCAGCGACGGCAGCATTTGCCGCCCTCCGGTCGGCCATCCGTCCACCAGCATCAGCTGGGCCAGGTTGCTGCTCGTGAGGGGTCTCGCAGCCTCGACAACCGTTTCCACGAGCTTCGCACCTTTGAGGATCCCTGGAAGGACAAAAACGGTGGTCGCGCCGATGCCGAAGCGCGTCCGGGCGGCTGCGCCGGGACGCTCCTCCCGGGGTTGAGCGCGAAAAGTGGAATCTGGTCGACGCGTGCAGTTGCGATACCGGTGCGGCGAGCGAGAAGACAGCGGCGAATTCGCTGTGCACGACGAGTCGTGTCGCGCGCCGCGCAAAGCGGTAGTAGCCCGGCATACGCCGGAGCGAGAAGGCGCGTTCGAGGAAGCACATCGTGAAGTGTCACTAGCGCAGGTCCAGGGCGCGTGAACGATGGGACCAGTACGCCACGCGAGGAGTTCGCGAGGTGATAGTGGCACCGGGCTGCCGCTGGCACTTCCTCTGGTTCAACGAGCCGGTATTCGATCCCGAGTTTCCCAACTCCCGCTGTAGGACGCCCGAGTAGCGACCGATCCCTAGCGATGAACCTCGACGAACTCCGTAGACGATCGACGGGCCGATGGTCACGTCTGGGGCCGAGCCTCACCCGGGGGCGGTCGTACAAAGGTGAGACTTCGGGGGACGACTCGCAGCAAGACTATGAGCACGGCGTATACGCCGAGCGCGACGAGTGTCATCGGGACAATCCAGATCCGCGAATCGGCCAGACTCGCAATGCCGAACGCTGCTGCTGCCGCGAGCGCCAGCCGTAGAACGCGGGTTGGGTCTCCGAGCGCGCCTATCGTCCGTCGGACGACCGCGAGCTCGGCGGTGCAGCAGATTGCCGCCGCTATGAGCGTTGCGGTTGCCGCTCCATCGAGCCCGCTGGCCAGCGTGAGCGGAGCAGCAATGGCGAGCTGCACGAACAGCGCTCCGGCCGCGACACGCATGGCGTCATGCGGCTTGCCGGCCGCCGCAGTCACTGCGGCGACGACATTTGCGATTGCAAGAAGGCCGAACGCGGGTGCGAGCAAGGCGAGCGGCCCGGCCGCGCCAACGTACTCATCGCCGAAGAGAAGGCGCGTGAGTGGTTCCCGTCCTGCAGCGATGACCGCGACGAGTGGGAGCACGACGGCGATCGCTCCCTCGAGTCCGTTCACCCCCAGCAACCGCAGCCGCGCTCGGTCGCCGCTCGCGACGACGTCCGCGACTGCAGGGAAGAGCACGACGCTCGCCGGAATGAGCACGAAATAGATGATTCGCGCAGCGTTCTGGGCGGCCGCGTAGAGACCTGCCGCACCTTCGCTCGATACAAGCCCTTGGACGAAGAGTAGGTCGGCTGTCTAGTTAACCCCTGAAAGGCCAGCGCGAGTCCGACCGTCGCAAGCGAGAAGCGAACGAGGGGTCGCCAGTCAACAGGTTGGGTGCCGGCGGCGAGGCGAGGGGCGCTGCGGGCAAGGAGCGCGACGACGAGGAGCGGCACTACCGCAAAGCCGGCAATCGCTCCATACAACCCCAGGGCAGCAGCAAGAGCCAGGACGAGAACAACTCTGAGCGCCGAGTAGAGAAGTGTCATCCAGAGAGGCGGCGGAATGCTTGAACTCCGTTCAGGTAGCCGCTCCAAGTTGCGTAAGACGCATAACCTGGGATGGCGAGCGCCGCGAGCAAGAGCCCCCAGAGAAGCTGCTGATCGTCGAGGACCAGAGCGACCACCGGAGCAAGCACGACGAACACGCCTACTCCCAGAACGCTTGCCACGCGCTGCACTCGAACTGCCGCCGTCCAGAGCGCGCCCACGTCCGTGCGCCCTTCGGCAAGGCCCTTCGATAGGGCGTAGGGCACACCCTGCGTCTGTGTGAGGTTCGCGGCGGTGAGAAAACCGAGCACAATCGCGTAGAGGCCGTACTTGACCGAACCGAGCATCCGCGCCAAGACAATGTTGAGCACGAAGCCAGAGGCCATGAAGGCGGCTTGCGCTCCGGTGAGCCAAGCGGTGCTGGCGAGTAGACGGGTCGGCCGGTACGGAATCAGGCGGAGTCACGATTGGCCCGGCAACAGGAGCGATACTAGGGTCTCTGACCAGTGGCCCGTAGCTCGGGGCCGATCTCCCCCTGTCAGCTCCAGCTACATGGCGTGCGTGCCTGACGGACCCCTTGGCAGCGTCTATGGACTCGACTTGCGGCCCTGCCTTCGAGAAGTTGTTCGGCGGGCATGCTTCGCCCCTGGCCAGTCAAGGTCCCGCCGGACCACCGCTGATCGCGACGCGCTCGATCGCGACCCCAAACGCGCGCGAGTCGGCGCTGACCCCGACCTGATCCGGCCTCCAAATAGGCTCGACGGCGAGACGAACTTCTGCTCGCCTGGCCACGGCGACCTTTGCCGTTAGGGTGAACGGCGCGCCGTTGGAGGGAATGGTCCAACTCGCGGTGCTCCCCGCGATTTCCGCTGTGAGCCGGAGGGATTCGCCGACCTGCTCGGGGGGCGCAACGCCGGCGACGTAGAGCACCGCCTTCCCGGCCGGCGAGGACGAGACTGACCACCGTCGTCGCCGAGTCTTCGCCGATCCACCGCCCGCAGCGCCCGTGCAATTTCACGAGCTCTCGGAATCCAAACGACTGAAGGTCATCGTTGACGCCCATGACAAGATCTGGCCTGGCCACTCGCCGGAGGGCATGCTTGCTCGCGAAGAGCCAATCGGGGTATCGCCAGCGGGGCTCACCAAGCGGGCGAGCGAGGGCGAAGAGTCGATCCTGGCGCGTACCGGGTGTTAGACGGGTCAGTCTGGCCAGTCGCTCCGACCCAGGCTGGGTGTCCGCTGCGAAAAGGCTCGTGACCTCGTAGCCGCACTGCGTGAGGAGGTCTCCCAACTCCTCCAGTGTGTACTCGCGGTTGTGGCGTCCGTAGACCCCATACCCGGAGATCTGCTCGTAAACATTCCTTCCGCGGATGAGCCGAATGACGTTGTCCGTCCTCGCCGCGTTCGGAGTCGTGAGCAGGAGTCGTCCAGACGGCTTGCGAAGGACTCGGTGGCTTTCCGCCAGCAGGTTGACGGGGTCTTCGGGAAGGTGTTCGAGGATCTCGCAGCAGAGAACGAGGTCGAAGGAGTCGTCCTCGTACGGGAACGTCTCCTTCTCTGCGTTGAAGTGGTCGAAGTCGAAGGCCTCCTCTTCGCCGCTCGCCGGTGCTTGGACGACCTGCCGGCCCAGTCGCTGCATCGGTGTGCTCGCGACCGAACCAGTTCGCGCAAACCACCTTCAACCCACGGCGGCGTAGGATCCGGGTCAGGAAATAGGGGTTGGCGCCCAGCTCGAGAACGCGCGCCTCCCGCCCGAGCGGAGGCAGGGTCACGACGGTGATCCGCAATCGTTCGAGTGAGTCGGTGAGATACCCGTCGGCCTCGGCTTGCGCTGACCCGAACACGTCAGTGTCGGCAAGCCAGCCTCGCAGCTGCTCTGGATCGGCAACGTCGGGCGGATAATCGATCCGAAGCGGTCGCCTTGGCACGAACCGCCGTATCCTAGTCCGGGGTAAATCGCCATGGACGCCGAAGAGGCACAGCGCACGCGCGCAACCCTTCGTTGCCCTGTGAGCCAGACGATGCTGCTCGTACTCCCCTCGCCGTCCTTCCCCAAGTGAAGATCACGTACGTCGGCCCTGTGCCGCCCTTTCGCGGAGGCATCTCCCAGTACGGCGCGCGGCTCCACGAGGCATTGCTGGCCGACGGTCACGAGGTCGACGTGCGCTCCTGGAAGGCGCAGTACCCGAAGCTCCTGTACCACGGAGAACAGCTGGATCCCGGGGCGCCGCCTGTGGCCGAGGCCCGCTTCGACCTTCGCTGGTGGGATCCGCTTTCGTGGCGGAGTGCGGGGGTGGCGGCGCGGAGGTCAGAGCTCCTTGTCTTCCCGTGGGTAACCCCCTTTCAGGCAGCGGCGTACCGAACCCTGCTCGCGGCGGCCGCGCCGACGCGCGGCGTCGTCATCGTCCACAATCCGCTGCCGCACGAGCGGCGCCCGCTCGACGAGCCGCTCACGGACTGGGTGCTGCGGAAGGCGCATGGAGCGGTCGTGCACGCCGGCCTCGCCGCGCAGGAGCTCCGCCGACGTGCGCCTGCGCTGAAGATCGTCACGGTCGCCATGCCTCCGACGCTGAGCGTGGAGGCTTCGGCGTTGCCGCCCGCACCCCCGTATCGCCTCCTCTTCCTCGGCTTTGTCCGTCCGTACAAGGGCCTCGACGTCGCGCTCGATGCGCTCGCACGTCTCGTCGGACGGCGCGTCTCCGTCCAGCTCACTGTCGCCGGCGAGTTCTGGGGCCCTGTCGAGCCGTGGCGCGAGGCGATCGAGGACAAAGGGCTCTCGCGCATCGTGGACGATTCGATCCGGCTACCTTCCCGATGCGGGAGGTAAGGCGGCTCCTCTCGGAGCACCACTTGGTCGTCGCGCCGTATCGCAGTGCGACGCAATCGGCACTGGTTCCGCTTGCCTATGCCGCGGGCCGTCCGGTCGCCGCGACCGACGTCGGAGGTCTGCCGGAGCGCGTGATTGATGGAGTTACCGGCGCCCTCGCTCCTCCCGGTGACCCGGAGGCCTTTGCCGGCGCGATCGAGCGGGTTCTCGCCGATCTCCCCGGTTTCGCGGCCCGGGCCCGCGCGGACGCGCCCAGCTGGCGCGACGTCGCGGCGGCGGTTATCGAGGCAGGCTCGTGAAGCCCGAGCGCTCGGCGGGTAGGGCGAGACCGATGCTCGACGGAAGCCGGCTCCACCTCGTTGGCGGGCGCCCCCATGCGGACGACGAGGTCGGCGAGGAGCCCGATGCTCACGACCTGGAGCGCCGCGAACAGGATCACCAGCGTGTTCGTGGCCACGCGGAAGTCCTTGTCCACGATGTCGTACCCGAGCTTGGCGAGACCGACGAGGAGCAGCGCGCCGCCCAGCGGCATGAAGATCCGCAGCGGGTTGTACGAGAGGACCATGCGCACGACCTGCGTGAGGTAGCGCGTCGTGTCCGCCCACCAGTGGAACTTGGACTCCCCGGCCCGCGCGGCGTACTCGATCGGCACGTACTTCACCGAGTAGCCGTTGGCGAGGAACGTCATCGTCATCGTCGTGACGCACGAGAAGCCGCGCGGGAGCTGGTTGAGGTACTGGCGGCCGACGTCGGCGCCGGAAGGCGCGGAAGCCCGGAGTTGAGGTCGGGGATCGGCGTCTCGACGAGGTAGCTCGCGAGCTTGCGGATGAGCCACTTGGCCGGCACCCGCAGCGCCTTCGTCGTTCCCTGCTCCGACGTGCGGGCGCCGACGACCTGGTCGTAGCCCTCGAGCTCCTTCACGAGCTGCGGGATCTCGTCGTTGGGGTACGTCATGTCGACGTCGGTCCACACGACGGTGCGCCCGACCGCGCGGCGAGCGTCCCGGCCTTGCGCGCCGAGCCCGAGCCACGGTTCTGAGCGAACCGGATGAGCCGGATGTCCTCGATCGCGCAGGACGAGCTCGCCCGAGCCGTCGGTCGAGCCGTCGTCGACGACGATGATCTCGTACGAGTACGGACGAGGCGTCGAGGCCGTCGCGGATCCGGTCGATCTCCTGCAGGAGGTGCCCGCTCTCGTTGTAGACGGGCAGGACGACCGAGACGTCGAGCTCTTGCTCGTCCGGGCTCATGCTCGCATCAGGTTACTTCGTCGCTACGAGGGCGTAGTCTCCGCACTCCGCGCGGTCCCTCTCGAGCTCCCCGGAACCTCCGGGAACAGGACGATCGCCTGGGAGTAGCCGTGCAGCCGGGAGAAGAGCGTCGCCACCTCCGGGTAGATCGGCGCGCGGTGAGTTGGGTCGAGCCAGAACGACCGAGCGCGATGATCGAATGCGGGTTGACCGTCTCGGCGACGAAGAGCCGCCCGGGACGAGCTTGTCCCGCGCGACACGCATGAAGCGCTGGAGTTCGTCGTACTCGAAGTGCTCGATGAGCTGGGCGGAGAAGACCATGCCCCAGTGACGCGTCGGGTTGGGCCTCGAGGAACTCGTTCGCGTCGGCGAGCTCCACTTCGTGTCCCTTCGCCCGGCAGTGGGCAACCATGCCCTCATCCGAGTCAGCTCCTCTTGCGTGGGACTCCAGCTCCTCGGCGAGCAGGTCCAGGAGCTCGCCCCGTCCGCATCCGAGGTCCAGCACAGGCTCAGCGCCCCTTCGAGGAGATCGAGGTAGAACCGCTGGCGCCTCGGACGACGTCCTCCGATTCCCGGATACTCCTCGAATTGCCGGTAGACGTTGTCTCCGGCTCGGTCTTGCCCGTCTCGGAAGCCGATGGCGTGGGCGGCCTTCTGAATCGATGTCTGGTCTCGGATGCAGGGCCAGAGGATGGAGGAGACCGGCGGTGCTCGCCGTGTCTGATAGCGCTTGTCCAGCCGTTCCCGAGCCTTCCTCCACGGCCTGAGGTAGTTCGCGACGTCGAGATGGAACGCGTTGATCTGCATCACGATGTCGGTGAGGAAGGGAGAGATCACCTTGACCGTCCCCCGGCGCGCGAACGTGATTCCTGGCCCGATGAACCGTCGGTGCGAGAACATCGTCTCTCGCGCCCTACGACGAGGGCCTCTGCCCTCAGTCGGTCACAGCGGTCCGGCCGGCGCCGGCTCGATTGGGGCCGGTCCCTCGGCGAGGAGATCTTCTTCTCCGCTCTCCCGTAAATCCCCTTGTGCCGCTTCGGGCAACCCGCTCTCGGACGTCCTCCATGAGCCGGGAGACGTCGACGACCGCATCCGGAGCTCGTGGGCTGTTCTTCGGAAGGCATAGGGCGGCGGACGCCGATCGTAACACCGCCTTCTCGCCGGTCATCCCTGGTACAAACCGCCGTGATGCGACTCCTCTTCGTCACCCCGCGCTACGGCGACGCTCGCCGGCGGAGCGGAGACGCTCTCTCGAGCTCTGGTCGAACGCTGCTGCGACGGCTGGGAGGCCGAGGTGGCGACGACGTGTGTCCGGCGACTTGTTCACGTGCGAGAACGAGCTCGAGGCGGGGACGACCGAGATCGGAGGCGTCCCGTTCGCCGCTTCCCGGCCTCGTCCGTTCCAGCCGGGCCGGTCGGAGGGGCGCTACCTCGACGAGGTGCAGGCGCCTTGCGCGCTCGCTTTGGTCGGAGGAGCTCCACGACTTTCTCCGCCTCGAAGGGGGGCGCTTCGACCTCATCCTCTTTCGCGCCCTATCTCTTCGGGACGACGTTCTGGGGCGCCCAGGTTCATCCCGGATCGATCGGCACTCATTCCCTGTCTCCACGACGAGGCGGAAGCCAGGCTTGCCCCGATGAAGGCGCTCTTCGCCCGTGTGCGCGGCGCGATCTTCAACAGCGCCGCCGAGCAGAGCTCGAAACAGCATGTATGCCGTCTCTCGCTCTCAGCGTCGTGGGCATCGGCCTCGACTTCCCCGCGGAAGACCCCGATATCGAGGAATTCCGCCGCAGGCATGGCGTCGAGGGCCCCTATGTGTCTACTGCGGCCGTCTGGAAGAGGGGAAGCAGGTGGACAGGCTCGTCCGCCACGTCGAGGACTACAACGCATCGCTAGCAGCGACACAGGAGCCTGTCCTTCTCGTGCTGGCCGGAGAGGGGCCCTACACGGCCGAGCCGGGCCGAGCATGCACAGGTGGTGGGCTTCTTGCCCGAGGCGGAGAAGCGGGCAGCGCTCGCAGGTGCGATAGCGTACTGCACGGCTTCCAACCTCGAGAGCCTCTCGATCACCGCCCTCGAGGCGTGGCGCGAGCGGACGCCCGTCATCGCCTCCTCGAAGTCGGCTGTTCTCGCCGAGCACGTCATGACGAGCGGGGGCGGGGTCCTCTTCTCGAGATCGCGGGACTTCAGGCGTGCGGTCGAACGGCTCCGCGATCCCGAAGAGCATCGCCGCGCTCGGAGAGGCCGGTCGGGCCTACGTCGAGAAGCGCTACGCCTGGGTCCCCGTACGCGAACGGTTCCGTCAGGCCGTGACCGCGCTCGCGGCGTGAGTCTCGCGACTCGATCCGGTCAGCCGCGCCGACTCATGCAACCATCCATCAGCTCGATCGGGACGCTCGCGCCAGCACGACGCCGTGTCCAATGAGATGTTCGAACTGCGGCGACGCGCTGCGCGCGCTCGGATACAAAGGTGATGAGTTCGCCGGGGTCACGGTCGGTAACGCGAGACCCGCTCGGCCCGCCCGGAAGCAGCTGCCCGCAGACGGGAGCGCCGCGCTCCTCTTCCAGTATTCAGAGTGGTCCGATGCAGCTGTCCGCGCCATGGAGTTCCTGGGACCGTTGATCCTCCGCTACCACAACATCACGCCCTCTGAGTGGTTCGAGGGCGTCAACGCAGCTACGGTGCTCGGGCGACGCGGCTCGCCCGCGCCGCGCTCCCGACCGCTTGCGGAACACACTACTCTCGACTCGCCGCTTCCGAGTTCAACCGTCAGGAAGCTCATCGAGGCCGGTTCGAGCGGACCGCTGTCTTGCCATTTCTCATGCCCGACAGGTCCTCAGGGCAAGCGACCCCCAGACCCGGACCCCTTGGTTCCCACGGTCGGGCGCATCGTCCCGAACAAGCGTGTGGACGAAGTCATCCGGTCTTCGCCCTCTTCCAGCGCGCCTGCCGGCCGGACGCATCGCTCTGCATCGTGGGTTCGGGCCGCTGGTTCGAGCCCTACGAGCAGTGCCTGCCGACGGCTGGTCGACGAGCTGAAGGTCAGAAACGTCCGCTTCGCCGGCCAGGTGTCCGATGAGGAGAAGCATGCGCTTTACCGCCGCGCGGCGGCGTACGTTTGCTTCTCCGAGCACGAGGGCTTCGGCGTCCCGCTCGTCGAGGCGATGCGGTGGGGAGTTCCGGTCCTCGGCGCGCGCGAGGGGCGCGGTCGCCGGAGACGCTCGGATGCGGGCGGCATCGCCGTCGACGCCAAGAGCCGCGCCGAGCTTGCCGAGCTCCTGGATCTGATCGTCTCGGACGAGGACCTGAGGTCGAGGCTGCGGGCGAGGGCAGGAGAGAGCTCCACGCTTCGAGCGGGACACCGT
The DNA here is from genome assembly GCA_963786755.1 of uncultured Actinomycetes bacterium. Lineage (GTDB taxonomy): Bacteria > Actinomycetota > Thermoleophilia > Gaiellales > Gaiellaceae > DASQWP01. The sequence goes on along the minus strand of CAWBAC010000004.1, from coordinate 65,535 downwards.
TCGGGAGCGGCTCCGCTCCCTTCTCGCCGAGGTCGTCGAGTGAGAGTGGCCTGGGTCGTTCCGAGGTACGGCGCCGAGATCGGCGGCGGGGCGGAGACCCTCGCGCGGCTGACCGCCGAGCTCCTCGCTGACGACGTCGAGACGACCGTGCTCACCACCTGCGCGCTCGACTACTGGACGTGGGCGACCATTTCCCGTCCGGCGAAGAGCACGTGAACGGCGTGCGGGTCGTCCGCTTCCCGGTCTCTCGGCCACGACGCATCAATGCGCTTCAATCGCCTCTCGGTCAGCGGCGCTCGCCTCACCGCGAGACCTCGAGCTCGGCCGGCGGTGGATGGAGTCGCAGGGCCCGGACTCACCGGCGCTCGTCGAGCACCTGCGCCTCCAGGGGGAGGACTACGACGTCGTCTGCTTCGTCCCGTACCTGTACGCGACGACCGCCGCCGGGATGCCGGTCGTCCGCGAGCGCCGCTCCTTCTGCCGTGTGCCCATGACGAGCCGACCCTCCAGCTCTCGGTCTTCGAGGACGTGTTCGCCTCTGCCGCGGGCGCTGGTGTTCAACACGCCCGAGGAGCGGACGATCGTCGAGCGGCGCTTCGGCACAGACGCACGCCCTCGCTTCGAGATCGGTGTGTGGGCGAGATCCGCCTCCGCCGTCCGACCCCGAGCGCTTTCGTCGAGCGCTTTGGCGTCGACGGTCGTACCTCCTCTGCCTCGGGCGCGTCGAGCCCAACAAGGGCTCGCATTGGCTGGCCGAACGCTTTCAGGAGGTCCGGAAGCGCAGGCCTTCGCTGTCGCTGGTCTTCATGGGTCGGGCTCAAGTCGAAGACCTCCCGAGACGCCGGGAGTCGTCGTCACCGGCTTCGTCGACGAGCAGACGAAGCACGACGCTCTCGAAGGCGCTGCTGTCGTGGTGCTCCCCTCTCAGTACGAAAGCCTCTCGCTCGTCGCGCTCGAGGCCTGGAGTCACGGCCGGCCGACGCTGCAAATGCGGCCTCGGAGGTCCTTGCACGGCCAGACAGCCCGGTCGAACGGCGGGCTGTGGTACGCAAGCCCGCCGAGTTTCACGCCACCCTGGGGCTCCTGCTCGACCATCCTCCACTCGCCGAGACGCTCGGTCTCCAAGGCCGGCGCTGGGTCGAAACGATGAGCACCCGTGAACGGGTGCGTGAGCTCTGGCAGCAACGCGTTCGAGTCGGTCGTCTCCGGCGCCCGGTCTAGCGATCGGCAGCCTGCGTGAGGCGGTCCGCCGAGGCCTGCGGCACCTCCCAGATACCCCCGAGTCTCACGGGTCCGGCCGACGATTCGTCGTGGCTCACGACGGTCAGCTCGAGCGCCCGTTCGCGCGACGCCAGGACCGTCTCTCCGTCGTATCCCTTCACGGCGACGTCCAGTAGGAAGTGTCCCTCGTGGAGTGGGAGAGAGAGGACGTGGAGACGCACGGCCTCCGGCCTCTCCGGGCGAAGGTCGACGCCCTCGACGGTCTGGGAGGCGAGCTCCCTGCCGCTCTCTTCCCGCACCGTCATCGTCACGTGGGCACCCCGGACCTCGGCGTCAGAGTAGAGCCGCGCCTCGAACAACACGGGCTCGGCCTCCACGAAGCGCTCGCGAATCGAGCCGTCCCCGGCGATTGGGAGTACCTCGAGGATGGTGCAGGGCGCGATCGCCCCTTCCGTCCACGGTCGCTGCGGCGAGCTGTGTGCGCCCCGCAAGCCGCCGGTGGTAGGCGCGAACGACGTCCTCGGCAGTTCCCTCCTCGACGACGCGTCCCGGTCGAGCAGAATCGCCCGCGAGCACACTTGCTCGACCGCCACCGGGTCGTGTGACACGAAGACGATCGTTCCACCGGCCCGCTTGAACTCCCAGATCTTCTCGAAGCACTTCCGCTGGAAGGCCTCGTCGCCCACGGCGAGCACCTCGTCCAGGAGGAGGATGTCCGGCTCGAGGTGCGTAGCCACCGAGAAGCCCAGCCGGTCAGCATCCCGGACGAGTAGGTCTTCACCGGCGCGTGGGCGAACTCCTCGAGCTCGGCGAAGCCGATGATCTCCTCGAGGTGCTCGTCGACGTACGCACGGCTGAGGCCGTAGATCGCTGCGTTCAGGTAGACGTTCTCCACGCCCGAGAACTCGGGATGGAAGCCGGCCCCGATCTCGAGCAGGGAGCCGACGTCGCCTCTCACCTCGAGCGTTCCTTCGCTCGGCGCGAAGATGCCGCGCCATGAGCTTGAGGAGCGTCGACTTCCCCGAGCCGTTCTGACCGACGACGCCGAGCGCGTCGCCCGGGGCGACCTGCGAGGTCTACATCGCGGAGCGCCCAGAGCTCGCGCTTGGTGGCCCCTGTCGCAGGAAGAGCACGTCCTTGAGCGACCGAGGGCCGCCGGCACGGATCACGAAGCGCCGTCCGAGCGCCCGAATCGCGCCGCGGATCGAGCCGCCGGGCATCAGAGCTCCACGGCCAGTCGGTCGTCGTAGCGCTGCAGCACCCAGAGCCCGACCAGGGCCACGAGCGGGCCGACGAGGAAGATGTAGGCGAGCGCGCCGGGCCCGGGCACCGTCGCCCTGGAGATGGTCGCCCGGATGCCTTCGACGTATGGAGTGACGGGGTTCCCGTAGCGGAGGACGTCGACGACGAGTGGATGGTCGGCTGCGCCTGGGAGCTGCTCGAGGCTGTAGAAGACCGGCGTCAGGAAGAACCACGGCAACAATGAGGACGCCGACGAAGTGCTCGACGTCCCGGAAGAAGACGTTCGCGGTCGCGAGGAACATCCCGAGGCCGAGGGCGAGGCACGTCAGGGCGGCGAGGATGGGGACGGCGAGCAGGCAGCGTTCGCCAGTTCTCCGGAACGACGACGAGATTGACGGGAACGACTACAGCGAGCATGACCACGAGCGCTGATGGCCTGGGCGAGGACGACGGCGATCGGGATGACCTCGCGCGGAAACCAGATCTTCGTGATCAGGTTCGCGTTCGCCACGAGGGAACCGGTTCCCGTCTGGACGCCCGCCTGGAAGAAGACCCAGACGACGAGTCCCGAGAGAACGAAGAGGGGGTAGTGCTCGATGCTCACGGCCTTCCAGAGCACGGAGAAGACGAGCGTGTAGACGCCCATCATGAGCAGGGGGTTGACGTACGACCAGGGATCCCGAGAGCCGAGCCCCGTACTTGCGCGGATCTCGCGCCGCAGCAGCGCCCGGAGCAGCTCGCTGTAGCGCCGTGAACCCGGAGCAGTCGGTCTCCGGAGCTCGAGGCGACTCGCTTCCATCACGCCCACGGGCGCCATCACACACGGCGCTTTTCTACCATGGCGCGATGTCGGAGCTGCCGGTACGAGTCCATGGGCCGCAACCACCCGTGAGCCGGATCTGGGACGCGGTCGGCGACCCTGCGATCAGGCGGGGCGCTGACCGTGCGCATCGGCTGCGCCAGGAGGCAGCTGCGTGGCCGAGACCGGTCCTGATCACCGGAGCGCACGGCTTCGTCGGCTCGCATCTGCGAGCTCAACTCGGCGATGCGGCTGTCTCCTTCGAGGGAGACGTCAGAGACGCCGAGTCCGTCGCGGCCGTCGTCCGGGCGATGCGTCCGGAAGCCGTCGTCCACCTCGCCGGCCTCGCCTCGGTCGCCGAGTCCTGGCGGAGCGGAGGCGAGGTCTGGCGCGTCAACGTTGTCGGCACTGTCAACGTGCTCGATGCCGTCGCAACCGGCTCGCCTGACGCGCGTGTCCTCGTTGCGTCGACCGGCGACGTTTACGGGCGTGCGTCCGTCGTTCCCACCCCGGAAGAGGCCGAAATCGCCCCGCTCTCGCCCTATGCGGCGTCCAAGGCGGCCGCGGAGATCGCTTGCTCCACGGGCTGCGCGCGTCGACGGCCTCGATGTCGTCGTCGCGCGGGCCTTTCCGCACGTCGGTCCGGGGCAGCACGAGGGCTTCGCCGTCGGGTCATGGACGCGGCAGATCGCCCGCTTGGAAGCCGAGGGTGGGGGAACCTTGCGCGTGGGCGACCTGTCCGTGGAGCGCGACCTGACCGACGTCCGCGATGTTTGTCGCGCATACGGCCTGCTGCTCGACCGAGAGGTGGCCGCGGGCACATACAACGTCGCCTCGGGAACGGCGGTTACGATGGCGCGCGTCCTCGACATCCTGGTTGGCATGGCCCGCGTTCCCGTCACCATCGAGCAAGACCCCGCACTCGTGCGCCGAGTCGACCTGCCCGTGCTCTGCGGCGACCCCGGCGCGCTTGCGTCGCGCTACCGGCTGGAAGCCCGAGATCCCGCTGGACACGACGCTCGCCGACGCGCTCGCCCACGCCAGGCAAGCCGTCCTGGGCGAAAGAGTGGGAACGTCGTGACCGACACGAAGCGGGCGCTCGTGACCGGGATCACCGGTCAGGACGGCTCCTACCTCGCCGAGCTTCTCCTCGAGCAGGGATACGAGGTCTGCGGGATGGTCCGCCGGGCTTCGACGGAGAACGTCGAGCGCATCGCGCACGTCCTCGACCGGATCACGCTCATCCAGGCCGATCTGCTCGACCAGTCGTCGATAGTCGGCGCGATCGAGGAGGCCCGCCCGCAGGAGATCTACAACCTCGCGGCGCAGAGCTTCGTGCCCACTTCCTGGCGGCAGCCGGTGCTCACAGCGGAGTTCACCGGCGTGGGCGTGACCAGGATGCTCGAGGCCGTCCGGGCCACCGACCCTTCCATCCGCTTCTACCAGGCCTCCTCCTCGGAGATGTTCGGGAAGGTGCGGGAGGTGCCGCAGAACGAGCGGACGCCGTTCTACCCGCGCTCGCCGTACGGCGTCGCCAAGACGTACGGGCACTTCATCACCGTCAACTACCGCGAGTCGTACGGCCTCTACGCGGTCTCCGGGAATCCTCTTCAACCACGAGTCGCCGCGGCGCGGGCTGGAGTTCGTGACCAGGAAGGTCAGCGACGGCGTGGCGCGGATCAAGCTCGGTCTGGCCGACGAGCTCCGCCTCGGCAACCTCGAAGCGCGGCGCGACTGGGGCTTCGCCGGCGACTACGTGCGGGCGATGTGGCTCATGCTCGCGCAGGAAGAGCCCGCGCGACTACGTGATCGCCACGGGCGAGGAGCACTCGGTGCGCGAGCTCGTCGAGATCGCCTTCGAGCACGTCGGGCTCGATCCGGAGCGGTACGTCGTCGTCGACGAGAGCCTCCTGCGCCCCGCCGAGGTCGACCACCTCGTCGGCGACTCCACAAAGGCGAGGTCGGAGCTCGGGTGGGAGCCTCAGGTGTCTTTCTCCGAGCTCGTCCAGGGGATGGTGGACGCAGACCTCGAACGCCTCGGCACCGGTGCAGTGCCCGCCGGTGGGCGCTCCTCGCTGGCCTGAACGAAAGAGCGCGGACTGCCCGAGTACACTTCCGACTCCGTGGCCTCGAGCTCGACGCCTACCCGCGAGCTGGCTCCGGAGAGGTCCGAGACGCCGCCCGCAGTCCCCGCGCCCGCACGTCCTCGCGACATCCGGGCCGGCCGGCCCTACTTCCTCACGCGGAGCCCGCTCAAGGCCCTGGTCCGCCGGGCCGCGAGCATTGCGCTGCTCGTGCTCTTGGACGTTTGCGGCGTCGCACTCGGCCTTTTCTTCGCCCTCGCCCTGCGCGAGATCTACTACGGGAACACACCGCTTCTTTGGGGTTTGCTCTGGGAGGCCGAGAAGACGTGGCTCCCCTTCGTCGCGCTCGTAACGGTGCTCGTCTTCTGGCGTGCGGAGCTGTACGCGCCGCGCGAGGAACGGGCCGGGCTCGGCCGCATTATCTCGTCGGTCTTCGTCATCGCCGTCCTGACGCTCGCCTTCGCGGTGGGCGTCGGGCACGAGTTCTCTACGTACGGGCTTGTCCCGACCGCGGCCGTGCTGACGATCTGCCTGGTCGGGCTGCTCCGCGCCGCCTACGAGCAGGTCACGAGCGAGGTCTTTCGGCTGCACGGGGTGTCGCCGCCAGGCGCTTCTCGTCGGGGACGCCGAGGAGCTCGACCACCTGCGCGACGTGCTCGGTGCCGCGACGACGGGGATCAGGTACGAGTTCGTCGGAGCGCTCACGACCAACGGAAGCGCCGGCGGGCTGCCGCGGCTCGGAGAGCTCCGGGACCTTCCGCGCGTTCTCGCGGAGCAGGCGCGTCGACGAGGTGCTCATCGGCGCGTCCGACCTCGACGAGCGCACGATGCTCGAGATCGCAGAGCAGGCGCACGAGGCCGGCGTGAAGGTCCGCGTCGCGCCGGAGACGACCGAGATCCTTGCCCGGCGAGCCAGGTACGTTCCCGGGCCAGGGCATCCCGCTCTTCGAGCTGCACCCACCCGTCTTCGCCGGGACGGACTGGATCGTCAAGCGCGGGTTCGACCTCGTCGTCAGCGTGCTGGTCGTCGTCGTCGGCCTCCCCCTCTGGGCGCTCATCGCGCTCGCGGTAAAGCTCTCCTCGTCCGGGCCGGTCTTCTACCGGGACCGCCGCATCGGCCTGAACGAGCAGGAATTCTCGATGCTCAAGTTCCGGACGATGTATGCGCGACGCGGCCGAGCAGCAGGCCGAGCTCGAGGCGGAGAACGAAGCGGACGGCGCCCTCTTCAAGCTGCGCGACGACCCACGCGTGACGCCGGTCGGCCGCCTGCTCCGCCGCTTCTCCCTGGACGAGATCCCGCAGGTCCTGAACGTCCTTCGCGGGGAGATGAGCCTGGTCGGGCCGCGGCCGCTCCCGCTGCGCGACTACCGGCGCTTGGAGGACTGGCATCGCAAGCGCTACCTGGTTCTGCCCGGGATGACGGGCCTGTGGCAGATCTCCGGCCGCTCGAACCTCGGCTTCGACGATCTCGTCCGGCTCGACTTCTACTACCTCGAGAACTGGTCGCTCTGGCTGGACGTCTCCGTGATCCTGAAGACGATCCCGGCCGTCCTGGCGCGCCGCGGCGCGTACTGATGCTGCGGAAGCTGGTCGGCTCCTCGTCGCCCATCGCAGACCGGTTTCCACCGCCGGCAACCCAGTGGACGCTCGAGTACCTCACTCAGCATTCCGAGCTCGTCGCACACGTTCTCGACGATCCGGAGCTCCTTCGCTCTCTTCGCGTCAGATGCGAAGCTGCCGCGCGGGTACGGGGTCGGCTTCGACGAGCGGGTCGTGGAGTATCCGTGGCTCTTCGCGCAGGGCCCGGCGGGGCGAACGCTTGACGCGGGCTCCCGCTCAACCGGGAGGACATCCTCGAACGCATTCTCCCGCGGCTCGACGGGCTCCACATCGTGACGCTCGCCCCAGAGCCGCTCTCCTACCCGGACCTGGGCGTCTCCTACGTCTATGCCGACCTGCGCGATCTTCCCTACCGAGACGGCTACTTCGACACGATCGTCTCGCTCTCCACGCTCGAGCACGTCGGGCATGGACAACACGAAGTACGGAGCCGATCCGCGAGACCGGAGGCGACCCGCGTGCGGCTCTGCGACAGGCGGTCGCCGAGCTCGAGCGGGTGCTTGCACCGAACGGCGAGGATGCTCGTGAGCGTCCCCTACGGCGCGCGCGAGGATCACGGCTGGTTCCGCCAGTTCGACGCCGACGACGTTCGGGAGCTCATCGCCGCGACAACCTCTACCCCCTCGTCGGTTGCTGTGTTCGCATACTCCTCGAAGGGCTGGGAGCGGAGCTCCCTGGAGAGCGCCGCGGAAGCCCGCTACCGGGACCACCGCGAGACTCCGGAACTCGCGGATGACCTTGCCGCGGCCGCCCGGGCCGTCGCGTGCATCCGCTTGGATTACGGATCGCTCTAGCTCTCCCACGGCGCTGAGAATCAAGGACGCGAGAACGGAGTGGCTTGCGATGGAAGTCGCGAGCATGACGGGGAGGTGCGTTTGCCCAGAAGACCCCCCGGTTGGGGGATGGGACCAGTGTCTCGACCGCCGAAATAGAGTAGGAAGGCAAATGGCCGGGCGGCGCTCGAACGCCCCCGGCCCGGCACCGAAAGCGTAGGTTTCGATGCATCTCAAGCGTATCGCCCTGGCCTGCTTGGCTGTGGGCATACTGGTTGTTCCCGCTGTCGCGCAGGCAGCCCCCGGCTTGCGGGTGGGGATCACCGACAACGACGTGGCCCGCGACCCCGCGCCTGCACGCCTACGTGCCACCGGCGGTGTCGGCCGCACAGGATCTTCCTCGACGACTAGCGGTACGGGCAAACCCGTCTAGACCCGGCCCAGCACCGGTTCGTCGCGAACGCGGAAGCGGGCGGGAAGCCCGTTCTAGTGTCGGCGATGACCCGGTACCGGAACCCCGGCAACATGACCCGGTCGACGCGCCCGGTCGGGCCGCCTACGCCACGTTCGTGGTTGACCTCGTTGCTGCACACCATCCGAGGGTGGACGGCGTGTCGGCGTCTGGAACGAACCGCAACTGCCCGGGTTCTGGGCGGGCACCGCCCGCCAGTACGTGCAACTGCTTGGTGTCCACGTACGACGCTGTCAACGCGCAGGCCGTCCGGTCGCAGGTCGTGGGCTTCGATCTGTGCCCCTGCAACGCGATCCCGTTCGTCGGCCAAGCCGGCCGGCCGTTATCGCACCATGACTAGCCGGCCCGGCACGGCTAGCGGCTGCACGGACGCGATCGCCGTCCATGCCTACCCGCGCAGGCTTCGGGCGATCCATCCGACCGCGTACATGCGCTCTGGCGGAACTGTCGTCAACGCCGGCCGGTGTGCCGCGCTTCCGCGACGGCGTTCCAGCAAGCGTTCGCAAAGGACGCCGCAGGCGACGCTCCGGACGCCGATGTGGATCACGGAGACCGGGTACACGACGTCGACGGGCCGGAACTGCGTTGGGCTCCGTCACCACCGGCCGTGCAGGCCCGGTACATGGCCGAGACATGTCCAGTTGGCCCGCTGTCAGACGCAGGTTGCCCGCCTCTACTTCTTCCAGCTGTTCGACTCGCCCCCTGCGATCGCGGACGCGTGGCGGACAGGGGTGCTCAACTACGGACGGCTCCCGCAAGCCGTCCTGGTATCGCGCTCAACCCGCCGGCGAGAAGCTGCGCCACATTCCCCGCGTACACCCGCTGAGGCGGGCTACGCCACGGGGCGGAACGAAGAGGCCGCCGAGTGAGGCGAACCTCCCTCGGCGGCCGGTTGCCTCGCCTAGCCGAGGGAGACTGAAAGCCTACCCAGCCCAGGGAGACACGTCTACTCTCCCACACCAGGCCTGGGCCGGTCAAGAGGAGCGCGGGCCGCTTCGCTGCTCCTGCATCGGGGCTTTCCGTGCGAGAGGGGCATGAGCAGACATCGCGTTGCTTCGCAAAGGCAACGCGCTTTTCTCGATATGCCAGCGATGCTCCCGTAGGCTCAGAGCGCCCGCAGCCGCTCCGGGTGCTTGCGCACGAAGCGGGCGATCCCGCGCCAGTGCCAGAGCGTGCGGCGGGTGAGGAAGCGGCGGTCGATGACCGCGGGGTAGCGGTGCGTGACGATCGCCTCCGGCACGTACCAGCGCTCCCAGCCGGCCTTCGCGGCCCGGTAGCAGAGGTCGATGTCCTCGCCGTAGAGGCGAAAGCCCTCGTCGAAGCCGCCGAGCTCGTCGAGCATCGTCCGGCGGAGGAGGAGGAAGGCGCCGAGCATCCAGTCCGCCTCGACCGGCTCGCTCGGCCGCTCGTCGAGCATGTAGTGAGAACGCTGGCTCTCCTGGGGCTTCGCAAGCCGTCGCAGAGGCGTGCGACGCACGACCGTCCCGAGACGGTCGGAAACCGGCGGCGCGAGGGCTGCCAGGAGCCGTCGGGATAGCGGAGTTGGGGGCCGGCGACTCCGCACCGCGGGCGCGACGCCGCAAACTCCGCAAGGAGCGCGACTGCGTCCGGCGCAGGAACCGTGTCGGGGTTGGCGAGGAGTACGAAGGGCGCCCGCGTCGCCGCGATCCCTGCGTTGGCGTTGGCGGCATAGCCCCGCGGGCGATCGTTCTCGAGCACGCGCGCCTCGCGGCGGGACGTCCGGCGGCGGGCCGGGAGGTTCGCGACGACGACAAGCTCGTCCACCTGCGGCGCCAGCGCGCCCAGGCATGTGGAGAGCTCGGGCGTCGGGCCGTGCGTGACGACGACGGCTGCGACGTTCACACCAGCTCCCGGTAGACCTCGAGCGTTCGCCGCGCGGTCTCCGTCCAGGTGAACCCCCGGGCACGGGCGAGCCCGGCCGCCACCAGCGACGTTCGGTTCGCGAGCGCCTCCCCGATCCCGTCTGCGAGCGCCTGCGGATCGCGGGGCTCCACGAGGACTGCGGCGTCTCCCGCGATCTCCGGGAGCGCGCCCGCCCTGGTGGCCACGACCGGCGTGCCGCAGGCCATCGCTTCCAGCACCGGGAGGCCGAAACCCTCGTAACGAGAGGGGAAGACAAGGCAGGCGGCACCTCGGTAGAGGGCGGCGAGATCGTCCTTTGTGACATGGCCGAGAAACTCGACGCGACCCGCGAGCCCGAGCCGGGAGACGGCCGCTCGCACCTCGTCCCCGCCGTGCTTCTCCGGCCCGACGAAGAGGAGCCGCAGGCTGTCGTCCACGAGGGCGAGCGCTTCCAGGGCCGTCAGCGGATCCTTGCGCGGCTGGATCGCTCCTACGAAAAGGAGATCCGTGCGATCGCCGCGGACGGGACCCTCGGGAGTGAAAGCGGGGTCGACGCCGTTCGGCGTCACGACGATCCTCTCGGGCGCCAGCCCGTAGCGCTCGGCGAGATCGCGCTTCGTCCACTCGGAAACGGTGAGGACGCGGGCTGCGCGGCGCGCCGAGCGCGGGACGAGCGTCCGGAAGATCGTCCGGTCGCGCAGGGTCATGACGTCCGGCTGATGCTCGAAGGAGAGATCGTGCACGGTGATCACCGAGGAGCGCGGGGCGAGCGGGGGCAGCACGTGCTGGAAGTGAGCCACGTCCGGCCGAACGCTCCGCAGAAGGCGCGGCACCCCGACCGCCATGCGGGCGATCTGACTTCGCGCCGGCAGCTCGAGGGCCTCGATCCCGGCCGGCACGAGCTCGGGTTGGCGCGTGACGGCGGCGAAGCGAACGTCCTCGGTCATGCCGCCAAGCTCCCGGAGAAGATTCTCGACGTATGACTCGTCGCCGGTACGCCGCCGGCCGAGCACGTCGGCGTCGACGAGGACGAGAGGGCGGGTCAAGAGGCGACCTCCCGGTAGACGGCCAGGGTCGCCTCCGACCGTGTTCCTCCAGTCGTAGGCGGCCGCGCGCTCCAGCCCCAGCTGGGAGAGCTCGTCGCGGCGCTCGATCGCCGCGGTGAGGCCGGCCGCGATCGCGTCGGCGTCGAGCACGTCCACCAGCACGGCCGCGTCGCCGGCCACCTCGGCGCAGGCCCCCGCGCGCGAGGTGACCACCGGAGCCCCGCTCGCCATCGCCTCCAGGACGGGCAGCCCGAAGCCCTCGTAGAGGGAGACGTAGGCGACGCAGGCGGCCCCGCGGTAGAGGCGGGCAAGCTCCACGTCGGGGACCTCGCCCAGCCAGCGCACGTTCTTGCCGTCGAGGCTCACCTGACCCCAGCCGCGCGCGCCGACCACGCGAAGCTCGTATCCCGTCAGGCGCGTGCGGAGGAAACCGTCCACGAGCCGGGTGAGGTTCTTGCGCGGCTCGACCGTGGAGACGGCGAGAACGTAGCGGCCCTCGGCGGCGGGCCCCTCGGCGTCGAACGGGGAGCCGACGCCGTTCGGCACGACCCGGATCTTCTCCTCCGGCACGTCCAGCAGCCCGATCAGCTCCCGCCGGGTGAACTCGGAGACGGCGATGATCCGCGTCGCGGCGCGGGCCACCTTCGGGACGACCATCCGGCCGTAGGCGCGGCTCCAGGCGTTGAAGGCCTCCGGATGGCGGAGAACGGCCAGGTCGTGGAACGTGACGACGAGGGGCACGGACGTGTGGACGGGCGCCCGAAACGTGGGGCAGTGCAGGACGTGAACCTGGTCCCGCCGGGCGGCGAGCGGGAGCACGCCGAGATACCAGGCCGAGTCTCGTGCAAGCCGGGCCAACCGTCCTTCTCCTCCGAACCGGTAGGGCCGCGTCTCGATCCCGTCCTCGGCCTCGAGGCCGGCGAGCAGGCTCCGGAGATAGCGCGCCGTCCCCGCGCGCGTGAGGACGAGCGGCGAGGTGTCGATGCCGACCCGCAGGCGGGTCATTGCGCCCGGGCGCGCTCGAGCAGGGCCGCGGCCGGCCCGAAGGGGTCGAGCTCCACGGCTCGCTCCAGGGCGGCCACGGCGTTCTCCGGACGATTGGCGACGTCGAGCTCGAAGAGCCCGAGCTCGTACCACGCGTCCGGGTTCTCGGGCTGGAGCTCGACCGCGCGGAGGAGGCTCCGCTCCGCGGCTGCGAGATCCCCGAGCGCGATCTCGGCGACCGAGCGCGCGAGGAGCGGGTCGATCGCGACTGGGTTGAGCGTCCGCGCGTCGCGGGCGTCGGACAGCGCTCCAGCCGCGTCCCCCTCCGCGACGGCGCTGTAGGCGGTCTCCACCCTGCGGTCCGCGAGCCAGGGCGAAACGAGCGTGAAGACGAGCGGGGCGAAGAGGATGACCGGGGCCATCGCCCAGAGTCCCTTCGGCTCCGCCGCGCGCGGAGGTCGTCCGGCCACGAGGAGGACGCCGAAGACGGCGAAGACGGGACCGGTGACGGCGAGGAAGTCCCAGTCCCAGTCGACCAGGGAGTGGAGGACGTAGACGCCGAGACCGGCTGCGAGCGCGGTCGCCGCGGCCCTCTCCGGGCCGCGCAACAGCCGAACCGAGGCCACCACGGCGACGATGCCGGCCGCCAGCGCCCCGGCCGCGAGCAGCGCGCCGATGATCCCAGTCTCGCTCAGGAACTGGAGCGGGACGCTGTGCGGCTCGGTGACGGAGAGCGCATCGTCCCGCAGGAGCCGGTGGGTCGTCTCGAAGCTGCCGGCGCCGGTGCCGAGGAGCGGCTCCGCGCGGAAGCCTTCCCACGCCTCCCGCCACCAGTTCCAGCGGTTGTTCGAGCTCACGCTCGTGAGGCGGCCCGGGTCCTGCGTGACGAGCTCCGTGGGCGGGTTGGCGAAGTCGTCCGCCTGCTCCTCCACCCAGGCGGACACGTCGCCGGCCTTTGCTCCGAGGACCGCGAGCGCGGCCACGATCACGATGGCCGCCCCGACTGCGGCGACGGGGCGTAGACGGGCGGCGGCGGGCCGGACGCTCTCCGTCTCGAGGCGGATGAGGGCGAGGGCGAGCCCCCAGGCGAGGATGCCGCCGAGGAGGAGCGCGACTCCGAGCTGAGCTCCGTCGGAGACGCGGGTCGCGTACTCCTGGCGGTCGTCGGCGACCCCCGGCTGCGTGAACGCCCAGAGGCCCACCGCCAAGCCTGGCGCGCCCCCGGCGACGAGCACCCCGAGGGACGCCCAGCGGCGCGGGGCCACTCCGAGCCAGAGCGCGGCGCCGGCGGCCCCGGCCAGCAGGCCGGAGCGCGAGTACGTGAGGAGAAGGCCGACGACGAGCCCGAAGAGGAACACGGCGCCGAGGGCGCGGAGGGCGGGCCGGCGCCACTCCGTTCCGATCCAGAGGGCGAGGGGGACGGCGAGCGCGAAGAGGAGCGCGAGCGCGTTCCAGAATCCCACCGGAGCGCGCAGACGTGCGATCCGGCCGCCGTCCTCGTAGAGGGTGGGGAAGACCTTCCCCGCGAGGGCGACGACGAGCGCGGCCGCGACGAGGAGCGCGAGGCCGGCGGCCACGCGAACGGACGCTCGTCCGCGCCAGGGTGCCGGCGGCGAGCCCGACGGCGGCGAACGCGAGGTAGACGAGGCCGCGGTTGAAGTAGTCCCAGGAGCGGTCGGGCATGCTCGACCAGGCGACGCTCGCTCCGTTCCAGAGGACGAAGCCGGCGAGGAGCGCGAGGCTGAGCACGCCCGCGCGGCTCGGCGCCGGCCAGGGAGTGACGCCGAGGAGAGCCGCCGTCGCAGCGCCGAGGGCGACGGCGAGCGCGCCCGCGCCGATCCAGAGCAGCGAGCCGTCCCCGGCGCCGCCACCGGCGAAGATCGCGGCCGCGGCCAGCACGCCCAGGGCGCCGAGCGCGGCCCACCCCGCGAGCTCGGCGTGCGGCGACGGCTGCTTCGGCTCGGCCCCCTCGCCAAGCGGTTGACGCTCGTGTCGGGAGGCCACTAGCATCCCGGAGCGAATACAGGGATCGCCGTCGTCATTCCCATGGTCAGCAGACATCGTTCCATCTTGCTCGGAGTTCTCGCCCTCGCCTTCGTGGCGTTCTCGGCCGCGCCGGCGGTCGCGGGAGGCCCGTGCTGGCAGAGGGTGATCGACGACTGGGCCGACAACTCGCGGATCGACGGAACCTACCCGGTCAAGTGCTACCAGGACGCGCTGGCCAAGCTTCCCGAAGACATGCGCGCGTACTCGAGCGCTCCCGAGGACATCGAGCGTGCCATGCGCGCGGTCATCGTGGGCTCGGGCGAGCCGCCCGACAGCGGCGGCTCGGGCTCGAGCGGCCTCTTCGGGCAGGCGCTCGACGAGATCGGGCCCGAGGATTCCTCCTCGTTTCCGCTCCCGCTGCTCATCCTCGGCGTGATCGCGCGGCGTCCTCGTGGGGGCGGGCGCCGTGGGCTTCCTGGCCAGCCGCCTGAACGCGAGTCGCCCCCGCTCCGGCGAGCAGTAGGTCGCGGCTAAAATCCCTGCAAACGGGCTCCGTCCGGCCCTCGTTCTACTCTCCCTAGTCCCGCTACGCGGGGTCGGCATACACGGCTAACCTTGGAGGAAGAAATGGCGTCCGCCGCACGCACCGATACCGCACCCGTGATCGAGGATCACGCGCTGGCGAACGCTGTCGCCGACGCGGAGCGCACCTGCGGAGTGCGGCGGTACTTCACGATTCCCGGCCGCGATCCGTTCGACGAGATCGAGTGGGAGATCCGCGACGCGTTCATCCCGGGCAAGGACGGGCCCGTCTTCGAGCAGAAGGGCGTCGAGTTCCCGCGCTTCTGGTCGCAGACGGCGACGAACATCGTCGCGCAGAAGTACTTCCGCGGGCGCATGACCTCCCCCGAGCGCGAGTCGAGCGTCCGGCAGATGATCGGCCGCGTCGTCGCCACGGTCGGCGCGTGGGGCCGCGAGGGCGGCTACTTCGCCGACGAGGATGAGGCCGAGACCTTCGAGGCGGAGCTCAAGGCGATCCTCGTCAACCAGCTCGCCTCCTTCAACTCGCCGGTCTGGTTCAACGTCGGTTTCGAGGAGAAGCCGCAGTGCTCGGCGTGCCATGCCGTACGACGCGCTCGTCTCCACGCCGGACGGCATGGTGCCGATCGGCGAGCTCGTCCTCGGGGAGCAGGTAGGACGCGAGGTCTACGACGCGGACGGGATCACGCGGATCGTCGCCGTCAAGGCGAACGGGGTGAAGCCGGTCTACCGCGTGACGCTCCGGAACGGCGGCTTTGTCGAAGCGACCGCGGATCACGTCGTCAAGGCCGTGCACGAGCGGCGGACGGAGCCGACGTGGCTGCGCGTGGATCAGCTCGAGCCGGGGATGAGGATGCACCTGCACCCGCACCGTGCGAAGGTCGCCACGCGCGTCGGCGTGCCCGTCGGCGCGATCGGGCCGGAGGAGACCCCGAGATGCGCGACGTCGTCATGGACGCGGACCATCGCGTCGCCGTGGCGGAGGCCGCGCTCGCAGGCTGGCTCCAGGCGGACGGCTTCGTCGGTCAGTACGACCACGGCACGAACCGATCGCTGACGATCGAGTTCCAGGTCGCGAACGACGACGAGTACGCATGGGTCATGGAGAACCTCGACCTGGTCTTGCCGCACGTCCATCGGCACGTCCGGGACGTGGAGACGCAGGACGAGAAGCTCCGGTGCCGGCGCATCCGGCTGTACGGCGAGGATCTGCGGGACTTCGTCGAGGACTGGGAGCTCCTTCGCCGCGGAACCGAGATCCGCGTGCCATACCGGCTTTGGACGGCTTCCCACGACGAGATCGCGGCGTATTTGCGGAGCCTCTTCCAGGCCGACGGCTATGTGAGCCTCCGCCGTGACGGAGCGTACGAGAACGGCCGGGTCGCCTTCGCCGTCATTGGCGAGCGCTGGACCGAGGACGTGCAGCTCCTGCTCAACCTCCTCGGCATCTACTCACGCCGCACCCACAAGGCCGAGCGGCGGGAGAATCGCCACGATCTGCACGAGGTCGTGATCGGGATCGGCTCGGAACGGGCCCGCTTCGCCGAGCTCGTCGGCTTCGTCGGCAAGGAGAAGCAGCGCAAGCTGCTCGACTCTCTCGGCCTCCGCGGCCTCAAGCGCTGCCCCGACCTCCGCGAGGAAGAGATCGTCGCCATCGAGTCTCTCGGCGCGCAGGACGTCTACGACATCCAGACCGAGTCGGGCGAGTACCTCTCCAACAACATCGCCGTCCACAACTGCTTCATCCTCTCGATCGACGACTCGATGGACTCGATCCTCGACTGGATCCGGCGCGAGGGGATCATCTTCCGCGGCGGCTCCGGCTCAGGCGTCAACCTCTCCAAGCTGCGCTCCTCGAAGGAGCAGCTCTCCAAGGGCGGCTACGCCTCCGGCCCCGTGTCCTTCATGCGCGGCGCCGACGCCTCCGCCGGCACGATCAAGTCGGGCGGCAAGACGCGGCGCGCGGCCAAGATGGTCGTCCTCGACGCCGACCACCCGGACGTCGAGGAGTTCATCTGGTGCAAGGCGCACGAGGAGGAGAAGGCGCGCGTCCTCGAGGCGGCTGGGTACGACATGTCGCTCGACTCTCCCGACTGGGCCTCGATTCAGTACCAGAACGCGAACAATTCCATCCGTGCGAGCGATGCGTTCCTCGAGGCGGTCGAGGCGAACGATGACTGGAACCTGACCGCGCGCACCGACGGGACGGTCTTGAAGACCATGCCGGCGCGCGATCTCCTCCGGCAGGCAGCCGAGGCGGCGTGGAAGTGCGCCGACCCGGGCGTCCAGTACGACACGACGATCAACTCCTGGCACACGCTCCCGAACACGGGGCGGATCAACGCTTCTAACCCGTGTTCCGAGTACCTGTCCATTGACGACAGTGCCTGCAACCTCGCTTCGCTCAACCTGATGAAGTTCCGCCGCGAGGACGGCGAGCTCGACGTCGAGGCCCTCGAGCACGCTGTCGACACCGTTTTCCTCGCGCAAGAGATCCTCGTCGGCTACTCGAGCTACCCGACGTCCGAGATCGAGCGGAACGCGAAGGCCTACCGCCAGCTCGGCCTCGGCTACGCGAACCTCGGTGCACTCCTCATGTCGCGCGGGCTCCCGTACGACTCGGACGAGGGGCGGGCGTACGCGGCTGCGATCACGGCGCTCATGACCGGGCGCGCGTACCGGAAGTCGGCCGAGATCGCGGCGCGCATGGGCGCCTTCGCCGGCTACAAGCCGAACGCCGCCGCCATGATCGGCGTCATCGCCAAGCACCGCGCCGCGGTGGGCAACATCGAGCATCCCGAGTCGGTGCCCGACGACCTTCTCTCCGCTGCGCGGCGGTCGTGGGACGACGCGCTCGACCAGGGCGAGGTCTCCGGGTATCGGAATGCGCAGGCGACGGTCCTGGCTCCGACCGGCTGTCTGGTGGGCGACAGCCTCGTTTCCACGAGTCGTGGGCTCGTTCGACTCCGCAGCCTCGGCAATCCTGTCGGCGCGAAATGGCAGCCGCTCGACGTCGAGGTCGCGACCGACGGCGGTCCCCGTAGCGCGACGCAGTTCTACGTCAACGGCTTCGAGCGAATCGTGTCGATCGAGACTGCTCGCGGCTATCGGATCCAAGGCACTGCCACGCACCGGATCAAGGTGGTAGACGTAGAAGGAGAGTGGGCCTGGCGGCGGTTCGGCGACTTGCGGGAGGGCGACCGAGTGCCGCTGATGCTGAACGGCCTCGTCGGTGAGCGGCAGGAAGTCACGTTGCCCCCGCTCGGCGAGCTCTACTGGACGGCCGACCAGCGGACGCGAGCACCTCGCACGGTGACGGCCGAGTTGGCCGAGCTCGTCGGGTACTTCATGGGCGACGGGTCACTGCATGCAAAAGGTCTGCGCTTCTGCGTCTCGGCCCAGGATGAGGACGTCGTCGCTCGCTTGGTCGAGCTTGGCGCGGAACTCTTCGGGCTTGACGCGCACGTCAGCAGTCAGGGCGGCTACACCGAGGTTTCGCTCCACTCGGTGCCGCTGGCGCTGTGGTGGGAGGCGTGCGGCTTCGCCAAGCTGCCGCCCGCCGCTGACCATTCCGGGAAGGGTTGGCACGCCCACATTCCTGACGCAATCCTCCATGCGAACGACCGCGACGTTTACGCGGCATTCGTCCGCGGGCTCTTCGAAGCGGACGGGACGACGAATAACGGCTACGTGTCCTGGAGCACGGTCACCGAGCAATTCAGCCGGGACGTGCAGGCGCTCCTCCTTGCGCTCGGCTTCGTAACGACGCGGAAGGTCGACGATGCGAGCTCGAACTGGGGTCCGCACGACCGTTACGTCCTTCGGCTCCTCAACGTGTCGTCTGCCGGTCAGTACCTCGACGAGATCGGCTTCATCTCCGCACGCAAGGCGAACACGCTCATGGTCGGCGACCACCGGCAAGCGGCGCGCTACGACCACATCCCTGTCAGCCGTGCGCTCCTGGACGAACTGGCACCTGACAACGACTCGCTCCGCAAGACCATGCTCATGGCGCTGGCGCGGCGTGGGGACGTGTCTCGTCGATCCGCGACCGCGCTCCTCGAGCGCGCCGAGAGCCCAGACCTCGAGCGCCTGCTTGGCTTCTACTACGACGATGTCGCCAGCATCGAGGTGCTCGATGACCAGCCCACCTACGACGTCTCGGTGCCCGACAACGTCACCTACGTCGCCAACGGCTTCGTCAGCCACAACACCATCAGCTTCATGATGGATTGCGACACGACAGGGGTCGAGCCGGACTTCTCGCTCGTCAAGTCCAAGAAGCTCGTCGGCGGCGGCGAGATCACGATCGTGAACAAGACCGTGCCGATGGCGCTCGACAAGCTCGGCTACGCACCGCCGGAGGTCGATCAGGTCGTCGCCTTCATCGACGACCGCAATACGGTTGTCGGCGCCCCCTTCCTGAAGACGGAGCACTACCCGATCTTCGATTGCGCGATCGGCGACCGGGCCATCCACCACATGGGTCACGTGAAGATGATGGGCGCCGTCCAGCCGTTCATCTCTGGCGCCATCTCGAAGACCGTGAACCTGCCGGAGCAGACGTCGGTCGACGAGGTCTCGACGCTCTTCCTCGACGCCTGGAGGCTCGGCGTCAAGGCGATCGCCATCTACCGGGACAACTGCAAGGTGGCGCAGCCGCTCTCCAAGAAGGCGGACGCGGTCGCCGCTGCTCCCTCCCCCGCGCCGAAGCAGGAGCGGCGGCGCCTACCGGAGGACCGCGTCGAGGTCGGGCGCAAGTTCCGCGTCGGCGACTACGAGGGCTACATCCACGTCGGTCTCTACGACGACGGCAAGCCCGGCGACATCTTCGTGGACATCGCCAAGGAGGGCACGACGCTCGCCGGCCTCATGAACTCGTTCATGATCTCCGTCTCGCTCGGCCTTCAGTACGGCGTGCCGCTCGAGGTCTACGTCTCGAAGTTCGCCCACATGCGCTTCGAGCCCTCGGGGCAGACGAACGATCAGGACATCCGCGTCGCCAAGTCTCTCGTCGACTACATCTTCCGCTGGATGGGGAAGAAGTTCCTCGACGCCGACACGCAGCAGGAGCTCGGCATCATGAGCCCGGAGGTGCGCCGGCGCCTGGCGGAGGCGCACGACATCCTCGAGGGCAACGCCGACGAGGACACCGGTGCCGACGCGGCTCCGATCGCCCCGCCCGGCCAGACGGCGCTCTTCAACGCGTGGGAGGACGCCGTCGAGTGCGCGAAGTGCGGAGGGCGCATGGTGCGCACGGGCTCGTGCTACACGTGCCGAGACTGCGGCCAGAACACCGGCTGCAGCTGACAGACAACGACGGCTGGCCCATTCCCCTGGCCGTGGGGTCTTGACTCGCGACGGGTTCTGGAGGAGACTCCCGCGGCGGGGTTCTGAGGAATCCCGCTTGACGTAGCGGCTGCAGGCAGAGCGCCGGCCCGACGTTTTCTGCGGCGAAGTTCGGGGGCGAAGGAGGATCCAATGTTCTGCCGAGGCACCGGCCGCGCGTTCCGGACCTTTCGATTCGGCCTCTTGGTCGCAATCGCCGTCTTTCTTGCAGCAGCGGCCGCGCCTGGGAACGCCGACGGGCAGTCGCGATTCCGTCCGGGAGCAGCCGGGGCGGGCGATCCGTACTTCCCGCTCGACGGCAACGGCGGATACGACACGAAGCACTACCTGCTGGATGTGAGGTATGACCCCGCGACGGACGTCCTCGAGGGCGTGGCGACGATCCGGGCTCGCGCGACGCAGAACCTGTCCCGTTTCAACCTCGACTTCGACGGGCTCACTGTGAGTCGATCAAGGTCAACGGGCGCAAGGCGCGCTGGTCGCGAGATGGCGCTGAGCTCATCGTCAGGCCGCGCAAGGGCCTGCGCGACGGCCGTATGTTCGGCATCAAGGTTCGCTATAGGGGCACACCGGAGCCGATCGTAGATTCCTTCGGCCTGAGCGGCTTCCTGCACACCGACGACGGCGCCGTGGTCATCGGCCAGCCTCACGTGGCCGCCACCTGGTATCCGGTGAACGACCACCCGATCGACAAAGCCGCGTACACCTTCCGCATCACCGTTCCCGCAGGCCTCGAGGCTGTCGCGAACGGAATACTGAAGAGCACACGCACGAAGCATGGGTGGACGACCTGGACTTGGCGCGCCAAGGAACCCATGGCCTCGTACCTGACCACTGCGACAATCGGCGAGTTCGATCTGCGCGCCTACAGGAACGCAGGTATTCGCTATTGGGACGCGATCGATCCTGACCTGTTCGCTCCCGTGGCCGTACCCCGCACCGGGGAGCAGTTCGCCATCTCTCAGAAATCCGAACCGTCGTACAAGCGTCTGGCCCGCTCGATCGCGGTCCCTGCCGGCGGGGCGACGTTGTCCTTCTGGATCACTCGCGATACCGAAGAGAGCTTTGACTTCGTCTTCGTGGAGGCGCACACAGTCGGCGAGGAGGATTGGACGACGCTGCCGGACGCGAACGGGCACACGAGCCAGGACACCGGGTTCTCCTGCCCGTTCTGGCACGAGCTGCACCCGTTCCTCGCCAACTATCAGACGGACAACGGCGACGAGACGTGCTCGCCGCAAGGCGCCACGGGCGGGCAATGGTGGGCCGCCAGCGGTGCGAGCGACGGGTGGGAACAGTGGCAGGTCGACCTGTCGGCCTATGCGGGAAGCGACGTCGAGGTGTCGATCTCATACGCGAGCGATGAGTCCTTCCAACTGGCAGGTGCGTTCGTGGACGACATCGTCGTGTCCACCGGAGCGGGCACGACGTCCTTCGAGGACGACGGAGATACGTTCGACGGTTGGACCGTGCCCGGTGCCCCCGCCGGCAGCGCGCCCAACCCGAACGACTGGATCGTCGGCACAGCGGCAGACACGCCGCCGCCCGTGGGCGTGATCGCGGAAGCCTCGTTCGCACGGCAGCCCGAGATCATCGCGTTCGAGTCGAGCGTGTTCGGTCCATACCCGTTCTCGGCCGCAGGCGGGATCGTCGACGACTTTGCGGACCTCGGGTTCGCGCTGGAGAACCAGACGCGCCCCATCTACGCGATGAGCTTCTTCTTCGACCAGCTATCCGGGGACAACGTCGTGGTTCACGAGCTGGCCCATCAGTGGTTCGGGGACAGCCTCGCAGTCCGGCGCTGGCAGCACATCTGGCTCAACGAGGGCTTTGCGTCGTACGCCGAATGGCTGTGGAGCGAGCGAGAGGGCCTCGGCACCGCGCAAGAGATCTTCGACAACTTCTACACCATCCCGGCGGAGGATCCGTTCTGGTCCCTGACGATCGGCGATCCCGGGCCGGATCACCTCTTCGACTTCCCCATCTACGTCCGTGGCGCGATGACTCTGCATCAACTGCGTGTCACAGTCGGCGACGCTGACTTCTTCAGCATCCTGCGCAGGTGGGCGACCTCCCGAGCAGGCGGAAACGTGACGACGCGACAGTTCATCCGGCTCGCCGAGCGCATCTCCGGCCAAGACCTCGATGCACTCTTCGACGTGTGGCTCTTCACGCCCGAGAAGCCTGCTCTCCCGGCGGCGGCCGCTCTTCGGCGCTCGCTGGCGCCTGCGAGCGCCGCCGACGCACCCGCTGCGCGCAGCGTTATGAAGCGGCTCGGTGCGAAGCGAATGTAAGGCGCGCGAAGCGGGCCCCGGCGGTCATGTGGTAAGCAGGAGGGCGTGGGGCTCCACCGCCTCGAACGTGACTGGGAGGACCTCGCCACCCTCGACCCGCTCTGGGCGATTCTCGCCGACCCGAACCGTCAGCACGGGCGCTGGGACCTCGAGGAGTTCTTCGCCACGGGCGTGCGGGAGGTCTCGGAGCTGCTCCGGGCCGCCGAGGAGCTCGGCTGTACGCCGGATCGGGGACGCGCGCTCGACTTCGGCTGCGGCGTCGGACGGCTGACGCGGGCACTTTCGGCCGAGTTCGAGGAGTGCGTCGGGGTCGACATCTCCGGCGAGATGATCAGGTCGGCGCGCGAGCTGAATGCCGACCGCCAGAACTGTCGCTTCCTCGTCAACGTGGCGCCGGATCTCACGCTCTTCGAGTCCGGAACGTTCGACTTCGTGCTCTCGCTCATCGTCCTTCAGCACATGCCCTCGGGGCAGGCTGCGCTCGGCTACGTGGCGGAGTTCCTGCGCGTGCTTCGGCCGGGCGGCCTCCTCGTCTTCCAGCTGCCCACCGAGATCGCCCTGCGGAATCGCCGTCAGCTGCGGCGCCGCGCCTACACGCTCCTCCGAGAGCTCGGCGTGAGCGAGCGGTTCCTCTACGGCCGGGCCGGCCTCCACCCGGTCCGGATGATCGCGGTGCCGCGGGCGAAGGTGGAGGCCGCCGTCGCCGAGAGCGGCGGAGTCGTCGTGCAGGCGGCCCCGGACCATCTCGCCGGCGGGATGGGCAGCTACCGCTACTACGTCCGGCATCCGTAACGAATCCGAGCCTCAGCTGGCCCGAGAGCGCCAGAGGTCGAACGGCCGGCCGGCGCCGTCCGTCTCGACGTGGTGGAGCGCCACCGGGCGCTCGGGGAACGGCCGGGTGAACTGGTCGGCGATGCCTGAGATGTCGAAGCCGGCTCTCGTGGCGTCCTCGCTCGTGGCCGCGAAGTCGACGCGCTCCACACCGGCCAGAAACGCTGCGGCCTGACACATGGGGCACGGTTCGCAGCTCGACACGAGCAGCGCGCCGGGCAGGCGATCCGATCCGAGCGCGGCGCAAGCTGCCCGAATGGCCATGAGCTCCGCGTGCGCGGTCGGGTCGTGATCCTGCTCCGCCCTGTTCACACCCGTCGCGACGACCGCCCCGTCGAGCACCACCAGCGCTCCGAACGGCCGCCCGCCCTCCGCGACGTTCCGCTCGGCAAGCGCGACCGCCTCTGCGAGCCACTCCGACACAGGCGGGATCTTAGGGACATGTCCGGGGTCTGACCCCGGACATGTCCCTTCAAGCCAGCGGGCTCATGAAAGCCGTGACAAACGCTCCACAGCCCGCGCTGCAGGGAAGCCATCTTGCACAGCGTGTGGACGAAAGCACTGGCTCTTCGAGACATGTCAGGGGTCAGACCCCTGACATGTCCGTTTCGGACAAGGGCGCCGCGTAGACTCGGAGCGTGCCCAGGCGCGCTCCGATCGACCGGCTCCTGCTCGGCCCTACACCCGGCCCTTGAGCGCGAGCACGTCCGCGACGTAGCGCCGCGTCTCTCCGAAGAGCCCGTGGGCCCGCACGCTGCGGAGCCCCTGGTAGTAGGCGCCGAGGGCGAGACGCTCCCGACCCCCAACCTGACCGAGGAGGTGCGCGAGATAGGCGACGCCCACGCGAACGTTGCCCTCGGCCGTCCGCGGTACTGGGGCGCCGAGCAGGACGTCCTCGACGAACGCCCAGGCGGCTGGGGTGACCTGCATTACGCCCCACGCGTCCGCGGTCGAGGTGACGTCGGTCTGGTAGCCCGACTCCATCCAGGCAAGAGCGCGGGAGAGCCGTGGGTCGACGCCGTACTGACCCGACCAGTAGTCGATCACGCCGGTGATGCTCCAGGAGGTCGCCGGGCCGGCCCCGGCGGGCGCGGCCCCCGAGTGTGCCGGCACGCGAAGCCGCGTTCCCGCGACGATGAGGTTGGCCGACGCGAGCCCGTTCGCGCGCGCGAGCGACGCGACGCCCGTCCCGTAGCGGGCAGCGATGCCGCTGAGCGTCTCCCCGGGCTGGACGAGGTGGGAACCGGCGAGCGCGCTCGTGCCCGCGCCCGGCACGCGCAGCGTCGTACCGCTGAGCAGGATGTTCGTGGGATCGATTCCGTTCAGCCGTGCGAGCGCCCCGACCGTCGTGCCGTGCCGCGAGGCAATCCCGGTGAGCGTGTCACCCCATTGCACCGTGTACCGCTGCTGCGCGGGAGCGCTCTGGGCAAAAGCCGCCAGAAGGAGAGTGAGCCCGGACAGCGCTCCTGCACGGCGCAGGCGTGTGGTCCGGAGGTTCATGAGGTCCGGACCGTTCGTCGCAGGACGGGCGAGTCCTTCCCGTCCCTAGAATCGACTACGGGACAATGGCGGACAGCTTCGGAGCGCTAGCGGAATTCGACGTCGGCGGACGGTCGCACACGATGGCGCGCCTCGACGCGCTCGCCGCCGACCACGACCTCGAGCGGCTGCCCTACACCCTCCGCGTCCTCCTCGAGAACGTCGTGCGGGCCGAGGCTCTGGGCCGGGGAACGGCCGACGAGGTGCAGGCCGTCGCGGGCTGGGACCCGGCCGCTGACCCAGAGCACGAGATCTCCTTCCGGCCCGCGCGCGTGCTCCTGCAGGACTTCACGGGCGTGCCCGCGATCGTCGACCTCGCCGCCATGCGCGATGCGATGGTCGAGCTGGGCGGCGACGCGGCCACGATCAACCCGCTCATCCCGGCAGAGCTCGTCATCGACCACTCCGTGCAGGTGGACGTCTTCGGCTCCCGCCTGGCGCTCTGCGCGCAACACCGAGCGCGAGTTCGAGCGCAACCGCGAGCGCTACGCCTTCCTCCGCTGGGGCCAGAGCGCCTTCGAAAACTTCAAGGTCGTGCCGCCCAACACGGGCATCGTCCACCAGGTCAATCTCGAGTACCTCGCCCGCGTCGTCGAGGTGCGGGAGGAGGAGGGGCGCCTGCTCGCCTTCCCGGACACGCTCATCGGGACGGACTCGCACACGACGATGGTGAACGGCCTCGGCGTTCTCGGCTGGGGCGTGGGGGGGATCGAAGCGGAGGCCGTCCTCCTGGGCGAGCCCGTCTCGATGCTCGTCCCGCAAGTCGTCGGCTTCCGCCTGACGGGCGACCTGCCGGAGGGGGCGACTGCGACGGATCTCGTCCTCGCCGTCACGCAGATCCTGCGAGAGGTCGGCGTCGTCGGGAAGTTCGTCGAGTACTTCGGCGCGGGCCTGGTGGGGCTTCCGCTCGCCGACCGGGCCACGATCGGGAACATGTCCCCCGAGTACGGCGCCACCTGCGGTTTCTTCCCGGTCGACGAGGAGACCCTCCGCTACCTGCGCCTCACCGGTCGGAGCGACGAGCAGGTGGAGCTCGTCGAGGGCTACTGTCGCGCCCAAGGCCTCTTCCACGACCCCGCGGCCGAGCCGGAGTACTCGCAGGTCATCGAGCTCGACCTGGGCGACGTCGAGCCGAGCCTGGCCGGGCCGCGCCGGCCGCAGGACCGAGTCCCACTGACGCGCGCAAAGGACTCGTTTCTCGAATCCCTCTCGAGCTTCGGCGTCGCGTACCCGAACGGCTCGCCCGACGAGGCGGTCGCCGAGTCGTTCCCGGCGAGCGACCCGCCCGAGTACGTCGCTCCGGGACACAAGGCCGTCCCGGAGGCCGAGCGGGCTCCGACGGCGACGATCGAGCGGCCGGAGGTCTCTGTTACCGTGACGCTCGGCGAGGAGACGGTCGAGCTCGGGCACGGCTCCGTCGTCATCGCCGCGATCACGAGCTGCACGAACACCTCCAACCCCTCGGTCATGGTCGCCGCCGGCCTCCTGGCGAAGAGGGCCGTCGAACGCGGGCTCGGGCGCAAGCCGTGGGTGAAGTCAAGCCTCGCGCCCGGCTCCAAGGTCGTGACCGAGTACTACGAGAAGGCAGGGCTGACGCCGTACCTGGAGGCGCTCGGGTTCCATACCGTCGGCTACGGCTGCACGACCTGCATCGGCAACTCCGGGCCGCTTCCGCCCGAGATCTCGCAGGCGGTCGAGCAGGGGGACCTCGTCGTCGCCTCCGTGCTCTCGGGGAACCGCAACTTCGAAGCGCGCATCCATCCCGAGGTGAAGGCGAACTACCTCGCTTCGCCGCCGCTCGTCGTGGCCTACGCCCTGGCCGGACGGATCGACCTCGACCTCACGAGCGAGCCGATCGGACAGGATGAAGATGGCGACGACGTCTACCTGCGCGACCTGTGGCCGAGCGCCGAGGAGGTGGCCGACACGGTCACCGCCGCGGTCTCAGGAGGACATGTTCCGGCGCACGTACGCCGACGTCTTCACCGGCGACGAGCACTGGCGCTCCCTGGAGACTCCGTCGGGCAGCCTCTACGCGTGGGACGAGGATTCGACCTACGTGCGCAGGCCGCCGTACTTCGAGGCGATGTCAGCGGAACCCGGGACCGTGGAAGACCTTCGCGGCGCCCGCTGCCTTGTGATGGTGGGCGACAGCGTCACGACCGACCACATCTCCCCGGCCGGCTCCATCCGCCCGGATAGCCCGGCCGGCCGTTATCTCATCGAGCACGGCGTCGAGCGGGCGGACTTCAACTCGTACGGCTCGCGGCGCGGCAACCACGAGGTGATGGTGCGCGGCACGTTCGCCAACGTCCGCCTCCGCAACCTGCTCGTACCCGGAAGCGAGGGGACGTGGACCGTGCACCTACCGGACGGGGAGGAGACGACGATCTTCGAGGCGGCCGAGCGGTACCGCGAGGAGGGCGTGCCGCTCATCGTCCTCGCCGGGAAGGAGTACGGCTCCGGCTCCTCGCGCGACTGGGCGGCCAAGGGCCCGAACCTCCTGGGCGTCCGCGCCGTCATCGCGGAGAGCTACGAGCGCATTCACCGCTCCAACCTGATCGGCATGGGCATCCTCCCGCTGCAGTTCAGGGACGGCGAGAGCGCTGCTTCGCTGGGTCTCACCGGGCGCGAGGAATTCGCCGTCGAGGGTGTCGAGAACGGGGAGGCGCGCGAGGTCACGGTGCGGGCGGGCGACGTCACGTTCACGGCGCGCGTGCGGCTCGACACCCCGCGCGAGCGGGAGTACCTCCGCCACGGCGGGATCCTCCTCTACGCGCTCCGCAAGCTCGCAGCGTGATCCACGAGTCGGCCGCCCGCGGCTTTGCCCGCGCGCCGGACGAGTACGAGCGCGGGAGGCCCTCCTATCCGGCGGCGGCGATCGCCTGCCTGGCGGAGGAGCTGGGGATCCGCCCGGGCGCCCGTGTTCTCGATCTCGCCGCGGGGACGGGCAAGCTGACCTGTGCCCTCGTCCCCACGGGCGCGCGGGTCGTCGCCGTCGAGCCAGTCGACTCGATGCGGGCGAAGATCGTCGAGTCCCTCCCCGACGGTAGAGATCCTCGCCGGCACGGCGGAAGCGATTCCGCTTGCGGACGAGTCTGTGGACGCGGTCGCCGTCGGTCAGGCGTTCCACTGGTTCAGCGGCGACCGGGCGCTCGCCGAGATCCACCGGGTGCTGCGGCCGGGAGGCCGGCTGGGCCTCATCTGGAACGTCCGCGACGAGCGCGAGCCGTTCGTCCGCGGGCTGACAGACGTGCTGGAGCCGTACCGCGGCGACGCGCCCGCTTACCGCTCCGGCGCCTGGCGCGCGGCCTTCGAGCGGACGAATCTCTTCACGCCGCTCGAGCACGCGAGAGTTCCGGCTCGACCACGAGCTCGACGTCGAGGGTCTCGTCGCGCGGGCCACCTCGGTGAGCTTCATCGCGGCGCTCCCTGCCGACGAGCGGGAGAGGGTCGCCGGGCGCGTGCGCGGGCTCGTGCCGGGACGCGACCGCGTCGTCTTGCCCTACCGCACGGACGTGTTCTGGTGCGCCGCCTCAGTCGCGGCGGCGGACGACTGAGAGGCCCCAGGCCGCGCCGCTCTCGAAGAGCTCGTCCGGATCGACCTCGCCGAGCCACCCGAGGAAGTGCTTCTCCGGGTTGTCGTCGGTCGCGCCGTAGACGGCCTGACGCTGGCGTGACTCGATGCGCCCGACTCTCCCGTTCTCCACGTTCGAGCGCCTCGTAGCGCTCCTCTGCTGCCGGGCCTTCCGCGTAACCCTTGCCCATCCTTGGATGCTACGGGCGCGGCGCCCGTTGTGCCCACTCGGAGAGCGGATACCAGTACGTGTCCTGGAGGGCCGCCGCGACGCGCTGGTCGGTGTGCGCGGGGTTGTAGACGTTGTGCTCCAGGTCGGCGCAGATGGCGACGGCCTCGAGGGGAATGTCCGGGAGGTTCATGAGCACCTCGGCGGGCAGGTGCGCCTCGGCGAGCGTGTAGTGCTTGAAGTGGAGGTCGGGCGTGACCTCCAGGAGGGCGGGCCATTCGGGGCAGCTGCGCGTGCTCATCGCGTTCCGATTCGGCTTCCGGCCCTCGACGCCTGCTCGACGAGCCGGGCGAGTCCGCGAATGAACGCCGGATCGTCGTTCAGCGACTCGATCCGGTCGAGCTCGAGTCCGAGCTCGGATGCCTTCGTCCGGGCCTCGACGTCGATGTCCCAGAGAATCTCGAGGTGGTCGGAGACGAAGCCGACGGGCGCGACCAGCACCTTGCGGACGCCGTCCGCGTGCAAGGTCTCCAGCTCGTCGAGCAGGTTCGGGCCGAGCCAGGGCTCCCCGGTCGAGCTCTCGCTCTGGAAGGCGAAGGACCAGCTCTCCACGCCTGCCCGGTCGGCGACGAGCTGCGAGGTTGCCAGCAACTGGTCGGGGTAGGGGTCGCCCTCGTCGAGGATGCGGGCGGGGAGGCTGTGGGCCGTGAAGACGACGTGTGCGTCCGTGCCCTGTACGCGGTCCGCGATCGCATCCAGATAGGGCTCGTGGTCGTGCCAGCTGGGGATGAAGAGGAGGTCGGCGGTGTCCGGGAGCGCCTGCTCGAGTCGCTCGCGGTAGCCGCCGATGGAGATGCGGGAATAGTGAGGAGCGAGCACGAGGCCGACGACCCGGTCGATGCCGTCGGCCACGGCGCGCCGTGCCGCGTCGGCGATCCACGGGCTCCAGTGCTTCATGCCCACGTACACGGGTCGGCCGAGCTCTTGCTCGAGCGCTGCGCGCTGCCGCTCGGTGATCTCGTTGAGCGGCGATCCGCCGATCCGGCGGTAGCGCGCCTGAAGCGCGGCAACAGCCTCGGGGCGCACCGGCCGCCCACCGCGGATGTCCTCGTAGTACGCAGGCACGTCCTCGACGCGCTCGGGGCTCCCGTAGGCCATGAGGACGACCCCCTGGCTCACTCTTGACCCACTCCCGGGACCCATTCGACGCGAACGGCGCGCCACGCGCGCGCCGCGCGGCGATAGGCTGGAACTGGAGGGAGGCCCGCGGCGGCCCCGGGGAGCGTGCCCCTCACGCCGGCACCTCGACGGCCGTCCGCTCGTGCACCAGCTCGACCAGACGCCGT
Organism: uncultured Actinomycetes bacterium; assembly: GCA_963786755.1. Lineage (GTDB taxonomy): Bacteria > Actinomycetota > Thermoleophilia > Gaiellales > Gaiellaceae > DASQWP01. The sequence goes on along the minus strand of CAWBAC010000004.1, from coordinate 35,799 downwards.
AGGTCGGCCGGGTCGGTCTGGGGGAGCACGCCGTGCCCGAGGTTGAAGATGTGGCCGGGACGGCCCCCGACCGCGTCCAGAATCCGCACGGCCGCGTCCTCCACGCGCTCCCAGGGCCCGAGCAACAAAGCCGGGTCGAGGTTTCCCTGCACGCCGCGCTCCTCGCCCACGAGCTCCCAGCCGCGCTCGATCGGAATCCGCCAATCGAGCCCGACCACGTCTCCTCCAGCTAAAGCGAGATCCTCGAGCAGGTGCGAGGCACCCGTGGCGAAGTGGATCGTCGGCACGTCCAGCGAGCCGAGGATGCGCGCGGAGTAGGGCGCAGCGAACTCACGGTAGTCGTCCACGGAGAGCGCCCCGACCCAGGAGTCGAAGAGCTGTATGACGTCCGCTCCCGCGCGCACCTGGCCCTGCAGGTAGCGGACGAAGACGTCCGCGAGCTTCTCCATGAGCGCATGCCAGACCTCGGGCGACCCGTACATGCACGCCTTGGTCTTCAGGAAGTCCCGCGTCGGCCGGCCCTCGATGAGGTACCCGGCGACCGTAAAGGGCCCGCCGGCGAAGCCGACCAGCGCCTGTTCGGGGGCGAGCCCTTCCCGGACGAGCCGCACCGCTTCGAGGATGAAGGGCACGGACTCCTCCGGCTCGGGCGTTCGCAGCCGCTCGACGTCGGCCCTGCTCGCGATGGGGCGCTCGATCACCGGGCCGACGTTTTCGACGAGGTCGACGTCGACCCCCATGCCAAGGACCGGCAGCATGATGTCGGCAAACATCACGGCTGCGTCCACGCCGTGGGCGCGCACCGGCTGGAGCGTCACCTGGGCGCAGAGCTCCGGCTGCCGGCACACCTCGAAAAGCGTGTGGCGCTTGCGGATCTCCCGGTACTCGGGCAGCGAGCGGCCCGCCTGCCGCATGAACCAGACGGGCGTGCGCTCGACCGGCTCGCGCCTGCACGCGCGCGTGAGAAGGGGCTCGGCCACGCCCCAAGCGTAGCCAGTAGCGGTCGGGCTACCCGCCGACGATCAGGACGACGTGGGCGCCCTGCAGCTGGCGGGCGCGGAGGCCGTCGAGCGGCGTCACCTGGCGGACCCGGAAGTCCCGCCCGAGCCGCTTCGCCTCCCGCCCGAAGCCCTGCCGGTACATGACGACCGAACGGGCGAAGTCCGAGCGCGGAGCGTCGTCCGTGCCGGCGATGAGGTAGCCACGGGCCTGCGCCGCGTCGGCTGTCATCCCGGCGACGCCTGTGACGCCGTTGCCGTTCAGTACGAGGACGGACGTTTCGCCCCGGGGGAGGATTGGCTTCGCGTGAGCACCGGCGTTCTTCGCCGCGGCCTTGTCGCGTGCCACCGCGGCCTTCGTTACCTCCAGCGGGTCGGTCGCCTTGTCCACCTGCCCTGTAAAGAAGTCGCCGAAGACGATGAGCCCGACGACGAGAAGGATGCAAAGCTCGACGGCGGCGACGGACGAGGCGACCAGTGCCGTGACGCGCCAGGGCTGCGAGGAGGAAAGCTGACCGGCGGGGTGATCCACGGGCGCCCTTAGTTCGCGCCCGCCCCCAGCTCTCCTTCACGCTTCATCCACGCCCAGGTGGCCGCCAGTCCGTCCCGGAGGGACGTCTCGGCGCGAAACCCAAGCTCGCGCTCCGCGAGGTCGGTGCCGAGGACGCTTCGCTGCAACTCGCCGAGCCTGGGCGGGTCGAAGACGGGCTCGACATCGACGCCGGTCACCTGTAGGCACCCGTCGAGGAGCTCGAGGACCGACGTCGGCTTGCCCGTCCCGACGTTGAAGATCCCCGCCGGGCGCTCGAGCGCTGCGAGCGACGCTCGGACGACGTCCCCGACGTAGACGTAGTCCCGCTCCTGCCGCCCGTCCCCGTAGACGTGCGGAACCTCGCCGCGAGCCAGCCGCCCGAGGAAGATGGAGACGACGCCGGCCTCGCCGTGGGGATCCTGCCGAGGGCCGTAGACGTTGCCGTAGCGGAGCGACGTGTGCGCGCTTCCGTACAGGCGGTTGTAGGTGGAGATGTACTCCTCGGCGGCAAGCTTCGAAGTCCCGTACGGGGCCAGCGGTTCGCGCGGCGCCGTTTCGGGCGCGGGCTCCCGGCACTCGCCGTAGATCGCGCCGCCGGTCGAGGAGAAGATCATCCGCGTCCTGTGCTCCCGGGCCGCTTCGAGGAGACGGATCGTGCCGAGGACGTTCACCTCGCAGTCGTGGCCGGGCCGCTCCACCGAGACGCGCACGTCGGCTTGCGCGGCGAGGTGGAGGCACGCCTGCGGGCGATGCGCCGCGAACGCCTCCCGCACGCTCTGCTCGTCGCGGATGTCGACGACGAGGAGCTCTGCCCTTCGATCGACGTTCTCCCGCTTCCCGTGGGACAGGTCGTCGAGGACGAGGATCTCGTCGCCGCGGGCGACGAGCGCGTCGACGACGTTCGAGCCGATGAAGCCGGCGCCCCCGGTCACGATCGCCCGCACGGCCACGTATCCTAGGGCGGCGCCGATGTTCGTCACGTTCGAGGGAGTCGATGGCTCCGGGAAGTCGACGCAGGCGCGTCTCCTTGCGGAGGGACTGCGGTCGGAGGGCCGCGAGGTCGTGCACACGCGCGAGCCGGGAGGGACGCCGCTCGGGGAGCGCGTGCGGGAGCTGCTCCTCCACGGCGACGATCTCGCTCCGTGGGCCGAAGCGGCCCTTTTCGCGGCCGCACGCGCCCAGCTCGTGGAATCGGTCATCCGGCCCGCCCTCGCCCGGGGCGCCGACGTCGTCTGCGACCGCTACCTCGATTCCTCGCTCGCCTACCAGGGCCTGGCGCGGGGTCTGGGCGTCGAGCGTGTGCTCGAGCTCAACAGCGTCGCGACCAACGGCCTGCTCCCGGACCGGACGTTCGTGATCGCCGTACCACCCGTCGAGGCGGCGGCCCGCAAGAGTGGCGATCCGGACCGGATCGAGAGCGAAGGACGAGCATTCGCCGAGGAGGTCGACCGCGCCTACCGCGAGCTTGCGCGCCTCTTCCCCGAGCGGGTGGTGGTGGTGGACGGCACGCAAACCGCCGAAGATATCGCCGGACAGATCCGTGGACAGCTTCGAGACCTTTCCTGAGCAGGACGAGGCGAAGCGCCTCCTCCGGGCGGCGCTCGCCGAGGGGCCTGCACACGCCTACCTTTTCCACGGACCGCGCGGTGTCGGGAAGCGCCGCGCGGCCCTTGCCTTCGCCGGTGAGCTCCTCGGCGACCCCGACCGCGCCGCACGCCGTGTCCATCCGGATCTCTACGTGCTCGAGCCGCTCGGCGACCAGATCCGCATCGGCCCGGTCCGCGCGCTGCGCCGCGACCTGCACATGCGCCCCTTCGAGGCCGAGCGGCGCGTCTACCTCGTCTTGGGAGCGCACCTCATGAACGAGGACGCGGCGGACGCCTTGCTCAAGGATCTGGAGGAGCCGCCCCCCTACGCGGTCATCGTGCTCGTCGCGGAGGAGTTGGGGCTGCTCCCGCCCACCATCCGCTCGCGTTGCCAGCACGTTCCCTTCCGCCGCCTCTCGCAGCGTGCGATCAAGGCGTTCCTCGTGCGGCGTGGGCTGGAAGGAGAGGAGCTCGAGGCGCTCGCCCGGGTCGCCGCAGGCCGCCTCGACCGCGCGGAGCGCCTGCTCGACCCGGAGGCGGGGGAGAGGCGCTCCCGGCTCATCGAGCTGGCCCGCTCCGTGTATCTCGATCCAGCCTTCGACCCCGCGCAGGCATCCCGTGGTGTCACGGAGCTGGCCTACGAGCGCGCCGCCAAGGCGCGGGCTGAAGCCGAGACCGAGGAGACGGAGGAGAGCCCGCGTGAGCGCGAGCAGAGGGTCCGCCGCGCCGGCCGCGGCGCCGAGCGGGAGGACATCCTGGAGACGCTCGACCTTCTCGCCGGCTGGTATCGCGACGTCCTGGTCGTCTCCGTGGGCGCGGAGGGCGCGGCCCTGAACAGCGACCGGCTCGCCGAGCTCGCCGCAGACGGCCTACCCGAGCGCTCTTCGGGCGCCGAGCGCGCGGCCGAGACGGTGCGCGAGACATGGCGGTCGTTCGAGTTCCAGGTCCAGCCCGGGCTTGCGCTCGAGGCGCTCTTCGTACGGCTCCGCCACGACCTGGCAGGCACACTTCCCGCATGACGGTCGCCGTCGGGATCGTGTTCTCTCCGGGCGGGAAGGTCTATTCGTTCGAGCCCGGCGGGCTCGAGCTCGCGTGGAACGAGCGCGTCATCTGCCAGACGTCGCGAGGGCAGGAGCTCGGGCGCGTGGTCAAGGCCAACCACGAGCTCGCGGACGAGCCGCCCGCGCGGCTGAAGAAGGTCATTCGCCGCGCCACGGACGTCGATCGCGAGCTCTGGGAGGAGAATCGGGCGGAAGCGCAGCGGGCCATGGGCGTCTTCCGTGAGGTCATCGGCGAGCTGGGCGTAGCTCTGAAGCCGGTGTCGGTCGAGCTCGTCTTCGACGGCTCCCGCTTCGTCTTTGCCTACGAGGCAGCGGAGCGCCCCGACCTGAACGGCGTGCAGGCCGAGCTCAAACGCCGTCTGCACCGGCGCGTCGAGCTGCGCTCGGTGGGGGCGCGCGAATGCGCCCGTCTCTGCGGTGATCACGGGCTCTGCGGTGGCGAGCACTGCTGCCGTCGCTTCCCCTCGCACGAGCAGCCGATCACCCTCAAGATGGCGAAGGACCAGGAGCTGCCCATGGGCTCCGGGCGGATCACGGGGCTCTGCGGCCGGCTCCGCTGCTGCCTGGCCTTCGAGCACCCGCTCTATCGGAGCTTCCGCGACCGTGCCCCCCGCGTGGGGGGGCACGTGGAGACCCCGCAGGGCGTGGGCGTCGTCACCGGCTACAAGGTTCTCGATGACCTCTGCACCGTCGAGCTCGCCGAGGGCGAGGACGCGGTCGACCTTCCCATCGACGAGTGCCGCGAGGTCGCCTGAGACCCGGGCCGGGCTCGGTTAGGCGGAGAGGGCGAGCTCGCTGAGGCTGGCGGCGAGCTTCGTGAGCGCGTTGCTCTCGAGCTGGCGGATGCGCTCGCGGGAGACGTGGAGCTCCGCAGCGATCGCCTCCAGCGAGTGGGGCTCGCAGTCTATGCCGTAGCGAAGCTCGAGAATCCTGCGCTCCCGCTCGGGAAGCCTGCCGAGCGCGAGCCGCACGTCCCGGCGCTCGAGCGCCTCGACTGCAACCTCGCTGGGATCGACGGCGTCGTCGTCGGCGAAGAGATTGCCGAACTCGGAGTCCTCGTCGTTCCCGACCGACTGGTTCAGCGAGACCCGCGCCTCCGCGACGTCGAGCGCTTCGTCGACGTGCTGGAGCGCCAGGCCCGTCTCCTTCGCGAGTTCCTCGTTGGTCGCCCGCCGGCCGAGCTCACGCTCGAGCTTGTCCCCCGCCCGGTTGAGCTTCTGCCGCCGCTCGTGGACGTGGGTGGGGACGCGAATGGTGCGGCCCTGCCCCGCGATCGAGCGCTGGACAGCCTGGCGAATCCACCAGGTCGCGTACGTGGAGAACTTGAAGCCCTTGCGCCAGTCGAACTTCTCGACCGCCCGATTGAGCCCTATGACGCCGTCCTGGATGAGATCCGAGAACGGCACGCCGTGCCCGCGGTACTTCTTCGCGATCGAGACGACGAGACGCAGGTTGGAGTTGATCATGCGCTCCTTGGCCTCGGCGTCGCCGCGCTCGACCCGCTTCGCGAGCGCGATCTCCTCCGCGGCGGTCAGCAGCGGATAGCGCCCGATCTCAGTCAGGAAGAGCTGCAGCGAGTCAGCCGAGCCCGAGAGCTCGCCCGGCTCCAGGTCGAGGTCGAAGTCGTCGTCGGACGACTCCTCTTCCTCTTCGGGCTCGTCGAGCAGCAGCTCGTACTCAGGGTGTAGCAAGGTGGTGATGGTCGATCCTTTCGTGTCGTGTCCAGGCGCTCAGGCCGATGAAGGCGGCGCCTTCCGAGTGTTATAACGCCCTTCGCCGGCCGCCTATTCCCGCTCCTCAGCGGTTCCTGAACGCCGGGCTATACTGGCAAATCGGCTCCCCGAGCCGCGCCGACGTAGCTCAGCTGGTAGAGCACTTCACTCGTAATGAAGGGGTCCCCGGTTCGAGTCCGGGCGTCGGCTTCTTCGAATTTGCAGGGGTTTTCTGTTCTGGACCGGGGCCTTAATGAAGGGCTCAGGGGTCTACCAGAGGTCTACGTTAGTGAAGTGCTCCGGGAAAAGGGGTCAGTTTGCAGGCCTTTTTCTTCACGGCAGACCGTCGAAAGGTCATCCCGCGTTTGTCATCTTCAGTCACTCACAGTCACCCCGAGTCCAGATTGACCCCATCAGCAGTAGTGAAGGGATCCGCGGCAAATGACGGAACTGGGCCTGCGATTGACCTCCTCCTTACCATGGGATCCTGGCGGCAACCGGCCGCAACCCACGGCAACGGTTCTCGCCTTTCTAAGCCCTTTCGGCGCAGTGGCATTTGCCACTGGCTGCCACCGGTTGCAACCGCTGGGCTCCATAACGGCTCCATCGCCGGTTGTCTACGCTGACTACGACCCCGTTCTCGCGACCGGGAGGCACGTGGGGTTCCGGATTCAACGCGGGACGGTTACGCCCTCGCGATCAGGTAGCGGACCTCCTCGTGGAGGGCGTAGCGCCCTGTCGGAGTCTCGAACGAGTGAAAGACCTCTGTGAGCGCGTCCCGAACCGCGTCGTCTCCCACTACCCGACTCGCGCGGACCATCGGCGGCGCAGCCCTCACGCCGCGGAGGATTGTCTCGAGATTCGGATAGCTCTCGACGAACTCGATGTAGCCCGCCTCCTCGGGACTTAGCCCGGCTTGCGTTGCTAGGGCCTCGAGAGCGCCCTCCTCGTGCAGCGGCTGACCTGCCTTCGCGCCGTCAGCCCCCGGCTTCGGCTTCGTCGGCACGAGCGTGCCGATCGCGTCGAACATCGCAGTCGACTGGCAACGCTCCGGGCGACCGAAGACGGTCATTGCCACCGGCGCTCCAGGCCGCCCCACGCGTCGCGCCTCGGCGAGGGCGCTGACGATATCCGCCGCGATGAAGAAGGAATTGAACCCAGTGACGACGTCGAACGCGTCGCTCGGCCACGGCAGCTGCTCCATGTCGCCGACGTGGAAGTCGCCGTCCGGAATCCGCTCCCGCGCGATCTCGATCAACGCCGGCGTCGCATCGAGGCCGGAGACGCGGGCTCCTCGGTCCGCGGCGATGCGGCAAAAGCGGCCCGCACCGCAGCCGATGTCGAGCACGCGGCTATCGCTGCCGACGGTGATCCGCTCGAGTATGTGCCGGTAGACGGGCACGCCCCAGCCGTTCCAGCCCTCCATCACGTCGGCCCAGTCGCGGGCGCGCTCGCCCCAGAGCTCCGCCTGGGCTCGTGCGGAACCTTTGGACTCCTGCTCGACCTCAGCCATCGAGTATCTCGCTTCCATGCGCCTCGGCGATCGCTTTGATGCCCGCCATGTCCGGCTCCTCGACTGATGGCGGTGGGAGTGTGCGCGCGCCAGCGGGCTCGCTCATCGCAATCACGAGGTCCTCGAGGCCTCCCGGGGTGAGGATGAAGAGCATCCTGCAACCCGCGTCGCCGACGGAGTAACGGTGCGGGATGTGCCGGGGCCCGAAGGCGTAGTCGCCCGCGCGCGCCTCGATTGTCGTCTCGCCGATCTCGAACGTGGCGTCTCCGTCGAGCACCCAGAATGCCTCGTCCTCGTTGTGGTGGACGTGTAGAGGCGCTTCGGCGCCCGGCGGCTCGGTCACCTCGACGATCGTCATTTGGCCGCCGGTGTCGGAGGCGGTGGCCTTGATGACGGCAAGTCCCCCGCCCCACCAGCGCGCTTCCCCTTGGTGGCTGGCGACGAACGCAGGCTTCAACAGCGGGGTGACCTCCGCCTCGCGCGGATTCTCAGCTTGAGAAGTCTCCATCAGTACCTCCATTCGGTGGGCTTGATCACTGGTCGCGCTCGACCAGACACGCGGCGGCTTGGACCGCCATCTCCACGGCTCTATTCGGGCTCGCTCCACGGCTCCGCAGAGCCTTGTAAGTCGGAAGGTCGAAGAACGCGCTGACGAGTCGCGCCTTGCGCGGATCTGCGTGCCCCGCGAGCGCCTCGCGGACGAAGCCAGCGACCGTGGCGCGCTGGAACTCCTCCCATTCCCGCATGCCCGGCAGCTCTCGCTCGCGAGTGTCGACCTCGATGTGCGGTCCACCGCGCTCGTAGAACCTGAAGAGCTCGCGAGCGATGCGCCTGAGGCGCTCGCGTACATCTTCGGCGTCGCCGACGATCGCGGAGGCCGCATCGGGCGACGGCGGTCGGGCCCGCTCCATCACGAGCTGGCCGCACGCGGGGAGCAGCTGGTCGATGGAGGGGAAATAGGAGTAGACCGTGGCCACGGAGACGTCCGCCTCTTCGGCGATGTCGCGCCACGACGTGCCGAGAACCCCCCTCTCACCATGCAGCTTCGCCGTTGCTTCCACGATTCGCCGCCGGGTTTCCTCGCGCGCCTCGGCGCGCCGGCTCATGTCGTACTTCCGTGGCATTTAATTGGATAGAGAGTCTATCTGATTTTGAGAGGACAAGCCAGAAGGAGTGAGCGCCGTCCCTCGGCGACAGGGTTTGCGGGCTTTTGCGCGCGGCGTCCACCCAGCGTCCACCGCACGCTCGAGCGCGAGCGCGTCGAGGAGCGAGACGGCGTGCTCGCGGCTGTCATGGGCGAGGTGGCCGCAGCCGTGCTGAACGGCTGCGTGCACTTTCACGATGCGACAGTCGCGCCAGGACTTCCAGGCCTGCTCGAAGGCGATCACGCTGCATCGTGGACGCTCGGTGGACGTCGACCCCCGGGCTCGTCGCCACCACAGCGAACCGAGGAGCTGATTAGCAGGGATTCGCGAAGCCCTGTGACGGACTCGAACCGTCGGCCCCTCCTTACCCATGGAGGGAGAGGCGCCGCGAGTCGAGGCGGCTGGAGCCACGCCGATGTCTCGGTTGTCTGGAGAGACAACTTCGTCGGGGTCTACCAGGGGTCTACGAGGCTGTCATCTCGGGTCACCGAGAGTCACCTCCAGTCAGGCGAGTCGGCGGAATAGAGCGACCTGAGGTGACTGGCGGTGACACGAGCAGACAGGTGCCCATAACTCGTAATGAAGGGGTCCCCGGTTCGAGTCCGAGCGTCGGCTTTCGTCTCATTTGCAGGGCCTTTCGTCTGTGCAGGCAACGCCGAGCGTCCGGTACGGGTACGAAACGGGTACATCTCCTGACCGGTTCTCAGTTGGTGAAGGGGTCCCTTACCTTCGGCGATTAGCCTGATTTCCAGGTACTTCGGGGCAGGTATTGGTTCGCAGCGGTCTCGTCGGAGGACCCGCGTGTGCCCGCGCGTGGACGTTCGTGCCAGCGTTCGACTCAAGCCCGATAAAAAACGAACGAGCTCGACCACCTCCTTACCATTCAGCTCCGAGGCGGGAAAGCGAGGGCAGGCGCGGGTCACCGCGGCCACGAAAGTCCCGCAAGCGGAAGGATTCGTCGGAGAAGGAATGACCCTAGCGTGGGCGCGCGTGCCCGCGCTCGTGTTCCCTCGGGCGTGGGCGAGCGGGCGGCTGGACTCCGCCAGCTTCGAGTGAGAGCACGCTCGCCGACACGACCGACACCGCTGTTGCTAGGACGCCGCCGGCTCTCCGCAAGCCACGGCAACGGATCTCGCTCATTTCTGCCGTCCCCGCGGCCGCTTGATTTTGGGCGCCTCCGCGGATTGCAACCACCGGGCTCCATAGGCTCCATCGTCTTCGTCGCATGGCCGCCGACGTAGTTCGCGTGCGGCAACTCTCTGCGCCTCGAACCGGTAGCCCCTGCTCGCCTCGGTGGTGAAGTAGCGGGGGCTCGTGAATTACGGATCCGCGAGCGCCTCGCGTAGGAGCGACGACAAGTCGCGCTTCGTCTGATCGAGTACGCCGCGGCCAGCGAGGTACGTGCGCCCGCGGCGCTCCGCCGCAGCGGAGAGTTCGCGTGCGTGATCGAGGTCCGCAAGGAGCGCCTCGACCGCGACTTTCGTCCGCTGCTCCGATGCCACGTCGGTTTGGCGCGCTGGTTCGTCAGCGTCCACGCGAGTACTCTTGCACGCCGTGTCCACGGCGGCCTGCGCCCGGTCGGCCGGTGGCGGGACGAGAACCGGCAGTCGCGCCTCAGCCTCCTAGGGCAGGCGCACCTGATCGCTGTTATCGTCGTTCAACGACCAGCCACCTAGAGGCCGGTCATGCCGCGGGAGGGCGTGAGTGATTCCGTCGTCGATGCGGCCGCCGGCGGGAGGCGGGAGTTGGAGCGTTCCGCGGACTCGATTCTGATTGCGGTGCCGACGGCTGACGCCCAGGGCGCAGCGAGGACGCTGACCCGATCGGGAGAAAAGAGGTAAGTGAGATGGCTACCCAGTTGTGTGACATCGATGGTGTGCGTCCTGCGGTTGCCAGCGTGCGGATCCGGGAGAACGGGCGGGTCGTCACCCGCAACCTGTGCGAGGTCCACCTCGCCGAGGCGCGCGCAGGCGCGCCGCCACTCGGCGGTGGGAGCCTGTTCGACGAGTTCTTCTCGGACTTCTTTGAGGGCTTCGGTGGCCGACCGGCGGGCGGAGGGTTGGCGACGAGGCCGCGCCGACCGGTCGAGCAGATCGACGTGACGCAGTACTTCAGTGATGCGACGCGTCAGCTCTTGCAGCGCGCGGCCCAGAAGGCGGTCGAGTGGGGGAGCCTCGACCTCGATTCGGATCACCTGCTCTGGGGTGCGCTTCAGGACGACGTCGTCCGCCATGTGCTGGCGCAGCTCGGTGCCGACGCGGAGGCGATCGCGCGCCAGGTCGAGGACGAGGCCGAGAAGGCGGAGCGCACCGATGTCGCGCCCTCGCTTTCGCCGGACGCGAAGGCCGCGGTTCTCGCCGCCTACGACGAGTCGCGGCAGCTCGGCGCTTCCTACGTCGGGCCCGAGCACGTCTTGCTCGCGCTCGCTCGCGACGAGGAGGATCCGGCCGGCGAGCTGCTCTCGCGCTTCGGAGTCACGCACACGAAGCTGCGCGGAGCGGTGATTCGCGGCGTGGAGTCGGCCGAGGGCGGCGGCCGGCCGGCGAGCACGACGAAGGCCCTCGACGAGCACAGCCGCGACCTCACAGAGGCGGCGCGCGAGGGGAAGCTCGACCCGGTGATCGGCCGCACGGACGAGATCGAGCAGACGATCGAGATACTCTCGCGGCGGACGAAGAACAACCCCGTACTGCTCGGCGATCCGGGCGTCGGGAAGACGGCGATCGTGGAGGGGATCGCGCAGCGGATCGTGAACGACGAGGTACCGGAGACGTTGACCGGGAAGCGCCTGGTCGCGCTCGATCTCGGCGGGATGGTCGCCGGTACGAAGTACCGGGGCGAGTTCGAGGAGCGGCTGAAGAACGTGATCGACGAGATCACCGAGAACGCCGACGAGCTGATCGTCTTCCTCGACGAGCTGCACACGGTCGTGGGCGCGGGCGCGGCGGAGGGCGCGATGGACGCTGGCAACATGCTGAAGCCCGCTCTCGCGCGCGGCGAGCTCCACTTGATCGGCGCGACCACGCTCGACGAGTACCGCAAGAACATCGAGAAGGACGCGGCGCTAGAGCGGCGCTTCCAGCCCGTCTTCGTTCCCGAGCCGACGGTCGACGAGACGATCGAGATCCTGACCGGGCTCAAGGACCGCTACGAGGCCTTCCACCGCGTGCGGATCACGGAAGAGGCGATCATCGCCGCGGCCGAGCTCTCCGACCGGTACATCCGCGACCGCTTCCTGCCCGACAAGGCGATCGATCTGATCGACCAGGCGAGCGCGCGGGTGCGTCTGCGCGCGAAGTCGAAGCCTGACGACACGCGGACGCTCGAGGAGGAGATCCGGCGTGCCGAGCGCGAGCGCGACCAGGCGATCTCAGGCGAGGACTACCAGCGCGCCGACGAGTTGAAGGCGCAGCTCGACGAGCGGCGCGGGCAGCTACGCGAGCGACGCGAGGGGCGCGCGCGCGCCCCCGAGGTCACGGCCGAGGACATCGCCGAGGTCGTGTCGCGAAAGACGGGAATTCCCGTCTCGCGGCTGACCGAGGAGGAGCGCGAGCGCCTGCTGCGGCTCGAGGAGACGCTCCACGAGCGGATCGTCGGCCAGGAGGAGGCGGTAGCGGCGGTTGCCGAAGCAGTGCGCCGGGCGCGAGCCGGCCTCGGCGACCCGCGGCCGGCCGGTCGGCAGCTTCCTCTTCCTCGGCCCGACCGGGTGTCGGCAAGACCGAGCTCGCCCGCTCGCTCGCCGAGGCGCTCTTCGGCGACGAGGACGTGATGGTCCGCTTCGACATGAGCGAGTTCCAGGAGCGGCATACGGTCAGCCGCCTCGTCGGCGCGCCGCCCGGCTACGTCGGCTACGAGGAGGCGGGCCAACTCACCGAGACGGTCCGCCGTCGCCCCTACTCGGTCCTGCTCTTCGACGAGATCGAGAAGGCCCACGGCGACGTCTTCAACATCCTCTTGCAGATCCTCGACGACGGTCGCCTGACCGACGCCCAGGGGCGGACGGTCGACTTCAAGAACACGGTCGTGATCATGACCTCGAACCTCGGCGCCGACCGCATCCAGGCGCACGCGCGCAAGCGCGAGTCGTTCGAGGAGCTGAAGGCCGACCTGATGCAGATCATGCAGCACAGCTTCCGGCCGGAGTTCATCAACCGGATCGACGAGATCATCGTCTTTCGCGGCCTCACCCGCGAGCAGCTGGCGGAGATCACGAAGCTCCTGCTCGAGCGCGTCCGGCGCCGCCTGCGCGCGCAGCACATCGAGGTCGAGTTCAGCGACGACGCCGTCGAGCACCTGGCGGAGGTCGGCTTCGACCCCGAGTTCGGCGCTCGTCCGTTGCGGCGAGCGATCCAACGGGAGGTCGAGAACGAGCTCTCGCGCATGGTCCTGGGCGGCTCACTGGCGCCCGACGACCGTGTGCGGGTCGACGTGCGCGACGGTGAGCTGACGTTCGAGGTCGAGAAGGGCGCCGCCGAGGAAGCCGAGGAGGTCGACCAGGAGTTGCGCCGCAGGGCGACCGAGGTGACCGGCGAACACGCGCTGGCGCCGCGCGCTTAAGGCAACAAGCTGCTGTTCGGCAGCTTGGACGTACCGCCGCGCCTAAGCCGCGTCATCCGGCGCCGCCAGCTGCTTCATCCGGCGCAGCTCGACCACCCGGGATGCGGTCGCAGGATCCGAAGTCCCTGGCAAAGCAGCATCGGCCGACCCCGCGTCGCATGATCACCTTAGCCTGCGCCGGTCTCGGTCAGACAACAAAAGAATGAACCCGCCGGCGAATGACACAGATCATCCAGTCGAGCCCACCCGCTCAACGCGCCGATACCCAACACACGAAACGCACCGGCGGTCCGGCCGATCACGCGATCAGCCCGACTAGGTCAGTCGCTGGCTGCGGCCGCGGCGGGCCAGCCGACCGCGTCAAAGACCGCGAGCGGATCGAGGTAGTCGCGCCAGTGAGCGATCTTGCGGTCGATGATCGATAGCACCGAGATGTAGCGGTTGTGGTAGGCAGCCCCGGTCGGGACGACCCGGCCCTGCGAGGCGTACTCGAGAACGACAACGCCGGTGACCTGGTCGTGATGAACGGCCAGGTCGTAGCAACGATCGAGAACGATCGTGGCGCCATAGGGCCGATATAGCTCGGCCACGGCTTGGCGCCCTGCGACACGGCGCGGGTAGCCCGGGACCGTAATGATGTACTCGAAGACGACGTCCTCGGCCAACAGGTCGAAGAAGTGCTCACCGTCCACTAGCCCGGCCACGCCTTCCTCGATGATCCGAAAGAACGGGTCCAGGGCCTGGAAGTCGTCGAGGTTGCTGACCGCCTTCATCGGGCCTCGTCCACGGCCCAGGCTGCGGCCGTGCGCCGCCCGAAGTCGGCGAACCTTGTCGGCGCCGTGCCGGTCGCCTTGCAACAGGGCGATTCCTCCGGGCGACCGCAATTGCAGGCGCCCGCCAAGCGCGCTCGCTCCCGTCGAGCCGTCTGGAACCCCGCGGTTCCGTTTCTCAGGAACCGAACGTGCACTCGACCGTCACCTTGTCGAGCGCGCTCTTGAGCAGGGCGAGCTCCTCGTCGGTGAGCTGAGAGACGAATAGCTCGACGACGCCCCGGAGATGGACGGGGGCGGTGTCGGCGAGGCGAGCGAGGCCCGCTTCCGTCAGGGCAACGACGACGCCGCGGGCATCAGCTTCGTCATTAGCTCGCGTGATGAGGCCCTCGTCGACCAGGCGTGCGACGCGGCGCGTCATCCCGGAGCGAGAGCTGAAGGCGCGCGCCGCGAGCTCGCTCATGCGCAGTTCGCCCCCGGCCACAGCGAGCTGGGCCAGCACGTCGAAATCGCCGAGCGACAGCCCGGTGGCCTGCCCCAGATCGGCAGCCAGCCGGCGCATGAGCGTCGCGTGCGCCTGCAGGAAAGAGCGCCAGGCGTCGAGCGCCCCACGGCGCGGCGACGCCTCTGCGACGAGCCGTTCGATCAGCGCGGCCGAATCAACTTGGGAATTTACTTGCATGTGCAACGTTCTACTCGCTAGGGTGATTGCAGTTGCAACTATCGCATACCGAAGCGACGAAGGAGAGACCATGGCAACGACGTCCGCAGCGGCCCGCTTAACCGCACTACCCGACGAAGAGACGTTGGCCGCCACCACCGTCGCGCTCGAGGAGCACGGCTTCAGCGTCGAGGTCGTCGACGATCTCGACGCTGCTCGCCGCGCCGTCCTCGCGCGCATCCCGAACGGCGCCTCCGTTATGACCAACACCTCCGTGACGCTCGACGAGACCGGCATCGCCGAAGCCATCAACAGCGGGGGCCCGTACGAATCTGTCCGCACCAAGCTCCTTGCGCTCGACTATGAGACGGAACGGCGCGAGATGAAGGCGATCGGCGGACAGCCCGACTTCGCTCTCGGGAGCGTGCACGCGGTCACGCAGGAGGGGACGCTGCTCGTCGCCTCGGCATCCGGAAGCCAGCTCGGCCAGTACGCCTGGGGAGCCGACCAGGTGATCTTCGTCGTCGGGGCGCAGAAGCTCGTCCCAACGGTGGAAGCTGGACGCGAGCGAATCTTCAAGCACAGCCTGCCCCTCGAGGACGCGCGCGCTTACGCCGCCTACGGGATGAACAGCCGCGTCGGGAAGATCCTCGAGATCCGCCAGGAGGACCCGGGCCGGATTCACGTCGTGATCGTGCGCAAGGCGGTCGGCTTTTGAGAGCCGCCCTGGTTCCGGAGGTCGCAGAGGTGCGCGACCACGTGCGCGGCTCACGCGGGCCGACGCTCCTCATCTTCGGCGACTACGAGTGCCCGTACACCCGCGCCGCCTACCGAAGCGTCCAGTCCCTCGAGGCCGAGGGCGTTCCGTTCCGCTTCGTCTTCCGCCACTTCCCTCTCGTCGAGATCCATCCGCACGCGCTCGCCGCGGCGGAGGCGAGCGAGGCGGCGGCCGCGCAGGGACGGTTCTGGCCCATGCACGACCTCCTCTTTCGCCGCCAGCAGGCGCTCGAGCGGGCCGACCTCGAAGGCTACGCCGACGAGATCGGGCTCGACGTCGAGCGGTTCCGGCAAGAGCTCGAAGCGCATGTCCATCTCGACCGGATCGAGGCCGACCGCACGAGCGCCCTCGCAAGCGGTGCCACCGGCACGCCGACGATCTTCGTCGACGGCCTCCCCTACCGCGGTTCCTACGAGCGGGCGGAGCTCCGCCGGGCGCTCTCTCCTGATGGAGAGGAGAACGAATGACGGACGTCTGCACGCATCTCGACACGATTCAGGTGACCTCCCTCCCCGAGAGCGTCCCGGGCTGCGAGGACTGCCTGCGCATCGGCGGCTGGTGGGTCCATCTGCGCCTCTGTCTCACCTGCGGGCACGTCGGCTGCTGTGACTCCTCGCCAAACCGCCATGCCACGGCGCACGCCCGGTCGTCCCAGCACCCGATCATCCGCTCGCTCGAGCCGGGGGAGGACTGGTGCTGGTGTTACGTGGACGAGATCGCATTCCGAGTCGACCTCGCCGGGGTGCGGCCATGAGGGCGCTACCGGAGCTTGCGCTCGAGCCGTGGGAGCCGACGAAAGAGACGCTTCACCTGTGGGCGCAGATCGTCGGCAAGGTGCGCCTGGCCGCGACGCCACCGCAGAACCACTGGTGGAACGCCCCGCTCTACGTCGACGCGCGAGGGCTGACGACGCGCCGCCTCCGCTCCGAGGACGACGACTTCGACGTCTCCTTCGACTTCGTCGCCCACGAGCTCGTCGTGCGCACGAGCCGCGGGGAGGTGGACTCCTTCCCGCTCGCGGACGGCCTCTCGGTTGCGGCCTTCCACGAACGCTTCTTCGCGCTGCTCGCCGGTCTTGGGATCGAGGTGGAGACCAAGGCCGAGCCGTTCGGGATTCCGGTGACCACGCCCTTCGCCGAGGACACCGAGCACGCGTCGTACGATCGCGAGGCGGTGGAGCGCTTCTGGCAGGCGCTCCGCTGGATCGACTGGACGCTGCAGGAATTCGCCGGTTGGTTCTGCGGCAAGACGAGCCCGGTGCACCTCTTCTGGCACGGCCTCGACCTCGCCGTGACCCGCTTCAGCGGAACGCGCGCACCGGCGATGCCGAAGGCCGATGCGGTTACGCGCGAGGCCTATTCGCATGAGGTCATCAGCTTCGGCTTCTGGCCCGGCGACCAGAAGGTCCGCATGCCCGCCTTCTACTCGTATACGGCGCCTGAGCCGGCCGGCCTCGCAGAGCAGCCGCTCCGTCCCGAGGCGGCGAGCTGGCAGCAGCCGTTCGGCTCGAGCCATCTCGCCCTCCTCCCCTACGACGAGGTGCGGAACTCGCCCGACCCGCGCGGAACCCTGCTCGACTTCCTCCAGAGTGCGTACGAGGCCGGTGCAGCCACCGCCGGTTGGGACGCAGACGGCCTGCGCTCGAGCTGGTGTCCACCGGTCACCGTCTTCGACCCTCGACCCGGCACGTCACAGATCTCATTGACCTGAAAGGAGAAGCAAACATGAGGAACCAGCTTGAGACGACGGAACGGGAAGCCCTCCTCGTCGAGGATGCCGCACTGACCCGGGTCTTCGGGCAGCCCATCCTGGAGGCCTTGCCCTCGCGGGAGGTGTCGTACGAAGCGGTCGACCCGTTCATCCTCCTCCACGAAGGCCGCGTCCGCGTAGCGGATTTCGCGAACGTGGACACCAAGCATGCCCACCGAGGATTCGACAACCTCTGGTACGTCCTCGAGGGCTCCGCCAGCACGGGCCACAGCACCGGCCCGAACGGCGCGATGGAGCGGGCGCGACTGTCCGAGGGCGCGCTTCTGGCGCTCAGGACGGGGCGAGGCGTCTGGCACGCCGAGGCGATCGGGGCGGACGAGCTCGAGGAGGGACAAGCCGACGCCGAGTTCCGGAGCGTGATCTTCTGGGTCAACCTCGCCCGCAAGGACAAGCAGGCGGAGCCGAGCGCACAGGTGCTGCAGCCGGAGCAGATCCCCGTGCGGCAGGAGGGCGACGCGACGGTTCGGGTGCTGGTGGGCGAGGGCTCTCCCGTTCGTTTGGGCACGCCCGCGCTCATCCTCGACGTCGAGCTGCCGGAAGGCGGCGAGGTCACCACACCCGTCCCGCCCGAGTTCCAGGGCTTCGCCTACGTGCTCGAAGGCGAGGCGGCGTTCGGTGCCAACCGGCGTCGGGCGAGAGCCTTCCCAGCTCGTCCTCCTCGGTCGTGGGGATGAGTTCAGGGTCACCGATGCCTCCCCCGGCACTCGGTTCCTGCTCATGGCGGGCCAGCCGTACGGGGAGGTACCCGTCTTCAACGGGCCGTACGTGGATTAGACGCGGACACGAACCGTATGACTAAGGAGGGTGAGGACATGGAATCAGAGCGGCCCGCGACAGATCGGACCGGGACGATCGGGATCATCGGCGCCGGCAACATCGGGCAGGCGTTGGCTCGCACGGCGCTGCGGGCCGGCCGGGAGGTCGTGATCGCGAACAGCCGCGGCCCGGAATCGTTGGCACCGGTGGTGGCCGCTCTCGGCGCAGGAGTGTCGGCTGGCACGGTCCGTGAGGCGGCGGCAGCCGACGATCGTCGCGATCGCAGTGCCGTGGACCAGCGTCCCCGCGGCGGTCAGCGGGCTGAAATGGGACGGTCAGCCCGTCATCGACGCGACGAACGCGTGGAACGCCGATCTCGGCGGCCGCACCTCCAGCGAGATCGTCGCCGACCTCGTCCCCGGCGCCCGGCTCGTCAAGGCCGCCAACACGCTTGCGGCGGACGTCCTGGGCGCAGATCCCCACGACGCGGGCGGCCGTCGGGTGATCTTCCTCTCCGGCGACGACGCCCCGGCCAAGGCCGCGGTCGCCGAGCTGTTCGACGCCGCCGGCTTCTTCCCGATCGACCTCGGCGACCTGGTGACGGGCGGGCGCATGCAGCAGCTGGGTGGCCCGCTGCCGTCGCATAACCTCGTGAGGCTCCCTGCGGTCAGATAAGTGGAGCTCGCGCGGCAAGCCGGGATGAAGGTCGTCTTAGCCAGGATACGCACGACGAGGGCGACCCCGAGTGGAAACTCCCACCTCAGGAGGAGAGATGGACGACCCTCAGATCCATGGAACGATCGAGCAGCTCGTCGCCGAGGAGCACGAGCTCTGGGAGCGGGAGGCGGCCGGCAAGGCGAGCGACGCCGACCGACGGCGCCTCGAAGAGTTGAAGGTCTCGCTCGACCAGTGCTGGGACCTGCTGCGCCAGCGCCGCGCGTTGCGCGAAGCCGGTCGCGACCCGGACGCGGCCGACGTCAGACGAGCCGAGGTGGTCGAGGGCTACGAACAGTAGCGCGGCCGTCCCCGGGCCGGACGGCGTGGGCGCGGAACCTGCAGACGCCGCTGCGGGAGTTCCTGCGCACCGAGACCGGCGGCGCGGCGGTCTTGCTGGCCGCGGCCGTCGCGGCACTCGTATGGGTGAACGTCGACGCGTCCTCCTACGACTCGCTCTGGGGGACGACGCTGTCGATCGACCTCGGCGACGCAGGCGTCGCGCTGGATCTGCGCCACTGGGTGAACAGCGGCCTGATGACGTTCTTCTTCTTCGTCGTCGGGCTCGAAGCGCGCCGCGAGTTCGACCTGGGCGAGCTGCGGGAGCGGCGGCGGTTCGCGCTGCCGCTGCTGGCGGGGATCGGCGGCATGGCGGTGGCGGTCGCCATCTACCTCGCCTTCAACGCCGGCCGCTCGTCCGCAGCCGGCTGGGGAATCGCGATGTCGACCGACACTGCCTTCGCGCTCGGCCTGCTCGCGCTCGTCGGCCCGCGCTTTCCCGACCGCCTGCGGGCGTTCATGCTCACGGTCGTCGTCGTCGACGACATCGTCGCGCTCGTCGTCATCGCGACCGTCTACACGGAGACGCTCGACGTCGTGCCGCTCCTTGCGGCCGTCGCCCTGTTCGGAGCCGTCCTCGTCCTGCGCAGCGTCCGCGTCCGCGTCGGTCTCGTCTACTTCGTGCTCGGGGTCGGCGCCTGGGTGGCGCTGCTCGAGTCGGGAGTCGAGCCGGTCGTCATCGGCCTCGCGATGGGCCTCCTGGCCTACGCCTTCCCGGCTCCGCGGTCCAACCTCGAACGCGCGACCGAGCGGTTCCGCGAGTTCCGCGAGCAGCCGACGGCGGAGCTGGCACGCGTCGGCCGGCAGTGGAGCTCAGGTCGGCGACGCTCGGTCAACGAACGGCTGCAGCAGCTCTTCCACCCCTGGACGAGCTACGTGATCGTGCCGCTGTTCGCGCTCGCGAACGCGGGCATCGCGATCGACGGCGACTTCCTGGCGCGAGGCTTCACGCTCGCCGATCACGCTCGGGATCCTGTTCGGCTACGTCGTCGGCAAGCCGGTGGGCATCCTCGGCAGCTCGTGGCTGCTGACGCGGCTGAGCGGCGGGCGGCTGCGGCCGCCGGTCGGCTGGGCGGCGGTCGCCGGCGGCGGCACGATCGCCGGGATCGGCTTCACCGTCGCGCTGCTCGTCGCGACGCTCGCCTTCGACGGGCGCGCAGCTCGAGGAGGCGAAGCTCGGCATCCTCAGCGCGGCGCTCGGCGCGGCGCTCATCACCTGGCTGCTGTTCCGCGCCACGGCGCTGCTGCCTCGACGGCTGCGGATCCGCGCCCTGCTCGGAACCGCGGAGCCGCTCGTCGACCTCTACATCGACGTCGACCCCGAGCGCGACCACATTCGCGGGCCGATCGACGCGCCGGTCACGGTCGTCGAGTACGGCGACTTCGAGTGCCCCTACTGCGGGCAGGCCGAACCGGTCGTCCGCGAGCTCCTCCGCGAGTTCGGCGACGTCCGCTACGTCTGGCGGCACCTGCCGCTGAACGACGTCCACCCGCGCGCCCAGCTCGCCGCCGAAGCCGCCGAGGCCGCGGCCGAGCAGGGCGCCTTCTGGGAGCTGCACGACCTCCTGCTCGACCACCAGGACGCGCTCCGCCCGGATGATCTGATCGCCTACGCCGAGCAGCTGGGCCTCGACGTCGAACGCTTCACCGACGACCTGCGCGAGCACGCCGGCGCCGCCCGCGTCGCCGAGGATGTCGACAGCGCCGACCTCAGCGGCGTCTCCGGCACGCCCACCTTCTTCATCAACGGCCGACGCCACTACGGCGCCTACGACATCGCCACGCTCTCGGCGGCCGTGCGCGCGGCCGGCGCGCAGGCCTCGCTGGCGCCGGCATGACCGCGCTGAGCGCGGGCGTCGTGGAACTCGCCCTCGCTCCCGCCGCGGCTGCTCGCCGTCGTCGCCGGCCTCGGCGTCGAGCTGCGCCTGTTCGCGCCCAGCCGTGACGCCTCGCCGCGGAGAGGCGATCGTCTGGAGCATCGGCTGGCTCCTGCTCGCCGTGGCGGTCGCGGCGGGAATCGCGCTGACGGGCGGCCCTGCCGGCGAGTGGACGACCGTCTACCTGATCGAGCGCTCGCTCTCGCTCGACAACGTGTTTCTGTTCTCGCTCCTGCTCGCCTACTTCCTCGTGCCGCCGGAGCTGCGAGGCCGCGTCATCGTCATCGGCATCGCCGGCGCGCTCGTGCTGCGCGCCGTGGCGATCGCCGCCGGAGTGGCGCTGATCGAGAGCGTGGAAGCCGTCGTCTACGCGTTCGGCGCGCTGCTCCTCTATGTCGCCTATCGCGCCTTCCGTGGCGCCGCCGAGAAGTCCGACCCGTCCGCGAACCCGGTCCTGCGCCTCGTCCGGCGCACCATCCCGATCACGCCCGACTTCCGCGGCCGCCGGCTGCTCGTCCGCGAAGGCGGCCGCCTCTACGGCACGCCGCTGCTGCTGGTGGTCGTCGCGATCATCGTCGCCGACATCGCCTTCGCCGTCGACTCGATCCCGGCGGCGTTCGCGGTCACCCGCGACCCGGTCGTGATCTGGACCGCGAACGCGTTCGCGCTCCTCGGGCTCGGCTCCCTGCTCGCGCTGGTCGACATCCTCGTGCGCCGCTTCCGCTACCTGGACGAGACGATCGCGCTCATCCTCGCCTTCGTCGGGATCAAGATCCTCGCCGCCGACCTCGTCCACATCAGCGACCTCGGCTCGCTCGCCGTCATCGCCGCCCTCCTCGCAGGCGGTGTCGTCGCCTCACTCGTCGCCGATCGTCTCGACCCGCCTCACCCGGCCGAAGAGGCGACCCGACGTCCGCCCCGCTGCCCGAGGGAACTCACGCCGCCCACGCCGCCAACCACTCCCGCGAGCGGCGAGGCATCGAATAAGGCCGCCTGTGCGGACGTAGCGGCTTCCACAGCTGCTCGTCCTGTCTATTCGCTCAGTAGCTTCCTTACTGAGCGCCCGCCGCGGTTGGGTACAAAACGGGTACGTCAGCCCGGGCACGGGCGGGCACCCGCGTCCACGGCTAGAGCGGTGAAACCGCTCGATCTCCAGGAAAAACGTGCCCGCGCGTGCCCGCGAGTGGACGCGCGTCCCCTACTCGTCTTTCCCTCGTAATGAAGGGGTCCCCGGTTCGATCCGGGCGTCGGCTCTAAAAGGCCTGCAAACGAGGACTTCTGTTTACTGATCGGGAGACGAATGAAGTGCTCCAACGCGGGCTGGGTCTCCATTTCGGGCAATTTCGCTTGTTTTCGTTCGCCGCGCGATGGCTCGAGCTGGGGTTCACGAGAGGTCTACACCCTGCACGCGCAGGTTGGGCGTGAGCGTGTTGGTCGTGAGGGACAATCCGGGCGGCCTGCCTCGGATCACTCGACGTTGAGCTTGCACGCGCTCAACTCAACGCCGCCGCAATCGATGTGGGCCGCTGAGGAAGGGGACCAGTCGGGCGGACCTCGAAGTTGAGGGGGTGGCGCTAGCCGGAGGACGCACTCAGCGACCTCAACGCTTGTGCGGCGCGGACCTCAGATGGCCGGGCTCAGGATCGCTTCGTCGACGGTCAGCGCGGCGACCGCCGCTCGGGCCTGCTCCGGGAGTACGCCGGTCGCGACTGCGAAGAGTGCCTCCCGCCAGGCCGCCGCGACCATTCTTGCGATTGGCGTCCGGCCCTGATCGCCGATCTGGGCGAGCAGGTCGGCGACCGGGTCCGTCTCGCGTGCGGGGTGGGGCTCCCCGAGGAGGCGCGCGAAGTGCTGACTGGTCGCGAAGTCGAAGCCGACGAGCAGCGCGCTGCCCATCGCGGCCGTGGGGCCGTCGGCGGCGCGCGCCGCGGCCGCGCCTTCCATGCGGTCGAGGAGGCGCCGCTCTGCTTCGGTCGCGGACGAAGCCGTAGAGGCCGAGCTTGCTGCCGAAGTGGTGGTACAGCGAGCCTGTGGTCACTCCCGGCCGCGGTCGCCACGTCGGCGACGTTGACGGCCTCGAAGCCCCGCTCGCCGAACTCCTCGAGCGCGCGAAGCGCGAGCCTGCCCTTGGCCGACGACGAGACTGGTACCCACTCGCGCACGTATGTATAATGCCCTAACGGTCAGACGTAATCCGATTACGGAGGAAGCCATGAAGCTCGAGTTCCTCTACACGCCGACTCGTGACCTGCAGGCGTCCCTGGCCCTCTACCGCGACGAGCTCGGCTGGGAAGAGGCGTGGCGGGAGGGCGAGTCGACGGTCAGCCTCAAGCTGCCCGGCTACGGACGTTCAGCTCATGCTCGACGCCACCGACGGCGACGCGCCTTCGGCCCGCTGTTCGTGCTCGACGACGTCAAGCGATTCAACGCCGGACGCCCGCGCGGGCTGCGGGTGACGTCCGAGCCGCAGGAGATCCCGGGCGGCTACCTCGCCACGTTCGAGGACCCGTCCGGGAACACGATCTACGTCATGGACCAGTCGACCGACGCCGTGGTTCCGAGTCGGCCTGACGAGCGATGCACGCTTTGATCCTGATGACGCCGAGCGGGAAGGCCCGCCGGATGCCGAGCTACAGCAGGAGCACGAGCGGTTCATCGACCGGCTCGACCAGGCGAGCAAGGTCGTGCTGGGCGGCGGCTGGACGCCAGCGGCGGGTGGGTTCGATGCCGCATACCTCGTGAGCTGCGAATCGCTCGAAGAGGCCCAGGCGATTGCCGAGTCCGATCCCCTCGTCCGCGCGGACGCAATCCGGTGCGATGTCGTGGAGTGGGAGCTCGTCGGCATGAACCCCGATGCCGTCGACCGAAGCTCGTTGCTCTACCCCTAGCTCGTTCGCATCTCAATGGGCCGTTCGAGTCGAGCGGGTCGATGAGGTCGAGCCCCCCGGCCTGATGATCGTGGCCTACACGGCCGAACCGGGCTCGCGCTCTCAGGAATCCCTGCGCCTGCTCGCCAGCTGGGCTTCGACACACGAAGAGGAGATCGCGTATGCAGACCGCGAGGAACAGTCTCGACACCGCGGCCGGGCCGAGTGACTGGTTCACCGGCGCCGTCTACGGCGACACCGTCGCCGCACCCTCCGACGCTTCGCGGCTGAGCGCGAGCAGCGTCCACTTCACGCCCGGCGCGCGCACCGCCTGGACACGCATCCGGACGGGCAGACGATCTACGTCCTCGGGGCGTTGGCCTCTGCCAGGTGCGCGCGGTCGGTGAGTCGCGCTCCGGATCCGTTGACTATGGAGACAACCTTCTCGAGGTTTACCAAGGGTCTACGAGGTTGTCGTCTCAGGTCATCGTGAGTCATCTCCAGTCCGGCGGATTCGTCGCGGCGAGTGGCCAGAGGTGACTCTCGATGACTGGCGGTGACAGCGGCACATAACTCGTAATGAAGGGGTCCTCGGTTCGAGCCCGGGCGTCGGCTTCTAAAAGTCCTGCACATCGGCAACTTGTGTTCTCTGTTCAGGAGACACGTGAAGTGCTCCAGCACGGGCTGGTCTCCCGTTTGGGGCGAGTCGCGCTGTTTCCGCCTGCCGCGCGATGGCTCAAATCGGGGTTTACGAGAGGTTGACGCCAGGCCCTTCTTCATGGAGAAGGGTCCCTGGTTCGAGTCCGGGCGGTCGGCTTGAAGGACTTCCAAGCCGGGCGCTTCTGTTGGCGCCCAAGGCGACAGAGAGCACAGCCTGGCTGATGCGCCGCGGCCTTCCCTAAAGGTTCGTTCTGGGTGAGAGTCCGGCACTCGTCGCCTTCATGATCCGTTCGTGCGTCAGGCCGAGACGAGAACAGGTCTCCTGGATCGCCTCGAGCGACGGCGCGTCGAAGAAGTGGAAGCAGGTCTCGTCCTCGGGGAGGAAGACCGAGCGCACGTAGATAACGGGGGTTCCGGCCCGCGATAGCTCTTCGGCTACCCGGCGCGCTCGGACGGTGAGGTCGTCGAGCGCCGACGCGCCGAGCCTGGACATGTAGACCTCGACGACGTAGCCGGCCATCACACCGGGGCTGGGGCGCAGCGAGCGCGCCCGCCGACGCGCTCGCTGACTCGCCCAAACGTGGCTAGCCCTGCGCCCCGCGGGCCTTGCCCTCGTTGATGGCGGTGAGGGCGCCCGTGGCCTGATTCGTCACGGCGGTGAAGCTCCCGCGTCCTCTCAGGTCCGCGTACGCTCCCGTGCCGCCGACGATCTTCCACTGGCCTCGCGCGATGTGAACAGCGCTGTCCAGCGGCCCCGTCGTGCCGCGGAGAGCGAGGGTGATGTCGCCTTTCGAGCCGGCGAGGGTCTGCGTCGCCTTGAAGGTCGCCGTGTTGTTCGACTTCGGGGTGAACGAGATGACGTCCGCCTGCGCGGAGCCGCTGTCGGTGACGACACAGCAGGCTGCGAACGTGCCGACCGCGTGCGTCTAGCTCGTGAAGTCGACCCGGACGCCGATCTCCAGCTGCCGGTCGCGGTTGTGCGAGCCTGCGAGCGGGACGATCGAGAGCGCCGCGACGATGGCCGCGAGCAGGCAGGCGATCGTGATTCTCTTTCTGGTCATTGCTCCTCCAATCGTGGGTGTTGCGTCGAGATCGACGCTACGCCGCGCCGCCGTCCCGCGGAAACGTGGAAACCCACATGGTTTGCCCGGCGCTACTCGGTTTCTGTGGGGCCTCTTGCGCTCAGGCGGTGCGCGAGCTCCGCGCGCGAGCGCACGCCGAGCTTCCGGTAGATCCGTGTCAGGTTCGACTCGACAGTGCGAACGGTGACGACGAGCTCTGCCGCGACTTCCTTGTTCGAGCGGCCCTGGCCGACGAGCTCGGCGACCCGCTGCTCGGCGGGAGTCAGCTCGCCGGGCCTGGCGATGCGCCCGCCGATCCGTTGAAGCTCCGCGTGGGCCTTCTCTGCCCAGAGCGCGGCGCCGAGCTCCTCGAAGGTCGCGTGGGCCTGCTGGAGCGACTCTCGCGCGGCTCGTCTCTGCCTCGCTCGTCGCTGCACCGAGCCGAGCGCGAGCAGCGTCCGCGCGCGCTCGAGCGGCATCGGTACGCGGTTGTGCTCGGCGAGTGCCCGCTGGAGGGTCGCGTGCGCCTCGTCGAGGTCGCCCCGCGCCGCGGCGAGCAGCCCTCGACAGCGCCATGCTGAGGCGAGGGCGCCGCGCCGGCCGAGCCTGGCCGCGTGTGACTCGTACCGGCCGCAGATCTCCGCGGCGTCCTCGAGCCTCCCGACCTCGATCAACGCTTGGACGTAGTCGACGGTGAACCGCGTCAGGGTCGGCTCCGTCATCTGCTGCTCACGTGCGAACTCGACGAGCGGCGCGAGCCGCTCGGCCGCTTCCGCTGGCCGACCGAGCGAAAGCTCGAGCAGGCCGAGCGCCGAGGTCGCGAAGTGCATCGTCGGCGTGCTGCGCGTCCGACGCGCGAGCGCTAGGGCGCGCTCTCCTTCCTTCCGCGCCTCGTCGGCACGGCCGCGATGGGCATCGACCAGCGCACGCACCGCCAGCGCATAGCCGACCAGCGCCTCCTGACCCACCTGCTCCGCGATCTCCTGCCCCGCTTCGGCATGCGAGCCGGCGCTCTCGAAATCGCCCCGGAGGCACTCGTTCTGCGCGGCGAGGACGTGGACGTACGGAAGGAACGACTCGTCGCCGCTCTCATAGCCGCGCACGATCAGCTCGCCGAACAGGCTCTGGGCCCGCTGCAGGTCCTCCCACCACATCCGGGCAATTGCGGCGTGCCACTTCGGCTCGGCCTGAAGCCGGACGTGCCCGCCCGCGGGTCGGAGTTCGAGCAACCGCTCGAGCGTGACGCCCGCCTCTGGGCGGCCCAGGGCTGCCTCCGCCATGAGCTGCACGCCAAGGGCGTCGCCGACGAGCCCAAGGTCACCGAGGGCTGCGGCGAGCTCGACGGCGGCTCGCGAGTGTTCGACTGCCTCTGCGAGGTGCTCTCGTCGCCGAAAGAGCGTAGCCGCGAGGCTGGTGAGGGCCTGGGCTCGGGTCAGCGAGTCCTCGTGGGCTTCCTCGAGCGCCTGACGGTTGAGCTCGGTCGCTGCGTGGACGTCGTCGTCGTACGCGCGCGTATATGAGAGCCGGACGAGGACGCTCGCCCGCTCGGGCCCAGCGGGCAGCTCTGCGACGAGTCCTTCGAGCATCGCCCGTGCGCGGCGGCTGTCTCCCGACTCGAAGTGGTAGTAGCCGGCATCCGCGATTCGCCGGCGGGCGTCCTCCGCGCGGTCGGCTGGCGTCAAGCGGGCGGCCTGCTCGGTGAGCTCGGCTGCCGCCGCGGGGGAGCCGCGCGCGGCGGCCCCGCGCGCCGCCTCCTCGAGCGCGGCCGCGACGGAAGAATCGGGCCCGTGCGCGGCGAGCGCGAGGTGGCGCGCCCGCTCCTCGGGATCGACCACGATCTCCGCCAGGCGACCGTGGAGCTTCGATCGGCTCTCGGTGCCGCCGTATGCGGCTGCTGCGAGGAGCGGGTGGGTGAACCGAATGCGATCGCCGTCCAGCTCGACGACCTGGGCCTCCACGGCCGGCGCGAGCACGCCACGGTTTCCTCCGGCCGCCGCGAAGACGAGCGCGAGCGTCGGCTGGGAGAGAGCTGCGGCGGCCCGAAGCGCGGCGGCAGTCTCGGCAGGCAGCGAGGCGAGCCGGTCGGCGGCGAGCTCATGCACCTCTGCGGGCACCGGCACGCGCTCGCCGGGGTCGAGCGGTCGCCCGTGACGCTCGAGCGTGCGGGCAAGCTCGAGCGCGAAGAAGGGGTTGCCGCCCGAGCTCTCGTGGATCCGCCGGAGCGTCGGGCGGGCGAAGGTGGTGTCGAGGCGGTCGCGGAGGAGTCGGCTCAATGCCCCGAGGCTGAGAGGGCCTACGCGGACACGGTGCACTCGCCCCTCGGGGAAGGCCGACTCGAGCTCGAGCGGGATCTGCTCCTGCCCACTCCGGCATGCAGCCAGCAGTCCGATCGGCTCGTCCCGGAGGCGCCGCAGCGCGAACTGCAGCACGGTCGCCGAGGCGCGGTCGAGCCACTGCAAGTCGTCGATGGCAACGAGCAAGGGCGCCACGCCGGCGAGCGCGCGCAGAGAACTGAGAACGCCGATGCCGACGGCCCGCCGATCGGGCGGCCGGCCTCCGGGCTCGCTTAGGAGAAGGGCGACCCGCAGCGCTTGCCGCTGCGGGCGGGGAAGAGCGTCCTGCACCTTCCCCAGCTGCTCCCCGAGGAGGTCGCCGAGCGCGACGAAGGAGAGACTCGACTCGGCCTCCACGGGGCGTGTCGAGACAACGCAGAACCGCGACTGGGAAGCTGCCACGATCCCTGCGCGCAAGATGGTCGTCTTGCCGATCCCGGCCTCGCCTTCCAGCAGTAGCGCGCCGGGGAGCGACTCCGTCGACTCGAGGAAGGCGAGGACGGCGGCCAGCTCCTCGTCCCGGCCGATGAGGTCGGAGGCAGTCGCAGTCACGCTCGTCTACGAATCATGCCGCAGGGGCCATGTCCGCGCTGCGCGTCATCGGCAGAGTCAAGTCCCGGGACGTGGTGTAACTCGCCGGCTTGATCGGCGGCTCAGGCCGTCGTGAGCGCGAGCAGGCGCGTCCGGATAGCTGGGCAGCTTCCCGCACATGGCGTCGTACGTCTGCGGCTCCGGTCGCCCTCGCCGGGACCGTCAAGTTTCTTGTGTACGTGGCGGTGTCGGTCGCGTGAGAGTTCGTCGCCTGCTCTCGGCGCGGGTACGAAACGGGTACGTGAGCTCGGCCACGGGCGGGCACGCGCGTCCACTCGAGGTCAGCCCGGAGGCGCCTGATTTGCAGCGAGAACGTGCCCGCGCGTGCCCGCGCGTGCCCACCCATCCTTCATTCGTCGTTCTCTCGTAATGAAGGGGTCCCCGGTTCGAGTCCGGGCGTCGGCTTGAAGCTGGGCCTCGCGTTGCGGGACGTCGCGGGCCTCCCCTGTCCTGTCCCTGGTCACCGGCTGGTTCACGTCCCTCCCGGGATCCGTCCCCCGTGAGGGCCTCGCGGTGACGCCTCAGGCGGGGGCAGGGCCGCAGCAGCGCGGCGAGGGAGCGGGCGGTCGTGAGGTAACGGGCCGCGTGGCGTACATACCGGGAGGCACACCGGGAGCCTCCCAGGGGCGGGGTCTGGGGCGGAGTGGCCTGAGCTCCTAGTGTCAGACCCTCGAAGTCGCCACGCGCTCGGCCTCCGTGACAGGATCGTCCTCCAGGAGGCCGGCGCCGACGGATTCGGCGAGCGCGCGCTTCGGCCCCCCGCCGGCGAGAGCGAGCGGCGCGACCTGCGCGAGCGTCCTGAGCTCGTCGCTCACACGCGAGACACGTTGCGGCGTGGTCGCGCTGACCACGACGAGCTGCGGCCCGAGCATCCGGGTCGTCTCGAGGAGCGTGCCCATGGGCGTGTCGGGCCCGAGGTAGGCGATGCGCCAGCCGCGGGCGCGCAGGGCGAGCCCGAACGAGATGAGAGCGAGATCGTGCAACTCCCCCGGCGCACAGGCGAGCACGGCGAGAGGGCCGGCGCCCTGCCCCCACCCCCGCGCGAGACCGAGCAGGCGACCCCGGAGGAAGTTGCTGGCGAAGTGCTCCTCACCGACGGTGGCGCTGCCCGCCTCCCAGCGATCCCCGAGCTCGGTGAGATAGGGGATCACGAGGTCGCGGAGGAGCGCGTCGAGACTGACCGCGCCGAGCGCCCGGTCGAACGCCGCCTGGGCTCCCGGCTCGTCGAAACGCTCGAGAGCGCGGGCGAGCTCGCTACGATCGGGCGCAGCCGGGCTGTCTGCAGGCGAGTCCTCGGGAACCATCTCATTCGCCAGCCGGGCGGCCTCGGCAGCCGAGAGCCCCTGCTCCTGGTACGCGCGCATTCGGCCGACGCGTGCGACGTCAGCCGCCGAGTAGAGACGGAAGCCCCCGGGCGACCGCGTCGGGCGCAGGAGCCCGTAGCGAAGCTCCCAGGCGCGGAGCAGCTCGGGGCTCACGCCGACGCGGCGACTCAGCTCCCCGATCCTCAGATGTCCGGGTTCGGCCATCCCCTGACCTTACAGAACCGAGACGATGTTTGCACAGAAACTCCTCATAATCTTGACAGAATCTCTACAGATCTGTATAACGTTCCACGCACACCGCTCTTCCCCTACGAAGGAGGAACACCCATGAAAGGCAAGTCCCCGCTCAGGCTTCTGCTTCCCGCTCTCGCGCTGGTGCTCACGCTCACGGCCGTGCTCGCGGGTGCTGCTTCGGCAGAGGGCTCGTCGGTCCGGCTGGTCGGAGACAAGACGAAGTTCGTCACCGACCCGGCGACGACGAAGGTGCTGCTGGACAACGGCATCTCGCCGCAGCCGGTGGGACCGACTGGCTTCCAGCTGCTCCAGAAGGACGAGGGCCTCTCCGTCCGCTACTCGTTCCCGATCACCGGTGGGAGCGTCAACCTGTCGGCCCTCACCGGGGCGATCGACCACTCCGGAGGCATCAACTTCGTCAACACGAACAACGGCAAGTCGCTGCTCCTGACGAACTTCCGGATCAAGCTGGGCAGCGCCACCCTCACCGCCGAGGTGAACGGAAACCCGGCCGCCCGGGTCGCGATCCTCGACCTCGACTTCTCGAGGGCCAAGATCATCAGCCAGGGCCGCCACGTCCGCGTGAAGAACGTCGACGCCTCGCTGACGGAGGCCGCTGCAGGCGCGCTGAACGCGAGCCTCGGCGTCACCTTCTTCAGCGCCGGCATCGACCTGGGGACGGCCCAGGTCTTCGCCCGCGTCGCCGCGTAGCCCGGCGTCCCGTGGGTATACGAGGCCGCGCCGGATGCGGCAGCCGGCGCGGCCTCGCGGCCGGGTTCCCCCGAACCACACGACGGGTAGAGAACGAATCCCCCAGACTTGGAGGTCGACATGGTGACAACTCGAGCACGCATCACCCGCCGGGTCCGGGCCGGAGCAGCCGTGCTCGCAGGCGGCTCGCTCGCGTTCGGGCTCCTGGGGCTGGTGGCCCCCGGCCGGCTCGCGCGCATGATGGGCTCCGACGAGGAGACCGCGCGTGCGATCGGCCTGCGCGACGTCGGCAACGCGCTCACCTTCGCCCTCGCGCCCACGAGGGCCGCCGCGACGCAGCGGATGCTCTACGACCTGGGCGACGCGGCCGTCTTCGGGCCGCGCAAGCCGGGCGTCGCCGCCGGCGCGCTCTCGTTCGCCGTCCTGGCAGGCTGGACCGCATGGCGAGCACGGTGATCGACCTCTCGACGGGCGCGCAGATGCGCCTGACGGGCCCGACCGGCCGCGCTGCGGTCGTCTGCGTCAACGGTGGCCAGGCCTCCCCGGTGGAAGGAACCTGGAGCGCCTCGCTCGAGTGGCTCGTCAGCCGCCTGGCACGGCGCTTCCCGACGCTCGCCTTCTCGGAGGTGCGTTATCGCGTCAAGTCGTGGCGCTCGCTCGACTGGTGCGAGGAGGATGCACGGGCCGCCGTCGTGGAGACGGGCGCGGCGCGCACGCTCCTGCTCGGCTTCTCGATGGGCGGGGCCGTGGCGGTGCAGAGCGCCGACGCCCCGGGTGTCGAGGGCGTGCTCGGGCTGGCTCCGTGGCTGCCCGACCGCATCCGGCTCAACCGGCTGCGCGGCAAGCGCCTCGACGTCGTGCACGGGACGCTGGACGGCTGGTTTCCGGGAGTCCCCGGCGTGCGCCCGTCGAGCTCGCGCGAGGGCTTCGAGCGGGCGCGCCGGCTGGGCGTCGAGGGAAGCTACCGGCTCGTCCGGGGCGCCCTGCACGGCCTCGCGCTGCGCACCCCGCTCGGCGTCGTCCCGCTCCCCCGGGCCGGGCGCTGGGCCGCCCTCGCCTCGGAGCGCATCGAGACGTGGGCTGCGACGTGACCGCGCGCGCCGACGACGTGAGCACCCGCGTCGGCACGGTCCGACCCCGCACGAGCCGCATCAGCCAGGTCGTGACGCTGATCGCGGTCGTCGTCCCGCCGCTCGGGATCGCCTGCGCCGCGGGGCTGCTCTGGGGAGTCGCCTTTCACTGGGTCGACGTCGCCATCCTCGTCGGGTTCTACGTCGTCTGCGCGTTCGGGACGACGATCGGCTTCCACCGCTACTTCACGCACAAGGGCTTCGAGGCGCGAACGCCCGTGAAGGGCGCCCTCGCGGTTCTCGGCTGCATGACCATGCAGGGGCCGCTGATCCAGTGGGTGACCGACCACCGCAAGCACCACGCTCTCTCGGACCGGCCGGGCGACCCGCACTCGCCGCACGTCGGTCATGGAGAGGGCGCCCTGGGCGCCGTCAAGGGCTTCGTCCACGCGCACGTCGGCTGGCTCTTCCAGAACCTCGGCATGGAGGAGGGGCGCGAGTACGGCAAGGACCTCTACGAGGACCGTTTGCTCGTCTGGATCGACCGCCTCTACCTGCTCTGGGTGGTGCTGACGCTCGGGCTTCCGTTCCTGCTCGGTTTCCTCGTCGGCGGCACGTGGCAGCGCGGCCTCGAGGCGATGGTCTGGGGCGGCCTGATCCGGATCTTCCTCTACCAGCACGCCACCTTCTCGGTGAACTCGATCTGCCACATGTTCGGGAGACGAGACTTCCGCTCCCGCGATGAGGCTCGCAACAACTGGCTCGTCGCCCTGCTCGTGTTCGGCGAGGGCTGGCACAACAACCATCACGCCTTCCCCGCCTCCGCCCGGCACGGGCTGGGCCGCTTGCAGCTCGACGTCTCCTGGTGGGTGATCCGCGCGCTGGAGAAGCTCCGCCTCGTCTGGAACGTGAAGATCCCGTCCGCGACACAGCTCGAGCGCCGCAGGCTGGAGCCAACGTGATGCGGGTGGCAGTGGTGGGCGGCGGCGTCGCCGGCCTCGGGGCCGCCTACGTGCTCGCCCGCGCGCACGAGGTCGAGGTCTTCGAGCGAGAAGAGCGGCCCGGCGGACACGTCAACACCGTCTCCGTCGACGGCCTCGCGCTCGACACGGGCTTCCTCGTCCACAACGAGCGGAACTACCCGCTGCTCGGGCGTCTCTTCCGCGAGCTCGGGATCCGGACGCAGGAATCCGACATGACCTTCTCGGTCAGCTGCCTCGACTGCGGGCTCGAGTACGCCGGCCGGCGGCCGTTCGCGCAGGCTCGGAACGCGGCGAGCGCCCACTTCCACGGGCTCCTCTGGGAGATCGGGCGCTGGCTGCGCACCGCCCGCCGGTCGCTCGACGAGCAGGATCTGGACGGCTGGTCGCTCGGCCGCTACCTCGACGAGCACGGGTACTCGCAGCGCTTCCGCCGCCACTTCCTCGTCCCGCTCACCTCCGCGCTCTGGTCGGCCGAGCCGGCGCGCGCGCTCGAGCTCCCGGCGGGCTACGCGATCCGGTTCTTCGACAACCACGGGATGCTCGGCTTCCGCCGCTTTCGCTGGCGCAGCGTCGTGGGGGGGAGCCGGACGTACGTCGACGCGGTCGCCGAGCGACTGGGCGGGGTTCGAACCGGCCTCCCGGTGCGCAGCGTCCGGCGGGGGCCGGACCGCGTCCTGGTGCGGACGGCCGACGGCGCGGCGCACCGATTCGATCGCGTGGTGGTCGCCACCCACGCCGACGAGGCGCTCGCATTGCTCGAGGATCCGACCGACGAGGAGCGACGGCTGCTCGGAGCGTTCTCGTACACAGCCAACGATGCCGTCCTCCACACGGACACGTCGTTCCTGCCCCGCGCGAAGGCCGCCCGGGCGTCCTGGAACTACCGGATGAACGGCGCTGCACGGCCGACCGTCACGTACTGGCTGAACAGCCTCCAGCGGCTCGACGCCGAGAGGGACTACCTGGTGACGCTCAACGAGGACGTGCCGGAGGAGCACGTGCGCGGCCGTTTCCGCTACTCGCACCCGCACTTCACCGTCGAGGCGATCGCCGCCCAGAGGCACCTACCTCAGCTTGCCCGGGGACGCACCGTGTTCGCGGGCGCCTACCACGGCAACGGCTTCCACGAGGACGGGCTCGCGTCCGGGGTGCGCGCGGCCGCCGCGCTGGGGGTGCGCTGGTGATCTCGGCGCTCTACGAAGGGACGTTGATCCACGCCCGGCACGAGCCGAAGCGCCACGCGTTTCGCTACCCCGTGGCGTACTGGCTGCTCGACCTCGACGAGCTGCCCGAGCTCGACCGGCGCTTCCGGCTGCTCTCGGTCAACCGCTCGAACGTCCTCTCGCTTCGCGACCGCGACCACTTCGACGGCGACGGGACGCCGCTCAAGGAGGCGGTGATCCGCTTCGCCGGCGACCCGTCGATCGAGCGCGTGCTCGTCCTCACGCAGCTCCGCGTCCTCGGCTACGTCTTCAACCCGGTGTCCTTCTACTGGTGCTACCGCGCCGACGGCTCGCTCGCGTGCATGATCGCGGAGCTCAACAACACCTTCGGCGAGCGCCTTCCCGAGCTGCTTCCCGGCGACGCGCTCGACTACGAGCACGACAAGCGGCTCCACGTCTCGCCGTTCATGGGCCTCGACCAGCGCTACCGCTACACGTTCTCGGAGCCAGGCGAGACGGTGTTCGCGCGGATCGAGGTGCACGAGGACGACCGCATGCCGCTCCAGGCCGTGCTCGCCGCTCGCAGGCGAGAGCTCACCGGCGCGACCCTCGCCCGCTTTCTCGTCCGCTACCCGCTGATGCCGCTCCAGGTGATCGCGCTCATCCACTGGCAGGCGCTCAAGCTCTTCCTCAAGCGGGTTCCGTTCCACAGGAAGCCGCCCTTCGAGCCGGGGAAAGGATCGGTGCGGACGTGAGCGTCGACGCCCTCCGCCAGGAGCCGGCGGCGCGCGTCCCGCTGGTCGACCGCATCGCCGTGCGGGCGCTCGAGCGAGTCCTGCCGGGGCTCGAGGGCGGGACGCTCGTCGTCCGCCTGCCCGACGGCGCCGAGATGTCGTTCGGCTCGGGGCCCGCGGTTCGGATGGCGATCGACGACCCCCGGTTCTTCCGCCGGCTCGCCACCGGGCCGAGGTTCGGGCTGGGCGAGTCCTACCAGGCGGGCGAGTGGCGCTCCGACGACCTGCCCGGGCTGCTCGAGCTGCTGGCCCGGAACGCGGAGCGAGCGTCGGCGCGCCACCCGCACCTGCGCCGGTTCGGCGAGCTGCGGCCGCGGTTCAACCGCCGGACCGGCCTGCTCGCCGCCTCCCGGAACATTCGCTACCACTACGACCTCGGCAACGAGCTCTTCTCGCTCTTCCTCGACGAGACGTTGACGTATTCGTGCGCCGTCTTCGAGCACAGGGACGAGTCGCTTGCCGAGGCGCAGCGCCGCAAGCTGCGGCTGGTCTGCGGGAAGCTCGAGCTCGGGCCCGGCGACCACGTGCTCGAGATCGGCTGCGGCTGGGGCTCTTTCGCCCTCGTCGCGGCCGGGGAGTACGGCGCGCGCGTGACCGGGATCACCCTCTCTCCCGCCCAGGCCGACCTGGCGCGGCGCCGCGTCGCCGAGGCCGGGCTGGCCGACCGCGTCGAGGTCCGCGTCCAGGACTTCCGCGAGGTCGAAGGGGTGTTCACGAAGGTGGCCTCGATCGAGATGCTCGAGGCGATCGGAGAGAAGCTCTTCGCCGCCTTCTTCGCCACGATCGACCGCGTGCTCGCCGCCAACGGACGCGCCTGCGTCCAGACGATCCTCATCCCTGACGCGCGCTACCGCCGCTACCGCTCGAACCCGGACTGGATCGAGCGCTATGTGTTCCCCGGCTGCCTCATTCCCTCCCTCGGCGCCCTGACGCAGGCGGCGGGCGCGCTCCACTTCCGCCCACCTCGAGGAAATCGGTCAGCACTACGGGGAGACGCTCGCCCGCTGGCGCGAGGCGTTCTTCGGCCGGCTGGGGGAGGTGCGCGCCCTGGGCTACGACGAGCGCTTCGTGCGCACCTGGGACTTCTACCTCGCCTCGTGCGAGGCGCTCTTCCGTGTCGGCCTGCTCCGTGACGTCCAGCTCGTGGTGGCTCGTTGATCGAGTCGCGCTGGCTCCTGTTTCTGCTCGCGTGGGCGCTCGCCGCCGCGATCCAGACGGCGCTCTACCTGCGCCAGCGG
>CAWBAC010000003.1:0-114186 GCA_963786755.1 uncultured Actinomycetes bacterium | reverse complement strand
TCGCTCTGACCGTGGCCGGCGCCGGGATCGAGTGGCGGCGAGCCACGTGTCGCGACGCCTTGCTCTCGGGGGCAAGCGTCGGGGAATCGGGAGGCACATGATCGCCGGCGTCGTCGATTTCGTCGCGGCCTTTACTGCACCCCGGTGGGCGTGGACGACGACGACCGTCATCGGCGCCGTCGTCGCGCTCTTACTCATCGGCATTTTCTCGGCTCACATCCTCCTCGCGGCGATGTCGCGCCCCGGCCCGCAGGACCGCGGTGAGAGCTCGGCCACGATCCAGCGATCGCTTGTCACCGCCGCGGTTCCACTCGTCGCCCTGCTCTTCGTGGTGATCCTCGTGCGCTTCGGCCTCATCCTCGCCGAGCGTCCCGGCCGCTAGGAGCGTCCGGGTCGGGGCGTCCATGGTCCGGCGAGCCACCGCTCTGAGTTATCTGACCGGCCTCGTCCTCGTGGTCATTCTCGTGGCTGCGCTCGGCTCCGACGGAAGGGATCCCCCGGGCACCGCGGCCGCGACCATTTACTGGGGCGCTTACATCGGAGGTGGTCAGTACGGACTCGAGGATGCACCGTGGGACATGACGAGCGCTGATCGATTCGAGGCGCGCGCCGGCAAGCGGATGTCGCTCCTCGAGTGGGGTCAGCGGTGGTACGAGTGCAGCACATCCTGCGGCTTACGCGGATTTCGGAGCGAGCTCATGAGCAAGGCTCGGGCGCGCGGCTATCTGCCTGTGCTCAGCTGGGGCTCGTACGCGGCCGGCGAAGGTACGAACCAGCCCCGATACCGGCTCTCCGAGATCGTCGGCGGACGCTACGACGCGTTCATTCGGAGATGGGCCACCGGCGCGAAGAGATGGGGTCACCCCTTCTTCCTCCGTTTCGACTGGGAGATGAACACGAACTCCGTGCCGTACAGCGAGCACTCGAACGGGAACCGGCGCGGGGAGTTCGTGCGCATGTGGCGCCACGTCCATCGCATCTTCACGAGTGTCGGCGCGGAGAACGTGACCTGGGTCTGGTGTCCGAACGTCGAGTACTCGGCGTCGGTCAAGCCGTTGGCGAGCCTCTACCCGGGTGACGCGTACGTCGACTGGACGTGCCTCGACGGTTACAACTGGGGCACGAACCCGGCCCGTGCAGGGGCTTGGATGAGCTTCAGCACGGTCTTCGAGGACACGTACAGACTCATCACCACGGAGATCGCGCCTTCCAAGCCGCTCATGATCGGCGAGACGGCGTCGACCGAGATCGGCGGATCGAAAGCGCGCTGGATCACGGACGCACTCGGCACGCAAGTCCTTGACCGTTTTCCACGTATCAAGGCGATCGTGTGGTTCAACAAGTACTGGAACCGTATGGATTGGCCGATCGAGTCCTCGGATGCTGCTGCATCGGCGCTGCGGGCTGCGATCGCGTCGCCCGCCTACGCCGACAACCGTTTCGAGCACGCCCGCGACTCGCCGATCCGGCCGCTGCGCTGAGGCGGCACTTACCGTCACTCCGACTACAGCACGGGTGGATGCGCCTGGGAGGATTCGAACCTCCGACCCGCGGATTAGAAGTCCGCCGCTCTGTCCACTGAGCTACAGGCGCCCGGACGGACCGTAGCAGCCGATACACTCGTTCCTGGCCCGCGGTGGCGGTAGCTCAGCTGGTAGAGCCCCGGGTTGTGGTCCCGGTGGTCGTGGGTTCGAATCCCATCCGCCACCCTCCTCTTTCACACGCGCGCGAGCGGCCGCCTGGAAGTCCCGCGCACTTCGAGTGCGCGGGCGACGTCCGTGATGGAGAGAAGGCCGACGAGCCGCTCCCCGTCGAGCACGAGCGCGCGGTTGACGTCCTGCTCCGCGAGTTCCCCGGCCGCGTCGATGAGCTCGTCGTCCTCGGCGACGACCGGCACCTCCTCGCGCGGCAGCATGCACTCGCGCACGGTCCGCGTGTCCCACTCCTGGCGCGGCACCTCGGCGACGCAGCGGAAGGGGAGGAGGCCGACGGCGCGGCCGTTCTCGGTCACGGGGTAGGTCGTGTAACGGCCGCCACGAGACGACGTCGTCCATGAACTGGCCCAGGGTGAGGTCGGGCCGGGTCGTGACCGGGTCGCGCACCATGAGGTCGCGGACGCGCAGGCCGCCCAGGGCACGGCGCGCGATCACCTGCCGGCTCCTCCGCGCCGGCGGCCTGGAGGAGGAACCAGCCGATGAAGTGCGAGCCAGATGCCGCTGAAAGTGCTCAGGAGGACGAGTGAAGCCACGCCGCCGGCGATGAGGAGGTAGCCGAAGCCTCGGCCGATCGTGGCGGCGATGCGGGTCGCCCAGGCGAAGTCTCCTCGGAAGTACCAGAGCGCCGAGCGCAGCACGCGCCCGCCGTCGAGCGGGAGCGCGGGAATGAGGTTGAAGACGAGGAGCGCCATGTTGATGTAGCCGAGCCAGGCGGCTACCCCGTCGACAGGCTCGGGGAGCCCGACGGCCGCCGCTCGCGCATGAAGAGGAGGCCGAGTGCGAGGGAGACGAGCGGGCCGGCGATCGCGATCCGGAACTCGGCTCCGGCGCTCGGGAACATGCCCTTGAACTTCGCCACCCCGCCGAAGAGCCAGAGCGTGATGCCCTCGATCTCCATCCCGTCGCGGCGCGCCTGAACCGCGTGTCCGAGCTCGTGGAGGAGGAGCGAGGCGAAGAAGAGGGCCGCGCCCGACGAGCGCCATGGCGATGTAGGCGCCGTCCCCCAGGCCGGGGTTCGTCTCGGGGAAGACGCCGGTCGCCCAGCGTCCACACGATGAGCGCGAAGACGACGAGCCAGCTCCAGTTGACGCCGACGCGGATGCCGGCGATCCGGCCGATCGTCAGGCTGTCCTGCACCGGAGTCCTAGGTGCCGGGCCGGCGCTCGCGCACCGCTGTGCCGAGCCGCCGGGCGATGACGGGCCCCTGCTCGCGCACAGTCTTGGCAACCACCGGACCGTGCTTGCGCGCGGTCTGCTGCGCGCTCAGCATGATCCGCTTCCGCTGATCGGGCGGAATCTGCTTCCAACCTCGTCTCGCCGTCTTGGCGAGCCAGATGAGCTTCCAGGCGGCCATCATCGAATCACTGTTCTCTCTCCCTGCGTGGGACTTTCCTAACGCTAGCGGGTATAGACGTCTGAAGAGAGCCGTGCCAGTACGAGAGTCGGACAGGATCGCGCTCGATCAGGCCGTCGAAGGGGTGCCGGAGCCGAGTCTCGCGGCGTCGCTGCGAGAGGTCGCTGCCCGCCTACCGCTCGCCGCATCCGTCGAGGCGGCGACGATTCGCCTGCGCGCGGAGGGCAGCGACCGGCTCCACCTGCTCGCGGCCGTGGGCATTCCGTTCCGCGACGTTCGCCGTCTGGCCCTCGAGCCGCTCACGGTCGCCCAGGCGCGCTCGATCGTCGCCGTCGGCCCGGCCCACACACGTGCGCAGGCTCTCGGGCTCTCCTGGCTGCACGGTGAGTGGCTCTCCACGGATGAGCACAGCTGGGGACTGCTCCTCGTCAGCTCGCGCACGGCGCGGCGGCCGGACGGACAGGAGCTAGCGCTCGTGCGCGAGACGGCCGCCCGCCTCGCTAAGAGGCTGAACGGCGTCGACCGCTCGCCGCGCGCGCTCCGCAGGGCAGCGCTCGCGCTCGTCCGCGAGCTCGTTCTTGCCACCCCCGGCGACGGTCACGGCGTTCTCGCGCCGCTGCGCCCGCGCGAGCGGACGATCCTCGAGCTCTACGTGGACGGGCTCTCGGCGCGCGAGATCGCCGACATGCTCGTCATCTCCCCGCACACGGTTCGCACACACCTGAAGCTCGCCTTCAGGCGGCTCGGCGTGCACTCCCGGGACGAGGCGACGAGCCTCGTGCGCCAGGACCAGCTGCTCACTCTTCTCTAGCCGGCGAAGCGCTCCGCCACCTTGGACCAGGCGACCGTGTTCCACCACGCGTCGATGTAGTCCGGCCTGCGGTTCTGGTACTTGAGGTAATAGGCGTGCTCCCAGACGTCCACGCCGAGGAGCGGCGTCTTCCCGTCCGAGATCGGGTTGTCCTGGTTGGCCGTCGAGACGACCGCGAGGCCGTCGCCGTCCCGCACGAGCCACGCCCAGCCCGAGCCGAACTGGTTCACTCCCGCGTCCTTCAGCTGAGCCTGGAAGTCGGCGAAGGACCCGAAGGCGCTCTCGATCGCGGCGGCCAGCTCGCCGTCAGGCTCGCCCCCGCCGTCCGGGCTCATGCTCTCCCAGAAGAGGGTGTGGTTGTAGTGGCCGCCGCCGTTGTTGCGAACGGGGCCCTGCTTGTCCTGCGGAAGGCTGCTCAGGTTCTGCAGCACCTCCTCGACCGGCTTGTCCGCCCAGTCGGTGCCCTCGAGCGCGGCGTTGGCCTTGTCCACGTAGGCCTGGTGGTGCTTGTCGTGGTGGATCCGCATGGTCTGCTCGTCGATGTGCGGCTCGAGCGCGTCGTAGCCGTAGGGGAGGTCGGGAACCTCGTAGGCCATCGGTATCTCCTTCCTTGGCAGTGCGTCAGCCGGGAATCTATCCGGCTTCGGGCGGGGGGCCGCCCGACAGCCGCAGGAGGTTCTCGACTCCGCGCACGCCGCGCACCTTGCGAACTCGCCCCTCGAGCTCGGCGAGCAGCTCCGGCTGCTCCACCTGTCCCCGAAGGAAGACGACCCCGTTCTCGGAGTTGACGTTGATCTGCCCCTTGGGCACGTCCTTGTCGCGGAAGAGGATCGTCTCCACCTTGTGGGCCAGCGTCGCGTCGTCGAGCGGTTCGGACGCGTGCGGGAGCGTGTTCAGACCGCGCTTCGTCTGTCCGACCAGCTCGGAGGAAGCGTGGCGGACGAAGCGGCGGCTGCGCTCCGCCCCGCGGCGGGCGAGCGAGAGGCTTCGGTCCCGCGCCACGTGCCGGCGGCGGCGCCCGCTCGAGGGGTCGAGGAAGTAGACGAGGGTTGCCCCGCTCGCGGCGGCGGCGAAGGTCAAGGGGAGAAGACGCGAGAGGCGCGGCATCGCGACCGGTGCTGCGACCCTACCACGCTCTGGAGGATGACTACGCTCTCGTCATGGCGGCTCGAGATTCGACGCCCGACGGGGACTTCGAGCAGAGCGTCGAGGAGGCCCTCGACTCGCTCCCTCCCGATCTGCGCAAGTTC
Source organism: uncultured Actinomycetes bacterium (assembly GCA_963786755.1). Classification (GTDB taxonomy): domain Bacteria; phylum Actinomycetota; class Thermoleophilia; order Gaiellales; family Gaiellaceae; genus DASQWP01. The sequence continues at coordinate 109,056 of CAWBAC010000003.1, read as the reverse complement.
ATGTCGAACGTCGCGATCGTGGTCGAGGACGAGCCTCCGGCCGGAAGGCCGCTCCTGGGACTCTACGAGGGGATGCCCCTGACCCGGCGCGGGAGCTTCTACGCCGGCGTGCCTCCCGACAAGATCACGATCTACCGGCGCCCGCTCGAGCGTCTCTACGGCGCGGATCCGACTCTCCTACGCCGGGAGATCCGGCGGGTCGTGCTGCACGAGGTGGCCCATCACTTCGGCATCAGCGACCAGCGTCTGGTTGACATCGACCGCTATTAGATGCTTGACCGGAAATTGACCGGCAACCGTGGCACCGCCGGATGACGCCCGTGACACATCGCCTGAGTCCACGCTCGTTCCTCGCCCGTACCTTCCAGGTACGAGCTCGGAATGATCGCGGCCTCACGCTTGGTCACGTACGCCCCCGACGGCGCCACACTTTCCGGCCAACCATCTAGATGCTCGAGGTCGAGCTCACAGCAGGAGTTGTGGAGTAGCCTCCCGAGCACGGTCGGCGCTTCGTCGAGTGCTCCCCGACGCACGCCTCGTGGAGATTGGCCGACAGCCACACGCTCATCCCCGAGGACCAGCCCGGCGAGCTGGCCGCGCACATTCGCGAGTTCGTCGCGGCCTAGTACTGAGCGCCGGGGGGTGTCGTCCCCGGTGGTCGTCTTCCCGCGAACGTGAAATAGAGCGTCAGAAGGAAGAGCACGGCTCCGACGATCATGAGGATGAGGCCGACGATCCCGATGTCGACGCCCGCCGGTTCCCAGGTCACTGCGTAGCGGAGGATTGCGCCGAGAGCGATGAGGAAGAGCGCGCCTCCGAACCCGCCGGTCGTCACGCCGGCGAGCGTAACACGGGTTGCCGCCCGCCGTGCGCCGGCGGTAGGGTCGCGCCCGTGCGCCCTGTCGTCGTATCGGTCGCGACGCTGCTCGTGCTGGCATCTGGCACTGCCTGCGGAGAGGACGAAGTGGGCTCAGCAGACCTTTCGTCGCTCCAGGGCGTCCCCTGGGTTCTCGTCTCCGGCCTGGACGTTGAAGGGTGGGAGGAAGTGGCGCCGAGCGCGATGTTCGAGGACGGAAGGGTCTCGGGGTCGACGGGCTGCAACCGCTTCACGGGCTCGTACGCGATCGACGGGGGCGGGCTCGAGATCGGCCAGATCGCCTCGACGCGGATGGCGTGCCCGCCTCCGGGCGACGCGGTCGAGCGCGGGTACCTCGCGGCTCTCGAGGGCGTGACGACGTGGCGGATGGAGAACGAGGAGCTGGCGCTCCTCGACGCCGACGAGGCGGAGGTGCTTCGTTACCGGGCCGCGACGCCCGTCGGCTCCTGGCAGGCGACGGCGCTCCTTCAGGGCGACGCGTTCACGAGCCTGCTCGCTGGAACCGAGGTCACCGCGTCGTTCGCAGAGGACGGGACGCTCTCCGGCTCGGCCGGCTGTAACAACTACCGGGCGATGTACGAGACGAGCCAAGCCGGAATCGAGATCGACCAGGCCGCGGCGACGCAGAAGGCGTGTGCCGAGCCCGAGGGGATCATGGAGCAGGAGGCGGCGTATCTTGCCGCGCTTCCCACAGCGGCGAGCTACCGGGTCGTCGGGCGCTCGCTCGAGCTGCTGAGCGCCGAGGGAACGCTGGTTGCCTCGTTCACACGCGTGCCGGAGCCGTAGCGCCCCAGGCGGCACCCGCAGCTGAGGAAGGAGAAGCATGGATCAGGAACGAGCTCGTAGGCTCCTCGACCGTGAGCGGCGGCGGATCGAGCGCGCGCTCGCCGAGCTTCGCCAACCGTCCGGAACGGACGAGCTGACGAGCCAGGACCAGCACCTGGCCGACCAGGCTTCCAACCTCCAGGAGAAGGAGCTGGAGGAGGGCCTGGCAGACCAGCTGGAGGACGAACTTGCCGCGCTCGAACGAGCCGAAGCACGGCTCGCTGCTGGAACTTACGGGCTCTCGATCGAGAGCGGCGAACCGATTCCCGACGAGCGGCTCGAGGCGAACCCGCTCGCCGAACGGACGGTCACAGAGGAACGACGCTTCGAGCGGGGCTAGCTACAGCTCGACGAGCCGCCGCGGCACGACGGCCGAGGGTTGGCTTTCGCCCACCAGTTCAGCGGAGCAAGGCGCGGTGTAGGTCTTGCGTCGCAGAGGACGGTGCGGCGCCGAGCTCGTCGCGGAGCAGCGTGCGTAGCGTCTCGTAGACGTTCAGCGCCTCGGCCGCGTTGCCGCGTGCCGCGAGCGCCTCCATGAGGTACCGGTAGCCGTCTTCCCGAAAGGGAGCCTGCCGGATGAGTGCGCGCGCCGTCCGCTCGGCGGTGTTGAGCTCGAGGCGGTCGAGATCGAGCGCGTCGGGCTGGACCCGGACGACGTAGCCGGGCGATCTAGTTGCCAGCACGGTCCTGCGGCAGCGCCTTGCGAAGCCGCGAGACGTTGACCCGCAGCTCGGCGGCGGCGCTCTGGGGCGAGTCCTCGCCCCAGAGCTCGTCGATCAAGCGGTCGGTGGGAACGACCTCGTTGGGGCTGAGGAGAAGCACAGTGAGAAGCGCACGTGGCTTGGGCCCGCCCAGGGAGACCTCGCCGCCTTCGTCCCACACCTCGAGCGGTCCAAGGATCCGGAAGTCCATGAGAGCCGTCGGGACGCTAGCACGGCCGGCAGGCCGCCTCTCAGCAGCCCTCTAGCGATCGACCAGCGTCTCGTGGCAGGGCACCTGGCCGCTCGCGTTGACCGGATGTTGAGCCTTCCCGCCTAGCCTCGGAGCGGCTCATGCGAGCGATCCCAGAATCCGGAGGTCCACCTGGCCCGGCCGGGACGCTAACAGCTGTTGCCGGTCTGAAACAGCCCTGAAACGGACCGGGTTGATCTTCGGCTTCGACAGACGAGCAATCGGGTCTCTCGAAAGGAGGCACCCATGAAAGATGAAGGCCCGACAAGCCGTCAAGAAAGACGGCTTCAAGACGACCCTGACCCATCAAGCTTGACGAGGTGACATCGTGAACAAAGTCCGATTCTTCGCCCTTGCGTTGCTTGCTGCCGCTGCGGTTCTGCTTGCGGTGGCTGAAACGGGCAGCGCTCAGAAGAAGCCTGCGCCTCCACCGGACACCTACGTTGCGGCCTGGGACGCGGTCGGCAGCCAGGCGTTTACCGCGGCGGGGCTGAGTCCCGCCGAGGGCCACACGATCTTCGCCTATGTGGCGATCGCGGTTTATGACTCGGTGGTGGCGGTCGAGGGCGGGTACGAGCCGTTCGCGGTCGACGCCCGTGTGTCGCGGCGTGCATCGGCCGAGGCTGCCGTGGCCTCGGCCGCGCATCGCGTTCTCGTCCACTACTTGCCCGCTCAGGGGCCGACCATCCTCGATCCTGCGTATGCGGCCTCGCTCGCCTCGATTCCCAACGGCAAGGCAAAGCGAAGGGGCGTCGCGGTGGGGGAGAGGGTGGCTCGCCGCCTGATCGCGCAGCGCGCGGACGACGGTTTTCGGGCGTCCGTGACGTACACGCCCCCGAACCCGCCAATCCCCGGTGTCTGGCTACCGACAGCTGCGACGCCGCCGATCGGGCCCTACTTGGGGCTGATGGAGCCGTTCAGCCTCAGGTCGGCCGACCAGTTCCGCCCGGCTGGGCCTCCGGCGCTGGGCAGCAGCGAGTGGGCGCGTGATTACAACGAGGTCAAGGAGATCGGCTCGAGCACGAGCACGACGCGGACCGCCGAGCAGACGCTGGCGGCCCGGTTCTGGGCGGAGCCTCCGGTGCAGCAGGCACGCGGCTCCTTCCGCAAGTTCGTCCTCGACCACGATTTGGACGTGGTGCGGGCGGCGCGGTTCATGGGGATGATCTCCGTCGTCTACGCCGACGCGCTGATCGCCTGCTTCGACGCCAAGTACCACTACACGTTCTGGCGGCCGATCACCGCGATCCGCGCCGGCGACACGGACGGCAACGCGGCGACGGTGGGCGACCCCGCCTGGTCTCCGCTGCTTGCGGTTACGCCCAACCACCCGGAGTATCCGAGCGCACACTCCTGCATCACGCCGGCGGGGGGACGCGTCATCGCCCGCTTCCTGGGCACGAAGAAGATCGACTTCACCGTCCCCAGCCTGACCGGACTGGGAGACCGGCACTATCCTCGTCCAAAGGACCTGCAGTACGACGTCGGTAACGCCCGCATCTGGGGCGGCATTCACTACCGCACCGCGATCGACGACGCGATCGTGATCGGGAACAAGACGGTGAAGCAAGTGCTCCGCCACCACTTCCAGAAGGCGAAGCGCTAGAGAAGACAGAGGTTCCCCGCAGCGAGAAGGCCCGCACCCCGCGGGCCTTCTCCATATCTCGAGTCGGACGCCTTTGCATCCATCCGCGGTGCCGGTCAGGCTGTCCTTGTCCGGTGAGCGAGAGCTGAAGTCCTAAGTGGCGGCCATGCTCGCACTCTGCGGCGCTCTCGCCTGGGGTGTTGGTGACTTCCTCGGCGGGGTCGGCGCGCGCCGGGTGCACGTTCTCACCGTCCTGTTCATCTCGCAGGCGGCCGGACTCGTGGGTGTACTCGTCTGGGCGGCCGTTGCGGGCGATCCGCTGCCGGGTGCCGGCGATGCACTGCCGGCGGCGGCAGCCGGGGCGGCGGGCCTCGTCGGGCTGGGCGCGCTCTACCGTGGCCTTGCAGTCGGCGCGATGGGGATCGTCGCACCGATCTCGGGTCTCTCGCCCCTTGTGCCGCTCGCGGTCGACATCGCTCGCGGGAGCCCTCCGACAGGCCTCCAGTGGGTAGGCATCGCCCTCGCTCTTGTCGGGGTCGTCGTCGTCTCCCGCGAGCCCTCGTATTCGACGGGTACGAGGCTGGCCGCGGGTGCCGGCCTCGCCATCATCGCCGCGCTCGGCTTCGGCGTCTTCATCGTCGGGATCGACGCCGCCGCCGACGCGAGCGTGCCGTGGGCGGTTGTGTTCGCGCGAGCCGCGTCGGTCTCGCTCGCCCTCGTGGCCGCCCTAGCGACCCGGACGGCGGTGACCGCTTCGCGCCACCTGTTGCCGCTGCTGCTTGCAGTAGGCCTCTTCGACACCGGGGCGAACGTCCTCGTCGCCGCGGCCACGACGCACGGCTCTGCGGGCATCGTGGCCGTACTGAGCGCGCTCTACCCGGTCGTGACCATCGCTCTCGCCTGGGTCGTGCTCGGAGAGCGGCTTTCCGCCGTTCGCCGCGCCGGCGCCGCGATCGCCCTCGGCGGGGCGGCGCTCGTCGCCGCCGGATAGCCGGCGCGCCCCTACGATGCGCCAATGGATGTCTTCAACCTCTTCGACGAGCAGGACTGGGACAGCGAGAACGATCACCCGGGATACCGACACAGAACGACGGTCATCGGAAAGCGGCTCGGTGCAACGCTTCTGGGCGGCAGCCTCTACGAGCTGCCGCCGGGCGAGAAGACGTGGCCGTATCACTACGAGATCGGCTGCGAGGAGTGGCTGATCGCCGTTTCGGGCCGGCCCACCCTCCGCGGGCCGGAAGGCGAGCGAGAGCTCGCGCCGGGTGACGTCGCGGTCTTTCCGGAGGGGCCGGCGGGTGGCCACCAGGTCATCAACCGGTCGGAGGAGCCGGCCCGAGTTCTCATTCTCTCCTCCAAGTCGCCGCTCGCCGTCGTGCACTATCCGGACAGCGGCAAGGTCGGGCTCTGGTCGCAGTCGGAGGGCTACCAGTCCATGCTCCGGACCGAGCCCAAGCTCGACTACTGGGACGGCGAGACCTAGCAGCCGCGCTCGGTCGCCCAGACGCCTTGGTAGCGGACAGCCATGGCTCCAACGCCACAGGGCTGTCCCTGATGCGGACCGCCGCGCCGCGTGCCACGATCTCCTTGTGGCGGCAACCGTCCTGATCGTCGACGACCACGCCGGCTTCCGGTCGTTCGCCCGCGCGCTGCTCGAAGCTGAGGGGTTCGACGTCGTAGGCGAGGCGGCGGACGGCGCATCGGCGCTTGCAACCGCGCGGGCACTCGCCCCGGAGCTCGTACTCCTCGACGTGGCCTTGCCCGACATGGACGGCTTTGCGGTTTGTGACGCGCTGCTAGGGGACGACGCCGGCCCGGCGGTGATCCTGACATCCAGCCGCGACGTCTCCTCCTACCGCCGGCGCTTGGAGCGGAGCCGGGCCCGCGGGTTCATCCCGAAGAGCGAGCTCTCCGGCCCGTCGCTCGCCGCGCTCGTGGGCTAGCCCGCCCGTGCGCTGGCTGCGGCTCTCGCTCATTCCTGCGGCTGTCGGGCTGACTGTGGCAGCCGAATGGGTCTCGTACGAGGCGGGCGACCTCGAGCTCGTCGTGGCCGACGCAGTCGTCGGCCTCGTCCTCGTGACGTGCGGCGTCATCGCCTGGGAGCGGCGTGGCGGGAGCCGCGTCGGGCCGCTGATGGTGCTCTCGGGCTTCACGTGGTTTGCCGGCAACTTCTGGTCGGGTGCCCTCTACCTGCACCGCGGACCGCTTGTCCACCTCCACATCTCCTACCCGACCGGGCGCCTCAGGCGGCGGTTCGCACAGGCGACCGTCGCGGCCGCGTACGTCGACGCGGTCATCGAGCCCATTGCTCAGAACGACGTCGTCACGCTTGTCTTGGCGGCGCTCGTCGCCGTTGCGGCCGCCGATGTCTTTTTCCGCGCCTCCGGCACCGCGCGCCGGGCTGGCATCCCGGCCTTCGCGGCGGCGCTCGCGTTCGCCAGCTGTGCTGGCACTCGGCGCCGTACAGCGGCTCGCGGGATGGGACGCCGACCGAGAGATGCTGTGGGCCTACGACATCGTGATCGCTTCGCTCGCGCTGGTGCTCCTCGTCGATCTCCTCCGCGGACGTTGGGCCGAGGCGGTCGTAGCCGACCTGGTCGTCGACCTGGGGAAACAGGCCGACACGCAGGCACTGAGGAACGAGCTCGGGCGAGCCCTCGGCGACCGCTCCCTCGTCCTCGGCTACTGGCTACCGGACGAGGGGCGCTACGTCGATGACGCGGGTCGCCAGGTCGAGCTGCCTGAACCCGGAGCCGGGAGAGCCGTGACACCGATCTCGCAAGACGGCGAGCCGGTTGCCGTGCTCGTTCACGACGAGGCGGTGCTCGAGGACCCGGCGCTCGTCGATGCCGTCGCGTCCGCGGCGAGGCTGGCTGTCTCGAACGCTCGATTGCAGGCGGAGGTCCGGGCGCGAGTCCTCGAGGTCGCAGCCTCACGTCGCCGGATCGTCGAGGCTACCGACGCGCAGAGGCGCCGCTTGGAGCGGGAGTTGCACGAGGGCGCAGAGCGGCGACTAGCCCGCGTCGCCGGGTTGCTCGCGCAGGCACGCGAGGGCGTTGACGAACGCGCGAGGGCACAGGTCTCCGAGGTCGAAGATGAACTCGACGGCGCCCGCGCGGAGCTCCGCGACTTTGCGCAAGGCATCCATCCGAGCTCGCTGACGGAAGGTGGCCTGGCTGCGGCGCTTCCGGAGCTCGCCGCCCGGGGACGGCTACCGGTGGAGCTCGAGCTGTCGGTCGGCCGGCTGGCTCCGGCGGTCGAAGCGGCGGTCTACTTCCTCTGCTCGGAGGCGCTCACGAACGCGGCGAAGCACGCGGAGGCAACGATAGTGACGATCGGCGTTTCCCAGTCGAACGGTCGGCTGCTCGTGGCGATCACCGACGACGGCGTCGGGGGCGCTAGCGCGGGCGGGGGGACCGGTCTGCGCGGCCTCGCCGACCGCGTGGAAGCGCTCGGTGGGCAGCTTTCCGTGGGGAGCCCGATGGGCGGCGGCACGCGGCTGGACGCAACGATCCCGATCGACCTGCGCGTCTAGCCGACCCGCGTCCAGGGTTTGGCCAGGAAGGGCTCCGGAGAGACGGCTCCCTGACCGCGCCCAGCGTGAGCTGGTCGCGGTAGAGGCTCCAGGTGTAGGTGTACACCTCGCCCTTCGTCTCGTGGTAGTCGTTCGGAGAGATTCCGCCGGATTCTTCGACGGTGAACTCGACGATATCGTCGCGGACGACATACGAGCCTTTCGCCCAGCGGTCGGAGGCGCCGTTCTTCTGAGTCATCTCGAAGCGGCCGCCGTCGAGCGTCCAGCGGAACTTGCCGTAGTTCTCGATCACGACGTCGGGCGAGCCGGTGGCTCTGAGATCCTCGACCGTCGTCGTGAGCTCGTACTCGTCGTCTATCGGAGTCGGCTGTGCCGCCACCCGCACCCAGGGGTTCGACCCCCAGACCACGGTGTACGGGTCCGCCCCGCCGTCGGGCGTGCAGGACGGCCCCTCGCACGAGTCGACGTCGGAGAACCTGAGCCTCGTTCCGTCGAACGACCACTGGGCAGTGACGGTATCGGCGTCGCCCTGGGCCTCGATCTGGTCGCGGAAGACGGTGTAGCTCGCCCTGAACCCGATCTTGTATTCGGGGGGGTCGAGGATGCTCACTTCGCCGTCCTCGAAGACCATCCTGAACACCCCGACCGTGGAGGACGGGAGCCCTTGTTCGCGCCAATCCGCCTCAGTCACATTCGTCTCGTACGTGCCTTCCGGAATCGCGCCTGAGGACGCGGGCTCGGTGCGCTCGGCGTCGCAGGCCGGTGCGTCCGCCGAAGCAGCGATCTCGGTCTTTAGGTCGGTGATGGCCGCGATGTACCTGCTGGTGTCCGGATCGTTCGTCAGATCCGCGTACACGGGCTCGAGGGCGGCGTGAAGCTCGGAAAGGTCGCTCTCCGAAGCGGTGGCGAAGGTCAGGCCCCGGCGGCAGAGGATGGGCGCAGCCCCCTCGTCCTCCGCCCGCGACGTCGCGAGCGCCTCCGGAAGCGCGGCGGAGACGGCGTCCCGCAGGGCGGACTGCTGCTCGGTCGTAAGCGACGCGAAGACCTCGTTGTCGATGACGATGACGAGCGGGCGAGGCCATAGATTCACGTTCGCCGTGACGTACTTCGCGCTCTCGTCTAAGGAGTTTTCCTGGATGGAGCTGAGCTGTTGCTCGTAGGCGTCGAGCCCGTCGAGCTCTGCCCCGCCGGGCACGGGTCTGGGTGCGGCGCCGAGCGTGCGCAGGGATGCGTCGGCGACAGCCGAGTCCTGATACCCGACCACCTCCCCCTCGAAGTCCGCGGGGCGGACGAACGGCTTGGACACGCCGAGCAGCTTGCGCATCGGGCCCGGAAGCACGCCAATCCCGACGAGATCGAGCTCGCCGACGTCCTCGAGCATCTGCTGGGGAATCCCTTGCTCGAAGACCTTGCCTTCGAGGTCGTAGCTGTCGATTAGGAGCGGCGCGACGAGCGCCTGGAAGCTTGTTACCCCGACCGTGTCGAAGGCGCGCGCTCCGACCCAGGCCATGTCGACCTTCCCGGTCTTCACGTCCTCGAGGGTCGCGGCCTCGGCGTGTGGCTCACCGGCTCGCCATTCGTTCTCGAACTCGATCGTGAGCGTCCCGTTCGAGAGCCGGCTGACCTCCTCGGCCCAGCTGCTCAGCTGAGCGAGCGGCGTGCCTCCGATCCCGTTCGCCAGAGTCAGCACGCGTGGCTCGGCCTTGTCGGCTCCGCCGGCCTTGTCCTTGCTCGAACCCGCGCAAGCGGTCAGGGCGAGCGCCAGTAGCGCCAGCACCGGAAGTCCCGCCCACCAAGTGACTCGTCGCGTCAGCACCGTCGTTACCCCACTCGCTCCCAGGGCTCGATGACGTACGGCGTGGGTATCTCACCGAGAGCCTCGTCCCGGTTGAACGTGAGCTCGTCCCGGAAGAGGCTCCAGCGGGAGACGAAGGTCTCGCCCGCGTTCACGCCTTCGGTGAAGTCGAGGACGATCGAGTCGCCGTCGAGGGCGAACGTGCCCGAGGTCGAGGTGCTCTCGACGTCGTTCAACTGCTCGAACGTGACGCGGCCCTCATCGAGTGTCAGTGTAAGGTCGCCCCAGTTCTCGTCATTGGCCTCGCGGGGGTCGTAGAGCAGCGGCGAGTTCGCCAGATCCTGCTTGGCAAAGCTCGCCCGGTAGATGCCGTCGATCGGGGTCGGCTCGGACGAAGACTGTCCGCTCTCGAAGTCGGAGGCGCACACGGGTGCAGCCGCCGAGGCCGCGACCTCGGTCTTGAGGCCGGTGATTGCGTCCACGTAGGACTTGGTCCTCGGATCGGCCGCCAGGTCGGCGTATACGGGCCCGAAGGCGGCGCGAAGCTCGGAAAGGTCGCTTTCGGAAGCGGCGGCGAAGGTCACGCCCCGCCGACAGAGCTTGGAGGCTGCCTCCTCGTCATCCTTCCGCGACGCTGCGAGCGCCTCGGGAATCGCCGCGTCAGCAGCCTCCTTCAGTGCGGATTGCTGCCGGGGCGTGAGCGATGCGAAGGACTCCTTCCCCATGACTATGACGAGCGGGCGCGGCCATAGGTTCAGGTTCGCGGTCACGTACTCTGCGCTCTCGTCGTAGGAGTTTCCTGCGATCGAGTCGAGCTGCTGTTCGTATGCGTCGAGGCCGTCGAGTTGGGCCTCGGCGGGCACCGGCCTCGGCTCTGCGCGGAGTGCCTTCAGCGTCTTCTCTGCGAGGACGGAGTCCTGGAGCCCGACGACCTGGCCGGCGAAGTCCGCTGGACGCGTGAACGCCTGTGAAACACCGAGGACCTTTCGCATCGGGCCTGGGAGCACGCCGATCCCGACGAGATCCAGGTCGGAGACGCTTTCCAGCATCTGCCGGGGGATCCCTTGTTCGAAGACCTTCGCCTCGAGCTCGTAGCTGTCGATCAGCAGCGGCGCCGCGAGTGCCTGGAAGCTCTTTACTCCGACCGTGTCGAACACGCGGGCCCCAACCCACGCCATGTCGACCTCGCCCGCCCTCACGTCCTCGATGGTCCCCGCCTCGTGCGTGGGCTCGCCCAGGCGCCAACCTGCCTTGAATTCCACCCGGAGCGTTCCGTTTGACCGCCGATTGACCTCATCCGCGAAGGCGGTCAGCTCAGAAGGCGGGCCGCTCTGACTCGCCATCGTCAGCACGCGTGGCTCGACCTGGTCGGTTCCGCCCGCCTTGTCCTCGCTCGAGCCCGCGCATGCGGCCAGGGCGAGCGCGAGCAGCGCGAGCACCGCGACGGCAATCCAGTGGGTAATGCGTACGGCTTCTATCGGGCACCTCCGATGCTGCCTCCGACGGTACGGCTGCCCTGCTCGGGGCACATCGGGGCGCTCCCTCGACTCGCTCGTCACAGCATCGGGGATAGCCCTCGCTCTTGCAAGGGCAGGCACCAAGGGATTCGCGCGAGCGTTGTGGGACGATTGGCACATGGCGCTTCGGCTCATGCTTTGGCCCGCCGGCCTGGCGCTCGGTGCTTTCTCGCTCGCGATCGCGCGGGACGAGCCGGCGTTCTCGTACGCCGGGGCGTCGCTCGAGGGCGCCGCGGCCCTCCTGGGCCCGGGCTGGGCTCTGCTTGCCTGCGGCCTCGTGTTCTGGGGCAGACGCCCGGGGAACGCCGTCGGTCCGCTACTTGCGGCAGCCGGTTGCGCCTGGTTTTTCGCCGAGTGGGACAACCCCGGTGTCGGCTCGGCCGCAGTCTTCACGATCGGCCTGGTCCTCTCGGCGGCGTGCCCGCCGCTAGTCGCCTGGGCGATGCTTGCCTACCCGGGTGGCCGGCTGGCTTCGTGGGAAGAGCGTGTCGCCGTCGCTCTCGCGCTCGCCGGCTCCGTGCTCGTCCTCGGTCTCCTTCCGGCGCTCGTCTTCGACCCGGCGAACAGTGGCTGCGTCCAGTGCCCGGACAACCTCCTTCTCGTTGCCGACGAGCCGGGGTTCTTCTCCGATCTCAACCGTGTCGGAGTGCAGCTCGGGCTGGGCTGGGCGCTCCTCCTCATCGCAATTGCAGGCTGGAAAGTCGCGCGCGCGAGCAGCGCAAGACGCCGCGTCGTCGCTCCGGTCGTCACAGCCGGAAGCGTGTACCTCGGGCTCGTCGCCGCAACCTTCGCGGCGAGCCTCGACCGGGGCTTCGTCGGGAGCGGAGCGCTCGAGCGGCGGCTCTGGTTTGCACAGGCCGGAGCCCTTACCGCTGTTGCGCTCGCGGTCGCCTGGAGATTGCTGCGGACTCGCCGCACGCGCTCGTCGCTTGCCCGGCTCGTCGTCGAGCTGGGCGAGGCGGCTCCCGCGGGAGGTCTGCGAGACGCGCTCGCCGCAGCGCTTGTCGATCCCGAGCTCGAGATTGCCTACCCGGTCGGCGAGGAGCGCTACGCGGACGCGCGCGGACGCCCGATCGACCTCGCCCGCGTGGACGGGCGTGCCGCGACGCCGCTCGTCCGCGAGGGCAAGACCGCCGCGGTGCTTCTCCACCGGACCGACCTCCTCGACAACCCGGAGCTGGTCGAGGAAGTCTCGTCGGCGGTCCGCCTCGCGCTGGAGAACGAGCGTCTCCAGGCCGAAGTGCGCGCGCAGCTCGAGAGTCTCCGCTCCTCGCGAGTCCGCATCGTGGAAGCGGGTGACGCCGAACGCCGTCGCCTGGAGCGCGATCTTCACGACGGCGCCCAGCAGCGTCTCGTCGGGCTCTCGCTCGCACTGCGCCTCCTGCGCTCGCAGCTGGATACCGACCAGGAGCAGCAGGTCGCGAACCGCCTCGACGAGGCCGAGGCGGAGCTCCGCCGAGCGGTCGCCGAGTTGCGGCAGCTCGCCCACGGCATCCACCCGGTCGTCCTCAGCGACGAGGGGCTCGCCGCCGCGGTCGAGGACCTCGCCGAAAGCGCGCCGGCGCTACTTCGAATCGCCGCTGTGCCGCAGGGGCGGTTCCCGCCGGCGGTCGAGACGGCGGCCTACCTCGTCGTCGCCGAAGCAGCGAAGACGGGCACCGTCAGCGTGAGCGCGGCCAGGCGGGACGGAACGCTCGTCGTGGACGTCGAGGCCGAGGCCGAGCCCGACGGGCTCGTCGACTTGGAGGATCGCGTGGGCGCCCTCGACGGAACGCTCGCGGTCGAGCCGGCGCTCGACGGCGGCTTCAGAATCCGCGCCGAGATCCCGTGCGGCTAGTCATCGCCGACGATTCGATGCTCATCCGCGACGGGCTCGCTCGCCTTCTCGCCGATGCCGGCTTCGACGTGGTGGGGAAGGCCGAGAACGCGGCCGAGCTGATGCGGCGGGTCGAGCTCACGCGCCCCGACGTCGCGATCGTCGACATCAAGATGCCACCGACGCACACGGACGAGGGGCTAGAGGCCGCACAGGAGATCCGGCGAGCCCATCCGACCGTCGGCGTGCTGGTGCTCTCCCAGTACTTCGAGTCCCGCTACGCCATGCGACTGCTCGAGGAGGCGCCCGAGCGCGTCGGCTACCTGCTCAAGGACCGCGTCTCCGACATCGCCGTGCTCGCCGATGCGCTCAAGCGGATCGACGAGGGGGAGTGCGTGATCGATCCGACGATCGTCTCGCGCCTCGTGCAGCGCCCGCGCGAGCACGGCCCGCTCGACGAGCTGACCCAGCGCGAGCGCGAAGTGCTCGGGCTCATGGCCGAGGGGCGCTCGAACCGGGCGATCTGCGAGACGCTCTTCCTCAGCCCGAAGACGGTAGAGGCGCACATCCGCCAGATCTTCCTCAAGCTCGGGATCCGCGAGATGCCCGACTACCACCGGCGCGTGGTCGCGGTGTTGACGTTCCTGCGGGCGTCGTGAGCGCAGAGCTCCCGAGCGGCACCGTGACGTTCCTGTTCACGGACATCGAGGGGTCGACGCGGCTTCTCAAGGAACTCGGCGGCGACTACGGCAAGGTGCTCGTGGAACACCAGCGCATTCTGCGCGCGGCGTTCGAGAGCGCGGCCGGACGTGAGGTCGACACGCAGGGCGACGCGTTCTTCGCCGTCTTCCCACGCGCGAAGGACGCCGTCGCTGCTGCGCTCGAAGGCCAGCGCGCGCTTGCCGCTCATTCCTGGCCCGCCGGGGCGAGGGTACGTGTTCGGATGGGCCTGCACACGGGCGAGCCGTCGGTGGCGGGCGAGCGCTACATCGGGCTCGGCGTGCACCGTGCGGCACGGATCTGCGCCGCGGCGCACGGTGGACAGCTGCTGGTCTCGCGGGCGACGTACTCGGTCCTCGTCGACGAAATGCTCCCGGATATCGCTTTTCGCGACCTCGGCGAGCACCGGCTCAAGGACCTTGATCGGTCCGAACGCATCTACCAGCTCGCCGTCCCCGACCTGCCGTCGGACTTCCCGCCGCCGCGGACACTGGAAGCAGTGTCGCCGGGACCGCCGTTCGCCGGCCGTGAGCACGAGCTGGCGACGATCGCAGCCACTGCGATGAAGGATGGCGAGGTGCGCGTTGTCGTCGCCGACGACTCCGTTCTGCTGCGGGAAGGCCTGCTGCGGCTACTAGACGACGCCGGGTTCCAAGTGGTCGGAAAGGCCGGGGATTCGGAGGGGCTTCTGGATGAGGTGGCACGGACGCGTCCGACGGTCGCGATCACGGACATCAAGATGCCGCCGACGCACACCGACGAGGGACTGCGCGCCGCGGAACAGATTCGTAGAGAACACCCAGGCGTGGGCGTCCTGGTCCTCTCGCAGTACCTCGATTCCCGGTACGCGATGCGGCTTCTCGAGCACTATCCAGAGCGGGTCGGCTACCTACTCAAAGACCGTGTTTCCGACGTTGCGGTGCTCGGCGACGCCGTCAGGCGTATCGCTGAGGGCGAGTGCGTGGTCGACCCGACCATCGTCTCCCGGCTCATGAACAGAGCAAGGTCGGAAAGCCCGCTGGGCGACCTGGGCGAGATCGAGCGCGAGCTGCTCGGACTCGTCGCCGAGGGTCACTCGAACGAGGCGATTGCCGAGCGACTCGGCATGACGCTCGAGTCGGTAGAAGCCCAGGTCGCCGCGGTCTTCGGCCGGCTTGGGCTGACCGGGACGCCGGACGACCTACGCCGCATCGTCGCTGTGCTCGACTTCCTTCGCGCCTGATCGCGCATCAGGGCCCTCCCTCGCCGGACGTCGTCGAGTTAGGGGAGAACCCCGCTCGCGAGCTAGGGCCTGCCCCGTTTCGGCGGTCGCCTCCACGGCCTAGCGTCGAAGCGACGACGAGGCCGAGTTGAAAGGAGACGTGCCATGCGAAAACTGGACACCCGTCGGTTACACGAGGTGCGCCATCCACTCCTCCAATAGCGCCGTCGCTCTGGCCACAATGGCCGTTTGCGTTGTTCTCCTCACCGGTTGCGGTGGTGGCGAGGACGACGACGCGGAGCCGACTGGCGCGACAACTTCGGTTAGCGCGACCTCCACGGAAGCGGCCGCAGTCGAGCCGTTACTCGTCGGGGAATGGCAAAGAGCGACCACATGTGCCGAGCTGGTGCGGGCGCTCAAACAGGCAGGGCTTGAGGAGTTCGCGCCGGAGGCCGTCGCGGGGAATGGCTTCGTGCCCGGGGTCATGACCGCGGACCAGCTCGCCGACCCGGCGCGCCCATGCGAGGGAGCCATACCGCGCCGGCATTCACACTTTTTCACCGATGACGGCCAGTTCGGTTCCCTGGATTGGAACGGCGAGCCCGTGGATGACGGCACCTACGAGATCATCGACGACCGCACGTTCATCATCTCCAAAGAGTTCCCCGACGTGACGTTTCACTATCGGGTCGACGGCGACACGATCACGTTCGAGCCGGTGATACCTGACGACTGCTCGACGTTTCGATGCATGTGGAGTGTCTCTGTCGCCTACCCGGGCAAGAGCTGGAAGCGCGTGAGCTGATTTGGCGAGTACGCGGAACTAGGCAGGCGCTGTGCAGAGCCACTGCCCGCCCGGCGTAGATCGCCGGATAAGGGCTCTCCCTCGACGGACGTAGTCGGGTTAGGGGAGTACCCGCTCGCGAGCTAGGGCCTGCCCCGTTTCGGCGGTCGCCTCCACGGCCTAGCGTCGAAGCAACGACGAAACCGAGTTGAAAGGAGACATGAGATGCGAAGACTGGACCCTCGCCGGTTACAAGAGGTACGTCACGCGGCTTGCGCCGCCGCGCTGGCCGCGGTGGCCGTGTGCAGCGTCCTCCTCACTGGGTGCGGCGGTGATGCGGGCAGCGCCGAGGCGTCGGCCGACGGTCCATCCACACCCGCGGCGTCCGAAGACCTCGACCGCGTCGTCAAGCATCGACGGCGACCGGGGTCTCTACGTGAGGTGCACCGGAACCGGCTCTCCCACAGTCGTCATGGAGGGAGGCGACGGGGACACGAGCGATTCGTACGCGTTCGCCGAGTCGAGCATCGCGAAGGTGACGCGCACGTGCGTCTACGACCGGGCCAACGTCGGGCGGAGCGATCCCGCTCCCGGCCCGCGCGGTCTGCCGGAACTCGTCGGCGACCTCGAGCGACTGCTCGACGCCGCCCAGATTCCCGGTCCGTACGTACTCGTGGGAACGTCAGGCGGCGGTTACATCACCGCGGGCTATGCCTTCGCCAATCCGGAGCAGGTCGCGGGCATGGTCTTCGTCGACACCGGAGCTCCCTTTCGGAATCCGCCCCGCGAGATCGTCGAGTTGACGGATCCGGACAGCCCCGAGAACGTCGAACGCCGCGACTACCTACAGGTGGAGAAGGATGCATGGGCAGCACGCCGGCCGGTCGGCGACATCCCCGTGTCGATCGTGACCGTCGAGTTCTCCGACGAGGCCGTCCAGGAGTCGCCGTTCCCCTCAGAGCAGGCGTATATGCGGGGCAACGTCGAAAACCAGAAGGGGTGGCTCGTCCTCAGCCCGCGCGCGAAGCAGATCGTCGTGCACACCGGCCACGCGGTGGAGGAGGACGATCCGGATCTGGTGATCGACGTGATCCGCGATGTCGTACGGGAGGCGCAGTAGGCGCCCCTCGAAACGACGACGAAGACACCGATCGCGAACCGCCGGCGCCGCCGGCGGTTCGCCCTAATGGGGAATGATCTCCACGGCTGATGGCCCCGGGAGGGATCCAACCACCCTGCAAATCGGCACTTGTTCACCGCTGACGCCTGCACCGGAGTCTGCACTGCGTCGCACGGTGTCACGAGCGTCGCCGTCGTCTGCCGGAAACAGCTACTGCGGGCCAGGATGCGGGCCAGAAAGTCAGCGGGGGCGCTGAGCCGAAGGCCCGGGACCCTGCCCAGCGGACTCCGTCGAGCCTACGCCGTAGGTGGCCTCGGGGCTAGATCGCCGGAAGGGACACCGGGTCAACGCCCGAACATGGTGGTTGCGAGGCGGGGGTCACTGCGTGCGGCCGGCGGGGGGCTTCCGCCTCGCTATCAAAAAGCGCACAATGGGCAGTGGGGGAGAGACCTGGCAGGCATTGGGTGCCGCCCACCCTCTGCGGCGTCGGTCTCCCCTTTAGGGAGGCCCGGTTGGCCGCGACCGGGCCTCTCCCAAGAGCGCCGGCAGCGCCAGGCCCATCGACTATAGGGCAGGTGGCCCGGCTTGGGGCCAACTGCGACCCGGATCGACACCGCCTATTCACCACTCTGTCCGAATCCCAGCATGCGAACATCTGTTCCTACTCGATTAGCGTTGATTCAAGTCGGTTCCCAGGACTTCCCCGCCCTCGTGGAGCTTGTCGGTCGGCGCGAGATGCTGCCGGCGAGCGAGGCGCTGATCCGGTGGGGGGAGAGAGAGACCCTAGGGCTTGGATCTGCCCAGCGGCCTAGGGCACCGCGGCTGTGTCCGTCTCGTAGCTTGAAAGGAGCTCCGGCAACGTCATCTCCGGAGGGCTGTTTAGATCCACTCCCGTCGAGTCGGCCAGCCGTTGCTTGAACCAGAGGTCGAACTCGTCCTGCGACTGAGAAAAGAGCTTGAGCGCGTCGGGGAAGTCTCGGCTCTCAATGTATGCGACGAGGGCGTCGCCGCCGTTCAGATGGGCGAGGTACCAGACTTCTTTCCTGATTCCGATCCGCCGCTCAGAGCGGTCGTAGTCCGCTTTCCGCGACTCCTCGAGCTCTCGCATGAAGTCGCGCGCATCGTCGCTCTGCCCCGCAAGAACGGGAATAACCAGACAGATCTGATCCATGATCTACTCCCTTCTCCGCGACGCTGTCACGTCGCCAGGGACACGCTCTCCGAGCCCCTGAGTCAGATGCTGCCAAAACATCTCAGCGTCCGTGCTGCGAACCCTGTTCCGTGTCCACGAAGCGTCAACGGGCGTGTCGGCTTCTTGGGCCGGCGTTGCGGTTGCCTGACCTGCGAAAGGCCGGGCTTTGGTTCCCCCCTCCGCCTGGCCTTCCACTTCCTTGCAATTCTCTTTGCTTGAAGTCCGGGGTGGAGCGGAGTAGCTTCGGATGGGGCGTCTAACCGAAGGAGCGTGAGCCGAGGCAGCTCCGGTCATGGCAGCGGCGAATCCGCGTATTCGCGACCCTCCGAGCTAGTTCCTTTCCAGTCCTGAGGGGTCTTGATAGGAGGAGTATGCGAAGGAAGCTTCCACTTGGGGTGCTGGTCATCCTCGTGCTCGCGGTCGCGAGCTTGCCCGCGTCAGCCTCGTCCTCGCAGGCCGGCTCATCGGCTGGCGATGAGAAGAAGGTCGAGGTCATCCGCCTCACCGCGGTAACCATCCAGGAAACCGAGCTCGACCTTGGCGAGCCGGGAGAGAGCTTAGGCGATCAACTCATCTTCACGGAGGACCTCTTCCGCGATGGTAAGAAGGTCGGCATCGACGGCGGGGTTGCCACGGTCGTGCGCTTCGAGCCGAACGTGTCGTTGACGCTTCAGTTCGTCGCCACGGTGGAGCTACCGAAGGGCGAGATCACGGTGCAGGGGCTTCATACCTTCACTGAGGAAGATGAACCACAGAAGTTCGCGATCACGGGTGGTACCGGGCGGTACAAGACCGCCCATGGCGTGTTGACGGTCGTCCAAACCGAGACCGGGGCGCGGCTTACGTTCCGGGTCATTCGCTGATCCGAGACGCGAGGCGAATGGAAGCCCCGGTAGGCCGCTGCCGGGGCTTCCGCTTGGTCTAAGCCGAGCTCAGGCAGACCTTCCTGTCCGGACGGGTCCCTCGGAGTCCCGCCGGAGCCTGTACCCACTCCCCTCAGATGCAAGACGCCTCGGGCTCGACGCGCCGGACGCGCTTGGCTCACCGACGTGATGTTCGAGCGGGCCGGAGGCATCTCTTCAGAACCGTTCTAACTCGGCCGCTCGACCTGCGCACCACAGCGCGCGCCGCGGCTGCAGCCGTCTATGTCCAAGTAGGGTGACAGCGCGCGAGTCTCGACCTGGCTGTGACAGCGCAACTTCCGCCTGGCTTGGAGGCTGGGGTGGAAGCGGTCGTAGGTGGGTCGCGCGCTGTCAGTCTGAGACCGTAGTTGAGGCGTCGGATGACCTCCTGCACCGGGTTCGGACCGATGCCCATGTTGGCGCAGATCGAAAGCCTAGCGCGGGCCGGAAATGGGCCAGTCACTGGCCCGCAAAGGCGACATGAGCGGCTTACCGCGGACAGTTGTCGCCCGGAACAGCCGTTCCCAAAAACCTGCTAGAAGCCTGCTTTCCGATGGATGGAGAGGATGGCCCCGGGAGGAGTCGAACCTCCGCACGCGGATTCGAAGTCCGCCGCTCTGTCCGCTGAGCTACGGGGCCCTCCGGATGAGTGTATCGGCGGCCTGCTCAGGCTTTGGGCGGCGCCTGGAGCTCGGTCTCGGCCGGCTTGCCTTGCCGCAGCTCGCGGCTCCGCTCGGCCTCCGCATTGACCTCGGCCCCGAAGAGGAGCGCGAGCCCGGACAGCCAGAGCCACGTGAGCATGATGATCACCGCGGCGAGGGAGCCCCAGGCCTTGTTGTACGAGCCGAACCTGCTCACGTAGAAGGCGAAGAGCCCCGACGCTCCGAGCCAGACGACGACCGCCACCACGGAGCCGGGCGTCAGGAAGCGCCAGCGCGGATGAGCGACGTTGGGGCCCAGGTGGAGGATTCCCGCGAAGGCGAGAAGGAGCCCGAGCAGGAGGATCGGCCACTCCGCACTCCACCAGATCCAGCCGAAGACGCTCTCGAGGTCGAGCGCGCCGCCGAGCCAGTCGGTGAGCGCCGGGCCGAGCACGAGCAGACCGAACGAGAGCGCGAAGGCGAGGAGGAGGAAGACGAGCATCGCAAGGGCGGTGAGCCGCTGCCTGAGGAAGCCGCGAGTCTCGGTCCGGTCGTACACCCTGTTCAGGCCGCGAATCAACGCGCTCAGAGCGCTCGTCGTCGTCCAGAGCGCGAGCAGGCCGCCGACGACGATCAGCGCGAGACCGCCGGCCTGGTTCTCGGTCGCGCGCGTCAAGCTGTCCCGCAGGAGCTCGATCACCTCGGACGGGACGACGCCCTCCAGGCGCTCCACCATCGACTCGACGGTGTCCGGCCCGGCGACGACGCTGAAGACGCCGACGGCTACGAGCAGCGCCGCCGGGACGGCGAGGAAGGCGTAGTAGGCGAGCGTCGCGGCGACGTCCGTTATGTAGTCGTCCTTCGCCTCCTTGGCGGCGCGTACGAGGATCGCCTTCCAGTCCGCCCACGAGAGGTCGCGAAGGCGCGGATCGCGGAGCCTCGGCTCCTCACGCTCCGGCTGCGGAGAGGTCGCACCGTCGGGAAGCGTCTCGGCGACCGCAGGATCTTCGCTGCCACGGAGGAATCTCACGGGACTCTCTCTATCCCCGGGCTATCGTTCCCTACACGCGGGCGTGGCGGAACTGGCAGACGCAGCGGGTTTAGGACCCGCTGGGCGCAAGCCCTTGGAGGTTCGAGTCCTCTCGCCCGCACTGGTCACGAGCCCGAGCCGAGGAGCACCGCTATCTCCGTCGGCGCGAGCCCTTTCACCTCGACGACCTTGTCCCGCGAGGCGCGACCGGCGACGACACGCACGCTTGCGCGGGGCACCCCCAGCGTCTCCGCAAGGAGGGCCTCGAGCTCTGCGTTCGCGCGCCCGCGCTGGGGAGGGGCGGCCACGCGCGCACGCCAGCCGTCGCCGTGACGACCGACCAGCTCGGTGCCCTTCGCCCCCGGGGAGACCCGAATCCTGACCTGACCCATTACTGACACAATGACTCGCGGTGAAGACGAAGGTCGAAGAGCTCCCCGAGAGCCGCGTCAGGCTCGAAGTCGAGGTCCCCGAGGAGGACGTCCGTCACGCGCTCGAGCATGCGGCGTCGGACCTCGCGGGCTCCATGCGCATCCCCGGATTCCGCAAGGGCAAAGTCCCGACGCGGGTCGTGGCTGCACGGGTCGGGCGTGAGGCGCTCTGGCAGGAAGCCGTGCGCAGCCACCTCGACGGGTGGTTCTGGAACGCGGCGAGCACGTCCGGCATCCGCCCTGTCGCGAGCCCCGAGGTCGACGTGGTCGAGGAGCCGCCGGCGGACGGAGGGCCCTTCACGTTCACTGCGACCGTGGCCGTCGCCCCGACCCCGGAGATCCCAGACCTCGCCACGGTCGAGGTCGGCGCACCCGAGGTCGAGGTGCCCGCGGAGGCCGTCGAAGCGGAGCTCGACCGCGTGCGCGAGACCGTCGCCGAGCTGACGACGGCCGATCGGCCCGTCCAGGCGGGCGACACGGTGGTCATCGACATCGTCGGCGACGAGGCGGGCGTGCAGCGCGACTACGTCGTCGAGCTCGGCAGCGGGCGGCTCCTCGACGAGATCGAGGCTGCGCTCCCGGGCACGAGCGCGGGGGAGACCAAGGCGGTCGAATTCGATCTTGAGGAGGGCAAGGCCACCGTCGACGTCACGGTCAAGGACGTCAAGGAGAAGGTGCTGCCGCCGCTCGACGACGAGCTGGCGCGCGCCGCGTCGGAGTTCGACACGCTCGACGAGCTCCGCGCCGACGTCGAGAGGGAGCTCACCCAGCAGCTCGAGGACGAGCTCGAGGTCGCGTTCCGCGAGAACGCCTTGGACGCGGTTGTCGAGGCGACGTCCATCGATTCCGTCGGCCCGCTCGTCGAGCGCCGCACGGCCGACCTCGCCGCCGGCTTCGTCCGCTCGCTCGAGAGCCGCGGCATTCCGCTGGAGGCCTTTCTGAGCATGACGGGGCAGACGCAGGAGCAGGTGATCGAGCGCCTCCGCGGCGAGGCCGAGCAGTCGATCAAGCGTGAGCTCGTGCTCGAGGCCATGGCCGAACAGGCTGCGACCGACGTCTCCGACGAGGACGTCGAGGGCGTCATCCGCGAGCAGGCCGAGGTGACGGGCGGCGACCCGGACGGGATGGTCGCTACGCTGCGTGAGAGCGGCGGCTTCGAGCAGCTGAGAGGCGACCTGCGCCTGCGAAGCGCGCTCGACGCGCTCGTCGCCGGCGTGACCAAGATTCCAGTGGATCTCGCCCGTGCGCGAGAGAAGCTGTGGACCCCGGAGAAGGAAAAGACCGGTGCGAAGATGAACATCTGGACTCCAGGAAGCGAGGGACCCGCATGAGCCCACTGATCCCCATGGTCGTCGAGCAGACGTCGCGAGGCGAGCGAGCCTTCGACATCTACTCGCGCCTCCTGAACGAACGCATCATCTTCCTCGGGACTCCGGTGGACGACCAGATCGCCAACCTCATCGTGGCGCAGCTCATCCACCTCGAGTCCGAGGACCCCGACAAGGACATCTCCATCTACATCAACTCGCCGGGCGGCTCGGTGTACTCGGGCCTCGCCGTCTACGACACGATGCAGTACATCAAGCCCGACGTGCAGACGATCTGCGTCGGCATCGCCATGTCGATGGGAGCGCTCTTGCTCGCCGCCGGCACGGAAGGGAAGCGCATGGCGACCCCGAATTCGAAGATCCTCATCCACCAGGTCTCCGGGGGGTTCCAAGGGCAGGCGGCGGACATCGAGATCGCGGCCCGCGAGACGCTCAGCCTGAAGCGGCGCCTCGAGGAGATCATCGCCCAGCACACGAGCCAGCCTCTGGACAAGGTGACCAAGGACATGGAGCGCGACTACTTCATGACGGCCGAGGACGCCAAGGACTACGGCATCGTCGACACCGTCATCGCCCACCGTGGAGCGCCGGCCATGGCGGCTGCCTCCTAGCGGGCCGGCCGGATTCGATGTAAAAGGAGAGGGACGTGGCCCGAGCGACCGACGGAAACGAGCAGCTTCTCTGCAGCTTCTGCGGGAAGAGCCAGCGCCAGGTGAAGAAGCTGATCGCCGGGCCGGGCGTCTACATCTGCGACGAGTGCATCGATCTCTGCAACGAGATCATCGATGAGGAGCTCACGTCTCCGGCGCAGCTCGACCTCGACAACCTCCCGCGGCCGAAGGAGATCTACGCGATCCTGAACGACTACGTCGTCGGTCAGGAGGAGGCCAAGCGCACGCTCGCCGTCGCCGTCTACAACCACTACAAGCGGGTGCAGATGGCGGCCGACGACAACGACGTCGAGCTGCAGAAGTCGAACATCCTGCTGCTCGGGCCGACCGGCTGCGGGAAGACGCTCCTCGCCCAGACGCTCGCCCGGATCCTCAACGTCCCCTTCGCGATCGCCGACGCGACGGCCCTCACCGAGGCTGGCTACGTCGGCGAGGACGTCGAGAACATCCTCCTCAAGCTGATCCAGGCGGCCGACTTCGATGTGAAGAAGGCGGAGACCGGAATCATCTACATCGACGAGGTGGACAAGATCGCGCGCAAGGCGGACAACCCGTCGATCACGCGCGACGTCTCCGGTGAGGGCGTGCAGCAGGCCCTGCTGAAGATCCTCGAGGGCACGGTGGCGAGCGTGCCGCCGCAGGGCGGGCGCAAGCACCCCCACCAGGAGTTCCTCTCCATCGATACGACGAACGTCCTCTTCATCTGCGGCGGGGCGTTCGCCGGCTTGGAGAAGATCATCGGGAAGCGCATCGGCAAGAACCAGGTCGGCTTCGGCGCCGACATCAAGTCGAAGAAGTCGGTCGAGACGACCGAGCTCCTCTCCGGCGTCATGCCGGAGGACCTCCTCCTCTACGGGCTCATCCCCGAGTTCATCGGCCGTCTGCCGGTCGTGTCGGCCGTGCACCAGCTAACGCGGGAGGACCTCGTCCAAATCCTGCTCGAGCCGAAGAACGCGCTGGTCAAGCAGTACCAGCGCTTCTTCTCCTACGACCAGGTCGAGCTCGTCTTCACCGAGGACTCGCTTTGGCAGATCTCGGACAAGGCGCTCGAGCGCGAGACCGGCGCGCGCGGCCTGCGCTCCATCATCGAGTTGGCCCTCCTCGACGTCATGTTCGAGCTGCCCTCGCGCAAGGACGTCTCCAAGTGCGTGATCACGAAGGAGACGATCGAGCGCAATCTCCGGCCGACCCTCGTCACGACGGGCGGCCGCTCCCTCGAGCTGGACGAGCTCGAGGAAGAGTCGGCTTAGTTAGTCGTCCTCGATCGGGCGGCCGACGACGAGCGCTTCGCGCAACCGCGGATCGAGCTCTGCGTACTCGGCGTCGGGCTGAAACCCGAGCGCGTCGACCGTCTTGCTGTAGAAGCAGCGGGCGGCCGCGGCGGCGACGACGTCGAAGATCTCCGCGTCAGCGAGGCCGAGGTGGCGGAGGCGGTCGACATCCTCCTGCGTCACCGACGTCGCGTCCGCCGCCACCTTCTCGGCCAGGTCCATGACGGCGACGTCGACCGGATCGAGACCGGCCGAACCGTGATCCGTTGCGATCCGTCGCACGGTCTCGGCGTCGTAGAAGCCGTCCGCGAGCACTTCCGCGTGCGCGAGCATGCAGTAGCTGGAGCGAAGCCGGCGCGCGGCGGCAAGCGTGACGAGCTCGTAGCGGCGGGGATCCATCGTGCTCGTGAGGGCTTCCCGCAGCGCTCGCCACGCATCGTTTACGGCCGGACGATGGGAGAACGCCCGCGTCATGTTCGCCACGGAGCCGCGGTCCGCACGGTCCTGCTCGTAGAGCTCGGCGACCGCCCCGGTGGCAGAGTCCTCCGCGATCGGCTCGATGAACCCCATCGCCGACCCGCTCAGGCCTCGGCCCACTCCACCGTGCAGACCTCCGCCGGCTCGTCGAAGCCCTTGAGGCTGATCGAACGCGCGTCCTTCGTCGCGAACTGCGGCAGTGACTCCATCGTCGCCTGGCTGGCCAGGATCTGGCCGCCTTCGGCCGCGGCGCCGATACGCGCGGCGGCGTGCACGCCCTTTCCGATGTAGTTCTTGCGCCGGTGAAGCGCTCCGTCCGTGTGCACCCCGATGCGGACGTCGAACTCGAAGTCCTGCGAGATCGCCCGTTGGATCGCGATCGCCGCCCGCACCGCGTCGCCGGCGTCCTCGAACGCGGCGAAGAAGCCGTCTCCGGTGTGGTCGACGACTTGGCCGCGCTGCTCGGCGAAGATCCCTTCGAGCGTGGCGTCGTGCCTCCGCAGCAGGTTGCCCCAGTGACGGTCGGAGACCGCGTCTGCGAGCTTCGCCGAGGCGACGATGTCGGTGAAGAGGAAGGTCTTCATGACCTCCTCGCTGACGTCGCGGCTAAGCAAGGCTGCTAGGCGCTCGGCATCGCGTACCGCGCCCAGCCGTTCGAAGCGGGCCGCCGCGGCCTGTAGCTCCCAGAGGGCCGCGTCCTCGTCCCCTTCGGCGCGTAGCACCTGCCCGAAGACCTCGCGCGTGCGCGCGACGTCGTACATCGCTCCGATGTCCTGCCAGAGCCGCAGGGCTTGTCGAAGTGACGCGGCTGCGGCCGGCGTGTCCCCACGGGCGAGCAGCACGGCCCCCTGGGCGTGGGTCCCGGCCGCCTCTAGAGCCGAAGCCTGGTAGACGGCGCCGATCTCTTTGAGCTCCGAGGCGGCCTCATCGGCGCCTTCGACATCGCCGGCGGCCAGCCTGATCTCGACGGCCGCCGGGAGGAGACGCGCGCGCTTGGGGAGCGCCGATCCGTCGGCGAGCGCGCGCCCGATCGACGCGGCCGCGCCCTGGGCGTTGCCACGTGCGAGGAGGAGCAGTGAGCGGCCCGGCTCTGGGTCCCTGCCGAACTCGTCGGCTTCGCGGAAGGCCTGCTCCGCCTGCGCAAGCTCGCCGAGCCGGAGTCGAATTTCGCCGATTTCGTAGAATGCCGCGCCGGCGACCCTGGGATTCCACTTTCTGAGCTCTTCTCCCGCGAGGTAGGCCTCCTCGTTAGCCGTGACGAGATCGCCTTTGAAGCGCATCACCTCGACACGGTTCACGCGGCACAAGCCGGGAAAGGCGGACATGGAGTGGGCCTGGCAAAACTCGTCGGCGCGATCCGCCCACTGCCCGGCGCGGTCGAAGTCGGCCACATCCCGGCAGGCGCCGATCGTGTTGCAGTAGACCACGAGCGTCGAGTAGGGGTCGAGCTCGCCGCTCAGCGCGGCCACGCTCGCCTCGTCGAGCAGGGCGCGCCCCTCCTCCAGCTCCCCCTGCTGGATCAGAGCGTTGCCCTGCCGTTGGATGCCCCGGACCTCCAGACTGCGGTCGCCGAGGCGACGGCCGATCTCCTCGGCCTTGCGACCCTCCTCGAGCGCCAGGTCGAGATCGTGAGCGCCCATGGCGAGCAGAGAGCGCTGGAGGGCGAGGTACCCGTGCTCGGCCGCCTCCGGCTCGCCGTCCAGCAGCCGAGTCGCGCTGCGTAGCCAGCCGTTCGCGACGGACGCCTCGAGCTTGCTGCTGTAGTCGTGAGCCAGCTGGACGGCGACGGATGCAGCCTTCAGCCTGTCGCCGGCACGCGTGTAGGCAGCGTAAGCGCGCTCTTGGAGAGCGATGTACTCGTCGGCCGCGCCGGTCCAGAGTGCGGCCTGCGCGAACAGCTCGAGGTCCTCGCCGGAGAGCTCGGCGGAGCCGTCCACGCTCGTGAAGTGCTCGTAGCCTTCCTCCCACGCATGGCGGCGCATGGCCTCGCGGCCGGCTTCGACTTGGTCTTCGATCGTGCTCAAGGGGGGCTGTCAATGCTACTAGGACGGCCTGGAAGCAGAGAATCGGCCCGTAGAATCAGCGCGCATGGAGCCGCTCTACAAGCCGCAAGGGGTCGAGGAACGGTGGCAGGAGACGTGGGAGCAGGAAGGCCTCTACGCGGCCGACCCGGACCCGTCCCGCGAGTCGTTCGTCGTCGCCCACCCGCCGCCGAACGTGACCGGCGAGCTGCACATGGGTCACGCGCTCCAGCTCGCCCTCGCCGACTCGCTCGTCCGCTGGCAGCGCATGCAGGGCAAGAACGTCCTCTTCCAGCCCGGCTACGACCACGCCGGCATCTCCACCCAGAACGCGGTCGAGAAGGATCTGGCGGCGCAGGGGCTCACGCGGCAGGAGCTGGGGCGCGAGGAGTTCGAGCGACGCGTGTGGGACTGGCTCCACCTCTACGGCCGCACGATCATGACTCAGTTCCGGCGCATTGGCGCGTCGCTCGACTACCGGCGCGAGCGCTTCACCATGGACGAGGACTACGTACGCGCGGTCATGCGCTTCTTCGTCCATCTGTACCGCAAGGGCTGGATCTACCGGGCGAGCCGGATCATCAACTGGTGCCCTTTCCACGAGACCTCGCTCTCCGATCTCGAGCTCACGCACGCGGACGTCGACGACGAGCTCCTCTACGTCCGCTATCCGCTCGCGGAGGGCTCCGGTCACGTCACAATCGCCACTGTGCGCCCGGCGACGATCCTCGCCGACGTGGCGGTGGCCGTGCACCCCGAGGACGAGCGCTATCAGGAGCTCGTCGGCAAGGAGGCGATCGTCCCCTACGTCGAGCGCCGCGTTCCCATCCTCGCCGATGGAGACGTCGATCCCGAGTTCGGCACGGGCGCGCTCAAGGTGACGCCGGGGCACGATCCTCTCGACTTCGAGATCGGGCGTCGCCACAAGCTTCCGGAGCCAATGGTGATCGGCCCCGACGGGCGCATGAACGAGACCGCCGGCGACCTGGCCGGGCTGACGCAGGACGAGGCGGGCAAGCGCGTCGTCGCCTGGGCGGAGGAGCGGGGCCTGCTCGAGAAGCGGGAGCCGTACCGGCACTCAGTCGCCCTCTGCGAGCGCTGCGAGTCCCGCATCGAGCCGCTCATCTCGCTCCAGTGGTGGTGCGCCATGGGCGAGCTGAAGAAACCTGCGCTCGCCGCGCTGCGCGAGGGCCGCGTCCGCTATCACCCGGAGTCGCAGCACCGCTTCGCGATCGACTCGCTGGAGGGCGCACCCGACTGGAACATCTCGCGCCAGCTCTGGTGGGGGCACCAGCTCCCGGTGTGGTACTGCCCGGACGGGCACGTGACCGTGGAGGAGTCGCAGCCGGCCGCGTGCGCCGAGTGCGGAGCGGCCGAGCTCACGCGCGACGACGATGTGCTCGACACGTGGTTCTCTTCGGCGCTCTGGCCCTTCGCCACGCTCGGCTGGCCGGACGAGACGCCCGACCTGCGCGCCTTCTACCCCGGCGATCTGAACACGACCGCGCGCGAGATCATTCGCCTCTGGGAGAACCGGATGATCTTCTCCGGGCTCGAGCTCCTCGGCGAGGTGCCGTTCCGGGACGTGATCATCCACACGACCGTCCTCGCCCCCGACGGACGGCGCATGTCCAAGAGCCTCGGCACCGGCATCGACCCACTCGACGTGATCGGCGCCCACGGCACGGACGCCACCCGCTACGGCCTCCTCAAGATGAGCTCCACGCAGGACGCACGCTTCTCCTGGGGGATGATCGAGGAAGGGCGCAAGCTCGCCAACAAGCTCTGGAACGTCGCGCGCCTGCTGCTCTCAATCGAATGCGCGAAAATTGATCTCAAGCCCCGCGCGGTGGAGGAACGCTGGATCCTGGCCCGTCTGGACGCCGTCCGTGCCGAGGTCGAGGAGCGGTTCGCGGCCTTCGACTTCTCGCACGCGGTGCAGGCGCTCTACCGCCTCACCTTCGACGACTTCTGCGACTGGTACGCCGAGGCGATCAAGCCGCGTCTCTACGAGGGCGACCAGGAGGCCACCGCGACCGCCCTGGGCGCGCTCGAGCGCCTGCTCCTGCTCCTGCACCCGGTCATGCCCCACGTGACCGAGGAGATCTGGACGAACCTGCCCGCGCGCGAGACGAGGCTCATCGTCGCCCCCTGGCCGAAGCCGGACGGCCGTTTCGCCGCGGACGCCGCCGCGCTCCAGCGCGTCCAGGATGCGGCCGCCATCTTCCGGCGCAGCGGCGTGCTGGTGGCGCTCGAGGGCGACGAGCGGCGCATCTTCGACGCCGTCGTGCGCCCGGACCGCGTGCGCGCGAACGGCAACCCGGAGGCCGAGTGCGAGCGGCTCCGCGGTGAGATCGCGCGCTCGGAGGGGATGCTCGGCAACGACCGCTTCGTCGTGAATGCGCCGCCCGAGGTGGTAGAAGGAGAGCGCGAGAAGCTTGCCCGCTACCGGCGCGAGTTCGATGCCCTCGGCTGCTGACCGGCACACGGGGTGGCTCGAGTCGCTCAGCCCCTGGCCGGAGGAGTTCGGCCTCGGGCGCATGCGGGAGCTCCTCGCAGCGCTCGGGAATCCGGAGAAAGCGTTGCGTGCAATCCACGTCGTGGGCACGAACGGGAAGACGACGACGGTGCGCATGCTCGAGGCCGTGCTCCAGGCCGAGGGGCTTCGCGTGGGGGCGTACACGTCCCCGCACGTGACCGGCTGGGCCGAACGCATCCACGTGGACGGGGCCGAGGCCGATCTGGAAGGGGCGCTCGCGCGGGTGCGACCGGCGGCGGAGCGCCCGGCGGCGACCCAGTTCGAGGCCCTCACCGCGGCGGCGCTCGCCGAGTTCGCCGCCGCGGAAGTGGACGTGGCTGTCGTGGAGGCGGGGTTGGGCGGGCGCCACGACGCGACGAACGTCCTCGCAGCGCCCGTCGTCGTGCTCACCAACGTTGCGCTCGAGCACACGGACGTCCTCGGGGACACCCGGGAGGCGATCGCGGAGGAGAAGCTGGCCGTGGTGTCTTCCGGCGCGAGCGTCGTTCTCGGCGAGGCCGAGTGGCGAGAGGCGGCCCGCACGGCGGGCGCCGCCACGGTCGTGGTCACGGGCTCGAGCAACCTCGCTCTCGCCCTGGCCTCGGCCGAGACCTTTCTCGGGCGGGTGGTCGACCCGAGCCCGGCCGGCGTCGTAGTCGTGCCCGGCCGCTTGGAGCGGGTGGGCGAGTCGCCGCTCGAGATCTGGGACGGCGCGCACAATCTCGCCGGGGTTGCGTTCGTGCTCGCCCGCCTTCCGCGGGCGGACTACGTGGTGGTTGCTTCCATCCTCGAGGGCAAGGACGCGCGGGGGATGCTCGCCGCCCTCTCCGTCCTCGGCGGGCATCTGGTCGCCACGGCATCGAACAACCCTCGGGCGCTGCCCGCGGCGGACCTCGCGCGGCTGGCGGAGCCGTACTTCGCACGTGTGGAGAGCGTGGACGAGCCCATCGAGGCGGTCTCCCGCGCCCGCGCGGCCGCCGGCGCGGAGGGGGCCGTTCTCGTCACCGGGTCCCTGTACCTGCTGGCCGAGCTCGCATCGGCTCGTCCGTTGCGCCTACCATGGCAAGCGTCGGCGAGCGGTTGAGCGTCTTCCTGCTCGTCGCGGTCGTACTCTTTGCGATCGTGGCGATCTCGTTTGGCGCAGGATGGCTCGTAGGAAAGCTGCTCCTGTAGGCGAATACCGATACCCGTGAACTGGCTCCTGGCACAGACGACGACCACCCCGGAGGACGACGATCCGTTCGGGGAAGTCCGCGACTTCTTCGACTCGGAAGTCTGGCTCGTCGTCCGCAACATCGCGCTCTTCTTCCTGGTCGTCTTCTGGCTCGCCTCCGCCTACTGGGTCTACAAGGACGCGCGGCGGCGGATCGAGGACCCGTGGCTCCTCGCCATGGCGGTCGCGCTGGGCATCTTCCCGCCCTTCATCGGGCCGCTCCTGTACATGTTCTTCCGCCCGCCCGAGTACGTCGAAGATGTCCGCGAGCGTGAGCTCGAGATCAAGGCGATGGAGGAGAGCCTCGATACCACCGACCGCTGCCCGACGTGTCGCGCTCCCATCGACTCCACGTTTCTCGCCTGCCCCGTCTGCTCGACGAAGCTGAAGGACTCGTGCCGGCGCTGCAAGGCGCCGCTTGAGCCCCTCTGGCAGATCTGCCCCTACTGCGAGACTCCTGTTGAGTCTCCCCGCGCGGTCGAGAACCTCTAACCTGAAGGTGTGCAGCTGCTGCTCGCACACGGGCTTCTCCCGGACGGGCACGGGTCGCTCGCGATGTCCATCCTCATGCTCGTGGGAATGACCATTCCGCTCATCATCCTCGGCGTCGTCTGCTGGATCTTCTACCGCGCGAAGCAACGCGAGGACGAGGAGCTGCGCCGGGCGAGTGAATGGCAGAACGTACGCTCGTCCTGATCAAGCCCGACGCCATGCAGCGGCGGCTGGCGGGGGAGATCCTCGGCCGCTTCGAGCAGCGTGGGCTGGCGGTGCGGGCCGCGAAGCTCGTGCTCGTCGACCAGGACCTCGCCGAGCGGCACTACGCGGAGCACGTGGAGAAGCGCTTCTTCGGCGAGCTGGTCGAGTTCATCACGTCGGCGCCCACGCTCGCGCTCGTCCTCGAGGGGGACGGGGCGATCGGGGTCGCGCGGACGACGATTGGGGCGACGAATCCCGTGGACGCGGCGCCCGGGACGGTTCGAGGCGACCTCGCGCTCGCGATGCCCGACAACCTCGTGCACGGCTCCGACTCGCCGGAGTCGGCGGAGCGCGAGATTGCGCTCTGGTTTTCCGACGGCGAGCTCGTTTGACGGCAGCCGGGACGCGGTTGCGGTTTGCGCTGAGGCGGTGAGCGCTCCGCCGTCCCCGCCGCTCGTCCTCGCTTCGACGTCTCCACAGAGGCGGGCGATCCTCGAGCAGCTGGGGCTTCCGTTCGAGGTGACGGCGCCGAGGTACGTCGAGAAGGACCAGGCGGGTGCGACCCCGGTGGAGCTCGTGCGCGCGCACGCGCGCGGGAAGGCTCTGTCCGTCGCGGACGGTGCGGGTGAGCGCCCCGTTCTTGGCGTCGACACGGCGGTCGTCGTGGACGGGCGCGTCTTCGGCAAGCCGGCCGGCGAGGGGAACGCGGCCGAGATGCTGGAGGCGCTGGGCGGGCGCACGCACGAGGTCCTCTCGGGGCTCTGCCTGCGGACGCCCGGCTGGGAGGTGGTGGAGCACGACGTGACGCGGGTCGCCTTCCGCCCCCTCACGCCGCGTGACATCGCCGCGTACGTCGCTTCGGGTGAGTGGAAGGACCGCGCCGGCGCCTATGCCATCCAGGGCCGCGGCGCCGCCCTCGTCGCGTCGATCCAGGGCGACTACCTCAACGTCGTAGGCCTCCCCGCCGCCCTCCTCGTCCGCCTCCTCGCCACCCGCCTCCCAGGCACCTACGGCGTCGGTTAGGGCCATGTCCCGGGGTCTGACCCCTGGACATGGCCGACACTGTCGTCGCCCCGCCGAGCTGGCCTACGACGCGAGAACGAAGCTGTGGAAATTCCGGCGTGCGCATTCAGGGTCGCGGCCGAACATGTCAAGCACGCGTTCGACAGCAAGGAACGGCGGAGCCGAGTTGAGCCCAATAACGGAGCGATAGCTGCTCCACGGCCACGCGTCCGGCTCCCTGCAAAGACCCGCTCGGACGGGGTTCATGGAGAGGTAACGCGAGAGCTCGATGAGATGCCACTCGCTCTCCACGAGGACCGAGTGAAAGCGGCCCTGGAAGAGGTGGCCGTCAAGCTGGTGTCGGCGGTTGAACCGTTCTGCATGACGACTGTTCAGATGCTGAATTCCGGCCGACAGGTCCGCGTTTGGCGTCTCGAGCACGGCGTGGTAGTGGTTGGGCATCAGGCAGAACGCATGACAGCGCCAGCCGCGATCGCCAGATACGCTGGCAAGAAGTTCGAGGAATGCGTAATGGTCGCCATCGTCCCGAAAGATGAGCTGCCGGCGGTTCCCGCGAGCCGTGACGTGGTAGGTGCCCCTGGGAAGGATGAGACGTGGGCGACGAGGCACGACCTGGACGGTAGAACGAACCGCTCCGCGCGCGAGCTGCTTCCACAAGCCTGTTTCCACAGAGCTTGCCTTTCGTGACATGTCCAGGGGTCAGACCCCGGGACATGTCCGAGAGGGACACGAGAAGGCTTGTCTGTAGACTCCGGCGAGGTCATGAGCCTGTGGGGCACCATTAGCGGCTTCGGCGGGCGTGAGATGGCGGTCGATCTCGGCACCGCCAACACGCTCGTGTACGTCCGCGGGCGCGGGATCGTCCTCTCCGAGCCTTCCGTCGTGGCGATCGACCAGCGCACTGGGGAGGTCCACGCGGTCGGTATCGAGGCGAAGCGGATGCTGGGCCGAACGCCCGGCACGATCTCCGCCATCCGCCCGCTCAAAGACGGCGTCATCGCCGACTTCGACGTCACGGAGCAAATGCTCCGCCACTTCATCCAGAAGGTGCACCACAACCGCTTTGCCCACCCGCGCGTCGTCGTCTGCGTCCCCAGCGGCGTGACCGGGGTCGAGAAGCGCGCCGTCGAGGAGGCCACGCTGAGCGCCGGCGCTCGCCAGGCCTACCTGATCGAAGAGCCGATGGCCGCCGCGATCGGCGCCGGGCTTCCGGTCTCAGAGCCGACCGGGAACATGATCGTCGACATTGGCGGCGGCACCACCGAGGTGGCGGTCATCTCGCTCGGAGGCATCGTCGTCTCGCAGTCCATCCGCGTCGGGGGGGACGAGATGGACGAGGCGATCATGGGCCACATCAAGAAGGAGTACAAGCTTCTCATCGGCCAGCAGACCGCGGAGGAGCTCAAGCTCGAGATCGGCTCGGGGTCGGAGCTTCCGCAGGAGGTCTCCGCGGAGGTGCGCGGCCGCGACATGCTGACCGGCCTCCCGAAGACGGTCGTCATCACCTCCGAGGAGGTGCGGCGGGCCCTGGACGAGCCGGTCAACCAGATCATCGACGCGATCAAGTCGACGCTGGACAAGACGCCGCCCGAGCTCGCTGCCGACATCATGGATCGCGGCATCGTCCTCGCCGGGGGCGGCGCTCTTCTCACCGGTCTCGTCGAGCGCCTGCGCGAGGAAACGCAGATGCCCGTCCAGCTCGCCGAGTCGCCGCTCACGTGCGTCGCGGTCGGCTCCGGACGGAGCCTGGAGGAGTTCGAGGTCATCCACCGCTCAGCCAAGGCTCGGGAGCGAAACGGCCGCCGCCGCTAGCGGCCCACGTTCCGAGTGAATCTCTAGACTACGACGCTCCGTGCCTCGGCAACGAACAGCACGGCTGCCGGTGCTGGACGCCCCCGTCCGGCGCAGAGAAGGGCCCACCTCCCGAACGGGGCGCGCTTTCAGAGCGCGGCTCGTCGCCGTCTTGCTGGTCCTCGTCTCGCTCGGCCTGATCACCATCTATTTCCGGGAGTCCTCGGAGGGGCCGCTCCACACCGCCCAGCGCATCGGCAGTTCCGTCCTCATGCCGTTCGAGGTGGCGGGCGAGCGCGTCGCGCGCCCGTTTCGAGACGCGTGGGGCTACGTCTCCGACCTCGTCGGCGCCAAGTCGGAGAATGCCGAGCTCCGCGAGGAGCTCGACGCGCTCCGCGAGCAGGTGATCCGCGAGCAGACGGCGGGCCGCGAGAACGAGCGGCTGCGCGAGCTCCTCGACTACGTCGGCAGCCCGGCGTTCCCCGAGGGCTTCGAATCGGTTGCCACGCAGGTGATCGTCGTGCCGTCCAACCCCTTCCGACAGGAGGTGCAGGTCAGCGCGGGCAGCGATGACGGCGTGCGCAAGAACGACCCGGTCGTGACCGACGACGGGCTCGTCGGGATCGTCACCGACGTGACCGGGGGCGGGGCCAAGGTTCAGCTCATCACCGACCAGGAGAGCTCGGTCTCCGCGGTCGTCCTCACGAGCGACGCCCCAGGCGTCGTCCGGCACGGCGCGAGTAGCGACTCCCTCATTCTCGACCGCGTCGGCAAGGACCAGCTCGTCGAGGAGAGGGACATCGTCATTACGGCCGGCTGGAAGACCGGCAGGCTCGAGTCGTTGTTCCCGCGCGGCATCCCGATCGGCACGGTGCGGTCCGTGGGTCAGCAGGACGTCGATCTCTACAAACGGATCCAGATCACGCCGTTCGTCGATTTCGACTCCCTCACGTCCGTGACCATCCTCACGGGAGACCCGGACGCCAAGACGAAGAAGACGAAGAAGACGAAGACCACGCAGTGAACGGGCTGGACGCAGTCAAGGCGGGCGGCTTGCTCCTCCTGTCCGCGATCGTGCAGGTGTCGATCCTCGGGTGGATCGAGGTGGCCGAGGGACGGCCCGACCTCGTGCTCGTCATGCTCGTCGCGCTCTCGCTCCTGCGCGGGCCCCTCTTCGGCGCGGTTGCGGGGTTCGGCGTCGGGTTCGTGCTCGACGTCGCCACCTTCGAGCCGCTCGGGCTGACCTCGCTCCTGCTCACGATCACGGGCTACTGGGCGGGCCGCTTCGGCGACGTCACGTCGCGTTCGTCCGCGCATCCGCCCCAGATAGCCGTGGCGCTCGCGACTCTCGGCGTCGCCTTCGGCTCGGCCATCCTGCACTTCATGCTCGGATTCTCGATCTCCGCGTCGGAATTCTTCCTCGGCGTGCTCCTGCCCACCCTGGCGCTGAACGTGCTCCTCGCGTATCCCGTGTACGGGCTGTGCCGGCGGCTCCTGCCGCCCGAGCGGCGCCCCAGCCGCGAGCGGGAGGTGAGCCCGGCTGTCTAGCGTCCCGCGCGTCCCGCGCGTCCCACCACCCGGTTTCCTTCCTCCCGACCCACGCGTCGAGGAGCCGTACCGCTTCACGCCGCAGATGGCCCTGCGCGTCGCTCTCCTCGGCGCTCTCGCCGTCATCGTCTTCTGCGCGCTCTTCTTCCGCCTGTGGGCGCTGCAGGTCATCTCCGGTGATCGGTACCTGGAGGACGCGCGGAACAACCAGGTGCGCACCTTCCGCCTGCAGGCGCCGCGGGGCTCCGTCGTCGACCGGAACGGAACCGTGCTCGTCTCCAACGTGCCGGGGACGCTCGTGCAGGTCTGGCCGGCCGCGCTCGCCGACATCCCGCGCCCCCAACGCGTCGCCTCCCTGAACCGGCTCGCGCGCCTGCTCCGGCTGAACCCGATCCAGCTGCGGCGCAAGGTCAGCAAGCAGGAGCGGACCGACCCGCTCACGCCGGTCGTAGTCAAGCACGCCGTCGGCGACCTCAAGGCCGCCTACCTCATGG
The DNA here is from genome assembly GCA_963786755.1 of uncultured Actinomycetes bacterium. Classification (GTDB taxonomy): domain Bacteria; phylum Actinomycetota; class Thermoleophilia; order Gaiellales; family Gaiellaceae; genus DASQWP01. Next base: position 73,083 of record CAWBAC010000003.1, on the reverse strand, counting down.
AGCACCAAAGCGAGTTTCCCGGCGTCCAGATCACCGAGACGAGCCTCAGGCGCTACGACCAGGGCCCGATCGCCGCCCAGATCCTCGGCTACGTCCGTGAGATCTCGCCCCAGCAGCTGAAGCAGCGGGAGAAGGACGGCTTCGCCCCGGGCGACCTGCTGGGGCAGACCGGCATCGAGGCGCGGTACGACAGCTTCCTGCGCGGCCTGCCCGGAGTCGGCCGCGTCTCCGTGGACGCGCGCGGACGCGTGACGAGCGAGCGCGAGTTCAGCCAGCTTCCCGAGTCGGGCGACGGCGTGCGCCTCACGCTCGACGCCGACCTGCAGCGGGCCGCCGAGGACGCGCTCGCGTTCGGGATCCGCCTCGCGCGTGAAAACGACGAGTGGGCCGCCGACGGCGGAGCGCTCGTGGCGATGAACGTGAACACGGGCGAAATCCTCGCCCTCGCGTCCAATCCGACCTTCGACCCGAAGATCTGGTCCGGCAACGTGAACCCGGAGCAGCTCGAGCGCCTCGCCAACCCGCGGGCCAACCACCCGACGCTCAACCGTGCGATCTCGGGCCTCTATCCGCCCGGCTCGACGTTCAAGCCCATCACGGCCCTCGCCGCCATGCAGGAGGCGATGCTCTCCCCGGACGAGGAGGTCCCCTGCACGGGCTCGATGGTCGTCGGCGAGGACAAGCAGAGGTTCGCCAACTGGAACCCGTACGCGAACTACCCGCTCACGCTGAGGCGGGCGCTGGCCGAGTCCTGCGACACGTACTTCTACGACGTTGCCCTCCGCTTCTACGAGCGCCGTGACTCGCCGCTGCAGCGCTGGGCGCGAAGGATGGGCTTCGGTGGAGCTAGCGGCGTCGATCTCGGCCCGGAGGAGCCCGGGCTCGTCCCCACGCCCGCCTGGCGCCGCCGCCATTTCGAGAGCGAGGTCGACAAGATCTGGACGCCCGGCCAGTCCGTCCAGCTCGCCATTGGCCAGGGGGATTTGCTCGTCACGCCGCTCCAGATGACGCGGGCCTACGCGATGATCGCCAACGGCGGGAAGCTCGTGGAGCCGCACATCGTGTCGGCGGTCGAGGAGCCGCGGAGCGAAGGTGAGACGCCGGTCGTCCTGCGCCCCTTCAGGCCCAAGCCGGCGCGGGATATCGGCATCGACCCGTACCGGCTGCAGGCCGTCCAGGAGGGCCTCTACCAGGCCACGCACGAGCCCTACGGCACCTCCCAGCAGGTTTTCCGTCAGTTCCCGGTGCCGGTCGCGGGCAAGACGGGCACGGCGGAGAAATTCATCTCGCTGCCCGGCTTCCAGGGCCTGCGCGACCAGTCGTGGTGGTGCGGCTACGGCCCGTACAACAGCCCGGAGCTCGCAGTCTGCGCTGTGATCGAAAACGGCGGCTTCGGCGGCACTGCGGCGGCGCCCACGGCGCTCAAGGTGTTCGAGCACTACTTCGACGTGGAGCCGAACAGCTACGTCTCCTCGATCCAGGAGAGCGATTAGGTCTGATGGCCACCCGCGTCGTCCAGCCGACCGAGCGCGCCGAGGCTGCCCTGTGGGAGATCGGCGCCTACCTGCGCCACATCGACTACCTCCTGCTCGCGGCCACGGCCGGCCTGGTCGCCTACGGGCTCTGGGTGCTGGAAGCCGTCACGCGCGGCGACGTCCCCGGAGACCCCGAGTACTACGTCTTCCGGCAGACGATCTACGTCGCCGCCGGCGCCGTGCTCTTTGCCGTCGCCTTGGCCGTGAACCCAGAGGTGTACCGACGCTTTCGCGTCCCGCTCTACCTGGCCGCCGTCGTGCTCCTGCTCTCGGTCTTCGTCCTTGCAGAGGAGGTGCGGGGCTCCCGGCGTTGGATCGAGATCGGCTTCTTCAACTTCCAGCCGTCGGAGCTGGGGAAGATCGTCCTGATCGTCTTCCTCGCCGGCTTCGTCGCCGACCGCCGGACCCGCGTGAACGAGTGGGGGACGACGCTCGGCGTCGTCGGGCTCGCGCTCCCGCTCATCCTCCTCGTCTTCCGGGAGCCAGACTTCGGGACGGCGCTCATCTACTCGGCCTCCGTCGCCGGCGTCCTTTTCCTCGGCGGCGCGCCCTGGCGCCACCTCGCCGTGCTCGCGGCTGTCGCCGGCCTCGTTGCGGGGGCGATCCTCTGGTTCCTGCCGTCCGCCGGGATGGAGGTCCTCGAGCCCTACCAGCGGGAGCGTCTGACCGGGTTCGTCAACCCGGACGTCGATCCGAGCGGCTCCACCTACAACGTGAACCAGTCGATCACGGCCGTGGGCTCGGGCGGAATCGACGGCCGCGGGGTGGCGGACGCGACGCAGACGAAGTTCAACTACCTGCCCGAGCACAACACGGACTTCATCTTCTCCTCCCTGTCGGAGCAGCGAGGGTTCCTCGGAGCCTCGATTCTCGTCCTTCTCTTCGGCCTCATCATCTGGCGTGCCCTCAAGGTGATCCCGGTCGCCGCAGACCTCTTCAGCGCCACGGTCGCCGGCGCAATCGTGGTCGCGCTCCTGATCCAGCTCTTCATCAACATCGGGATGACGATCGGGATCGCCCCGGTCACCGGGATTCCGCTGCCGCTTGTCAGCTACGGAGGCAGCTCGATGATCACGACGCTGGTCATGATCGGGATCCTCGAGGCCATCCGCGTGCGCGGGCGGCTGGCGGGCGGCCCACAGTAGAGATGCCCCTTCCGCTCAAGCCGGGCGCCGTGCTCGCCGTCGCCCGAGAGATCAACGCGGCCGCCGGCGACTTCTCCCCGCTTCTCGTAGCGGGCGCCCCGGCTAGCGCAGGGAAGCTCGCCGACGCGCTCTCCGCCGGCGCCGAGCCGGGGGCCGTGCGGAACCTCTCCGGGCGCGAGATCGGGCGCTCCGACCTCGAGGGCGCCGATGTGCTCGTCCACGCGATCGAGGGCGACGCGCCCGACGAGGCCGACCTCGAGGTCTTCCGCCTCGCCGACCGCTACGACGTGGAGATTGTCTGTGTGCTCGTGGGCGAGCCCGCGGACCCGACCGCCGAGGTGCCCCATGTCCTCGCCACCGACGTCGTTCGGGTCGCACCCGGGGCTGAGCTTCCCATCGAGCGCATCGCCGAGCGCATCGCCGAGCGGGCCGGCACCGACGGGTACAGACTTGCCGCCCGGGTTCCGGTCCTGCGGAGGCCGATCGCCGAGGAGATCGTGCGCGACTTCGCTCGCCAGAACGGCGTCCTCAGCATCCTCGTCTTCGTGCCGGGCGCCGACTTTCCCGTTCTCACGCTCAACCAGATCCGCATGGTGCTGCGTCTCGCGACGGCTTACGGCGAGAACATCAACGGCGAGCGGGCGCTCGAGCTTCTCTCGGTGGTCGGGGTCGGTCTCGGCCTCCGCGCGGTCGCCCGCAACGTGATCGGCGTCGTTCCCGGGCTCGGCTGGGTGGTGAAGGGCGTGATCGCCTTCGTGGGAACCCGCGCCATGGGGGAGGCGGCGATCGCCTACTTCGAGGCGAACGCCCCCGAACGGCTCAAACGCGCCGTCCGGTCGCGGTCCTAGCCTTCGCCGCATGAGTACCGACGAGGAGTGCTCCGCGCGCGAAGCCCTAGCGATCGACGAGGCCGACGCCTGGTTCGAGTACCTGGAGGCGACGAAGGCCGAGGCCGAGTTGGGACGCTACGACGAGGTCGAGCCCTGGGCGTGGGCTCGGCTCAAGCAGCGCCTTCGCTCGATCGAGAGCAGGCGCGCGCGGCAGCCGGCCGCCGCGTAGCGGCGAATCGAAGACGGAGAATCCCCGCTCGCTGCTACTCTGAGTGCAGGCGTAGGGAGGACCGAGCCCGGATCGGGCGAGCGGGATCCTGGCGCACAGAAGATCGATGAGATTTGAGGCCGACATGCCGAGCCTGTTCGAGCGCCTGAGCCGCGCCGGGCGAGGCGTGCGCCCGAAAGGAGTTAGACAACGTGGCATGGTTTCGTTGGAGGAAGCGCAAGGAGGACGCGCCCGTCGCGGCAGCGCCTCCGGAGGCGCCCGAGCAGGAACAGCGGCAGGAGCGGCCCGAGGCCGAGCCGGAGCCGGGGCCGGAGCGTAAGCCGGCCCGCCGACGCCGCGGGACGCGCGGCGGCCGCGGGCGCAAGAAGAAAACGGAGACGGCGGCGACTACGGCCGGGACAGCCGAGCCGAAGGCACGGGCAGAGAAGGTCGAGCCGAAGCGGGAGCGGCGCCGTACGGAGCGGAAGACCCCTGCAGCACGCACGCGAAGCGTGCGGCCGGATGTGAAGAAGGAGATCGTGATCTCCGTCGAGGTCGGCGAGCAGGTCGTGGCCGTCCTCGAGGACGGGAAGCCGGCGGAGGTCTACCTGGGCCGCCCCGGCCACCGCAAGATCGCGGGCAACATCTACAAAGGCGTCGTCGACAACGTCCTTCCGGGCATGGAAGCCTCGTTCGTGGACGTCGGCCTGGAGAAGAACGGCTTCCTCTACGTGGACGAGATCGTCGTCCCCGAGCTGGAAGGCCGCCGGCAAGGGCGCAAGATTCAGGACCTCGTCGCCCGGGGCGAGGAGGTGCTCGTCCAGGCCGTCAAGGATCCGATGGGGACGAAGGGCGCCCGCCTCACCACAGAGATCTCGCTCCCCGGCCGCTTCCTCGTCTACACACCGTTCGGGGACGGCATCGGCGTCTCCCGGCGCCTGGACGACGACGAGCGTGAGCGGCTGAAGGGCATCTGCAAGGAGCTCGATCCGGCGGAGGGGGGCATCATCGTGCGCACGGCGGCGGAGGGCGCCTCCAGGGAGGAGCTCGAAGGCGACCTCAAGCTTCTGACCAAGCTGTGGGCGACGATCAAGGGCCGCGCGGAGCGCGCAGAGGCACCGGCGCTCGTCTACCAGGAAGCGGAGCTGCCCCTGCGCACGATCCGGGACCTCTTCATCCGCGATTTCGAGCGCGTCGTCGTCGACCACGAGCGAACGTACCGCAAGATCGTCGGCTACCTCAAGCGCACGTCGCCCGAGCTCGCGGCCCGGGTGGAGCGCTACAAGGGTAAGGAGCCGCTCATCGCCAAGTCGGGCGTCCAGGACGCCGTCCGCTCCACGCTCGACCGGCGGGTCGATCTCCCCTCGGGCGGCTATCTCATCTTCGACTACGCCGAGGCCTTCACCGTGATCGACGTGAACACGGGCCGCTTCGTCGGCGGCCGCGGGAAGGCCGCGGGCGGTCGCCTCGAGGACACCATCACGAAGAACAACCTCGAGGCGGTCACCGAGGTCGTCCGCCAGCTTCGCCTGCGCGACATCGGCGGGATCATCGTCATCGACTTCATCGACATGGCCAACCCGAAGAACCGGCAGCTCGTCGAGGACGCGCTCAACAAGGAGCTGGCGCGCGATCGGACGAAGACGTACGTCGTCGAGATCTCCCCGCTCGGGCTCGTGGAGATGACGCGCCAGAATGTCACCGACGGACCGCGCGAGATCATCACGCACTCCTGTCCGGTCTGCCGCGGCGACGGGGTCGTCATCTCGGCGGAGACGCACGCTGTGGAGGCGGAACGGAAGCTGCGGGCGCACGTCGTCGGCTCGAGGAAGGAGGCCTTCCAGGTCGAGCTGAACTCGGAGGTGGCGGGGATCCTCATCGGGCCGGGCGGCGCCCGGCTCGACGAGCTCGAGAAGGAGACCGGCAAGCGCTTCGCCTTCAAGACGAAGAAGACGTGGGTCAAGGACCACTTCGCCGTCGTCGCCGAAGGCAAGGCCGCGGCCATCGACCCCGAAGCGTTCCCCGTCTCGCGGGGCCAGGAGCTCGAGGTCGTGCTCGAGGACGTGCACCTGCACGACGACACCGACGCCATCGCCCGCCTGGACGGCTACGTGATCACCGTTGCCGACGCGGCCGCACGGGTCGGCCAGAAGGCGAGGGTGCGCATCGACCACGCAGGGCGCACGTCGGCAACGGCCCTTCTGGTGGACGCGGAGTCGGCGGCGGTGGAAGCCGACGCCGACGGCGCCGCGCCGACGGACGAGCCGAAGCCGAAGAAGAAGACGCGCCGCGGCACGCGGGGTGGACGCGGGCGGAAGAAGAAGCCCCCCGCCTCCGCTGCGGCAGCCGCCGAGACGCCGGAAGTCGCGCCAGCCGAGGCCGAGGCGCAGCCCGAGCCGCCGCAGGAGCCGGCGGCCGAGGAGGAAGCGACCCCGGACGAGGAGCCCAAGCCCAAGAAGAAGACCCGGCGGGGGAGCCGTGGGGGGCGGGGGCGCAAGAAGAAGACCCAGACGGTAGAATCTGCAGCCGAAGCGGGCCAGGAGAAGCCCGCTTCTCTAACGTCATGAATCAGTACGCCGTCATCAGCGTCGGAGGAAAGCAGTACCGCGTCCGCGAGGGCCAGCGCCTGCTCGTGGACCGCGTTACGGTGGACGAGGGCAAGACCTTCCACCCCGACCTGCTCATGCTCGGCGGCGACGGCGAGCCCAAGCTCGGCGACGGGCTCGAGGGACAGCAGGTGACGGCGAAGGTCGCAGGGCACGTCCTCGGCGACAAGGTGGTTGTCGGCAAGCACAAGAAGCGCACCGGGTACCGGCGCCGCAACGGCTTCCGCGCGCGCCTGACCCAGATCGAGATTCAGTCCATCGGCAAGAAGGCGACCCGCTCCGCTACGAAGAAGACGACCACAGCGAGCAAGTCGACCGGGACGCGGTCGACTACGAGGAAGCCCGCAGCGAAGAAGAGCGAGGAGAAGGCGTAATGGCGCACAAGAAGGGATTGGGATCGTCGAAGAACGGCCGCGACTCCGAGTCCAAGCGACTCGGCGTCAAGATCCACGACGGCCAGGAGATCAAGGCGGGGATGATCGTCGTCCGCCAGCGCGGGACGCGCTTCCGCCCCGGCCCGGGCACGGGCCTCGGCCGCGACCACACGATCTTCGCGAAGCGCGACGGCAAGGTTGCCTTCACGACGAGCGGCACGGGCCGGACCATCTCGGTCGTCTAGGCCGCTTCCGTGTTTCACGACCGCGCGCGTATCCGCGTACGGGGCGGGCGCGGCGGCGACGGCGCGCTCAGCTTCCGGCGCGAGAAGTACGTGCCGAAGGGCGGCCCGGACGGCGGCGACGGCGGCAACGGGGGCGACGTCGTCCTAGTTGCCGATGCGGACCTCCGCGATCTCTCCTTTCTCGCGCGCCGCCGCTGGCTCGAGGCCGGGCGCGGACGCCACGGGGAAGGCTCCAACCGCCACGGCGCGGACGGTGAGGACGTCGTCCTGCGCGTGCCGGTGGGGACGCAGGTCTTCGACGCGGAGGGGCGACTCCTCGCCGACCTCGCGCACGGGGACGCCCGCGTCACAGTCGCACACGGTGGTCACGGCGGCGCGGGCAACCGCCGCTTCGCCAGTTCGACGCGCCAAGCGCCCCGGATCGCAGAGGTCGGCGCGCCGCCAGAAGAGGCCGAGCTCGAGCTCCGGCTGAAGCTGCTTGCCGACGCCGCTCTCCTTGGATTTCCCAACGCGGGCAAGTCGTCGCTCCTCCGTCGGATCTCGAACGCGAAGCCGAAGGTTGCGGACTACCCCTTCACCACCATCGCCCCCGTGCTCGGTACTGTCGAAGCGCCCGACGGCCGCCAGCTGACGGTCACGGACGTGCCCGGCCTGCTCGAGGGGGCGAGCAAGGGCGCCGGCCTCGGAGACGAGTTCCTGGCCCACCTCGAGCGGGCCCGCCTCTTCCTCCACGTGATCGAAGCGCAGGAGGACGTGGCCGGCCGCTTCGCCGCCATCGACCGGGAGCTGGCCGCCTACGGGGCAGGGCTGGTCGAGCGGCCGCAGATCGTCGTCCTCAACAAGACCGACCTGCCCGGCTCGACGAAGACCTTCCCGGTTTCCGACCCGCGCGTTCTGGGCGTCGTGCCTACGTCGGCAGTGACCGGCGCCGGCATCGAGGAGCTGAAGCGCTTGCTGTTCGAGGTCGTTCCCGAAGGCGCCCCGGCGCCGGCGGAAGACGAGGAGATGGCGGATTTCCTCGTCTACCGCCCCCGGCCGCCGCGGCAGCGCGGTGCGCGCATCTTCCGCACCGACCGCGGCTACCGCGTCCGCGGCGAGGTCTCCGAAGAGGATCTCCGAGCCGCCGGGGTCCGTCCGGACGACGTCGTGGAGAGCTCCGCGGGCGGCCGAGCGCTCCGAGCCGGCCCGGCGGCTTTTCGCGCGTCAGGCGCGGCAGCATCGAGGGGCACTAGTGGTCGGCCTGCTCGGCGGAGCCTTCGACCCGCCGCACAACGGCCACCTGGCCCTCGCGGACGGGGCGCTCGTCCACTTCCCGCTGGAGCGGCTCGTCGTGGTCGTGACCGGGGCGCCGCCGCACAAGCCGGTTCAAACGCGCGGAGACCCGCTTCCGTCTCGCGGAGGCGGCGTTCGCCGGACGGCAGCGGGTCGAGCTTTCCCGGCACGAGCTCGAGCGGGAGGGCCCGTCGTACACGGTGGACACGGCCGAGTGGGCCGCGCGGGAATGGGGCGACGTCGTGTTCCTCGTCGGGGCGGACGAGTTCGCCGACTTCCTCCAGTGGCGGGATCCGAATGGGGTACTCGAACACGTTCGCCTCGGCGTCGCCGCCCGCCCGGGTACCCGACCGAGTCCTCGAGCCCGTCCTCGCCGGTCTAGACCGCCCGGGGCGGGTCGAGTTCTTCCCCGATTCCCGAGGTGCCCCTGTCCTCGAGCGAGATCCGGGCGCGGCGTGCCCGCGGCGAGCCGATCGACGGGCTCGTCCCTCGGGGCGTCGCACGGCTGATCGCCGAGCTCGATCTCTACGATGGTGATTGACCGCCCGCCGGGGACAGCGCTACGCTGAACAGACGTGAACGAGGAGAAGCCAGGCCGCTGACGCCCATCCAGCAAGCCCGCCGGATCGCCGAGGTCGCTCAGGAGAAGCTCGCCGCGGACGTCGTCATCCTCGACATGCGGCCCGTGTGCTCGTACACCGACTTCTTCGTCGTCTGCACGGGACAGAACCCGCGCCAGGCCAAGGCGATCCACGATGAGGTGCGCGAGCGCCTCAAGCGGGAGCAACGGCTGCTGCCGCGGAGCGTCGCGGGCGCCGGGGAGTCCCGCTGGATCGTCGCCGACTACCTCGACGTCGTCTTCCATGTCTTCACGCCGGAGGCGCGGGAGTACTACCGGCTCGAGGAGCTCTGGGGCGACGTGCCCTCCATCGAGGTCGCGGCCACCGCCTAGCCGTACCAGAGCCAGATGCCCGAGCGCTCCTGGCCCTCGCCGAAGCCGCCGGTCAGGTAGACGACGAGCAGGATGACGCCGGCGAGGGCGAGCGCGAACGCGAGGAAGCCCCAGGTGAACGCGAGGGCGGGAAGAAGCCGGCGTCTCTGCCGCTGCTCCTCGACCTCGCTCTGCTCTTCGACGACGGGGCTGTAGTCCGTCTCCGCCACGACTCGCTCCTGCCCGAGCGACTGGCGCAGCAAACAGGTGCCAGGCACCGGGACATGGCCGCGACGGACACGTCCAGGGGTCTGACCCCGGGACATGTCCCCCGCCGACAGCAGGTGGTCCGCACGCGTCCACAGCCGCCCGTGGTCGTGCACAGCGTCTCGCCGTGAGCAGAGGGAGCTCACAGGCTGTGGAGGGCTCTCCTGGCCGCTTTGGCCGGTCTTCGGGGTCAGACCCCTGGACATGTCGCCGCGGGACATGTTCCCCGGCCGGACTCGAAGCGACGTGGGCAAGAGCCGTGGGCGGACGACTTCGAATTCGCGCGGGTAAACTGGCTGCGGATCACGGGGCCATAGCTCAGTTGGGAGAGCGTCTGGCTGGCAGCCAGAAGGTCGCGGGTTCGAATCCCGCTGGCTCCATGCACGTTTACGTCAGCTTGGCGACGTGGTCACCCTGGCGGACCGTGCCTGGGGTGATGACGCGGGCGTTCGCCCCCCGCAGGCGAAGCTCGCGGCCGGGGCTCTTGTTCACGAACTTGAGGGCCTCGGATCCGAAGCGGCTGCTGAACTTTGCGCAGCCCGTGTGGGCGACCTCCGTCAGCTCGACGACCGCCTCGCCGATCGTGAGCCGCGTACCGGCGGGAGCGTTGTCGATGCTGAGGTCGAAGTCGACGAAGAGCTGGTCGCCTGCGAGCGGCCAGCGCTCTCGTCTTCGGGCGACAAGCTGGGCGAGGCGAGCGTTCATCAGCGTGAGCTGGGCGTCGTTGGTGGGCGAGGCGCCGAGGTGCCAGCGATCGCCCACGAGCCCGACGGACGTGTCCAGCTGCGCCGTGGCCAGCACTTCCCGCAGGTTCTCTTCGGGCCGGCGGACGATGAGCTCGACCGTTCCCCGATCCGCGGGAGACGCTCGGACGTGATCCAGACCGGCGAGCAGCTCTTCGGGCGTCACGTATTCCATCGTCACAAGCCTAGACCCGCCGAGGGATGGAGCAAAGGCACCGCGCCTTGCCACCCGCTCTCGAGCACGGCGACGAGCGACGGCGGCGTGATCAGCGGAGCGCGGGCGCCTGCAGCAAGGGCCCGGGGATCGCCGTAGCCGGACGGAGTCCATCTCAGCAAGCGTCCGCCCGCTACGACATGGGGCATTCCGGCCACGAGCAAGAAGGCGCCGTTGGGAAGCGGGTCGGCGGGCGCGCTGTGGAGGCGGTGCGCGCGCGTCGCGGGATCCACCCGCTCCGCGTGCAGCCGGTCGTCGATCGCGTCCGCGCCGACCCGTCCGGGATGGAGCTCGCGCCAGATCGCCGTGAAGCGCTCGTAATCCTCACGCCGGCAGAGCGCGCAGGGGCGATGTCCGGCCGCGAACGCAGTCGCCTCGTCCAGGAAGAAGAGCTCAGTGAACCGCCCCGGCTGGAGCAGGGGCCGCCGCAGCCAACCCTTGAACTCGAGCCGGCAGGCAAGCCAGCGCTTGACCGCGTAGCGCCGGCGAATCCGCCCTGATTCGTCGTGGAGGCAACCGCGGTTCCCGTAGACCAGCCCGCGCGCCGGGTCGGCGATCAGCTCGCCGAGCGGCGTGACTCTGTTTTGCAGCGGCATCGAGGTGCCACAGTAGCCTCACGCCCCCCGCTTGTAGCGCACGTCCCAGCGCCTCGTCAGGTCATAGCTGGCGTCGCAGGCGCCCCAGGCGCCGCGTCCCTCGGCTCGCGCACGATCGACGGCGCGGCGGAGCCTGCCGGCGTACGAGCCCTCGTCGCCGCCGAAGAAGTACGGGCTGGCCACGCCTCTCTCCACGAGGACGAGGTTGAGGTTCCGGCTCGCTTTGAAGACGTAGCGGAGGAGACGTCCGTTCTCGTCCACGTCGTCGAGGCCGGGATCCCGCACCATGCGCACCTCCGTGCCTGAGGGGAGGAGCCTCCGGAGCAGCAACGCCGCGCGTCTCCCGTAGCACTCGCTCCCGAACTCGGGCGCGTCGATCTGCACCAGGCGCACACGTCTGCCGTCTTCGAGGCGGATGGTGTCACCGTCGGCGACGTGGGCGACGCGCTGCGTTTGGCCTGAAGGGGCATCTTGCTCCCGTACTCCGGAGCATGCTGTGAGCGCGAGAAGGACGCCTAGTAGAGCCGCACGGCGCGCCAGCCGCCGCTCTCCCCGAAATCGAGGTACTTCGTCCGCTGGACGGTGAGCTCACCGCAGTCGAGCAGGCACCCGGCGACCGTCCCCTTGTGCAGGCGGACGAAGTCGTAGTGCGCCGGCGAGACCTCCACCGCCCGCTTGTGGGCCGTGTTCCGGGCCCATTCCGGGGGGACGTCCGGCGTGGAGAAGAGGACGAGGTTGCCGTAGCGGCTCTTGGGCAGCTCGACGTCGTAATACGTGACGAGGCCCACGTCCGCGTACTCGTCCATGCCGGCGACGAGCTCCTCCTCGAGCTCGAAGAGGACGGTGTGGTCGACGTCCTCGCGCGCGGCGCCGAAGAACCCCACCGCAGTCAGGTTCGGGCTCTCCAGCAGGCTCTTCGTGTCGGGCACGACGATGAGGTGCCGGAGCCCGTGCTCGTCCTCGTCGCGTTGCAGGACACGCTGCGGAGCCTGGCCGGCCCAGGCTCTGGCGCGGGCACGCAGCTCGTCCAGCGCCGACGCCATGACCTCGGCGTCGAGCACGGTGTGGGAAGGGTCGGTGAACGACCTGTCCTCGACGAGCTCGTCGGGGCGGAGGGTCAGCTCATTCGGCATCGCCGTCCAAGGATGACATCTCCGCAAACCGTGAGCGCAGGTTCTCGTCTCAACATGACGGGGTGGGCCCGTTTCGCCTGGTCCTGCAGCGTGCTGCTGCGAGCTGGCCGCTTCTCTCCGCGGCGTTCGCCACCGTGCTCGTCGCCGCCACACTCATCGCCGCGATCCCGATCTACTCGGACGCCGTCGCGCTCTCCGGGCTCGAGCGCTCGCTCGACGCTGCGCCGGTCGCGGACCGAAGCGTCGAAGTCGCGGCGCACCTCGACCGGGAGCGCTACGCCGCCGCCGACAAGGCCGTTACGCGCGCGGTCGAGGGCTCCTTCGAGGCTACAGGCGCAGAGGTCTATCGAGGAGGCCGGTCCGAGTCATTCGCGCTCCGGTCCGCGGGAGAAGGGGCCCTCGCCGTGTTCGGTCTCGCGGAGGACATCGAGGGCCATGCCAGGCTTCTCTCCGGCGCCTGGCCGGAGGAGAGCGGCGGCGGCGAGGCCGCGCTCTCTGAGCCGGCGGCGCGCCTCCTCGACCTCTCCGCAGGCGACACCTTCACGCTGCACAGTCAGAGAGGAGAAGCGCGGCGGCTCGACGTGCGCGTGAGCGGCGTCTACCGGATCGGCGACCCCAACTCGGCCTTCTGGCGCGCGAACCCGCTCGAGCTGGAAGGCGTGGAGCGCGGCGACTTCACGACGTACGGCCCCCTCGTCGTCCCTCGGGAGCAGTTCTTCGAGCTCGCATCCGGCTCGAGCCGGATGCGCTGGCGGGTGGCGCCGCGCTTCGGCGAGCTGGGGGTGGACGAGGTTGCCGGGCTGCGGAGCCGCCTCGAGGGGCTCGAGAGCGTCCTCGCTGCACAGGGCGAAGGCGCGCAGAGCCTCACCGTCGAGACAGGCCTCGTAGAGATCCTGCGCGAGGCGGAGCGCTCGCTCCTCGTCGCACGTTCGGGGGTGCTCGTCCCCTCGCTGCAGCTCGCCATACTCGCCGCGTACGCCATTCTCTTCACGGCGTTCCTCATGGCGGAGGAGCGGCGGGTCGAGACCGCGCTGCTCCAGGCACGCGGCGCCGACTCGAAGCATGTCGCCTCCATCGCACTCCTCGAGGGTGCTCTGCTCGCGGTGCCGGCCGCGCTGCTCGGGCCCTGGCTCGCAGCGCTCTCGCTGCAGCTTCTCAATCGCTTCGGGCCGCTCGCGGACATCGGCCTCGACCTCGACCCGCGCCTGGGGGTCGAGTCGTACGCGCTCGCCGGCGCGGCGGCGCTCGCGTGCGTCGCGGCGCTCGTCATCCCGGCGCTCCGAGCGCAGCGGATCGCACAGAGCGTCGCCCAGACCGGCCGGCCGCCCGCGCAGGGAATCGTGCAGCGGGCGCGCCTCGACCTTGTCCTCCTCGCCCTCGCGCTGCTCGCGTACTGGCAGCTCCGCCGCTACGGCGGCACCCTGATCGAGGACGCCGAGGGAAGGCTCGGCATCGACCCGTTCCTCATCACTGCCCCGGCGCTCGGGCTCCTCGCCGGCGCCGTGCTCGCGCTGCGCGTCGTCCCTGCGGTCACGAAGCTGACCGAGCGCGTCGCGGGCCCCGCACGTGGGGTCGTCGGCTCCCTCGGGACGCGGCAGCTCGCGCGGCGACCGCGCACCTACGCACGCTCGGCGCTCCTCCTCACCCTCGCGCTCGCGATCGGGGTCTTCGCCGCCGCGTACGGGAGCACCTGGACTCGCTCGCAGGAGGATCAGGCTGAGTACCAGACGGGCGCCGACCTGAGCGCCGAGCCCGACCAGCGCTCCGGCGCTCTGCCTCGGCTCGCCTTTCCGCGCGCCTACGAAGCCATTCCCGGAGTGCTCGCCGCGGCTCCCGGGCTGAAGCAGTCCTTCAAGATCCCCGCTGCCCCGGCGGGGGAGCTCGTCGCCGTCGACGCGGACGCAGGCCCGCAGGTGGTCGGCCTGCGCGGCGACCTCGCTGACAAGCCCGCGGACGAGCTCTTCCGGCCACTGGCCGAGCAGCGGCCCGAGCTCGCCGGCCTGCGCCTGCCCGGGCGGCCGCGCGAGCTGGCGCTGACCATGCGCGCCGACCTCTCGCTCCGCGCACGGCGCTTCGGCTTCTTCGGGGCCGCTCCGAGCCTCGCATCCTTCGGCACCTTTGCTCCGAGGGCGGCGGTCGTCGTGCGCGACGCGGCGGGCGTCCTGCACTGGTACCGGGCAGGCGAGCTCCGGAGGCGGAACCAGACCCGCCGTTTCGTGGTCGACCTCGTGGGCGGTGGTCCGGCGGGGAGCGAGGTCGCGCCCGCGTACCCGCTCGAGCTCGTGGCCATCGAGCTGGGCGTCGTCGCCCCGTTCCAGGAGCCGAACGTGGGCAAGCTCGGGGTGCGGGCGCTCGAAGCGCAGGGCGAGAACGGCGCCTGGGCGCCCGTCGACCTGGCTGCCGCTGCCTGGGGGGTCGACGTGCCGGAGCTTCCCTTCGCCGACTCGGCCCCCGAAGGGCGCGTCGTCCAGGGAGGCGCCGAGCCGCTTGTCCTCGAGCTCGAGACGGGCTCGTCGGAGCAGGACGAGACCGAGGTCGAGTTCCGGCTGACGCCGGGGAGGAGCTCGGAGCCCGACATCGTGCCCGCCCTCGCCACCCGAGACTTCCTCGAGGCCACCGGATCGCGGTCGGGCGAGGTGGTACCGCTCGAGATCGGAGGCGCCCGGCGGCCGGTCGAGATCGTGGGGACGCTGGATGGCTTCCCCACGGTCCCCCCGGATGTGCCCGCCCTCGTCCTCGACTACGGCACCTTCAGCGCGCTGAGCTTTCTCACCGACGGGACGATCGCGACTCCGGACCGCTGGTGGCTCGACGTCGATCCGGGGCGCGCTGAGCTCGTCGCCGACCGCCTGGTGGGCCTCCCCTTCTCGAGCGCGCGGGTGGAGAGCAGCCGGCAGCGCACCGAGGCGCTCCAGAACGACCCCGTCGCGCTCGGCGCAATCGGCGCGCTCTCGCTGGGCTTCCTGGCCGCAGCAGTCTTCGCAGCCGTCGGCTTCGCAGTCAGCGCGGTCGTTTCCGCCCGCGAGCGTACGACCGAGTTCGCGGTCATGCGCTCGCTTGGGCTCTCGTCCCGACAGCTGGCGGGCTGGCTCGTCCTCGAAAACGGCGTCCTCGTGCTCCTCAGCCTGGCCGGGGGGACCGCGCTCGGCCTCCTGCTCGCCCGGTTCGTGCTTCCGGCCGTTTCGCTCACGCAGACGGGTGAGGACGCCTTTCCACAGCCGACCGTCGAGATTCCCTGGGGGACGGTCGCCTGGCTCGAGCTCGGCATGCTCGCGGCGCTCGCGCTCATCATCGCGCTGGAGGTGCGGCTGATCCGCCGGATCCAGGTCGCCGCCGCCCTCCGGGCAGGAGAGGTCAGGTAATTTGGCGGTTCGCGCCGAGCCCGTCCGCCGCCGCGCCCTCGCGCCGGTTGTCTCATTGGTCGGCGCCACGCAAGCTTCCCTCCGCCGCCTGCGCGAGGACGCGGCCGTGGTGGGGGCCGTTCTCGGCGTCGTGGCGCTCGCAAGTTTTCTCTTCGCGGCCGTGCCTCGCGCGCTGAACGAGACCGCTGACGACGGGCTCCGGTACGCGGTGGCCGAAGCCGGGCCGCTGCAGAGCGACATCGAGGTCCGGGGGGCGATGCGGGTCGAGGCCGGGCCTCCCGAAGACCCCTTCCGCGTGATCGCCGCGCGCGGCGAGGCGTTCGCGCCGGAGCTCGGCTCGCTCCGCGAGGTCGTCGGCGGCCGCTCGATCGTCGTTGACTCGCCTCGGTACGAGATCGGCGGCCGGCCCGTTCCGGGCACCTCCCGCTTCGTCACGCTCCACCAGGCGACGGACGCGGAAGAGCACGTGAACGTCGTCGAGGGCAGGCTTCCCGTGCTGGTGGAAGCGACCGAGCGGGTCCGTGTCCGCGGGCGGCTGCAGGAGGCCAGCGTCCTCGAGGTCGCGCTCTCGCAGACGGCGGCGGGGCTCCTCACGGTAGGCGTCGGCGACCGCCTCGTCATGACTTCAGATGCGGAGGACCCGCTCGTCCGCGGCTTCGCGCTCGAGGAACGAACGCCGCTCGTCCTCCGCGTCGCCGGGCTCTTCGAGCCCCGCGACCCGGAGAGCGCCTTCTGGCGGGCCCAGCCGACGCTCGACGCTCCGCTCGTCGAGGAGACGCCGGACCGGAGTTTCCGCTGGGTCTACTCGCTCGGGCTCTTCGCGCCGAAGGCCTACGGCACGCTGTTCGAGGGCACGCGCCCCCTACCGCTTCAGCTCGCCTGGCGCTACGAGTTCGAGCCAGCGCGCTTCGACGCCGCCAAGCTGCCGCGGCTGGAGCAGGATGTGCGGCGCCTCGACGCCCGCTACGGGCAGCAGGTCCGGCCGACGGACACCTACGTTCGCACTGGGCTGCCGGCCGTCTTCGAGGGCTACCGCGCAGAAAGCGATCTCTCCCGGACCCTGCTCGCGCTCGTCGAGATCGGGCTTCTCGTCATCGCGCTTGCTGTCATCGGCATGCTCGCCTCCCTCATCGCCGCCCGGCGAAGCGGAACGATCGCACTCGCCCGCGCACGCGGGGCGTCGGCCGGGCAGGTGCTCACCGCGCAGGCCGCCGAAGGGCTCCTCCTCGCCGTCCCGGTCGGGCTTGCCGCCTACGTCCTCGCCCTCGTCCTCGTGGACGGGCGCTCGACGCCGCTCTCCGCCCTCTCGGCTGGGGTCGTCGTCGGCGCGGCGGTGGCGCTCCTCGTCGCGTTTAGCGCCGGCCCCGCGCGGCGGACGGTCCCGCTCGAGAAGCGGGAGGAGCAGGTGCTCCGTGGCGTCTCGCCGCGCCGCCTCGCTCTGGAAGGGCTCGTCGTCCTCGTCTCCCTCGTCGGCGTCTACCTCCTGCGCAGGCGCGGCCTGGGCACCGAAGAGGCGGAGGCGGGAGGGGTGGATCTCTACCTCGCGGCCGTCCCCGTCCTCCTCGGGGTCGCAGTAGGGCTCGTAGCCCTGCGCCTGTACCCCTTGCCGCTCGGCGCCCTCTCGCGTGCCGCGGCCGGCCGCCGCGACCTCGTGCCCGTGCTGGGGGCGCGCCGGGTCGCGCGTCAGCCCGGCGCGGCCAGCGTCGCCGTGCTCATTCTCGTCCTGGCCGTCGGCGTCGCCGTCTTCGCCGCAGTCGAGGTGCGGTCGATCGAGCGCGGGCACGAGCAGATCGCATGGGAGCGCGTCGGGGCCGACGTCCGCGTCGAAGCGGAGGAGGCCGCTCTTCCGCAGGCTGCGCTCGGCGCCGCGCGGCGTGAGGGGGACGCCGTCGCCGAGGCGTGGGTCAGCGAGGAGGCGCGTGTCCCCACCGAGTCCGGAACGCTGGGCGGGCTTACGCTCCTCGCCCTCGACCTGCCTGCCTATCGCGCCGTGGTCGAGGGGACGCCGGCCGAGACAACACTCCCGCCGTCCGAGGGCTCGCCGGCCGGCGCGGTGATCTCCACCCGCTCGCCGCAGGGCGCGCCTCTCCGCGCCGGCGAGCCCTTCACCGTCGTCGTGGGCGGGCGCGAGCTCGAGCTGACCGCGGCGGCGCGGGCCGACCGCCTCGCCGGTTTGCCCGAGGAGACCGCCTTTGCCGTCGTCCCCCTGGACGCCGCCCGCAGAGCCCTCGGCGACCGCCTGGTCCGCGCCAACAGGCTGTACGTCCGCGGCGGGGAGGAGGCCGCGGCGGCGGTCGCGCAGGCCACCCCCGGGGCGCAAGTCCTCTCCCGAGCGGAGGTCTACGACCGCGCGGACGACTCCCCGCTCGCCGCGGGCACGGTAAACGGCTTCCGCGGCGCCGCCGTCGTGGCCGCCGTCTTCGCCGCAGTCGCCGTCGTCCTTGCCGTCGTCCTCACCTCGCGCGCTCGCGCGCGCGACCTTTCCACCCTGCAGGCGCTCGGGCTCTCGCCGCGCCAGGCCCTCGGCCTGACCGCGCTCGAGATCGTGCCGCCCGCGCTCCTCGCCATCCTGATCGGGATTGCGCTCGGGATCGGCATCGCGCACCTGATCGCACCTGGAGTCGACTTGTCAGCCTTCACGGGAGCCGCAACCATGACCGACATCACCGTCCCCACCGTCCCCATCCTCCTGCTCGCCGTGGGCCTCGTGCTCGTGCTGGCGGTCACCGTCGCGGCCGCGGGCCGTTCCGCGCGGCGGGCCGACCTGGGCCGGACCCTGCGTGCGGAGGACCGCTGATGAGCACCCCAGACACGCACGCGGACGGTGCCCTCGTCGTCTGCGAGAACCTGGTGAAGATCTACAAGGTCGCCGACCTGGAGGTCGTGGCGCTCCAGGGGCTCGACCTGCGTGTCGAGCGGGGCGAGGTGATCGCCATCGTCGGCGCGTCGGGCAGCGGGAAATCGACGCTGCAGAACATTCTCGGCGGTGTCGACACGCCGACCGCCGGCCGCGCGCACGTCGCCGGGCACGACCTCACGGTCATGGGCGCGCGCGAGCGCACCGCGTACCGGCGCCGCGTCGTCGGCTTCGTCTGGCAGCAGACCTCCCGCAACCTGCTCCCGTACCTGGACGTGGCCCAGAACGTCGAGCTGCCCATGCTCCTGGACGGCCTCCAGCGGCCCCGCCGCCGGGCCCGCACCCGGGATCTGCTCAAGCTCGTCGGCATCTACGAGCGCGCACACGAGCGCCCGGAGCACCTCTCTGGGGGCGAGCAGCAGCGCGTGGCCCTCGCGGTCGCGCTCGCCAACGAGCCCGAGCTTCTGCTCGCCGACGAGCCCACGGGCGAGCTGGACAGCCAGAGCGCGGCCGAGCTCTTCGCGGCCCTGCGCTGGCTGAACGAACAGCTGGGCGTGACCGTGATCGTGCTCACCCACGATCCGCTCGTCTCCAGCCAGGTGAGCCGCACGGTGCGGATCCGCGACGGGCGTACGAGCACCGAGACCCTGCGCCGGCGCACGGAGGACGGGCGCGAGGTGATCGCCGAGGAGTTCGCCGTGCTCGACCGGGTTGGCCGTCTCCAGCTGCCGCACGACTACGTCACGGCGCTCGAGCTCGAGCGCCGTGTGCGCCTTGCGCTCGAGCAGGACCACATCGGCGTCTGGCCCGACCGTCCCGGGGACAACCGGAGCGGTGGCCGGGAGCAGGACGGGCAGGACAATGGCTGAGGCCATCGTCCGCACCGAGGCCCTCTGCCGCGAGTTTCCCGTCGGCGAGTCGACCGTGCACGCGCTCGAGGACGTGGCCCTCGCCGTTCCGCCCGGCGAGCTCGCCGTCGTGCACGGGCCCTCCGGGTCCGGGAAGACCACGCTCCTGAACGTGATCGGAGGGCTCGAGCGGCCGACGTCCGGGCGCGTGTGGGTGGACGGGCAGGAGGTCACGACCATGAGCGACGACCAGCTCGTCGCCTTTCGCCGCAGCCGGATCGGGTTCGTATTCCAGGGCTTCGGGCTCCTCCCGGTGCTGAGCGCGGCCGAGAACGTGGAGATCCCTCTCCGCCTTCAGCGGATGGAACCGCGGCGGCGCGACGGGCGTGTGCGGGAGCTCCTCGAGCTCGTCGGCCTCGAGGAGCGCGCGAACCACCGGCCCTACGAGCTGTCGGGCGGCGAACAACAGCGGGTCGCGATCGTCCGCGCCCTGACGAACGAGCCGCCGCTTCTGCTCGCGGACGAGCCCACCGGGCAGCTGGACTCCGAGAACGCGCGGACGATCATGAGCTTCATCCACACGCTCGTCGCCAATCGAGGGATCTCCGCCCTCGTTGCGACGCACGACCAAGCGCTCCTGAACGTCGCCGACCGTGTCATCCAGCTTCAGGACGGCCGCGTCGTCAGCAGCGACAACGGCGGCAAGCCGAGACGCTAGTTAGACCCGGTCCTGGAGGCCGCCGACGCCCTCGTGCTCCGCACAGTGGGCACAGCAGAAGATGCGCCCGTCGGCCTCGACGCCGTGCCCGATGACCTTGCAGCCGCAGTGCGCGCAGGTCGGTGCGAGCGCATGGATCGCGCATTCGAAGGCGTCGAAGGTGTGCGTGGAGCCCTCCATCGTTACGTCGAAGGACTTGTCGTAGTCGTTGCCGCAGACTTCGCAGACGGCCATGGAGCTCCTTTCGTCGGGTGTCGGGTCCCATACCCGGCCTCTCGTTTGACCACACGGCCCGGGAGGACTCGTCCTACGCGGCCGCCTTCTTCACGCTCGTTGAGGGCCGCGGCGTGGTCGCGGGCGAGAGCGGCCGGTAGGCAGGCCCGATCCGCGGGGTCCCGTCCGGGAGCTCTCGCGGGAAGCCGGCCGCCGCGGCCTCCCCTGCCTGCCGCCAGAGGCGCAGGATCTCGTCGCGGACGATCTCGCCGGCCTGCTTGTAGCCGCGGCCGCCCCGGGGGAGGCCGGAGAGGTCGATCGGCTCGCCCCAGACGACGGCGCAGGACATGCGGTTTCGGAGCGACCAGCCGAAGGAATAGACCCCGCACGGCACGATGGGAACGCCCTCCTGGACGGCGATCATCGTCGCACCTGACAACACGCGCCCCGGATAGCCGAAGCGCTGCCGCGTACCCTCGACGAAGACTCCGACCATGTGCCCGTCGCGGGCGATTTCCCGGGCCTGACGAAGCGACTCGCGGTCCCCCTCGCCGCGGCGGACGGGGAAGGCGCCCGTCCACTGGAGCGCTTCGCCCACGACGGGGAGCTCGAGGAGCTCGGCCTTCGCCATGTAGAAGATCGTGCGGGGGCAGAGAGTCCCGACGAGCGGCGGGTCGATGGCCGAGAGGTGGTTGGGGGCGATCACCCCGCCCCCGGTCGCCGGTACGCGCTCCGCTCCGTACGCGTACGACGGCGCCAGCAGCATGGTTATCGAGCCCGCCACCAATCGAAGCGGAGGGCCAGAGCACCTCCGGGTCCTCGTGCCAGAGCTTCGGTATGCCCAGGCGCGTCAGTAACACTCGCGCGAGTCTAGATGCGCCCGGAATTGACCGGAAACCGTGGTACGACACTTTCCGGTCAACCATCTGCCCGCTACACTCGGTGGCACATGAGGCGTTTCCTTACCAGGCACCAGGGGGGCTAGCGGGCGGCGGAGCGCCGGGCGCACGACTCCTCCACGGCCTCTCGCAAGGGAGGCTTTGTCGTTTCTAGGAGCGGAATGACCGAGCGGTACGACCCGAAGACAATCGAGAGCAAGTGGCAGCAGGTCTGGGAGCGCGAGCGCGCGTTCTACGTCCCGAACCCGGACCCCGATGAGCTGGACCGCCACGAGCAGAACACGTACGTGCTCGAGATGCTGCCGTACCCCTCGGGCGAGCTGCACATGGGCCACGTCCGCAACTACATGCTGGGCGAGGTCGTCTCCCACTTCCGCCGCCGCCACGGCTACGCGGTCATGCGCGCCGATGGGCTTCGACGCCTTCGGGCTGCCGGCCGAGAACGCCGCCATCCAGGAAGGGCGGACACCCGCGCGAGGTGACCGAGCGGAACATCGCCGCCATCCGCCGGCAGATGGAGCGCATGGGCTGGGCGATCGACTGGGACCGCGTGCTCGCCTCGCACACGCCCGAGTACTACCGCTGGACGCAGTGGCTCTTCCTCCGCTTCTTCGAGGCCGGCCTGGCCTACCGGCAAGCGAGGCGCCGGTCAACTGGTGCCCGAACGACCAGACCGTGCTGGCCAACGAGCAGGTGATCGACGGGCGATGCGAGCGCTGCGGCGCCGAGGTCGAGGCGAGGAACCTCGAGCAGTGGTTCTTCCGCATCACCGCCTATGCCGACCGCCTGCTCGAAGAGATGGAGCTGCTCGAGTCCTGGCCGGAGCGCGTCCTCACCATGCAGCGCAACTGGATCGGCCGCTCCGAAGGAGCGGAGGTCGATCTTCCGCATCGAGGAGCTCGACCTCGACCTGCCCGTCTTCACGACGCGGCCGGACACGCTGTTCGGCGCGACGTTCTTCGTGCTCGCGCCCGAGCATCCGCTCGTCCCCGAGCTCGTCGCCGGCACCCCGCACGAGGCCGAGGTCCTCGACTACGTCCGCCACGCGGCTGCACGCTCGGCCGTCGGAGCGGGCCGATCCCGAGAAGGAGAAGACGGGCGTCTTCACCGGCCGCTTCGTCACGAACCCCGTGAACGAGAACCGGCTCCCGGTCTGGGTCTCGGACTACGTGCTGATGGAGTACGGGACCGGCGCGATCATGGCCGTGCCCGCCCACGACGAGCGCGACTACGAGTTCGCGAAGCGCTACGACCTCCCGTCAAGGTCGTCGTCGTCCCGGCGGACGGCGAGCTGGAGGACGGGGCGGCGTTCGTCGGCCACTCGGAGAACGAGCGGCTCGTCAACTCGCGCCCAGTTCTCCGGCATGTCGAGCCCGGAGGCGAAGAAGGCGATCGTCGAGTGGCTCGAGAGCCGGGGTCGCGGCCGGCGCGGCGGTCGGCTACCGGCTGCGCGACTGGCTCCTCTCGCGCCAGCGCTACTGGGGCTGCCCGATCCCGATCCTCTACTGCGAGGCCTGCGGCATGGTGCCCGTGCCGGACGAGGACCTGCCGGTCCTCCTGCCCGAGGTGGAGGAGTACCTGCCGAAGGGGCGCTCTCCGCTCGCCGCGGCCGAGGATTGGGTGCGGACGACCTGCCCGCGCTGCGGCGGGGAGGCGCGCCGCGAGACGGACACGATGGACACTTTCGTCGACTCCTCCTGGTACTTCATCCGCTACTGCGACGCCGCAGAACGACCGGGCGCCCTTCGACCGCGCCGCTCGCCGACTACTGGCTCCCGGTCAACCAGTACATCGGCGGCATCGAGCACGCGATCCTGCATCTGCTCTACGCCCGCTTCTTCACGAAGGTGATGAACGACCTGGGCCTGGTCGGCTTCCGGGAGCCGTTCGCCCGCCTCTTCACTCAGGGGATGCTCCACTACCACGGCGCCAAGATGTCCAAGTCGAGGGGGAACGTGATCGTCCCCGACGAGTACGTCGAGCGCTACGGCGCCGACGCGTGCCGCCTCTACCTGCTCTTCATCGGCCCCGTGGAGCAGGACGCGGAGTGGCAGGACTCCGGGTTCGAGGGCATCGTCCGCTTCCTCCACCGGCTCTGGCGCGTCGCGCTCGAGCAGGCGGAGAAGCCGCCCGTCGGCGAGGTGCCAGACACGCCGCTTGCGCGCAAGGCCCACGCGACGATCGACAAGGTGACCGACGACATCGGACGGCGCTTCGCGCTCAACACGCCGATCGCCGCGGTGATGGAGCTCGTGAACGAGATCACGCGAAACCGCGACGACCCCGCGGCGCGCTTCGCCGCCGAGACGGCCGTTTCGCTGATCCAGCCGTACGCCTCCCACATCGCCGAGGAGCTCTGGCAGCGCCTGGGGCACGAGCGCCTCTGGGAGCAGCCCTGGCCGCAGGCCGACCCCGCGATGCTCGAGCGCGAGACCTTCGAGCTCGTCGTGCAGGTCAACGGCCGCGTGCGCGGCCGCGTCGAGGTCGCCGTCGGCCTCTCCGACGAGGAGCTGGTGGAGCGCGCCAAGGAGCTGCCGCGCGTCCAGGCGCACCTGAACGGGAAGGAGATCCGCCAGGCGATCGTCGTCCCCGGGCGCCTGGTCAACCTCGTCGTTTAGACGCGCGGGCCCTATCCTGGGCCGGTGAACCTCATAGACCTCCTGCTGATCCTCGGGATCCTGTTTTTCGGTGCCCTTGGGGCGTACCGCGGGCTCGCGGCGCAGGCCTTCGCCCTCGGAGGGCTCGCCCTCGGCGCGCTCGCCGGCTCCTTCTTCGCCCCGTACCTCGTCCCGGACAACTCGCCCTGGACGCCGCTCGCCGGCCTGGCCGGCGCCGCCGTGGGCGCCCTCGTGCTCGGTTCCCTGGCGACCTCAGCCGGGCGGAGAGTCTCCTTTGCGCTCGCAGCACGACCGGTGCTCGCGGTCGCTGACCGCGTCGGTGGAGTCGCCGCCGGCGCTCTCCTCGGGCTCGCCCTCGCGTGGCTCGTCGCCGTCCTCGCCCTCCAGCAGCCGGCGCTCGGCCTGCGCGCGGAAGTGCGCGAGTCCGCCTTCCTGCCTCGTCTCGTCAGCGCCGTGCCGCCCGACCGGCTCCTGCGCGCGCTCAACCGCTTCGACCCGCTGCCGCTCCTGCCCGGGACGGCCGAGCGGTTGCCCCCACCCGACCCCAGCGTCCTCGAGACAGCGGGGGCGCCCGTCGCGCAGAGTGTCGTCAAGCTCCACGGGAGCTCGTGCGGCGTCGGGGCGCAGGGGTCCGGCTGGGTGGTGCGCCACGGGCTCGTGGCCACCAACGCGCACGTGATCGCCGGCCAGGGCGACACCGATGTCCTCGCTCCGAACGGGCAGGTCCTCGACGCTCTGCCCGTGTACGTGGACGCCGCGAACGACGTCGCGCTCATGCGCGTGCGCGGGCTCCAGGCGCCGCGGCTCCGCACGGACGACCGCGACCGCTTCCCGCTCCGCGTCGCCCTCGTGGGCTACCCGCGCAACGGCCCACTAATCGCCGTCGCGGGCACCGCGGGCGAGCCGCGCACCGTGCTCGCTCCGGATGCCTACGGGAACGGCCTGAGGCCCCGTGCGGTCGTTCCTCTACGCGGCGGAATTCAGCCCGGCGACAGTGGCGGCCCGGTCGTCGACCGCCGCGGCCGCGTCGTCGCGATGATCTTTGCCGGGACGAGGAACGGGGAGGGCGGGTATGCGGTGCCGCTCGAGCTCGTCCTGCGCGGGCTCTCCACCCGTCTGCGCCCGGTGTCGCCGGGCCCGTGCGTCGGCTGACGCCATTCGCGCCCCCCGCGCCCGCGGCGCGGGACTTACGTGGCGCATTCGTGATCCCTTCGTAACGGTCCGCGCGCCACGGGCGCGATTTTCCCGGGCAGCATCGAACCCCATGCGGTTTCCCGGCCCCTTGCTCCGCCCGCGCCTCGTCCTCGCGTACAGCCTCGGCGGTTGAGCATGCAGATGCCGACGATCTCCCGCGGGCGCGCGCTCGGCTACGTCGTCGTCCTGCTCGCACTTCTCGTCGTCGGCGCGCGGCTCGTGGTCGGCGGGGACGGGGTCGAGCGCGTCGAGGCGAACCCCGCTCAGCGGGTCGTCGAGGCTGAGGCCGCGCCGGCACGCGAGCTCGTGGTTCACGTCGTCGGGGCCGTCCAGCATCCCGGCCTCTACCGCTTGCGCGAAGGTAGCCGCGTCGACGACGCCATTCGCCTGGCAGGGGGTGCGAGGCCGAAGGCCGAGCTAGCGCTCGTCAACCTCGCCGCGCCCGTTGCCGACGGCCAGCAGGTGCTCGTCCCGGCGCGAGGCGCTCCGGCCGCCGTCGCGAGCGCGAGCGGAGGCGCGCCGGCCGGAACCGCGGCCGCCACGGCCGGCGGCACGGTGCACCTCAACTCGGCGACCCTGGAGCAGCTGGACACCCTCCCGGGCATCGGCCCGGTGACGGCCCAGCAGATCCTCGACTACCGCACGGCCAACGGCGCGTTCTCCTCCGTCGACGAGCTCGACGCAGTTCCGGGCATCGGCCCGGCTCGGCTCGAACAGCTCACACCGCTCGTCGGCCTGTGAGGAGCGCGAGGCTGCTCGCCGCAATCGGACGCGCCCCGCCGCCGCATCTGCTCCTCGGAGCGCTCTGCGTGGGTCTCGGCGCCGCGCTCATCCTCCGTGTCTCTCACCCGGGGCTGGCGGCGGTCGCCGCGCTGCTGGCGCTCGCCGCCTTCCGAGCCGACGGCCGCCGTGTGCTTTTCCTCGGAGCCGCTCTGGCCGTCGCCGGCTCGTGGTGGGGGAGCCTCCGGCTGGACGCGCTCGACGCAAGCGTCCTCGCGTGTGAGATCGGCCGCGCCGCGCCCGTTCGCCTGGAGGTCACGGGCCCGGCGCGCCGCAGCGAGTTCTCCGTGCGGGTGCCGGTCCGCGTTCTTCGCTTCGGGCGGATCGACCTGCGCGAACGGGCGCGCCTCGACCTTCCGCCCGAGCGGGCGCCGCCGCAGGGGGCGCTCCTCGAGGCCGTCGCGACGGTCGAACGCCCACGCGAGCCGGAGGAGACCGGAGGCTTCGACGAGGCCGGTTACCTGCACCGTCAGGGCGTCCACGTTGTCCTGCGCACGGACTCGTACCGGGTCGTCGGGCGACGGGGTGGCATGCTCGGCTTCGCCGACGGGCTCCGCGCCCGAATCGCGGGCTCGCTTGCGCGGGGTGTTGAGGGCGAGCGGCGCGCGGTCCTTGCCGGCGTCGTGCTCGGCGAGGACGAAGGGCTCTCGCAGGAGCTGCGGGATCGCTTTCGGGCCTCAGGGCTTTATCACCTCCTGGCTGTCTCCGGTCAGAACGTCGCCTACGTGATCGGCGGCGTCCTCCTCCTCGCCTGGGCGGCCGGCCTTCCGCGCTGGGCGGGGGAGACGGCGGCACTCGCCGCAGTCGGCGGCTACGTGCTCGCGGTGGGGTGGCAGCCGTCCGTCGTGCGTGCCGGCGTCGCGGGCGCGCTCGCATCGCTGGCCTGGCTCGCCTCCCGTCCGCGCGACCGTTGGTACTACCTCCTCGTCGGCGCCGCCGTTCTGCTCGCCTGGAACCCCTACGCCCTCCTCGAGCCCGGCTTTCAGCTGTCCTTCACGGCGGTTGCGGCCATCTTCGTCCTCGTGCCGCGCTTGGAGCGTCGGCTGGAGGGGTATCCGCTCCCCCGGCGGTTGGCGGAGGTGGTCGCCGTCTCCGCCGCCTGCGGCGCAGTCACTGCGCCGGTCCTGTGGCTCCACTTCGGCGCCGTACCCGTGTACTCGGTCGCGGCGAACGCGCTCGCGGCTCCCGTGGTGGCTCCGTTGCTCGGGGGCGCGCTCGGTGCGGCGGCGATCGAGTCGCTCCTCCCGGATGCAGCGACCGCGCTCGGTTGGACGAACGGATGGTTGGCCGCGTACCTCGCCTGGTGCGCCCGGGCCGTCGGCGGGCTTCCGCACGCACAGGTGACGTCCCTGGAGGCGCTGGCGCTGCTGGCGGGTGGTGCGGTCCTGGTCGGCGTGCTCGTCCGCCTGCGGCCGCCGCGCGCCGCCCGCGCCGTCACCGTGATCGTTCTCGCCGCCGCCCTGGTCGTCGCCTGGCGCAGCGCCCCGGCTGACGAGGTTCCGCCGCCGGACGGATTGCGGATCACCGTCCTCGACGTCGGCCAGGGGGACGCGACACTGCTCCAGGTCCCCGAGGGGGCGGCGCTCGTCGATGCGGGCCCACCGGAGGCAAGGGTGGCGGAGCAGCTCGAGGGCCTGGGCGTGAGCCGTCTCGACCTGCTCGTCATGACGCACCCCTCCCGGGACAACATCGGGGGCTCCGAGGAGGTCGTCCGCCGCCTGGACGTCGGTCTTGTGCTCGAGCCGGCGCTACCGTTCGCGAACCCGTACGGCGAGGCTGCGCTCGCGGCCGCGCGGCGGCGTGGGGTTCGGGTCGTGGTGACCCGCGCCGGGCAGACGTATCGGATCGGAAACCTCGTCCTCCGCGTCCTCTGGCCCGACGGAGCCGCTTCGCCGGCCGACGACCCGAACGACCACGCGACCGTACTGCTGGCGAGCTACGGCATCGTCGACGCGCTTCTTCCCGCCGACGCCGAGTCGAACGTCACCTTACCGCTGCGCCCCCCTCCGATCGAGATCCTGAAGGTGGGGCACCACGGCTCCGCGGACGCCGGGCTGGCCGACCTCCTCGAGCTGACGCGCCCGCGCGTCGCCGTCGTCTCGGTGGGCGAGCGGAACGACTACGGGCACCCGGCGCCGCCGACGCTCGCCGCGCTGGCCGGCTCGCCGGGCCTCGCCATGTACCGCACGGACCGGGACGGTCGGGTCACGATCGAGGCCGACGGGAAGAACGTGTCCGTCCGGGAGGAGCGCTGACGCCCCCGGCGGCGATTATGCTCGCTCGGGATGAGCGACAACGCCCTCCTGCCCGTCTACCTCCTCGTCGGCGGCGACCGGCCGAAGGTCCGGCTCGCGCTGCGGCGCCTGCGTGGCCGCTTCGGAGCGGAGTCCGTGGAGACGCTCGAAGCCGAGACGACCTCGGGCGAGGAGGCAGTCGCCGCGTGCAATGCGCTCGGGCTCTTCGCGGGCGAGACCGGCCACCTCGTCATCGTGGAGGGGGTCGAGCGCTGGACGGCCGAGGACGCGGACGCCGTCGCCGCGTACCTCGCGCAGCCGGCCCCGGGCGCCGTGCTCGCGCTCGTCGCCGACGAGGCGATCAAGGGCCCAAGCCTCGCAAAGGCCGTCGCAAAGGCGGGCCAGGTGCTGACGTACGAGGCGCCCAAGACCCGCGACGTTCCCGGCTGGGTGCGGTCCCGCTTCGAGGGGCTCGGAATTCGGCTCGACGGGGACGCTGCTCGCGCGCTCGTCGAGATCGTCGGCGTCGACCTGACCGCACTCGCCACGGAGGTGGACAAGATCGCGGCCTGGGCAGGGGAAGAGACACTGACGAGGCGGGATGTGGAAAGCCTCGCCGCGCCACCCCGGGAGGCGTCCGCCTGGGGCGTCACCGACGCGTGGGGGGCGCGTGACCTGCCGCGGGCCCTCGCGGCCTGCGAATCCGACCTGGAGCACGGCGTCGACCCGTTCGTCGTTGCAGTACGCCTTGCCGAGCAAGTAAGGCTGGTGCGGTCCGTGCAGCTGCTGGCCGAGGAAGGCCTTTCGACGAAGGATCTGGCCAAGCGTCTGCGCAAGCACGAGTTCCGCGTGCGCAAGGCAAAGGCGTTCGCCGAGAACTACACGCGGGACGAGCTCGACGCCGCCGTCGTCCGCCTCTCGGAACTCGATGCCGCTCTCAAGGGAGCGAGCCGGCTCGCAGGCGAGCTCGAGCTCGAGCGTGCGCTGGTCGACCTGACGAGAGCGCCTGCCGGCGCCCCTGCTCGAGAGCTCCTAACGCAATGAGGCGCGGTGCCGTCGGGCAGCGCTGGACGGCGCGATGCGGCGTCCTCGGTCGCGCCCGTATCTCATTCGATACGAACGCTCCCTGCGTCCTTGCCTCGCACCGACCATCGCACCCCGACGGCGCGACCCCATCACGTCAGGAGCTCTAGGCGCTCTGCCCGGCGACGAGCCGCGCGGCCTGGGCCTTCTTGCGGGCCGCCCGGTTCGGATGCATGGCCCGCGACGCGGCTGCCTTGTCCAGACAGCGGACGAGCTCCCGCTGCGCGGCTGCGATCGCTTCCGCATCGCCCTCGTCGACGGCCGCCTCGAGCCGCCGGTGGAGCGTCTTGGCCGCGGAGCGGTAGCGAAGGTTCTCGGCCCGCTGGCGGGCGGCGATGTCCACGCGGCGCTTCTGCTGCTGGATGTTCGGCATAGGAAAAGCCCCTGCGGGCCAGCGCAATCGTAGCAACAGCCCGCCCTTCCGGCGCCTCGCCTATCCTCGCTCGCGTGAGCGTCGCCGGTTCCCCCACACCCCTTCCACGCGCTCACGGGCCGAAGGTCGGCTAGTGAGCACCGAGGCGGAGGCACGCCCGCCCGACGAAGCCGGACCCCGGCGCCAACGCCGTCTCGCGATGTCGACGGCCCTCTTCTCACTCGCGACCGGCCTCTCGCGGATCCTCGGGCTTTTCCGCGAGATCGTGGCTGTCCGCTACTTCGGCGTCCAGGGGTCGATCAACGTCTTCACGGTCGCCTTCCAGGCGCCCAACCTCGTCCGCTCGCTCGTCGCCGACCAGGCGCTTTCCGCCGCCTTCGTCCCCGTCTTCAGCGAGCTCCTGGAGAAGGGCGAGCGGCGTCGTGCGTGGAGCGTCGCCTCGACCCTCCTCTGGCTCTTCCTGCTCGGTCTCGGCGCGCTCACGGCGCTCTTCATCCTTCTCGCCCCCTGGATCATGCGGCCCTTCGGCTACGAGGGCGCGGAGGAGGAGCTCCTGGTCGGCCTTTCGCGCGTGCTCTTTCCGATCGTAATCTTGCTCGGAGCCTACGGCGTCATCGTCGGAATCCTCAACTCGTACGAGGAGTTCACGATCCCGGCGCTCACGCCGGTCTTCTGGAATCTCGCCATCATCCTCGCGCTCGTGCTCGGCGTGCCGCAGACCGACGACGTCGACACGCAGCTCTACATCTACGCCGGCGGCATCGTCGCCGGCACCGTGATCCAGGTGCTCTTGCCGCTGCCCTGGCTCCGCGGCCTCGACGGGCGGCTGCGGGTGGCGCTCGACGTTCGCGACCCCGCCGTGAAACGCGTCTTTGTCCTCATGCTCCCCGTCACGCTCAGCCTCGGCCTCATCAACTTCAACTTCGTCATCAACACGTTCTTCGCGGCCCGCTACCTCGATCCGTTCCTCGCGCCGCGGGCGATCGAGGCAGCCTTCCGCATCTACATGCTCCCGCAGGGGATCTTCTCCGTGGCCGTGGCCACCGTCCTCTTTCCGTCGCTCTCCCGTCTCGCGACTCGCGAGGACTGGGACGGCTTCCGGCAGACCGTGTCGCTGGGAGTGCGCCAGATCGGCTTCCTGCTCATCCCCGCGAGCGCGGTCTCGGCCGTCCTGGCCGAGCCCATCGTTCGCCTCCTCTACGAGCGCGGTGAGTTCGATGCGGCCAACACGCGCGTCGTCGCGGGCGCCCTTGCGGCGTTCGCGCTCGGCCTCACCTTCAACGGGACGATGCTGATGCTGAACCGCGCGTTCTTCAGCCTCCAGACCCCGTGGGTCCCGACCGCGATCGCCCTCGGCAACCTGCTGGGCCAGATCGCGCTGAACGCCGCGCTCTACCGCGTGGGCGTGTGGGGGATACCGCTCGCCACCTCGCTCGTGAACCTCGCCGGGACGGGGGCGCTCCTCCTCGTCCTGCGGCGCCGGCTCGGCCGGCTCGAGGGGCGCGCGATCGCCGATTCCTACGGGCGCGCGATCCTTGCCTCGGCGGTGGCCGCCGCGGTCGCGTTCGGCGTCTGGTACGGGCTGGACGCGGCCCTGGGCCGCTCGCTCGGAGCTCAGATCGTCTCGCTCGGGTCGGCCCTCGTCGTCTCGGCCGGGGTCTTCCTCGTCGCGGCCCGTATCCTTGGGATGCGGGAGCTCGACGCCCTCCTCTCCCTGCGGCGCCGCTCCCGCGGCACGTCATGAGCCTCGAGAACATCCGCAACTTCTCCATCGTCGCGCACATCGACCACGGCAAGTCGACCCTGGCCGATCGCATCCTCGAGCTCACGGAAACGCTGTCCGAGCGCGAGATGCGCGACCAGGTGCTCGACTCGATGGAGCTCGAGCGGGAGCGGGGGATCACGATCAAGGCGCAGGCCGTGCGCGTGCGCTGGCGCGGGCACCAGTTGAACCTCATCGACACGCCGGGTCACGTCGACTTCACGTACGAGGTGTCGCGGTCGCTCCAGGCCTGCGAGGGCGCCCTGCTGGTCGTCGACGCCGCGCAGGGTATCGAGGCGCAGACGCTGGCGAACGCCTATCTGGCGATCGAAAACGGCCTCGAGATCGTCCCCGCCGTGAACAAGATCGACCTGCCCCAGGCGGATCCCGACGGCACCGCCGCCGACGTGGCCGATCTCGTCGGCGAGGACGATGCGCGCGTTTTGCGCATCTCCGCCAAGACGGGCGCGGGCGTCGAGGCGCTCCTCGACGCGGTCGTGGAGCGGATCCCCCCGCCCGTGGGCGACCCGGCGGCGCCCCCGCGGGCCCTCGTATTCGACTCCTCCTACGACCAGTATCGCGGCGTGGTTGCGTTCGTCCGCATGGTCGACGGTCGCTTCTCGACGCGGCAGCGGCTGCGCGCAATGGCGGCCGGGACCCGCTTCGAGGCGGAGGAGCTCGGCTTCTTCTCGCCGTTTCGCAGCCCAACGGGCACGCTGGAGGCCGGCGAGGTCGGCTACGTCGTCACCGGCCTCAAGGACGTCTCGCGCCTGCGCGTCGGCGACACCCTCACGGCCGAGGAGCAGCCGGCGCGCGAGGCGCTCCCGGGCTACAAAGAAGTCAAGCCCACGGTGTTCGCCGGCCTCTTCCCAACGGACTCGGACGACTATCCCGCTCTTCGCGACGCGCTCGAGAAGCTCAAGCTGAACGACGCCTCGCTCTTCTACGAGCCGGAGTCTTCTCAGGCGCTCGGCTTCGGCTTCCGGTGCGGCTTCCTCGGCCTCCTGCACATGGAGATCGTGCGCGAGCGCCTGGAGCGGGAGTTCGACCTCGACCTCCTCGTCACCGCGCCGAACGTCGCTTATCGGGTCCGGACGCTGGCCGGGGACGAGGTCGAGGTGCACAACCCGGCGGACATGCCCGCCGAGGTCGAGGAGGTCGAGGAGCCCTACATCCGCGCGACGACGATCGTGCCCAAGGAGTACGTCGGCTCGGTCATGGAGCTGAACAACGAGCGCCGCGGGCGCTTCCACCATCTGGAATACCTGAGCGAGGAACGGGTGCTGCTCGTCTTCGACCTGCCGCTCGCGGAGATCGTTTACGACTACTACGGCCAGCTGAAGAGCCGCACGCGCGGCTACGCGAGCTTCGACTACGACGTGCTCGGCTTCGAGCCGGGCGAGCTCGTCCGGGTGGACGTGCTGCTCGCCGGCGAGCCGGTCGACGCGCTCAGTCTCATCGTGCACAAGACCGGCGCCTACGCGCGCGGCCGCGCTCTCGTGGATCGCCTGCGCGAGGAGATCCCGCGGCAGCTCTTCGACGTGCCCGTGCAGGCGGCGATCGGCTCGCGCGTCATTGCCCGCGAGACGATCAAGGCCAAGCGCAAGGACGTGCTCGCCAAGTGCTACGGAGGCGACATCACGCGCAAGCGCAAGCTGCTCGAGCGACAGAAGAAGGGCAAGAGGCGCATGAAGCAGGTCGGCTCCGTGGAGGTGCCGCAGGAGGCCTTCCTCGCCGTGCTCAACCTGGACGGAGAGAAGAAGTGACGGGCGGCGTTCGGCACCTGTACGTGCATCTCCCGTTCTGTGCCCACCGCTGCGGCTACTGCGACTTCGTCACGGTCGTCGGGCGTCACGGGCAGCACGCGGCCTACGTGGACGCCCTCCTGGCCGAGCTCGAGCTCGAGGGGCCCTTGCTCTCCGGGGAGGTCGAGACCGTCTTCCTGGGCGGCGGCACGCCGACGTTTACGGAGCAGGAGGCGTTCCGCCACCTGCTCGGCTCGCTCCCGGGCGCGGCCGAGACGACCGTGGAGGCGAATCCGGAGACCGTCACCCCCGAGCTCGCAGCGCTCCTCCGCGCAGCGGGGGTGACCCGCGTCTCCCTCGGAGCGCAGAGCTTCCAGCCGCGCCTCCTCGCCGTTCTCGAACGCCGTGCCCGGCCCGACGACGTCCGGCGCGCGTTCTACGCTCTTCGTGATGCCAGCTTTGACAACGTCTCCCTCGACTTGCTCTACGGGATCCCCGGCCAGAGCCCCGCCGACCTCGCCCGTGATCTCGCAGAGGCGACCGCGCTCGGCCCGGAGCACCTGTCCCTCTACGAGCTCGAGGCTAAGCCCGGGACTCGTTTCACGCACGCGCACGGGAAGGAGCTCGCGCGGCAGGCCGACGCGCTGGAGGGCTACTTCGAGGTCGTCGTCGAGACGCTCACGGCTGCCGGCTACCGCTGGTACGAGACGGCGAACTTCTGCCAGGACGGGCGGCAGGCTCGCCACAACCTGGCCTACTGGCTCGGCCGCGACTACCTCGGGCTCGGAGTCGGGGCGGTGTCCACGGTCGGCGAGCTCCGCTGGCGGAACACGCCCAGGCTGGCCGGGTATGTGGCGGCGCTCGCGGCCGGGCGACGTCCGGACCGGGAGGAGGAACCGCTCGGGCCCGAGGTGCGGCGGCGGGAGCGGCTCATGCTTGGCCTCCGGCTCGACGAGGGCGTGCCGCTCGGCGCTGTCCGGGGGGCCTACGAGGCCGAGGCGCTCGAGCGGCTCGAGGAGCTGGGCCTCGCCGAGCGTCGGGAAGGCGGGCTCGCGCTAACCGCCCGCGGCCGCTTCCTGGGCGGAGGGGTCACGGCGACCCTCATGGCCGAAAGCCCTGCAAAAAGTACAATTTGACTGGAATGGTGGATTTGACCGAGCCACAGCTCAGCGACCGGCAGGAGCAGATCCTCGCCCAGGTCGTGGAGAAGTACGTCTCCACGGGCGCGCCGGTCGGCTCGAAGACGCTGGTCGACCGGACGGGCCTGGACGTCTCCGCCTCGACCGTGCGGTACGAGCTGGCCGTCCTGGAAGAGCTGGGCTTGCTGACGCACCCGCACACGTCTGCCGGGCGCATTCCCACGGATCTGGGCTACCGCTTCTTCGTCGACCGTCTGCTCGAGCGGCTCGAGCCGCGGCCGGGAGAGATCTCCCTCGACCTCTCGACCGTCGAGAGCCAGGTCGACTCGGCCCTGCGGGCGACGACGGAGGCACTGGCACAGGTGACGCATCTGCTCGCACTCGTGTCGGCGCCCCCGCTCGAAGCAACGACGGTGCGCCACGTCGAGGTGCTCCTGCTCCAGCCGCAACTCGTCATGGTCGTCGTTATCACGGCGACGGGGGGTGTGACGAAGCGGCTCGTGACCTTCGAGCAGGCGGTCGACCCGGGCCTTGCCGAGTGGGCCGGCCAGTACCTGAACGAGACGGTCTCGGGCCTCCAGCTCGGGGTGCGCCTCCTCCGCAACCGTTTCGAGGACCCCGAGCTCACCGAGGCCGAGCGGGAGTTCCTCGACCGGCTGCGCCCGGCGTTCAGCGACGTGCTCGACGCGGAAGAACAGACCCTCTATATCGGGGGGACCGCGGGCGTCCTCGACGAGTTCCGCGCGGACGAACTGCGCGGCTACCGGCGCCTGCTCGAGGTTCTCGAGCAGCGTGCGGCGCTCCTCGATCTCATGCGGGCGAGCCTCCTGTCCAAGCGTCCGTTCGTACGCGTCGGCTCCGAGTTCGACGATCCGGAGCTCGTGAGCGTGTCGCTCGTGGGTGCGCCCTACGGCCTTCGGCACCGCAACCTCGGTACCGTCAGCCTCCTCGGCCCGATGCGCATGGACTACGAGAAGGCGATCGACGCCGTCCGCTCGGCCGCGTTCGAGCTCTCCCGTTTCGTGGAGGAGCTCTACGAGCGCTGAGTTCCGGCGGGGGCCAGGGGTAGGCTAGGTAACGTGGCGACGACTCGGCGCGACTACTACGAGATCCTGGGCGTTCCCCGTAACGCGGACGAGAAGGCGATCAAGTCGGCCTTCCGGAGGCTCGCGCGCGAACTGCACCCGGACGTCTCCGACCATCCCGAGGCCCAGGAGCGCTTTCGCGAGGCCGCGGAAGCCTACGAGGTGCTCTCGAAACACGAGACGCGCGAGCTCTACGACCGCTTCGGGCACGAGGGCCTGCGCACAGGCGGATTCCGCCCGACTGACTTCGGCAACTTCGCCGACATCTTTTCCGTCTTCTTCGGGGACGAGTTCTTCGGCGCCTTCGGCGGCCGTCCGGGCCGGCGCTCCGCGCGAGGAGCCGACGTTCTCGCCGAGGTGGAGATCGAGCTCGTCGAGGCTGCCGAGGGAACGAAGCTCAGCGTGCCCGTGCCTGTCGAGCTGTCCTGCACGCGATGCCGAGGGACCGGCGCGGAGCCCGGGACCGAGCCCGTCACCTGCCCGCGCTGCGGAGGGGCCGGGCGGCTCCAGTCCGTCTCGACGTCCGCGTTCGGGCAGTTCGTCCGCACGGCGACGTGCCCGCAGTGCGGAGGGCTCGGGCAGATCGTCGAGTCGCCCTGTGCCGATTGCGCGGGGAGCGGGCGGATCACCGAGCAGCGCGAGCTCGAGGTCGAGATTCCGGGCGGAATCCACGACGGGCAGCGCATTCGCCTTTCCGGCGAGGGCCACGCCGGCGTGCTCGGCGGCCGCGCCGGCGACCTCTACGTGCTCGTGCGCGTCCGCCCCGACCCGCGCTTTGTGCGCGAGGGGAACGACATCATCTCGACGGTCGAGGTGACGATGACGGAAGCCGCCCTCGGGACGACCGTGCGCGTGCCGACGCTCGACGGCGAAGTCGAGCTCGAGCTGGAGGCGGGCACGCAGCCGGGCGTGATCCGCGTGCTGCGTGGGAAGGGCATGCCCGTGCTGCAAGGGTTCGGGCGCGGCGATCACCGCGTTCTCGTGAATGTCGGCGTGCCCCGGAACCTCACCGACGAGCAACGCCGCCTGCTCGAGGAGTTCGAGCGGAGCGAGCACGAACGCAATTACAAGGCGGACGAAGGCTTCTTCGAGAGGCTACGCGCCGCGTTCCGCTGAGCAGCGCCCTCCGCCGGGCGGCCGTCCGTGTGCCGCTCTCGCGGGCGGAGGAGGCGCGCGCCACGCTGATCGAGCTCTTCCCGGAGGGCTTCGAGGAGGTCGCGCGGAGCGAAGAGGTGGAGCTAGCGGTCTACACCGATGGCGAGGGGGAGGGGCGCCTTCGCCTTGCACTCGGCCCGGGCGAGGCCGTCCCCGTCGCGCCCGGATGGGAAGACGCCTGGCGGAAGTTCCACCGCCCGGTGCGAATCGGCCCCCTCTGGGTCGGCCCGCCCTGGGAGCGACCGGACGCGGGCGCCCTTCCGGTCGTGATCGATCCGGGGCGGGCGTTCGGCACCGGCGGCCACGACACCACCCGCCTCTGCCTCGCGCTCCTGCTCGAGCGGCCGCGGACGAGCGTGCTCGACCTCGGCTGCGGGTCGGGCGTGCTCGCGATCGCGGCGGCCAGGCTCGGGTTCGAGCCCGTGATCGCCCTCGATTCGGACGAAGCCGCGGTCGAGGCGACGGGGAGGAATGCGGCCGTGAACGGCGTCCGTGTCGAGGTGCGGCCGGCGGACGTTCTCCACGACGTTCTCCCCGAGGCCGGCCTCGCCCTCGCGAACATCGCGCTTCCCATCGTCGAGCGCCTTGCGCCCCGTGTGCCGGCGGGCTTCCTCATCGCGTCCGGATACTTCGCGGCTGCTCGACCGCGCCTCTCGGGGTGGGCGGCGGTCGAACGCCGCGAGGCGGAGGGCTGGGCTGCCGACCTCTTCGCGCGCGGACGATCCGGCCCTGGTGCCGGGGTCGGTTAGCATCGGGCCGCATGGCCACGTTCTCCGTGGGGTTCCTCGGCTGCAAGGTCTCCCAGACGGACGCGCAGGAGATCCGCGAGCGCTTGATCGCGGAAGGGCATTCCGAGGGCGACGGCGCGGCCGACGTGGCGGTCGTGAACACGTGCTGCGTGACGCACGAGGCCGTTCGCAAGTCGCGCCAGGCCGCCCGCCGCGCGGCCCGGAGCGCGGGGCGCGTCTACGTGACGGGCTGCGGCGCCAACCTCGCCGGCGTGACGCCTTCGCCGGGCTGCCCGCGAACGTCACCTTGGTCCCGCTTCCGGGCGAGCGGACGCCCGCGTTGTCGCCGGCGACGTGGGCGCGGTCGGCTGCGTTCGCGCCGAGGTCGGGCTCGACCGCGTCCGGGCCTTCGTCAAGGTGCAGGACGGCTGCAGCTTCTCCTGCGCCTTCTGCGTCATCCCGCAGGTGCGCGGCGCCTCGCGCAGCCGCCCAGCCGCACGCCGTCCTCGCGGAAATCCGCCCGCCGCGTAGGGCAGGGGCACCGCGAGGTCGTGCTCACGGGCATCAACCTGGGCTGCTACCGCGACCGCGCGGCCGGCTTCGACCTTCCGCGCCTCGTGCGCGAAGCGCGGCCGAATCCCCGGGCTCGAGCGCCTGCGCCTCTCCTCCATCGAGGTCAACCACCTGAGCGACGCGCTCGTCGCCGCGATGCGCGAGACGCCGTCCGTCTCACCGCACCTGCACGTCCCGCTTCAGTCCGGCGACGACCGCGTTCTCGAGGCGATGGGGCGCCGCTACACGGTGGCGACGTACCTGCGGCGGGTCGCGAAGGCCGAGGGGTTCAACCTGACGACCGACGTGATCGTCGGCTTTCCCGCCGAGGACGACACGCGTTCGCGAACACGCATGCGGGTCGTCGAGCGAGGCGGGCATCACGAAGGTGCACGTCTTTCCGTATTCGCCGCGCCCAGGGACGCGGACGGCGGCCGAGGACGGCAACTCCCCTGCGGTGAAGCGAGAGCGGAGCGCGCGGCTGCGCGAGCTCTCGGACGTCGGCCTGCCGGCGGCGCTGGCGAGAGAAGCTCGGGAGCGAGGACGTCGTGCTCGTCGACCGCCCGGGGCGAGGTTACGGCGACGACTACACACCGTGGCTCGTCGAAGCGCCGGTCGGCACGCTCGTCCGAGCCAGGGCGGTGCGCGTGACGGACAAGGGGGTCGCTCGGTGTCGCAGCCTGACTGCCTGTTCTGCCGGCTCTACGCCGAGGGCGACCACGTCCGCAAGGCCGACGGCTTCGTCGCGGTTCGGGACATCAACCCGAAGGCGCCGGTGCATCTGCTCGTGATCCCCGAGCGGCATGTCGAGACCTTCCGGGACGTGGGCGAGTTCCCGGCGGACGAGGCGAAGCGCATGCTCGAGTTCGTCGCAGACACGGCCCGCGAGGCAGGGCTCGAGGACTACCAGGTGACTCGTCAACGTCGGACGAGGCGCGGGGCAGACGATCTTCCATCTCCACTGGCACGTACTAGGCGGGGGACGGCCGTTCGAATGAGCCTCATCGCGGAGATCGAGCAGGAGCTGAAGGACGCCATGCGCGCGCGCGACCGGAGCGCACGGGCACGCTGCGGCTCACGCTCGCGGCGCTGCGCTCCGCGGAGAAGGAGCTCGGCCGCCCGCTCAAGGAGGACGAGGAGCTCCAGGTGCTGCAGCGGGAGCGCAAGCGGCGGGTGGAGGCGGCCGAGGCCTTCCGCGCCGGCGGGCGCGAGGAGTCAGGCGGCCCAAGGAGGAGCGGGAGCTCGACGGTGATCGAGGAGTTCATGCCGGAGCCGCTCGCCGAGGAGGAGCTGGAGCGGATCGTGGACGACGCGATCGCGGAGACCGGCGCCACCTCGCTGCGCGACCTCGGCCGGGTGATGGCGGACGTGATGCCGCAGGTCTCGGGCCGGGCGGACGGCGGCGCCGTCAGCCAGCTCGTGCGCGAGAAGCTCGCCTGATCCGCGACGAACTCGGCACGGTGTGCGCGCCACACGCGCGACTTGCAGCGATAGGCTTGAACTGGAGGGAGGCCCGCGGCGGCCCCGGGGTCGGCGGTCGGACGGCGGCGGCGCGGGCACTACACTTTTTCTCGTTGCAGGAAACGCTTTCGATCTCCAACGAGGTCGCGGCCGAGCTGGCCACCGTCGACGACGGGATCCTGGGCGCCCTCCGCGACCGCATGGGTTGCACGGTCCGGCTGCGCGGCAACCAGCTCACGCTCGAGGGCGACGAGCGGCAGGTCGGCGAGGCTCGCCTCGTCATCGACGAGCTCGCGCAGCTCGTCGAGGGCGGGCACGCGATCGGGCCGAGCACGGTCGACGCCGTCGCTCGCAGGCGCTCGACGCCGCCGAAGGATCCACGCGAGGTCTTCGAGGACGTCGTCTGGCGCCACCGCGGCAAGAAGATCACGCCGAAGACGGTCAACCAGAAGCGCTACGTCGACGCGATCCGAGGGCTGCACGATCACGTTCGGGATCGGCCCGGCGGGCACGGGCAAGACCTACCTGGCCATGGCGCTCGCCGTCGCCGCGCTCGCCGACCGCGAGGTGAGCCGCATCATCCTCACGCGCCCCGCGGTCGAGGCCGGCGAGCGGCTCGGCTTCCTGCCCGGCGACATGCTCGCGAAGGTCGACCCCTACCTGCGCCCGCTCTTCGACGCGCTCTACGACATGCTCGAAGCCGACCGCCTCAACGCGTACATCGAGAAGGGGACGATCGAGGTCGCCCCGCTCGCCTTCATGCGCGGCCGGACGCTCAACGACTCGTTCATCATCCTCGACGAGGCGCAGAACACGACGCCGGAGCAGATGCAGATGTTCCTGACGCGGCTCGGCTTCGGCTCCAAGGTCGTCGTCACCGGCGACGTGACGCAGGTCGACCTCCCGCCGGACCAGGCCTCCGGGCTCATCCAGGTGCGCGAGATCCTCGCCCAGGTCGACGGGATCGAGTTCGTCGAGTTCGGCAACCAGGACGTCGTGCGCCACGTGCTCGTCCAGCGCATCGTCGAGGCGTACAAGCGCCACGCGGAGCAGACGGGCACGCAGCGGCGCCGGTGATCCGGATCGAGCTCGCCAACCGGAGCGGCCTGCACGTGGACGAGGCCGCGGTCGCCGACGATCTGCCGGCGCGTCCTCGCCGCCGAAGGCGTCGAGGAGGGCGATCTCGGCGTTCAGCTCGAGCCGCCCGAGCGTGATCCGCCGAGCTGAAGCGCGAGCATCTCGGGATCGACGAGGCGACCGACGTCCTCTCCTTTCCGATCGACGGACGCGATGCGCTCCCGCCCGGCGTGCCGCGCCAGCTCGGCGACGTCGTCCTCTGCCCGCAGGTCGTCGGCGACGCCTGGCGGGCGCCGCTCGTCCACGGCCTGCTGCACCTGCTCGGCTACGACCACGGCGCGGCGATGACCCGGCGCGAAAGCGGAGCTCGCGTCGATGAGCGTCCGCCGCATACCGCCCATCATCCAGAGCTTCAACTGGGCCTTCGAGGGCGTCATCCACGTGCTCCGCACCCAGCGGAACATGCGGATCCACTTCGCGCGTCGCCGCCGGCGTCCTCATTCTCGCCTTCTCGTACGGCGTGACGAAGCTCGAGCTCATGGCGCTGCTCATCGCCATCTCCTTCGTCCTCATCGCGGAGATGGTGAACACGGCTATCGAGGCGACCATCGACCTGGCCACGACCTCCTTCGACCCGCTGGCCAAGATGGCCAAGGACATCGCCGCCGGCGCCGTCCTGATCGCCTCGGTCAACGCGGTCGTCATCGGCTACCTCGTCTTCGCCGACCGGCTGGCGCAGCCGAGCGGGCGGCTCGTCGAACGCATCCGCGACGCCCCGATCAACCTGACCGTCATCGCGCTCGTCCTGACGCTGCTCATCGTGATCGCGAGCAAGGCGCTCACCGGCCGCGGGACGCCGCTGCGAGGCGGCCTCCCCTCCGGTCACGCCGCGCTCGCCTTCGGCGGCTGGACGGCGATCACGTTCATCGCCGACGAGCACCGCGTCGTCATCTCGTTCGTCGCGCTGATCATGGCGCTCCTCGTCGCGCAGACCCGCGTGGAGTCGGGGATCCACTCCACCGCCGAGGTCGTCTCGGGGCGGTCCTCGGTACGCTCGTGACGATGATCCTCTTCCAGGTGCTCGCCGATGAGCGCCGCGTGACCGACGAGCGCCTCCTCGAAGAGCGCGCGCAGGCCGCCGCGACGGCCGCCTACGCGCCCTACTCGAAGTTCGAGGTCGGCGCCGCCGCGCTCCTGCGCGACGGGCGGGTCGTCACCGGTGTGAACGTCGAGAACGCCTCCTATCCGCTCGGCCTCTGCGCCGAGCGCGTGCGCCCTCGCGCGCGCGGTCGCCGAGGGCGTCCGCCCCGGCGAGGTCGAGGCGTCGCCGTCACTGCCTCACCCTGCGGCGGCTGCCGGCAGTGGCTGCTCGAGTTCGGGCGTCGACCGCGTGGTCTTCGACCACGACGGGGGCGTCCTCGTCCGCACGCCGAGCGAGCTTCTCCCTGACTCTTCGAGCTGTGAGGTGCGGCTTCGTCGCCGTCGCCGGACGGCCCAACGTCGGCAAGTCGACGCTCGTGAACGCGCTCGCTGGGCGACAAGGTGGCGATCGTCTCCGACAAGCCGCAGACGACGCGCCGGCGCATTTCCGCGGTCGTCGAACGGCGAGGGGCTCGCCGTACCAGCTCGTGCTCGTCGACCTGCCGGGGTTCCAGCGGCCGCGCGACCCGCTGACCGAGCGGATGCAGCGCACGGTCGACGACGCGCTCGAGGACGTCGACGGCTTCCTCTTCGTCCTCGCGGCCGACGAGCGCTTCGGTGGCGGCGACCGCTTCGTGGCCGAGCGGGTGTTCGCGGCCGGGCCCGCCGGTCGTGATCGCCCTGAACAAGGTCGACCGCCTCCAGCCGGCGGCGCATCGCCGAGCGAATCGCCGAGGCGGCGGAGCTGGGCGACTTCCACGCGCTGCATCCCGGTCAGCGCGCTCGGACGGGCGACGGGGTCGACGCGCTCCGGCGACGACCTCGTCCGAGCTCCTTCCCGAGGGCCCGCCCGTACTTCGACCCGAGCGAGCGCACCGACCTGCCGCTCGAGGTGCAGGTGGCCGAGCTCGTCCGCGAGCAGGCGCTGGCGCTCACCCGCGAGGAGCTTCCGCACGCGATCTCCGTCGAGGTGGACGAGCTCGACGTCGAAGCAGGGCCGCGTACGCGCCCTCGTGTACGTCGAGACCCAGTCGCAGAAGGCAATCGTCGTCGGAAAGGGCGGACTATGATCCGGGCGATCGGCACGCGCGCCGCGCCCCGAGGTCGAATCGCTCCTGGGGCGGAGGGTCTTCCTCGAGCTCCAGGTGAAGGTGCGGCCGAGCTGGCGCCGCGACGAGGGCGTGCTCGAGCGGCATGGGGATCTGACGTGGACGTCGTGACACGCGGACGATTCGAGGAGCGGCTGGCCCGCTTCTGTCTTCGAGCGCTCGGAAGAGGCGCGGGCGGTGCGGGTGGGGGAGAAGGAGACGAGCGAGCAGGCCGCGATCGTCGCCCGCTACGCCGACCTCTTCACCCGGGAGCAGCACGAGGAGCTCCGCGCGCGCCGAGGAGGCGGCCGCGGAGGACGAGCGCGAACGGCTCTTCCGCCTGCGCGAGGCCTGCGCGGGAGGGATCGTCGTGCGGCGAGCTCGCCGAGGACTCGGACCGGCTCGAGAACGCCATCCTCGCCGAGCGGGTCGACTTTCGCGGAGACTCCCTGCCGCTGCGGGCCGCGCAGGCCCAGCTCGCCGTCCTCGACGACTACCGCGCCGCGCGAGGAGCTCGGCGACCTCGCAGGCGACGCCTCCGCGGGCTTCAACGACGACCGCTACGAGCTCCTGGGCCGGGCCGAGCAGCTCGACGCCGAGCTCTCGGGCGAGGACGACCCCGTGCGCCGGAGCGCCGAGCGCAAGGGCGATCGACCTGCACGCGCTCGCCGAGGCGCTCGCCGACGCCTCGGCGCGCCAGGAGGAGGCCTGGGAGCCGCTCCGAGTGCGCTGGATCGAACGCGTGCTCGGCCCCGGGACCGATCCCGAGCCGGCCTCCTACCACGTTGCCTACCTCAGGCGCATGTCGCCTCTCGCCGACCTGTACGCGAAGGACAGGGCCGTCCCCGTCTGCCTGGAGACTCTCGCGCGCGTCGGCTTCGACCTCGCCGCCGACGAGCACATCCGCCTCGACCTCGACGACCGCCCGCAGAAGAGCCCGCGCGCCTGCGTGATCGCCTCCGACCCGCCGAAGGTCGTCCACCTCATCACTCGCGCTCAGGGCGGCCTGCACGACTATCAGGCCTTCCTGCACGAGGCCGGCCACGCGCTCCACTACGCGGGCTGCGACCCGGCCCTTCCGTACACCTACCGCCGCCTCGCGCGTGACCACGCGCTCACCGAGATCTACTCGTTCCTCCTCGAGTCGATCACCCGCGAGCCGGGCTGGCACGGCTGACCACTTCGGCCTCTCCGCCGGCGAGGACGCCGAGCGCGCCGAAGCGACGCAGTTCCTCGAGGTCCTCCTCTTCCGTCGCTACGCCGCCAAGCTTCGCGTACGAGCTCGAGCTCTGGAGCGACTTCGGCCGCGCGCCCGACTACGCGCAGACGTACGCGGAGAACCTGCGGGCCGCGCGTCGGCTTCCGCTACCGCCCGGACGGCTACCTGGCGGACATGGACGGCGACTTCTACTCCGCCGACTACCTGCGCGCCTGGATCCGGACGGCGCAGCTACGCGGCGCATCTGCGCGAGACGGTCGGGCCCGACTGGTGGCGGCGGCCCGAGACCGGCGAGACTCCTGCGCGGGCTCTTCGCCGAGGGCACGCGGCCGACGAGCGAGGAGATCGCCGCGACGCATCGGCTACGACCCGCTCGACACGGCGCCGCTTCTCGAAGAGCACGTCGCGGCCTAGCCGGCGGCCGCCGGGCTAGCTCGAGAAGTCTCGCAGGCGTTCGGATCGCCGCTCCTCGAAGCCGCGCTGGAACCACTCGGTGCGCTGCTCGGCGGAGCCGTGCGTCCAGCTCTCGGGGTCGATCCGCCCGGTCGCCGCCGCCTGGATGCGGTCGTCGCCGACGGCCGCCGCCGCGCCGAGGCCCTCCTCGAT
Organism: uncultured Actinomycetes bacterium; assembly: GCA_963786755.1. Lineage (GTDB taxonomy): Bacteria > Actinomycetota > Thermoleophilia > Gaiellales > Gaiellaceae > DASQWP01. The sequence continues at coordinate 29,048 of CAWBAC010000003.1, read as the reverse complement.
ATCGCCGCTCTCCAGGAGCTGCTCCTCGAAGGCCGAGTGGGCCCAGACGCCGGCGAAGCAGTCCGCCTGGAGCTCCAGCCGCACGGAGAGCTCGTTCGCGTGGCCGGGTTCTGCCTGCTGCGACCGGTCACGTCGTCGTTGATCCCGAGCATGTTCTGGATGTGATGCCCGAACTCGTGGGCGATCACGTACGCCTGGGCGAAGTCGCCGGGCGCGCCGAAGCGCGCTCTGGAGCTCGCGGAAGAAGCCGAGGTCGAGGTAGACGAGGCGGTCGGCGGGGCAGTAGAAGGGGCCGGTGGCGGCTGACGCGGAGCCGCAGCCGTCCGTCGATGTCCCCTCCGTGAAGAGGACGAGCTGCGTCGGCTCGTAGCGGCGGCCCGCCTCCGCGAACATCCGCGCCCAGGCGTCCTGGACGTCGTCGACGACGAACCCCACGAAGGCCGCGTGCTCGTCGTCGGGGTTGGGCGCCTCGGCGAGGGGGTTGGCCGACTCCGCCGCAGGGGCAGCCTGGAAGGAATTGTCCAGGTTGGGGATGTCGAGGCCTCCCTCCCGCCGCCGCCGAGGACGCCGCTGCCGAAGAGGATGGCGATCAGCGCGCCGATGATCCCCAGGCGCTCCGATCCCCGCCTTTCCGCCCCGCCCCAGCATCGGGCCGCGGCCGGGCGCTCCGGCGGTCGATGACCTGCCCTCCTTTTCCGACCCGCCGCCACTTCATCGGCGTACAGATTAAGGCTCAGGCGTACGTGATGTGACGCGAGTTGCGAATGACGGCCACCTGCCAGGGGAGGAGCCGCTCGCCCATTCGCGAGGGCAGCATGAGGTTCTCTGCGGCGCGTGAGTGGGGAAGCCCGCACGCATGGCCGAGCTCGTGCACGAGCACGCGCCCGGTGCGGCCTCGCAGGGCGCTCATGTCGACCGTGACGTAGTCCACGAGCGGGCCGAGCGAGCAGCCCGCCCGCCCGAGCACGTCGCGGACGACGAAGACCGTGATCGGCGCACGCGTGCCGCTCGCCTTCGGGACGGGCGCTGTGTGCCGGCGGAAGAAGGCGCCGCCCGGCCCGAAGTCAGCCTGCCAGGAGCCCTTCGACGCAGGGCGAGTCGAGCGCCTCGCGCGGTGCCAGGCCTTCGAGCGTCGCCACGAGGGGCTCGGCGGCGGCCACGATCTCGATCGCCCGCCTGCTCGCGGAGGACGCGGCGGGCCTCGGACAGCGCCGGCTCGACGTCCTCCGGGGTCGCGACCGGCTGCCCGCGCTCGTCGCGCAGGATGAGAACGCGCAGCCGCAGCTTCTTCGGCCGCCGGGAGCCGGCGAGGCTTCCGGCCAGCTCGGGGATTCCGACAACGCGGTTCCACGCTTCCCGGAGCACGTTGCCGACCTGGGCGAAGCCGGCGGCGAAGACCATCCCGCGCACGGGACGAGAATACGGGAGGGCTACACTGGGGCCATGGCGCAGGCTCCAGCCTTGCCGCGCGGGTTCGAGCTGCCGCTCGAGCCTCGTCTTCCGCGTGTCGGCTCCGTCGACCAGGTCGCCGCGGAGGAGCGGGCCGCGACGCTGGCCCGCCGCTCGATCAAGCGCGAGTCCAAGCTGTTCGCGCTCGACCTCGCGGTGCGCATGATCGACCTGACGACGCTCGAGGGCGCGGACACGCCCGGAAAGGTGGCGGCGCTCTGCTCCAAGGCCCTGCGTCCCGACCCTTCCGACGCGACGGTGCCGTCCGTCGCAGCCGTCTGTATCTATCCGAACCTCGTACCCCACGCGCTCGAGCGCGTCCAGGGGAGCGGAGTCAAGGTCGCCTCGGTGGCGACCGCCTTCCCGTCCGGGCAGTCGCCGATCGAGATCAAGGTGGAGGAGGCCGCCCGTGTGGCCGAGATGGGCGCGGACGAGATCGACATGGTCATCGACCGCGGCGCCTTCCTCTCCGGCGACTACGCCCGGGTCTACGACGAAGTGCGGCGCGTGAAGGAGGCCTGCGGCGAGGCGCACCTGAAGGTCATCCTCGAGACCGGCGAGCTGGGGACTTACGACAACGTCCGCCGCGCGAGCCTGCTCGCGATCGCCGGCGGCGCCGACTTCATCAAGACCTCGACGGGAAAGATCCAGCCGGCCGCGACGCTGCCGGTGACGCTCGTCATGCTCGAGGCGATCCGGGATGTCTACGAGGAGACGGGCCGCAAGATCGGCATGAAGCCGGCCGGCGGGATTCGCACCGCCAAGCAGGCCGTCCAGTACCTCGTGCTCCTCCACGAGACGCTGGGCACCGAGTGGCTCACGCCCGACCTCTTCCGTTTCGGCGCCTCCTCGCTCCTGAACGACGTGCTCCTCCAGATCCGCAAGGAACGCACCGGCCACTACCAGAGCCCGGACTACTTCACCCTTGACTAGGAGCCCCCTTTCGAAATGAGCTCTGACGTCGAGCGACGCCGAGACCGCGCGCCGGTTCCCTCCGCCTTCGAGTACGCGACGGCGCCCGAGTCCCGGGAGGTCGTCCGCCTCGAGGAGCGCTACGGGCTCTTCGTCGGCGGCGAGTGGGTGGAGCCGCGCTCGGGCGAGTACCACCCGAGCATCTCCCCGCGCGACGAGGAAGCGCTTGCCGAGATCGCCTACGCGGGCCCCGAGGACGTCGACCTCGCCGTCCGGCGCGGCCCGCGACGCGTTCGAGAACGGCTGGTCCGACCTTCCTCCGGGCGAGCGGGCCAAGTACCTCTTCCGGATCGCGCGCATCCTCCAGGAGCGCTCGCGCGAGTTCGCCGTGCTCGAGTCGCTCGACGGCGGCAAGCCGATCCGGGAGTCGCGCGACGTCGACATGCCGCTCGCCGCCGCGCACTTCTTCTACTACGCGGGCTGGGCCGACAAGCTCGAGTACGCGTTCCCCAACCGCCGGCCGCGGCCGGTCGGAGTGGCGGGCCAGGTGATCCCCTGGAACTTCCCGCTCCTCATGCTTGCCTGGAAGATCGCGCCGGCCCTCGCGGCCGGCAACACCGTCGTGCTCAAGCCTGCCGAGACGACGCCGCTCACCGCGCTCCTCTTCTGCGACGTCCTCCGCCAGGCTGAGCTGCCCGGCGGCGTCGTCAACATCGTCACGGGCGACGGCCGTGCGGGCGCGGAGATCGTCAAGCACCCTGACGTGGACAAGATCGCTTTCACGGGCTCCACGGAGGTCGGGAAGGAGATCCAGCGCGCCGTGGCCGGCACCGACAAGAAGCTCACGCTCGAGCTCGGCGGCAAGGCGGCGAACATCATCTTCGACGATGCCCCGCTCGACGGGGCGGTCGAGGGCATCGTCAACGGCATCTACTTCAACCAGGGCCACGTGTGCTGCGCGGGCTCGCGCCTCTTCGTGCAGGAATCCATCTACGAGCAGGCGATCGCGAAACTGAAGCGGCGCATGGGCACCCTCCGCGTGGGCGATCCGCTCGACAAGAACACGGACGTGGGCGCCATCAACTCGCCGGAGCAGCTCGAGCGGATCCAGGAGCTCGTCGCGGCCGGGGAGGAGGAAGGAGCCGAGATCTACCAGCCCCCGTGTCGGCTGCCCGAAAAGGGCTGGTGGTTCCCGCCGACCGTCTTCACCAACGTGGCCCAGAGCTACCGCATCGCCCAGGAGGAGATCTTCGGGCCCGTCCTCTCGGTGCTCACCTTCCGCACGCCGGACGAAGCGGTCGAGAAGGCGAACAACACCCCGTACGGCCTCTCGGCGGGCGTGTGGACGGAGAAAGGCTCCCGCATCCTCTCCATGGCGCAACGCCTGCGTGCCGGTGTCATCTGGGCGAACACGTACAACCGCTTCGACCCGGCATCACCTTTCGGCGGCTACAAGGAGTCCGGCTTCGGCCGCGAAGGCGGCCTCCACGGCCTCGAGCCGTACCTGGAGTTCGACGAGTGAGCCGCCTCCCCGTCAAGAAGACCTACAAGCTGTACGTCGCGGGCGCGTTCCCGCGCGAGCGAGTCGGGGCGTTCGTACGAGGTCGAGGGGGCGAACGTGGCCCGCGCCTCGAAGAAGGATCTCCGCGACGCGGTCCGCGCGGCCCGTGACGCGTTTCCGAAGTGGGCGGCGATGACGGCCTACAACCGCGGCCAAGTCCTCTACCGGGTCGCTGAGATCATGGAAGGGCGGAGAGCTCAGTTCGCCGAGTTGACCGGGAGCGAAGCGGAGGTCAACGCGGCCGTCGATCGCTGGGTCTGGTACGCGGGCTGGGCGGACAAGCTTCCCCAGGTGCTCGGCTCCTCGAACCCCGTCGCCGGCCCGTACTTCAACTTCACCATTCCCGAGCCCACGGGCGTCGTCGGGATCGTCGCCCCCGAGGAGCCGGCGCTGGCCGGGCTCGTGTCCAGGCTCGCGCCCGCGATCGTGGGCGGCAACGCCGTCGTCGTCGTCGCCTCCGAGCGGCACCCGCTGGCCGCGATCACCCTCGCCGAGGTGCTCGCGACCTCGGACGTTCCCGGCGGGGTCGTCAACCTGCTCACCGGGCGCAAGGAGGAGCTTGCTCCGGTCCTCGCCGCGCACATGGACGTCAACGCGGTCGACCTCGCCGGCGTCGAGGACGGCCGCGAGCGAGCTCGAGCGGCTGGCGGCCGAGAACGTGAAGCGCGTCGTCCGCAACGGCGACGGCCAGTCGCCCTGGCACGCGGCCGCGTTCCTCGAGATCAAGACTGTCTGGCACCCGATCGGCGTTTGAGTGCCCCGACCGGAGACGACCGCTCGGGCGTCAGAGCACCAGCATCGTCCCCGGCCGGAGCACTAAACTCCGTCTCTCGCCCATGCCGCTCCGGCTCGAAGAGCTCGCGAAGACCATCGACCACACGCTGCTCGACCCGGACGCCACGGCCGACGACGTCGACCGGCTCTGCGGCGAAGCCCGCGACCACCACTTCGCCTCGGTCTGTGTGCGCCCGGAGTCAGTCGCCCGCGCTCGAGAGAGGTCTGGACGGCTGCGACGTCAAGGTCTCCTCGGTCGTCGGCCTGCCGTACGGAGCCCAGTCTTCGCGAGAGAAGGTCGCCTCCGCCGAGGCGTGTGTCGCGGCCGGCGCCCACGAGCTCGGGGTCGTCATGAACATCGAGGCGATGTGGCGGCACAGGTTTCCACTCGTTCGGGACGATCTGGCGGCGGTCGTGCACGCGGTGCGCATGCGGAGCGTCAACAGCGGCCGCGGCTACTCGCTCGTGAAGGTGATCCTCGAGTGCGGGCGCCTCGAGGAGAAGCTGACCCAGCTGGCCTGCCGGATCGTCGATCTCGTGGACGCAGACTTCGCCGAGACCTCTGTCAGGGAGGGCTCAGGCCACGGGCTTCTCTACGACGTCGAGCTCCTGCGGGAACGCCTTCCCGAGCGTGTCGGCGTCAAGGCGACCGGCCGGATTGCCACCGCCGAACTGGCTCAAGAGCTGGTCGCCGCCGGCGCCTCGCGGCTGGGGACGAGCGAAGCGGTGGCACTCTTCGCCGGAGCGCGCGCGGCACGTCTACGACGGATGGGCCGCTTCACCCAGGCCATCTCCGAGGGAGACGGGATCTCCGTGATACCCCTGCTCGAGGGTGACGTCGAGCGGCTCGCCGCACTCGCGACGGCGGTCGGGGCGGAGGCGGTGGCGGTCGAGGGCTCAGACGTGGGGCAGGCGCGCGAAGGGACGGCTCTCCCGATCGTCGCCCGCCGCGGCGACCCCGGCTCGGCGTCCGCGGACGGCGCGGACGCTTGCATCGTCGTGTTCGACGCCGTGGGCGACGAAGGTGAGCGACTGGAGCACCTGCTCGCCCAGGCGAGGGACCTGAGCCTCGACTGCGCCGTGGACGTCCGTGACGAGGAGGAGCTCGCGGGTGCGCTCGAGCGGGTCGATCCGGACATCGTCCTCATCTCCGAGCACGACGTGGGGGACGACGACGAGCTGCTCGAGCGCACGCTCGACCTCCTCGCGGACGTCCCCGCGGGCAAGCTCGTGATCTCCGAGGCGTACGTCGTCTCCCGCGAGCAAGTGATCGCGCTCGAACGGGCGGGTGTGGACGCGGTCCTCGTCCCGGGGCTGGGGCGGGCGAACGACTTCTCCGGCGGCCTAGAGGAGCTCGTGCGTGGCTCGGGAGCTCACCGCTAGCCGCCCCGAGCTAGATGCGATCTCGGGCAACGGCCGTGACGGAGCCGGCCCGGGCCCGACCGGTGTCCACGGGGTCGCGCTGGGCATCGCCGTTTTCGTCTCGGGCGCCGTTCTGCTCGGAGTAGAGATCGCGGCCAGCCGCGTCCTGGCGCCCTTCTTCGGCAACTCGCTCTTCGTCTGGGGTGCGCTCATTGGCGTCGTGCTCGCCGGCCTCGCCGTCGGCTACTGGGCCGGCGGTGCGCTCGCCGACCGGATGCCCGCCCCTAGCTTGCTGCTTGCGGTGATGGGACTCGGCGCTCTCGCTGTCCTCGCCGTGCCGCTGCTCGACGAGCCGGTCCTCGAGGCAGTCGTCGGCTGGGACCCCGGCCCGCGGCTGAACCCGCTCCTCGCTGCCGTCTTACTCTTCGGAGCGCCGAGCGTCCTCCTCGCCGCCGTGACGCCGATCGCCGTGCGCCTGCGCGCTCGCTCCCTGACCAGCCTCGGACGCACCGCCGGGCGGCTGTTCTCCATCTCGACGGCCGGAAGCATCGTGGGGACGTTCGCCACCGCCTTCTTCCTGATCCCGGAATTCGGCACCGACCAGCTGCTCGGAATCGCCGCGGCCGCACTGTTCGCGGCCGTCGCCGTGGTCGCGCTGGCGCAGCGCATGCTTCTCGGGCTGGCGCTCGCGCTCGTCGCGGCCGCGGGAGCTTCAGCCGCCGCGGTCGCTCTCGCTCCGGACACGGGCGGAACGCTTTCCGGCGTTGCCGCGCAGAACTGGTCGCCGCTCTACAGGCTCCGCGGCCCGGAGACGTACACGGACGCCCGCGACCTGCGCGCGGCGATCCCCCGCGCCGACCTCGAGGTCGTGTACGCAAAAGACACGCAGTACCACCGGCTCTCGGTCGTCGAGGACGCGGACACGCGCTACCTGCGCTTCGACAGCTCCCTGCAGAGCGCGATGTACGTGGACGACCCGTACCGGACGCGCTTCCGCTACACGGACTTCTTCCACCTCGGGCTCGCCTACAACCCGGACGCGGAAAACGTCCTCTTCGTCGGGCTGGGCGCCGGCTCGTCCGAGAAGCGCATGTGGCGCGACTTCCCCGAGCTCGACTTGCACGTCGTCGAGCTCGACCCCGTCGTCGTGGACGTCGCGCACCGCTACTTCGACGTGCCGCGCGACGACCCGCGGCTCGCCATCGAGGTCGGCGACGGGCGGCAGTTCCTGGCGCGGAACGAGGAGCGGTGGGATGTGATCGTCATCGACGCGTTCTTCGCCGATGCGATTCCCTTCCACCTCGTCACGCAGGAGTTTCTCGAGCTGGCGCGTTCGCGCCTCGCGCCCGGCGGCGTCATCGTGACGAACGCGATCGGCGCCATCGAGGGCCCGGGCTCGCGGCTCTTCCGCTCCATCTACCGCACGTACCGCACGGCGTTTCCGACGGTGCTCGTCCATCCGGCCGTCCTCGCGGGCGACGAGGGCGACGAGACCTTTCGGAACCTGATCGTCGTGGCGACGGAGGGGGCCGCGCCGCAGCGGGGGTTCCTGCTCGAGCGCTGGCACGCGATCCGGGGGGAGCATCCGACCGCGCCGGCGCTCGACCGGCCCATTCTCGACCGCCACGACGTCCCCATTCCGACCGACGACGTTCCGACGCTGACGGACGACTACGCACCGACGGACGCGCTGCTGCTGCTCTTTCAGTAACACGCGCGCGCCGGGGCCGCCGCGAGCCTCCCTCCACGTCCAGCCCAGATGATTGATCGGAAATTGACCGGCAACCGTGGCACCGTCGGATGACGCCCGTGACGCGTCGCCTGAGTCCACGCTCGTTCCTCGCCCGTACCTTCCAGGTACGAGCTCGGAATGATCGCGGCCTCATGCTCGGTCACGGACGCCCCCGCCGGCACCACACTTCCCGATCAACCATCTTGCCCCGAAAGACGCGCGTGTGGCGCGCGCTTCGTGCCGGAGTTGAGCCGGGCGCCCGCAGCGCCGGCGCCCGGGCCGCGCCTAGCCGAAGAAGGCCTTGGCCGTCTCGTAGAACTCGCGCGGCACCGTCTTGAGCTCGGCGACGGCGTCGCGGAGGGGCACCTCGACGATGGCGTCACCTTGGAGGGCTGCCATCACGCCCCAGCGTCCCTCGTCGACGAGGTCGGCCGCCTTCAGCCCGTAGCGCGTTGCGAGGATCCGGTCGCGGGGGGTCGGGCTGCCTCCCCGCTGCACGTGGCCGAGAACGGTGACGCGCGTCTCGTAGCCCGTTCGCTCCTCGATGTCCCGCGCGAGTGCGTCGCCCACGCCGCCGAGGCGGACGTGGCCAAACTGGTCGCCGGCTGCCGGCTCCTGGGCGACCTGGCGCGTCTCGCCCGATGCGTAGGTGAGCTCGTACCCCTCGCTCACGACGACGATGGAGAAGTCCTTGCCGCGCTCGTGCCTGCGTCGCAGGTCGCGACACGCTTCCTCGACCGTGATCGGCTGCTCGGGGATGAGGATGACGTCGGCGCCGCCGGCGATGCCGCTCATCACGGCGATCCAGCCCGTGTGGCGGCCCATCACCTCGACGACCATGACGCGGTTGTGCGACTCGGCGGTCGAGTGGAGGCGGTCGATCGCCTCCGTGGCTATGAAGACGGCGGTGTCGAATCCGAACGTGTAGTCGGTCGCCGAGAGGTCGTTGTCGATCGTCTTGGGGACGCCGACGACGGGGAACGTGTGCTCCTCGAACAGGCGCGCGGCGACGCCCAGGGTGTCCTCGCCGCCGATGGCCACGAGCGCGTCGAGCCCCTGCTTCTCGAAGTGCTCGCGCACCCGCTGCACGCCGCCTTCCAGTTTGTACGGGTTCGTGCGAGACGTGGCGATGATCGTGCCGCCGCGGGGCAGGATCCCCGAGATGGCCCGGTAGTCGAGCTCCTGGAATCGACCGTCGACCAGTCCGCGCCAGCCCTCGCGCACGCCCAGGACCTCGTACCCGCGATCGAGCGATCGCCGCGCGACTGCGCGGATGACGGCGTTCAGGCCGGGGCAGTCGCCCCCGCCTGTAAGGACTCCGACCCTCTTCGACATCCTGTCTAACTTCGCGCGCTATCCAGCGTCTTTCGGGAGGTACCCCCAGGATTGGCCGGGACCGAACCAACGATGAGCGATTTGATGCCGAAGGCGGGGATCGAACCCGCACGGGGCTGCGCCCCACTGGATTTTGAGTCCAGCGCGTCTTCCAGTTCCGCCACTTCGGCGCGCTTCACCGCGGCACATCGTATCCGGAGGGGGTTGCAAGGGTGCTGGAGCCGTAGTCATAATCGTGCACCTTCAACGGTGCTCGGCGCGGCCAGCGCCGGAAAAGAATCGGGCAAAAGAGGAGGAGCAGTGAAACGAAGGACGATTCTGGCGTTCCTCGTGCTTCTGATCGGAGTATTCGCCTTCGCGGCCACCGGCTGCGGCGGTGACGACGATGGAGACGGGGGAGAGGCAGGCGGGACACAGGCCGAGGAGGAGGGCGACGGCGGCGGCGGCGGGGGAGTGACAGCGCTGCCATCAGCCTCGTGCACTGATGTGGAATACGAGGGGGAGGGCGAGCCTGACGTCCTCATCGCGACCGACCTGCCGATGCAGGGCTCGTCGCGCACGCAGACGCTGCAGATTGTCGGTGCCACCCGACTGCTGCTCGAGCAGGCGGGCTGGAAGGCCGGCGACCTGAACGTGGCACTCCAGTCGTGCGACGACGCGACGGCGCAGGCCGGCAAGTGGGATCCGGGCAAGTGCGGCCAGAACGCCAACGCCTACGCGAGCAACGAGAGCCTCGTGGGGGTCATCGGAACGTTCAACTCGGGCTGTGCCCAGATCGTCATCCCGGTCCTCAACCAGGCGCCGGGCGGAGGGCTCTTGCTCCTCTCGCCGGCGAACACCTACGTGTGCATTACCGAAGGCGGTCCAGGCTGCGCGGACGACGAGCCGGACAAGTACTACCCGACCGGCGAGCGCAACTACGCGCGCGTCGTCGCGCATGACGCCTACCAGGGCGCGGCCCAGGCCGAGTTCGCGGTCGAACAGGGCATCCAGAACTGTTACATCCTGAACGACAGGGAGGCGTATGGGCTCGGCGTCGCCACGAACTTCCGCAACGCGGCCGAGAACGTCGGCATCGAGATTGCCGGCTTCGAGGCCTGGGATCCGCAAGCCTCGAGCTACGAGTCCCTGATGCGGAAGGTGCAGCAGTCGGGCGCCGACTGCCTCTACCTGGGCGGGCTGATCGACGAGAACGGCGCCCAGGTGATCAAGGACAAGGTCAGCGTCCTCGGTCCGAACACGGGCGACGTGAAGCTGATGATGCCCGACGGCTTCACGACCCAGCAGACCATCGACGAGGCCGGAGTGGAGAACACGCGCGGCGCCTTCTTCAGCATCGCCGGTGTCCCTGCCGAGGAGTTCGGCCCCGCGGCGCAGGAGTTCATCACCGAGTTCGAGGGCACGCTCGGCGGCCAGCCGGTCGACCCGTACGCGATCTACGGTGCGCAGGCGGCGCAGATTCTCCTCGACGCGATCGCCACGGCCGGCAACGACCGGCCGGGAATCATCCAGGCCGTTGCCGACACGTCGGTCACGGACGGACTGCTGGGCTCGTTCGAGATCAACGAAAACGGCGACCCGGCCCAGGCGGACGGGGCGGTCGTCGGCTTCACCTTCTACCGCGGTGAGGAGCAGCTCGAGGTCGAGACGGTCTTCTCCCCGTCGGAGGAGAACGTCGAGGCCGCGCGCGGCTAAGCGGCACGGCAATCGCCAATCGGGGGAGGGCATTGGCCCTCCCCCGATTTCGCTCTAGGATTCGGCCATAGCAGTCCAGGCGCGCAGAGAACCACCCTCCCCCTTCGCGGCGATCCGCAACTGGGGCCGCCCGGACGTCGTGACCATTCTCGGCCTCGGGTTCGTAGCCATCATCGCCGTCTGGCTGCTGGGCAACCTCGTCCAGAACCCGTCGAACTTCTTCAACGTCTTCGTCATCGGGCTGACCGAGGGCGCGGTGTTCGCCCTCGTGGCGATCGGCTATACGCTCGTCTACGGGATCCTCCAGCTCATCAACTTCGCGCACGGCGACCAGTTCGCGCTCGCCGGGCTCGTCTCGAGCACGATCCTCCTCTCGGTCTTCGACCTGGACGCGCAGTCGGCCGGGCTGGCCGTGTTCGTGGGGATCTTCGCGACGCTGCTCATCGCCATGGCGTTTGCGGCGTCGACGAACACCATCATCGAGTTCACCGGCTACCGGCCGCTGCGGAACGCTCCGCGCTTGGCGCCGCTGATCACGGCTGTCGGGATGTCCTTCATCGTCCAGAACATCTCGCTCGCGTTCTACGACGTGAACTACCAGAGCGTCCCCGGCCTGCTGCCGACCTCGACGGCGTTCTCCATCGGCAATGTGGACGTTCGTTGGAACCAGCTCATCATCATCTTCGTCACTGTCCCGATCCTCTTGCTGATGACGTGGCTCGTCCAGGCCACGAGGCAGGGCAAGGCCATGCGGGCGACCTCGCAGGACACCGACGCCGCGGCCATGATGGGCATCAACGTGAACCGGACGATCTCGTTCACGTTCGCGCTCGCCGGCGGACTCGCGGGCGCGGGCGGACTTCTCTACCTGCTCCAGTACAACATGCGCTACGACACCGGCTTCCAGCTCGGCCTGATCGCGTTCACCGCCGCCGTGCTCGGCGGCATCGGCAACCTCACCGGCGCCGTGCTCGGCGCCGTTCTCATCGGCCTGATCAAGAACTTCAACGAGGGGCTCACGTGGATGACGCCCGGATCGAGCTGGACCCGGACGATCATCTTCGGGATCCTGATCGCGATCCTGGTCTTTCGGCCCGAGGGCCTCCTCGGCGAGAGGACTCCGGAGGGCGGCTGATGGCCGTGCGGACGGGACAGGTGCGCGATCGCATCGGCGGGGCCGCGCGCGCAGCGCACCTCGGCGCGCTCGGCGCCTGGTGGGCACGTCTTCCCAGGTTCCTGCGCACGGGGATCCCCGCCGCGCTGCTGCTGGGCATTGCGCTGTCCTACCCCTTCTGGATCGAGAGCGCGCCCACCAACATCCCCGTGATCATCAACCTCCCGAGCATCGGGACGGCCGTGATCATGATCGTCTTCGTCATGATGGCCGTCGGCCTCAACATCGTCGTCGGCTACGCCGGCCTGCTCGACCTCGGCTATGTCGCCTTCTATGCGGTGGGCGCCTACTGCGCCGCCTGGCTCGCCTCGGGCCACTTCGAGCAGCTCAGCTTCCACTTCGGCTCCGTCGGGATCTCCCGGGACCAGACCGGGATACACGTCTCCATCTGGCTCGTCCTGATCATCGCGGCGATCGTCACGGGCGTGACCGGGATCCTCATCGGCCTCCCGACGTTGCGCCTACGCGGCGACTACCTCGCCATCGTCACCCTCGGGTTCGGAGAGATCATCCCCCAGGTCGTACGCAACGGTGACGACCTGGGCGGGTTCAACCTCACCAACGGCCCGCACGGCGTCAACCCGATCGACTCCCCGGGGTTCGGCGAAGGCCTGAGCGGCTCGCTCGGTCTCCCGGTGTCCTACCAGGCGTCCTTCGACCGGGACAACCTCTTCTACTTCACGGCCGTCGCACTTCTCCTCATCACCATCTTCTGCTCCGTGCGCCTGCGCGACTCGAGGCTCGGCAGGGCCTGGATCGCCATCCGCGAGGACGAGACCGCGGCCGCAGCCATGGGTGTTCCGCTCATGCGGACGAAGACGTGGGCCTACGCGATCGGCGCCTTCTTCGGCGGCGTCGCGGGCGCCTTCTACGCGAGCTACAAGAGCGGCGCCTTCCCGAGCGAGTTCTACTTCAACATCTCGGTCTTCCTGCTCTGCATGGTCATCCTCGGGGGGATGGGCAGCGTCTGGGGCGTCGTCATCGCCGGTTCCATCCTCGCCTGGCTCAACGTCGAGGGGCTTCCGAATATCGGCACATGGCTCAACCGCCAAGGGCTCGAGTTCGAGGTGGCCAAGTACCAGTTCGGGATCTACGGGATCATCATCGTGGTGATGATGCTCTTCCGCCCGACGGGGCTCATCCCCGAACGCAGACGGAAACAGGAGCTGGAGGAAGGCGGACACGCGGAGTCCCTCTACGACGAGCGGCACGAGTGATGGCCGAGAGCCTTCTCGACGCGCAGGACGTTCGCAAGGAGTTCGGCGGCCTCGTCGCAGTCAACGACGTCGACTTCGCTATCCCCGAGGGCTCGATCGTCGGCCTCATCGGCCCCAACGGGGCAGGGAAGACGACCTTCTTCAACATGCTCACGGGCGTGTACAAGCCGACGGCCGGGACGATCGTCTTCGACGGCCATGACGTCACGAACAGGCCTCCGCATGCGATCACCAAGCTCGGCGTCGGCCGAACCTTCCAGAACATCCGTCTCTTCCCGCAGATGACCGCGCTCGAGAACGTTCTCGTCGGCATGCACTCCCGCCTCAAGGGCGGCATCCTCGGGTCGATCTTCTACTCGCCGCGCGTCCGCAGGGAGGAGCGCGAGGCGGAGGCGCGTGCCAGCGACCTCCTCCGCTTCAGCGGTCTGAAGGGGCGCGACGACTGGCTCGCGCGCAGCCTCCCGTATGGGGACCAGCGCCGCCTCGAGGTCGCCCGTGCGCTCGCGACGAACCCGAAGCTGCTCCTGCTCGACGAGCCCACGGCAGGCATGAACCCTCAGGAGACCTCGGCGTTCACGCAGTTCGTCTCCAAGTTGCGGGAGGAGCGGGAGCTGACCGTGCTGCTCATCGAGCACGACATGAAGGTGGTCATGGGCGTCTCCGACCGCGTGACCGTGCTCGACTACGGCGAGAAGATCGCCGAGGGCCTGCCCGGCGAGATCCAGAAGGACGAGCGCGTGATCGAGGCGTATCTCGGGAAGGCTGCGACGACCGCGGGATGAGTGCGACCGCCCCGCAGCCGGCGCCGGCCGAGGTCATCCTCTCGGTCGACGACATCCACACGTACTACGGGACGATCCACGCACTGAAGGGCATCTCGATCGAGGTGCGGGCGAACGAGATCGTCACGCTCATCGGGGCAAACGGCGCGGGGAAGTCGACGACGCTCCGTTCCGATCAACGGGCTCAACCACCCGCGCAAGGGACGCATTCATTTCCAGGGCCGGGACATCACGCACGAGGCTCCGCACAGCGTCGTCAAGATGGGCATCTCGCAGTCGCCTGAGGGGCGGAAGCTGTTTCCGCGCATGAGCGTCCTCGAGAACCTCGAGATGGGCGCCTTCCAGCGCAGCGAGCGGGCCGGGATCAGAGAGGACCTGGAGCGCGTCTACTCGCTCTTCCCCCGCCTCTCCGAGCGCAAGGCGCAGAAGGCGGGAACGCTCTCCGGAGGCGAGCAGCAGATGGTCGCCATGGGGCGGGCGCTGATGGCGCGGCCGAAGTTGCTCATGCTGGACGAGCCGTCCATGGGCCTGGCGCCGATCTTCGTCGAGAAGATCTTTGAGATCGTGCGCGAGATCAACGAGCAGGGGACGCCGATCCTGCTCGTGGAGCAGAACGCCCTCATGGCGCTCGACACCGCGCATCGAGGCTATGTGCTGGAGACGGGCACGATCGCGCTCACTGACGAGGCCAAGGTTCTGCGGGAGAACGAGCAGGTCCGCAAGACCTACCTCGGCGAGGAGTAGCCGGGCGCCGACCCCCTCTCCCCTGAATACACTCGGGGGAGATGCCCAAGACGCTTACAGGAGCCGAGCTCCAGCTCGACGACGCGCCCGCGCGCGAAGCCGATCTCTTCCTCGTCGACGGCAACAACCTTGCCTACCGCGCCTACTTCGCCCTGCCGGAGGAACTGGTCACGACCGAGGGTTTCCCCACGAACGCACTCCTCGGCTTCACGAACATGCTTTTCAAGCTCCTCGCCGACTACCGGCCGAAAGGCGTCGCAGTTGCCTGGGACACACGCCCGGTGCACCGGACGGAGCTCGCGCCCGACTACAAGGTCGACCGGAAGCCGATGCCCGATCTCCTCCGAGAGCAGTTTCCGCATTTCCGCCCGATCGTGGAGGCGTTCGGTTACCGCAATCTCGAGTTCGGAGGCTGGGAGGCGGACGACGTCATCGCCACTCTCGCGAGCCGAGCCGACGAGGCAGGGATCAAGACGTGCGTCGTCTCCACGGATCGCGACGCGTTTCAGCTCTGTTCGGAGAACATCAGCCTGATGATGACCCCGCGGGGCGTCGCCGACGTGCACGTGTACACGCCGGAGCGGGTCTTCGCCCGCTATGGCGTCACGCCGGAGCAGGTGCCCGACTTCATCGGCCTCAAGGGGGACACCTCCGACAACATCCCCGGCGTTCCCGGGATCGGCGACAAGACCGCCGGCCAGCTGATCGCTCAGTACGGCTCGGTCGAGGGCGTCCTCGAGCACGTGGACGAGCTCTCGCCCGCGCGGGCCAAGAACATCCGCGCGCACGCCGAGCAGGCGCTCGCCTCCCGGGAGCTGGCGACGATGCGGCGCGACCTTCCGCTCGAGTGCGATCCGGCCGAGCTCGTGCTTGCGCCGCCCGACCGGTCGCAGCTGAAGGAGATCTTCCGCCGCTTCGAGTTCCGCAACCTGCTGCAGCGCGTCGACGTGATCGACGAGGCGCTCCCGGCGGCGCCCATGAAGGTCGAGGGCGTCGAGGTTCCGTGGCGGGAAGGCGAGTTCCCACGGGTCGCCGGCGAGGCCGCGCTCGCCGCCGAAGGAGGACGCTTCGCGCTCGCCCGCGAGGACGATGCCGTCCTCGTCGGCCCCTGGTCCCCGGACCTGCGGACGCAGCTGACGCGGGCCGCACTGGTCGCCCACGATGCGAAGGCCGCGCGGCTGGACGTCGTCGACGACACCCTGCTCATGGCCTACCTCATCGAGCCGGGCCGCTCCTCGTACCCTCTCGACGACCTCGCCGCCGAGTACGGAGTCGAGCTCCTGCCCGAGCCGGCGACGGACGAGGAGACTGCCGCGCTCGTCCGGCATGCGGGCGCCGCGCTCCGCCTCGCCCCACTCCTGCGGGCACGGGTGGTCGAGCGCGGGCTCGATCCACTCTACCGCAACATCGAGCTGCCGTTGACCGGCGTGCTCGTCGCCATGGAGGACGCCGGCGTTCGCATCGACACCTACCGGATGGGCGAGATCACGGCCCGGCTCGCCGACCGCCTCGAGGAGCTCGAAGCGCGCGCGCAGGAGCTCGCCGGCGAGGAGTTCATGCTTGGCTCGACGCAGCAGGTCGCGCGCATCCTCTTCGAGAAGCTCGAGCTCACATCCGGCCGCAAGGGGAAGACCGGCTACTCGACCGACGCGCGCGTCCTCCGCGCGATCCGCTCCGACCACGAGATCGTCGGCGTCATCGAGGAATGGCGCGAGTACTCCAAGCTTCTGAACACGTACCTCGGGCCGCTCCCGGGACTCATCTCCCAGCACGACGGCCGCCTCCACACGACCTTCAACCAGCATGTCGCCTCCACGGGACGCCTCTCGACGACGAACCCGAACCTCCAGGCCATCCCGATCCGGACGGAGCTCGGGCGCGAGATCCGCAGCGCGTTCGTCGCCGAGCCGGGCACGCGCCTGCTCTCGGCGGACTACTCGCAGGTCGAGCTCCGCATCCTCGCGCATGTGTCCGGGGAGCCGAAGCTCCGCGAGGCGTTCGCCCAGGGTGAGGACATCCACGCGGCCACGGCCGCCGAGGTGCTGGGGAAGGAGCGGGCGACGCTGACGAAGGACGAGCGCAACGTCGCCAAGATGGTCAACTTCGGGATCATCTACGGGATTTCGGCTTTCGGGCTCTCCGAGAACCTCGACATCCCCCGCGAGGAGGCGCAGGAGTACATCGACACGTACCTCGCCCGCTTCCCGCACGTGCAGGACTTCATCCAGCGGACCATCGAGCAGGCCGAACGGGACGGGTACGCGACGACGCTCCTCGGGCGCCGGAGGCCGGTGCCGGAGCTGAAGGCCCACAACCGCCAGACGCGCTCGCTCGGCGAGCGCCTCGCCGTCAACTTCGTCATGCAGGGAACGGCGGCCGACGTGATCAAAGCGGCCATGGTGGCGATCCACCTGCGCCTGCGCGAGGAGGGCAGAGCGGCCCGCCTCGTCCTCCAGGTGCACGACGAGCTCCTGCTCGAAGTGCCCGAGGTGGAGACGTCCGCCGTCCGCGACCTCGTGCGCGAGGAGATGTGCAACGCCTACCCGCTCGACCCGCCGCTCGCCGTCGACGTCGGCGTGGGCGACGACTGGAACGAAGCCAAGGAGTGATTCCGCGCAAGGTCCGGACCGAGCGGCTGCTGCTCCGGCAGTGGCGCGAGGAGGACGTCGAGCCGCTGGCGGAGATCCACACACAGCCCGAGTACCTGGAGCACATGCCGCCGCTCGACCTGGAGGGGACGCGCGCGCAGGTTGAGCGGTTTCGACGCCAGTGGCGGAACGAGGGCTTCTCCCTGTGGGCGGCCGAGGAGCTGGCGACCGGGAGCTTCGTCGGTCGCATCGGGCTCATGCGCCACCACGACTGGCCCGAGGCGCCCGATCCGGTGGAGGTCGGCTGGCTGCTCCACCGCGACTGGTGGGGCCGCGGGCTCGCTACCGAGGCCGGGCGGGCCTCCGTCGAGAGCTGGCGGGAGTGCCTGGACGACGAGCAGCTCATCTCGATCACGCTGCCCGAGAACCGCCGCTCGCGGGCCGTGATGGAGCGCCTCGGCCTCACCTACCGCGGGGAGGCCGACTGGCGCGGCCACCACCAGGTCTGGTACGCGATCGACCGGTAGGCGCTAGGAAGCCGGGAGCGAGTCGACGATCGCCTCGAGCGTCGCCCTCGTCTCGGCGACCGGCTTCCACGTGTGGAGCGAGACGAGGTACTCCCGTTCGCCCTCGCTCCAGAGGAAGATGAGGTGGTTGCCGTGGATGCCCCCGTGGGGATACGCGGCCGCGCGCAAGAGCGTGCCCCTGCGGCCGTTCCACGCCGCGTCACCGAGCGGGCGCGTCTTCACGCCGGCAAGCGTTCCTCCCGGGGAAGCGGCGGCCACGAGCACGTGGGACAGGTGCGGCGGGCGGTTTCGCTCCGGCCGGGCCGGATTCTCCGCTCCCCACTGGAGGTTGAACGCCTCCGGGGAGCCGCTCCCGCCGGGGAGGAGCTCCGCGACGTAGATCTCGGGACGCTCGTCGTAGGGCGCCTCCGGCACGAGCCGCGGGCACACCGCCGCCAGAACGGCGGAGCTGCGGCAAATCCGGCTTGCGTCGGCCGGCATGGGGACGAGCTCGACGCGGTCGGGAGCCGCGGTCTCAGTCGTCGCCTCCGACGACGTTCGCGGGCCGGTGGCGGGCCCGCTCCCCTCGTCGGAAGCGTCCGAGCCGCCGCAGGCAACGACGAAGAGGAGGGCGAGGAGCGGCGCGAGCGCCTGCCCGCTCACGAGCGCCGCCAGGCGATCTGAGCGGCGCCCACCTGCCACGTGACCGGTTCCCTGCCCCGGAGAAGGTCGTAGAACGTGATCCGGCTCGGCTCCCCGACCACGATCCAATTCCCGTCGGGAGACCACGCTGCCGTCGTCCCGGGAAAGACTTCCGGCCGGAAGGGGGAGCAGCCGACGTCCACCAGGCGAATCCTCTCGTCGATGCGGTAGAGCGCCGAGCAGTTGTCCGGCGAGAGGATCGGGTTTCGCCCGCGCAAGCCTGCGGGAAGCGCCAGGACCTGACGCCGCCTGCTGTCTTCCCACCGCTCGAGGCGCCCCTCGTCGACGAGCACGGCCACTGAGCCGTCGGTCCCGTAGTCGGCGAAGACGATTCCCCCCGACGTCTCGAGCTCTGTGAAGCCTCCGACGACGAGCCGATTTCCCTCTGCCAGGGCAACCTCGCCCGTCGTCCGTGTACGCGGCCGGGCATCCTGGCAGGAGGCGCCGGCCGCCGCCGAGCTCGAGGTCGATTCCGACCCGGCGTCCGTTGCACCAGGCTGCGCGCTGACCGTCCGGGCTCCAGACGAGGAAGCCGAAGAGGGCTTCCGAGTGGCCCAGCACCCTCCGGGGGTGTGCAAGGTCCTGGAACTGGAAGGGAACTGCGTCCTCACCGCGCGGGGCGCGGATCCCGTGCGCGACCTTGTACGTGACGGTCGCGGCCCAGAGCTCGCAGTTCGTCTGTGACACGACGTTGGTGAACTCGAAGCCCTCGGACACGCTGACCTCGCGGAGGGCGCAGGATGGCGGCTGTGCAAAGACGACCGATCCAGGCGCGCCGGCGACGCGCGGGAACCTGCCTCTCCCCAGATCCTCGGGCGCGGTCGGCAGGGTGACGACGGAGCGGGTCGTCGTCGGTTCGGCTTCCCGCGTTATCGGTGCGCTCGAGCCCTCGCTTCGGAACGCGTCCGCGACCGCCAGGCCTCCGAGGAGGAGCACCGGGGCGATGATCAGGAGGTTGCGGCCGCGCATGGGCAAACCCACGGTACTGAAATGGGCTCTGGCTATAATGCGCGATCCCGCATGGCACCGAATCAGGCCGCCACCGAGGCAGATATCGAGGAGACGAACGACGACGTCTGGACACGTGGTCCAGACGGTGAGCTGATCCCCGACTACGACGCCACCTTCCCCATCATCAACGAGGGGGAAGTCGTGCGTGGAAAGGTCGTCCGCGTCGACAAGGACGAGGTCCTCGTCGACATCGGCTACAAGTCGGAGGGCGTCATTCCCGTCTCCGAGCTCTCCATCCGCCGCTCGGTCAACCCCGAGGACGAGGTCAAGCTCGGCGACGAGATCGACGCGCTCGTGATGACGAAGGAGGACGCCGAGGGTCGCCTCATCCTCTCCAAGAAGCGGGCGCGCTTCGAGATGGCGTGGAAGCAGCATCGAGGGCGCCGCCGAGAGCGGGGAGCCGGTCGAGGGCTACGTCATCGAGGTGGTCAAGGGCGGCCTCATCCTCGACCTGGGCGTCCGCGGCTTCCTGCCCGCGTCGCTCGTCGACATCCGCCGCGTACAGGACCTCGACGAGTTCATGGGCCAGACGCTCCGGTGCAAGGTCATCGAGCTCAACCGCAGCCGCAACAACGTCGTCCTCTCGCGGCGGGCCGTGCTCGAGGAGGAGCGCCGAGAGATGCGCCAGGCCATCCTCGACCGCCTCTCGCCCGGGGACGTCGTCGAGGGCACGATCTCGAACATCGTCGATTTCGGCGCCTTCGTCGACCTCGAGGGCATCGACGGGCTGATCCACATCTCCGAGCTTTCCTGGAGCCACGTCAACCATCCCTCCGAGCTGCTCGAGATCGGGCAGCAGGTGAAGGTCAAGGTGCTGGACATCGACCGCGAGCGGCAGCGCATCTCGCTCGGCCTCAAGCAGACCCAGTCGGATCCCTGGCAGCAAGTGATCGACACGTACGACCAGGGCGACGTCGTCGAGGGCCGCGTCACCAAGGTGGTGACGTTCGGCGCCTTCGTCGAGATCCTGCCCGGCGTCGAGGGGCTCGTGCACATCTCCGAGCTCGCCCCGCACCACGTCGAGAACCCGCGGGAGATCGTGAGCCAGGGCGAGACCGTGCGCGCAAAGATCATCGAGATGGACGCCGAGCGGCGGCGCCTCTCGCTCTCGCTGAAGCGGGTCGAGGAGGGCGAGCAGCCAAGGGCTGCGATCGGTGAGGCGGGCCCGGCCCTCGGCCTCTCGGAGGAGGTCTTCACCGAGGAAGAGCCGGCCCAGGCACTTCCGGAAGAGGCCGCTGAGCCTGCCGCGGAGGCGACCGAGGTTCCCGAGGTCCCGAGCCGCCGCGCGCGAGACGGGCCCGCCGGTCACTGAGGAGACGCCCCAGGACGAGGGCCCCTCCGAAGATGAGCTCCCAGCCGCTCCCGACGACGAGGTCTCCGGAGAGCCTGACGTCGAGCGCTGAGCGCCGCCCGCTGGCGGTTGCGGTGACGGGCGGCATCGGCGCGGGCAAGTCCGAGGCGCTCGCGGCCTTCGGCCGTCACGGCGCGGCGGTGATCTCGAGCGACGAGATCGTGCACCGGCTCCTGCGCGAGGACGAGCAGGTGAAGGAAGCGATTGTCGGGCGCTGGGGCGCGCGGGTGCGCGGCCCTCAGGGAGAGATCGACCGCGACCGCGTCGGCGAGATCGTCTTCGCCGACCCGCGCGAGCTCCACTGGCTCGAGGCGCTCCTGCATCCGCGGGTGGTCGCCGAGTACCTGCGCTGGCGCGAAGAGCTCGCGCGCCTTCCCGACCCTCCAGAGGTCTGCGTCACCGAGGTTCCGCTCCTGTACGAGGTGGGAGGCGAGCCGGCATTCGACGCGGTCGTCGTCGTCACCGCTTCGCCCGAGGTCCGCGTGCGTCGCCACCTCCGGCCGATGCAGGACCGCGAGCAGCGCCTCCTTCCGGACGAGGAGAAGGCCGCCCGCGCGGACTTCGTCTACGTCAACGACGGGACGCTCGAGGAGCTCGACGCCTTCGTGTCCGATGTCATAATCACCCTGTCGAGCTAGATGCGCTTCGCCTTCGCAGCGGTGATCGCGCTCGTCGCCGCGGCGGCCGGGCTCGTCTACGTGGAGGAGACGAAGCCCGCTTGGTACGCACGCTTACGGTATCCGCTGGAGTACGAGCACATCGTGCGCGGCCATGCGGAGAACTACGAGCTCGACGCGGCGCTTCTCGCCGCGGTCATCTACCGCGAGAGCAAGTTCGACGCCGACGCGCGCTCCGAGTCGGGCGCGATCGGCCTCATGCAGCTCCTGCCGGACACGGCGAACGGCATCGCTCAGTTAACGGGCGGTAGCCGCTTCCGCGTCGCCGACCTCGAGGACCCCGAGATCAACGTGCGCTACGGATCCTTCTACCTCCGCAGGCTCCTGCGCAAGTACGGCGAGGAGCGGCTGGCGCTCGCCGCGTACAACGCCGGCCAGGCCAACGTCGACGACTGGCTCGCCGCCGGCGGCGGGATCCGCTTCGCCGAGACGCGCGAGTACGTCGAGGACGTGCTCGAGACACGGAAGGTGTACGCGCGCGCGTACCGCTCCGAGCTGGGTCTCTAGGGCGCTAGCGCCCCAGCCGGCGGACGCGCTCGCAGAGCGAGACCCGGTCGCGCCGGTCGACGCTGCACGGTGTCGAATCCGGGGCCGCAGCGAACGACGTCCGGCCGCCCGTCGGCGGCGTAGATCGTGTCGTTGCCCGAGTTGCCGCTGAGGCGGTCGCGACCGAGCCCGCTGTACACGACGTCCGGCCCCGGACCGCCCTGGACGAGGTCGTTCCCGTGTCCGGCGAGGACCGTGTCGCCCGTGCCCCGCCCGTAGATGCGGTCGCCGCCCGCGCCTGCGCAGATGCGGTCGTGGTATGGAGTGCCGCGCAGCCGCTCGCGGCGCTTGCTACCAGTGAGGTGGCACGCCGAGCGAGGCTCGAATCCGGGCGGCGGAGGGTTGCAGAGCGCGCGTAGGCGCAAGCGAAAGCTCGCGATCCTCGGCCGCTGCGCCGGCGCGCGGGCGAGGTTGCCGAGCTGACTCGGGTCCGTGCGGAGGTCGTAGAGCTCCTCTTCGCCCGTCCGGTATTGAACGTAGGAGTAGTCCGCCGTCCTGACGGCGCAGTACGAGGGTACGAGCGGGTTCGGAAGGCCGTTGCGGCTCTCGAGGAGAAAGTCGCGTCTCCACGGGGATTCGGGCGCGGACAGGAGGTCGAGGATGCTCCGCCCTTCGGCGCGCGGAGCGTCTACGCCGGCGATCTGCGCGAAGGTCGGCGCGAGATCGACGTTCGTCACCAGTCGTCCACTCCTCGTCGGCCCCCGGGCAAGCGGGTCGAAACGGACGACCAGAGGGACGCGAATGCTCTCCTCGTACGGAACCACCTTCGAGGTCCAGCGGTGCTCGCCCCACAGGAGGCCGTTGTCGGACGTGAAGACGATCATGGCGTTGCCCAGGCGGCCCGTGTCGTCGAGCGCCGAGAGGAGTGCGTCGACGGCGTCGTCGACGGCGAGGAGCGACTCGAGCTGGCGTCGGCGAATGGTGTCCAGATTGGCTTGCTCGGACACCGTGAGCGGGGCGTACCCCCGGAGCCAGGCCGGCTTGTCGGAGACGTCCGCCTCGTTGTAGCCCGGCGGCCGCCAGGGCGTCATGCCGGAGAAGGTTCCCTCGTGCCGCGCCGCCGGCGTCGAGGGACCGTGTGGCGCGAACGGGGCGAGCACGACCAAGAGCGGGCCGGACTCCGCGTCGCGGATGAACGAGACGGCCGCGTCCGCGAGCACGTCCGTCGAGTAGTCGTCAGGCGCTCCGCCGTGCCACTCCATCGCCCCGTTGACGTTGAGCCCGTAGTCGTAGTAGTTGACGGGCGAGAAGGCGACCCAGTGCGTCCAGCCCGGTGGAACGAACGTTCCCGAGTAGTTGTTGAGGTACTTCCCGAAGAAGCCCGTCCGGTAGCCGGCGGACCGGAGCCACGTCGCGACCGTCGAACTCTCGTCGTCCAGGAACCTCGCCCACCCTCCGTATTGGCCGGCGTTGTTGTAGACGCCGGTGGAGTGGGAGTAGCGGCCGGTGAGGATGGAGGCCCGGCTCGGGCAGCAGAGCGGGTTCGTAGCGAAGGCGTTCGTGAAGGTCACGCCCTTGGCGACAAGCTCTCGCTGAACCGTGGGCATGGCGCGCAGCGTGTCCCAGCGCTGGTCGTCGGTGAGGACGAGGACGATGGTGGGCGGCTCGGCTGCCTGCGCCTCGGCCTGGCCCGGCAGCGCCAGCCAGCAGGCGAGCAGCGCGGCAACGACGGGCGGTCCTCGGCGTGCGACGGTCACGCTGCGGCCCGAGGGTAGCGCCTTTCCGGAAGGCTACGATGGCCCGCAGTGCCTTCCTTCCGCGTTTCCGACGCCTACCGGCCGACCGGCGACCAGCCGCAGGCCATCGCGTCGCTTTCCCGGACGAGTCGCCGCCGGCGACCGGTTCCAGACCCTGCTCGGCGCCACCGGCACGGGCAAGACGGCGACGATGGCCTGGATCGTCGAGCAGGTGCAGAAGCCGACGCTCGTGATCGCCCACAACAAGACGCTCGCCGCCCAGCTCTGCAACGAGTTCCGGGAGTTCTTCCCCGACAACGCGGTCGAGTACTTCGTCTCCTACTACGACTACTACCAGCCGGAGGCGTACGTCCCCCAGGCCGACCTCTACATCGAGAAGGACGCCTCCATCAACGACGACATCGACCGCCTGCGCCACGCGGCGACGAGCGCGCTCCTCGTGCGCAAGGACGTCGCTCATCGTCGCCTCCGTCTCCTGCATCTACGGCCTCGGCTCGCCGATCGAGTACGAGGAGAAGACCGTGCTGCTCGGCGTCGGGCATGGAGATCGACCGCGACGTCATGCTCCGCAAGCTCGTCGACATCCAGTACGCGCGCAACGACTCCTTCCTCGGCCGCGGCCGCTTCCGCGTGCGCGGCGACGTCGTCGAGGTGCAGCCGGCGCACATGGAGTCCGCCTACCGCATCTCCTTCTTCGGCGACGAGGTGGAGCAGATCACGCACTTCGATCCGCTCTCGGGCGAGATCTACGCCCGCCTCGAGCACCTGGCCATCTTCCCGGCGACGCAGTACGTCACCTCGCGGGACACGATCGAGCGCTCGCGTCGGCGAGATCCGCCACGAGCTCGAGGAGCAGGTCAAGCTCTTCGAGTCGCAGGGGAAGCTGCTCGAGGCCCACCGGATCCGGCAGCGCACCGAGTACGACATGGAGATGCTGCAGGAGCTCGGCTACTGCAACGGGATCGAGAACTACTCGCGCATCCTCGACGGGCGCCCGGCGGGCTCGGCGCCGCACACGCTGCTCGACTACTTCCCGGACGACTTCCTCGTCCTGCTCGACGAGTCGCACCAGACGGTGCCTCAGCTGGGCGGGCATGTACGAGGGCGACCGCTCGCGCAAGGAGACGCTCGTCGAGTACGGCTTCCGCCTCCCGTCGGCGCTCGACAACCGGCCGCTCCGCTTCGACGAGTTCCTGGACAAGGTGCCGCAGCTCCTCTTCGTCTCGGCGACGCCGGGGCCGTTCGAGCTTCGCAACTCGACCAACGTCGCCGAGCAGATCATCCGCCCGACCGGCGTCGTCGACCCCGAGGTCGAGCTGCGCTCGACGAAGAACCAGATCGACGACCTCCTGAACGAGGTCCGCCGCCGGGAGGAGGCGGGAGAGCGCGTCCTCGTCACGACGCTGACGAAGAAGATGGCCGAGGACCTGACCGACTACCTGCTCGAGTCGGGCGTCCGGGCGCGCTACCTCCACTCGGAGATCGACACGCTCGACCGCATCCGCATCATCCGCGAGCTCCGCCTGGGCGAGTACGACGTGCTCGTCGGGCGTCAACCTGCTGCGCGAGGGGCTCGACCTGCCCGAGGTCTCGCTCGTGGCGATCCTCGACGCGGACAAGGAGGGCTTCCTGCGCGGGCAGACGTCGCTCATCCAGACGATCGGCCGCGCTGCCCGCAACGTGAACGGCAAGGTCGTCATGTACGCGGACAAGCTGACCGAGGCGATGAAGGGCGCGATGGAGGAGACGAACCGCCGGCGCGAGATTCAGCTCCGCTACAACGAGGAGCACGGGATCACGCCCGAGTCGATCGTCAAGGGCGTCTCCGACATCGCCGAGTTCCTCGCGCTCGAGTCGCCGCACGTCCCGGGCAAGCGCCGGCGCGGGCCGCCAGGTCGAGGGCATGTCGGCCGGAGGAGCTGGAGAAGCTCGTCGTCACGCTCGAGGAGGAGATGTTCGCCGCCGCCGAGGAGCTCCGCTTCGAGTACGCCGCCAAGCTCCGCGACGAGATCAAGGACCTCCGGCGCGAGCTCCAGGCGGCGGCCGAACCGGCGTAGCCACGTCACCCGCGTTCGCGGCGGGCTTCCGGAAGCTCCGCTCCGGTCGCTGACCGGTAGGCCCGTCGTGTCGGCGCCGTGAATCCGGCGGCCCGTGCGGCCTGTGCGAGCGGTCGGGAAGTAGTTCTCCGACCGATTCTGACCCCGGGGGAGAGGAGCCCATCGATGCGGAAGTTGCGGTTCAACCTGTTTCTCGCTGCGCTCGCAGTGGTGCTCGTCGTCGTCGCCGGCAGTTCCGGCGTGGCGCGCGCGATCGGCGATAACGACCGCGATGCGAGCAAACCGGCGGAGCCGCCGACCGAGAAGGCGATCCTCTTCGCCGCCGACGGCATGCGGCCGGACCTGGTGGACAGGTACGCGGCGCAGGGGCGCGATGCCCACGATGAAGGACCTGATGCGCGACGGGCGTGAAGGGCCAGAACGGCCTGCTCCAGGGCTTCCCGCCCAACACCGGCGTCGGCTGGGCACACGCTCGGCACCGGCACCTGGCCCGGCGAGCACGGCTCGACGAACAACACGTTCCACCGCACGGGCGAGGGCAACTTCAACAACTCGACGAGCTTCGCCGCGACCGGCATCCTCCAGGCCGACCACATCGCCCAGGCCGCCGAGCGCGCCGGCAAGTCGGTGGTCGCCGTGGAGTGGGTCGGCTCGCGCGGCCTCGTGCCGGCGCTGCAGGGGCCGGTCGTCGACTTCCGCAGCTTCTTCTCCCGCCGCGGCATCGTCCTCAACTACGACCTGCCCGGCCAGCCGGCCGGCGCCAACGCGTTCGGCGTCGACTACCAGCGGGTCGACCTGGACGACGGCGGCCGGCTGGACCAACGTTCCGGCTTCGTTCAGCCCGGCGAAGCAGGAGCAGTTCACGCTGACGACGACTCAGCCTTCCCGGCGGCGAACCCGACCCGCGTCTTCGACCTCTACATCTTCGACTCGACCAACGACGGCACGACCAACTACGACCGCGTGCTCGTCGTCCGCCGCAACGGCCGGCGAAGAACGGCAGCCGCGGCCGTCGCCGACCTCGGCCGAGGGCGACTGGGCGGACGTCAAGGTCACGCTCGACCGGGGCGCGCGCCGGCCAGACGGCCGGCTTCTACGTCAAGGCGATCGACATCGCGCCGGACCTCTCCAAGTTCCGCGCTCTACTTCACCTCGGTGGGGCGCGTCAACGCGACCTACAACGCGCTCGGCCCGGCCGGCTCGGCCGCGTTCGAGGAGACCCTCGCGCGCGACTTCCCGACCTCGACGGCGGCCGACTTCGCGCCGCTCGAGGCGGGCATCGTCGACGAGGACACCTACGTCGAGCAGGGTCTGATGTGGAAGGACGCCCACTGGGCGTACCTGCACTACATCTTCGAAGACCCTCGGCGTGGACGCCGGACCTGCTCCTCCTCGGCACCCCGGTCACGGACGAGTTCAGCCACCAGTTCATGGGCCTGACTGACGCCGAAGGACATCGACGGCAACCCGAACCCGTTCTACGACGACGTCACGAACGACAACGTCCCCGACGGCCGCGTCGACGCCCGCGAGGGCTACATCCGCGCGGCCTACGACGAGGCCGACGGCGACGCTCGCCCTCGGCCGCGCGCTCATGGGCAAGAAGGACACGACACGTTCGTCTCGCTCCGACCACGGCTTCGCGCCGCAGTGGTACGCGGTCAACGTCAGCAAGGTGCTCGTGGACCTCGGCCTCCAGGAGCGCGAGCAGAGCGGCAACTGCCGCAAGGCGGCGAACGATCCCGGCACCACGACTCCCGGCGACACGCTCGCCAAGGAGTGCCACGCCGGCGGCACCTCGCAGATCTACATCAACCTGGCCGGCCGCGACCCGGCGACGGGCAACACGCCGCAGGTGCCGGCCGACCAGTACGAGGCCGTCCGGAACCAGATCATCGCCGCGTTCCAGAACCTCGACGACCCGAACCTCCCCGGACAGCAGCAGGTCGTCCTGCAAGTGTGTTGAAGAAGGAGGAGCTCCGCGAACGTCGACGGCACCGACTCGCTCCACCCGAACCGAAGCGGCGACGTCGTGGTCGTCTTCCGCCCGCCGTACCAGACGGACGCGCAGACGCCGGGCCAGCTGGTCGCGCCGTCGCAGTTCTTCGGCCAGCACGGCTACCTGCCGGACCTCGTCAACCTCAAGCGCAACATCAACATGCACGGCACGTTCATCGCGGCTGGGCCCGGCATCGAGAGGGACGAAGATCCCGTACGCGGCGTGCGCGCCATCGACGTCGCGCCGACGATCGCGTACCTGATGGGCATCCCGGGCCCGCAGAACGCCCGCGGCGAGATCCTCCGGAGCATCGTCGAAGGACGGCGACGACCTTCGGGAGGTCACCGTCCTCAACATCAGCGACTGGCACGCTCAGCTGACGCCGCTGACCGAGGCGGCCGACTTCCTGCGCCGGTCCCGCGTTCCCGATCGGCGGGGCGGCGTTCCTGGACACCGTGGTTCGACACGTACGAGGCTCAGGCCCGCGGGAACGCGATCACGCTCACCGGCGGCGACTCCTTCGGCGGCGCCACTCCGCCGATCTCGAACTTCTTCGAGGACCGCCGACCCGCCGAGATCATGAACCTGATGGGCGTCGACGCCGAGGCGCTCGGCAACCACACCTTCGACCGCGGGGAGCAGTTCCTGCGGAACGAGCTGATCCCGCTCGCCGACTTCGACATGATCTCGGCGAACGTCGTCTTCCCGGACGGGACCTACGCCGCCGGAGTGGACGAAGTCGACCGTGTTCAGGGTCGGCGGAGAGAGGATCGGCGTCGTCGGCTTCACGACCGAGGCGACGCCGAGCCTGCTCTTCCCGGGCCGGCTCGGGCCGTTCGAGGTGCGGCCGGTGGTGCCGGCCGTGAACGCGGAGGCGGCACGGCTTCGCGTCGAGGGGGTCGAGACGATCATCGCCCTCGGACATGAGGGCGCCACCGGCGGCACGATCTCCGAGCCGACCGGCCCCTTGGTCGACATCGCCGACAACGTGGTCGGCGTGGACGCGGTGATCGGCGACCACAACGACTTCCAGGTCAACGCGCTGCGGCCCAATGGCGTGCTGGTCACCGAGAACCGGGGCAAGGGCATCCGCTTCACGCGCATGGTCCGGCTCGTGGACGAGCGACACGGAGGGTCGTGTACAAGACCGCCGACTTCCACAAGCCCTGGAACATCG
>CAWBAC010000002.1:0-66238 GCA_963786755.1 uncultured Actinomycetes bacterium | reverse complement strand
ATTCGCGCTCGTATCCGGCGCGGCTCGAGTCGAGATCGAGCCCGTGCTCGACGCGACCGAGCTCGCGGCCGCCTTTTCGGCGCTCGTGTCGGCCGACGACGTGGAGCGCGGGAAGCCGGATCCCGCCGGCTATCGTCCGTGCGCTCGAACTCCTCGACGGAGGCCTGCGCCCGAACGAGGTGCTCGTCTTCGAGGACACGGAGGCGGGCGTGGCCGCCGCCAAGAGCGCCGGGATGCGGGTGTTCGCAGTGCCGGGGACGCTCGCCCCGGAGCGGCTGCGCGAGGCCGATGAGATCGTCGAGCGAATCGACGTCGAGCTCATGCAGCGTCTTCTCCCGTGATCGTCATCGCGCACCGCGGCGCCAGCTGTGACGCTCCCGAGAACTCGCTCGAGGCGTTCGAGGTCGCCGTGGAGCAGGGCGCCGACTACGTCGAGTTCGACGTCCGCCGGGCGTCCGACGGCACGCTCGTCGTCAACCACGACCCGAGTCCGCTCCGATCCCCACACCCGAGATGCCGACCCTGGAGGAGACCCTCGCTGCGCTGCGCGGGCGCGTCGGCCTCGCCGTCGACGTCAAGGAGGCGGAGTGTGTCGCGGGCACCCTCGCCGCCCTGAGTGCTCACCGGGTGCCCTCCGAGGACGTGCTCGTCCTCTCCCCTCGCATCCGCTACCTCTGGCACGCCCAGCGCGCGCGCCCCGACCTCCGCTACGTCCTGCACCTGGGCCGGCGGCCCGACCCGACCGCCGCGACAAGGCTCTGGGGCGTGACGTACAAGGACGACCGCGCCGGCCCCAGGCAGCTTGCGCTCGCGCGCTCGCTCGGCCTCGGCAAGGATGGTCTGGACCGTCAACGACCCTGCGCGCATGGAGCAGCTCGCCGGGCTCGAGCGTCGACGGCATCTTCACCGACCGCCCCGGGTTGCTCAGAGACGTGCTGGCCCGCGCGAAGGCGGGTTAGAGTCGCGGCGATGCGCGTGCTCGTGTGGGATTCGTCGGCTTCGTTCCCGCTCGAGCACGTCCGAGAGCTCCTCGGAGGAGGTCGAGGCCAGCGTCGAGGAGGCGCCGCCTCCGTGGGCTGGGCGACGACGTCGTCGGGCTCGTCGTCTGGGGAGCGCGCGTGGGCGACGCCGAGCTGGCCCGGCTGCCCGGCCTGCGGGTCGTCGCAACGCCGAGCGTCGGCTACGACCACGTCGACCTGGAGGCCGCCGGCCGTCGCAGCGTCTGGGTATGCAACGTGCCGGACTACTGCGTCGAGGAGATGGCCGACAGCTCGCTGGCCCTGCTCCTCGCGCTTCTGCGCGGGGTCGTCGCCCTCGATCGCAGCGTTCGCGACGGCCGCTGGGACTGCAGCCGCCGCCGGGCCGCTCCGGCGGCTCGCGGGACACGCGCCTCGGCATCGTCGGCTTCGGCCGCATCGGGCGCGCGCTCGCGTCCCGGGCCCTTGCCCTGGGCCTCGAGGTGTGGGCCGCCGATCCCGCCGTCCCCGCCGACGAGATCGAGGCAGCCGGCGTCCGCGCCGGCCTCGCTCGCCGACCTGCTCGCGGCCTGCGAGGCGGTCTCGCTGCACGCGCCGCTCACGTCCTCGACGGAAGGCCTCCTGGGAGCGGCGGAGCTGGCGCTCATGCCCCACGGAGCCGTGCTCGTCAACACGGCCCGCGCAGGCCTCGTCGACCAGGAAGCGCTGCTCGCCGCGCTCGCCGACGGCCGCCTTGCCGGCGCGGCCCTCGACGCGCTCCCCGTCGAGCCGCCCACGGCGGGGCATCCGGCCCCGCAGGCCCCGACGCTAATCGTCACCCCCCACGCCGCGTGGTACAGCGCCGACGCGGAGGGGAGGTCGTGCGCCGAAGCTTGCTGGCCGTGCGCGCCGTCCTCGAGGGGCGCGCGCCCGAGGGCGCGGTCGTGCAGCCGTGACCGTTCTCGCCCCCGACGCGAACGCCGGCCTCGTCGCGCTCGTCACCGGCGGCGGCACGGGGATCGGGCGGGCGACGGCGCTCGAGTTCGCCCGCACCGGCGCGCGCGTCGCCATCTGCGGCCGCCGGCCCGAGCCGCTCGAGGAAACCCGCGCGGCCGTCGAGGCGGCCGGCGGTGAATGCCTCGCCGTGCCCACCGACATCCGGGAAGCCGGCCGATGCTCGAGTCGCTGGTCGAGCGCACGCTCGATCGCTTCGGAGCGGTCGACGTCCTCGTCAACAACGCGGGTGGACAGTTTCTCGCCCCGGCAGAGGAGATCTCGGCGAAGGGCTGGCGCGCGGTCCACCGCCTCGCGGTCGAGGCCGCCTGGAACCTCACGAGCCTCGTGGCGTCACGCTCGATGCTCCCGAACCGGCGCGGGCTCGTCGTCTTCATCGGCTTCAGCCCGCGGCGGGGAATCCCGGGCATGGCCCATGCCTCGGCGGCGCGGGCCGCCCTCGAAGACTCTCGCAGGCGCGCTCTCGAACGAGTGGAGCCCCTGCGGCGTGCGCGCGGTCTGCGTCGCCCCTGGGCACGATTCTCACGGAGGGCCTCGAGGGCTACGGCGCCGAGCGCATCGCCGACTGGGAGCGGGCAGTCCCGCTCGGCCGCCTCGGCCGACCCGAGGACGTCGCCGCCGCTGATCGCGTTCCTGGCCTCGCCCGGCGGCGCCTACGTCACCGGGACGACCGTCGTCGTCGACGGCGGGGTCGACGCCTGGGGCCTCGCCGAGCCGCCCCCGCGTCCCGCCTGAAGCTAGATGGTTGACCGGAAAGTGTGGTGCCGGCGGGGGCGTCCGTGACCGAGCATGAGGCCGCGATCATTCCGAGTTCGTACCTGAAAGGTACGGGCGAGGAACGAGCGTGGTCTCAGGCGCTGCGTCACGGACGTCATCCGGCGGTGCCACGGTTCCCGGTCAATTTCTGGTCAAGCATCTAGCCCTGCTTCGACTCGCGTGAGCCGGCGACGAACGCGTCGGCGGCCGCCTGCGCATCCTCGGTCTGGGCGAGCATCGCGTAGGCGAGCCGCTCGATCAGAAGACCCGCCTCGCGCGACGAGCCCGCGGCGGCCTCGGCGGCCTCCTTGGCCACGGCGACCGCGAGGGCGGCAGCTCCGCCAGCCGGGCGGCCAGCTCGAGCGCACGCTCGAGGGCCTTTCCCTCCGCCACGACCTCGGTCACGAGCCCGGCCTGGAGCGCCTCGTGCGCGTCGAGGCGCGGCCGCAGGAGCATGAGCTCCTTCGCCCGCGCGGGCCCGACGAGGCGGGCCAGCCGGTGCGTGCCACCGGAGCTCGGGATGATTCCGAGCGCCACCTCCGGGAGCCCGAAGACCGCCGTCTCGTCGGCGATCCGGAAGTCTGCGGCGAGCGCGAGCTCGAGCCCGCCGCCGAGGCAGTAGCCGTGGACGGCGGCCGAGCGTCGGCTGCGGCAAGGCGGCGACCCGCTCGTAGACCTGTCCGCTCTCCCGATAGTAGGCGGCGACCGACTCGGGGCTGACGTCCCGAAGCTCGTTGATGTCCGCTCCCGCCGAGAACGCCCGTCCTGCTCCGGTGAGGACGACGACGGCGCTCCCGCGCACTTCCTCGCCCTCGAGCGCCTCGAGCAGCGCCTGCTCGAGCGCGGAGGAAAGGGCGTTGAGCTTGCTCTCGCGGCGGAGGACGAGGACGCAGCCGGCCCTTCGCGGCGAACCTCGAGCAGGCCTCCGGCCTCCACGTCAGCGGCCTGCAGGGGCGGAGTCGCCGGCCGCGGCCGCCTCCAGCTCGGGAATCGCCTCGAGCAGCGTCCGGGTGTACTCGGCCTGGGGGGCGTCGAGCACGCGGTCGGCCGGGCCGAACTCGACGATGCGACCGTCGCTCATCACCACGATCCGATGCGCGATCGAGCGCACGAGCGGAAGGTTGTGGGTCACGAAGAGCATCGTCAGGCCCATGTCCTGCTGGAGTGCCCGCAGGAGCTGGACGATCGCGGCCTGGACGGAGACGTCGAGCGCCGACGTGACCTCGTCGCAGATCAGGAGCGACGGCTTGCACACGAGAGCGCGCGCGATGGCGACGCGCTGCCTCTCGCCGCCGGAGAGCTGGTCGGGATAGCGGTCGACGACCGTGGGCCCGAGCGCAACCCGCTCCAGCATCGCCACGACGCGGGCGTCGACCTCGCGGCGCCTGAGATCGAAGAAGAGCTTGAGCGGCTGGCCGACGATCTGACCTACCGTCCTGCGCGGGTTCAAGGAGCTGTACGGGCTCTGGAAGACGTACTGGATCTCCTGCCGAGTCTTCGAGACCGCGCGCGCGGGCACCGGGCGCGAGGCGCTCGCCCCGCAGCTCGATCTCGCCGGTGAACTCCCGGTGGAGGCCCGAGATGCAGCGCGCGAGCGTCGTCTTCCCCGACCCCGACTCGCCCACGAGGGCGAGGCACTCCTGCGGCTTGACGGCCAGGCTGACGTCGTGCAGCACCTGCCGGTCGCCGTACGAGGCGGTGATCCGCGTCGGCGGTCGACCAAGCCCTCCTCCGGAACCGAGGGCGCCGAGCTCCTCGGCCGCCTTCCGGCCCTGCTTCGCCTCTGCCAGCACGTCGTCCTTGCGGTAGCAGCGCACCTCGTGCTGGTCGCCGACGGGCTCGACCGGAGGGAACTCTTCCGTGCACCGCTCCACGGCGTACGTGCAGCGCGGGGCGAAGAAGCACCCGCTCGGGCCGGTGGCCGGGGCGGGGAGCGGTTCCGGGTATGCCGACGAGCGCGTGGCGGCCCGACATCTCCGGGATCGCCTCGATGAGGCGGCGCGCGTACGGATGGGCTGCCGCGTGGTAGAGCGCGTCCCTGGGGCCCAGCTCGACGATGCGGCCCGAGTACATGACCGCGACGCGGCTCGCGAGCGAAGCCACGACGGCGAGGTCGTGGCTCACGTAGAGCGCCGCGACGCGATGGACGCTGCAGAGGTCGCGCACGGTGTCGAGCACGTGCGCCTGCGTCGTGACGTCGAGCCCGGTAGTCGGCTCGTCGAGCACGATCACGCTGGGGCGGCAGGCGAACGCCATCGCCAGCCCGACGCGCTGCTGCTGGCCGCCCGAGAGCTGGTGGGGATAGCGGGCGAGAAAGCCCTTGTCGCGCGGGAGGAGCACCTCGTCGAGCATCTCGTCGAGCCGCTCGCGCCGCTCCTCCCGGGACGATCCGTAGCCGTGCGCCGAAAGCGTCTCCTCGAGCTGGCCGCCGATCCGGATCGCCGGGTTGAGCGCCGAGGCGGGATCCTGGGGAACGTAGGAGACCGTTCGCCCTCGGAGCGCGCGGACCTCGTTCGGGGGCAGCTTCAGGATCTCCCGTCCCGTCGACGAGGATCCGCCCGCGCGCGATCCGGGCGCCGCGCCTCGTGTGCCCCATGAGAGCGAGGCCGACGGTCGTCTTGCCCGAGCCCGACTCGCCCACGAGGCCGAGCACCTCGCCGCGCGCGATCTGGAACGAGACCTCGTCGACGATGTCGACGCCCTGCTCGACCACGTCGACGCGGAGATCCTCCACCTCGACGACGGGATGACGTCGCGTGCTCATTCCGCGCGGCTTCCCGCTCGATCCCGATCGAGGCCCGGGAGAACCCGTCCCCGACCAGGCTCGTGCCGATCGTGAGGAGCCCGATGGCGATCACCGGCATGACGACCCCCCAGGGCTGGATCTCCAGGCCCAGGCGGTTCTCGTTGATCATCAGCCCCCAGTCGGCCGCGGGCGGCTGCAGGCCGAAGCCGAGGAAGCTCAGGGCGGAGATGAGCGCGATCGAGAAGGTGAGGCGAAGGCTCGCCTCCACGACGAGCGGGCTCGTCACGTTCGGGAGCACCTCGCCGAAGAGGATCTTCGTGCGCGGGCACGCCGATCCCCTCGGCGGCGCGGACGAAGTCGCGCTCGACGACGTCGAGCGCTGCGCCGCGAACGACTCGGGCAACGCGGGGAGCGGTCGTGATGCCGACCACGAGGACGAGCAGCCACAGCTTGGGCCCGACGGTCGCCACGGCGACGAGCGCGAGGACGATCTGTGGGAAGGCGAGGATGACGTCCATCGCCCGCATGAGCACGTCGTCGAGGACGTTGCGGGCGTACGCGGCCACGAGCCCGACCGCCACTCCGAGGACGACGCCGAGAGCGGTCGAGAGGACCGCGAGCGCGAGAATGGACCG
The DNA here is from genome assembly GCA_963786755.1 of uncultured Actinomycetes bacterium. GTDB lineage: Bacteria > Actinomycetota > Thermoleophilia > Gaiellales > Gaiellaceae > DASQWP01. The sequence goes on along the minus strand of CAWBAC010000002.1, from coordinate 60,131 downwards.
CCCGCCCCAGAGAAAGCGGCTGAGAACGTCGCGGCCGAGGTTGTCGGTGCCGAGGAGCGCGTCCGCGGACGGCTTCTCGTACGGGAGCGCCGACGAACTCGGTCGGCGCGTACGGCGCGAAGAAGGGCCCGATCAGCGCGCAGCCGACGAGGAGCAGGACGAGCGCGAGCCCGATCTTCGTCCGCGCCTGCCGCCAGGCCGCCGCGAGGAGGACGACCCAGGGACGGCGCTGCTTCGGCAGCGCGACGGCCGGTCCCGGGAGCAGCGACCGTCGTCATCGAAGCGCCGTCCGCACGCGGGGGCTGACGAGGATCGTGGCGACGTCGGCGATGAGATTGAGAACGACGTAGACGGCCGGCGATGAGCAGCGCGACGGCCTGGACGACCGGAATGTCGCGGTTCGCGACCGCGTCGACGAGCGCCGCGCCGATCCCCGGGTAGGCGAACACGAACTCGACGACGACGATGCCGCCGGCCAGGTAGGCGAGGTTGATGGCGGTGACCTGAATCGTCGGGGCGATCGCGTTGGGGAGGGCGTGCCCCCAGACGACCTTCCGCTCGCGGAGGCCCTTGAGGCGCGCCATCTCGACGTAGTCGCTCTCGAGCACCTCGATCATCGAGGCGCGCATGATCCGCGCGATGTAGGGGGTGACCGCGACGACGAGCGTCAGCGTCGGAAGGATGAGCTCCTTGGGATAGTTCCAGGGCGCGCTGCCGGGTGGAATGAGCGAGACGGGCGGGAGCACCGTGAAGACGGTCGTCCCGAAGAGGACCACGAACGCGATGCCGACGACGAACTCGGGCAGCGCGGCGACGGCGAGCGTCGTCACCGACAGCGTGTGGTCGAGCGGCCCGTCCCGGCGTCGTGCGGAGACCACGCCGATCAGGATCGCGAGCGGGACGCTGACGAGCGCCGCGAGGAGCATGAGAAACGCCGAGTTCACGATGCGCGACCCGAGCAGCTCGGTCACGGGCTGCCCGGCGACGAGCGACTCGCCGAGATCACCGGTGAGCACGCCGGAGAGCCAGTCCCAGTACTGCTCGATGACGGGTCGGTCGAGGTTCAGCTGCTCCCGCAGCGCGGCGAGCGACTCGGGCGTGGCCGTGCGGCCGAGGATCGCGCGGGCCGGATCGCCCGGCAGCGCCTGGGTCGCGGCGAAGATGATGATCGAGGCGACGAAGAGCGTGAGGACGCCGAGCAGCGTCCGCCGCACGATGAAGCCGGTGACGCCTCGGAAGACCCGCGGCCGCCGTCGCCCGCTCGGAAGCGCGGTCCCCGTCTCGGTGAGGAGGCCGGCGCTGATCGGGTCGGAGCCGACGATTGCCTCGGCGGACATCGGCGGCGCGAGGCCGGGGCCGCCCTCGACGGCCCCGGCCTGGTCGGCTTCAGGCGAGCTAGGAGGCAAAGGCGATCGTCCGGAACCCGTTTCCGTACTTGTTCAGGTTGAGCGTTCCCCTGTCGGGCTTGAGGCCGACCACGCTCCGTGCTGTGGGCGTCGACGAGGTTCTTGAACCCCCAGAGGATGTGGCCGCCCTCGTCGTACTCGAGCTGCTGCATCTCGCGGATGAGCTCGCAGCGCGCCGCCTCGTCGACGGTCCGCGAGCGCCTGCTCGTAGAGGCTGTTGAACTCGGGCGTGGTTCCAGTGCGTCTCGTTGAAGGCCGAGTTCGGGAGGCTGCCCACCGCCACCTGAGCGAGGTAGTTGCGCCCTCCCCAGAAGTCGGTGGCAAACGTCCACTTGAGGTACTGGTCGCCGTAGAAGACGCCGCTGTCGACGTTCTTCACGTTGACCGTGACGCCGGCGTCCTTCGCGTTCTGCGGCGAAGACCTGCGCGCCCTCGACCATGCCGGTGTCGGCCGGCGTCGTGTAGAGGTCGATCGTCAGGCCGTCCTGCCCGGCCGCGCTCAGGAGCGACTTCGCCTGCTCGATGTCCTGCTCACGCTGCGGGAACTCGTCGCCGGCGTAGCAGGGGTCGAACGGCGCGTAGATGTCGTTCGCGACCCGGCCGTAGCCCGGCGAGGCCCTGCGATGACCATCTCCTCCCGGTTGGCGATCAGGCGGAAGGCCTCGCGCACGCGTACGTCCTTGAAGGGCTCCTGGTCGACGCGCATGGTGATCGGCGTCCAGCCGCCGCTCTCGGACTCGTAGATCGCGAGGTTCGTCGCGCCCTTCGATCAGGGGAATCTGCCCGTACGGCACGTCGGTGACCGCGTCGAGCTGGCCCCCGAGGAGGGCGTTGATCTTGGCCGTTCTCGGTGGGGAAGTCGATGATCTGAACCTCGTCGAAGTAGGGCTCGCCCTCCCGCCAGTAGTTCTCGAAGCGAACGTGCTCGCTCCGCTGGCCGGGCTGGAAGCTCGCGACCCTGAACGGGCCCGTGCCGATCGGGATCTCCCTGGCCGACCGCGTCCGGGCTGTAGCCCTCCTGGACGACGCCCTGGAAGTACTGCGAGAAGGCGTCGAGGAGCGTCGCGTCAGGTCGCTTGAGGTTGAGCCGGATCGTGCGCTCGTCCATCTTCTCGATCCCGTTGCGGATCGATCGCGCCGAAGCCCGCCTGGCCGAAGAGCCCGAGGTCGGGGTTCAGGGTTCGCCGGATCGAGTAGATGAGGTCGTCCGCCGTCACGGTCTTGCCGTCGTGGAACTCGATCCCCGTCCCGCAGGCGAATCGTCCACACGTCCGCCGCCTCGGCGGTGATCTCCTCGGCGAGCCCGTCGACCGTGGGCACGTACTCCTCGTTGAAGTACGAGAGGGGCTCGAACGTCGCGACGAGGCGGGCGATGTCCGGCTTCGCGACGATGTGCTGCCCGTCGATGAAGTCGTTGGCCCCGCCGCCGGTGATCCCGAGCCGGAACGTGCCTCCGCGCTGCAGCTGGGCCGGTGGTCTCGGTCGCGCCGGTGCCGGTCTGGCCGCGCCTCCTCCTCGTCGTCGCCGCCGCAGGCAGCCGCGAGGCCGAGGACGCTCGTACCGACCGCGACACCCGCACCGCGCTTGAGAAGCTCGCCTCGGGTGAGGTGGCCGAACTCGTCGAATTGAGACACGTCTCCTCCCTCCTAGAACCTTTGTCCCCCGCAAGCATCCGGGCGCCGATCTCCCTGGCGGCCAACGTGCAGTCCTCCGCGAGCGCCGGCAGCGACTCGGCGGACACGCGATAGGACGGGCCCGACACGCAGAGCGCGCCCCGGCACGTCGTGGCGCCGTCCAGGACCGGCGCGGAGACACCGTTGAGGCCCTCCTCGAGCTCTCCGATCGAGCTCGCCCATCCCTGCGCCCGCACCTCCTCGAGCTGACGCGCGAGCTCGGCCTTCGTCCTCACCGTCTGCTCGGTCACCCGCTGCAACGGCCCCGGCGGGACGTGCTCGCTCCCGAAGGCGAGCAGGACCTTCCCGTCCGACGTGCAGTGCAGCGGCGTCCTGCGCCCGACCCAGTTCTTGATCGTCACGACGTAGCGCGCGTCCAGCTGAGCGATCGTGATCGCCTCGTCGGCGTCGCGGATCGCGAGCGAGACGGTCTCGCCCGTGCGGGCGGCGAGATCCTCCATCGGCTGCCGCGCCGCGTCGACCAGGTCGCGATGGCGCGAGGCGAGCAGGCCGAGACGCCCGAGCCGGTGCCCGAGGCGGTACACGTCGCTCCCCGGCACGCGCTCGAGGAAGTCCCGCGCCTCGAGCGTCGCGACGAGCCGCAGGGCGGTGCTGCGGTGCACGCCGAGCCTCCCGGCAAGCTCGCTCACGCCCCGCACCTCGGCCGCTCCCTCGAACGACTCGAGGATCTGCAGCGCACGATCCACTGTCTGCACCTTGTTGCGCATGACGCAACACGGCGATCATAGTGCGTTACGTCGCGAGAGTAAAGAGCCGGAGCTCAGGAACCCGCGAGCGCGCGGAGCGCCGCACGGCGCGGCTCCAGGTGGCGCTCCGGAGTCCCGCACTCCTCCAGGAACTCGACCGCTCGGCGGGCGAGCTCGGCGCCCTCTTCCGGGCGCTCCGGCCAAACGTTCGCCGTCTCGGCCGGGTCGGCCTCGAGGTCGTAGAGCTCCGGCTCCTCGGTCGGGCCGCCGAGGATGAGCGAGCGCGTGCGTGTCGTCACGGTCAGCGGCATGTAGCTGGCAATCCTGCGGGGCCGCGAATCCACCGCCGTCGTCAGCTCCCCTTCGGCGAAGTAGAGCGGCCAGGAGCTGACGACGAACGGGCGCTGCTCGGCGTTCGCGCCTCGTGAGGGCCTCGCGGAACGAACGGCCGCCCAGCGCGGGCGGCGCCTCGACACCGGCCAGGTCGAGGATCGTCGCCGGGATGTCCGGCGCGGCGGTGAGCGCGTCACGCCGGCCCGGCTCGAGGCCGGGGCCGCGGACGACGAGGGGGACACGCGTCAGCTCCTGGTAGAGCGGCGACCAGCCGATCGTGAGGAGCCAGGACTCGGGGAGCCACTCCGGGACGTCGGCGCCGGGCGCGACCACTGCGTCGGGGGCGTGGAACCACTCCGCCTTCCCGAAGTAGCCGTGCTCGCCGAAGTAGAACCCGTGGTCGGACGTGAAGACCACGTACGTGTCGTCCCGGATGCCGAGGACATCGACCTTCTCCAGCAAGCGGCCGACCCAGCGGTCGACCATCGTCACCTCGCCGCGGTACGTGGCCCGTGCGGTCTCCAGGTCCTCCTCGCCGAGACCCGTGCTCGCGCCACTTTCCGTACAGGGGGTAGATGTGGCGCCCGTCGTAGTCCGGCTTGTAGAGCGCCGCGTAGTAGTCGGGCGCATCCCACGGCTCGTGCGGATCCCACGTGTCGACGTAGAGAAAGAAGGGCTCGCGGTAGTGGCGCTCGAGCCAGCGCTCGGCCTCCGTCATCGTCCGCGCGACGAGCCGGTCGGCCTCCGAGACCCAGGTCAGGCGGTCGTCGGAGCGCTCGTGCGGGCGCGTGTCGTCCCCCTGGCCGCGCACCCAGATGAAGTCGTCGAAGCCGCGGTCGTAGCCGTAGCCGTTGCGGACGAGGAAGGGCGTGTCGACGACACCCATCGTCACGTAGCCGGCCGCCGAGAGGAGCGCCGGAAGCGTCTCGAGCCCGGCCGGAAGGGGCTCCCAGCCCATGAAGGTGAACGCGAAGCGGCCCGTGAGGAAGTCGGCCCGCGCCGGCATGGTCGGAAAGGACGCGATCAGGTGGTGGTCGAACACGACCGACTCCGCTGCGAACCGGTCGAGAGCGGGGGTGCGGATCCATGAGTTTCCGTAGGCGCCCAGGTGATCGCGGCGGAAGGTGTCGCAGACGATGAGGACGACGTTCGGACGCTCGGTCACGGCACTACGTTAGGAACTCTTAGGGTGAACGTCTAGTGAACGGGACGCCGACCGGCGCAGCACTACCCTGGCGCGGAAGAGCGCTCGACCAGCTTGCCGGCCGACGCTTCGACCTGCTCGTGATCGGCGGGGGCGTAATCGGCGCAGGCGTCGCCAATGCGGCCGCCCGCGCCGGCCTCGCGGTCGCGCTCGTGGACCGGGCGGACTTCGGGTCGCAGACCTCGAGCGCTTCGTCCAAGCTCGTCCACGGCGGGCTGCGCTACCTGCGCCTGGGGGACGTGCGCCTGGTGCGCGAGGCTCACCAGGAGCGGCGGGCACTCATGCGCGTTGTCGCGCCGCATCTCGTGAGGCGCCTGCCGTTCCTGGTGCCGCTCTACCACGACGGGCCGTACCGGCCGCGCACCATCCAGCTCGCGCTCTGGCTCTACTCGACCCTGGCGCGCGAGCGGCTGGGCGGTGTCGTGCAGCCGGGGCGGGCGCAACGGAGCGTCCCCGCACTCCGCCTCGAGAACCTCCGCGGTTGCGGCGCCTACGCGGATGCCTGGACGCACGACAGCCGACTCTGCCTCGCCAACGTGCGCTCGGCGGCCGACGCGGCCGCGACGGTGCTCAACTACGCGGAGGTGACCGCCCTCCGCACCGCCCACGGCCGCGCGGTCGGCGCAGAGGTCCGGGACGTCCTCGGCGGCGCGACGATTTCCCTGTCCGCCCGCGCGATCGTGAACGCGACCGGGCCCTGGGTCGACCGCGTGCGGCTCCTGGAGGATGCCGGAGCGCGTCCGTCCAGCCGGCTGAGCAAGGGCGCCCACATCCTCGTCGAGCTCCACGAGCCCTGGACGGCCGCGCTCACGATCCCGCACGACCGGGTGCGCGTCTCCTTCGCGGTTCCGTGGGAAGGGATGCTCCTGCTGGGAACGACTGACGAGCTCTACGAGGGAGACCCAGACGACGTCGCGGCGACCGACGGAGACGTGGCACGCGTCCTCGACGAGGCGTCTGTCGCCGTCGATCCGGCGCTGCTGCGCGCCGAGGCCGTCCGTTCCCGCTTCGCAGGCCTGAGGGTGCTGCCCGGCGTCGAGGGCTCGACGGAGAGCGCACGCCGGGAGACGGTGTTCCTGCGAGGCCGGGCAGGCGTGCTCAGCGTGGCGGGCGGCAAGCTGACGACCTACCGCCGGATCGCGCTCGACGTCCTCGACGCGCTCCGCTCGGATCTCGGGCTGCCGCGCTTCGACCGGGCGCCCTCCCCGCTCCCCGGCGCCGCGGGCCTGTCCGCCGCCGGCGCCCGAGTGGCCCGCCGCTTCCCGCAGCTCGACCCGGCCGTCCGTTCCCATCTGGCTCATCTCTACGGAAGCCTCGCCGAGGAAGTGCTCGACCCGGCGGTCGACGACCCGGTGCTGCTCGAGCGGCTCCATCCCGACGCGCCGGATATCGCCGCGCAGGAGCTCTACGCGCGCACCCGCGAGTGGGCGTGCACGCCCGAGGACGTCCTCCAGCGCCGGACTACGCTCTCACTGCGCGGGCTCACGCCGGTCGAATCTGACACGCTGACCACGTGACCCGCAGCACGGTCTGCCTGTCCTTCGACTTCGACGCCCTCTCGGTCTGGCTCGCCTACGAGAAGACGACGCCGGCCATGCTCTACCGCGGGGAGTACGGGGCGCGCGTCGGCATCCCGCGCATCCTCGCCTTCCTCGAGAGGCACGGGCTCCCGGCGACGTTCTTCGTCCCCGGCCACACGGTGGAGTCCTTCCCCGCCGAGACCGAGGCGATCCTGGAAGCAGGGCACGAGGTGGCGCACCACTCCTACGCGCACCTCGACCCGAGCACGCAGACGGCAGCCGAGGAGCGTGCCGACATGGAGCGCGCCTGGGAGGCGCTCGAGCGGGTCGGCGTCCGCCCGCTCGGCTTCCGCTCGCCGTCCGCCGATCTCTCGGAGGCGACGCTCGGCCTCGTCGAGGAGCTCGGGTTCCTCTACGACTCGAGCCTGATGGCCGACGACTACCGCCCGTTCCACCCGCGAATCGGCGACCGCGTCTCCCGCGGCGAGCCGCTCGTCCGCGGGCGCGAGTCCCGACTCTGGGAGCTGCCGCTTTCCTTCGAGCTCGACGACTGGCCGCACTTTCAGTTCAACTTCGAGCCGTATCGGAAGGGCGGCGCGCCTCCGAGCGCCGTGCTCGAGATCTGGCAGGCGGAGTTCGACTGGATGAACGGGAACGTCGACGGAGGGGTCCTCACCATCTGCATGCACCCGCAGGTGATCGGCCGCGGGCACCGGATGGCGATGCTCGAGACGTTCGTCGGTCACTGCCTCGAGGCCGGAGCGAGGCTTCGAGGGCATGGGCAACGTGGCCGAGCGGCTGGGCGAGCCCGCTTAGTCGGAGCCCAGCGCCGCCAGGCGCTCGCGTGCTCGCTCCGCCAGGACGACGTTGCCCTTCGTCTCCGCTGCGCGAAGCGCCTCGTGCAGAGCGTCCGAGGCTGCCGGCTTGTCGGCGAGTACGTCGGCCAGGGTCAGGTATGCCTCCGACCAGAGGCCGAGGTCGTCGGTCTGGAGCGCGAGCTCGACTCCCCTCCGGGCCGCCTCCTCGGCCTCGGCGGTGCGCCCTTCGAGGGCGAGGAGCTTCGCTCCCAAGCGGTCGGCCATTACGACGCTGAAGAGATCGTCGCTCGCCATCGCCGTCTCGGCCGCGCGCAGCGCCACCCGGGCTTCCTCCGAGCGCCCCTGGACGAGCAGTGCGTCGGCCAGCATGAGAGAGGCCGTCGGAGAGAAGCCCGTGTCGCCGCGGGCGCCTAGAAACTCGGCAGCCGCACGGGCCGCTTGCTCCGCTGCAACGGCATCGCCGGCGTAGGCCTCGATCTCGGCTCGCCAGATCAGGCCGACGGCGAGCAGGAACCCCAGACCGAGCTCCTCCTTGATCGCGCGGCTGCGCGCCTCCGCCGCGCGGGCCTCCTGGAAGCGGCCGCTGATCGCTTCGAGGAGCGCGATCCCGGCCAGCGCTCCAGCCTCCGCGGGCCGGTCACCCGCCGCACGCTCGAACAGCTCCCGGCACCGTCGCAGCGCAGGGTCAGCATGCATCGGCCCGCGAAAGATCCGCGTCGGGAGCCAGCCGAGGATCTCCGAGCGGACGGCGTCGTTGCCCGCGCGCTCGGCGTGAACGAGGCTCCGTTCGAGCGCCTCCGCCGCTGCTCCGTAGCGGCAGAGAGAGATATCGGCATATGACCGAAGCCGCCAGGCGCGAGCCAGACCCTGGTCGTCGCCGAGCCGTTCGAGCTCAGGCACCACCTCGTCGACGAGCTCGAACGTGGCGCCCGCCGATCCTTCGGTCTGAAGGACATTGCGTACCTCCATGCGGGCGAGCAGACCGCGCAGCTCCAGGCCCCGGTCTCCACCGGCAGCCGCTCCAGCGCTCACCGAGCCGAAGAGCTCCTCGGCCCGGGAGAACTCTCCGGCCTGTTGCAAGGCCCAGCCCAGCGTGAGCTCGAGCTCGAGGCGCTCGGTGCTCCCGGGCGGCATGAGCGCCGTCGCGCGCTCGAGCAGTCTCGTCGCGGCGGGCATGTCGCCCCGCGCCGTGGCTCTCCGGCCGGCCGCTCCGAGCCAGTGTGCTGCCCTCCCGGCCACGGCGGCGGCTGCCTCGTCCTGGGGGCCGAGCTCGACCCGGTACCCGTACGCCTGCTCGAGGTGGTAGCCGAGAATCTCCTCGTACTCGGAGCTTCGCTCGCCGGCCGCCCGCTCGAGCCAGTCCGCGAAACGGGCGTGGAGATCTGCACGGAGCCCCTTCGGAATCCCCGCGTACGCCGCGTCGCGGATGAGCAGGTGCCGGAATCTGAACGCTTCCTCCGCGCCGAGCGTCCCGCGCGCGGGCCGAAGGATCTCCTTTCGCACCAGACTCGCGAGCTCTCGCCCGGGGTCCCTGCCCCTCGTCGAGAAGCGCGGACACGGCGTCCGCATGAAAGAGCTCGCCCTCGACGGCTCCGCGCTCGATCACGCGCGCGCTCGTCCGGCGGCAGCCGGTCGAGGCGGGCGGCGAGCAGCGCCTGGATCGTCCCGGGCACCCCCACGGCCTCCAGGTCGCTCGCGACCGACCAGCGGCCGTTTTCCCGCTCGAGCACGCCCTCGTCGAGCAGCATCGCCAGCAGCTCCTCGATGAAGAGCGGGTTCCCGGCGGCCCGGTCGGCGATGCGCCGCCGGGCCTCCTCCGCGAGCTCGCCCTCCCCGAGCAGGTTCTCGACGAGCCGGGAGCACTCGTCGCCGGGCAGCTGCTCGAGCAGCACGGAGGTCGCGTTGAGCTTCCCGCCCGCCCAGCCCGGGCGGACGTCGAGAAGCTCCGGCCGAGCGAGGCAGACGACGAGAATCGGGGCGTCGCGCGACGAATCGACGAGATACTCGATGAGATCGAGGAAGGTCTCCTCGCCCCACTGGATGTCGTCGAACACGACGACCAGTGGACCGCTACCCGCCTGGCTCTCGAGGAGCCGGCGGAGGGCCCAGAAGACCTCCTCGGTTGCGGCGCTGCCTTCGCCGAGGCCGAGGACCGAGGCGAGCTTTGCCGCGACGGCGGCGGCGTCGCTCTCCGGGCTCGCAAGCTCGGCTAGCCGTGCCCGAGCCTCCTCGGTACTTTGCTCCTCGCCGATGTTGGCCAGCTCCTTGACCGCTTCCGCGACCGGCCAGTAGGTGATCCCTTCCCCGTAGGGGAGGCAGCGGCCCTGAGCTACGCGGACCTCGCCGGGCAGCCGCGAGACGAACTCGCGGACGAGCCGCGACTTGCCGATCCCTGCCGTGCCCAGCACCGTGAAGAGGTGACAGGTCTGCTCCTGCGCCGACCGCTCGTACGCCTGCCGGAGCAGCGCCAGCTCGCGCTCGCGGCCGACCATGGGAGCGTCGACCCGCCGCAGCCGGCCTGGAACGCCCGGTCGCACCTCGAGGAGGCGCCAGGCGCGGCTTGCCCCGGATTTGCCTCGAAGCTCTAGGTCCTCGCCCAGCGCATCGGCGCTTACGGCATCACGAACGAGCCTGTAGGTGGCCTCGCCGAGGAGGATGTCTCCCGGCGCAGCCGTTTCCTCGAGACGGGCGGCGACGTTGACAGCGTCGCCCGTGACAAAGGCCTGGCCGACCGCGGCGCTCCCCGCCACGACCTCGCCGGTGTTGACGCCCACACGCATCTCCAGGCGTACGGCCCAATTCGACTCGAGCTCCGAGTTCAGGTCGGCGAGCCGCGCCCGCATGTCGGCCGCAGCCCGTACCGCCCGCAGGGAGTCGTCCTCGTGCACCTGGGGAATGCCGAAAACGGCCATGACGGCGTCTCCGATGAACTTCTCGACGCTGCCTCCGTGGCTTTCGAGCACCGCCCGCATCTCGTCGAAGTAGCGCTGCATGACGTGCCGCAGCGACTCGGGATCGAGGCGCTCGCCGAGGCCGGTCGAGCCGGTCACGTCCGCGAAGACGATCGTCACGGTCTTTCGCTGCTCCTCCACGATTTGAGTCTAGGCTCGGGACGAGGCCATCCGGGCGGGGCCGGTCTCCGTATTCACATTCGAGCCCGGTCACCCCGGGACAGGGGGGCGGGAGTTGCGGCCCCCGCCCTCCACTTGTCCTTGTCCGAAGGGGCCATGCCTGGGGTCTGACCCCGGACATGGCCTTTCCGGCCCGAGCGGGGCACACTCTCGCGCGATTTCCTCCACAGGCCTCGACGGCGGCAAGCGGGTTTCCCCAACCCTGTGGGCGCACAACCCGTCCTTTAGGGACATGCCAGGGGTCAGACCCCGGGGCAGGTCCCAAAGGGACACGTGCCAGTCGTCGCCGGGTGTTAGTGGTCCGGGGGTTCCCAGCCTTCGAGCACGGAGGGCTTCCAGTCCGTCCCGACGGTCTTCGAGCCCTCGACCCAGGGGCCGAGCTCGGGCTGGGGAAACTTCGTGTGCCTCTCCTTCAGCTGGATGCCGTAGGAGTTGCCCGACTGGAGGTGCTTGACGAGCACCTTGCGCGCGATCTCGTCCTCCCGCCCCTCCGGGATCGGGAAGTAGATGCGGATGAAGGAGTTCGAGTAGCGGTCGAAGACGGCCGGCGTCCCCTCCTCCTCGAGGAGCTCGACGTCCTCGAGCCAGTTGATGTCCTCGCCGGGCGTGGCCGCGAGGAGGTCGACGTCCTCGACCTCCGCGATGTCCTCCTGGTAGGAGAAGCGCCGCCCGGCCAGGTACTCGGAGTCGATCTCGACGATCTTTTCGGGCTCTTTGGTCGACACGGCTACTCCTCGCCCGCGCCGGCGTACTCCGCCGGCTGCTCGGGCAGGTAGTCGACCGGGTACTCGAGGTGCTTCTGCGAGCAGGCGCTCGATCTTCTCGAGCGCGTTCTCCTCGCTGACGCCGGGGATCCAGTCGGTGCCGGCGAGCGGCACCTTGGCCATCGCCGCCGCCTCCACCGTCAACGCGCAGAGATCCTCGGGCTCGAGCGAGTGCACGTTCGTCTTCCCGCAGGCGCGCGCGAGCATCTGCAGCTCGATCGTCAGCGTGTGCAGGAAGTTGTAGACCCGCTCGGCCGCCTCGTCGACGACGAGGCGCTTGCGGAGCTCCGGGTCCTGAGTCGTGATCCCGACCGGGCAGCGCCCGGTATGGCAGTGGTAGCACTGCCCCGCCGGGCACGCCGATCGTCCCCTCGTAGTCGGTGACGCCGGGAATCTCCTTGTTGCAGTTCAGCGCGACGAGGGACGCGTGGCCGATCGCGACCGCCTTCGCGCCCAGCGAGAGCGCCTTGGCGACGTCGCCGCCGTTCCGGATCCCTCCTGCGACGACGAGGTCGATCTCGTCTGCGAGGCCGACGTCCTCGAGCGCGCGGCGCGCCTCGGGAATCGCGGCCATGAGCGGAATCCCCGTCTCCTCCGTCGCGATGTGCGGGCCGGCGCCCGTGCCGCCCTCGGCCCCGTCCAGGTAGATGATGTCCGGCCCGCACTTGGCCGCCATGCGCACGTCGTCGTAGACGCGCGCGGCGCCCAGCTTGAGCTGGACGGGAATCTGGTAGTCGGTCGCCTCCCGGATCTCCTGGATCTTCAGCGAGAGGTCGTCCGGGCCCGAGCCAGTCCGGGTGCCGCGCCGGCGAGCGCTGGTCGATCCCGGGCGGCAGCGAGCGCATCTCCGCCACCTGCTCGGTCACCTTCTGGCCCATGAGGTGGCCGCCGAGCCCGACCTTGCACCCCTGGCCGATGAAGAACTCGACACGCGTCGGCGAGCATGAGGTGGTGCGGGTTGAACCCGTACCGGCTCTGGATGCACTGGTAGTACCACTTCGTCGAGAGATCGCGCTCGGGCGGGATCATCCCGCCCTCGCCCGAGCAGGTTGCCGTGCCGGCCATGGAGGCGCCCTTGGCGAGGGCCATCTTCGCCTCGAGCGAGAGCGCGCCGAAGCTCATGCCGGTGATGTAGACGGGGATGTCGAGCTCGATCGGCTTCTTCGCGAAGCGGGCGCCGAGCACGGTCTTCGTCTCGCACTTCTCCCGGTAGCCCTCGATCACGAACCGGGTCAGCGTCCCCGGCATGAACATGAGGTCGTCCCAGTGCGGGATCTTCTTGAACATCGAGAAGCCGCGCATGCGGTAGCGCCCGAGCTCGGCCTTCATGTGGATGTCGTTGATGACCTCGGGCGTGAAGATCGGGCTCCGCCCGAGGACGGTGCGCCGCTCGGGCTGGCCCTGGCCGACGTTGCCGCCGACGTGCTCGTACCGGTCTCGCTCACTAGAGCACCAGCTTTCGCTCGGAAGGCTCGAGGTTGTCGTAGTTGTAGAGCTTCTTGCCGCAGACGAACTTCTGGAGCTCGGGCGGGTCGCCCAGGCCGTAGATCCTGAACTTCCGCTCGATGAACTCGGTGTCGGTCTCGTCCCACTCCCCGGGAACGCAGTCGATGCCGAGCGACTTGACCTTGCCGCCGACGTAGATCGTCCCGTCGTACATCGAGTCGCCGAGCCCCGGGCCGACGTTGCCGCAGATGACCTGGCGGCCGCGCTGCATCATGAAGCCCGTCATCGAGCCGGCGTCGCCCGAGGACGATGATCGTGCCGCCCTTCTGGTCGATCCCCGTGCGCGCGCCGACCTGGCCCTTGACGACGAGGTCGCCGCCGCGGATGGCCGCACCGGTCAGCGAGCCGGCGTTCCCCTCGATGACGACGACGCCGGACATCATGTTCTCGCAGGCCGACCAGCCGACCCGGCCGTTGATCTGGATCTCGGGGCCGTCGATGAGCCCGCAGCCGAAGTAGCCGAGGCTCCCGTCGAAGGTGATCCGGCAGCGGGTGAGGATGCCGACGCCGAGCGAGTGCTTCGCGCCGGGGTTGAGCACGGTGACGTCGTCGACCCCCTCCTCGTAGAGCAGGCGGCGCAGCTCGAGGTTGATCTGGCGCGTGGAGAGGTCGTGCGCGTCGAAGGTCGCCTTCCCGTCCGCGATCTCGGCGATCGCGCGGCGCCTCGGCGAACGGCTCCGCGAGCCCGCGCGCGTCGTAGGTGATCCGCCGTTCGCCTACCGCTGCCACACCAGCACCTCGCCCTCGTAGGGGTCGTACGTGTCGATCTCGCGGTCGATCGACGGCGCGGATGGCGATCTCCTCGGAGGCGAGCGCGACGACGTCGTCCGACTCGTAGAGGACGAGCGGCTTCGCCGCCATCTCGTCCTTCGCCACGCCGAGCGCGTCCTCGGTGACCGCGATGTACGTGAAGACGCCGTCGAGCTCCTCGAGCGAGTCGTGCATCGCGTCCTCGAGCGACGCGCCCTCGCTCATCTTCTCCGCGAGGTAGACGGCGATGATCTCCGAGTCGCACTCGGACTGGAAGCGGTGGCCCGAGCGCTCGAGGCGGCGCTTCCACTGGAAGTAGTTCGTCAGCTGCCCGTTGTGGACGACGGCGACGTCGGAGAACGGGTAGGCCCAGTACGGGTGGGCGCCCGAGATGTCGACGTCCGACTCCGTCGCCATGCGCACATGGCCGATCGCGTGCGTGCCGCTGAACCCGCCCAGCTCGTACTGGTCGCACACGGACTCGGCGTCGCCGAGGTCCTTGATGATCTCGAGCGAGTGGCCGAGGGAGAGCACCTCGGCGTCCGGGGACGTCCTCGATCCGGTCGGCGATGCCCTTCAGGTCCTCGCCGTCGTACGTCGAACGTGACGCGGTACGCGTACTCGGTCTCCTCCTCGACGTCCTTGATGTCCGCGCCGGCGTTCTTCAGCCGCTCGAGCACCTGCGCGCTGGTGGCGGCGGAGGCGGTCGCCGAACTCGAAGTCGCGCGGGTCGTTCGCGTCCGCGAGCGTGTAGCGCATGACGTAGTAGCCGTTCGTCGGGCCGTAGAGCGCGTAGCCGGTCGAGTCGGGGCCCGCGGTGCTTCATGGACTGGAGCATCCGCGTCATGTCGCGACCCGACGTCGTGCGCGCCGTCCCGGTAGATGATCCCTGCGATTCCGCACATGCGCGCCTCTCCTAGGGCAGGAAGTCCAGGTAGCTTGCTCCCGCTCCCAGTCCGTCACGGCGGAGAGGAAGCGCTCCCACTCGTCCCGCTTGTAGTGCATGTACACATCGTAGAGACGACCGGGCAGCGCACTGCGGACGACCTCGTCCTCCTCGAGCGCCTCGAGCGCCTCGCCGAGGTGGTCGGGCACGCGCGGGATCTCGCCACCCTCGGCGAGGACGTCGTAGACGTTGCGCTGCTGCGGCTTGCCCGGGATCGAGCTTGCGCTTGACGCCGTCGAGGCCGGCGCGAAGCAGCGCCGCCTGCGTCAGGTACGGGTTGCAGGCGGAGTCGACGGCGCGGAACTCGAAGCGCCCGCCGCTCGCCACGCGCACGAGCGTCGTCCGGTTCTGCCAGCCGTAGTCCTTGTAGATCGGCGCCCAGAAGCCGAAGTCCCAGAAGCGCTTGTACGAGTTGACGGTCGGAGGCGGTGATCCCGCAGAGGCCGCGGTAGTGGTCGAGGATGCCGCCCATGAACTGCAGCCCGATCTTCGAGAGCTTGGCCGGACCGTCCTCGTCGTAGAAGACGTTGTTCCCTTCCTCGTCCACGAGCGTGAAGTGGTGGTGCGCGCCGTTCGCCGAGACGCCGGTGAAGGGCTTCGGCATGAAGGTGGCGATGATCTCGACGTCGTCCCCGTACGTCCCCTCCTGCGTGTGCTTGCGCGCGACCGCCGCGCAGATCTGCCGGTAGGTGGAGAGGTTGTCGGCCGTGCGGACGGCGCGGTCGAAGAGGAAGTTCAGCTCGAGCTGCCCGGGCGAGTCCTCGTGGTCGCCGTAGGAGGGGTTGATGCCGAGCTGCTCCCCGTAGTCGATGACGTCGAGGATGATCGGGCGCAGCTCCTCGAACTGGTTGATGTGGTAGCACCAGGGCTTCGTGATGCCCTCGGCCTCGCCGGGATCGGTCGAGCCGCGCGGGCGCTTCATCCACATCATCTCGGGCTCGACCCCGCAGAGGAACGTGTAGCCGAGCTCCTGCTCGACCTCGTTGACGATCCGCTTGAGGTTCTGGCGCGGGTCGGCCTCGAGGAGCTCCCCGGTCTCCGTGTCGTAGCAGTCGCAGAAGACGCGTCCGACGCGCGAATCCCACGGAAGCTGGGCGAAGGTGTCCAGGTCGGCGATCGCGGCGAGCTCGGACTCCTCGGGCCCGAAGCCGATGTAGCGGTCCTCCCGGTCGACGAAGAGGTCGGCGGTCGCCCCGTAGACGAGCTGGTAGCCGTCCTCGGCGACGTTCTCCCACATCGTCGCGGAGACGCCTTTCCCGTTGACATGGCCCGAGACCGAGACCTGCTGGAAGAAGATGTACTTGAGCCCGAGCTCGTTGATCTGCTTGCGGATCGCCTGGATCTTCTTGCGGCGCGTAGGGTCGCTGCGCGCCTCCTCCAGCGTGGGGATGGGATCGGGGATCGGGCCCTTGGCGAGGACGGTCTGGACCTGCGTCGGGGCCGCTTTCGCGGTTGCCATGGATTGAGCTCCTTCGCTTTCGAGGTGAGGACGGCAATCCTAATGCGCGCGAGCAGCCGGTTCGCGCCTTCAACGCTCCAGCGCCGGTCTTTGAAACGCCCGGAGGCGGCTTTAGAGTGGGGCGCGTGAAGGTCCTGGTCGTCGGATCGGGCGGGCGCGAGCACGCGCTGGCCTGGAAGCTCGCACAGAGCCGGCTCCTGGACGAGCTCCACGCCGCGCCCGGAAACCCGGGGATCGCCGCGCTCGGCTCCTGCCATCCGGTGCGGGCGGACGATGCCGAGGCCGTCCTCGGCCTGTGCCGCCAGCTCGAGATCGACCTTGCCGTCGTCGGGCCCGAGGCGCCGCTGGTCGCCGGGCTTGCCGACGTCCTCCGCCACGCCGGAGTCTCCGTCTTCGGGCCGGGCGCCGGCGCTTCGCGCATCGAGGGCTCCAAGGCCTTCGCCAAGGACGTGATGCGCGCAGCAGGGGTGCCCACCGCAGGCGAGCTGGACGGGCCGTGGGCGCCGTGCGTGGTGAAGGCGGACGGGCTCGCTGCGGGTAAGGGCGTCTTCGTGTGTCGGACGCAGGCCGAGGCCGAGGCCGCCTGGGCGCGCGCCCGGGAGCTCGGCGACCGGATCGTCGTCGAGGAGCTGCTCGAGGGCGAGGAGGTCTCGCTTTTCGCGCTCTGCGACGGCGCCGACGCGCTTCCGCTCGCACCCGCGCAGGACTTCAAGCGGCTCCTCGACGGCGACGAAGGGCCGAACACGGGCGGCATGGGAAGCTACTCGCCCGTCCCCGCCCTCGGGCAGGACGCGGCCGACGAGCTCGTCGAGCTCGTCCACCGCCCTGTGCTGCGCGAGCTGGCCGCCCGCGGGGCGCCGTTCCGGGGCCTGCTCTACGCCGGGCTCATGCTCACCGCGGACGGCCCGCGCGTGCTCGAGTTCAACTGCCGGTTCGGCGACCCGGAGACGCAGGCGATCCTGCCGCGCCTCGAAGGCGACCTCCTGACGGCGCTCGCCGCAGCCGCGGAGGGGTCACTCGCCGGGATCGAGCTCACGGCGTCCCCTGAGGCTGCAGTCACGGTCGTCCTCGCCTCGCCGGGTTATCCGGAGGCGCCCGAGACCGGCACGACGATCGCAGGCGTCGAGGCCGCCGAGGCCGGCGGGGCGCTCGTGTTCCACGCGGGCACCGCGCTCCGAGGGGGTGCGCTGGTCAGCGCGGGCGGGCGTGTGCTCGCCGTGACTGCGACCGGCCGCGACCTCGCGGCGGCCCGCGAGCATGCGTATCGCGCGGTCGAGTTGATCGACTTCCCGGGCGCCCACTATCGCCGGGACATCGCGGAGAAGGCGTCGAACCGGGCCCATGCGCACTCCTGAGCCCGCGCCCGTTCCGCTCCCAGTCATCGAGGAGTTCGAGGAAGGCGGCCCCCTGGTCGGAATCCTCATCGGCTCGGAGTCCGACCGCGAAGCGATGGAGCCCGCGATCGAGGAGCTCAACGAGCGCGCCATCTCCTTCGAGCTGGAGGTGCTCTCGGCGCACCGCGACCCGCGCGGCGTGGCGGAGTACGCGTCCACGGCGGCCCTACGCGGCGTCCGCGTGATCATCGCCGGGGCCGGGATGGCCGCCGCGCTCCCCGGCGTAGTCGCCGCCTACACCGACCTGCCCGTGATCGGGGTGCCGCTCACGTCCTCGAAGAGCGCGCTCGGAGGCCTGGACTCCATCCTGGCGATCGTGCAGATGCCTCCGGGAGTGCCCGTTGCCTGCGTCTCGCTGGACGGGGCACGCAATGCGGCCATCCTCGCGGCGAAGATCCTCGGCCAGGGCGGCGGCTACCCAGGGTCGCCGCGGCCTCCGACCACTCGGCTCTGAGCACCCGCCTGGGCCGGCACTAGACTTGCTGACGTGATCGCCCGCTACTCGCGTCCGCCTATGAAGCGCGTGTGGTCGGACGAGAGCAAGCTCGAGCGCTGGCTCGATGTCGAGCTGGCGGCTCTCGACGCATGGGCGGAGATCGGCGCGGTTCCCGCTGAGGCCGCAGCCGCTGTCCGGGAGCGCGCGGTGGCGCCGACACCCGAGCGCGTGGCCGAGATCGAGGAGCGCACGCAACACGACCTTGCCGCCTTCGTGGACGCCGTCGCGGAGGGGCTGGGCCCCGAGGGACGCTGGCTGCACTACGGGCTCACGTCTTCGGACGTGCTCGACACGGCCACTGCGCTTCAGGTGCGCGAGGCCGGGGCATTGCTCCTCGAGGGGCTCGACCGCTCGCTCGCCGCCGCGGTCCGGCGCGCCGAAGAGCACCGAGAGACCGTGATGGTGGGGAGAACGCACGGCGTCCACGCGGAGCCGATCACCTTCGGGGCCAAGCTCGCCGGCTGGGCGTTCGAGCTCGACCGGGACCACGGCCGCCTCGCCCGCGCGCTCGAAGGCATGCGCGTCGGCAAGCTTTCCGGCGCCGTGGGCACCTACGTGGGCGGCGATCCGGAGATGGAGCGGATCGCCTGCGAGCGCCTCGACCTCGTCCCGGAGCCGGCGGCCACGCAGGTCGTGCCCCGCGACCGGCACGCCGAGCTCCTTGCCACGCTCGCCGTTTGCGCCGCGTCGCTCGAGCGCTTCGCCACCGAGATCCGCCACCTAGCCCGCACGGAGGTCCGCGAGGTGCAGGAGCCGTTCGTCCGCGGTCAGAAGGGCTCCTCGGCGATGCCGCACAAGCGCAACCCGATCGTGGCCGAGCGCATCTGCGGCCTCGCCCGTGTCGTTCGCGCTGCGGCGGTCGTCGGGCTTCGAGAACGTTGCGCTCTGGCACGAGCGAGACATCTCCCACTCGAGCGCCGAGCGCGTCGTCCTCCCGGACGCCTTTCTCGCCCTCGACTACATGCTCGACCGCTTCGCATGGCTCGTCGACGGCCTCGTCGTCGATCCCGCGCGCATGCGTGCGAACCTCGACGCGTCCCACGGGCTCGTCTTCAGCCAGCGTGTTCTCTCCGCGCTCGTCGCCGCGGGCCTGCCGCGCGACGCCGCCTACCGGATCGTGCAGCGGAACGCCCTCCGCGCATGGGACGAGGAGCGCGATTTTCGCGCACTCCTTCGAGACGATCCGGAGGTCGCGGCGGTGCTCAGCGAGCACGACCTCGAGCGCGCCTTCGACCCCGGCGACGCCCTTCGCCACGTGGACGTCGTCTTCGATCGCCTGACCGCCCTGACCACCCGAACGAAGGAGGCCGTGCATGCCTGAGGCCGCAGTCCACGTCGCCAGCGGAAAGGTCCGGGAGCTCTTCGAGCTCGACGACGAGCGCCTGCTGCTCGTCGCCAGCGACCGCATCTCGACGTTCGACGTCGTCCTGCCCACCGAGATCCCGGACAAGGGCCGCGTGCTCACGGGTCTCTCCGGCTTCTGGTTCGCGCGCACGCGTGAGATCGTCCCCAACCACCTGCTGGCGCTTCGCGGCGACGGCCGCTCGACCGAGGCGAAGCGGCTGGACATGCTGCCGATCGAGTGCGTCGTGCGCGGCTACCTGGCCGGCTCCGGGTGGAAGGACTACGGCGCAACGGGCGCCGTCTGCGGGCACGAGCTTCCGCAGGGGCTGCTCGAGTCCGACCGGCTCCCCGAGCCGATCTTCACGCCCGCGACGAAGGCCGTAACCGGCCACGACGAGAACATCGACCGCGCTCGCGCAGCGGAGCTTGTCGGCGCCGACGTCCTCGCCGAGGTCGAGCGCGTCTCGGTCGAGCTCTATCGCTTCGCCGCGGAGCACGCCGCCGAGCGGGGGATCCTCATCGCGGACACGAAGTTCGAGCTCGGGCTCGACCCCGAGGGCACGCTGACCCTCGGCGACGAGGTGCTCACGCCTGACTCCTCCCGCTTCTGGCCCGCGGACGAGTACGAGCCCGGGCGGCCGCAGCCCTCCTTCGACAAGCAGTACGCCCGCGACTACTGCGAGTCGCTCGGCTGGGACAAGACGGCGCCCGGCCCCGAGCTCCCGCCCGAGATCGTCGCCGGCACGCGTTCCCGCTACGTCGAGGCCTTCGAGCGGCTGACCGGCATCCCCTTCGACGACTATCTCGCCGACCCGGGCGTGGTGCTGCGATGAGAGCGACGGTGCTCGTCCGTCCCAAGGCGGGCATCCTCGATCCTCAGGGGCAGGCGGTCGAGCGCTCCCTCCGGCAGCTCGGCTTCTCGGTCGGAGAAGCGCGCGTCGGCCGCGTCATCGACGTCGAGGTGGAGGCCGGGAGTGCCGAGGAGGCCCGTGCCGAGGTGGAGCGCATGTGCGAGCGCCTGCTCGCGAACCCGTTGATCGAGAGCTACGAGATCGACCTGGAGGCGGACGGAGCGTGACTGAACCCCGGCCGCGCGTCGCCGTCCTCGTCTTCCCGGGCTCGAACGACGACCAGGGCGCCGCGTGGGCACTCTCCGACCTGGGGGCCGAGACATCCTTCGTCTGGCACGCAGAGGCCGAGCTTCCGCGCGTGGACGCCGTCGTCCTTCCGGGCGGCTTCTCCTACGGCGACTACCTGCGCTGCGGTGCCATTGCCCGCTTTGCCCCCGCGATGCAGGCCGTGGCCCGCTTTGCGGACAAGGGTGGGCTCGTGCTCGGGATCTGCAACGGCTTTCAAATTCTCTGTGAGGCCGGTCTCCTCCCGGGCGTGCTGCGCCCGAACGAGTCTCTCTCGTTCGTCTGCCGAGACGTCGTGGTCCGCGTCGAGCGGACCGATACGCCGTTCACGTCACGCTGCGCCGAGGGCCAGCGCCTCGTCGTCCCCGTCAAGCACGGCGAAGGCTGCTGGTACGCGGACGACGAGCTTGCCGCCCAGCTCGAGACGGCGGGGCAGGTCGTGCTTCGCTACGAGGCGGGCGAGAACCCGAACGGCTCGGTGGCCGACGTCGCCGGCGTCCTGAACGAGGCGGGCAACGTCATGGGCCTCATGCCGCATCCCGAGTACGCGGTCGATCCGCTCCTCGGCTCGGGCGACGGTGGGCTCGTGCTCGCTTCACTCGTGGACGCCGCCCGCGAGCGCACCTACGCGCGAGCGTAGGCTCCCGAACATGTCCCGCGAGCGCCACGCTCTCCTACGAACCTGGAAGCCCGAGCGCACCTGCGAGCCGGGGGCAGCCGGCGAGCGCCTCGCGCAGGCGCTCGACGTCTCGACCTCGGAGCGTCACCGGACCCCGCCGCACCGTTCCGTTTGTCGTATAGGTGAAGCGGACGAGCTCACCTCCTTTCTCGTCTTCGAGCAGCTGCACGATCGTCTGGAAGCGCTTGTCGCCCGCCCGCTGCTGGACGCGCAGCTCCTCGACCACGGTCGCCTTTCCCCACGGCGTGCTCACGCTGCTCATGGAACGACCGTAAGTCGGAAATCCGCGCGCGTGTGTGACCGGATGTGCCGAAAGCGTGACAACCGACGAAACGCGAAGGGGGCTCCATCATCTCGTCAGCTTCCTAGCTCGGCTCGAGCTCGATCCTGTAGAAGACCTCAGTGTGCAGGTCCGTCCTCTGTCCGAGCAGGAGCGCGCCTGGGTCGACGAGTTCATGGCCGAGGCCTGGGGCGCGCCATCGTCGCTCGCTGGGCGCGTCCATAGGGCGAGCGAGCTGCCCGGCTTCGTCGCCGTCGAGGGTGGGGAACGGATCGGGCTCCTCACTACCGGATCGAGCTCGAGCTCGAACGGCTCCTGTGACGCGGTTCGCGCATCGGCTCGGAGACCTCCCGTCTTACCTCCATTTAGGCTCGGCTTCAAAAGCGCCCGAGATCGGGCGCTTTGCGAGCCGTCTGCGTCCATCACGAAGAGGCGGCCGGGCCTTGGTCTCGGGCCGGTTTGCCGGATCGTACCGCCACAAGCGCAACGAGCAGCCCGACGACTGCGAGCGCCGCGACGACGCGGAAAGCCAGCTGGATCCCGGCGACGAACGACTCGTTGACCACCTCGAGAAGCTCGTCCGCGACTGCCGTTCCGAAGTCCCTGAACGCGACGCTGCCTGACTCGGTGCCTGCGAGGATTCCGTGGATGACGGCGACGTGGTCGGGGCTCGCCCGGAGCCCGAGATCGGCGGCCTCGCCGGCCACCAGATCCTCGGAGCGGGTCGTGAAGATCGCGGTCGCCAGGCCAAGCCCGATCGCGCCTCCGGCGATCTGGAACATGTAGACGATCCCTCCGGCGAGACTCGCGCGCGAAGCGTCGAGCATCGTGACCGCCGCGGTCGTGATCGTCGGGTAGAAGAGGCCGATCCCGATGCCGGTCACGACGAGGCCGGGCACGAGGTCGAGGTACCGCGACCCGGTGTCGAAGAACGAGAGGAGCAGCGGGCCCAGCGCAAGCAGGGCGGTGCCGACAACGATCACCATTCGCATTCCGAACCGGTCGCTGACCCGATTCGAGGTGAACGCGACGACGCCGAACACGCCGAGAAGCGGCAGCATCGCGACCCCAGCCTCGAGCGCCGAGAAGTCGAGGATCTTCTCCATCAGCTGCGGGACGTAGAGAACCGTGGTGAAGAACACCGCCGACATGAAGAGCACCGTCGCGCAGGCTGCAGCGAAGCCGCGGTTGCCGATCACGTCGCTGGGGACTAGTGCGTCCTCGCCCATCCTGCGCTCGACGACGGCGAACGCTAGGAGCGAGACTGCGGCCAGCGCGAGCATGCCGAGCACGCGCGCATCTCCCCAGCCCCAGTCGGCCGACTGATCGAGCGCGAGCAGCACGAGCACGAGACCGAGCGAGAGCGAAGCGATGCCGGCGTAGTCGAGCCGCTGCGCACGGACTTCGGGTCGCGGCTGGTGGATCTTCGCCCACGTGACGGCGACGGCTACGGCGGCCACCGGAAGGTTGAGCCAGAAGATCGCCCGCCAGCTGATCAGCTCGGTGAGTACGCCGCCGATCAGCGGGCCGAGCGCGTTGCCGAGCCCGGCAACGCCAAGGATGAGGCCACCGGCAAACGCCGCGCGGGCGGGTGGCACCGCGGCGAACGTCATCCCCAGGATCGCCGGCCACATCAAACCGCCTCCGACCCCCATCCCCACGCGCGTTCCGATCAGCCAGCCTGCACTCGGCGCTAGTGCGCCGAGCAACGAGAAGGTGGCGAAGATCGCCGTGCCGACGAAGAACACCTTGCGGCGCCCGAACATGTCGGCAAGCCGACCTCCGGTGACGAGGACCATGCCGAAGGTCAGCGCATAGGCATTGATGATCCACTGGACGGTGCCGACGTCGACGTCGAAGTCCTCCTCGATGGCCGGCAGTGCGACGTTGAGCGCGGTGAAGTCGTTCGCGATCACCAGGACACCCAGGCCCATAGCGAACAGCGCCATGCCCGCGCCCGATCGCATGGCAGGGACTCTAGTCAGGACTCGGTTTCGAGCTCATCCGTCCTCCACCCGTTCGAGGGCCTGGAACGCTCCGGACTGACGGCTGGGACGGGCCCGCCTCAGCGCCTGGATGTCACGCCCCGATCGCGGCCCGCTCGCTCCGTTCCAGCTCACCCTCGTAGATGTAGCGCTCTTGGGGTGACCACAGCTCGCGGCCGGCGAGGTAGCCCTCGTAGATCGCGTGGTCGAGCTTCCGCGGCGCGACGCAGTCGCCGACTCGATGCAGGTTCTGGATCTCGCCCTTCAACGCGAAGTAGAGACTGTCATCGGCTTTCGGGCCGGTCGCGAGCACGATCGTGTCGACCCCGGTCAGGGTCTCGTCGGCGCCCGTGTAGAGATTGAACACGGTCACCTGGTCGTTCTCGATTGCGAGCGCCCACGAGTTGAGCCGGTACGTGAGACCCTTGCCGAGCAGGCGGCTGTAGAGGTGCGCCATGTCGAGCGTCGTCAGCGTGGCGGGGAAGAGTGCCGGCCAGCGTGAGACGAGCTCGACGGTGCAGCCGCGGTCGAGCAGCACCTCCGTCACTCCGGCCGCATAGCGGGTGCCGTCGTCGTCGAGGACGACGACGTGCTTACCGACCGGTCTCGATTCGAGCAAGACGTCCCAGACCGTCAGCACGTTGTCCTGGTCGACGCCGGGCAGTTCCTCGACGAGCGGGTTGACGCTCGAGAAGCCGGAGCGCGAAGGGACCGCGCCGGTAGCAACGATCACGCCGTCCGGTGAGCGCTCGCGGACGAACGCCGCAGTCGCCTCCGCCCCGAGACGCACCTCGACGCCGTACCGGCGCATCTGTACGTCGAGGTCACGCACGATCCAGCTGAACTCGTCTCGTCCCGGCGTGCGCAGGATCAGAGTCAGCTGCCCACCGAGGTGCTCCTCGCGCTCGAGCAGCGTCACCTCGTGCCCGCGGCGAGCGAGTGTCTCCGCAGCCTTCATGCCTGCAGGACCGCCGCCGACGACCAGCCAGCTTCCCGGTTCATCCGCCGGCCCCAGCGTCTCCTCGCCGAAGCGCTCTTCACGGCCTGCTGCTGGATTCACCGTGCAGGTGATCGGCAGGCCCTTGAACACGCGGGCGATGCAGCCCTGATTGCCGCGGATGCAGTGGTAGACCTCCTCGTCCCTCCCCTCACGGACCTTGTTCGCGAACTCCGGATCGGCGATCTGGGCACGCGTCATCGCAACCATGTCCGCCTTGCCCGAGGAGAGAATCTCCTCTGCGAAGGCGGGGTCCTTGATCCCACCAACGGTGAAGACGGGCAGTGCGACTGCGGCCTTCACCTGCGCGGTCAGGTCGACGAGGTAGCCGTCGGGGACGTCCGAGGGCTCGATCGCGCGGAAGATGTTGTGGTAACCCGCGGCGGTGACGTTGATGTAATCGATGCCGCCGTCGGCCTCGAGCGCCTGCGCCACGCGCACGGCGTCCTCCACGTCGAGGGCGCCGGGAATGAAGTCGCTCAGACTGATGCGCACGCCGACGACCCAGTCCGTCCCGGCACGACGACGGGACCTCCTCGATCACCTCGCGGGCGAACCGGAGTCGGTTCCCGAACGAGCCGCCGTACTCGTCCGTGCGCTTGTTGTAGAGGGGGGAGAGGAACTGGTGCAGGAGGTAGCTGTGCGAAATGTGTACCTCCGTGCCGTCGAAGCCGCCCTCCCTGGTCAGCTCGGCGGAGCGGCCCCACCACTCGACGACCTCGCGGATGTCCTCGAGCTCCATCGCCTTGGCCGTCTCACCGTAAGCGGGCGACTTGACGGCCGAGGGCCCCCAAAGAACGCGGTAGTCGTCGGCAGAGTCACTCGACGCATTCAGCCCGAAATGATTTAGCTGAGCGAAGATGGCGGCGCCGTGCTCGTGCACCGCGTCCGTGAGCTTCCGGTCGGCGTCGAGGGCTTCGGGCAAGTACGCCCACGCGACCCGTGGGAACCCTGTCGTGGAGGTGGGATGGACGACGCGGTTGCCGGTGATCAGCAGCCCCGCCCCGCCCTTTGCGCGCGCAGCCTGATAGGCGACGTTCCGCTGCGAGTCGACGGCGTTGTAGGCGAATAGCTTGACGTGCGCCGTCTGCATGATCCGGTTGCGGACGGTGATGCTGCCGATCTGGAGCGGGCTGAACAGGTGGGGGTACGCAGACACGGCTCCTCCTACGCGGCTCTTCGGGAAGAAGGAATCTAACCCCCTCGAGGGCGGTTCGAAGACCTCGCAGTCTCCTACGCCGCAGCGGCGAAGATGCGTTCTGCGTTCTCGTCCGAGAAGAACTCGGCCGGTGACGTCACTCCTGCGGCGACGCGCGCGAACCCGTCCATTGCCTCCTGGCTCGTGCTGACCGCACTCAGCAGCTGCTGCATCTCGGGCGGAGGAGGCGCGAGCGCCGCGAGCTCGGCCGTGAACTCGTACATCGGCAGGACCTGCTCGTCTCGCCGCATCTGGTACTCGCCCAGGGCATTGTCGAAGCTGCGCCGGCCCTCGAGTGCCTCGTCGAGCGCCGTTGCGCACAGCTCGGCGTCGCGGAACGCGTCGTGGATGCCCTGAGCCGTGATGAAGTCCTTGTTGTAGCCCGCGTCGCCGACCAGAGCCCAGCCGGGGCCGAAGGGCTTGCGGAAGTATCCGCGGACCGCCGTGCCGACGAAGCGCTCTTCGCGCGTAGCGCCCCGAACCCGGTCGGCAAACGCCGGAGCGATCTCGAGCGTCTCGAGGAAGGCGGCTTCGATGTCCCTCCTTACGGCGTCGAACTCGTCGACCGGACGGCCGGCGATGACCAGGGTCAGGTCGTCGTTCGTGGGCCACGCCGCGTAACCCAAACCAGGACGAATCGTGGTCTCGAAGCGGCCGCTCATCGGCAGGCCGCTCCAGTAGCTGTAGTAGCTCACCTGCAGCTGCGGCTTCTCGTTGTACTCCTGGGCGTCGACCGCGTCGGCGACGAGCGAGTAACGGCCGTCGGCTCCGATGACCACCCGGGCGAGCTCGGCAACGGTGTTGCCGCGCTTGCTGTGGCCGCGAATACCGACGACGCGACCGTCCTCCACGACGAGGCTCTCGACCGTGAACCGCTCACGAACCTCTGCTCCCGCCTCGGAGGCGGCATCGACGAGCAACTGGTCCAGCACGGTCCGCCTGGGTGCGTAGGCGACCGGCGTCTCATCCGTCCCCGGCGCTCCGGACAGCGTGAACGGTCCAAAATCGAACGCATACGTGTCGATGGACGGGCTTCCGGTCGCGATGACGGGGTCGAGCAGCCCCCAGCGCTCGAGCGACGCCACCCCAGGGGGATGGATGAGATGCGTCGAGATAGTGTCGCTGGGGAACGCGGCCCGGTCGACCAACAGGACCTGGTGGCCCCGCCGGGCGAGCAGCATCGCCGTCGGTGCCCCGGCGCAGCGCGCCCCCACGACGATCACGTCATATGCCTTGCTCATGGCTCCTCCTCGGCCGGATTGAGCGCCTTCCTGCCCGAGAGTAGGCCGAGGCGAAGGGGCGAAACTTCGGAGGAACCACCCAACTTCCGCCGTCCGGCGGGTTGGGTGCTTCCACTCAGAGGAGCTGGTGCTCGTAGGCGAACGCGGTGGCTGCTGCGCGCGTCGAAACGCCGAGCTTGACGAAGATGTTGCTGACGTGCCGCTCGATGGTCCTCTCGCTGAGGACGAGCTCGGTCGCGATCTGCTTGTTGGTCTTGCCGCCCGCGACGTGGCGCAGCACCTCCAGCTCGCGTGGGCTCAATCCATGGGTCCTCTTCGACGGAGCGGACGTCACCAGCGAGTCCACTCGCGTCAGATCCGGGCCCGCACCCAGCTCCTCGAAGACGGTGCGCGCGGCCTCCAACTCGAGCGCTGCCGCGTCGTCGTCGCCCAGCCGGCGGCAGGCCATCCCAAGCAGGATCCGCGTGCGCGCCGTCTCGTACGGTGCTTCGATGTCCTGCCACGCGGTTAGCGCGCGGCGCAACGAGCCCAGAGCAGCCCGGGCGTCGCCTTCGGCGAGCACGACCGCCCCATCGGCTTGCGCGGCCAGCGCTCTCAGCAGATCGCTTGCGTGCGTCTCCGAAATTGCGTCGAGCTCGCCGGAGGCGCGGCGCGCTTCCTCGAGGTCGTCCATGGCGAGCATGATCTCGACGTAAGCCGGCAGCAGGTCAGCACGCTTGAGAGGCTCCTCCGTCTCGTCCGCCACGCGCCCGATCGCTGTGGCGGCGGCGGCGGCCTTGCCCTGGGCCAACCGCAAGAGCGCCAAGCCCGGTTGTGGCTCGAAGCCGAGCCGGCTTGCGGCACGGTACGCCTCCTCGGCGGCGGCGAACTCCCCTTGGAGGCGCTGGATTTCCCCCTGGCGGTAAAGGGCGCTCCCCGAGATGCGCTGGTTCAACACGCCTTGGCCGAGGCGCCCACCGGCTTGCTGCACCTCTTCCAGAGCGGCTTGCCAGGCTCCCTGGAGCTGCATGACCTCGGCGCGATGCACCAGGCAGACGCCGGTGTGCGCGACCATGTCGGGCTGGCGGTCACACCACTCGGTCAGGGCAGTGGTCCATTCACGGGCGCGGCGCACGTCGTGCGCGTCTTGACAGAACTTGATCGTGTTGCAGTAGACGATGCCGGCGACGATCGGCGACAGCTCGCCCGTTGTGACGGCCACCATGGTCTCGTCCACGAGCCGGAAGCCCTCTTCCGTCCGCCCCTGCCGCACAAGGACGTGGCCCTGCCCCATCCGCGCGAGCGTGACGAGGTCTGGATCGCCGTAGCGCTCGCCGGTCGCGGCAGCTTCCGTCCACGTTGCATACGCGGTGCGGGCGTCATCGGCCTGGAGCCCGACAGGGATCAGGAGATAGCCGCGCTCGACACAGTCACGACCCTCCCGGTCGAGCAACCGGTCGCCGCGGCCGAACCAGCCGTTCGCTCGGGCGGTCTCCCCGCGCATCAGCAGGTTGTGCCCAATCCACCAGGTGCAGCGTGCGGCGCCAGGGACCTCGCCGGCGTCCAGGTGGCCGTGGTGGGCACGCTCGAGGCCGCGGACGTAGTCGTCGTCGCGACCGAGCATGTACGCCGACCTGGCCAGCAGCTCCAGGTCGTCTGGCTCGAGGAGATCGTCCTCGTCCGCCCGCGACAGCCATTCGTAGGCCTCCAGCCAGGCGCCCTTCGCGTACGACGCGCGGCCGCGCTCGAGCACGTTGCCCGCGATCACCTCGTCCATTCGCGTGAGACCTTAGCGCTCGATCAGCTCGACCCGGTACCCGTTTGGGAGCCGGGCCCGAGCCTCAGGGCCGCTACGACCGTACGCGCCGGGCGCTTGGTGCTGGACTTGCTCAGCCTTGCGGAAGGCGTCCGTCGCTCGCGGTAGGCTTCCGACCGACGTGGCGACGCTCGCGTACACCCCCGGTACGGGGCTTGTCGCCGCAGCGGTCGGCCTGTGGATCTTCGTCTGGCTGCTCGTCGCCGTCCGAGTCGTCCGCCGCCGCGATCTCGGATTCGCCGGCAAGTTGCTCTGGCTCGTCGTCATACTCGTCGTCCCACTCATCGGAGTGCTGGTCTACTTCCTATGGGACGCGTCGAGGCCGGGCGGGGCCTGACCCAGTACGAGGCAGGCCAAAGTAGTCGAGCGACGCCACCGCGCCGGCTCAGTAACTACTGAGAAGCGTTTATCGCCGACTGCGCTCTAGCGACAGCACAGCGCATAAGATCGAGCTCATCCGCTCTGTCGTGGGGAAGCAACGTGATTCCAGGGCTGGCTACTTCAACCGTGGGGCGAAGGGCGAGCGGCTCGCGGGGTTCATCTACGGCACGGTCATCGTCCTTGCAGTCGTCGTGACGGGGGCAAGGGCCTACCCGCATGAGGCCGGATACATCGCCGCGCTGGTGGCAGTCACCTCGGTGGTCTTCTGGCTCGCACATGTATATGCGCACGGCCTCGCAGAGAGCATCGCCAATGACGAGCATCTTTCACTGGCTAACCTGCGGCGCATCGCCCGGCGTGAGGGGTCGATCGTGGAGGCGGCGGTACCACCCGTCGCCGCCCTCCTGCTTGGCGCCGTCGGGCTGATGTCGACGAGAGCGGCCGTGTGGGTGGCGTTCGGCTTCGGCTTGGCCATACTCGTCGTGCAGGGGATCGTCTTCGCCCGCGTCGAGCGCCTGGGTCGCCTCGGGACACTCGCGGTAGTCACCGCGAACCTGGGCCTCGGCGCCGTACTGGTCGCCTTCAAGCTGCTCGTGACCCACTAACGGCTTCCGTAACTACAGAGTTGTCTAGGTCCCCGACTGCCTCTCTCGCGAAGTACGCTCGTGCAGACGACGGTCTCGGCCGTAGTGCGCTGCGGCATTCGGACCGAACGCCGCAGCGCACCCGCGGAACTACGGCCCTTCAGCCCATGGGAGTTCGTCCCAGTGACTCGGACGCTGGACCTCCCATCGCCCTCGGCGCTCGGGGTCTGTCGTATCGACCTCGGATCCCGCGTCGTAGCGGAGGGCGACCTCGGATCGCAGGGACACGCGCTCGAAATCGTCGCGCCGGTTTCCCGTGGCGAGGATCACGCACGGCCCTGCTTCCTTGGCGACGAACGTGTGCGCGGTCATCGGCGGGCAATGCACGAAGTCCCAGGCCCGCAGGTGCCGTTCCTGGTTTTCGATGATGAGCACGCACTCGCCCATCAAGATGAGGAAGTCCTCCTGGACCGACTCGGCGTGGTAGAGACCTGATGGTTGCCCCGGCAGAACGACGCGGATCGTGAACCCGGCATCCGGCTTCTCGTACGCCGTTAGGTCGGGCCGACCCTGCAGCACGAACTCGTCGGACTCGAAGATGCAGACGCCGCCGTACGATTCGTTGTTGGTCCACGCGGCGTCGGCCGTGTTGACGATGAACCATCCGGGAGTGACGGGTGCCAGTCCGGACACCACGCGTTCAAGGCGTGCTTCAGTGACCACGTTTTCCTCCTTAGTTGATCTCGTCGCCGGCCGCCGACGGATGTCACCGACAGCCGGTGCCTGTCAGGCAGTCCACGTCAGCCCGCACGGATGTGCGGCCGACGGTCATATGCAGGCGGGATCAACTACGCAGGAAACGCCACAGCGGCGAGTGTAGCCCACACACCGTCATCCGGCTTCAGCAGCTTGACACACCGTTACGCCTTTTAGTGGGAGCTCGCCCGCGGAGCTTTCCCGTCCCGGCAGGTGCAGAATCATGCCCTTTCTCGCACCCCGGCAGCGATTCTCATCGATCCCATGTTGAGAGCCGGCCGTTATGCACCGGCTTGGCCCTCGAGCTTACGCAGAGCGTACTCCTTCACCTCGGTGACGCGAGCTTCGTAACGAAGATGTCGCGGGGGGCCCTCATGGCGGGTCGAACGCGCCCGGGGTGCTCGGGTAGGCGGCCGCAGTCAATGGGATTCAACTGCTCGCGAACGAGGCCGAGGCCGTAGCTGTCCTCACGCAGGTCGTCCAGGACGGCTGCTGCTTGGTGGAGAGAAGCCAAGGCGGACTCCCAGTGCACAGCCTCACGCTGCGGCGGCTGCACGACGTCCTCAGACCTGGGTCTGGGCAGGTCGCGCTGGCCCCACCTCCTCGCCATAGCTAAGGCACTGCTCGGACTCGAGCGCGTGTTTGTCGGGCCGCCGCCGTCTTTGGTTGATCGCTCTTCGACCCGTTCTCAAGTCTTTCCGGGACGTCCTGCGGAATCTCCTGCTTCTTGCCGCGTGAGCGCGAAAGGCGTACCTTGACTAGCGACAAGCGCAACAAGTGTCTGCGGCGCTGCGAGAGGGACGCCCCCCATAGCTATCGTCAGGACGCAGCGGGAAGAGACGGCCGACACTTCGGATCGGGCGCTCACGGGGTCGATGCTCTTCCCGGACCTCGTTTGGGCGCACTGGGCGTGGCAATGCCGAGCACGTCCGCACACCTTTGCGCGGCCGGGGCGTGCCCGCCGGTTCCTCGCTCGTGCGGCCCGCCTGAACGGTCGCCCTTCGCGGGGCGGGAATGCCGCCAAGAACGGTGCCGAAACGCTCCGCGAAGCCGACCTCTCGACGCTGAAAGACGCGTACGAGAGGGAAGCGAAGGCGTTCCAGCGCTCCGAAGGCGAGGTCATCGACGCCTATTGGTGCGCGAGCGAAGCGTCGGCCGTCGTGCTCACCGAGAAGAAGAGGCGACTGAGCTTGCTTGCGTGGCCCCGCTGCGGCAGCAGCTACCGCCTTCACCGGGCGACCGAGTGGGTAACGGCGGACGCACCGGAAATCGCGGACCTGCTTCACCGCGGCGACACGCTCGCTATCAGGATCAGTCGGGTCCTTCACCCGGTCCCGCAACGGATCGCCATGGAATGGGTTTTCAGCGAGCAGAGCTACCTTCTCGGCTTCGTTGAGCGCATGAAAGGCCGCCCCTCTCGCAAGGAGACCGCCTTGGCGGTCGCGCATCATCGGCTGGAAGTCGACCGCATCGAGCGCTACTACGACCGGGCTGCAAAAAAGACGGCCCGGATCCGCTACTTCATCGGCATGCTACTCGGACTCTTCGTCGTCGCGGGGCTCGGCGCGCTGATCGCGCTCATCATCGAGCTCTTCGGCGACCTCGACCTCGGCTCCGCCTCGACACGCAATTTCTACGCCTGCTTCGGAGCCGGCGCCGTCGGTGCGATGGTTAGCGTCATGACCCGGATGCGGCGTGAGGAGGGCGTGACGCTCGATTACGAGGTCGGCCCGGCGCTTATCGTCATGCTCGGCGGCTTCCGGCCGATCCTGGGCGGCATCTTCGGGATAGCGGCGTACTTCGCGCTTGAGAGCGACTTCCTCCCTCTCACGCCGCCCTCCCAGGACACGGTCTTCTTCTACTACGCGCTCTTCGCATTCGTAGCCGGCTTCAGCGAACGCTTCGCCCACGTGATCCTCGGGAATGCCGACTTGACGGTAACAAAGGGGCTGGCCGACGGGGACACCGATGAGCAGGCGGCAGCCAAGGAGGCCTCCCGTCCGACGGCCTCGGCACGTAGCGCCGTCACAACGAGTCCCGCCGCCCGCGAGACACCCCCGGCCGGCGCGCCCGATAGCTAAGCACCCTGCGGCGCTCGCCACGACGGAGGCGACCGGCGCGGAGCGGAACGACTTCGTCGCCTTTCCATCGGGATAGTGACGGAGGACGTATCACTGGGAGACAGAACAGGACTTCCTCGTGCTCTCGGGCGAGGGGCTACTGATCGTCGAAGGGCAGGAGCGGCCGCTCAAGCAATGGGACTTCGTGCACTGCCCGCCGGAGACGCGCCACGCGTTCGTGGGTGCCGGCGACGGGCCGTGCGTGCTCCTGTGCGCAAGCTCAGGGCGGTTCCAGAAGGACGGCCCGTGGGGCTACAACTGCGCCGACGAAACCGCCGCCCGCTACAACGCGGGTCCGCGAGCTCGGGGTCGAGCTGCGTCTTGCGCGCAGCGCGCTCGCCGCTCATCGACATAGAGTCGTCTTCCGTCCCTCGCTCTCCACCATCATCTACTTATCAGTACAACGCTCACCCAAGGCGAGCGGTACCTGGAGCTCGTGCTGCGGCTCGGCACGCTCGCGCCCGACCTCATCGACAGCTACAGCGGCCCGGAGGAGCTTGCGCGCCGGGTGGATGCGCAGCCGTCGCCCGCTCCGGCCGAGCTCGCGGAGCATGCACGGGTGCTGCGCGGCGACGTAGGAGACGAGCCCGAGGAGGTGCGGCGACGCTGGCTCGCGGCCCAGCTCGAAGGGCTCGAGACCGCCTGCCGCTCGGTCGCGGGCGAGCCGATTCCCTACCGAGAGCTCGTCGCGCGCTGCTACGGGGTGGAGGCCGAGCTGGTCGCGGATGAAGTCTTCGCCGCCGCGCATGCGCGCCTCGACGAGGTCTTGCCCGGCCACGGAACGTTGCGGGAGCGGTACGCGGCGTGGCTCTCGACGCAGTTCGTGCCGGCCGACCGCCTCGCCGCGGGCCTGGAGGCGCTCGCCGGCGGGCTTCGAGCACCGACTGCTGCGCGGTTCGGTCTACCCGAGGATGAGCGTGTCGAGTTCGAGCTCGTCAGCGGCAAGCCGTGGGGCGGGCACTGCGAATACCTCGGCGGCCTGCGGACGCGCATCTCCATCAACACCGACCTCCCGATCGCCTCCTTCCGGCTGTTCGAGCTAGTAACGCACGAGGTCTACCCCGGGCATCACACCGAGCACGTGCTCAAAGAGCCGCTGATCCGCGCTGGCCGGCTCGAGCTCGCCGTCTACCTCTACACCGGGCCGCAGGCGCTGGTCGCCGAGGGCCTTGCGCAGATGGCGCACGAGGCGCTGTTCGGGGACGAAGCGGATGCGGTGGGTGCGGAGATCCTCGGCCCGCTCGGGATCGCGTACGACGCCGAGACGGCCGCGGTCGTCCGCGAGACGAAGGAAGCGCTGCTCTCGGTAATGCCCAACTCAGCGCTCCTACTGGCGGAGAGGCGACTCTCGGAGGAGGCGCTCAGGCCGTACGCGCGCCGATGGCTGCTCGAGCCCGACGAGTTCGTCGACAAGCAGGTCGAGTCCCTCCTGACCGCGTCGTGGCGCCCGTACTTGCTCTGCTACCCGGTTGGCCTCGCGCTGTGCCGGCGCTTCGTCGCAGGCGATCCGGCTCGGTTCAAGCGGCTCCTCTGCGAGCAGCTGACGACAAAGGACCTCCGTCAGTCGTCTTAGTCGGCTGCGTCGGAGCTCGAGCTCGCCGACGCGCGGTTCCCGCCGCCGCGGACGACCCGCTACCCCTCCGGTTTGCTGCCGGACTGAGCGGCTAGGCCCGCTCGATCAGTTCGATGCGGTACTGATCCGGATCGCGCACGAAGCAGATGCGTGAGCCGCCCTCGCGCACCGTGTAGGGCGGCCGCTCGGGCTCGATGCCGTGCTCGTCCTGCAGGCGGCCGAGAGTCGCGTCCAGGTCGTCGACGGTGAGGGCAATGTGCCCGTAGCCGGTGCCCAGCTCGTAGCCGCCGTCCGGGGTGTCGAAGTTATGGGTCAGCTCGAGCCGGTCGCCGTCCCCGGGCAGGCCCAGGAAGTAGTTCACGGCCTCGTCCCGGATCGGCAACTCGCGGCGCTTCTCGAAGCCGAGCGCCTCGTAGAAGGCGACGCTCCGCTCGGGATCGGTGATGCGGTAGCAGGTGTGGATGAGCTCCACGGCGGCGAGCCTATCAGCGGGCCCAGCCCTCGAACGGCGGCCGGCGGCCTTCCTCCTCGTGCCAGTAGTTGCGCGCCTCGACCACGAGGCCGTCGGCGCCGAAGCGGAGGACCGTGCAACCCGCGAGCGTGGACTCGCGTCCCTCGTCGACCCGCGTCGCCCACCACTCGACCACGGCCCGCTCGCCCTCCTCGACGGGCTCGCCGAAGCGGACTTCCTGCTCCGTCTCGTCGGCAAACGCCCATTTCGCATAGGCGAGCACGGCCGCGCGGCCGTCGTTGGGAGGACGGAACGGCGCCGTGGAGTCCACGGCTTCCTCGGCGTAGAGCGCGGCGATCGCTTCCGCGTCGTGCGCTTGCCAGCCGCCCTCCCAGCCGTCCGCCCAGCGTTGCGCAGGCGAGCTCACGCAGCGATCGTAGTCGCTCACGCCTCGAGGTCTTCGCGGACCAGCCCGAAAAGGACCCCGTCGACCCATTTCCCGTGGCGGCGATAGGCCTTGCGCCGCACGCCCTCGCGCACCCAGCCGGCCCGCTCGGCATGGCGGAGCGCGCGCTCGTTGAAGGCGTAGCACTCGAGCTCGAGCCGGTGGTAGCCGAGGTCGTGGACGAGATGGCGGGCGAGCGCCCGCGCCGCCGCGTCCGCGAGGCCGCGGCCGCGAAAGTCCGGATGGAGCATGAGGCCGTAGACGTGCGCAATCCGGCTGCGGCGGTTCCGTACCTCGAAGGCGAGCGCGCCCGCGTGCAGCCCGTCGACCTCGAGGACGAAGCGGCCGTAGTGCTCGGGCTCCGCCTCGGCGCGCCGCACCTCCTCCAGCAAGGCCTCGTCGTCCCTTGCGGACACGGCCGCCATGAACGGTTCCACGTCCTCGTGCGCGGCGAGGTCACGCAGGAACGGAACGTCGGCGGCGCGGGCACGCCGGAGGGCGAACCCTTCGCCTTCGACCCGCTCCATCACGGCCGCGGCGTCGCAGGCGCCGGCGTGCGCCGGCGGGCGAGACGCAGGACACCCGACCCGAGCGCGACGCCCGCCAGGATGAGGACGAGCCCGAGCGCAGCATTCAGCGTCACCACTTCGTCCAGGAAAACGACCCCGTAGAAGAGCGCGAACGGCGGCAGCAGGTACGTGACGAGCGACGCCCGCGCCGCGCCGTAGTGCGTGAGCATGCGGTAGAAGAAGAGGAGCGCGATCGCGGTGCCCGCGATGCCGAGCGCGGCGACGGACCCGAGCGCCTTCAGACTCGGCATCTCATCGGGAAGCTGAAAGAGCGCGAAGGGCAAGAGCATGATCGCGGCCGCGACGCTCGAGGATGCGGCGATGACGAGCGGCGACGTGGTCGGGAAGCGGTTCTGGGTGTACAGGTTCGCGACCGCGTACGAGAGGGAGGCGACGACGACCGCGAGCGTTCCCGCGACGGCCCACCAGCCGCCCTCGGGGTGGAGCCCGGTGAGGACGCCCACGCCGGCGAACCCCACGAGCACGCCGACAAGCCGGATGCCCCGAGCGCGCTCGCTCGGGCGGTACTTGACGGCGAGCGCGACCACGAAGATCGGGACGGACGCGTTGGCGATCGCGGCGATGCCCGAGTCGATGTGCTTCTCCCCCCACGCGATAAGCGTGAACGGGATGGCCATGTTCACCGCGCCCAGGATCCAGGCCCCGGCCCCGGTTGCGCGGACCTCGGCGACCGCACTTTCGCGGCCCAGCCGTATGACGACGAAGGGTACGAGCACGAGCGCGGCGAGGATGAGGCGGAGCTCCATCATCGCCGTGGGCTCGATCTCGTCCACCGCGACCTTGATGAAAAGGTACGACGCTCCCCAGATGCCGGCCACGATGAGCAGCAGAGGGACGTACCCGCGGACCACCCTCGTACGCTAGCTATCGCGGTCCGGGCGAAGCGATAGAGTGGGCGGCTCGGTGAGCTCGGTTGCGGAACACCCGCTGCACCGTGCGCTCGGCCTGACAGACGAGGAGTTCGACCGTATCCGCGGTCTGCTGGGGCGTTCGCCCAATGACTTCGAGCTGGGCGTCTTCTCCCTCCTCTGGTCGGAGCACTGCGGCTACAAGCACTCGGCGCCTCTCCTGCGGCGCTTCCCGACGGACGGCCCCGGGGTGCTCCAGGGCCCGGGCGAGAACGCCGGCGTGGTCGACCTCGGCGAGGGCGAGGCCTGCGCCTTCAAGGTGGAGAGCCACAACCACCCTTCGGCCGTGGAGCCGTTCCAAGGCGCCGCCACGGGGGTGGGCGGGATCCTGCGGGACATCGTCGCCATGGGCGCCCGCCCCGTCGCCATCCTCGACGGACTGCGCTTCGGGAAGCCGGGCCACGCCTTCGACCGGGCGGTGGCGGGGATTGGTTCCTACGGGAACTCCGTCGGCGTGGCCACGGTCGGCGGCGATACCGTGTTCGACGTCGTCTATTCAGACAACCCGCTCGTGAACGCGATGTGTGTCGGCCTCCTCCCCGCCGACCGCGTCACGCGGGCGCAGGCGGCCGGACCGGGGACGCCGGTCGTCCTGTACGGCGCCACGACGGGCCGCGACGGGATCGGGGGGGCGAGCGTGCTCGCGAGCCAGGAGCTCTCAGACGAGGACGAGGACAAGCGCCCGACGGTGCAGATCGGCGACCCCTTCACCGGGAAGAAGCTCATCGAGGCAAGCCTCGAGCTCGTGGACGTTGGCCTCGTCGCCTCGCTCCAGGATCTCGGCGCCGCCGGCCTCGCTTCCTCCCTCGCGGAGATGGCGGGCCGGGCGGGCACCGGCGTGGACGTCCACCTCGATCGCGTGCCGCTCCGCGAGCCCGGCCTCGACCCGGTAGAGATCATGCTCTCCGAGAGCCAGGAGCGCATGGTGTGCACCACGGGGCGCCTCGAGGAGGTCGAGGCGGTCTGCCGCAGGTGGGAGCTCGAGTGCGCGGTCGTCGGCGAGGTCACCGACACGGGCGAGCTCCGAGCCTTCCACGACGGCGAGCTCGTCGGCTGCATTCCGGTGCCGTTCCTCACCGAAGCGTGCCCCCGCTACCGCGTGGAGATACGCCCCCGCCCCCGTCCCGCGCCGACGGCCTCTCCAGGACCGAGGCGGGCGCGGACGAGCTCGTGGAGCTCCTCGCCTCCCCGAACGTCCGCAGCCGAGCTCCCGTGTTTCAGCGCTACGACCACCTGGTCGGCTCGCGCACCGTGCGGCGGCCGGGGCTCGACGCCGCCGTGCTGCGCCTGCGGCCCTCCCTGCGAGGGCTCGCGGTGTCGCTGGACGGTTCCGGTCGCGTCGCGGCACTCGACCCGCGAACGGGCGGGGCGCGGGCAGTCTTCGAGGCGGCCCGCAACGTCGCCTGCGCGGGCGGGCGGCCCCTGGCGGTGACGGACTGCCTCAACTTCGGCAATCCGGAGAAGCCGGAGGTCGCGTGGGAGCTGGCCGAAGCGATCGAGGGGATGGCGCTGGCCTGCGAGAGCCTGGGCGTCCCCGTGGTCTCCGGCAACGTCTCCCTCTACAACGAGACGGACGGCCAGGCGATCCACCCGACGCCGGTCGTCGGCTGCATCGGGCTCGTCGCCGACGTCCGCCGGGTCCCGAGCCGCTGGCGCGAGGGCGACGCGGTCTGCGTGGCCGGCGCGCCTGCGCTTTCCCTGGACGGCTCGGAGTACCAGGCCCGCTTTTTCGGCGGCCCTGCGGGACGGCCCCCGGAGCCCGACTACGCCGCCGAGAGCGCGCTCGTGGACTTCCTCTGGCGCTCGGCGCCGGAGCTCTCGGCCACGCACGACGCCGCCGAAGGCGGTCTCGCCGTCGCGCTCGCCGAGCTCGCGCTCCACTCCGGGATCGGCGCCGAGCTCGAGCTCGAGGGCGACGCCCTCAGCTGGTTCGGGGAAGGGGGCGGCCAGGCGGTCGTGGCCTGCACGCCGGAAAACGCGGAGACTCTTGCGGGCGTGCCGCTTCGGCGCATCGGCACCGTCGGCGGCTCCCGGCTCCTCGGCGTGGAGCTGGACAGGCTCCGGGAGGCGCACGGCTGATGTGCGGGGTCTTCGGCCTCCACGCGCCCGGACGAGACGTCGCGCGGCTCACGTACTTCGGCCTCTTCGCCCTCCAGCACCGGGGTCAGGAGTCGGCGGGCATCGCCGTCCTCGACGCGGGCCGCATCACCGTGCTCCGCGACATGGGGCTCGTCACGCAGGTCTTTTCGGAGGGCAAGCTTCGCGGGCTGCGCGGCGCGACCGCCATCGGGCACAGCCGCTACTCAACCACCGGCTCGACGCAGTGGGCCAACTCGCAGCCGATCGTGCACCAGGGCCCCGCGCGCACGGTCGCGCTCGGGCACAACGGGAACCTGACGAACACGAGCGAGCTGCGGGAGGCGCTCCTCCGTGACGGCGCCCGCCTCTCCTCCACGTCGGACACCGAGGTGATCGCGGCGCTGATCGCACGCGACCCGCGCCCGCTCGAGGAGGCCGTGGCCGCGACGATGGAGAGGATCGAGGGCGCGTTCTCGGCCGTCCTCCTCTCGGAGGGCAAGCTCGTCGGCTTCCGCGACCCCGACGGCATCCGGCCGCTCGTGCTCGGCCGGCTCGAGGACGACTGGGTCCTCGCTTCGGAGACCTGCGCCTTCGACCTCCTCGGCGCCGAGCCGGTACGCGAGCTCCAGCCGGGCGAGCTCGTCACCGTCGACGACGAAGGCTGCCGGGGGACGCAGGCCGTCGAGCCGCGCGGCGGCGGGGCGCTTTGCATCTTCGAGTTCATCTACTTCTCCCGCCCGGACACGAAGCTGCGCGGGGTCGAGCTGCACGGAGCGCGCGTGCGCATGGGGGAGCGGCTGGCCGCGGAGGCGCCCGTCGAGGCCGAGCTGGTCATGGCCATACCGGACTCGGGGACGCCGGCGGCGATCGGCTTCGCGCGCGCGAGCGGCATTCCCTTCCACGAAGGCCTGATCAAGAATCGCTACGTCGGGCGCACGTTCATCCAGCCCGACCAGACCCTGCGCGACCAAGGGATCAAGATGAAGTTCAACCCGCTCGGCGAGGTGAAGGGCAAGCGGGTCGTCGTCGTGGACGACTCGATCGTGCGCGGCTCGACGACTCGCCAGATCGTGGCCGTGCTCTTCGAGGCGGGCGCCGCGGAGGTGCACGTCCGCGTCTCCTCGCCCCCGATCGTCTCGCCCTGCTTCTACGGGATCGATATGGCCAACGAGGACGAGCTGATCGCGGCTGGGCGCTCCGTCGAGGAGGTCCGGGAGCAGCTCGGCGCCACCTCCCTCGGCTACCTCTCCCTCGAGGGGCTGCAGGAGGCGACACGCCGGCCCGCCAACACCTTCTGCCGCGCGTGTCTGACGCGCAGCTACCCGACCCGGATTCCGGAGGATCTCCGCCTCGCCAAGCTCAGGTTCGAGCCCGCCTCAGCCTGAACCCCGGCTGGCTCGGGAGCCAGGAAGCTTCGAGACCCGCAGAGCCATGCCCCCGCTGGACCTGACCGGGGTCTGACCCCTGACATGGCCATAAGCGCCGGGGCGTCCGCCCACAGGGTTGGGGAAACCCGCTCGTCACCATCGAAGCCTGTGGAGGAAAAGGCGCCAAAGTGTGCCGACCTCGGGCCGCAAAGGACATGTCTGGGGTCAGACCCCGGACATGTCTCGCCACGCTCAGGTTCGAGCCCGCCTCGGCCTGAGCTTCCGGGGACGGCGGGGTCAGTCCATGCCGCCGACGTCGAGCACGACCGTCCTCAGGTCGGTCATGTCGAGCATCGTGTAGCGCCCGCCGATCCGGCCCCACCCGGTCCGGGTC
Source organism: uncultured Actinomycetes bacterium (assembly GCA_963786755.1). Classification (GTDB taxonomy): domain Bacteria; phylum Actinomycetota; class Thermoleophilia; order Gaiellales; family Gaiellaceae; genus DASQWP01. The sequence goes on along the minus strand of CAWBAC010000002.1, from coordinate 19,721 downwards.
CCGGCCGCGCCGCCGAAGGGCTCGTGGGCCTCCCAGTAGTCGGTTGAGTCGTTGACGACGACGTTGCCGACGCGCAGGTTGTCGAGGTACGTGAACGCGCGCTTCAGGCTGCGCGTGTAGACCGCCGCCTGGAGCCCGAGGTAGGAATCGTTGGCAACGGCGAGCGCCTCGTCGTCCCCGTCCACGGTGATGAGCGGGACGATGGGCCCGAAGGTCTCGTCGCGGTTGATGAGCGTGTCCACGCCGACGCCGTCCACCACGGTCGGCTGGTAGTAGAGCCGGGTCGGGTGGCCCTCGTCCCGGGAGCCGCCGACGACGATCTCCGCGCCCTTCTCGAGCGCGTCCTCGAGGTGGCTGTCCATCTTCTGCGCCGTCGGCTCGTTGTTCATCGGCCCGACGAGCGTCTCCTCGTCGAAGGGGTCGCCGAGCTTCCAGCCCTTCGCCTCCTCGACGACCGCGGAGAGGAAGTCGTCGTGCACGCGCCGGTCGACCAGCACGCGCTCGGTCGCGCAGCAGACCTGACCCGCGCAGAAGAACCCTCCGTAGACGGCGCCTTTGGCCGCCGCCTCGAGGTCGGCGTCCACGCAGACGACGACCGGGCCGTTGCCGCTCGCTTCGATCAGCGAGCGCTTGAGGCCGGCGGCGCGCACGATCTTCTCGGCCGTCCCGTGCGAGCCGACGAAGCCGACGCAGTCCACGTTCTCGTCCTGGATGAGCCGCTCGCCGACGGCGCCGTCGCCGTAGATCACGCTTACGACCCCGTCGGGAAGCCCGGCGTCGGCCATGACCTGTACGAAGTTCGCCATCGCAATCGGCGTCCACTCGGACGGTTTCATGACGATGGCGTTCCCGGCGGCGATTCCGGGCGCGATCAGCTCCACGGGGATGAGCGTGGGGAAGTTCCAGGGCGTGATCCCAGCGTAGACGCCGTTCGGCTTGCGGAACGTGAGGATTCGCTTGTTCACGTCCTGGGAAGGGATGACCGCCGTCTCCATACGCTTGACGTCCTCGGCCGCGATGCGGAAATTCTCGGCCGTCTCCTCGATGTCCGGGAGCGCCTCGGCCGCATACGGCTTCCCCTGCTCGAGCGAGAGCTCGCGGGCGAACCACTCCTTGCGTTCGTCGATCAAGTCGGCTATCGCATGGCAGACGTTTGCGCGCTCCCAAGCCGAGAGCGCGGCCCAGCGCGGCTGAGCCTCCCGGGCCGCACGCGCCGCGCGCGCGACGTCCTCGGGGCTCGCGTTGGGCGCGTCGGCGAGCGTTTCGCCGGTGACTGGGGAGACGATCGCACGCGACGTGTCGCCGGTCGCCTCGACCCACTCACCGCCGATGAAGTTCTGCAGCGTCTTCGTCGCCGTCGCCACGCCGCGCTCCTTGGCTAGACCTTGACGTTGACGCGCTCCCAGGCCTCGTCCAGCACCTGGCGGAGCACCCCGGTCATCTCCTCGAGCTCGGCCGGCCCGGCCACGAGCGGAGGCGAGAACTGGGCCGCGGTCTCGGCGCGGTCGTCGAAGCGCATGTAGACGCCGAGCTCGCGCGTGCGGGGAGTGAGAAAGCCCTTGATCAGCTCGTCGCGCTCGGCCGGCGCGAACGTCGCCTTCGTCTCCTTGTCCTTGACCAGCTCGAGCGACCAGAAGTAGCCGTCACCGCGCAGGTCGCCGACCATCGGGTGTTCGTCCACGAGCGCCTGGCAGCGCGCGCGGAACTCGCTCGTGTGCCGCTGCACGTGCCCGATCATGTCCTCGCGCTCCATGATCTCCAGGTTCGCGAGCGCGATTGCGCACGAGAGCGGATGCCCGCCGAAGGTGATCCCGTGCGTGAACGCCCGCGCCGGCTCGGCGAAGAAGGGCTCGATCACCTTCGGGCTGGCCACGAGCGCCCCCAGCGGCGCGTACGCGGAGGTAATGCCCTTCGCGACGGTCATCATGTCCGGCTCGATCCCGTAGCGCGTGCACCCGAACCAGTCGCCGACGCGGCCGAAGCCGTTGATGACCTCGTCGGCGACGAGCAGGACGCCGTGCTCGTCACAGATCTCGCGCACGCGCTCGAAGTAGCCGGGCGGGGGCGTGATCGAGCCGCCGGAGTTCTGGACGGGCTCGAGGATCACGGCCGCCACCGTGTCGGGGGACTCGTTGCGGATGATCGCGTCGATCTCGTCCGCGCACTGGAGGCTGCAGTCAGGCTCGTCGGAACAGTAGGGGCAGCGGTAGCGGTACGGCATCGGCGCCCGCAGGCAGCCGGAGAGGAGCGGCTCGAACTGGGAACGAAGCACCGGGCTTCCGTTGATCGAAAGGGCGCCGAGCGTCGTCCCGTGGTACGCGCTCCGGCGAGTGACGAACTTGTACCGGCTCGGCTCGCCGCGTAGGCGGTGGTACTGACGCGCGACCTTCAGTGCCGACTCGATTGCCTCGGAGCCGCCGCCGACGAAGAAGATGCGGCCGACGTCGATCGGCACCAGCTCGGTCAGCTTCTCGGCGAGCTCGAGCGAGGGCGGCGTTGCAAACCCGACCCAGTTCGTGAAGAACGGCAGCCGCTCGAGCTGCTTGGTCGCAGCCTCGACGATTTCCGGCCACGGCCCGTAGCCGATGTTCACGCAGTAAAGGGCGGCGAGGGCGTCCAGGTAGCGGTTGCCGTCCGTGTCCCAGATGTGACAGCCCTCCGCGCGGTCGATGACGATGCGCTCGTCGACCGCGCGGGTGAAGTGCTGCCAGAGATGATCCGTGGTCGTGCTCGCCATGCGATAGTCGCCCTGGATTCAATCAGTCTCTGGGGAATCTTGCATGGAGGACGTCCACGTCGTCGTCGCCGGGGCCGGCCTCTCGGGGCTCACGGCTGCCCACCGCCTCGCTCGGGCGGGCGTGGACGTGCGCGTCCTGGAGGCGCGGAAGCGGGTCGGCGGGCGGGCGTGGCGGGTCGAGGTGGCCGGGCTTCCCTTCGACGCGGGTTGCGAGGCGCTCGACCGGGCCCACGCCTCCCTGCTCGGGCTCGCGCGAGAGCTCGGGGTGGGAACGCACGAGAGCGAGGCGTGGGCCACTCACCCCGCGAAGCTGCCGCCGACGCTCGAGGCGCTCGAGGAGGAGATTGCCGCTCTCGTCAAGCACATCGACCCCGAGCATCCGGAAGAGCTCGAGGATGCGGGCGCGCTCGACGGTCGAACCCTGGGCGGCCGGCTCGTCGAGCTGGGCGCCTCCGAGGAAGACCTCGCGCAGGCGGAGACGCTCTACGCGGTCGCCTCCTCCACCGTCCCCATCGAGAAGATGTCGCTCCTCGCGTACGCGGCCAAGCTCGCCGCCGGTGCGGCGCCAACAGGGCTCGACCTGCGGCTCGAGGGCGGTCCCTCCGCCCTCGCCGAGCACCTCGCCGCCGGCCTCGACGTGCGCGTCGGCGCCGAGGTGGTCGCTCTCGACGGCTCGGCCGAGGGCGTCGCCGTGCATCTCCGGGACGGAAGCGAGGTGCGTGCCCGGCACGCGGTCGTCGCCGTCCCGCTGACCGCGCAGCGCCGCCTCCGCTTCCGCCCACCGTTGCCCGAGGCTCGCCGCCGCGCGCTCGCCGCCGCCCGCTACGGCGAGGCCGTCAAGGTCGGCCTCGCCTACGACCGGCTCCCCGAGCGCGAGCTGCCGGAGATCTCGGAAGAGGGAGTCCTCTACCAGCCCCGACCCGGAGCTGCCGCTCCTGGCGCTGTTCGCGGGCGCACGAGCGGCCCGGAGCGCAGCGCGATTCTCCCCGGGTCGCCCCCGCGCGGTCCGCGCCGTCGACTGGTCGCAGGATCCCTACGCCGGCGGAAGCTACCTGATCTTCGGCCCGGGCCACCTCACGTCGTGGGGTCACCGCCTGTCCGAGCCGCACGGACGCATCCACTTTGCCGGCGCCGAGTCCTCCAACCTCCCGAGCTACATGGAGGGCGCCGTGCGCGCCGGTGAGCGCGTCGCCCGCGAGGTGCTCGCGGAGGGATAGATTCGGTTCGTGCGGCGTCTCCTCGTCCTCGTCAGCGCGACGATCCTGCTCGAGTCGACCTTCTTCGCGGTGCTCGCGCCGCTCCTTCCCTACTACGAGGACGAGTTCGGCCTCTCGACGTCGGCGCTCGGCCTCCTTTCCGCGGTCTACGCCGCCGGGGCGCTCGCGGGCGCGCTCCCCAGCGGGCTCTTCGCCGTCCGCCTGGGCGTGCGGCCGACGATGGTGGGCGGCCTCGCCGTCATCATCGTGACGAGCATCGCCTTCGGGCTGGCGGACACCGCGTGGGTGCTCTACGCAGCCCGCTTCGGGCAGGGTGTAGGCAGCGCGCTGGCGTGGACGGCCGGGCTCGCCTGGCTCCTGGCCGCGGCGCCGAGGGAGCGGCGCGGGGAGCTGATCGGCATCGCCATGGGCGCTGCCGTCGCCGGCGCGCTCCTCGGCCCCCTGCTCGGTGGCGTCGCCTCCCTCACCGGCCCGGCGCCCGCCTTTGGCGCGGTCGCCCTCGCAGGGCTCGTTCTCGCGGCCTGGGCGTGGACGACGCCGGCCGCACGGCCCGCGGAGGAGCCTCAGGAGCTCCGGGACCTCCTCGGCGCCTTTCGCGAGCGCGCGGTGCTTTCGGGGTTCTGGCTCGTCTCGCTCTCGGCCTTCCTCCTGGGCGTGATCTCCGTCGTTGCCCCGCTCCAGCTTGACGACCTGGGCTGGGGTGCGCTGGGAATCAGCGCGGCGTTCCTCGTCGCCGCCGGGATCGAGACGGTGATGAATCCCTATCTGGGGCGCTGGTCGGATCGCTCCGGCCGCCTCGCGCCCGTGCGGGCCGGGCTCGTCGGGTGCATCGCGCTGTCCCTGGTCGTCCCGTGGGTGGGCCTCCGCTGGCCGGCCCTTCTCCTCGTGATCGCAGCGGCGGTCTTCTACGGCGTCTTCTGGGTGCCCGGCACGGCACTCCTGTCGGACGGCGTCGAGGCCGCCGGCCTCGAGCACGGTCTCGGCTTCGCGCTTCTGAACGTAGCCTGGGCGCCGGCGAACGTCCTCGGCGCCGTGCTCGCCGGCGTTCTAGCCGAAGCGGCCGGGGACGCGGGCGCCTACCTCCTCGCGGGCGCGCTCTCCCTCGTCACCCTCGCCGCGGCCCAGCGGGCCGTCTTCGAGGGCTCCCCCGCGCCCGAGACCGGATCTGCCTAGATGGTTGACCGGAAAGTGTGGTGCCGGCGGGGGCGTCCGTGACCGAGCATGAGGCCGCGATCATTCCGAGTTCGTACCTGGAAGGTACGGGCGAGGAACGAGCGTGGTCTCAGGCGACGTGTCACGGGCGTCATCCGACGGTGCCACGGGTTCCGGTCAATTTTCGGTCAAGCATCTAATGGGCTAGCCGGCCGGCTCGGCGGGCGGCGAGCGTCCCCTCGAGAATCGCCTCCTCGGCGCTCCGCGGGCTGAGGCAGTCGCCCGCCTCTTCGACCTGGGCCCCGCCCGCAGCGAGAGCCTCGGCGAGCCCGCGGTCGGGCACGCGGCCGAGGGAAAGGACGAGGAGATCGGCCGGAAGGGTGGTCTCCAGCTCCTCGGCGAAGAGGTTGCGGAAGCGGACGCGCCCCGGCTCGGCGCCGGCGAGCTCCAGGTGGTGCTCGAAGCGAACGCCAGCGCGATAGAGCCGCGCCGCGTAGACGTTCCGCTGGTACTGGTGCAGGGTCTCGCCCAGGGCGGCGGAGCCCACCGCAATCGTGACTTCGCTTCCCGCCGCGGCCAGAAGCTCGGCGCAGGCGAGGCCGCCGGCGTCGCCGCCCCAGTCCGCGACGACGACCCTGCGGCCGGGCGGGCGCACCCCGGCCAGGAGGGTCCACGTCTGCACCGATTCGACGCCGTCGAGGGCAAGGTCGGGCTCGTACGGCCGCGCACCGGTCGCGACCACGACTGCATCCGGCGCGAGCGCGAGCACGGCCTCCGTGTCGGCCTCCGTCTCCAGCCGGACGTCCACGCGCCCGGCTTCCAGGAGTCGCTCGTAGTTGCGCCGGAGCGAGCGGGCGAGCTCGTCGTGCATGGGCGCCGCTCCGGCGAGTGCGACCTGTCCGCCGATCCCCGCCCCCCGCTCGAGGAGGACGACCTCGTGCCCGGCCGCGCCGGCCTCGGCCGCGGCCGCGAGACCGGCCGGGCCCGCGCCGACGACGACGACTCGCCGCGGGGTCGCCGTCGGCTCGGGCCGGGGCAGCGTCCGCTCGCGGCCCGTCCGCGGGTTCTGGGTGCAGGCGAGGGGGGTGCCCGCGTGGTAGTGGGCGATGCACGCGTTGCAGCCGATGCAGCGGAGAACGGCGCCGAGGCGCCCCGCGCGCGCCTTGCGCGGCATGTCGGGATCGGTGATGAGGGCGCGAGTCATACCGACGGCGTCGCAACGCCCCTCCTCGATCAGGCGGTCGGCAGCGGCGGGGTCGACGATACGGGAGGTGGCGACGAGCGGCGGGCCGGCCCGGAAAGGCGCCGTCAGCGCGGCGATCGCGTTCTCGGCCGTCGGCGGGGGCGGAACGATCCCGATCGAGCCGCGGTAGGTCGACGAGCCGCCCAGGGCGACGCTCAGGAAGTCCACGCGCGGCGCCACCGCGCCGACGACGTCGCGCGCAGCCTCGGAGTCCGCGGAGAGGCGCACCCCGAGCGCCAGGCCGGGGGCCGCGCTCCGCACCGCCTCGAGCACGGCCTGGAGGAAGCGCTCCGGCGCGGCCCACGCGTCTTCGCGCCGGTTCAGCTCCGGGGTGAAGAACTGGGCGGCGAGATACTCGTGGGCGGCGGAGATCTCGACCCCGTCGAGGCCGGCCTCGGCGGCGATCCCCGCCGCACGTGCGTAGCCGGCGACGATCGCGTCGATCTCCTCCTCGGCGAGGGCGCGCGGCTCCACGTGGAAGCGGAGGCTGGGGACGGCCGAGGGGGCGAATGCCGGCGCCCGCGGCGCGCTCGCGATCTGCTCGCGCCCGCCGTGGAAGAGCTGGACGAAGAGGCGGGTCCCGTGCACCCGAACGGCCTCCGCGACCTGGCGCAGGCCCGGCACGATCTCCTCCCGGTAGCCGGCCAACGTGTGCGGCGTCAGAAGCCCGGAGGAGTGCACGGCGGTGGCCTCGAGCACGATAAGGCCCACGCCGCCGCGGGCCCGGGCTTCGTGATAGGCGACGAAGTCCTCCGTCGGCAGGTGGTCGTGCACGAGCGTCGTCTGGTGCGCCGTCGAGACGATCCGGTTCGGAAGCTCGACCGGCCCGATCGGAAGTGGGGCGAGGAGGGACTCGAGCATGGTGGCGGGCGGGGCGCGATCGTAGCTCTTGCCCCGGCCCGGGTACGCTTTCCCCGATGCCCGTCGTCGCGCGATTCTCCGTCACGCCTGTGAAGGGCCTCGCCCTCCACCATCCGGAGGAGGTCGTCCTGGAGGAGTGCGGGGTGGCCGCGAACCGCCGCTTCTACCTCGTGCGCGAGGACGGCCGGCTCTTCTCCGGCCTCCACCACGGCCCGCTGGTCCGCGTGCGGGCTGTCTGGGACGAGGAAGCGGACCGGCTCGCGCTCGAGTTCCCCGAGGGAGCGGTCGTCGAGGACGACGTACGCCTCGGCGCAGCCGTCCGGACGGCGTTCTGGGGAGCGCGCTTCGTGCCGGGGCGCCTCGTCGAGGGGCCGTGGGCGGAGGCGCTCTCCGCGTACGCGGGCAAGCCGCTCCGCCTCGTGCGCGCCGACGAGCCCGGTGGTGGCTCGGACATCGAGCCCGTGACCCTCGTCTCCGAGGCCTCGGTGGCCGAGCTCGGGCGGCGGGCGGGACGGGAAGCGGTGGACGGCCGTCGCTTTCGCATGCTGCTCGACCTGGGCGGCTGCGAGCCCCACGAGGAGGACTCGTGGACGGGACGGTCGGCCCGGATCGGAGAGGCGCTGCTGGAGATGCTCGGACCCGTTCCGCGCTGCGCGACGACGACGCGCGACCCTTCGACCGGAGCCCGCGACTTCGACGCGCTCAGCGCGATCGAGGCCTACCGCGGACGGCGCGACGGCAAGGAAATCGACTTCGGCGTCTATGCGCGCGTACGCGAGCCGGGCCGCGTCCGCGTGGGCGACTCCGTCGAGATCGCGTAGCCCGGCGGGCCAGGCGCGCGCGGCGCGCGCCACGCTACGACCAGCGCACCTCGGTGTCGAGGAGCTCGAGGAAGGTCTCCGGGTCGTCGACCGCGTCCTCGGGAGGCAGCGCTCCCGGCGCCGAGAGACGCCCGGACTCGATCTCGACGGCGGCGCGGGCCGGGGGCTCGGACGTCGAGCGCGCGCTTCCCCCTCGGGTCACGGTCATCCCGACCACCGAGGTCTCGTCGGCGGCCGCTTCGACGAGGTGGACAGCGACCGACTCGGGAGACTGCACGTAAGGCTCCGGCTCCTCGCCCTCCGGGAGCGCGAGCAGGCCGTCCAGCAGGCGCGGGGTCAGGCAGAGGCGGAAGCTCGCCTCCTGCAGGCTCGGATAGCGCCTCGGAAGCGTGGCCAGCTCGGAGTGCAGCGTAAAGATGCCGGAGGCCGGACCGATCGGCTCGGGAAACTCACGCTCTGCCTCGCCCGAGAGGGGCTCGACGTCGGTCAGGCGTCCGTCGGAGACGACCATCGGCCGCATGCGAAGCTCGTCCAGGAGGGTGCGCACCGAGTACGGGGCCGGCAGCGGGTGGTCGGCCGCAGCGGGATCGCGGGTCACGGCCCAGATCTCCAGCGACCTCGGCTCCGTTTCCAGCCGCTCGACGGCCGCGCGGGCGAGAAGATTCGTCTTCCCCGGTGCCGAGCCCATGCCCAGGAGCGCGGTCAGGCCGGCGGACCGGAATTCGCCGTCGAGCTCGAGCTGCCGGAGCGTCACGTGGAAGAGCCCGCCGAGGTCGACGTAGTGGGCTCCGGCGGCGAGGCATCCGCGCATGACCTCCAGGTTGAGCCGGTAGTCGGCGCAGTTCACGCAGACGGACGTCCCCTGGAGCGCACGGGCGACCGAGGAGACGTCCCGGCAGTCGACGAACTCCTCGCCGGCCAGACGGAAGTCCCGCCGGAGGTGTCCTACGCCCCAGGCGTCGAGGAAGCCGGCGACGTGGCGGCCGATCGTCCCGGCCGCGCCGAGGACGGCGATCACGTCGCGGCGCCGTTTCTGGCCGCGAGGGCCTGCGAGAGGTCCAGCCCCGAGAGTTCCACGATGTTACGAGGGGTCAGCATGCGTTCCGATCTGGAGTCGAAACGCTAAACGCCTCCGCCTCGGGAGGCAACGAGCAGCCGGTTTGGCGCTACTGCTCGAAGACCTTGCCGGCCTTGGCGATCCCGCGCGAGAGGATGTACGCGCCCGCGAGGACGACAGTCGCTATCACGAAGATAGGCCAGTCGACACTGTCGGCCGCGAGCGTGACGATGAGGATGACCACCCAGGCGATCACGACGAAGTAGAACTCGGGATTGCCGGGCAGGCCCAGCATGGGCGGGCCGTAGTAGGGACGCTCGTAGCTCTGCTGGGGCGGGTGCGGGGGCGGCGTGGTCGTCATGTCTCTCCTCTCGCGTGCGATCGGCTTCCTTTACCGCGTAGGCCGTCGGATTCCTGCGCGGGGAGGGTTACGATAGGCCGCCGCGTGCACCTGTTTCACTACCACCTCGTGACGAGCAAGGTCCGGCTCCTCGAGGCTCGGTATCTCGGCAAGCTCGGGTTCGCGCTCGTCGGCCGCTACGGATGGAAGGGCGAGAGCTCGCAATGGTTCGAGGCGGGCACCTCCTGGGAGGAGCTGGACGACATGGGCTTTCGCCTGCGCCTGATCGAGCTCGCCCGCGGGGCCGTGAACGTCGTCCTCCAGCCCGGGCACTGGGATCATCCCCGCGTCGATCACCTCGGCGTTGCGCTCGACGAGGACGGCTTCGAGGAAACGGTCGACCGGGCCGCGGAGATGGGTCTCAAGGTGCAGGATCATCCCGGCCGGCGCACGTTCATCGCCACGAAAGCCGGCTACCGCATCGAGGTGCACCCGCCGCGGGACTGGATCGAGGAAGCTCTCGAGTCCGCCGACGACCTTCGCCTCCAGGAGATCCACCTGCGCGCCCGCGACCCGAAGGAGAAGGCCGTGGCACTCGCGGAGGTTTTAGGCACGGACCGCGTCGATTGCGACGTGCTCGTGGGCGACTCGCTCGTCCGTTTCTTCGCGGACGGGCCCGAGGGACGCCCGGAGCTCGTCGCGGAGATGCTGGCATGACGAGCTACGAGAGCGCCGGCGTTTCGCTCGTGAAGGCGGAGGAGGTCGTGCAGCGGCTGCGGCACGCGGTGGAGTCGACGCGGACCGACGGCGTCGTGGGCCAGTTCGGGGCCTTTGCCGGGCTGTTCGCGCTCGACGAGGAGCGTCTGCTCGCCGCCACGACGGACGGCGTGGGCACGAAGCTCGTCCTCTCCCGGCGTGCCGGCCGCCTGTTCGACGCCGGGGTCGACCTCGCCGCTCACTGCATCGGAGACGTGCTGACGACGGGGGCGCAGCCCCTCTTCTTCCTGGACTACGCGGCGGCCGGCACACTCGACCTCGCCGAGGTGGCGGAGCTGGTCGAGGGCGCGGCGTCGGTCTGCCGGGCGGCCGGGTGCGCCCTCCTCGGCGGCGAGACCGCCGAGCTGCCCGGGATCTACCGGGAGGGTGAGCTCGACTTCGCCGGCACGTGCGTGGGTCTCGTGCGGCGGGACGAGCTGATCGACGGCTCGCGCTGTGCGGCGGGCGACGCGGTCCTCGGCCTGGCCTCCTCGGGGCTGCACACGAACGGGTACACGCTTGTCCGCTCCTTGGTGGGCGACGACGCCTTCGACGCCGATCTCCTCCTCGCTCCGCATCGTCTCTACACCGAGGACGTGAGGTGGCTGCGCGAGCACTGCGATGTGCGGGCGCTCGCGCACGTGACCGGAGGCGGAATTCCCGGAAACCTGACTCGCGTGCTGCCCTCGGGGCTCGGAGCGAGGATCGACCCGGCGGCGTGGGAGCGGCCGCCCGTGTACGCGTGGCTTCACGAGCGCGGCGTGCCGGAGGAGGAGCAGCGGCGTGTCTTCAACCTCGGGGTGGGCATGTGCGCCGTGGTGCCGGCAGACGACGCTGCGGGACTCGCCGGTACGGGGGTTCCTGTGATCGGCCGGCTGCAGGCGGGGCTCGAGGGCGTGGTCTGGGACGAGGGCTTCCTGTGCGCCGAGTCGTGACACTTCGCTTCTCTTCCGGCGCAGTGCGGCGCACACGTGCGTTTTCGGCGGCAATAGGCTGGAAGTGGAGGGAGGCCCGCGGCGGCCCCGGGGAGCGGCGGGTGCGCGTGTGATCGGAGTCCTCGTCTCGGGGGAGGGAACGAACCTGCAGGCGCTGCTGGACGCAGGGGCGCCCGTCGTCGCCGTCGCCTCCAACCGGAGGGGCGTCCGCGCCCTCGTCCGGGCCGATCGCGCCGGCGTTCCGGCGGCCGCCTTCGTGCTCGACGACCACCCGGACCGGGCCGGCCGCGACGCCGCGATGGCCGACTGGCTCGCCGGCCACGGCGTGCGGCTCGTCGTGTGCGCCGGCTACATGCACCTCCTCACGCCGGGCTTCCTCGAGCGCTTCCCCGTCATCAACGTCCATCCCTCGCTTCTTCCCGCGTTTCCAGGCACGACCCCCATCGAGGACGCGCTCGCGGCGGGCGTCGCGGAAACAGGCGTCACCGTCCACTTCGTCGACGAGGGGATCGATACAGGGCCGCCGATCCTCCAGGAAGCAGTCCCGGTGCAGCCGGGCGACACCTCGGAAAGCCTCCGCGACCGGATTCACGCCGTCGAGCATCGCCTGCTGCCGGAAGCCGTTCGCCTCTATCTGGCCGGCGCTCTACGCTCGTGAGCATGCCGGTGCGGCGCGCCCTTGTCTCGGTCTACGACAAGACCGGCCTCGACACGCTGGCGCGCGGGCTCGCCGACCTCGGGACGGAGATCGTCGCGAGCGGCGGGACGGCAGCGGCGATCGCCGACCTCGGGATCGCCGTCGTTCCAGTGGAAGAAGTCACGGACGTCCCCGAGCTCCTCGGCGGGCGCGTGAAGACGATCCACCCGCGCATCCACGCCGGCATCCTCGCCCGCCGCGACAACGAGGCCGACCTCGAAGAGCTACGCGACCAGGGCATCAGCCCCTTCGACCTCGTCTGCGTCAACCTCTACCCCTTCCAGCACGTCGTGGCCCGCAAAGAAGTGCGGGAGGAAGACGCCGTCGAGATGATCGACATCGGCGGCCCGGCAATGCTCCGCGCTGCCGCGAAGAACTTCGTCCACGTTATCCCCGTATGCCGCGCGGAACGCTACGAGCCGCTGCTGGAGCGGCTCGCTGCGGACGGCGACATCGACCTCGCCACCCGGCGCGAGCTCGCCGCCGAGGCCTTCGCGCACACGGCGGCATACGAAGCCACGATCGCCGGCTGGTTCGCCGAGGTCGACCCCTTCCCGCCGGGCCTCAGCCTCTCCCTCGAACGTGTCCGGGGGCTGGCCTACGGCGAGAACCCGCACCAGCGGGCCGCGTACTACGCGGAGTCGGGCGTCCGTCGCCACCTCCTTTCGCGCGTGGAACAGCTCTCCGGCCGCGAGCTCTCCTTCAACAACCTGAACGACCTCGACGCCGCCCGCGCCGTCCTGGGCGAATTCGCGCTCCCGAGTTGCGCCATCGTCAAGCACGCGAACCCGTGCGGCGTGGCGGTCGACGCCACGATCGAAGCCGCGTACGAGAAGGCGCTGGGGGCCGACCCGACCTCCGCCTACGGCGGCATCGTGGCGCTCAACCGTCCCGTCTCCCCGGAGCTTGCCGGCCGCCTGGCGGAGCAATTCGTCGAGGTCTTGATCGCGCCGGACTACGAACACGGCGCGCTCGAGAGGTTGTCGCGCAAGGATGCGACGCGCCTCCTTCGGGACGGAGAACGACGCGGTCCCACTCCGGGCGAGCGCGACTACCGCCGCGTCGTCGGCGGCTTTCTCGTGCAGGACGCCGACGCCGACGTGGACGACCGGGAAGGCATGGACGTCGTCACGACACGCCCGCCCGACGAGAGCTCCTGGGGCGATCTCCTCTTCGCCTGGCGCGTCGCGAAGCATGTCGCCTCGAACGCGATCGTGATCGCGAGGGGCCTGCAGACGCTCGGGATCGGCGCCGGGCAGATGAGCCGGGTCGACGCCGTCCGGCTTGCCGTCGAGAAGGCCGACGAGCACGGGCACGACCTCGCCGGCGCGGCGCTGGCCTCCGATGCCTTCTTCCCCTTCCCGGACGGTCCCCGCCTCGCCCTCGACGCCGGCGTACGCGCGATCATCCAGCCGGGCGGATCGAAGCGGGACGAGGACGTCGTCGACGCCGTCGAGGCCGCGGGTGCCGTCATGATTTTCACCGGTCGCCGCCACTTCAGGCACTGACCTTGAATCCAAGCGGCGTGCGCGCTTGGATTGCGGCATGACTACGGTCATGAGCGCGGGCCCGAGGCCGCGGGCGACCCGTTCGGCCCGCTGGCTTGCCGTTCCCCTCACGGCATTCGCCCTCGTGGCGCTCCTCGCCGGCCTCCTGGCCCGAGCCGAGCTCGACAGCGGCGGCGGCTACTTCGACCTCTTCTTCAGCGACACGATTCACCTGAAGACCTGGTTCGCGAGCGCGGCGGTCGCACTCGGGGTTCTGCAGCTGTTCTCGGCCGCGTGGATCTTCCGCAAGCTCCCCTGGCGGCGTCCGGCGTGGATTCCGGCCTTCCATCGCTGGACGGGGAGGCTCGCCTTCGCGTTCACGCTCCCGGTCGCCTACCACTGCATCTTCCAGCTCGGCTTCCAGAGCGGCGACGACCGCGTGCTCGCCCATTCCCTCCTCGGTTGCGCCCTCTACGGCGCGTTCGCTGCGAAGGTCCTGATCGTGCGCCTGCACCGGTTCCCGGGCTGGGTCCTGCCCACCGCCGGAGGACTCCTCTTCGCCGTCCTCGTGGCCGTTTGGTACACGAGCGCGCTCTGGTTCTTCCGGCTCGCCGGCGTGGGCATCTAAGCGCAGTACGCTTACGCCGGTGAGCAGGGACTATCCGACCGTCCTCGATCTCGTCGGGCAGACTCCGCTCGTGCGCCTCCAGCGGCTGGGGCGGGGCCTCGAGCCTCTCCTCCTGGCCAAGCTCGAGTACATGAACCCGGGCGGGAGCGTGAAGGACCGGATCGGCCTGCGCATGATCGAGGAGGCCGAGGAAGCGGGGAAGCTGCGGCCGGGCGGCACGATCGTCGAGCCGACGAGCGGGAACACGGGCGTCGGCCTGGCCATCGCGGCTGCGCTCAAGGGCTACCGCTGCGTCTTCGTCATGCCGGACAAGATCGCCGAGGAGAAGCGCGCGCTGCTGCGCGCCTACGGGGCCGAGGTGGTCATCTGCCCGACCGCTGTGGCCCCGGAGTCGCCCGAGAGCTACTACTCGGTCTCAGACCGTCTTGCGGAGGAGATTCCCGGCTCCTACAAGCCCGACCAGTACTCGAACCTGGCGAATCCGCGGGCGCACTTCGAGACGACCGGTCCCGAGCTCTGGGAGCAGACCGCCGGGGAGATCGACGCGATCGTCTTCACCGTCGGCACGGGCGGGACGATCTCCGGCGTCGCGCGGTACCTGAAGGAGCGGAAGCCGGACATCGCCGTCTTCGGAGCCGACCCCGAAGGCTCGATCTACTCAGACCCCGACAATGTGCACACCTACCTCGTCGAGGGCATCGGTGAGGACTTCTGGCCGGCGACGTACGACTCCGCCTACGTCGACGAGATCGTCACCGTGTCGGACGGCGATTCCTTCAGGACCGCGCGCCGGCTGGCCCGCGAGGAGGGCCTGCTCGTCGGCGGCTCGGGCGGCACAGCGGTCTGGGCCATGCTCGAGGTGGCGAAGCGATTCGACGGCGCCGCGACGATCGTCACGCTCATCCCGGACTCCGGGCGCGGCTACCTCTCGAAGTTCTACGACGACAACTGGCTCCTCGAGCATGGGTTCCTGGAGCGACGCGCGCCGGCGCCCACGATCGAGGAAGTGCTCTCCTTCAAGCGGGCGGAGGAGCCGGGGGTGCCGCAGCTCATTACGCTCCAGGCGCATCAAAAAGTCGGCGAGGCGATCGTCCTCATGCAGCGCTACGGCATTTCCCAGATCCCCGTCGTGCGTCACGAGAGCGCCGAGTCGCTGGCCGACGTGATCGGCTCCATCCGGGAGCGCGGCCTCCTCGATCGGATCTTCCGGAACCAGGACGCGCTCAGCGAGGACGTGGCGGCAGCGATGGAGCCGCCGCTCCCGGCGGTCGAGATCGGAGAGTCGGTCGACACGGTGTTCGCCGACCTCTCGGCGGGCAATCCCGCCGTGGTCGTCGCGCGGCGCGGGCGCCCGGTCGGCGTGCTGACGCGTGCCGACCTCCTCGAGTACCTCGCCCAGGACCGCGGCGCCGACGGCGCCTGAGAAGGGATGCCTGCAAGGGACCCGGCCCGGTGCCTGACACCAGGACATGGCTTGTTGGGACGAGGGTGGAGCCGGGCGGGGTGCGTAGACTGAACGCCGATGGAGTTCGAGACGCGGGCGATTCACGCGGGGCAGGAGCCCGACCCGGCCACGGGGGCGGTCATCACGCCGATCTACCAGACGGCGACGTTCGTCCACGAGGAGGCCGGCGTGCACAAGGGCTACGACTACTCGCGCGCCGGGAACCCGACGCGGACAGCACTCGAGACGTGCCTCGCCTCCCTCGAAGGCGCCGATCACGGCCTCGCCTATGCGTCGGGCCTCGGCGCAACGACGACGCTGATGCACCTCGTCTCTCCGGGCGAGCGGGTCGTCTCCGTGAACGACGTCTACGGCGGCGTCTACCGCATGTTCACGCAGGTGTACGAGCCCAAGGGCTACGAGTTCAGCTTCCTCTCCGCTGAGGAGATCTCCCGCAGGCTCGCCGACCACCTGGACGAGCGGACGCGCATCGTCTGGCTCGAGACGCCGACGAACCCGCTCCTGAACGTGGTCGACATCCGCGCCGCCGCGGAGGCGGCCCATGCGGCGGGCGCGCTCGTCGTCGTGGACAACACATTCGCGACCCCGTACCTGCAGCGCCCGCTCGAGCTGGGCGCCGACGTCGTCCTGCACTCGACGACGAAGTACCTCGGCGGGCACTCGGACGTGATCGGCGGCTTCGCGGCGACCAACGATCCGACAGTCGCTGAGCGCCTGCGCTTCCTGCAGAAGTCCCTGGGCGCCGTCCCCGGGCCCTTCGACTGCTGGCTCGTCCTCCGCGGGCTGAAAACGCTCGCCGTCCGCATGGAAAGGCACTGCGAGAACGCCCGCCGGATCGCGGCGCTCCTGGACGGGCATCCAGCCGTGGAGCGCGTCTTCTACCCCGGCCTCGAGAGCCATCCGGGGCATGAGATCGCGGCGCGCCAGATGAGCGACTTCGGCGGCATGATCTCCTTCCTGGCAGGCTCCGAGGAAGAAGCTCTCGCCCTCGTCACGCGCACGAAGGTCTGGAGGCTCGCCGAGAGCCTGGGTGGAGTCGAGAGCCTCATCGAGCACCCCGCGCGGATGACGCACGCCTCGACGGCTGAGGCTCCCTTTGCCGTGCCGAAGAACCTCATCCGCCTCTCGGTGGGCATCGAGTCCGCGGATGACCTCGCGGCCGACCTCGAAGCGGCGATCGCCCCCGTGGGAACCGCCTCCAGCATCTAGATGCTTGATCGGAAATTGACCGGGAACCGTGGCACCGCCGGATGACGCCCATGACACGTCGCCTGAGACCACGCTCGTTCCTCGCCCGTACCTCCTCGGTACGAGCTCGGAATGATCGCGGCCTCATGCTCGGTCACGGACGCCCCCGCCGGCACCACACTTCCCGATCAACCATCTAGGATCGGCTCTGCATGGGCAGCATCGGGCTCTACCTCGCCTTCCTCATCCCGCCGCTTCTGATCGGACTCGGCGTCCAGGCCTGGCTCAAGCGCACGTTCGGGCGCTACTCGCAGGTGCAGCTCGCCTCAGGCCTCACCGGAGCACAGGTGGCGCGTGAGATCCTCGATCGGAACGGCCTCGACGACGTGCCCGTGGAGCGCGCCCCGGGTGGACCGCTGTCCGACTATTTCGACCCGCGCAAGCGGTCCCTGCACCTTTCGCAGCCTGTCTTCGAGCCGCCCTCGGTGAGCGCGGCTGCGGTCGCTGCGCACGAGAGCGGTCACGCCCTCCAGCTCGCGACCGGCTACGGCCCGCTCAAGCTCCGCGCGAAGATGTTCCCCGTCGTCGCCTTCGCCTCCAGCGCGTGGATCTGGCTGCTGCTGGCAGGCTTGGTGCTGAACGCCCTCAACCTGGTCGCGATCGCGCTGGTCATCTACGCAGTCGCCGTTGCCTTCCACTTCGTGACGCTCCCGGTCGAGTTCAACGCGTCACGGCGCGCCGGCGTTCAGCTGCGCGAGCTCGGGCTCGTGACGACCGGCGAACAGGAGGGCGTGCGCAAGGTGCTGAACGCCGCGGCGCTCACCTACGTCGCGGGAGCGCTCGCGGCGCTCACGCAGCTCCTCTACTACGCGCTCGTCTTCTTCGGCAACCGTAACTAGATGGTTGCGGCCGCGCGCTCGCGCATGAGCGCGTAGGCGGCCTCGTAGTCCCGCACCATCCGCCCGGCGGAAAAGCTCTCCTCCATCGAGCGGCGACACTCGTCCGGCTCGATTCGGTCGGCCTCGGCGAGCGCGTCGACCATTTCACCGTAGTCGTCCACGATGATCCCGTTCCGCCCATGCTCGATCACCTCGGGAACGGCGCCCCGGCGCGTGGCGATCACGGGCGTTCCGCACGCCATCGACTCGATCATGACGAGGCCGAAGGGCTCCTCCCACTCGATCGGGAAGAGCGTCGCGCGCGCGTTCTGGAGCAAGGCGACCTTCCTCCCGTGGCTCGTCTCGCCCATGTACTCGATCCCCTCGCCCAGATGCGGCGCGACGTACTCCTCGAAGTACTCGCGCTCGAGCGGCTCCCGCATCTTGCCCGCGATCTTGAGCGGCAACCCGGCCTTCCTCGCCACCTCGACGGCGCGGTGGCAGCCCTTGTCAGGAGCCATGCGGCCGAGGAAGAGGAGGTACTCGCCGCGCTCGTGGTGGACGGGATAGGCGTCCAGGTCGAGGGCGTTGTGGCAGTTGGCCACCCACGGCAGGTCAGGTGCCGGCTTGCGCTGGTTTTCGGAGAGCGAGATGAGCCCGACGTTCGGCGCGACGCGGCCGATCCCCTCGTAGACCTCGCCCGGCCTCGCCGGTCGAGGGGCCCGTGCACGGTGTGGACGACGGGTGTCTCCAGAGCCGCCGCCGAGAGCCGCTGCGAGCGGCCCCGAATGGTCGTTGACGATGTCGAACTCGTCCGCGCGCTTGTAGCAGGCAAGCGCGTGGCGGAGCTCCGGCATCGTCGTGCCCGATCAGCTCGGAGGGCGCCTCCTCGAAGACGTACGTCGAGCTTCGCCTTCGTAAGTGAATCGCCGGAGGCGAAGAGCGTGACGTCGTGGCCCGCCTCGACGAGCCCGTCCGCGAGGAGCGAGACGACCCACTCGATCCCGCCGTAGCCCGGTCGGCGGAACCGGGAACCAGACGGGGCTGAGGAGCGCGATCCTTCACGATTCCTCCGACCGTCACGGTCCCGTCCTCGAGCCGGACGTCCCAGGCCTTCTCGAAGGCCCGCACCCCGGAGAGGCGGAGGGACCCGGCCCAGGACGGCACGTCTGCCGGCGCGATCGTGTCGAGCACGTGCCGGCGCCGGTCGGGCTCGAGGCCGAGGAGGAGCTGGAGCAGCAGCACCGGGTCCCCGGCCGCCCACGCCTGGGGCCGCGCGGCCGTGGGGTAGGCGCATCGGGAAGGGTGTCTCCGTGCGCGAGAAGCCGGCAAAGACCTCGGGCAGCTGGTGGTCGAAGTACGCCCGCCGCGTCGAACATGCGCCGCACGATCCGCTGAGCCTCCGGCCAGCGCCCGTACCGGGCGAGGCCCCAGGCGATGAGCGAGTTGTCGTGCGGCCAGACGGTGCCGTTGTGGTAGCGGAGCGGGTTGAACCCTTCATCCGCCGGCCGACATCGTCCGCACACCCCACCCCGACCAGAGCTCCTCGCCCATGAGCTGGTCGACGACCGCGTCGACGCCGCTCAGGCGGCACGATCCCGCTCCAGAGCAGGTGGCCGATGTTGGAGGTCAGACGAGTCGACGGGCCGCTTGTCGCGCGTCGAGCGCGAGCGCGTAGTAGCCGCCGCGCTCGCTCGCACCAGAACGCTTCGTTGAACCGGTCGCGGAGCTCGTCCGCCTCGCGTTCGAGCCGCTCGGCGAGCTCGCGCTCCCGCCACACCTCGAGCGCGAGCTCGGCAGCGCGCCGCTTGGCGTCGTAGACGTACCCCTGCACCTCACAAGGAGCGATCGGCGGCTCGGCGACGCGCCCGTCGTGGAAGAGCTGTGAGTTGCCGGAGTCCTTCCAGGACTGGTTGACGAGCCCGCGCGGGGAGCGCCGCCGGTACTCGACGAAGCCGTCGCCGTCGAGGTCCCCGTAGCGGTCGATCCACTCGAGGGCCCGCAGGGCGGGCTCCCGCAGGTCGCGGACGAACTCCGCGTCGTCGGTCCAGTGCCACACCTCGGAGAGGAGGATGAGGAAGAGCGGAGTCGCGTCCACGGTCCCGTAGTAGCGGCCGAACCAGGCCTCCGCCGCCTTTCCATGGCGCACCTCGTGGACGATCTTCCCGGGCTCGGAGTCGCACTCGGGGTCGTCCTCCGTCGCCTGCAGCTCGGCGAGGACGCCCAGAGCGCTCTGGGCCAGCTCGGGGCCGAAGAAAG
>CAWBAC010000001.1:0-73262 GCA_963786755.1 uncultured Actinomycetes bacterium | reverse complement strand
GTGTATGCCCTGTACTTGACTCCGTGGTCTTGCTAATGCCGGCCTGGATGCCTCTGAAAGATCCTTGGTTGCTCGACCGTCGTGTGGCCAAGCCTGGAGTGTCGCAGGCTGTATGCAATTTCGACAATCCTAGGCGCAACCGCCTCGACGACCGGTACGGGAAGTCTTAGTCTGTAGCTGTGCCGGGCGCATTACCCAGCGGCACTGTTGCATTCCTCTTCACGGACATCGCAGGCTCCACGAAGCTGCTCAACGAGTTGGGCGCCGAAGGCTACGCGGGCGCGCTCGAGCGTCATCGTGCGGTCATCCGGGCCGCGCTGGACGCGCATGGAGGTATCGAGGTGGACACTCAGGAGACGCGTTCTTCTGCGCGTTCGCGTCGCCTCGAGACGCGATCGAGTGCGCCCGCGCCGCCCGTGTGGGGCTCGAGGCGACTCCGGTCCGGGTACGCATGGGTGTCCATGCCGGTGAAGCGATCGTGGCGAGCGATCGGTACGTCGGCCTCGAGGTGCACCGCGCGGCACGCATCGGAGCCTGCGGCCACGGAGGCCAGATCGTCGTCTCCTCCACCACGGCAGCGCATCTCGACCCGGATGCCGTTCAGCTGCGCGACCTCGGCGAGCACTGGCTCAAGGACCTTGGCCCCCCCATCCGCCTGTTCCAGCTCGGCGAAGGGGACTTCCCACCACTCAGGACTCTCTACCGGACGAACCTACCGGTGCCGGCCACGGTCTTTGTGGGCCGAGGCCGCGAGGCGATGGAGCCTCGTTGACCTCGCCACCCGCTCCGACACAAAGCTCGTCACGCTAACCGGCGCAGGCGGGACCGGGAAAACGCGGCTCGCGCTTCATGTCGCGGGAGAGCTTGCGAAGCAGTTCGCCGACGGCCTCTTTTGGGTGCCGCTCGCGCCGCTCCCTGAAGCGCGGTTCGTAGCCTCGGCCGTGGCCGAGGCCCTAGGGGTAGTCGAAGAGGCGGGTGTCCCGCTTGAGCAGACCCTCGAGCGAGAGTGTGCCGGCCGGCGAATGCTCGTGCTCATGGACAATTGCGAGCACGTGCTGGAAGGCGTCGAGCGGGTGGTCCCTGGGCTCGTCCGTGCCGGCGTTCTCATACTCGCGACGAGCCGGGAGCGGTTGGACCTGAGCGGCGAGCGCGTCTATCCGATTAATCCACTCGAGCGCGAGGAGGCGATCGCACTCTTCGCCGTCAGGGCCGAGGCGGCCGGAGCCGTTCTCGAACCGCGTGCGGAGACACGCGAGGCGGTCGACGCGCTCTGCACGCGCCTCGACGACCTGCCGCTCGCACTGGAGCTCGCTGCGGCACGCGCGGCGGTGCTGCCACTCCCTGTTCTCCTCGAGCGCCTCTCCGACCGTCTCGACCTTCTCATAGGCACGCGCGATGCAGAGGAGCGTCAGCGCACGCTGCGCGCGACGATCGCCTGGAGTTACGACTTGCTCGAGCCCCATGAGCAGTCGGCCTTCCGACGCCTCGCCGTCTTCGCCGGAGGCGGCAGCCTGGATGCCGTTGAATCGGTATGTGGGGCCAAGCTTCAGGATCTCCTGTCGCTCGTCGGCAAGAGCCTCGTCCGTCGGCGCGCAATCGCTGATGAGGCAGCCTTTTGGATGCTCGAGACCGTCCGCGAGTTCGCGCTCATCGAGCTCGAGGCCTCCGGCGAAGCCGATGCCACGCGCGACCGGCACCTCGACTGGTTTCTCGCGCAGGCGCGGCCCGAAGAACTACTCGAGTCGGACGGCGTCTCCGACACGTTTGGGATGGCCGAGAGCGCCCGGCTGCACGAGATCGAGCGGGATGTCGACAACTACCGGGCCGCGTTCAACTGGGCGCTCACTCGAGCGCGCGCGGCTCCCGACGCGGCGGCGACGTTCCTACTCCGACGCGGTCGTCTCACTAGGACGCGCACTTCGACCCTTTTACGCGGTCAAAGGGCGGTTCGCCGAGGCGGAGAACGTGCTCGGCGCGGCACTCCCGTACGCGGCTGACCCCATCACAAACGCAAGGCTTCGCAGCTGGCTTGCCCAAGCGATGCGGAGTAGCCCCGACGAGGCGTGGAGGATGCACGTCGAGGCGGAAAGGCGTGCTCGCTCGCGAAGCCGAAAGGACGAGCCGGCGCTGGTGGTCGGCGTGGCTCGATGTCAAGCTCGCACAAGCGCACCACCACTACTGGATGAACAACCAGAACGCACTTGCCCGAACCGCCGAGCAGCTGCAAACCGACCTACAGACACACGGGACCCCGGCGCAACGTACCGACTGCCTGAGCGTCCTCCTCAAGGAAACATACCGTCGCCAACGCTATGTCTTGACAGAAGATTCGGACGACCTAGCCGACACGTTCTACCGCGCTTCGGTCGAGATAGGCGACCGGTACGCGGAGTTCCAGCGCGGCTTCCACTTGCTCTGGCGCGGCAAGCTCAACGACGCGCTCTCGCACCTCGAAGCAGGAAGGGACATCGCACGCGACATCGGCGACCCGGTCATGGAGGATCCGCTGCCTCACCTACGGCGCGATCGCGCGCCGGAAACTGGGAGACCTCAAGGGTGCGCAGGCCCTCCTCGACGAGCTCGGAAGTCTCCGCGACCGGCACGGCTACGACGGGCTCTTGGCCGCCAACTATGCCTGGATGGCGTGGCGCCTGGGCGAACTCGACGAAGTCACCCGGCGGGCCGCCGAGGCGCTCGCCGACTGGCACCGCACCGCTCGTTCACGGCCGACCGTTTTCCAATGGACGGCGCGGTTCCCATTGCTCGCCGCCGACCTCGTCCGCGGACGCATCGAGAGCGCATTCGAGCATGCGAGCTGGCTGGTGGACCCCTCCCAGCAGCCACTTCCCATCGACCTCGATCAACTCGTGCGAAGGGCGCTGGAGCGTCGTGACCACGGACGGCTGTCGCGCGCAGTCGAGCTCGGACACAGCCAGGGATACACGTAGACATCTCCGCGACCGGTTATGGTGAGCAGCGTGCCGATGTTCGCACGCGTGGCCACGTACCGGGGCACGCCGGAGCAGATCGAGGAGGGCCTGAACGTCTTCCGGGAACACGTGCTCCCATGGGTCCGCGGGCTGACCGGCTTCCGAGGCTGGATCTTCCTGCTCGACCGCAGCGGCGGGAAGGCAATCGGCGTCAGCTTCTGGGCGAGCGAGGAGGCCATGAAGGAGAGCGTCGCCATGAGCGACCCGCTGCGCGAGAAGCTCGTCGCGGGCCTCGATGCCTCCATCGAGAGCCTCGTGGCCTACGAAGTCGCCGCCTCCGAGCGGTTCTCATTCAAGCCCGACTGACGGCGCAGTCGCGTTCTAAGCCAGGTGAAGGGCCCTCAGCGAGCCCGGCGCGCCTACGATTGCCGCTGATGGCCGCGCGAGGATTCCTGGATCGTTTCCGGCGCGAGCCGGCGTCGGGAGCGACGGGAACGATGGACGAGCTGCGCCTCGAGGCGCGGCGGGGCCGGGCGCTCGTGGAGGAGAGCCGCGAGATCGTCGTCGTCCTCGACGGCGGAGGAAGGGTCGTGTCCGCCAGCCGGCGCGCGCGCGAGACCATCCCGGGGCTGAGAGAAGGCGCAGAGGTCCCCGACGGGTTCCTCGCGACCGCTCCGATCCAGATTCCGTACGAAGTCGAGGGCCGACGGGAGACGCTCGTCTACGCGCGGGACTCCGGCGACATGACCGCCTACGAGGAGCTGCGCGCCGGCTTCACCGCCGCCGTCTCGCACGAGCTCCGGACGCCGCTCGCCCGCCTGCTCGCCCTCCTCGGACAGCGCGCTCCTGCCGGGAGCAGACGCGCACGACTTGATCGAGCAGGCGCAGGCCGAGGTGGCGCAGGTGCGGGAGCTCATCGACGACATCCTCTTCCTCTCCGAGCTCGAGTCGGGGCACGAGGTCGTCGGGCTCGGGTCGACGCAGGCCTTCCCGATCGTGGCTGAGGTGGCCGAGTCCCTCGCCGAGCAGGCGGCGCGCGCGGGCGTGACGATCGTGATCGACGCCGACGAGGACGCCGAGCTCCCGATCCGCCCGCGCATGATTCGCGTCATCGTCCAGAACCTCGCCCAGAACTCGATCCGCTACGCCGGCCCCGGCGCCCGGCTGACCCTGTCCGTCCGGCACGAGGAGGACGGAAACGTCGCTCGTCGCCGCCGACGACGGCGTCGGCGTCGCCGAGGAGGACCTGCCCCGCCTGTTCGAGCGCTTCTACCGCGCCGATCGCGCCCGCGCCTCGCGCGGCACCGGGCTCGGGCTCGCCATCGTCAAGCACGTCGTCACCTCCGCCGGAGGAACGGTCGAGGCCGACCGGCGCCCGCGGCCGGGGACTGACCGTCCGCTGTCTGTTCCCGGGGCCCGACGGCCGCTTCACCACCCCGTAACCACTTCTTCACAGCCTTTCTGCCCACGCCGGATACAGGCGCCGGGACACTCGCGGGCGATGAACCGACGCGAAAGGAGAACCGTGGGAATTCGCCTTACCCCGAGGCTCGTGCTCCTCTTGGCGCTGCTCGTCCTGACCGCCGTCGCGGCTGCCGGCTGTGGCCGCGACGACGAGGAGGGGGACGACGGCGCTGCGGCCGGAGGTGGCGAGACGACGACGGCGAAACGACGACCGAAGAGGCAACAGAGGAGCTCTCGGGCACGATCCTCATCGACGGCTCGAGCACGGTCGGCCCGCTGACGACAGCCGCCGCGGAAGCCTTCCGCGCCGAGCAGCCGGGCGTGAACGTCGAGGTGGGCGTCTCCGGCACCGGCGGCGGCTTCGAGCGCTTCTGCGCCGGCGAGACGGATATCTCGAACGCCTCGCGCCCCATCGACGAGGAGGAGGAGGTTCCTCTCTGCCAGGAGGCAGGAATCGAGTACACCGAGTTCCAGGTAGGCGTGGACGCCCTCACGGTGGTCGTCAATTCCGAGAACGACTGGGCCACCTGCCTGACCGTCGACCAGCTCAAGAAGATGTGGGAGCCGGCGGCCGAGGGCAAGGTCACGAACTGGAACCAGATCGACCCGAGCTTCCCCGACCAGGAGCTCACGCTCGCCGGTCCCGGCACGGACTCGGGGACGTTCGACTACTTCACCGACGAGGTCAACGGCGAGGAGGGCGCGAGCCGCGCCGACTACACGCCCAGCGAGGACGACAACGTCATCGTCCAGGCGGTGGCCGGCGACCCAGGGCGGCCTGGGCTACTTCGGCTACACGTACTACGAAGAGAACCAGGACACGCTCAAGGCGCTCGAGGTCGACGGCGGCGAGGGTTGCGTCGCTCCGAGTGTCGACACCGCCCGCGACGGCTCGTACGCTCCGCTCTCGCGGCCGCTCTTCATCTACGTGAAGAACGAGTCGCTCGCGAAGCCCGAGGTGCAGGGCTTCGTCGAGTACTTCCTGACCAACTCGGTTCAGCTCGCCGAGGACGCGCTCTTCATCCCGGTTCCCGAGGACGTCGTCCAGGAGAACCTCTCGACGCTCGAGTCGTCCGGGACCTAGCGGGGGCGTGGCAGTCGAGCAAAGCACGGTAGGCGCGCAGCCGGCCCCGATCCGGCTGCGCGCCGAAGGAAGGCGTTGGGGCGAGATCGTCGTCAAGGGCGCGCTCGCCCTCTGCGCCCTGGTCTCGGTCGCGACGACGGTCGGCATCATCGTCGCGCTCCTCGAGCCGTCGATCGAGTTCTTCCGGGAGATCTCGATCGTCGATTTCCTTTCCGGGGATCGGTGGGCGCCCCTCTTCGAGCCGGCGTCGTTCGGGGTTCAGCCGCTTCTCGCGGGGACGCTCGCCGTGACGTTCTGGGCCTGCTTTGTCGCCCTTCCGTTCGGCCTCGGCTGCGCCGTTTATCTGAGCGAGTACGCGCAGCCACGGGCTCGTCGAGTCCTCAAGCCCGCGCTCGAGGTGCTGGCGGGAATCCCGACGGTCGTCTACGGCTTCTTCGCGCTCACGTTCTTCACTCCCCTGCTCCAGGACGTCGGCATCGACGTCGGGACGTTCAACGTGCTGTCGGCCGGGCTCGTGATGGGCGTGATGCTCATCCCCACGGTCGCCTCGATTTCGGAGGACGCGATGAGCGCCGTCCCGCAGGAGCTCCGCGACGGCGCGTACGCCCTCGGAGCGAGTCGCCTCCAGGTGTCGACGCGCATCGTGATCCCGGCAGCGATCTCCGGGATCGTCGCCAGCTACGTGCTCGCGATCTCGCGGGCCGTCGGCGAGACCATGATCGTCCTCATCGCGACGGGCGGGATCGCCCAGATTACGGCCGACCCGCGCGAGCCCATGCAGGCGATGACCGCGTTCATCGGCGCGACCGGCCTCGGCGACGTGCCCACCGGCTCGATCGAGTACAAGACGATCTTCGCGGTCGGGCTCACGCTCTTCGTCATCACCTTCGTCATGAACATGGTCTCGATCCGCCTCGTCCGGAAGTACCGGGAGATCTACGAATGAACGTCGCTCGCCTACGGCTCGCTCCCGTGGGGGAAACCATGTTTCCCCCACGTGCCCCCTTCTTCGATGCAGTGAGGGAACCTCCCGGTTCCCTCACACACCCTCCACACGCTCATCGGCCGGAGACCGACCAATGAGCGCACCGGCGGCCGCACTCGGGCGCCGGCCGAAGGGCGACAAGGTCCGCGGCACGGCCTTCTACGTCCTCCTGCTCGTGTCGATCTCGATCGGCTTCATCCTCCTCTTCACGCTCCTCGCCGACGTCCTGCAGAAGGGGATCCCCTACCTGGACGCGACCCTCTTCACCGAGCCGAGCTCCACCGACCCGAGCAAGGCGGGCGCACGCCCGGCAATCATCGGGACGATCTACATGATGGTCCTGCTCCTCGTGTTCGTCGTGCCCATCGGCGTCGGAACGGCGATCTACCTCGAGGAGTACGCCGACCGCGAGCGCTGGTACAACCGGCTGCTCGAGATCAACATCCAGAACCTGGCCGCGGTGCCCTCGATCGTCTACGGGATCCTCGGCCTCGCCTTCCTCGTGCGCGGGATCGGCCTCGGGCGCGTGCTGCTCGCGGGCGCGCTCATCCTCACGCTGCTCGTCCTCCCGACCGTGATCGTCGCTGCTCGGGAGGCGATAAGGGCCGTCCCCGACTCGATCCGGCAGGGCGCATTCGCGCTCGGCGCGACGCAGTGGCAGGTCGTCTCTCGCCAGGTGCTCCCGGCCGCGATCCCCGGGATCGCGACCGGCTCGATCCTCGCCCTCGCGCGGGCGATCGGCGAGACGGCTCCGCTCCTCCTCGTGGGCGCACTTACCTACGTCGCGGTCAACCCGAGCCTCATCGGCTCCTTCACAGCGCTGCCGATCCAGATCTACCAGTGGATCGCACGGCCGCAGGAGGAGTTCCGGCTCCTCGCGGCGGCCGCGATCATCGTGCTGCTCGTCATCCTGCTGACGATGAACGCGTTCGCGATCTGGCTCCGCAACCGCTACCAGAGAAGATGGTGATGCCCGACATGGAAAGCGCCCAGGCCGCACCTGTCAAAGATCCCCGGCGTGGACGAGAAGCTCCTCGCCGAGAGACGAGCAGGCCGCGGCGCACGCCCGCCGCGAGGTGCTCTTCGACGTCGACGACCTGACCGTCTCCTACGTCGGACGTGCCGGCGCTCAGGGACGTCTCGCTCGAGATCTACAGGAACCAGGTGACGGCCTTCATCGGGCCGTCCGGATGCGGGAAGAGCACCTTCATCCGTTGCTTCAACCGCATGAACGACCTCATCCCGACGGCCTCGGTCGACGGCCGGATCCTCTACCACGGCATCGACCTCTACGGGCCGGAGGTGGACTCCGTCGAAGTGCGCAAGCGGATCGGGATGGTCTTCCAGAAGCCGAACCCGTTTCCCAAGTCCATCTACGACAACGTCGCCTTCGGCCCGCGGGTGCTGGGCTGGAAGAAGAACCTCGACGAGCGGGTGGAGCAAGCCCTCCGCCACGCTGCGCTCTGGGACGAGGTCAAGAACCGGCTCAAGGCGAGTGCCTACAGCCTCTCCGGCGGCCAGCAGCAGCGCCTCTGCATCGCGCGCTGCCTCGCCGTCGAGCCGGACGTCCTCCTCATGGACGAGCCGGCCTCGGCCCTCGACCCGATCTCGACGACGGCGATCGAGGACCTCATGCACGATCTCAAGCGCGAGTACACGATCGTCATCGTCACCCACAACATGCAGCAGGCGGCCCGCGTCGCGGACATGACCGCGTTCTTCAGCGTCGAGGTGGACGAGGAGCAGGACCACCGCACGGGGATCCTCGTCGAGTACGACGCGACGCCAACGATCTTCACCCAACCCTCCGACAAGCGGACGGAGGACTACGTCACGGGCCGGTTCGGCTGATGCGCGTCACCCTCCAGGAAGAGCTCGACCAGCTCGAGGCGGCGCTGCAGGAGGAGGGCGAGCTCGTCCTCCGCGCCCTCCGCGGGTGCCTGAACGCACTCGAGCAGTCCGACGTCGAGCTGGCCGAAGAAGTGATCGCGTTCGACGACGAGGTCGACCAGGCCTACCTCAGGATCGAGGACGGCCTCCAGTCGCTCCTCGCGCGGCAGACGCCGGTCGCAGTCGACCTGCGGCTCGTGCTCGCGATTCTGCACGACAACCTGCACCTCGAGCGGATGGCGGACTACTGCGTGACGATCGCCAAGCTGACGAAGCTCGTCCGCGACCACTCCCACGACCCGACGCTCATCGATGCCTTCGAGGAAATGGGGATGCGCGCAGAGGAGATGATCCGCGTCGCGCTGGACTCGTTCGCCCACCGCAGCCTCGAGGCGGCCGAGACGCTGCCCGAGCTGGACGAGCTCATCGACCGGGCGAACAGGCGCGTCGTCGGCCACCTCATCGCGCTGGGAAACGACCCTGAGGTGCTCGAGTGGGGCTATCGCATGATCCTCGTCTCCCGCTGCCTCGAGCGGATCGGCGACCACGCCGTGGACATCGGCGAGCAGACCGCCTTCCTCGTCACCGGCGACTTCCGCGAGTTCACGGACGCCTCGCACTAGGGGCCTGGGCTTCCGGAACCCCGTATCCTCCAGCCGTGGGCGAGGCCGACGCCGTGGCGTACGTCGAGATCCCGGCGGGGTCGCGCAACAAGTACGAGTTCGACCGCGAGCTGGGCGCGATCGCCCTGGACCGCCGCCTCTTCACGTCGATGACCTACCCGGCCGACTACGGCTTCATCGAGGGAACACTGGGCGAGGACGGCGATCCGCTCGACGCGCTCGTGCTCGTCGGCGACGCCACGTTCCCCGGCTGCCGCATCCGCGTTCGGCCGGTGGGCGTCTTCCACATGACCGACGAGAAGGGGCCGGACGAGAAGATCATCTGCGTCCCGCTCGGCGACCCGTTGTGGTCGACGGTCCAGGACATCCACGACGTCCCGCCCGCCTTCCGGGACGAGATCGAGCACTTCTTCCAGGTCTACAAGATCCTCGAGAAGAAGAAGACGGAGACGCGGGGCTTCGGCAATCGCGCCGAGGCGCTCTCGGTGCTCGACGAGGCGAGGGAGCGGGCTAGGCCCTGACGGGCTCGGGCGCCGGCCTGAGCTGGCGTGTCTGCCAGCTGCGGCCGAGGAATGCCACCGCGGAGATGACCGCGGCGAGCGCGAACACGAGCGCGGCCCCGCCGGGGAGGTTCGTGAGCAGCTCCATGCCGGCCCCGACGAGGCCCGCGCAGGGGATGGTCAGGACCCAGGCGAGGAGGATGTTCCCGGCGACTCCCCAGCGAACTGCGTTGAGCCGGCGGGTCGCGCCGGCGCCGAGCACTGCCCCCGAGACCGTGTGCGTCGTGGAGACCGGAAAGCCGTAGTGCGCCGTCGACCACAGGATGCCCGCCGTCGCCGTCTGGGCCGCGAACCCGCGCGGCGGGTCGAGCTTGGCGATCCGGGTGCCGAGCGTCTTGATGATCCGCCATCCTCCCGCATACGTCCCCGCGCCCATGGCCAGCGCCGCGCTGACGATCACCCACATCGGCGGCCGGCCGAAGTCCTCGTCGAGATGCCCTGAGACGACGAGGGCGAGGGCGATGACGCCCATCGTCTTCTGCGCGTCATTCGTCCCGTGGGTGAAGGCCACGAAACCGCCCGAGACGAGCTGAAGCCTCCGGAAGACGCGGTTCATGAGCCCGGGCGCCTGCCGGCGGATGAGCCAGAGGACGGCGAGCATTAGGAGCGCCGCGCACACGATGCCCAGGAAGGGCGCGACGAGCGACGGGATGAGGACCTTCGTCACGACCCCCTCCCCCTGGACCGCGTCGGGCCCCTCAGCCGCGAGGGCGGAGCCCGCAATGCCGCCGATGAGGGCATGGCTCGAGCTCGACGGCAGCCCGAGGAACCAGGTGACGAGGTTCCACGTGATGGCGCCGACGAGCCCCGCTAGAACCACGTCCAGCGTGATGATGTCCGAGACGACGATGTCCGAGGCGACCGTGGCCGCGACCTCGAAGGACACGAAAGCGCCCGCAACGTTGAGGATTGCGGCGCTGACGACCGCGGCGCGCGGCGAGAGAGCCCGCGTCGAGACGCTCGTGGCGATCGAGTTGGCCGTGTCGTGGAAGCCGTTCGTGAAGTCGAAGAAGAGCGCAACCGCGACGACTGCGACAAGTGTGAGCTCCACGACGAGTCAGACGCTAGAGCGTTCTTGACGACGATGTTGCCGATCACATTCGCAGCCGTCTCACAGGCATCCAGCGCGTCCTCGAGCGCTTCGAAGATGTCTTTCCAGCGGATGACGATCAGGGGATCGATGCGCGGATCGCGGAAGAGCTCGCCGATGGCGTTGTGGAGAATGCGGTCGCCCTCGTCCTCGTGCTCCTTCAGAGCGACGAGTTCGGGCTGGATCGCGCCCGGATTCTTCAGCTCCGCCAGGGCCGTGGCGAGGTGCTCGACGGCCTCGACGAGGATGCGGCACTGCTCGAGCGAGTGCTTCGTGGGCGACTCCACACCGTAGAGGTCGAGAAGGTCGCACGCTTCGTCGATGTGGTCGACGACGTCGTCTAGCGAGGTGGCGAGCGCGAAGATGTCCTCGCGGTCGAAGGGGGTGATGTACTGCGTGTTGAGCAGCTGGATGAGGTCACGCGTGATGCGATCTCCCTCGTGCTCGCTCGCCTTGATGTCCGCTTGGCTCACCGACGAATTCGGGTACTCGCGGAAACGGATCTCGGCCTTGCGAGCGGCGTCCAGAGCGTTCGCGCCCGCCTCCTCGAAGAGGTCGTAGAACTCCGTCGTCCGGGGGACGAGCGACAGCCTCATGCCGCGCGGCATGGTACAGGTTCACCATTCGGAAACCTTTCCGGAGCACAGTGGTTCTCGGGCTCGCCTGTGCGCTCATGCTCGCGGCCGGCGCGGGCGCCGACACCGGTGTCCTCGCGATCGGAGACTTCGGCGTCGGCGGTGAGGCCGAGCGGCGCATGGGCACGGCCATGAAGCGTTCACCATATACCCCTAGGAGGTATATAGTGCGTGCGTGCCCGCCGCTGCCCGGATCGACCTGGACGTTCGCGGAATGTCATGCGCTTCCTGCGTCGCCCACGTCGAGCAGAGCCTGAACGAGCTCGAGGGCGTCGAGGCCACCGTCAACCTCGCGACGGAGAAGGCGGCCGTCCGCTTCGACCGCGACCTCGTGCGCCCCGAGGAGCTCGTTCATGCCGTCGAGCGCGCCGGTTACGAGGCAACCCTCCCCGGGGCCGAGGCCGCCGAAGCGGTGAACGGCCGCGGGTCGGCCGTGCGCCTCCTCGCCGCGGCCGCACTGACCCTGCCCGTCGTCCTCCTTGCCATGGTGCCTCCGTTCCAGTTCGCCGGCTGGGAATGGGCGGCGCTCGCGCTCTCGACGCCCGTCGTCCTCTGGGCCGGCTGGCCCTTCCATCGGAACGCCGTCCTGTCCCTCCGCCGCCGGACGGCCACGATGGACACGCTCGTCTCGCTCGGGACGCTCGCCGCGTACGTCTGGTCGCTCGTCGCGCTCGTCGCCCTCGACGGCGCCGACGTCTACTTCGAGGTAGCGAGCGTGATCACGACGCTCATCCTGCTCGGTCGCTACCTGGAGGCCGGTGCCCGCCGCCGCTCGGGCGCTGCCCTGCGCGCGCTGCTCGAGCTGGGCGCGAAGGAGGCCCACGTCCTCCGCCCGGGCGGCGAGGTCGCCGTGCCGGTGGAGGAGCTCGCCGTCGGCGACGTCTTGCTCGTGCGTCCGGGCGAGAAGATCGCCACCGACGGGGTCGTCGTCGACGGCCGCTCGGGTGTGGACGCGTCCATGCTGACGGGCGAGCCCGCCCCCGTCGAGGTGGAGCCGGGAGACGAGGTCGCGGGCGCCACGATCAACACCTCGGGCCGGCTCGTCGTGCGCGCAACGAAGGTCGGGGCGGAGACCGCGCTCGCGCAGATCGCCCGCCTCGTCGCCGAAGCGCAGGCGGGGAAGGCTCCCGTGCAGCGCCTCGCGGACCGCATCTCCGCCGCCTTCGTCCCCGTCGTCCTCGGCCTCTCGCTCGCAACCCTCGTCGGCTGGCTCGCCGTCACGGGCGATGCCTCCGAGGCCTTCACCGCCGCGGTCGCCGTCCTCATCATCGCCTGCCCGTGCGCGCTCGGGCTCGCCACTCCGACGGCGCTGCTGGTGGGGACCGGCCGCGGCGCCCAGCTCGGCATCCTCATCCGCGGTCCCGAGGTGCTGGAGCAGACGCGCCGGGTCACGACCGTCGTCCTCGACAAGACCGGGACGGTTACCGAAGGCCGTATGCGGCTCGTGGACGTGCTGCCTGCGAACGGAGCCAGGCGAGCGGACGTACTGCGGCTCGCCGGGGCCCTCGAGGATGCCAGCGAGCACCCGATCGCCCGCGCGGTCGTCACCGCCGCGCGCGCCGAGGTGGGCAAGCTCCCGCCCGTGGAGGACTTCCAGGCCCGGCCCGGCGTCGGGGTGACCGGGCGTGTGCAGGGCCACGACGTCGAGGTGGAACGGGGAGAGAGCGGAATCGTCGTCCGGCGGGACGGCGAGCCGCTTGCGACGCTCGTCGTCGCGGACACGGTCAAGCCGACGAGCGCCGCCGCGGTGGCCGAGCTGCGCGCGCTCGGGCTCAAGCCGGTCCTCCTCACGGGCGACGTCGAGACGACGGCCGATAGCGTCGCTGCGGAGGTGGGAATCCAGCGCGTGGTCGCCGAGGTGCTGCCGGCGGGCAAGGCCGCCGAGGTACGCCGCCTGCAGGAGGCGGGCGAGGTCGTCGCGATGGTCGGCGACGGGATCAACGATGCACCCGCGCTTGCGCAGGCCGACCTCGGCATCGCCCTGGGCACGGGAACAGACGTGGCACTGGAGGCGAGCGACCTGACGCTCGTGTCGGGCGACCTGCGCGCGGCCGCAGACGCGATCCGCCTCTCCCGCAGAGTCCTGGCGACGATCAAGGGCAACTTCTTCTGGGCCTTTGCCTACAACGTCGCAGCGATTCCGCTCGCCGTCGCCGGGCTCCTCAACCCGATCGTCGCCGCGGCCGCGATGGCCTTCTCGAGCCTGTTCGTCGTGATCAACTCCCTGCGGCTTCGCCGCTTCTCGAGCCCGAGGGAGGTGACATGACAGAGACACACGGCTATGTCGCGGACAAGGCCGCGCTCGTCAGGCGGCTGCACCGGATCGAGGGCCAGGTGCGCGGCGTCGAGCGCATGGTCCAGGACGAGCGCTACTGCATCGACATCCTCACGCAGATCGCCGCCGTGACCACCGCGCTCGAGAGCGTGGCCTACGAGATCCTCGACGACCACGTGGAGCATTGCGTCGCGGGCGCGCTTTCCGCAGGCGACCCGGACGTCGCGGCGGAGAAGAGCCGCGAGCTCCTCGAGGCCGTCCACCGCTTTTCGCGCACGCGTTAGCGCTCACTCCAGCGGGTGATGCCGCCCGTGGTACGAGATGAGCGTGCAGAGCAGGCCCGTGAGCGCGACGCCCGGGCCGACCTCGAGAAGAAGACGCGCCTCGTCGGAGCGCTCCACCCCGGTGACGAGCCCGCCCACGGCGATCCAGACGGCCGCGAAGATGGCCGGGAGGAGGAGCAGGATCACCGTCCAGTCGTGCCACGGCCGGCCGCGTGTCGTCCAGCGGTGGTAGTCGGCCACCGCGAAGAAGAGGACGACGAGCGCCGGGACGATGCCGGTCAGCAGCTCCCCCGACGCGGCTGCCACCCAGACCGCGAGCCCCAGGGTCGCACCGGTCAGGTAGCGCGGCACGCGGGATCCGCTCTAGGAGCCTGCGGCCGGGGCCGTCCGAGTCGGCTCCTCACGGCCCTCGACATGGACGTCGGGCAGCCAGGAGAGCCACGAGGGCAGATACCAGTTCCAGCGCCCGAGAATCGTCATCGTCGCCGGCACGACCACCGAGCGGATGATCGTCGCGTCGATGAAGAGCGCCACCGCGATGCCGAACCCCATCTGCTGGAACATCACGAGGTCGCCCCGGGCGAACCCCGCGAAGACGGCGATGATGATCAGCGCGGCACCGGTGATCAGCCGCGCGGTCGAGCCAACCCCGAAGGATACGGCGTCTTCGTTCGAGCCGGTCTGCGTGAAGCGCTCACGGATGCGGCTGAGCAGGAACACCTGGTAGTCCATGGAGAGGCCGAAGAGGACGGCGAAGAGGAAGAGCGGCACCCACGCCTCGATGATGTCCACCTGTTGAAAGCCGAAGATCTCGTTGCCCACGCCCTTCACGAACACGAGGACGAGCAGACCGTAGGCGGCGCCGACGGACAGCAGGTTCATGGCGATGGCCGTCGCGGGGACGACGATCGAGCGGAACGCGAGCGTGAGGAGGATGAAGCTGAGACCGAGGACGAAGACGATGACGATGGGCAGCCACTTGTCCATGACGTCGAAGTAGTCGATGTCCTCGGCAGTGTCGTTCCCGACGAACACCTCGGCCTCCGTGCCGGCGAAGGCGCGCGGGATGACGTCGCTTCTCAGCTCGCGCACCGCGGCGACGGCCTCCGCGGACACGGAGTCGCCGGCGATCGGCACGGTCAGGACGACGAGGTCGCGGCTCGGGCTCGTCTCCTCGCCGGGAGGCCCGAAGATCTCGCGCTCCGCGAGAGCGTCCTCAAGACGCTGCACCGCCGCCTGCACGCCCGGCGCGTCCGCGTGGCCGTCGACCACGATCTCCACGGGGTCGACGGTCTGGCCGGGAAACTCGCGGTTGAGAAGCAGGAAGCCCTGCTTGGACTCGAAGCGGTCGGGCAGCGTGCTGATTCCCGCTGTCCCGGTCTCGAGGAAGAGGACGGGCACGGCCGCGGCCAGGAGCAGGGCGACCGCGGCCACGAGGCTGACGACCGGGCGCCGCATAACGGCGCGGACGATCCTCCCCCAGAAGCGGCTCTCGGCCCCCGCCGCGGCGCGGCCGAAGAAGGGAACGCGAAGGGAGTCCACGCGGTCGCCGAGCAGGCTGAGCACAGCGGGTAGGAGCGTCAGCGCAGCGAGGACGGACACGATGCCGACGAGAATCGCTCCCGTCGCCAGGCTGCGCATGATCGTGTTCGGCACGAGCTCTAGCCCCGTCATCGCGAGCACGAAGGCGGCGCCGCTGAACAGCACCGCCCGGCTCGCCGTGGCTCCGGCCGTCTCGATCGCGTCGAGCTTCTCCCGGCCCTGCGCGCGCTCTTCACGGAAGCGGCTGAGGATGAAGAGCGAGTAGTCGATTCCGAGCGCCAGCCCCATCCCGAAGATCATGTTCGTGACGAAGAGGGAGAGCTCGAACGCCTGCCCGACCAGCGCGGTGAGCGCGAGCGCGACGACGATCGAGAGCACCGCGAGGACGAGCGGGACGAGCCCGGCGACGACCGCCCCGAAGACGAGCAGGAGCACGATGAGGGCGGCCGGAGCACCGAAGAAGAGCTCGCCCTCCTGCAGGTCCTCCTCGGAAAGCCTCCCGAAGTCCTCGTCGAGCACGAATTCCCCCGTCACGGCGGCCTCCACCTGTGGGTCCGCGTCGACGCGCTCGACGGCGTCGACCATTCCTCCGACGTCGTCCTCGGCGTCCGTGCCGAGCGCGACCAGAAGGGCCGTCGCGCTCCCGTCCTCGGAGACGAGCATCTCCTCGTCGGCGAAGGTAACGACGTTGGTGGCGCCGGCCTCACGGAGATCCTCGGCGAGCGCCTGCACGACTTGCCCGGCCGAGGGGTCGTCCACTGTCGTGTCGGCGAAGTTCACGACCACGACCTCGGTCGGCTCGCGCTCGAAGTCCGTGGGCGTCTGGGCGAGGCGCTCGAGCTGGAGGTCCTCCGCGCGCCTCGAGTCGGTCTCGCTCGTGACCTCGCCCTCGCTCGTCAGGACGTCGCCGAGCAGCGCGGCGGCCGTCCCCATCGAGAGCACGACGAGGACGATCCAGATGCCGATCGTGCGCCAGGGATGCTGCGCGCACGCCCGCGCCAGGGACTCCGTCGAAAGGCTCACCCCGGCCGAACCTATCGCAATTGCCTGCGCGGGGCCGAACGGCCGCTCACCAGAGCGACACCAGACCTTTTCCGCGCCGAAACGCAGCTCTGCCGCAGCCTATGGGCGATGAGGCTCTTCGTCGTCGCCTGCCACCAGGCGCGCGTTCCCGCCGCCCTCGTCGCTTCGGGCGTGCGGATCGGCCTCGAGGCGGCTGTGACAACGCCGGCCGAAACTGCCCGCCGTGCGCGGCCGGGGGATCTCGTCCTCTCCTACCTGGACGTACGGCCGACGCTGGACGGAATCGAGCCGGGCGTCGCCAAGCTCCGCGGCTTGGAGCGCCGAGGCGTGTCCGTCCTCAACGGCCCCGACGCGCTCCTCGCCTGCCACGACAAGCTCGTCACCGCGCTCCGCCTCGGCCGCGCCGGGCTCCCCCATCCTGAGACGGCCTACCTGAGCGCCGCGTCTCGGCGGGACGACGTGTCGCGCCTCCGCTTCCCCGCCGTGGTCAAGCCGCGCTTCGGGAGTCGCGGCGAATGGGTGACTGCCTGCTCCGACCCGGACGAGCTCGGGCCCCTCCTCGAGCGGCTCCGCAGGCGTGCGTGGTTCAGGCGTCACGGCGCCCTCCTGCAAGAGCTCGTCCCTCCCGCCGGCCACGACCTGCGTGTCCTCGTGGCCGGCGGGCGCGCCGTCGGGGCGGTGCGCCGCGTCGCCGCGCCCGGGGAGTGGCGGACGAACGTGGCGCTGGGCGCGACACGCCATCCCGTGCAACCCCAGCCCCACGCGTGCGAGCTCGCGGTGGCGGCCGCGGCAGCCGCGGGAGCGGAGCTCGCAGGCGTGGATCTTGATCCCGCGGCCGGACCGAAGCTTCGCCGTGCTGGAAGTGAACGGCGCCCCCGAGTTCACCGCCGCCTACTCGCTCGACGGACGCGACGTCTTCGAGACCGTGCTCGTCGCGCTGCTCCTCCCCGAGCCTGCCGAGGCGCCGGCCGCCCCGGCTTCAGTTCGTCTCTAGCTGCCGCGAAGCCGGTTGCGCCCGCTCGAGGAGCCGCGCCTCCTGACGCCGCGCGCGGGCCCTGAGCGCGAGCCAGACGAGGACGGCCAGGGCCAGCAGGGGGCTGAGCACGATTGCGAGCGAAGAGGGCGACCGACCCCGCGGCGCCGAGGAAGTCGAAAGCGTCCCGGGCCGCTCCCCCGAGTCCACCCTTCTCCTCCTCTCGCTCCGCGCCGGCCGCGCGCGTGTGCAGCGTCAGCGAGAGCTCTGCCGTCGCTGCTTCGCGCCGCAGGGCGCGCGCTTCGCGACGCAGCTGGTCGAGCAGGCCCCGCTGGCGCTCGAGCTCGAGCTGGACCCGGAGGCGTTCCTCCGCGTCGAGGGTGCCGCTCGCGAGCCTGAGCTCGTTCATCCGGATCCCCCGGCGCAGCGAGTCGATTCGGCGCGAGCGGCTGTCGATCTCGACCTGGAGATCCTCGGTGGCGACCTGCTGGCCCGTGATCGTGCCGAGCTGCGAGAGGCGGAAGACCGCGTCCTCGACTCGGCCTACCGGTACGAGGAGCTCGAGCTCCGCCCGCCCTTCTCCGCCCTGTGTACCGATCCGCGACGCAGCCACGTGGCCGCCGAGCTCACGGGTCGCCACCATCGCTTCGTTCGCGGCCTCGGAGAGTCGGTCGGCGTCCGCGACGCGAATCTCGATCCCCATCTTCACGTCGCGTGCGCGCCCCGCGAGCGCTCCCGCCGCCCTGAACGCGGGTTGGCTCGAGGCCTTGTCGAGAGCCTCTCCGAATTCCGAACGGGTCGGGGCGGACCGCGGTGGTTCCTGCACGGTTGGGCCGGCGACCGTCGGCGGGACGACCGTTGGGCTGCCAACCGCCTCTCGCTCGGCCGGCTCACCCGGCCGGGAAGGGCCGCCCACGACGAGCGCCGCGGCAACGATTCCCGCCACCGCCGACGCAGCTACGAGCGCTGCACGGCGCCAGGTGAAGAGCGGCCGCCGCGGGGAAACCTCCTCGAGCGCGCGCACGCGCTCGCGCAGGCGTTGCGAGGCCGGCGGCGCCGCCACGCGGAGCTCGCGCAGGAGCCCCTGCATCCGCGCTTCGCGCTCGGACTCGGGCACCGCTCCAGCCAGAAGCCGGTCGAGCCGGTCGGCGGCGATCGCGTCAGGCGAGTGCATGGGCCTCCATCCTCTCCTCGAGCCTGCGAAGGGCTCGCGCCAGCCGCATCGAGCAGGTGGTCCGGGCGACTCCGAGCACGTCTGCCGCCGTCTCTGCGTCCAGCTCGAGGACGACACGGAGTGCGATGACCTCCCGCTCGGCGGCGGTGAGTGAGCGAAGCGCTGCGTCCAGCTCCGGCGAGAAACCTTCGTCGAGGGCTGCCTCCCCGCTCGACGGGGCCTCGGCCGCGTACCGCTCCTCCCGTTTCCGGCGTCGCTCTTCTGAACGGAAGTGGTCGAGCGCTACCGAGCGGCCGATCCGGCACAGCCAGGTCCGCTCCGAGGCGCGGCGCGGGTCGTAGCGCCTCCAGGAGCGGAGCGCCTTCTCGAACGTCTGCCCCGTGAGGTCTTCCGCGAGGGCGGGGTCGGCGGTGAGGAAGAGCAGGTAGCGGTTCACGTCGTCCAGGCACTCCTCAGCGACATGCGCGAAGCTGCGCCGCAGCGGCGCTGTTCCTCGCCAGGTCGGCGCGAGAGCGTTCACGGTGCTTGTACGCCGCCGGCCATCGCTCGCGTCACACCTCTAGCGCTGGACGGTTGCCAGGCGCGCGCCGAGGCCCACGAGCACGGCGCCCATCACGCCGTCCAGCATGCGGCGGATCCGCGGCCGGCGCAGGAAGTCGCCCGCCCTGGCGACGGCCACGGCGTACGCGGTCAGCCAGGCGAGGGTGAGGCAGCAGAAGACGAAGCCCAGGAAGAGGAGAGCGAGGAACGAGGCCTCTCCGGCAGGCGTGAACTGGGGCAGGAGGCTCGTGAAGAACACGGCCATCTTCGGGTTGCCGAGGTTGCTGATCACCCCCTGCCGGTAGGCGGCGCTCGCCGTCCGAGCGCCCCCGGATCCTCGCTCGCGGTGCAGCGCCCTTCGAGACACTCCCCCGGACCGCCCCGTAGAGGGCCTGGAGGCCGAGGAAGACGAGGTACGCCGCGCCCATGAGCTTCAGCGCCGTGAAGGCCGGCTCGGAGGCGACCAGGAGAGCGGCGAGCCCGGCGCTCGCGGCCACCGTCCAAATCGCCTGACCGCTGGCGACGCCCAGGGCCGTGAAGGCGCCGCCGCGGCGGCCGCCGACCAGCGAGTTGCGAATGGTCAGGGCCGTGTCCTGCCCCGGCGTGACGATGACGAGCAGCGAGACGCCGAGGAAGGCGGCGAAGTCGGTGACCACGTTCACGAGTCTGCCCGGCGC
Source organism: uncultured Actinomycetes bacterium (assembly GCA_963786755.1). GTDB lineage: Bacteria > Actinomycetota > Thermoleophilia > Gaiellales > Gaiellaceae > DASQWP01. Next base: position 53,513 of record CAWBAC010000001.1, on the reverse strand, counting down.
CGCCCTCGCGCGCAATCGCCACCCGGTCAGAGGTCGAGCGTCTCGCCGTCCTCCGGAACGAGCGCCGCCGGGACTGCGGCGCGAATGTCGGCCCGTGTGTCCAGGCAGTGGTTGATCGCCTCCAGGTGCACGACGACGACGGTGGGCACCCGGGCGGCTACCTCGCGCACGTCCGCCGTCGTCATCACCAGCGGACCGCCCTCCAGGAAGCAGGCGCCGCTTCCGTTCACCACAGCCACGCGCGGCCGGTGGCGGACAATGGCGCTCTCCACCTCGGCGCACCAGATCGTGTCTCCGGCGATGTAGAGGTCGCCGAGGACGAAGCCGCTCACCGGCCCGAGGAGCTCTGCGATCTCGCCCGTGCCGTGCCGCCCTCCGGTGCGCGCGATGCGTAGACCCTCCCAGCCGAGCTCGGTATCCACGGGACGCGCGTCGAGGCCGAGCCCGCGCAGATTCGCCGCGTCCTCGGGCTGGCAGAAGACGGGGACGTTCCTGGGCAGGAGCCTGGCGCCGGTCTCGTCGAAGTGGTCCTCGTGGAGATGCGTCACGATCGCCGCGTCGAGCCCGCGAACGACCTCTTCGGCCGGAAGCGGGAGCGGGACGAGTGGATTCCGGCGAGCGTTGGGGGTGTTCTCGACCGGTGGCCTCGCACCGGCTTCGTCCAGCATCGGCTCGACGAGGATGCGGCGCCCGTCGAGCTCGAGGAGGAGCGTTGCGTTGCGCAGGAGGGTCAGCCTCACAACGGTGAGGCTACCGTTCTCCCTTGGGGATGAACGGAACCCGGCTCTACCGCTGCGCGGGCTGCGGGTACGAGGCTCGCGTCCATGGAGGCACGAGCGCGCTCGGAGCTGGCCCCGTCGGGACGATGACGTGCTCCGACTGCCGCCGGCTCGTCGACGTGCCCCTCGAAAGCCCCATCTGCCGCCGCTGCGGAGGGCGGAACGTGACGCCGTGGGGACGTGGCGCGACGCAGCGGCGGTCGATCAGCGGGCGGCTACGGGAGTCCGGCCCCTGCCCGCGCTGCGGCTCCGCCGTGCGCCCAGTGCCCGGGGCATAGGAAGAAAGGCGCCTTCAGTCGCGTCCTGTCTCCGATGGAAGAGTTCTTTCGCGTGTGGTGTGAGCGCTGCTTGAGCCGGCTCGTCGGCCTGAACGGACGGCGGTTCTGCGGCTGTTGCGGCGCCGTGTACACGGCCGCGCCGCGCTGAGCCTTCAGCGGCGAGAACGCTAGCCGCCGGCGCTGGCGGGCGGAACCGGCGGCTCGGGGTGCGCCGTCGCCCTCCCCTCGCGAACAGCGGCCACGAGGATCTCGATCCCCTTCGTCACCGGAACGGCGATGAGCGCGCCGACGATGCCGAAGAGCGACGTGAAGACGATGACGGTGACGACGGAGAGGAACGGATGGATCTCGACCGTCTCCTTGAAGATCTTCGGGGTGATGAGGTTGTTCTCGACCTGCTGGTACAGGATGAGCACGGCGCCGGCGACGACGCCCTTCCAGGGCTCCTCCAGCAGGCCGACGATGACGACCGGGATCGTTCCGAGCGTGGCGCCGATGTTCGGGATGAGGTCGGTGATCCCGACGAAGAGCGAGAGCGGCGCCGCGTAGGGAAGGCCGAGGAGCTTCATCGTGACGAAGGTCGTGAGGCCGGCGATGAGGCCGATGAGGAACTTCCCGTACCAGTAGCCCTTGTTCATGACGTAGATCCGGCGGGCCGCGTCCCTGAAGGGCGTCCGGTACGACTCCGGCATGAGGCCGCTGGCCCGCCGCACGAGCTCGCGCCCGTAGACGAGGAAGTAGAGGGTGAAGGTGAAGATCATGAACGCTGCGAAGCCCGCGCTCGCGAGGCCGCCGATGAGGTCCAAGACCTTGCCGCTCGACTCGAAGAAGCCGGCTGCTCCCTCTGCCGCGCTGCCGGCGCGTCTCGATCGCCTGGTCCGCGTTGAGCGAATCGGACGCGCCGGTTCCCTGGAGCTGCTCGACGTACGCCGGAATGTTCTCCTTCAGCTCTCTCGCGCCGTCGACGATCGCCGGGATGATCGCGAGCGAGAAGACGAGGACGCCGGCCGCGATGAGAAGGAACGCGAGCGTCGTCGCCAGGCCACGCCCCATCCCGCGACGAACGAAGATGCGAATCAGCGGCTCGATCGAGAAGGCGAGGAAGCCTGCCGCGACAAGCCACACGATCGTCTCGCGAACGAGCCAGAGCCCGATGAGCAGAGCGCAGACGGCGAGAATGACCGCGACGACGACGAGCGCCGTCACGACGAAGTACCGGCGGTTCGGCCGGCCTCCGGGGACGGGCAGTCCTGGACCGAGCGAGGCCATCGCGCTCTAGAGTTCCCCGGGGGGAGTCGTGCTCCTGCCGACGGACGGTGACGCGTCACACGCGCGGCTCCTATTCCGTCTTCGAGAGCGATGGAGAATCACGAGCATCACGAGGAGCTGCGGCCGTACCTCTTCGCGATCGCGTACCGGATGCTGGGGTCGGTCGCCGAGGCCGAGGACGTCGTCCAGGAGGCGTTCCTGCGCTACCACGAGGCGGGCGTCGAGCCGGAGTCGCCCAAGGCGTACCTGGCAACGGTAACCACGCGGCTCGCGATCGACCAGCTGCGCTCGGCGCGGGCGCGCCGCGAGGTCTATCCCGGCGAGTGGCTGCCCGAGCCGCTGGTCGACGACGAAGCCGTTCGCCACGCCGAGACGGCCGACTCGCTCTCGCTTACCTTCCTGCACCTCCTCGAGAAGCTTTCGCCGGTCGAGCGCGCCGTGTTCCTGCTCCGGGAGGTGTTCGACTACCCGTACGAAGAGGTCGCAAGGATCGTCGGCAAGAGCCCCGACAACTGCCGCCAGATCCTCGCGCGCGCCCACCGCCACGTCCAGGAGGGCCGACGCCGCTTCGACGTCTCGCGCGAGGAGCGCGACGAGGTCGCCCGCCGTTTCATCGCCGCCTGGGAGGAGGGCGACACCGGCCGACTCGTCGCGCTCCTCGCGGCGGACGCGACCGTCTACGGCGACGGCGGCGGCAAGGCGCCGGCGATTCCGGCGCCGCTCGTCGGCGCCGAGCGCGTGGCGAAGGCGCTCATTGGCTGGGGCCGCCAGGCGCGCAAGCACGGCGTCGTGCACCGCCCGGCGCTCGTCAACGGCGAGCCGGGCCTCGTCTTCTACGGGCCCGAGGGTCGCGCGCTCTGGGTCGCGGCGCTCGAGATCGCCGACGGCGTCGTCGTCGCGGTGAGGTCGGTCCTCAACCCCGACAAGCTCGTACACGTGCCGGGGCGGTAGACCGCGGTCGCGGTCACCGCGAACCGGGGACCGCAGGGCCTACGAGCTCGGCGCGGGCGCCGTCCGCTCCGCGCCGCCAGGGCGGGACGAAGCCGGGGCGCGGGTTGGCCTGAGCGTACTCGTAGGCGGCCAGGAAGGCTTCGGCGGGCACATGCGGGCTCTCCTCCTGCAGGAGGCCGAGCGGGTCGCCATCGTTCAGGCGGGCGGCCACCACCCAGACGGAGATGCGCGTGCCGGCGATGCAGGGGGCACCGCCGCGGACGGCGGGGTCGGATCGGAGGTGGGTGCCGAGCTCCATCGGTCGCTGTTCCCAGAGTCATTCGGCCGCAACCAGCAGAAGGTTCGGGCAACCTGCGCCGTATGCGCTCGAACGCGGAGGACGCGTCCGGCGTCACGGGACAGATGTGGGCCACGCTGGTCGCGACCACGATCGCGGCGAGCATGGTGCTGGTCGATCAGACCGCGGTGCCGTTGGCAATTCCGCGTGCCGTGAACGATCTGGGCGGCTCGCTGGACGACTCGCAATGGATCATGACCGCCAATATCCTGCCGCTGGCGGCCTTCATGGTCCTCGGAGGGCGGCTGGGTGACCTGCTCGGCCTGCGCCGCGTGTTCCTGGTCGGCGCGCTCGTGTTCGCGGCGGCGACGACGGTCGCGGGCTTCTCGCAGGACATGGAGATGATGATCGGCGCGCGGCTTCGTGCAGGGCTGCAGCGCCGCGCTGCTGATGCCCACGTCGATGGCGATCGTGTCGGCGACCGTTCCCGCCGGCCCGGCGCGGGTTCGCGCTCGGCATCCTGGCCGGCGGCTCGGCGTGCTTTGCGGCGCTCGGCCCCGTGCTGGGCGGCGTCCTGACCTCGATCGACTGGCGGCTGGTGTTCCTCATCAACGTGCCGCTGGCCGTGCGCGGCGGCGCTCGCTGATCACTGCGCAGCGGTCGCGCCGCGGACGCGGCCGCGCCGAAGGCTCGATCGACTTCACCGGGGCGGTGACGCTGGCGCTTGGCCATCGGCGCCCTCGTCTACGGACTCGTCCGAAGGTCAGACGGAGGGGTGGGGCTCGAGCTCCGTCCTCGGGCCACTCGCCGGCCAGCGTCGCCCTCTTCGCCGCTCTTCGTGGTCGTGGAGCTCCAGTCCCGATCACCGCTGCTCGAGTTCCGCCTGCTGCGGCATCTCAACTTCCTGGCCGCGAACATCAGCCAGCTGCTCGCGGGCATGATCGAGCTCGGGCTCGGCTACCTGCTGCCGTACTTTCTGCTCCTCGTCATCGGCGTCGATCCGCTCGTCGCGGGCATCGGCTGATCCCGTCGACGCTACCGGTCGTCCTCGCCGGGCCGCTGGCCGGCCGCGCGTTCGACCGGATCGGCGGCCGCTGGCCGCTGGTGGCCGGCTTCCTGCTCCTGGCCGGCTCGGGCATCGCGCTCGGCCTGGCCGCGGGGGCGGCATCGGTGTGGGCGCTGATCCCCGGACTGGTGCTCCAAGGGCCTCGGGCTCGGCATCGTCCTCACGACCAACGACCCCACCGGCCTGACCGCGGTTCCCGAGGAGGACCAGGGCGTGGCCGCCGGCATGCTCAACACGAGCGAGCAGCTGGGCGGAGCGATCGGGATCGCGATCCTTGCCTCGATCGAGCTTTCGCTGCTACTTCGACACGCTCTACGCGCGGCTCGCCGACCAGGGGCGTCCGTCGTCCACTCCCGAGCGGGCAGAGCAGGGTCGGCAGTTCATTCTGCAGGCAGAGCAGATCGGACTGAACCGGGCCGCCGCCGAGAACGTCGGCTACGCCGGTCGTCCGGCTCGCGCTGCAAGACCTCATCGACGCGCACGTCGCCGGCTTCTCGCTCGCCTTCTACGTCTCGGCCGGGATCGCGCTGGCCGGCGCCCTGGCCTGCCTCATCCTCGTGCGGTCCACCGACCGCGATATGAGCGGGCTGAGCCTGACGCTGTACCCTCGCCGCATCCTTCACCGTGTGCAACCCCGTCCCCGGCCGACCAAGCTCACCAAGGCCCTGACGGCTGCCGCATAGTAGTCGCCCGAGCCTTGCCATTTCCTTGCCACGCGTCGGTGACATCCTCGGTGTGCCGCCCTCTCTCAGACGCGAAAAGCGCCGCCTGTGTGCAGCGCTTTCCTTGAGATGGGCCTAATCGAGTCTTGCGCGTACCTGCGGGACCGCGAGCTAGTCGCATCACCGCTCGCGCTCTGACCTCAACCTGCTCGCCGCGCCGCGCATGCCGCCCGAGGCTCTCTTCACGATCGCGCGCAAGCTCGTGGGCGTTCCGCCCCGGCACGCACCTCATGGGCAGCGGGCTGATCAGTCGTCGTCGGGGAGGCGCGAGTAGAGCAGCGAGTCGACCCGATGACCTCGGATGACCTTCAACGAGCGAAGCAGGCCTTCGTATCGATAGCGCGCCTTCTCGGCGACGCGAACCGAAGCCGCATTCCCAGGCGCGATCGAGAGTTGGAGACGCGCGAGCCCGAGCGTCGATAACGCCCACTCCGAGAGGAGACGGACTGCCGCCGGCGCGATCCCGCGACCGCGTGCAGCCGGTGCGATCACATAGGCAATCTCACCGATGTCGAGCTCAGCGGCTTGCGGGCTGCGCAGAAAGAAGACGATCTCACCGAGATACTCCGTGTCGTCCGGGTCGACGATTGCGAAGTGCAGCAACGTCCCGCGACGCCGCTGTGCCTCGAGGTAGCGCGCCATTGCGCCGCCCGCCGGCGAAACGCAATTGCGTTCACCCACCGCGCCGCTTCGGGATCCTCGCGCGCCGCGACGGCGGCGTTGAAGTCGCGGGCGCGAAAGCGTCGAAGGACGAACCCTTCGCCCACGAGCGGGGGATGGGGGTAGAGGATCGCCGGCATGCGCCGATCGTACGGCGTGTGAGCTGGCCGAGGCGGCTTACCGCGCCTCGTCCGGCTCGACTTCATCGCCACGGGCGGCCATTCAGCGGTGAGGCGAAAGAACTCCTCCGCCTGCTCATCAAAGAGATCCGCGTCCACAACCGCCGCCGGATCGTCCCGACCTATCGAGTTCCGGCGGCGGTTCGCGCAATACCTGCGAAGGTGAGCTGTACTGGACTCGAACCAGTGACCCTCGCGTACAAGGCTCGCTCTTGTCAAAGCCGCGCTCGATCACGCGCCGAAGTCGCCCTCCACGAGCTTCGCCGACGACCTCTCGCGTCCGTCGCCCCCAGGTCCGGCTTAGACGGTGAGCGTCACCTTCGGGTTCGCGTGACGCCCACCGGGCCATCCTCGAGGTGGCCGGTTGTCGAATTAGTGAACGGCTCTTGCTCTATGTCTGGGTGTAGCTCAGGCGTACTCCCCTCTCGCCGGTCGCATGACAGCGCCGATGAGCCAGAGCAAGGGGAAAAAGATTCCGAGGAAGAACATCCACCCGTGCCCCTTTCTAAGCGTGATGAGGCCGAGTGTGAGCAGCAGGACTAAGTAGAGGAAGCCGCCACCGATGTACCACCACACGTGTTCTCCTCTCTGCGTGGACTGCTGAGAATACCGCGTTTTGGTACGACGCCGTTCTTAGGATCAGGCGCCGCCGGATGAGGCCGTGAAGGAAGAGGCTCCCGTCCGGCAGCGTCAAGAAGGCATGGAGACTGCCATAGCGATCCTTACGCTCGTACTCGCGCTCGCAGTCTTCGGCGCGGCGGCGTCGTTCCTCGACGATCGGGGGCCTTACGCCGACGCCGATCTGACGGGGTCAGTCCGCATTTAAGCGTCGGAAGCCAGCGCGTGCCCCGCTACGGGCTGCAGATCTTCGGGCTGGATCGCACCTCACCGACTCGATGCCCAGGTTTGCCGGTCACGAGCGCTGGACGCGTCGGCGAACGCTTCGGGCTGGCCTCACGCTCCGCCCGTTCGAGCTCTCGTGCTCGCCGCGAGTTACACGATCCGTTGTACCTGGCCGAGGCGACCGTGGTAGCGGCGGCTCCTCGGCGGGGCGGCGACGTGAATGTCTCCTCGGTTGCCCGCCAGCACGGCGCCTCGAGCGTCTGCGGGCATTTTGCGAGCACGGCCTCTGCCGCTGTTTTCGCCTGGAAAACGAAACCCCCGTCTGTGCGGGGCTTTCTGTGGTGGGCGGTACTGGGCTCGAACCAGTGACCCCCAGCTTGTCGAGCTGGTGCTCTCCCAACTGAGCTAACCGCCCTGGGGAGGCTCAGTTTATCGAACGAGCGCCGTCGCCCAGGAAACGGAGCGGATTCGACCGGCTTGCCGCGCTCGTGCACCTCGAAGTGGAGGTGCTGGCCCGTGCAGGAGCCCGTGCAGCCGGCCCGGCCGATGAGCTGCCCGGCCTCCACCTCCTGACCGCGCTTCACGCTCGCCTGGGCGAGATGCGCATAGAGCGTTGAGAGCCCGCCTCCGTGGCGGATTCGCACCATGAGCCCGTATCCGGAGTAACGCGGGAGCCAGCCGGCGGCCGTGACCACGCCCGGCAGCGCTGCACGGACCCTGTCCTCGCGGAGGACGGAGACGTCGATGCCGGCATGCAGCCGTCCCCAGCGGTAGCCGAACGGGGACTCGAAGCGGCCGCTCATCGGCACCGTCCACTCCATGCTGGGCCGGAAGGTATCGCGAGGCGATTCCTCGTAAGCGGCGGTCGCAGAGGCGGTGCAGACGAGTGCGGCCACGACAAAAAACCCTGCAAAGCGGGCACGTGTACTGGGCACGGCCGAGCACCCTAGCGCAAATCGCGTTGCCAGTCCAGGAAATACCTGCGGGCCGATCGCCCGTCACACCTTCTCGAGCGGCGCGTACTCGAGCATGAGGCGGCGCTCGGCGCCGTCCTCCGCGAAGCGGACGGTGACGACTCCGTCCGCCTCGATTCGGGTCACGACGCCCTCGCCGAGCGTCGAATGGCGCACGCTGTCGCCGGTGGCGAGGTCGGGAACCGGCCCCCGGGGCGCAAGCGAGCGCGCGGGCGCGCCGTAGCCCGACCAGGAGTCCGGGCGTAGGCGCTCACGTTCCACTTCTTCGGGCAGCTCGTCGAGGAAGCGGCTCGGCAGGTTGTAGTTGCGCGCTCCCCACAGCGAGCGCGCGGACGCGTGCACGAGCGTGAGCCGCTCGCGGGCCCTGGTGAGGCCCACGTAGCACAGGCGCCGCTCCTCTTCGAGCCCGCCCTCTTCGAGCGAGCGCGCGTGCGGGAAGACTCCCTCTTCCACGCCGATGAGGAAGACGGCTCGGAACTCGAGTCCCTTCGCGTTGTGGAGGGTCATAAGGGTCACCCGGCTCGCCTCGTCCTCCAACGCGTCCTGGTCGGAGAAGAGCGAGATGGCCTGGAGGAACTCAGAGAGGGAAGGATCGGGAGCACTCTCCTGGTACTCGCGGGCGACGCCCACGAGCTCGAGGAGGTTCTCGATCCGGCCCTGCGCCTCGACCGTGCGCTCCGCCTCGAGCGTCTCGAGGTAGCCGCTCCGCTCCAGCACCTTCTCGAGCAGCTCCGGGACGGGCAGCTCGAGCGCGCCGGCCATCAGCGACTCCATGAGCGTTCGGAACCGCTGCACCGCCTTGAGCGGAGCACCGGCAATGCCCGCCTCCTCGGCCTCGCCCAGCGCCTCCCACATGGAGATCGACTGAGCGTCCGCATGGGATTGCAGGCGGGCGAGGGTCGTGTCTCCGATGCCGCGGCGCGGCCGGTTCGCGCAGCGGAGGAGGGAGACGGCGTCGTAGGCGTTGTCGATGACCTGCAGGTAGGCGACGGCGTCCTTGATCTCCGCCCGCTCGTAGAAGCGGGGACCGCCGATCACCTGGTAGGGGATCTCCTGGCGCACGAGCACGTCCTCCATCACCCGCGACTGGGCGTTCGTTCGGTAGAAGAGCGCGATCTCCGAGCCCGCCCAGCCCTCCTCCACGAGGGCCGCGATCTCGGCGGCGACGAAGCGCGCCTCGGCGTGCTCGTCCTCGACCTCGATGACGCGCACCGGGTCGCCCTCCCCCAGGTCGCTCCAGAGGTTCTTCGGCTTGCGCTCGCGGTTGTGGGCGATGACCGCGTTCGCCCCCCGCAGGATCGCGTTCGTCGAACGGTAGTTCTGCTCCAGCGCGATTACGCGCGCACCACCGAAGTCCCGCTCGAACTCGAGGATGTTGCGGATGTCGGCGCCGCGGAAGGCGTAGATGGACTGGTCGGGATCGCCGACCGCGAACACGTTCCGGTGCTTCCCGGCCAGCAGCTGGAGGAACCGGTACTGGGCGTGGTTCGTGTCCTGGTACTCGTCGACGAGCACGTAGCGGAAGGCCTTCTGCCAGCGCGTCCGCGCCTCCGGGAAGCGCTCGAGCACGTCGACGGTCAGCATGAGCAGGTCGTCGAAGTCGAAGGCGTTGGAGGCGAAGAGGCGCCGCTGGTAGAGGCCGTAGACGTCGGCGACCGTCTGGTCGTAGAACGAAGCGACGCGGCTTCGGTACTCGTCCGGCCCTACGAGCTGGTTCTTCGCGTGCGAGATCTGGGCGTGGATGCCGCGCGGGACGAAGCGCTTGGGGTCGCGGTCGAGCTCCTCCAGGCACGCCTTGACGACCCGCACCTGGTCGGCCTGGTCGTAGATGGTGAAGTTCGAGCGGTAGCCGAGCCGCGGCGCCTCGCGGCGGAGAATCCGCCCGCAGGCGGCGTGAAAGGTCATCACCCACATGCGCGCCGCGACGTCGCCGAGGTTCGTCTCCAGGCGGCGCTTCATCTCCTCCGCGGCCTTGTTCGTGAACGTGATGGCGAGGATCTCGTTGGGCTCCACCCCGCAGGCCGCGACGAGGTGGGCGATGCGGTGCGTGAGGACGCGGGTCTTGCCGGACCCGGCGCCGGCGACGACGAGCACGGGCCCCTCGGTGGCCAGCACGGCCTCGCGCTGGGCGGGATTCAGCTCGGCGAGATACTGCTCGGGCGACGCGACGGCCATGGAGCCGATGGTATCGGCGCACCCGGGACGTGGCCGTTTCGGACCTGTCCGGGGTCTGACCCCGGCCATGTCAGTTGAGGACGAGGGGCGAAGCGCGGACCGCGAAAGAGAAAGCCCCGCAGACCAGGGCAAACCCGCCGATTTCGAACCCGGACGCGTCCCGACGGGACATGTCAGGGGTCTGACCCCTGTCATGTCCGTTGCGGACAGGGCTAGAAGAAGAACTGACGCCAGGCGGTCCACCAGTCGTCGGCCCGCGAGACGATCGTGAACGGTCCCGTCACCTCGACCCCTGCGCGGTGGCGGAAGGGCGCGACCAGCTCGGTGTCGGAGAAGTCGACCTCGATCTCGCTCGGCCTGCCGGGGTCGTACGGCTCCGGCCGCGCGGGCTTCTCGAGCGCACGGCGGGCGCCCTCGTCGATCAGCTGCCGCGCACGCTGGGGCGGCACGTGGCGCGCGCTCATGCGCCCGATCCCCTGCTTCACCTCGACGGCCTCCACCCCGTCCCCGAGCAGGGCGCGCGCCTCGCGGCAGACGGCCGCGTCGCCGGTGACGAGGACGACGGGGCAGCCCCACGTCCCGCAGAGCGCCGCGTTGATGCCCGTCTCCCCCACCGACGTGCCGTTGAAGCGCAGGTCGCGGTATTCCTTGCCGGAAACCGTGTGGCTGAGCACGCCGTCCGATGTTCCCGCCTTTGCGTGCATTCCCACGAAGAGAGCGGCGTCGCAGCCCTTCTCCAGAAATTCCGTGTACTCCGTCCACTCGTTCTGGACGACGAACTCGCAGTCGGGATCGAGAAGCTCGGGGTAGGAGTGAGTTGAAGGTCCAGCCCTTGCCTGCGCCGTGGCAGTCCATGACGACGATCTCGGTCGCCCCTGCCGCCTTGGCCCCGCGAACGGCCGCGTTGATCTCCTCGGTGTAGAGCTTGCGCCCTTCCTCGTAGAGCGGCTCGCCGCCGGCGCACTGCTCCCATTTCGAGATACCCGCGACGCCCTCCATGTCGCTGATGACGATCACGCGCACGACGTCACCTCGCCGCCCGCTCGGAGAGAGCGGCCTCGACCCAGGCGACCGCGTCGCGGAGCGCCCGGTCGTCGCTCGACTTCAGCACGACCTCCACCTCCGGACCGTCTTCGAGGAACGCCGGGTAGCTCCCGACCATGACCGAGGGATGCCGGCGCGTCGCCTCCTCGAGCACCGAGACGATCTGACCCTCCCCCGTCCGGTAGCGCCGCCGCCACGCTCCGATGGGCGCCCCCTCGAAGCGATCGACGAGCGTCTCGAACATTGCTTCCATCTCGCTGGGCAGCCCGGGAAGGACGTGTACGTTGCCGATCACGAACCCGGGAGCGCCGCCGAGAGGATTCTCCAGCGGCACGGAGCCCCGCGGCAGGTTCGCCCAGCGCGCCGCGTACTCTCCGAGGCCCTTGGGCGCAAAGCGGCCGCGCAGTCCCTCGGCGAGCTCCGGAATCACGTCGCAGGGAACGTCGAAGGCAGCCGCGACCGCCTCCCGCGTCAGGTCGTCGGGCGTGCCGCCGAGCCCTCCCGTGACGATCACGAGGCCGACGCGGTCCTTCTCCGCCCGCAGGAAGGCCGCGATCTCCTCGACGTCGTCCCGCACGGCGGCGAGCAGGAGCACCTCGATCCCCAGCTCCCCGAGGCGGCGGCCGAGCCACGACGCGTTCGTGTTCTCGACGTCTCCGCAGACGATCTCGTTGCCAATAGTGCAAACAACAGCGGTCGTCACGGCGCCGAGTATAGGTTCACTGCGCGCACGACCGGCGTGCCTTCCACCCAGTCCACGACGCTGACGCCCCCGTAGGCCTGGTGGAGGCGGAAGAGCGCGCCGTCGGGAAGCCCCAGCGCGTCGGCGAGGACGACGCGCAGCACGCCGCCGTGGCTCACAACCGCCACGATCTGCCCCTCGTGCCGGTCGCGGATCTCGTCGACAGCGGCCAGGCTTCGGGCACGGAGTTCGGCGAGGCTTTCGCCTCCCGGGAAGCGGACCTCCGCCGGCCGCTCCATCCAGGCACGGAACAAGGCGGGCCGCTCGGCGGCGATCTCCTCGTACCGCATTCCCTCCAGTTCGCCGAAGTCGAGCTCGCGCAGCCCGTCGTGCACGACGGGCTCGAGCCCGAATGCCGCTGCAATGGGGCGTGCGGTCTCCAGCGCCCGAGCGAGGGGACTTGCGTAGACGGCGGCCGGGGAGAGCCCCGCGAGCGAGGCTCCCAGCTCCTCTGCCTGCGCTCGCCCTGCCAGCGAGAGGGGCACGTCGAGACGCCCGTAGCACCGTCCGAGCGCGGATTGGTCGGGCTCGGCGTGGCGAACCAGGACGAGCCGTGTCATCAGCGGGTGGCCGCGCCGGCGACGAGCGCCAGCGTGGTCGCCGTCTCGACCGCTGCGCCGAAAACGTCACCGGTCACGCCGCCCAGACGCCGGCGGGCGACGAGGCCGACCACCGCGCACGCTGCGGCCGCGGCGGCCACGAGCACGAGGCCCCGTACGCCCAGCGCCGCGACGGCGACGCCGACCCCCAGGACGAGGCCGAGAGCAAGCCAGGACGTGCGCGCTCCGTCTGCGAGAGCGACCCCGGTCCCTCCGTTCTGCCGCGCATACGGGAGCGCCCATGCGAGGGCCAGAGGAGCGGCGCGACCCAGAGCGAACGCGGCGGCGACCGTCAAGATCGGCCGCTCTCCGTCCTGGAGTGCCGCGAGGGCGGCCGTCTTCACGAGTAGGTCGACCGCGAGCGCGGTCGCGCCGAACGCCCCGACCGTGGCGTCCCGCATGATCGCAAGCGCCCTCTCTCGCGTTGCGGCGCCGAGGCCGTCGGCCGTGTCCGCGAGACCGTCCAGGTGAATCGCTCCCGTGAGGAGCGCCTCGAGCGCGACGGCGAGCGCAGCGGCCAAGCAGTGCAGTCAACCTCCCGCCCGCTTCGGCGGCAACTGCGCCGACGAGCGCGCCGATCCCGGCTCCCACGAGCGGGAAGAGAACCGCACCGCGCGCGACGTCCTCCGGCCCGCAGGCGACGAGTCGGCCAACGGGGATCCGCGTAAGGAATGCGACGGCCGCGACCGCCGCCCGGATTGCGCTAGGCGCCCGCATCGGTGACGCCGGCCGTCTCGAAGGTCGCCATGTCGGCGAGGACGGCGAGCGCAGCGCGCACGAGCGGCAGCGCGAGGGCGGCGCCGCTCCCTTCCCCCAGGCGAAGCCCGAGGTCGAGGAGAGGACTCAGGCCGAGCTCGGCGAGCACCAGCGCGTGGCCGGGCTCGGGAGACCGATGGGCGGCGATCATCCGGCCGACGGCAAACGGAGCGAGGCGCGCGGCCGCGAGGGCCGCCGCTCCCGTGACGAAGCCGTCGAGGAGGACGACCGTCTCCGTGGCCGCTCCGCCCAGGCAGACCCCCGCGAGGAGGGCGATCTCGAACCCGCCCACCGCCGCCAGCACGCCCAGCGCGTCGCCCGGATCCGGCTGGTTGACAGCCAGCGCGCGCCGGACGACCTCGACCTTGCGCGTCAGCGCCTGGTCGTCGATGCCGGTGCCGCGCCCGCAGACCGCCTCGGGCTCGGCCGGCAGGAGGGCGGCGCAGAGGGCGGCGGCGGCCGTCGTGTTTCCGATGCCCATGTCCCCCAGAGCGATGATCCCGAGGCCGTCCTGCGCCAGCTCCTCCACGATCCGCGCCCCCTCCACGAGGCCGGACAAGGCCTGCTCGCGGGCCATCGCGGGGCCCTCAGTCGCGTCCGCGGTCCCCGGCCCCAGCCGGGCCTTCCGGATGGACGGGTGGTCGACCGGCCGAAGGACTCCTGCGTCGACGACGACCAGGCCGGCGTCCGCCTCGCGCGCGAGCACGTTCACGGCCGCCCCTCCGCCGGCGAAGTTGGCGAGCATCTGTCCCGTGACCTCCTGCGGGTAGGCGCTCACGCCCCGCGCGGCGTAGCCGTGATCGCCGGCGGCGACGACGACCGCCGCCCGGAGCGGTCCTGGGGAGGCCGTCCCGCGGATCGCCGCCACGCGCACCGCGAGCGCCTCGAGCTCGCCGAGACTGCCGCGTGGCTTGGTCTTCGCGTCGAGGGCGGCTTGCGCGGCCCGTCCCGCGGCGTCGTCTACCGGCCCGACCCGCGAGAGCAGCGCCTCGAGGCTCACGAAAGCTCCAGCGTCCGCCCGGCGACCACGAGGCACGCCCGCTCCGCAGCCCCGGCGAAGATTGCATTCACGCGGCCGAGGACATCGCGGTACCTGCGCCCGAGGGGAGTGTCCGGCACGAGCCCCATCCCGACCTCGTTGCTGACGACAACCGTCGGGGCAGCGCGCTGTCCGGCGAGAGCAGCTACTTCTCCTGCCGCGCTCTCGACTGCCTCGTCGCTCCACCCGGCCTCGAGCGCATTGGCGGTCCAGAGGGTGAGGCAGTCCAGTACGACGCACGTGTCGGCGGGCGCCCGCTCCAGCGCAGCCACGAGGTCGAGAGGCTCCTCGACCGTCGTCCACTCTTGCGGGCGCTCGGCGCGGTGCTGAGCGATGCGCGCAGCCATCTCCTCGTCCCGAGCCTCCGCGGTCGCAACGACGACGACCGAGCCTCCCCACTCCGCAGCCGCGCGGACCGCGAGCGTCGACTTGCCGCTTCGTGCTCCTCCGACGAAGAACGTGAGTCCCATCAGGACACCGGCTCCTCGGCTTCCACACCGGGCCGCAGGGGGATGACGGCGATGCCCGTCTCGGCATCGGCGACGATGCGCACCGAGGCCCCGTAGTGCCGGGCGACGAGCTCCTCGGTCAGGACCTCGTGCGGGAGGCCGCGTGCGACGTCGCGCCCCCCGTCCATGAGGAGGAGCCGGTCAGCGTACTGGCCGGCGTGCGTGAGGTCGTGCATGGCGCTCAGAACGGTCAGCCCGCGATCGGCGCGGAGCGATGCCACCAGCTCCAGCACCTGCTGCTGCGCGCCGACGTCCAGGGCGCTCGTCGGCTCGTCAAGGAGGAGCAGCTTCGCGTCCTGCGCGACGGCGCGGGCGAACACGGCGCGCTGCCGCTCTCCGCCGCTTAGCGAGCCGAGCCGGCGACCGGTGAGGTGTCCTGCATCGAGCCGAGCGAGGGCGTAGCGGGCGGCATCGACGTCCCGCACGCCCGGCCCGCCCGCGTAGCCGAGATGCGGCGTCCTTCCCAGGACGACGTACTCGAGCACGCCCATGTCCGGCGGGATGACGGGGATCTGGGGCACGAGAGCGACCCGTCGAGCCAGGTCACGCCGCGGGAGCGAGGCGACCTGGTCGCCGTTGAGCGAGATCGACCCCTCGTACGGGACGAGGCCGGCGACGGCACGGAGCAGGGTCGTCTTGCCGGCTCCGTTCGGCCCGATGAGCCCCAACCAGTCGCCTTGCTCGAGCGCCAGGCCCACGCCGTCCACGACCCGAGCTCCGTCGAGGACCACCCCGACCCGCTCTCCTACCAACAGGCTCACGGCCCTACGGGCCTCGTCGTGCGGAGGACGACGGCAAAGAAGGGCGCCCCGAAGAAGGCCGTCACGACGCCGATCGGAAGCTCGGCGGGCGAGATCACGGTCCGCGCGAGGAGGTCGGCGAAGACAAGGAATCCTGCGCCGAACGCGAGCGAGAGGGGAAGCACGATGCGGTAGCTCGTCCCCACGAGCAGCCGGATGGCGTGTGGGACGATGATGCCGACGAAAGGAATGAGGCCGGCGAACGCGACCGCTGCCGCCGTCCCGAGCGTGGCCGCGACGACCACGAGCAGACGGACGCGGGCCACGTGCACCCCGAGGCTTCCCGCCTCGTCGTCCCCCACGGCGAGCACGTCGAGGAGCCGCCGGTGCCAGAGGAGCAGCGCCGAGCTCAGGAGGACGTACGGCAGCACGATGGCCACGTCCCTCCAGCCCGATGTCTCGAGCTGCCCGAGGATCCAGGCGTAAACCTCCTGCACGGTGTCCGAGTGCTGCTGCTGCACGAGCGTCTGGACGGCGGTGAGGAAGGCTGCGACCGTGACCCCGGCGAGGATGAGCGTGGCCGTGTTCCGCACTCCCCCCACGGACCGCCCCAGCAGGTAGGCGGCTGCCACACCGAGGGCCGCTCCGAGGAAGGCGGCGACCGGGCGCCAATCCGGGCCCGCTGCGCCGCCGAAGTCGTATGCGATCACGAGCGTCGCGCCGAGCCCCGCGCCCGCCGCCGCGCCGAGAAGGTACGGGTCGGCGAGCGGGTTCCGGAAGACCCCCTGGTAGGCGGCCCCCGCGGACGCGAGCATGGCTCCGACGAGGAGGCCGAGGACGACGCGCGGCGCTCTGAGCTCCCAGAGGATCGCGTCCTCGGTGGGCGTGAGCGGTGACTCGACGCCGAGGAAGGGCACGTGGCTGAGCACCTCGCGGGCGACCCGCCCCGCGCCCAGGCTCACCGGCCCGAGCGCGAGCCCGAGCAGGATCGCAACGACGAGGAATGCCGCCGCCGCGGCGATCCAACCCGCAGAGATGCCGGGAAGCGCCCGGCCCTTGCGGCCCGGAAGCCGGGGAACAGGCAGGCCGCCGGCCCGTTCCATTACGGCGCTTCAGCCTCCTCGAGCGCTACGACGACCACCTCGACGAAGTCGACCGTCCGCGGCCCCCAGCGGGACGCGATGCTGTCGTCCACGGGAACGACGTCGCCGTCGGCGACGGCCGTCATCTCGCTCCAGCCGGGTCGCGCGGCCAGCTTCGCCGCCGTCTGCCCGCAGCACTTCGTGTCGGCGAGGACGATGAGTTCGGGGTTCGCGGAGACGATGTACTCGGCGGAGAGCTGCGGGTAGTCGGGCGCCTCGGCTCCAGCCTCGTCGGCGATGTTCTCGAGCCCGAGAAGCTCGTAGACGCTGCCGATGAACGTCTGGGAGGTCGCCGAGAAGAAGTCGGGGCTGATCTCGTGGTAGACGGAGAGGCCTTCCGCGCCCGGAGGCACCGACTCGACCAGCTCGCCGATGCGCCCTTCCATGGTCTCCACAACCTCCTCGGCCTCGTCGGGGTTCCCGGTGGCCGCTCCGAGCTCCTCGATTTGCTCGTACGCCTCGTCGAGGTCGGTGGCCGCAGGCTGCAGGAGCACGGGCACGTCGACCGTTTCGAGGCCGTCGACGAGTCCGCCGGGATCGAAGGCGGCCACGACGAGGTCCGGCTCGTAGCCGGCGATCGCCTCGACGTTCGGTTGGAATCCGGACAGGCTGCTGCGCGGCGCCTCGGCCGGGTACGTGGACTGGTCATCGACGGCGATGACCTGCTCGCCTGCGCCCACGGCGAAGAGCGACTCGGTGGCCGTCGGGGATAGCGAGACGATCCGGTCCGGGCGCTCTTCGAGCACGAGCGCGCCGTTCTCGGCCTCGACCGTGACCGGGAACGGCGACACGGTTGTCTCGGTCGCCGCGGAGGTCGCCGGGGCGGCGGGTGCGGCTTCCTCGTCGCCGCTGCCGCAACCGGCGAGAGCGAGTGCGAGCAGGGCCACAAGGGCGGCTACGAAGGCTCGGTGGAGCACGTTTCCTCCTTCCGCGAGGGGAACGGGGTGTGGAGGCGGCGGCAGGTCTTCTGACTCGGGGCTCCCCCCTCCGCCGCCTTCCCGGCCCGCAGGCCAGTGGCACTTCGGCGGAGAGGCTTCTCCCCTCACAGCGGCGGGACCGCGCCGGATTCGCACCGGCTTCCCTTTTCCGCACGCCCGTCTGTCGGGGCGAGTCTACTCCGCTGCACGGCAGCTAGGCTGGTCGGCCGTGGCCGCGACCCGCCTCGGCCTGTGGCTGCCCGTCCTCTTCTGGGCGGGGCTCATCTTCACGCTCTCGTCCATCCCCAGCCTCGACACCGGCCTGGGGACCGTGGATCTCGTCCTGCGCAAGTGCGCGCACGCGGCCGAGTACGCGATCCTCGGCGCGCTCCTCCAGCGCGCGGTGCGGCGCGAGCCGCTGGCCGTCCTGCTCGGCTCCGTCTACGCCGCGACCGACGAGCTCCACCAGTCCTTCGTCACGGGCCGCCAGGGCTCGGCGCTCGACTGGCTTCTCGACACGGGGGGCGTCGTGGTCGGCGTCCTCCTCTTCACCCGGTTCGCGCGGTGACCCGGGCGGTCGCGATCGACCTGGACGGCGTGCTCGGCGACACCCGCCCCCTCTGGCGCGATTTCCTCGCCGACGCGGCGCGGCGCTACGCTTCCATCGCCCGGCTCGACCCCGAGAGCTTGCCCGAGGATCGCGGTGCGGCCGCGGACGCCCTCGACCGCTGGGCCGAAGCGGGTGTCGGCGATTGGCGCGCCGCCCTCGCACGCTTCGCGGAGGACCGGGCGCCCGTCTACCTCAGGCCCAGCGCGGAGGCGAGCGCGGCCCTGCGGACGCTCCAAGGCGCGGGCGTGCGGCTCGGCGTGTACACGGATGCACCAGAGGAGCTCGCCCGCGTCGCGCTGGCGCAGCTCGGCGCCGCGAGGCGCGTGGAGGCACTCGAAGCCGGCTCCGGCGCCCGCGAGCGGCTGCTCTCGCGGCTGGGCAGCGATGCCGCCGTCGCTGCCCAACGCGAGGATCTTCTCGGGTTCGCCCGGGACCCCGGCGACTAGTCGGCGCCCGCGAGCAGACGTGCCTTCACGGCCGGCAAGGGCCGCAGAGAGGCTGGATTCGCGGCGATCCGGTACTTCTTCCGGCACACTGGCGTGCCTCTGACGCCAACCAACCAGGCATCGGGCCTGAACGGCGCGTAGGCGAGATCCAAACCAGTCGTGGGCCCCCAGTTGAAGAGCGCTCTGCCACCAGGAGCGAACGGATACGTGGCCGGGTTCGCGGGATCGAATCCAGCGTACGTCGGCACCTCGTTCTGGGGCACGGGCACAGCTGCCCCCGGCGCGCCCGCGAGTCCGAAGAACGCATAGTCGGAGAATTGGCCGACCGGATAGCGGACGAGGCAGTTCAACTTGGCGTTCAGAGCCTTGATCGCCCGAGCCTGCTTCGGGTGGGCCGTCGCGCCGGTCGGAATCAGGGCAGCGAGCAGCGCCGCCACAGCCAGCAGGAACACCACGCGTTTCATCTCAACCTCCTTTGCTCACGGGCTCATTTCCACCGCTTGAAGCTCCTCCAGGCCTCCGTGAAGACGGCGCCCTCACGCTGTGCCTGACACCAGTTCTCGCCGCTGCCCGGCGGCCCACACGCGGCCCTCTTCGAGGCATTGCCCTCCGGGTAGGAGTGGCGGATCGCGCTCGCGATCCGCGCGGTGATGGCGTCCCGGGCCGCTTCGAATTCACCCGGCGGAAGCAAAGGCTCCCGGTCGATCGTCTGCCAATCGAACGCGATCCGCGCTGGACGGCCGCTGTTCCGATCAGCGCGCGTGACCGTAGAAGCTGCGAGGACCTGCTCCGAGACGAAGTGCATCATCTGCTCGGGCGAGACCTCGGTGTTCCCGTGTCCCGTCGTGAACTCGAATGCATCACCGCCGAGTGCCTCCCAGCCGCCGTTCAGGAGCGGCGTGTGCGTCTTTTCCAGGAAGGCATAGGCCTCCGGCGCCTTGCCCCGACCGACCTTCGCGAGGTTGATCAGGTGCTGCTGATAGTCCCTCAGATGACGCCGGCGCTCCGACAGCGACGAGCCGGGGACGCTGTGGAACCGCGTGTCCGCGTAGACCTCCTTCAGCAGCCACCGCACGCGGAGATCCATGTCGGCCCAGAAGGCCCCGTCCTCGAGCCACGCCTTCATCTCTTCCTTGTAGGCAGGCACATCCGGAAGGTTCTGGTGGGTGGAGTGAATGCCGATCTCGGCAGCGCCGGGCGCGACCGGCATCGTCCCGTCGCCGAAGTAGAGACCTCGGACGAGCTCGCGCATCGCTGCACGCGGATACGCATGGTCGATGTCGTTTCGCCGTTCGGCATCGTCCCGGACGTTCGTGTCCCGCCGCGTGCTGCGGTCGAACTCGTTGATGAGCCACGTCTCGCCGCGCAGCGGATCGAGGCCGGCGAGCTGCATGCGGCGGCGGAACTCGACGCCGGCTTCGAACCACGTCTTGCCCTGGCTCTCCACCCAGGCGGCCCAGCCCGTGTCCTCGCCCAGTGTCATCTCTGCAACCGGGTGGATGCGTGGACTGAGGTTCCGAATCCCCGCGAATATCCCGGCGGCCCGGAGATTGGTCCTGATGGCGCCCGGCGGGACCGAAACCCAGTACTCGGCGCAGGGCGACGGATCGGCCGCGAGCGCCCGTGCGAACCTCATCCAGTCGCTGATCGCGGCGATCAGCACCTCGACGTTTACCCTGCATTCGGCGTTCGCGGCCTCAGCCTCGGAGGCTGCAGCCTCTGGAGCCGGCTCCTGGCCCACTGCGACTGGGACTGTTAGAGCAAGAACGAAGGCCGCAGCGAGTGGCACCAGCCACTTCACCTGTCGGCAGCTCTGCACGATGTCTACCTCCTCATCGGCGCGAGGCTCCAACACTGTTGGACGAGGGCGTCCCTCGCACCGGGGATTTCCCTAGTATCGCGCGCAACGAGGCGCTACCATCGACGAAAGTCAACGCTCGGTGCATGGAGGCGCGAGACGCGGACACGAGGGCCCACGGGGCCGTGCTCGTGGGCCGAGAGACAGAGCAAGCTCTCCTCGAGGGCCTGCTGGAGCGAGCGCGTGACGGTGTCAGCAGCGCGCTGGTCGTTCGCGGCGAGCCGGGGATCGGCAAGACGGCGCTCCTGAACCACGCGGTCGCCTGTACGAGTGGGATGCAGGTCGTCCGGGCGCGCGGCGTCGAGTCCGAGTCCGAGCTGCCATTCTCCGGGCTCTCCGAGCTCCTGCGCCCGCTCCTCGATCACGTGGAGGAGATTCCGGTGCCACAGGCGACCGCGCTCTCCGGGTCGCTCGCCCTCGGCCCGCCGGCCCCCGGCGACCCCTTCACCGTCTCGGCCGCGACGCTCAGCCTCCTGGCTGCCGGAGCAGAAGAGATGCCTCTGCTGGCCGTCGTCGACGACATCAACTGGGTGGACGCAGCGTCCCAACAGGCTCTCGCTTTTTCGGCCCGCCGCCTCGGGGCGGAGGGCATCGTGCTCCTCTTCGCGCAGCGCGACGAGACCGAGAGCGCCCTCGACGGGTCCGACCTCGACGACCTTCATCTCCTCGGGCTCGACGAAGCGCCGGCCCGCGAGCTGCTCGGTCGGGCCGGCCCGAAGGTGTCCTCACGAGTTGCGGGCACGATCCTCGAAACGGCGCGCGGCAACCCGCTCGCTCTGATCGAGATCCCGCGGATGCTCGACGACGCTCAGCTCAGCGGCCGCACACCCGCCCCTGATCCTCTCCCGGCGGGGAATGCGATCGCGCAGGCCTTTGCCGAGCGCCTGGCCACCGTTTCCTCTCCCGCCCAAGTCGCTCTTCTCGTCGCAGCCGCAACCGAGTCCGACGACGGAGAGGTCGTGTTCGACGCGGCCCGGAGATTCGGCCTAGATGACTCGGCCTTCGACGAGAGTGAGGAGGCCGGCTTGATCGCGATCCAGGAGGGTCGCGTTCACTTTCGGCACCCACTCGTCCGCTCGGCCGCGTACCACGGTGCCACGGCCGCGGACAGGCGCAGTGCACACCGCGCTCTGGCGGAGGCTCAAACAGGGGCCCGGCGGTCCTGGCACCTGGCGCTCGCCGCCGCCGGCCAGGACGAGGAGATCGCCGCCCTGCTCGAGTCGACGGCGCTCGATGCGCGTCAACGCAGCGGACAGGCGGCTGCCGCGAGCGCGTGGGCGCGCTCAGCCCGGCTTACACCCGACGCGGAAGCCCGAGCACGGCGCTTCGTCGAGGCCGCCCGCGACGCCCAGCTCGCCGGTCGGGCGGACTGGTCGCTCGAGCTCCTGCACGAGGCTCTGGCGTCGGCGGAGAGTCCGCTTCTCCGGGCCGAGATCCTGCATCTGCGTGGCCGGACCGAGACGCTCCAGGGCCACCTGATCGACGCGCACGCCCACATGAGCGAGGCGGCGTCGCTCGTGGAGGAGGTCGCGGCTACCCAGGCCGCGGTCATCCTGGCGGAGGCGAGCTTTCCGGCGATCGCGATGGGGGACGTCCGGCGCGCGCGGTCGACCGCAGAGAAGGCCTTCGCTCTGGCTCGCGCTCAACAAGATCCGGAGGGTCTTTTCCTGAGCTCGGTGGCGCTCTGTCAAGCGCTCTTCCTCGGCGGGGATGTTCAGCGGGCCGCGGCGCTGCTCGACCAGTCCCTGCCGGCCATCGCGCAAACCGATCCGCTGGGCGCGCACCAGCTCTTACAGGGGCCGGCTCTGGGTCTCGTGTACATGGAGCGCTTCGACGAGGCTCGTGCGCTGCTCGGGCGCATCATTACGGCCGCTCGTGATCGCAGCGCGCCTGCCGTCCTTCCCTTGGCCGCCGGAGCAATGGCCGAGCTGCGCTTCCGCACGGGCGGCTGGGCGGGGCTCGCAGCTGCCGGGGCCGAGGCCGTGCGACTGGCCGAGGACACGAACCAGGATGGTGTCGCCCGGTACATCCTGGCCGCAACAGCCCGGCTTGACGCCGCCCAGGGCCGCTCGGGGGAGTGCCGTGCGAAAGCGGCTCAGGCGGTCGAGGGTGCGGGAGATGTCGCCGGCGCCATGGTCCAGTACGCGGGCGCCGCCCTCGGCTTCCTCGAGCTGAGCGAAGGCCGCTACGAATCTGCCCTTACCTACCTGGAGCCGGTGGCCCAGGATGAACGAGCTCGAGGCATCAGAAACCCCACCTTCCATCAGGGGCGACCCACGCTGATCGAGGCATACGTCCGCACCGGCAGGGTCGCTGAGGCTCGGAGGGAGCTGGCAGAGCTCGAGGATCAGGTCGCGGGCACAAGCCTCTGTTGGCCGCAGGCGGCCGCAGGGCGCTGCCGCGGCCTGCTCGCCGACGATGACGACTTCGAGGACGCGTTCGCCGAGTCACTCCGTTGGCATGACAAGGTGCCGATGCCGTTCGAGCGCGCCTGGACCGAGCTCTGCCTGGGTGAGCGCAGGCGCCGCGTCCGTAGGCGAGGGGATGCGCGCGAGCCGCTGCGGGCAGCGCTTGGAACGTTCGAGCGCCTCGGCGCGGTCCCCTGGGCCGAACGTGCCCGCCGCGAGCTTCGCGCCACCGGCGAGACGGTTCGCCGTGGCGAGGCGCACCTCACGGACGAGCTCACTCCACACGAGCTCCACGTCGCGCTCGTCGTCGCACGTGGAGCTACGAACAAGGAGGCCGCCGCGGAGCTCTTTGTCAGTCCGAAGACCGTCGAGTTTCACCTCCGGCACATCTACTCGAAGCTCGACGTGAGGTCCCGGACGGAGCTCGCGCGGCTACTCGCCCGCGGGGACGACTCCGAGGGTGGTTAACATCCGCATCGGTGACGCCTGACCGCAACGGCCTCGACGACCGGCAGCTCGACGCGATCCTCGAGCGGCTCGACCGCCTCTGCGATGAGGTGCACGCGCTCAACCGGCGGCTCGACTCCCACGAGCAGCTCCTGCGCATCGCGCACGAGCTCGCCAACCTGAACGAGTCGCTGCAGACGCTCGCCTACGCGGCCCTGGGCCGGCAGGCTCCCCAGGTGCGACGGCGCCGCAGCGCGTAGGCCCGCACCCCAGCCCCGACTGGGCCTAGCCGTGAATCGCGACGATGAGCGGGATGATCAGGATCGCGACGATGTTCGTGATCTTGATCATCGGGTTGATCGCCGGGCCCGCCGTGTCCTTGTACGGATCCCCGACCGTGTCGCCGGTGACCGCAGCGGCGTGGGCCTCTGAGCCCTTGCCTCCGTAGGCGCCGTCCTCGATGAGCTTCTTGGCGTTGTCCCAGGCGCCGCCGCCCGACGTCATGGCGATGGCGAGGAAGATTCCCGTCACGATCGTCCCGATGAGAAGGCCGCCGAGCATCTCCGGCTGGATGATCCCGACGACGATCGGGAAGCAGCGACGGGGATCGCGCTCGGGACCATCATCTTCCTGATCGCCTCGGCGGTCACGATGTTCACGGTGCGCCCGTATTCGGGCCGGGCTCGTTCCCTCCATGATCCCGGGGATCTCCCGGAACTGGCGCCGCACCTCCTGCACGACCTGGCCGCCCACGCGCCCCACCGCCTGCATGGCGAGCGACGTGAACAGGAAGGGCATGAGCCCGCCGATGAACAGGCCGGCAATCACCCAGGCATCGGAGAGCTCGAAGCTCGGCGTCAAGCCCCTCCTGCGAGAGCTCCGAGGTGAAGCCGTCGAAGAGGATGAGTGCCGCAAGGCCGGCAGAGCCGATCGCATACCCCTTCGTGACGGCCTTCGTCGTGTTCCCGACCGCGTCGAGCGGGATCAGTCACGCCCCGCACGTCGTCCGGCAGGTCGGCCATCTCGGCGATGCCGCCGGCGTTGTCCGTGACCGGCCCGTAGGCGTCCAGTGCGACGATCATCCCCGTCATGGCGAGCTGGGCCATGACGGCGACGCCGACGCCGTAGAGCCCGGCGAACTGGTCCGCCCCGACGATGGCGGCCGCGATCACGATCACCGGGAGCGCCGTCGCCTGCATGCCCACGGCGAGGCCCTCGATGATGTTCGTCGCGTGCCCGGTGATCGAGGAGCGCGAGATCGCCTTCACCGGCCCCCAGCGCGTCCCGGTGTAGTACTCGGTGATGGCGACGAGGAGGAAGGTGACCGCGAGGCCGATGAGCGCGCAGGCGTACAGCTCCCAGAAGCTGAAGCGGTCGCTGTCGAAGGCCATCGTCACGGGGATGAAGCCCACCGCGGAAAGCACCGTCGAGACGATCACGGCCTTGTAGAGCGCGTTGATGATCGAGCCGCTGGCGCCCGACGCGCGCGAAGAACGTGCCGATGACCGAACCGATGATCGCGACGCCGCCGATCGCGAGCGGATAGAGAACGACGCCGGTTGCCGGGAAGTTGACCGCGCCGAGGAAC
This sequence comes from uncultured Actinomycetes bacterium, assembly GCA_963786755.1. GTDB lineage: Bacteria > Actinomycetota > Thermoleophilia > Gaiellales > Gaiellaceae > DASQWP01. Next base: position 28,495 of record CAWBAC010000001.1, on the reverse strand, counting down.
ATGACGGCGACGGCCGTGACCGCGTACGTCTCGAAGAGGTCGGCGGCCATGCCGGCGCAGTCGCCGACGTTGTCGCCCGACGTTGTCGGCGATGACGGCCGGGTTGCGCGGATCGTCCTCCGGGATGCCGACTTCGACCTTCCCGACGAGATCGGCGCCGACGTCGGCAGCCTTCGTGTAGATGCCGCCGCCGAGACGAGCGAAGACAGAGATCAGCGAGCCTCCGAACGCGAGCCCGATGAGCTCGCGGGTGGCGTCGTCGGGAGTCCTGTCGAACCAGTTGGTGAGGATGCCGTAGTAGGCGGCGACGCCGAACAGGCCCAGCCCGACGACGAGGAGACCCGTGACGGAGCCCGCGCGGAACGCGACGTTGAGCGCCGGGCGCACGCCGCCCTTCGCAGCCTCCGCCGTACGGACGTTCGAGCGCACGGCGACGTTCATCCCGATGAAGCCGGCGGCGGCGGACAGCACCGCGCCGATGAGGAAGCCGAACGCCGTTCCCCAGCCGAGGTCGTTCCAGAGGCCGATGCCGATGAAGATGACGACCGCCACGCCCGGCGATCGTGAGGTACTGGCGGCGGAGGTACGCGGCAGCGCCCTCCTGGATCGCGCGACCGATCTCCTGCATGCGCTCCGTCCCGGCCGGCTGGCGCAGGAGCCAGACCGTCAGGCCGATTCCCCAGCCGATGCCGAACCCTGCGCACAGCAGGGCAAAGAGGACGGTGTTGTTCTGGAAGAAGTCCGTCACGTGCTCACAAAGTCAGGCCGCCGACCGGGCCGAAGCGTGCGAAGATCCTCGGGCCCAGGCCGGAACGGCCGCGCGGAGTTCTATCACATGAGTAGCTATAGCCGTGCGCCCCGGAGGGCCGTGGCGCAAACGTGCTCCTCCGGCTGCGGCGCCACCCTCGGGATGACGGCGAAGAGAAGCTCTCGGAGCTTCGCGTTGTTCTCCTCGAAGACGGCCACGACCTGCTCGTGGGAAACGGGCGGAGTGCCCTCGACTCCCACGTCGTGGTCCGTGACCATCGAGATGTTCGCGTAGCAGAGCTCGAGCTCGCGCGCGAGATAGCCCTCCGGATAGGCGGTCATGTTGATCGTGTCCCAGCCCATCTCCTGGAACCACTTCGATTCCGCGCGGGAGGAGAACCGCGGGCCCTGGATCACGACGACCGTGCCGCCGTCGCGAACCTTGATCCCCAGCTCGAGCGCCGTTTCGACGAGCAGGCGCCGCAGGTCGGGGCAGTAGGGGTCGGCGGCCGACACGTGCGTCGTCTCCGGCCCGTCGTAGAACGTGTCCTCGCGCCCGCTCGTCCGGTCCACGAACTGGTCGCAGACGACGAACTCGCCCAGCTCGAGCTCGGCCTTGAGGGCGCCGGAGGCGTTGGGCCCGATGATGCGGCGCACGCCGAGCTCCCTCATGGCCCAGAGGTTGGCCCGGTAGGGGATCGCGTGCGGAGGCAGCTCGTGCTTGCGCCCGTGGCGCGGGAGAAACGCGACGCGCTTCCCGCCGACGTCCCCGATCGTGAAGGGCGCCGACGGCGTGCCGTAGGGCGTCTCCAGCTCCACCTCCTCGACGTCCTCGAGGAACGAATAGAAACCCGAGCCCCCGAAGACCCCGATCTCAGCCGGCTGCACCGGCCTCCGTCTCTGAGGCCGCCTTCGCATAGGCGAGCTGGAGGTTGGCGATCTGCTCCTGGAAGCCGGCGAGGAGCTCCGTCGGCAAAAAGCCCTCGAGCACGGGGACGAGCGAGCTCATCGTCTCGATGGCGAGGCGGCTCTGGACGAGGTCGCGGTCCTCGCGCGTCTCCTCGGTGAGGCCGAGCCGGCGGTAGCCGATCGACGACACCTGGATGAGCGTGTTCACGAGAACGTCCTCGACGCTGAGCTTGCGGAGCTCCTCCGCCAGATCCTGCGCGAGCCGCTGCTGCTCCTCCTCGGAGAGCCCGCCCTGCTCCTCCTCAGAATTCATTCTGGAGCGATCACGCGTCGTTGGTTCCTAAACACGCACGGTCTCCAGGGCCTCCTGGGCGTAGATCTCCTTCAGGCTCTCGCCCGCTTCGTAACGGGCGATCTGCCGCTCCGCCGGGTTGACCGCGGGCACGGAGAGGAAGGGCGCGGCGCCCAGCTCCTCGGCCACGGGGAGCACCCACTCGACGAGGCGCTCGAGGGCGGCGCGGGCAGGCAGGACCTCGCCGGAGTCCAGGTCGATGAGCTCGCCCGCGAGGCCGTAGCGGATCGCGCGCCAGAAGTTCTCCTCGATCAGGCGGTGCGGGTGGTCGGGCAGCGGCTCGCCCTCATCCACCGCGCGGGCGACCCGAGCGGTGAGTGCGTACATGAGCGCGGAGAGGGCCTGCGACTCTCCGAGCTCCGGCTGGCCGTCGCAGATCCGAAGCTCGACCGTCGGGAAGGCCAGGTGCGGCCGCACGCTCCACCACAGCTGGGTGTGCTCCGTGATCGAGCCTGTCTCGTACAGGAAGCGGACGTAGCGCTCGTACTCCTCCCAGCCCGCGAAGGCGTCGGGCACGCCGCAGCGCGGGAACATGCGCGTGAAGATCTGGCTTCGGGCGGAGTGGAGATAGGTGTAGACGCCCTCGACGAAGGGCGAGCTCGCCGAGAAGGCGAGCAGGTGCGGAAGATACGTCCGGAGACCGTTCGTGACCGCGATAGCGCGATCCGCTCCCTGGATTCCCACGTGGACGTGCAGGCCGAAGCTGTTGTTGCGCCAGACGACGTAGCGCAGCACCTCGTCGTTCCGGCGGTAGTGGGGGGTATCGATGATCCGCTGCTCCTGCCACGGGCTCCAGGGGTGCGTTCCGACCGCGGACAGGGCGACGTCGAAGGGGGCGGCGAGCTCGAGCAGCTGGCGGCGCCGCTCGCCCATCGCCGCCGCCGCCTCCGGAAACGACTCGCAGCGGCCCGTGCGCACCTCGATCTCCGACGCGATGAGCTCGCCGACGAGATGCTCCTCCAGCTCCGTGCCCTGCGCGGCCGCCTGGAGCTCCTCGAAGCGGTTCACGAGGCCCAGCGTCTCGGGGTCGAGGATGGCGAACTCCTCCTCGACCGCGACCGTGAAATCACGGCTCGCCTCGAAGGCCTCTCGCGCAGTCCGGATCTGCTCGTCGGGCGTCAGCCGCTGGGCGTCTCCCACGGGCCGAAAGTATCAGAGCGGCACTAAATGGTTGATCGGAAAGTGTGGTGCCGGCGGGGGCGTCCGTGACCGAGCATGAGGCCGCGATCATTCCGAGTTCGTACCTGGAAGGCACGGGCGAGGAACGAGCGTGGTTTCAGGCGACGTGTCAGGGGCGTCATCCGGCGGTGCCACGGTTTCCGGTCAAGCATCTAAATGCCCTTGTCCCTTCCGCCGATCGCTTAGCCAGACGACAATCCTCACGACATGGACCCAGACGCACCGCTCGTGCACCGGGCCCAGCAGGGCGACCGCTGGGCGTTCGAAACGCTCGTCGAGCGACACGAGACACGCCTCTACACGCTCGCCGCCCGCGTGCTCGGCTCCCGCGAGGACGCCGCCGACGCGGTGCAGGATGCGCTCCTACGCGCCTGGCTCGCGCTGCCCAAGTTCCGCGGCGGCTCGCGCTTCTCCACCTGGCTCTACCGCATCACCCTGAACGCCGCCCACGACGTGCACGCTAAGCGGCGGGCGATGACGACGTCCGAGCCGCCTGAGCCCGCGGACCCGCGCGACCGCTTCGCCGAGAGTGAGCTGTCCGGCGACCTCCAGGCCGCCCTGAACGGGCTTGGACGAGCCCTACCGCGTCGCCGTGGTGCTCTACGACGTGCTGGGGTGCTCCTACGCGGAGATCGCAGAGCTGGTGGGCGTCGCGGAGGGCACGGTGAAGTCCCGGATCTTCCGCGGGCGCTCCGAGCTCGCGCAGAGGCTGGGAACCAGTGCGGAGCGGACGGAGTCGAACCTGTGATGGCCGCACACCATCCCGACGACCTCACCCTGCTCGCCTACGTCGAAGAAGAGCTGACCGCCGTCGAGCGAGGGTCGCTCGCCGCACACGTCGCGGCGTGCGTCGATTGCGCCGAACGCGTCCGCCTGCTCGAGACAGGGCGACAGGCCCTCCGCGCCGCGCCCCCGCTCGAGCTGTCCGAAGCGCGGCGGCAAGCCCTCCTCCGCCGGCTGCCGGAGCGCAGGGACTGGCGCTCCTTCCTGGAGCCCTTCAGCGTCGGGCTGCGGCGCGCCGTGCCGGCCCTCGTTGGGCTCCTTCTCGTCGCCGGGGTCGTCGCGCTCGCCACGCAGGTGGAGCTCGGAGGCGACGACGATGAGGCGGGGCAGCCCGCGCAAGTCGCGGAGGAGGAAGCCGGTGGAGGCGGCGAGGCCGAAGGCGCGCAGACGGACGCCACGCGCCAGCAGGAAGCGACCGGGGACGACGACCTCCCCCAGCACTTCCTCGGCGGAACGCTCGTGCGACAGGTGCAGGGTCCGCCCAGGGCCGTGGCCCGCCTGCTGCGCCAGATCGGCTACCCGGCCCAGGTCCAGGAAGGAGCCGTCGTCGTCAGCGCGGACACCATCGAGGAGATCAGAGTCCTGCTCGAGCCCCGGGCGGACGGCCCGGTGCCCGTCTACGTGAGATAGAGGTCTCTCTCACGCCGGGGGCAATCGGCAATGATGTGAGCGATGCCGCGCGAGCCGCCTACGGGCGTGCACGGGCCGGACCCGTCGGGATCCCCACTGCTCGGAGACGCCGCGAACGTCTATCCGCGGCAGTCGCTCGAGTTTCAACGCTTCGTCTTCTTCAGCGACGCCGTCTACGCGATTGCTCTCACGTTGCTGGTAGTTGGAATCGCGGTGCCTACGGTCACCGATGCCGCCAGCTCCCGGTCGATGTGGGACGTCCTCGTCGATCTCCGCCAGGAGTTCGCCAGCTTCTTCATCGGGTTCGCCGTCATCGGCCGCTACTGGCTCGCTCACCATCGCTTCGTGGCGGTGCTCGCCGGAGTCGACACCCGCCTCATGTTCGTCAACCTCGTGTATCTGGCGTTCGTCGCCTTCCTGCCCTTCCCGACGGCGCTGGTCGGCCGCTACGAGGCCAACTTTGTCGCCTTCGCCTTCTATGCCCTCATGTTGGCGGTCATCAGCGCACTCGAGACGATTCTGTTCGTCGTCGCGCTACGCCGACGGTTGCTCGCCGTCGCCGTTCCACGGTCCGTCGCTCGCCACGGCATCCTCGCCTCCACGTTGCCGGTGGCCGTGTTCCTGATCTCGATTCCGTTGGCGCTCGTAGCAGGCTCGACCCTGGCGATCCTGTCGTGGCTCCTGATCTGGCCGCTCGAAGCGCTCCTCGATCGGCAATCGCCGGAGACGGCAGCGAAGCTGCCGGCTGGATGACCGCGCGCTTCGTCCGGGGCTACGTGAGATAGAAGTAGAGGGCGTAGAGGAGCTCGACGGCGGGGCTCGTCGTGTGCACGGTCACGTCCGACGGCACGTCCAGGAGCGCCTCCGTGTAGTTGAAGATGATCTTCAGGCCCGCGTCCACGACGTCGTCGGCCACCTGCTGCGCCGCCTCCGGCGGCACGGCGACAACGGCGACGATGACGTTCTTCTCGCGGATGACCTCACGGAGGTCGTCGTAGCCGGAGATGACGGTCTCGCCGATCGGGCGGCCGACCTTGCTCTCGTCCGTGTCGAAGGCCGCGGCGATGTTGAACCCGTGGTCGCGGAAGATCGTCGAGCTCGCGATCGCCTGGCCGAGCCGCCCGGCGCCGAACAGGGCGATGTTGTGCTGGCCCTGCGTGCGGAGGATCTTCCGGATCTCCGCGATGAGACCGTCGATGTTGTAGCCGACGCCCCGCTTGCCGAACTTGCCGAACGCGGACAGATCGCGGCGGATCTGGGTCGCGTTGATGTTCGTGTACTCGCTGATCTCCTGCGAGGAGATTCGCTCCTTGCCCATCTTGCGCGCCTGCGTGAGGACGCGCAGGTACTGGCAGAGCCGTGCGGCGACGCCGACGGTCAGCCGTCCCTCGGCCGCAGTGCTCCTTTCACCGGCGATGCGAACAGCCATACCCGGTTGTCAGGATAACGACGCCCCTCTCGCCGGGGCGCAGTCAGCCGGACGAGCCTACGGCGGAGCCCCTCCGGATGGACGAAGTACGTGAACGCCTCCTCGCCGTCGACGGCGACGACGGGATCCGTTCGCGGTACAGCCGCTCGAGCTCGGGATCGCCGTCGATCTCGACCTCCTCGAGCTCGAACGGGATCTCGGCGCGCACCTGCTCGAGGACGCGCTGGGCGCTCTCGCAGAGATGGCAGCCCGGCGCGCGGTAGAGCGTTACGCGCCGAATCAATCTACGGGTAGAGGCCGCGCGTGATCGTCGCCTCGGCCACGCGCCCGACCGCGATCGCGTAGGCCGCGTCGCGCATGTGCACGGAACGCTCCTCGTGCATCCGCCAGGTCTCCTGGAACGCGCGCGTGACGATGTCGTTCAGCTTCGCGTTCACCTCCGACTCCTTCCAGAAGTACTCCTGGAGGCCCTGCACCCACTCGAAGTAGGAGACGACCACGCCGCCCGCGTTCGCAAGCACGTCGGGAAGGACGAGGATCCCGCGCTCCTCGAGGATCCGGTCCGCTTCGGGCGTGACGGGGCCGTTCGCCCCCTCGCAGATCGAGGCCGGCGCTGCACGCTGTCGGCGTTCTCGCGCGTGATCACCTGCTCGAGCGCACAGGGGGCGAGCACGTCGCAGTCGAGCACGAGCAGCTCCTCGTTCGTGATCGGCTCCGCGCCGGGCAGCCCTTCGAGCCGAGCCGGTCTCGCGCTTGTGCGCCAGCGGCGGCGGCGACGTCGATCCCATTCGCGTTGTACCACCCCGCCGCCGGAGTCGGAGAGCGCCGACGATCGTCGCGCCGTCCTCGGCGAGGATCGGAGGCGAGGTTGCGGCCGACGTTGCCGAACCCCTGGACGACGACACGCCGACCTTGCACGCTCTGCCCGCTCTTGCGCAGTGCTTCGCGGATGCAGTAGGCAGCGCCTCGGCGGTCGCCTCGATGCGGCCCAGCGAGCCTCCGACCGCGAGCGGCTTCCCCGTGACGACGCCGAGCACCGAGTAGCCCTTGTTCATCGAGTACGTGTCGAAGATCCACGCCATCTCGCGGGGGCTCGTGCCGACGTCCGGCGCGGGGATGTCCACCTCCGGCCCGATCTGGTTGATGATCTCGGTCGTGTAGCGGCGCGTCATCCGCTCGAGCTCGCGTTCGGAGAGCGCCTTCGGATCGCAGACGACGCCGCCCTTGGCGCCGCCGAAGGGAAGGCCCATGAGGGCGCACTTCCATGTCATCCACATCGAGAGCGCCTTCGTCTCGTCGAGCGTGACGTCCGGGTGGTAGCGGATGCCGCCCTTCGAGGGCCCGCGGGCGACGTTGTGCACGACCCGGAAGCCCTCGAAGACCTGCACCGAGCCGTCGTCCATGCGGGTCGGGCACGGAGACGACGATCGCCTTCTTGCACTCCGAGAGGACGTTCAGCATGCTCTCGCCCAGGTCGATGAGGCTTGCGACGCGCCGCAGCTGGCTGCGGGCCATCTCCCAAGGGTCCTCCTTCAGGTGCGATGGCGGCGGTGCCTCGAGCGTCGTCACGTGCCCTCCCTTGCGATCTACTGCCTGATCGTGAACGACGGCCTCCGCGGTCGACGGCCTCGCGCCGTCCTCGCCGTCCACCGCATGCGCGCGCAGCCGGAGCACGTACGAGCCCGCGGCCAGGACGCGGCCCTGCGGGTCCGCGCCCGGTGAGGCCGAAGGCGTAGCGGCCCGGGAGGACGTCGCGCAGGCGGGCGAGGACACCCAGCCGCTCGCCCTTTGCCGTCCAGAGCTCGAGCTCGAGCAGACCCACCGGCTCGATCGGCTCGCCGTCCGGGCCTGCATCGACGCGACCCGACGCGGAACGCGAGCACGACCGGCGCGGCGTCCGACGGGCACGAACTCGCGAGTGGGAGATGCGAACGTCGCCGACGAGCGGCTCATCCGCGGTCGGCCGCGGGGCGATCGCCCACGGAACGCGGGCGGGCTCGGCGCCCGCGGCGCCGACGACGAATGCGCCCGCCGCGCCTGCGGCCGGCTCCTCCCCCGCGCCCTACGCCGGACCTGCACGTCGGCCGCTTCGCCGGGAGCGAGAGTCAGACGCGTGGGCGCGGCCGAGAAGGAAAGCTCCGCGGGCGGCCTCCCCCTCCGGGGCGACACCGAAGCCAACCTCCAGCGGGCGCCTGGAGACGTTGCGCACCATGACGAGCCGCGTTGCGCTCCAACCTGGGCCTCCCGCCCGCCCGAAGGCGAGCGTGGCCGGCTCGACGGCGAGCTCGGCGGCGGCCGCGCGCTGCGGGTCGAGAGCCCCGCGCCCTGCACCGTGACGGGGAACGGCACTCCTTCCTCGCTCAGCTGGCCGGCGCTTCCCGCGAGCACACTCTTGAGCTCGAGCGCCGAGAGCTCCGGGCGTGCCTGGGCGACGAGGGCGGCCGCGCCGGCGGCGACCGCGGCCGCGGCGCTCGTGCCCGTCACAGTCGCATACGGGTCGCCGGCCGGGCGCGCCCGCCGTGGCGAGCCCGACGCCGGGCGCGACGACGTCCGGCTTCACGCGCCCGTCGAAGGCCACGCCGCCCGAGGAGAAGCCTGCGACGTGCATGAGGCCGCGGTTGGCGGTGCCCACCGCGCCGTTCAGCGTGAGCGTCACGGACTCGTCGCGAACGCAACGCCTCGAGCGCCTCCCGTCCCGCCTCCTCCGGGAGCGCGAGAACGGGCAGGGCGGCCCGCCCTCAAAGTCGAGGGCGCCGGCGGGAAGCCCGCTGCCGTGGACGAGCACGGCGGCCGCTCCGGCGGCGGCGGCGTTCCAGATCCTCTGCTCCAGCGCCCCGCCCTGGGCGGGAAGGAGCGCCGCGCGCCCTGCGACGGCGCTGGCTCCGCTCCGGTCGAAGAAGTCGCCGAGCTCGGAGCCGTCCGCCTGAGCCTCCGCCCTCCGCTCGGGGTCGGCGAGCGTTGGCCCGGCCAATGCCACGACTGGGAGGCTGAGCGGGCTCTCGGGCCCGAAGGTCCCGAGGACGCGGAGCGACTCGGCCAGCACCTCGTCGTCGCCTGCGCTCAGCCTTGCGTCTGCCTGGAGCACGGCGGTGCGGGCGTCGACCGCCCCGACCGTGAGCGCGTCCGGGGCCGCGCCGGGAGCGCCCAGCGCGCCGAAGGCAGCTCCCGCGGCGGCCTTCGTTCCCTGTGGGGGCGACGACGAGCGTCCCCAGCCTGGCCGCACCGGCCACCGCGCGCGCCTCGGGGCTGTCCACGAAGGCGGCGAAGGGCTCGATCACGGGCGCGAGGGCGATCGCGGCCCGGTCCAGGACGACTCCGTCCCGGTTCGGGTCGACCGCGCGCTCGAGCCCGGCGAGCAGGAGATCGCCGCGTCCGAGAACGGCATAGCTGCCGTCCGCCGCCTGCTCCCAGCCGAGCACGCGGATGGGAAGCACCCGCGCGCCCGGGGCCACGCCGGTTAGGCCGTTCGGCCCGCCGCTGGCCCACGACGAGTCCGGCCATCGCCGTGCCGTGCGAATCGAGGACGCCCGGGTCGCCCGGCTTCGATCCCGGAGCAACGTTCCTGTCCCCGTCCACGAGGTCGAAGCCCTCGAGGACGCGGCCGCGCAGATAGGGATGGGCGCCGTTGACGCCTGTGTCGAGCAGCGCGACCGTGACCCCGGCTCCGTCGAAGCCCGGCAGCGACACCCTCGTGCCCGGCGCGCGCCCCTCGCCCATGTCGGGCCGGAGGGAAGTGGCAGCCGGGTACACCGTGCGGACCGGGTAGATGCCGGCGATCCCCGCCGCGCGCTCGATCTCCGCGAGCGCGCGCGGCGTGAGGACCGCTGAGAAGCCGTTGAACGTCCGTGTGAAGACCTGATCGCGGGTGATCGCGATCCCGCGCTTGCGGAGCCCTGTGAGCAGCAGTCTCTGAGCGGCTCCGGCCTCGGCGGTCCAGCGCCTCTGTTCGCGGGGCCGGGGAGCCTCTCGGCCGCCGCCACCCGGTCGGCGAGCGAGGGCGCCGCCAGCACGACCAGCACGCGTTGCTCCCCCTGGGCAGCCGGCTCCGCCCGCTCCCCGAACACAGCCTGCCACGCGCGCGCCGCGACGCGCGCCGGCGAGTCTCCCGCACCCTCGACCGTCCCGACGATCAGGGCAGATGCGGCCACGGCGGCAGCCGCCACAGCCGCCCCACGACTAGGCCGCCGACGCATAAGCATCCAGAGCAAGATAACGGGGATAGGCGAGACGTGGCGCATATCGGGCGGCCGAAGCGATCATCGCCGCGTTGTCGGTGCACAGCTCGAGCGGCGCAAAGGCGGCCTCGGGAAGCGCCGCGCGGAGGCCCGAGTTGGCGGCGACGCCGCCCACGACTGCGATTCGCTCTGCCCCGATCTCCGCAGCAGCCGCCCGCGTGCGCTGCACGAGAGCTCGCACGATCGCGCCCTGGTAGGCGGCGGCCAGGTCGGACCGCCGGCGCTCGACCTCCTGCGGCGTCGAGGTCCCGGACGGCATACAGAAGCGCCGTCTTGAGGCCGGAGAAGGAGAAATCGAGCCCCGGCACGCGGGCGACCGGGAAGGAGTACTTCTCCGGGTCGCCCTCGCGCGCGAGCCGGTCGAGGGCCGCTCCGCCCGGATAGCCGAGACCGAGGAGGCGTGCGCCCTTGTCGAACGCCTCTCCGGCCGCGTCGTCGAGGGTCGTGCCGAGCACCTCGTAGCCGGAGCGCTCCCGAACGTCGAGCAGTAGCGTGTGCCCGCCGCTGGCCAGGAGGCAGAGAAAGGGCGGGGCTACCGGCTCCGGCTCGAGGTAGAGCGCTGCCACGTGCCCGTGTAGGTGATCGACGGGGACGAGCGGAAGGCGTAGCGACCAGGCAAGGGCCTTCGCCGCCGAGAGGCCCACGAGAAGCGCGCCCATGAGCCCCGGCCCCCGCGTGACCGCGACCCCCGTCACGTCGCCCAGGCCCGCACCCGCCCGCGAGAGCGCCTCGCGCAGCACCGGCGCCACGAGCTCGAGGTGGCGGCGCGAGGCTACTTCCGGCACCACTCCGCCGAAGCGGGCATGCAAGTCGGCCTGCGACGCGACGACGTTGGCCCGCACGTGGCCGTCTTCCGTCACGAGCGCGACCGCCGTCTCGTCGCACGAGGTCTCGATCCCGAGGATCACCGCTCGGGCCGGATCGGGCCCTTCCACATGATCAGCGCGTCCTCGCGGTTGTCCGTGTAGTAACCGCGCCTGACACCGCTCGGCTCGAAGCCGTACCGCTCGTAGAGCAGAACGGCAGCGCGGTTGGAGACGCGCACCTCCAGGGTGTAGCCGCGCCGCTCGTCGCCGGCCGTGAGCGCGAAGAGCTCGTCGAGCAGCAGGCTGGCGATGCCTTGGCGGCGCTGATCCAGGTCGACCGCGAGATTCATGATGTGCCAGGCGTCGACGTAGCGCGACACGATCAGGTATCCGACGAGACGCCCGTTCTCGGTGAACGCCCCGAGTGAGATCGAGGACGGCTTGGCAAGCTCGCCCGCGAACATCGAACGGGACCAGGGCGTTGCGTACACGCGCTGCTCGACCCGCTCGATGTCGCTCAGGTCGGAGAGCGACAGGCGGCGAACGTCCAGCGCAGCGGCGCGAGCCTGGATCACCGCTGTAGCGCCCTTTCCGCGTCGGGTGCACGGAGGTAGATGGGCTCGATCTCCTCCGCCGCGCCGAACTCGTGGGCGAGCGCCGCATGGTGGCGCGCCCACGGGACGTGGGCGGGATCGTCCTCGGGCGGCACGACCGCCCCGGCCTCCTCGAGGAACGCGCGGAAGCGGATTGCGCCGTCGCCCACATAGGTCCGTCCAGGCTCGACTAGGAGGTCCTCCGGAGCAAGCACGCTGGGTTCGCCGTCGACGTTCGCGAAGACCTCGCCGCGGCGGGCGTCGATCAGCGGCGCGGCTCCCGGCTCCCCCGCCGCGAGCGCAGCGAGCGTCGACACGCCGGCGGCGGGGACGCCCAGCGAGAAGGAGAGAGTCCGGGCCGTGACGAGGCCCATACGAAGGCCCGTGTAGCTTCCCGGCCCCCGCCCTACGACGATGGCTTCGACGTCGTCGGCGCGCAGGCCGGACTCGGCGAGGAGCGCCTCGAAGTCGTCGAGGATGCGTACGGCGCGAGAGACCCGCTCGCCGAGCACGTCGCCGTCCCGGACGAGCGCGCTCGTCGCCTCGTTCGTGGCGGTGTCAAAGGCGAGGACGAGCACCTTCAGATAGGCGTATTTCCAGGGATTTTTCCGGGCTGTCGAGCAGGATCAGTCTATGTGTCTCCCCCACGTGCCGCAACCGAACGCGCGCGCGCGCCGTAGGCAGGAAGCCGCCCGCGGCCTCAGGCCACTCGACGAAGACGACGGCGTCCTCGAAGTAGCGCTCGAGGTCACCCCACTCCGCGTCCGACATGCCCTCGAAGCGATAGAAGTCGAGGTGCGAGACGTCCGGGCTTCCCGCGTAGCGGTTGCCGATCGTGTACGTAGGGCTGGTGACCGGGCCCGGGATGCCGAGCGCTCGGGCCGCCCCGCGGACAAAGGTGGTCTTCCCCGACCCGAGCTCGCCCGCCACGGTGACGACGTCGTCTGTCCGCAGCTCGCCGGCCAATGCGGCGGCGATGCTCTCGGTCTCCTCCGGCGAGGCGGACTCCAGCTCGATCATGCCTCCAGCGTACTCAAGAGCCCCAAACACACTGAGGCGCCTACGGTGTCCCCATTGGGTCAGGAGCGCTTAGAAGAGACCGAGCTGCTCGTCCGCCGGACGCGCCGCCGCAACGACGGCGGGCGTCGGAAACTGAAGCACCGTTGCTGCGGGCGCCGGCTCGGGCGCCGAGCCCGTATCGAGCAGGCCGGGGATGCGGGCGAAGTCCTCCTCGAGGGTCTTCAGCATCGCCGGCGTGTAGAGCGCCGCCGCCGGGTGGTAGATCGGGTAGAGCGTGACGCGGCGGCCGCCGAGCGTGGCCTCTTGCGGCCGCCCGTGGACGCGCGTGATCCCATACGACTTGCCGGAGAGCAGCTTCGTCGCAAAGTTGCCGAGCGTCGCGATCAGCTTGGGCTCGATCAACTCGATTTGACGGAAGAGATGGGCCTCACATGCCTCGATCTCGTCCGGCATCGGGTCGCGATTGCCCGGGGGGCGGCACTTGATGACATTCGCGATATAGACGTCGCGGCGCGTGAGCCCGATGCCTTCGAGCAGCTTGTCGAGGAGCTTTCCGGCCGAGCCGACGAAGGGATAGCCCTCTTTGTCTTCGTGAAAGCCGGGCGCCTCGCCGACGAACATGAGATCAGCGTCCGGGTCGCCCACCCCGAAGACGACCTGCGTGCGCCCTTGAGCGAGGCGGCAGCGGGTGCAGGCGGCGGTCTCGGCGGCGTAGGCCTCGAGCGCCGCGCGGCGGCTCAGCGAGTCAGCAGCCGCAGCCACAGCTCCCGCCGCAGCAACCGCCTCCGGATCCGCCGAAGCTCGGCTGCTCGGCGGTGCCGTGAGCCGCGAACACGGAGAGCTGGCGGCGGCTCTTCGACGCGCCGCACTCGGGGCAGTCCGGATCGCCCTCTGACGCCCGGAGGAGCTCCTCGAAGTGGTTCTCGCACTCCATGCACACGAACTCGTAGATCGGCATCGCCGAAGGAGTGTAGGCAGGTCCCCGGACGCACCGCAAACGACGTCCGTCGACAGTCTGGGTTCAGATCGCGCAGCTGGCGAGGCCGCGCTTCACCAGATACTGCTGGTGGTACTCCTCGGCACGCCAGAAGTCCGACGCCGGCACGACCTCAGTGACGACGGGGCGGTCGAGCCCGCCCTGCACGCGCGCCTTCGACGCGAGCGCCTGCTCCTGCTGCTCGGGCGTGTGGAAGAAGACAACCGAGCGGTACTGCGAGCCGACATCCGGCCCCTGACGGTTCAGCTGCGTGGGATCGTGGACGCGCCAGAACGTGTCCAGAAGCTGATCGTAGGAGACCTCGTCCGGGTCGTACTCGACCTGGACGACCTCGGCATGGCCGGTGCGGTCGGTGCAGACCTGCTCGTACGTCGGCTCGTCGAGCATTCCTCCCATGTAGCCGACTGCGGTGTCCTTGACCCCGGGGACATTGCGGAACTCGACCTCGACGCCCCAGAAGCACCCGCCGCCGAACGTTGCGTTCTCGGTCACTCCTTCTCTCCTTCCTCGCGCTCGAGCTCGAGCGCGCACGAGTTGATGCAGTAACGGAGCCCCGTCGGGTGCGGCCCGTCGGGGAAGACGTGGCCCAGGTGCCCACCGCAGGAGGAGCACAGCACCTCGGTGCGTGGACCGAGCAGGCTCCAGTCGCGCTCGGTCTCGACCGCGTCGGCGCCCATCGGCTCGTAGAAGCTCGGCCAGCCGGTGCCGGACTCGAACTTCGTGTCCGAGCGGAAGAGCTCGGCGCCGCAGCCGGCGCAGCGGTAGACCCCCGGCTCCTTCGTCGCGTGGTACTCGCCGGTGAAGGCGCGCTCGGTCCCCTTCTCGCGCAGGACGTGGTACTGCTCGGGCGTGAGCTCCTTGCGCCACTCCTCTTTGGTCTTCTGGACCCGCTCTGCCATCCCCTGAAGCGTAGCGAGCGCGTGCTGACCACCCGCGCGACTCGCTACGGCAGAATGCTGTCGAGCCCACGGACGAGCCCGGTGTGCGCACCGACTGCGCGAACGGCGAGGAGGGTCCCGCCGACGTACGGCGCCGGGCTCTCGTTCGGGTCGTGGCGCAGGACGAGACGCTCCCCAGGCGCCGCGAACACGATCTCGGTCGAGACGACGAAGCTGGGCAGCCGCACGGAGTGAATCTGCGCGCCCGCGACCGTCGCCCCGCGCGCCTCCACCGGGCCCAGGAGGGTCTCCGGGGACCGCTCCACGACCGGCCGGCGCACGGTCCCGAGCCGTTCGGCGAGCTCCCGTGCCGTCCCGCTCGGCACGTCCGGCTTGTCGGCGCTCGCGTAGTCGATGATCTCCCACGCGGGTACGTGCCGGGCTGCCTCGGCGGCGAAGCGCAGGAGGAGGGCCGCCAGAACGGAGAAATTCCCAGCCGCGATCACGCCCACCTCCACCTCCTTCGCGCGCGCCTCGATCTCCGCAAAATCGGCGGCCTCGAGGCCGCTCGAGCCGACGACGGCCGCGACGCCCCGCTCGAGGGCAGCCAGCACGTTGTCCTTCACGACCGCCGCGTGCGTGTACTCGACCAAGACGTCACATTCGACGGCGTCGAGCGCCTCTGCCACGGACCTGTAGACGAGTCCCTGACCGCCTCCGTCGACGGCTTGCCGCAAGGGGCGGCCGGCGGCCGAGCGCGACACCCCGGAGACGAGCTCGAGGTCTTCGGCGGTGGCCACCGCGGCAGCAACCGCCGCTCCGGCCCAGCCGGTAACGCCGGCCACGCACACGCGGATCATGGGAACGAGACTAACGGTGGGTACACTCCACCTGCCCGGTATCCCACTACGGAACTGGAGCCGAACTTGGAATTCACATCCGCATGCGTCGTCGGCGCGGGTCGCGTCGGCAAGGCCGTCTCGGCGCGGCTTGCCGAGAGCATCCCGACGCGCACGGCCGGCCGCGAGCTGGATGTCGGCGAGGCCGGCCTCGTCCTCCTCTGCGTGCCCGACCGGGCGATCGCGGACGTGGCGGCGGCGATTCCGCCCGGCCCCTGGATCGCCCACACGAGCGGCGCGGGCTCGCTGACCGAGCTCGAGCCCCACATCCGGCGTTTCAGCCTCCACCCGCTTCAGACCTTCACGCTCGCGCGGGGGCCAGAGCAGCTGGACGGTGCCTGGGCAGCGGTCAGCGCGGAGGCCGACGAGGCACTCGCCGCCGGCTTTGCGCTCGCACGCCTGCTGCGGCTCGAGCCGTTCGAGCTCGAGGACGACGAGCGGCCGCTCTACCACGCCGCGGCGGCGATCGCCTCCAACTACCTCGTCACGCTGCACTGGGCGGCAGCCGAGCTCTTCCAGGCTGCGGGTGCGCCGCCGGAGGCCCTCGAGCCGCTCATGCGCCGCACGATCGAGAACCATTTCGAGCTCACCGGCCCGTTCTCGCGAGGGGACTGGGAGACCGTCGAGCGGCACCTGGCCGAGATCCGCGCACGGCGGCCGCAGCTCGAGCCTATGTACAAGGAGCTGGCGGACGTGACCGCCACCGTGGCCGCCCTGTGACGACGCTGCGCACCATCGCCGCCCTCAAGGAGGCGACCGGGCCCCCGCAAGGCCGCCTCGAGCTCGGGCTCGTGCCCACGATGGGCGCGCTCCACGCGGGCCACCACGCGCTCATCGAGGCGGCCCGCGACGAGAACGACGTCGTCGTCGCCTCCATCTTCGTCAACAAGGCGCAGTTCGGCCCGGAGGAGGATTTCGACCGCTATCCGCGCGACGCCGAGCAAGACGCGCGGATCGCCGAGGAGTGGGGCGTCGACCATCTCTTCGTTCCCTCCGCGGAGGAGATGTACCCGCAGGGATTCCAGACCTGGGTTGACGTTGCCGAGCTCGCGGCGGGCCTTGAGGGAGCGGCCCGCCCAGGCCACTTTCGCGGGGTGGCCACCGTTTGCCTCAAGCTCTTCAACCTCGTCCGGCCGCAGCGGGCCTACTTCGGCCAGAAAGACGCGCAGCAGGCGGCCGTCGTCGAGCGCATGGTGCGCGACCTCGACCTCGAGCTCGAGATTCGCCTCGTCGCCACCGTCCGCGACGAGGACGGCCTAGCGATCAGCTCGCGGAACGACTACCTCTCGCCGGCCGAGCGCGAGGCGGCGCGGGCGCTCCCCCGCGCCCTCTTCGCCGGGCTCGACGCGCACCAGGCGGGGGCCGATCCTGCACTCGTGGCCGGCGCCGTTCTCGCCGAGGAGCCGCGTCTCGCTCCCGAGTACGTGCAGGTTGCCCCACTCAACGGGCGGACCTACCTCCTCGCGGCCGTGCGCGCAGGCAACACCCGCCTCATCGACAATGTCGTCCTGGAAGGAGAGAGCACATGAGCCGATACGGCCGGACGCCCGGCGGCTCCGTGACCGTCCCCGGGCTCGCCGAAATGAAGCAGCGCGGGGAGCGGATCGTCATGGTGACCGCTTACGACTATCCCGGCGGACGGCTGGCCGACGCCGCAGGCGTGGACGTCGTCCTCGTGGGCGACTCGGCCGCCATGACGGTCCTGGGACATGACTCGACCGTGCCCGCGACGATGGACGAGATGGTCGTCCTCACACGCGCCACGGCGCGCGGCGCGGAGCGGCCTCTGGTCGTCGCCGACATGCCCTTCGGCTCCTTCCAGGCGTCCGATGAGGACGCTGTCCGGAACGGCGTCCGCTTCCTCAAGGAGGCGGCGGCGGACGCGGTCAAGCTCGAGGGCGCGGGCCCGATGGTCTCGCGCGCCCTCGCGCTGATTGGCGCGGGGATCCCGGTCATGGGCCACCTCGGGCTGACGCCCCAGTCGGCCGCGATGCTCGGCGGCTTCAGGGCGCAGGGGCGTACCGCGGTCAAGGCGCGACAGCTCTTCGACGACGCGCTCGCGCTCGAGCAGGCGGGCTGCTTCTCGCTCGTCCTCGAGGCTGTGCCGGCGCCGGTGGCCGCGCACATCACCGAAGCGCTCTCCATTCCGACGCTGGGCATCGGGTCGGGGCTCGACTGCGACGGCCAGGTCCTCGTGTACCACGACCTGCTGGGCCTCTACCAGGGTCGGGCGCCGCGCTTCGTCAAGCGCTACGCGGAGGTCGGCGCCGAGATCCGCACGGCGCTCGAGCGGTTCGCAGCGGACGTGCGCTCCGGCGCCTTTCCTGAGGAGTCGCACACGTACTCCATCCCCGACGAGGAGCTGGCCGAGTTCGAGGCTAGCTTGCCGAGAGCGGGATCACGAACAGCAAGCTGACGACGAGGACCCCGAGGAGGACCAGGGCGAGCGACACAGCCGCGCGGAGGAGCGTCCAGCGCTCCACGACGCTGATGCCGTAGACGAGCAGGCCGAGGGACCAGCCCGCGAAGGCCAGAGCGAGCCCGTCGAAGGCGAGCGCGCCCGTACCCTCGTCCGCGCCGCCGGAGCGGAACGAGTCCGTGCCGTAGACGATCAGGCGAAGCGGCCAGACCACGAAGAGGGAGAGGGCGAGCGGCGCCGCCGCATAGGCGAGGACGTGACGGGCCCGTCGATAGCGCGCCTCCGAGCCGGCCCCGCGCAGGCCGAAGTAGAGGGCCGCGCCGCCGAGCCAATACGTGGCGGCGCCGTAGACCGCTCCCGTGAGGAAGGCGAGCACGACGACGAGCAGCGTGTCGATGCGCGGATCGTCGAGGAAGCGCTCGCGGGCGCCGGTGAGGAGAACGCCGGCGATGCCCGCGAGGAGTACCAGGGCCAACACCGGCTCCGCCCGTGCCTCCGCCGCCTCGTTCGAGTCGTCGCGCAAGGCGGCGAAAACGGCGTGGGGAGCCTGGAAGACGGCAAGGGTGCGGAGCCACCACTGCTTCCCGGGGTCGGTGTCGGCAGCAGACGCCTGCGCGTTCATGGCCTCAGGCTAGCGCTCGTCTGCCGCTGCTAGGGTGCCGCGCATTCCCGAGTCGGTCCGCGAGCTCCTCCGCGCACGCCCGGACGGCGGCGCGATCCTGCCGGGCGTCGAACCTCGCTCGACCCCGGGCGTCGAGGACCGCCGCGACGCGGAGCGCGAGCTCGAGAACCTGGCCGACCGCCTCCACGAGCTCCAGGAACGGCTCTGGGTCGAGAAGACCCGTTCCCTGCTCGTCGTGCTCCAGGCGATGGACACCGGGGGGAAGGACGGCACCGTGGAGCACGTCTTCCGCACAATGAACCCGCAGGGGCTCCAGGTCACAGCGTTCAGAAAGCCCACCGAAGAGGAACTGCGCCACGACTTCCTCTGGCGCATCGAGAAGGCCCTGCCGCCGCCCGGCGAATTGATGATCTTCGTCCGCTCGCACTACGAGGACGTGCTGATCGTTCGCGTACACGACCTCGTTCCCGAGAAGGTCTGGTCGAAGCGCTACGAGACGATCAACGAATGGGAGCGTAAGGTCGCGGAAGCCGGCACGACCTTCGTCAAGTTCTTCCTGCACATCTCCTACGAAGAGCAGCGGGAGCGTCTGCTCGCACGACTCGACGAGCCCGACAAGCGATGGAAATTCAACGAGGGCGACATCGACGAGCGGGCGTTCTGGGCCGACTACCAGGCGGCCTACGAGGAGGTGGTCCGGCGCTGCTCTACCGAGAGCGCCCCCTGGTACGTGATTCCGGCGGATCGCAAGTGGTACCGGAACTGGGCGGTGGCGTCCGTCCTCGCCGAGACCCTCGAGGAAATGGACCCTCGCTACCCCCAGCCGGACCTCGACATCCCCCGCTTGAAGGAGCGCCTGGCGCCCCCACGCTGAGCGAAGGCGACGCTGAGGCCTACGCCGCCGCTGCGGCCACGCTGGGCAGAAGCGGCCGCAGGAACTGGCCCGTGTAGCTTCCCTCGACCTCGGCGACTTGTTCGGGCGTCCCGGTCGCGATCACCTCGCCGCCGGCCTCGCCGCCCTCCGGCCCCAGGTCGACGATCCAGTCCGCCTGCTTGATCACGTCGAGGTTGTGCTCGATGACGAGCACCGTGTTGCCCGAGTCCACGAGCCGCTGGAGCACTTCGAGCAGCTTCTCGATGTCGGCGAAGTGCAGGCCGGTCGTGGGCTCGTCCAGGATGTAGAGCGTCCGCCCCGTCGCCACCTTGGAAAGTTCCGCCGACAGCTTCACGCGCTGCGCCTCCCCGCCCGACAAGGTCGTCGCCGGCTGCCCCATCTTGACGTAGTCGAGACCGACGTCGTGGAGCGTCTGCAGCCTCCGCCGGATCTTGGGGATCTTGGCGAAGAAGGCAAGCGCCTCTTCGACCGACATCTCCAGCACGTCGGAGATGGACTTGCCCTTGAACCGGACCTCGAGCGTCTCCCGGTTGTAGCGCTTGCCGCCGCACGTCTCGCAGGGGACGTAGACGTCCGGCAGGAAGTGCATCTCGATCTTGATCGTGCCGTCGCCCTTGCATGTCTCGCAGCGGCCTCCGCGCACGTTGAAGGAGAAGCGCCCCGGCTTGTAGCCCCGCACCTTCGCGTCGGGCGTCTGCGCGTAGAGCTCGCGAATGTGGTCGAAGAGCTTCGTGTACGTGGCCGGGTTCGACCGCGGCGTGCGCCCGATCGGCGACTGGTCGATGTCGATGACCTTGTCGAAGCACTCGATCCCCTCGCAAGCGATGTGGTCGCCCGGCTTCACGCGCAGGCGGTGGAGCCGGTTGGCGAGCGCCTTGTAGACGATCTCGTTCACGAGCGTCGACTTGCCCGAGCCCGAGACGCCCGTGACGCAGACGAACTTGCCCACGGGAAACTCGACGTCCACGTCCTTCAGGTTGTGCATGCTCGCCCCGCGCACCCAGAACGAGCCGGTGTCCTCCACGCGCCGCTCCGGCACGTCGATCGTGCGAGCACGCGAGAGGAAGAGCCCTGTGACCGAGCTCCTCGTTGCGGGCGACCGCGTCCGCCGGCCCCTCCGCCACGACGTGCCCGCCGTGGTCGCCGGCCCCGGGGCCCATGTCGACGAGCCAGTCGGCCGCGCGCATCATCTGCTCGTCGTGCTCGACGACGAGCACGGTGTTGCCCAGATCGCGGAGCCGCTCGAGCGTGCCGATCAGCTTGCCGTTGTCGCGCTGGTGGAGCCCGATCGAGGGCTCGTCGAGGATGTAGAGGACGCCGACCAGCTGGGAGCCGATCTGCGTCGCCAGGCGTAGGCGCTGCGCCTCCCCGCCGGAGAGCGTCGCGGCGGCCCGGTCGAGCTGGAGGTATCCGACCCCGACGTTGTCGAGGAATGTCAGCCGCTCGCGGATCTCCTTGATGATCCGCGTGCCGATCAGCTGCTCCGTTTCGGTGAGCTCGAGCTCCTCGAGGAACTCGATCGCGCGCGTCACGGACATCTGCGTGAACTGATGGATGTTTCGGTCGCCGACCGTGACGGCGAGCACCTCCGGCTTCAGCCGCGCGCCCTTGCACGCGGGGCAGGGGCGGAAGCTCATGTATTCCTCGATCCGCTCGCGCTGCTGCGAGGAGTCCGTCTCCTTGTAGCGCCGCTCGAGGCTGGGAACGATCCCCTCGAAGGCGAGCATGTACGCCCGCCGCCGGCCCATGCGATTGCGGTAGGTGACGTAGATCTTGTCGCCGTTCGTCCCGTAGAGGAAGAGGTTCTGCTGCTCCTCGGGGAGCTCGATCCACGGCGTGTCGAGCTCGATCTCGTAGCGGTCGGCGATCGCCTGGACGATCGACTCGTAGTAGCTCGTGTTCCCCACCGACCAGGGCACGAGCGCGCCCTCTCCGATGGAGAGCGTCGGGTCGGGGACGAGCAGGTCGGGGTCGATCTCCTGCTGGGCCCCAAGGCCGGTGCAGCGCGGGCAGGCGCCGTGCGGGGAGTTGAAGGAGAAGACGCGCGGCTGCAGCTCGGGCAGGCCGACGCCGTGCTCGGGGCACGCGAAGCGCTCGGAGAACGTCTGGGCCTCGCCGTCGACGACGTCGACTGTCACGAGGCCGTCCGCGAGGGCCAGCGCCGTCTCGACCGAGTCCGTCAGCCGGTGGCGCAAATCGGGCTTCATCACGAGTCGGTCGACGACCACCTCGATCGTGTGCTTGAACTTCTTGTCGAGCTCGATCTGCTCCTCGAGCTCGCGCTGCTCGCCGTCCACCTTCACGCGTGTGAAGCCCTCGCCGCGCAGCTGCTCGAGCAGGTCGCGGTACTCCCCCTTGCGGTCCCGAACGACGGGGGCGTTGACCGTGAACTTCGTTCCCTCCGGCAAACGGAGCACCTGGTCGACGATCGACTCGATGTTCTGCCCCGCGATGGGCCTCCCGCAGACCGGGCAGTGCGGTCGCCCGATGCGCGCGTAGAGGAGGCGCAGGTAGTCGTAGATCTCCGTCACCGTCCCGACCGTGGAGCGCGGGTTGCGTGACGTCGTCTTCTGGTCGATGGAGATGGCCGGCGAGAGGCCGTCGATGGAGTCGACGTCCGGCTTCTCCATCATCTGCAGGAACTGGCGCGCGTAGGCCGAGAGGGACTCGACGTAGCGCCGCTGGCCCTCCGCGTAGATCGTGTCGAAGGCAAGCGAGGACTTCCCCGACCCGGAGAGGCCGGTGACGCAGATGAGGGCGTGCCGCGGCAGGCGGACGGTGATGTCCTTGAGGTTGTGCTCGCGGGCGCCGTGAACGATGAGCTCGTCGGACGCCATCCGCAGTCAGTCTAGCCCCCGGCATCGGACGGAACGTGTGTTCGTATTCTCGTCCGCCGCGATCGTCCGACCAGATCGAAGCGGGCGCTAGCGCTAGAGCAGCTCGCGCCCGCGGGCGGGCACGTACGGGACCTCGAAGTCGCCGGCGACGAGCGTCCCGTAGCCGAGCAGGCGCCCGGCGACGCTCTGCTCCCACTCGAGCGCCGGCACGCGCGAGAGGCGCACGGCCGCGGCTCGTCGGCGAGCGATCCCGTAGACGACGAAGAGCTTGTCCGTCGTCAGGACGAGCTCCGTGCGGTCCCAGCGCCACACCGCCCGGAATGCGAGGAGTGCGCCGCCCACGAGCAGGGCGGCGCCGAGCGCACCGAGCGGCCAGGCCACCGGAAGGCCGGCGAGGACGAGGACTCCCCCTGCCGCAGCCAGCACGAGCGGCCGAACGAGCGGGCCGACGAGCGCCACACCGTGCGGGCGCGCCTGTAGACGGATCTCCTCGCCGGGCCCCAGAGCTTGTTCCACACGGCGCCTTTCGGCGGGCCCTGCCGGCATCCTCCCGGACCACGGCCGCGGGTTTGGGCCACAATGGCGGCGTATGCGCGAGACGGCACGAAAGGCGTTCGTCGCGGCCCTCGTCTTCGTCGCGGTGGTGGCGGCGGCCTTCGCGCTCTGGGAGCTGCGCGTCCTCATCGCGCTCCTCTTCCTCGCCTTCACGATTGCGGCAGCCATGCGGCCGGGCGTGGACGCGCTCTTCCGCCGGGGCATCCCGCGCGGAATCGGGATCGGCCTCCACTACGTCGGGCTCGTGACGGTGGTCGGGCTGCTCCTCTATTTCGTCATCCCGAGCGCAATCGACCAGGTCAACGAGGCCGTGCCCACCACCCAGGCCGAGCTGGAGGAAGAGGCGGCAGCGTCGACGGGCATCAAGGAGCGGATCCTCCGCGAGGTGCAACAGCGGCTCGACGAACTTCCGACCGCCGAGGAGGTGATAGATCCGGCGCTCGAGATCACCGTCGCGGCCTTCGAGGTTGCGATCGGCATCATCCTCACCCTGGCCTGCGCCGCGTACTGGATCTTCGAGCGCGCGCGCGCCCAGCAGCTCGTGCTCTCGCTCGTGCCGCGCAGGCACGTCCGCCTGGTTCGCGACACGTGGGATCTGATCGACTTGAAGCTCGGCGCCTACGTTCGCGGACAGCTCCTGCTCGTGATGCTCGTGGCCACGGTGCTCTCGATCGCGTTCTGGATCATCGGCCTCCCCTTCTGGCTCCTGATCGGGGCCTTCGCAGGCGTGGTCGAGATCATCCCGGTCATCGGGCCGATCGCGGCCGGCGCGCTCGCCGTCGGCGTCGGCTTCACCGTCTCCTGGCAGACCGCGCTCGCCGCCGGCATCATCGTCACCGTCGTCCGGCTGATCGAGGACTACACGGTCATTCCCCGCGTCCTCGGGCACGCGGTAGGCCTCACGCCGCTGACCGTGCTCGTCTCCGTCGCCGCGGTCGCCGTCCTCTTCGGCGGCTTCGCCGTCCTCCTCGCCATCCCCTTCGCCGCCGTGCTCGCCACCCTGGTGGACGTCCTCGTGCGCAACCGCGACCCCTCGCGTGAGGACGTGCCCACAGTCATCTTCCCGGCGAAGGAGAGCGAGACGACGGGAGCCCGCTCGCAGCGCTAGGTCAACTTGATGCTTGATCGGAAATTGACCGGAAACCGTGGCACCGCCGGATGACGCCCATGACACATCGCCTGAGACCACGCTCGTTCCTCGCCCGTACCTTCCAGGTACGAACTCGGAATGATCGCGGCCTCATGCTCGGTCACGGACGCCCCCGCCGGCACCACACTTCCCGATCAAACATCTGGATCAGGCCTTGCGCCAGCGGCCGAAGACCAGGCCGCCGAGCGTAAAGCCGAGACCGAAGGTCCCGACCGCGAAGCCGCCGACTGCGAGGGTCTTGCGCCAGGTAGACAGCCGTGCCCAGCGGCCGAGCGCCTCCTGCTCTTCCTGGGAAAGCGGCTCTCCGCGGCGCTTCTTGCGGCCCGCCGCGCCCGCGCGGAGGCCCAGGTACATGTCGTCGAAGATCTCGGTGGGGTCGTCGACCATGTTCTCACTATAGTTTGCCCGCCCGATGCCGCCTTTACGCGTGCTGCAGGTCTCGGATCTCCACGCCGGCACGCGCGAGGAGCCGAGCGTCGAAGCCGGCCTGCGGGCGCTGGTCGCCGATACCGCCCCGGAGCTCGTGGTCGCCACCGGGGACCTCACCCATCGGAACAAGCCAGCGGAGCACGAGCGCGCGGCTGGGCTCCTGCGCTCACTCGCTTGCCCCCTGCTCGTCATCCCGGGCAACCACGACATCCCCGGCTGGCCGCCGAAGCGGGTGACCGGGACGTTCGACGGGTTTCTGCGCCACTGGCCCGAGCTCGAGCCCGTCTACCGCTCCGAGCGGCTCGTGGCCTGCGGGCTCAACTCGGTGCGGCCCTGGAAGCAGCAGGGCGGCGCGCTGCGGGGCTCCCAGCTCGACCGCGTCGCGCGGATCTTCGCCGAGGCGCCCGCCGGCGCCCTGCGGATGGTCGCGCTCCACCACCATCTGATGGGCGCGCCCTGGCGAACGCGCAAGCGCACCATCGCCAACCGCTCGACCGTGCTTGGACGGCTCGTCGACGCCGGCGCGGAGCTGATCGTCTCCGGCCACGTGCACCAGAGCACGATCGGGGAGCGGCGCGAGTTCGAGGTGGTGCACGAGGCCGTGCGGGGAACGACCGTCGTGACGGCGCCCGGGCTGGGGCAGCCCCGCCCACGCAGGCGCGGCGAGGCGCGCGGGCTTCACCTCTTCGAGGCGGACGAGCGGATCCTGCGCGTCCTCACCTTCGCCTGGGTGGACGACCGCTGGGCGCGGATTGCCGACCGGCGCTTCCCGCGCGGGCTCGAGCCGCTCAGCGCAGACGGCTGAGCGGCTCGAGCGTCGCTTCCTCTGCTAGGGCGTCACGACCGGGCACGGCGTCGCCCCGCTCGTCGTGCAGTTGATCCGCCCCTGGATCGCCGGGCTGAGCGGCGTGTTGGCCGCGACGTAGTCCGCGACCACCTCGTCCATGATGTCCAACGTCGCCATGCGGCTCGAGAAGTTCGGGTACCCGTCGCCGCCGTTACCCATGAAGTCGTTCTCGAGGATGGTGTACGTCGACGCCGCGGTGAGGTCGACCGGCGCGCCCGTGCAGCTCCCGTCGGCGGCCTGTCGCACCGCACCGGTCACACGGCTCCCCGGGGCCGCCGAGATGTCGTAGGTGAAGCACAGGCCGGAGACCTGCGGGAAGCGGCCGTTGACCGCCGGCATCGTGGAGACGCCGTTCTCGAGCATCGTCTTGAGCTCCGCGCCGTTCACCTGGAGCGTGACGACCGTGTTCCCGAACGGGAGCACGGCGAACACCTGTCCCCGCGTGATCGGGAACGGCGGAGGCGTGTAGGCCGGGCAGTTGTCGTTCGCACTGTCCGCGAGCGGGCAGGTCAGGTCGGCCCGGAGGCCGCCCGAGTTGGTGATCACGAAGTCCGCTCCGTACGTCGTCCGCATTGCGTCGGTGACGACGTTCCCGATGAGGGACTCGCACGTCCTGCCGATGTCGTTGCCGCACGCGTCCGCACGCGGGATGAATCGCGTGGAGTCGCCGATCACGGTGTTGAAGATCGGCGCCAGCTGCGCGCTGAGGTCGTCGATCCGGGCCTGGATGGCGGCATCCGGGGTGACCCCGATGTTCCAGGGTTTGTGGAAGTCGGCGGTCTTGTAGACGACGCTGCCGGTGTCCTCGTCCACGAGGAGGACCATCCGCGTGAAGCGAATGCCCTTGCCCCGGTTCTCCGTGACCAGCACGCCGTTGGGCCGGAGCGCATTGACCTGGAAGTCGTTGTGGTCGCCGATCACCGCGTCCACGCCGACGACGCTGTCCGCGATGTCCGCCAGGGGCCCGGTCGGCTCCGAGATCGTTCCGCCCGTCGCGCCCTCATGGCCGACGGCGACGATCGTCGTGATGCCCCTGGAGCGGAGCAGCGCCGCTTCCGCGTTCACGGCGGCAACCACCGGCCGTACCTCGAACGGTCCCAGCCGGCCCGGGAAGAGCAGGCTCGGCGTCGCCTCGGTCGTGAAGCCGATGACGCCGATCCGCTCCCCGCCGACCCGGAAAACGGTCGACTTCGTCCACTCCGGCGGCGTGGTTCCGTTCGGGAAGACGACGTTGGCCGAGATCATGTCGAAGTCGGCCAGAGGGATGAGCTCGTTTCGGAGGAACTGCTCTCCCCGGTCGAACGTGTGGTTGCCGAGCGCCTCGGCGTCGACGCCCATCAGGTTCATGATCTCGACGGCCGGCCGATCTTCGAAGAAGTTCGAGATCGGCGGAGTGGCGCCGCCGAAGGAGTCGCCTCCGGTGAGAGTGATCGCGTTGCCGCGGGCCTGAGCCTCGTACGTGTCGAACCACGTGTCCAGGAACGCCGCCCCGCCGATCGGGAACCCGGCCCGAACGAGTCGGCCGTCTCGGTCAGCGGCGTCAGCTGAGCGTGCCAGTCGCTGATGTTGAGGATCGTGACCTCACTCAGTCGTCGCCGTCTTCGACGATGCTGCGAAGGACCTGGCCGCGCGCGTTCTGCGGCCCCGGGATCCCCATCAGGTACGCGAGCGTCGGAGCGACGTCGATCGCGCGCACGCCGCGTACCGGGCTCGGCGCCGCTCGATGCCCGGCCCGGCCGCGATGAACGTCCCGTGCATGTTGATGTTGCGCTTGAGGTTCACGAGGTCGGGCAGGTAGCCGTGCTGGCCGAAGAACTGCGACGGCGCGACCAGCAGGCCTGGCGTCTGCGCGTCCGTCTGGTAGGGCGGACGGAAGACGACCACGACGTCGCCGCTTCGGTTCGGGTGGAGGGAGTCGGTGCCGTCGACGTTCCGGAGCTCCTCCTTCTTGAACACACGCAGGACGACCTTCTGCTGCCCGGGGAGGGTCGGGTCGTCGAGGTTCTGGAACGCGGCGATGATCTGGTTCCGGACCGCCTCGTACTGGTCGGCGGGGACCTGCGGCGTGTTGCCCGCCGCCGGGTCGCGGCCCGCCAGGTTGATGTAGATCTGGGAGGTGCCGCCCGCGTGGCATTCCTTCGCGAGCGTGTCACCTGGAGTGGTGGTGCCCGGATCGTTCGCCGCCCTCCGGCAGTTGCCGCTCTGCTCGCGCTCCTGGAGGCCCAGGTCGACGAGCACCTTGCTCACGTTGACGGCGAGCCACTGCGGCGCAAAGCCGTGGTCGGAGGAGACGAATGTGGTCGTGTCCTTCTTGCCCATCAGCTCCCGCCCGAGGGCGAGCGTCTCGTCGGCCTCGTGGTACGCCGCGCGGATGTAGCCCTCGCGCTCGTCCACCCGGCCGTCCGGGACGTTGTCGTTCGTGACGTCGTCGTAGAAGGGATTCGGGTTGCCGTCGATGTCCTTGGGCGTCAGGAGCCCCAGGAACTGATGGCTGAACTCGTCCGTGACCGGGTTGCCGAGGAGGAGCAGATCCGCGTCCACGCCGAGGTCCTCGAAGATGTAGCGCAGGTACGCAAAGTGGGCGTCCTTCCACTTGAGGCCCTGCTCGACGTAGGTGTCCTCGTCGACGATCCCCGCCTCGAGAGGCGCGAAGTCGGCCGCCGTCGAGGTCGGGAAGTCACGGTTGAGGGTCTCCTCGAAGGCCGCCGAGCCGGCGGGACCGAGCGCGTTGTAGGTCGCGTTCGCGCGCTGGACCGACGTGAAGTAGAGGCGGAACCTCGAGGCGTCGGGCGTGAGGTCGATCAGCTTCGCGAGGAAGCCGCCCGTCAGGCCGGCAAACGGCCCCGAGACGAGCGTGACCTTCGCGTCGGCCCACTCGCCGACCGTGAGGTCGGCGACCGCCTGGCTTCCGTTCTTCCCGGCCGAGCTGTTGACGACGAGCACGTGGTCGTAGTTCACCGTGCCGTCGTTCGTCGAGTCGTAGATGTAGAGATCCCAGACCCCTTCGCGCCGGGAATCCTATGTCGTTGTGCGTGAACGACGTCTCCTTCGCGGGGCTGAAGGAAGCCGGGAAATAAGTCCAGTCGGTCGCGTCGGCAAGCGTCCTCTGCTGGTACTGGACGCCGAAGGCGGCCGCCGTCTGCCCGGGGATGTCGAAGTTGAGGACGATGCCGCGGCCCCCGAAGAACGTGCGGAAGTCCACGACCGGCCCCTGATGCGCCGGGTTCAGCCCGCGAGAGGCAACCCATTCCAAGGACACCACCGTCTTCCCGGCCCGCTCGGCC